>NZ_BIMK01000033.1 GCF_004001045.1 Paenibacillus chibensis
ATTGATGAATAATCGATGGTGGTTTTTTTATTCCCTTCTGTGGATAGATTTGTCCTTATATTATTTCATCCACAACCTCGTCTCTTGTCTCTTCGAAAAAAAGGACTTGTGCACAGAGAAATCAATCGAAAATTGTAATTTTAGAGGATCTTACAAAAAGTTCTCCACAAATTCACAAATTCATCCCCATCATACACAGTTTTATTACAAAAATAACTGACCGGACCGTGCCCGAGTCAGTTATAAACATGAGGATAACTTATTGAAGAAGCTTCTTTAGTAGGTTTTTGCATTCATGGATGCTCATGATTTTCGGCACCGGATATACCGGATTGCCTTCCTGCATGGCACGCTGTGCGATGAGAGGAATATCTTGCTCACGAAGTTCCTTTACTTTGCTGGGTATATTCATATTTTTGTTCAAATGTCTGACATGTTCGATAAAATGGGCTGCGAGTGCAGCATTGGGTTCCTTGGCTGTTCCGATTCCTCCTGCAATGGCCAGCTCGGCAAGCTTGGGTACCGCAGCATTTCCGTAATATTCAAGTACATAGGGCAGCAATATCGCGTTAGCCAAACCGTGCGGAACATCATACACTCCGCCCAGTTGATGGGCGATGGCATGGACATAACCGACATAGGCTCTGGTAAAAGCGGCTCCTGCGTCATTGGCTGCCTGCAGCATGTTCGTCCTTGCTTGCATATTAGATCCGTTACAATAAGCGGTTGGCAGATGTTCGAAAATTAGCCGGACTGCTCTCCGTGCTTTTTCATTGGTAAATTCCGTTCCGTTTCGCCCGATATAAGCCTCCACGGCATGCGTCAGTGCGTCCATACCCGTAGCTGCTGTAATATGGGCAGGTAACCCCGACGAAAGAGCCGGATCGAGTACCGCTCCGAGCGGCATGAGCTTTAAATCGGTAATTGCATATTTTTCATGGGTTGCGGCATCCTTTACGACTGCGGCGATAGTGACTTCGGAGCCAGTGCCTGCGGTGGTCGGGACAGCAAAAATCGGAGCCGGTTTGTTTTTGATTCTAAGTTCGCCGCGCATATGTTTAATCGATTGGCTCGGATTTGCTGCACGTGCGGCGACCAGTTTAGCGCAATCCATCGGTGAACCGCCGCCAAAGCCGATAACGCCTTCGCATCGCTGTTGACCATAAAGCTGTAGAGCCTCTTCGATATTTTCTACCGTCGGATTGGGAAGAACCTGATCATACACCGAATAATGAATACCTTGCTCTTTCAGCGCGCACAATAGATCGTCCATCAGACCGAGCCTGCTTATGCCTTGATCGGTTACGATCAGCACGTGATGCACCTGATACTTTTTGAGCAGCTGCGGCAATCGGCCGATGCTGCTTTCGCCGGAGAGGATTTCCGGCGCGGGGAAATGCAGGGTTTTGATGTATATCCTTCGCGCGGACTGGAATGATCGGTACCATGCTTTTTGAAGAGGCCATAGATTCATGTTTTCTTCACCTTTCGAGGCTTATTAGATTATAAAGATTGGATTCAGATTACCATAATTTGATAGCGTTTTCACTAATGGATGTAGGGTTAAGCCGATTATTGTATATGTACTCCGCTTCAAGGCATGATCTGGCATTTGATGCTCGGGAAGGGTATGATTTAGTTACAGGAGAGTGAACGCACATATGGAAATCAAATGGACAGAAAACTATCTCATTCATTCCAACGACATTGATTATAAATCGGAAGCGCGGCTCTCGGTCCTGCTGGCTCTGATGCAGCGCACGGCAGATGCCGATCTGGAGCGCCTTGGTGCGACAAGAGACCAGATGATTGCTTTGAACATGGGATGGATGCTGATTACGATGGAGATTCGTTTCAAGCGGATCCCGAAAGCACTGGAGAATATCTCGATGACTACCTGGAACAAAGGACCGAAAGGTGCCTTGTGGCAGCGCGATTTCCGGATGACGGACAAGCGCGGCGAGATCGTTGCGGAAGCCTGCAGCATTTGGGCGCTTGTGGATATCCAGAAAAGAAAGGTGCTGCGTCCTTCCGCATTTACGTTTGAGGTACCCATCAAAGCCGACGACTCTGCGGGAGAAGCGCCGGACAAAATCAGAATCCCCGAAGATGTGCAATTGCATCCGGCGTACCATACCGTTGTCCGCTACAGCGGCATCGACGCGAACGGTCATCTCAACAATTCCCGCTATGCCGATCTATGTATGGATGCGCTCCTTAGGGATGAGCTCGACGAGCTTCAGATTGAGTCATTTAAAATTACGTATCAGCATGAGGCGCTAGCCGGCCAAGAAATGGAGATCTATCGTTCGGATATCCGAGATGGAATGATTTATTTCAAAGGCCAAGCGCCGGATGGCGGCGTGTATTTTGAAGCAAGTCTCGTGACGGGGGAAGCGGCAGTGCAGGTTTAGCGCAAGACGTTCATCATGTTCAGTAAAAAAGCGCCGGAGCTTACCGCTCCGACGCTTTTTTTGTTGCTTATGCAATTCCGGTCACACTTTAAACACCATAATCAATTCCTGCAGCTTGTGGCTCACCGAACTCAAAGCTTGCGTGGACTTGCTGATTTCCTGAATAAAATCCAGCTGCTTGCCTGCGGCATCGGAAACTTGGCCGGAGGTGGAGGCGATGCTTCCAGCCGCGTATTTCAACTCCGTTACGGAGGCGGTAGCCTCTTCGGAGGAGGCGGAAATCTGCTGCAGGGAAGCGGAAATTTCCTGCATCTGCATCGCCACGTTGCTGGTAGAGCCCAGAATGCGGGAGAATGCTTGTCCGGCTTCGGCTGCCAAGGACATGCCGCGAGTGGCTTCCTGCTGTCCATGCTCGGCTGCTGCAACACTATCTTGGGTACTGCTTTGGATGCGTGCCACCAGCTCGCTGATGCCTGCAGCGGATTTGCCGGTGCTCTCCGCCAGCTTGCGGATTTCGCTCGCGACTACGGCGAAGCCGGTCCCATGCTCGCCAGCGCGTGCTGCCTCGATCGACGCATTGAGCGAGAGCAGGTTCGTTTGCTGTGACACTTCCGTGATCAGATCGGTGAAATTGCCGATTTCCGAGATGCGAAGATTCAGATTTTGCAGCACCTCGGAGATGTTGCCCACCGATTGGTTAATGGCTTCCATCTGGCTCGTCAATTGCAAAAGCACATGATGGCCGGATTCCGCGTCCTCAGACATTTGGTTCGATTCTTCCGATGCTGTCGAGGTAGATTCGGCGATCCGCTGAATGCCAAGCGCCGTTTCTTCCAGGACGATGACCGTGTCATCCGCGATTTTGGACGTGGTGGCCGTCTGACCGGCGACCTCGTTAATATCCTTCGTGACAGACAGCGAGTAGCTTTCCGTTTCCGACGCGCCGATGCTCAGCTGCTCCGAGGAGCTTATCATGAGCTTCGATTGTTCCTGGATATTGTGGATAAGGCTGCGGAGATTACCGTTCATTTTGCTGATCGCGTTGTACAGCTGCCCGATCTCATCCTTTGATGTTGCCGTGAAATCCTGGGTTCTCAGATCGCCGTCCGCGATCGAATTCGCCATGCTTACCACTCTGCGCAGCGGAAGCAGAAGACGATGGACCGTCAGGTAAATGATCATGCCTGTAATCGCAATTCCGACCAACGTGATGATAATTTGCTTCGTTCGGGATGCATTGATCACATCGGTAATATACTCGTAGGAATAGTCGATACCGAGTACCGCGATCACTTTCCCCTCACTGCGGATTGGCAGCATAATCGTTCGCCATTGACCGAGAGTGTCCTTATACATCGGAGTGATTTGCCGAGTGCCGGATTCATAAGCTTTAAGCCCCGCATTGACATTGACCGGCGATAGCCCGTCTACGGGCTTGCTGAAATCCACTTCCGCATGATTCAGATCCGAGGTATAAACAACGGAGTAGGGCTTTCCGTCCTTCATTCTCCAGATGTAGGCGGAATCCAAAGTTCCCTGCACCTTTTTAATGAAATCCAATTGTTCTTGGACTTGCTCGAATTCGGGGCTATCTTTGCCCGGCTGATTCACCAGGGAAGTGATTTTCCCGAGATCCAGCTGCATGACCGTCATATTGCCGACACCTTCCATTTCATGCTCCAGATCGCGGGACAAGCCCGTTTTCAATGTCGTGATATTCAACTGGAGAATCGCCATGAAAATGACGATAACGATCGGGATCAGGAATAAAGCCATTTTGTACTTCAAAGAGAAATGCCGTTCCTTTGTTGCTTTTTTCATAACCTTGCCTCCTATGACTGATCTGATGAAGAAATGCGACGAAATGCCTACTGTTATGTATGGGATGACAACGAAATTACTCAAATCGACTGGTTCTAAAGTTACAATTTATGACATTTCCCAAGGAGCATTCGTGGGTTCTTCAGTTTTAATTTAGCAAAAATAGACAAAATAATCTATTGTTTTGCACATATTTAAAAGATAGATTACATAATTAAACATTAATTAGGAATTAAGAACTATCAAATGGATAAGAAGTCTCTGATTAGGGGATTTATAACAAAAAAGGAGGGATAACCATGCCGCATCATAAACCGCTGAAGATTAACAACCAGCAAAACCTTGCCAGCAGAAAAGAAGAAATCACGACGGTGCATCCGGAGAAGGCTTCCAAACGGCCGCCCAGCCTGAACGAAATTCCGAAACAGGAGCAGTAACCACGGATTCCTCATTATAAGGTGCGCATCGGTAAGCCAACACAAGCATAAGCGTTTCCGTTCAAACATTCCCTCTTGCCCCGTATGAGTACGATCCGCGCGGCATGGGGGATTTTTCATGAACTCAGCCGGAACATTTCATGCCTCAGGTCTTGGGATGGTATAATAGAGGCAATAGAAAGGGGAGCGTTATGAAATCACTCGTATTAGCCGAAAAACCATCCGTGGCTCGCGAAATTGCGCGGGTTATGGGAAGCAGGGAAAAGCATAAGGGATATTTTGAAGGCCCTCAATATATTGTGACCTGGGCACTGGGACATTTGGTCGGCCTGGCCGAGCCGGAGGATTACGATCATAAGTACGCGACATGGAATTTGGAGGATCTGCCGATTTTGCCGCAAACGATGAAGCTGAAGATGCTCCGGGAAACCGGGCAGCAGTTCAGAGTCGTGCATTCGCTGTCCAAACGCCAAGACGTCAACAAGCTGATCATTGCCACCGATGCGGCGCGGGAAGGCGAGCTTTTGGCCCGCTGGATCATGAAAATGGCCCACTGGAACAAGCCGTTCCAGCGCCTGTGGATTTCGTCCCAGACCGATAAAGCGATCAAGGAAGGCTTCGCGTCGCTCCGTCCGGGCAATCAGTTCGACCGTCTGTATGAATCTGCTCGCTGCCGGGCCGAAGCGGACTGGATGATCGGTCTGAACGTGACGCGGGCGCTGACCGTTAAATTCGGAGCACAGCTGTCCGCAGGACGCGTACAAACGCCGACGCTTGGAATGATCATGGACCGGGAGAACGAAATCGTGAATTTCCGCTCGCAGGAATATGACACGCTCAAAGCGGATTTGGGGAACTTCTCGGCCACTTGGCGCGGGAAAAACGGAGATGCGCGCATATTCGAGCGGCAGACGGCCGAGTCGCTGAAGAAAAAGCTGGAGGGCCAGTACGGTAAAGTCAGCCAGGTCAAAAAATCGGAGAAGGTTGAGCCGCATCCGCTGGCATATGATCTGACTGAGCTTCAGCGGGATGCGAACCGGAAATACGGCTTTTCCGCGAAGCAGACCTCCAATGTGCTGCAGCGTCTGTATGAGCAGTACAAGCTGGTGACCTATCCGCGTACGGACAGCCGTTACCTCACCTCGGATATGGTGCATACGCTCAAAGAGCGTCTGGAGAGTGTGGCTATCGGACCATACGCAACCCTTGCGCGGCCGCTGCTGCGCAAAAATCTTCCCGTCTCCAAGCGTATTGTTGACGATTCGAAGGTCAGCGACCACCATGCGATCATTCCGACGGAAGAAACGGTGCTGCTGAACCAGCTGAATACGGAAGAGCGCAAGCTTTATGACTTGATCGTCCGCCGCTTCATTAGCTTGTTCTATCCTCCGGCTCGTTATGACAACGTGAGCGTCATCGTTCAGGTGGAGGGCGAGCAGCTGCATGTCAAGGGGACCACGATCAAGGATGCAGGCTGGCGGGAAGTGTACGGTGCCGACGTGGATGATTTATCTGACGAAGATAACGAGGGAGACACAGACGACAGCTCGTCCCTGCTGCCAGAGCTACACGAGGGCGACTCCGTCAAAGTGCAGCGGGTGCATGCTCAAAGCGGAAGAACGCTGCCGCCGAAACGTTACACCGAGGCCAGCCTCCTTTCGCAGATGGAAAAGCATGGACTCGGAACGCCTGCCACCCGCGCGGATATCATTGAGAAGCTGATCAATTCCGATACCATTGAACGGCAAGGGAATCTTTTGCATCCGACGGGAAAAGGCAAGCAGCTGATCGAGCTGGTGGCGCCGGAGCTGCGCACGCCGGAGCTCACCGCCCGCTGGGAGGCAGAGCTTGAGAAAATCGCCCGAGGGCAGGGCAAGCCTGAGCCGTTTTTGCAAGGCATACGCGGCATGTCCAAGGACCTGGTAGCCGGGGTGAAGAACAGTGCAGCGGACTACAAGCCTCATAACGTGTCGAACAGCCATTGTCCGCAGTGCGGCACCAAGCTGCTCGAGAAGAAGGGCAAGCGCGGCAAAATGCTCATATGCCCAAGCGACGATTGCGGCTACCGCCGGTCGGACGAGAAGAGGCTGTCAAACCGCCGCTGTCCGCAATGCCATAAAAAGATGGAGATTAAGGAAGGCAAAGCCGGCATGTATGTGCAGTGCCTGCCATGCGGCATTACCGAAACGCTGAACAAGGACAGCAAGCATGTGAACAAGAAAGAAGCGCGCAAGCTGGTTCAGCAGTATTCCAGCGATGAATCCACGGCGGTTTCCAATCTCGGAGAGCTGCTGAAGGCCGCGATGGAACAAAAGAACGGAAATTAGAGCGGGAATGAACAGATATCGCCTATTGACTTAGAAACTGAAATATTCTGAGTTTTGACATTGTTTCCGGAAGTATGCGGACTTATAATGAAGGTAGGCAGTAAGAACGGAGGTGGTTCCCCGGTGAGAACAGCCCTTTGGGTATGGTTTATTTTCATCAATGCAGTGGGCTACCTGGTGATGTCGGAGGATAAGAAGAGGGCAAGGAACAGGCGCGAGCGCGTTCCTGAGAAGACGCTGTTTTTGCTGGCGGCGCTGGGCGGTTCGCTGGGCGTGTGGATTGCAATGTACCGCAAGCGCCACAAGACGCGGCATTTGAGCTTTCGGATAGGCATCCCTCTGCTGTTGTTTGTGAATGCCGTTCTGTATGCCTATTTTTTAAGCTAGTTTGGCTTTAGAGCAGGCTTTATCGATTATACATCTTAAAGCGGTCCCATCGCCGGTTGTTTGATGGGGCAGATTCAAGGTTAAATCGTCTCATACAAGGCAATTCAACAAAACAGAGAAAGAAGAGGTGGGTTCACATGTTATTCTCCAAAATTCTTCTGGCTTATGATGGTTCCAAAGCTTCCAACAAAGCTCTTGACCGCGCGATCGAGTTGTCCAAAGCGACTCCGGGTTCGTCCATTCAGGTTCTGCATGCGTTTGACTTTCCGCGTGTTTTTATCGGTGAAGGACTGGCTCCGATTCCGGCTTCGGTGAACAAGGATTTTTATGATCTGGCGGAACAGACAGTGGACGAAGCGAAGAAGCGTCTCGCGGATGAAGGTGTGAACTTTAACGTCGAAATGATCCAGGGAGCGCCTGCGGAAACTATTTTGAAATACGCCAAGGATAACGGCTCGGATGTTATCGTGATCGGCAGCCGCGGCCTCGGTGGAATCCGTGAATTCGTTCTCGGCAGTGTCAGCCACAACGTAGTGCAGCATTCCCGCATTCCTGTTCTTGTGATTAAGTAATCTAAAATTAAAAATGTAAGCCAGTGTGCCGGGGTTTCCAGGTATACTGGCTTGCTTTTTAGGCTGGATAAGCTTAAAAAACGAACATTAATATTATAGGTGTGTTAAATGTTCGTGTTTGAGTTGACATGTGATGTAGGGGATTGTTAAACTGGTAGATGTGAGGCCTTCAGACGGGAAGACCCTGATCATCAACATCGTTGAGCGGTCTGACTTCTTTGAGAGAACGCCGATCGACATTATTTTATAATTGAAAATGGCTCGTATAATGCCGGGGATAAGGCCCGGAAGTTTCTACCCGGAGACCGTAAATTTCCGGACTACGAGGGAATGCCGCAAGGGAGGCCAAGCTGCCTCTTTCGCCTTGGCGTCTGCCTTTATCGCTCGAGTGGCGCGTCAAATGTATTCCTGACATGGTCCGGTATCCTGAATTTAGTTTCTTGGGACCGGGCTTTTTGGTCTTATTTTCGGCTTGAATAGAAAAATAGCTCTTAAAAAACCAACAGGAAAGCAGGTAGAGAACATGTCAGCATCGGTCGCTGTCATCATGGGCAGCAAATCGGATTGGGAAACGATGCAGCACGCTTGCAAGGTGCTCGATGAACTGAATATTCCATACGAGAAAAAGGTCGTCTCCGCGCATCGCACGCCGGATTTGATGTTTACCTTTGCGGAAGAAGCGGCAGAGCGGGGCATTAAAGTCATCATCGCGGGTGCGGGTGGAGCCGCGCATTTGCCGGGAATGGTGGCCGCCAAGACGGTGCTGCCGGTGATCGGCGTGCCGGTGCAGACGAAGGCGCTGAACGGGCTGGATTCCCTGCTTTCGATCGTGCAGATGCCGGGCGGCATTCCTGTGGCTACGGTGGCCATCGGCCAGGCGGGAGCCACGAACGCGGGCCTGCTGGCCGCACAAATTCTCGGGGCGACGGATTCGGTCATTCAAAACCGGGTCCAGGCACGGCGGGATCATATCCGCAATGAAGTGTTGGAAAGCAGTGAGACATTATGATGAAGGAACAGGCAAGCAGACAGCAAAACCAGGTGAAAACACTCCTTCCGGGCTCAACAATCGGCGTATTGGGCGGAGGACAGCTCGGACGGATGATGGCGCTCTCCGGAACGGCCATGGGTTACCGCTTCATTACGCTGGACCCGACGCCATCGGCGCCGTGCGGACAGGTTGCTCCGCAGATCGAAGCCTCTTACGGCGACGAAGCCGCGGCACGGAATCTGGCGCTGGCCTCGGATGTCATTACGTATGAATTCGAAAATGTAGACGCGGGCGTAGCCGCTCTGCTCGAAGCGGAATCGTACGTGCCGCAGGGAAGCGCGCTGCTCTACACGACGCAGCATCGACTGCGGGAGAAGCGGGCGATTGAAGCCGCCGGGGTGCCGGTAGCTCCATACCGCGAAATCACGGATTTACACAGCCTGCTGCAAGCGGCTGAGGAGCTCGGCCTTCCGTGCGTGCTGAAGACGGCAACCGGCGGTTATGACGGCAAAGGACAAGCGGTTATTCGTTCAGCGGATGAGCTGGAGAAGGCCTATCAGGAGCTTGCCGCTTCCGGTAGAGAGCTGGTGCTCGAGAAGTTCATTGCTTTTGCAGCCGAAGTTTCCGTGATTGCCGCGCGCAGTCCCCAAGGGGAAGTGAAGAGCTTCCACGTGTCGGAAAACGTCCATGTGGACGGGATTCTTCATTTGTCGATCGTGCCGGCAAGAATAGATGATCGTATACAGCGTGAAGCGCGGAAGCTGGCGGAAAAGCTGGCGGAAAGCCTGGATGTGGCCGGCCTGCTGGCCGTGGAAATGTTCGTGGCTAAGAACGGAGAGCTGTACGTTAACGAAGTGGCTCCACGGCCGCATAATTCCGGACATTACACGATGGAGGCCTGCGCAACGTCGCAGTTTGAACAGCATCTGCGGGCGATTTGCAATCTTCCGCTCGGGGATACGACGCTGCTGAGTCCCGTTGTGATGGTGAACGTGCTGGGACAGCATTTGGAAGAAGTTGTGAAGCGTACGGGCATGAGGGATCACGCCCTTGATGAATACGGCATTGTGCCTAAGCTCCATTTATATGGAAAGAATGAAAGCAAGACCGGCCGCAAAATGGGCCATATCAATCTGTTATGCAAGGATGTTCAGCATGCGCTGGACTGGATCGAACAAACTCAAATTTGGAGGCAAGGATAACCCATGATCGAACGTTACAGCAGACCGGAAATGCGGGCCATCTGGACCGAGGAAAACAAGTTTAAGGCTTGGCTAGAAGTGGAACTTTGCGCATGCGAGGCATGGGCGGAGCTGGGAGTCATTCCGAAGGAAGACACCAAGCTGCTTCGTGAGAACGCTACATTCAACATTGACCGCATCTATGAAATCGAGCAGGAAACGCGTCATGACGTCATCGCCTTTACGCGCACCGTATCCGAAAGCTTGGGGGCGGAGCGCAAATGGGTGCATTACGGCCTGACTTCAACTGACGTCGTGGACACGGCTCTTGGATACCTGCTTCGTCAAGCCAATGAAATTATTGAAGCGGATTTGATCCGTTTCATTGATATTTTGAAGGACAAGGCGATTGCTTACAAAGATACGCCAATGATGGGCCGCACGCATGGCGTGCATGCCGAGCCGACGACGTTCGGACTCAAAATGGCTTTGTGGTATGAGGAAATGAAGCGGAATCTGGAGCGTTTCCGCCACGCGGCCAAAGGCGTGGAATTCGGTAAAATCTCCGGTGCCGTCGGTACCTATGCGAATATCGATCCGTTCGTGGAGGAATTCGTATGCAAAAAGCTCGGCACCAGCCCGGCGCCGATCTCGACGCAAACGCTGCAGCGTGACCGCCATGCCGAGTATATGGCGACGCTTGCGCTGATCGCGACCTCCCTCGACAAATTCGCGACGGAAATCCGCGCCCTGCAAAAGAGCGAAGTGCGCGAGGTGGAAGAAGCTTTTGCCAAGGGTCAGAAGGGCTCGTCGGCGATGCCGCATAAACGCAATCCGATCGGCTGCGAGAACATCTCCGGTCTTTCGCGCGTGATCCGCGGACATATGGTAACCGCATATGAGGACGTGGCGCTCTGGCATGAACGCGACATCTCGCATTCCTCCGTGGAACGGATTATTCTGCCGGATGCGACCATGCTGCTGAACTACATGCTGAACCGTTTCGGCAACATCGTCAAAAACCTGACCGTTTTCCCGGAAAACATGAAACGCAACATGAGCCGCACTTACGGCGTACCGTTCTCCGGACGTTTGTTGACCAAACTGATCGACAAGGGCTTCAGCCGCGAGCAAGCGTATGATACCGTGCAGCCGCGCGCGATGCAGGCTTGGGAAGAACAGCGCCAATTCCGCGATATCGTGGAATCGACGCCGGAAATTACGAGCGTGCTCAGCGCGGAAGACATTGAAGATGCCTTCAATCCAACCTGGCACCTGAAGCATGTCGATACCATTTTCAAAAAGCTGGGCCTGATCTAACTAAGGATCGCTTTCGGATGGATAGAGTGATTTGGGACTGAGGACGAAGAAAAATGGGGAGGATTCACATGACATCACCGGCCGTATCCACTGCTGTGGAACTTGTTGCCGCGCCGCTGCTTTACAAAGGCAAGGTACGTGAGCTGTATGATTTGGGAGAACATATGCTGGTCGTTGTCACAGACCGGATTTCTGCTTTTGATTATGTGCTGGACCCGGCCGTTCCGGAAAAAGGGAATGTGCTGAACCGGCTCAGCGCGTTCTGGTTTGAACAAACAGCGGACCTGATGGCCAACCACGTCGTTCACACCGATGTGGAGCTACTCGGGGATATCGCGAAGGATAAAGCGCTGCTCAAAGACCGGATCATGGTCGTCCGCAAAGCCGAGCGCATCGACATGGAATGCGTGGTCCGGGGTTATATCACCGGTGGCGGCTGGAGGCAGTATCAGGCCTCCGGCGAGATCAACGGGATCAAGCTTCCGGAGGGCATGCGCAAGAACGAGGCATTTCCGGAGCCGATCTTCACGCCCGCCGCGAAAAACGACGTCGGACATGACGAAGACATTTCGATGGAGCGGATGATGCAGCTGATCGGCGGGGAGCTCGCGCTGGAGCTGCAGGAAAAGAGCCTGAAGCTGTACGGCTTCGCCCGTGATTACTGTGCGGAGCGCGGCATCATACTGGCAGATTGCAAGTTCGAATTCGGCATCCTGGACGGCAAAGTGATTCTCATTGATGAAATCTTCACGCCGGACGCTTCCCGGTTCTGGGCCAAGGAGAATTACGCGCTGGACATCGAGATCGACAGCATGGATAAGGAGCCGGTACGCACGTACCTGGCCTCCACGACCTGGGACAAGAACAGCCAGCCGGATCCGCTGCCCGATGAAGTGGTGGAGGAAACGACCCGGCGGTACATGGATATTTATCGCCGATTGACCGAGCAGGCTTAAGGGATGTCGTAAGGTTACTGAGATTTGTAAATCAGTTTCAGCGATTCAGAATGGAATATTCCAATGTGCCTAGTAAGTGTCAAAAGCAGCATAGGGGACTGAAACTAAAAAAGCTATAAAGAAAGAACAGGTTAAGCAGAAATGAACTGTAGAAGTAATCTACTTCAACGGAGCAGGCGGATTTATTCTGAAGAAGCGTAGCGTTCGCCTTTGTCATCGGATCTCAACCTTTGAGGATAAAATTAAAAGAGATTCGAGGACAACAGCGATCGTAAGAATAATCCGCATGCGCAGTGATGACAGGCTCACAAAATCTTTTTTATAGCTACGTCCTCATAGCATGTGTTTTAGAACTTATCCAAACTATATTTTATGCTCATTCTATCTAACCTGAGGAGGAACCAGAGGAATATGTTGAAAGCTACGGTCTATGTCACAATCAAGCAAGGCGTTCTCGATCCGCAAGGCGTTGCGGTGCAGGGGGCACTGCATTCGATGGGTTTTCAGGAAGTGGAAAGTGTCCGCATCGGGAAATACATGGAGCTGAGCCTAAACACGGATAACCGTGAAGAGGCCGAGCGCCAGCTCAAAGCGATGTGCGAAAAGCTTTTGGCAAACACGGTGGTTGAGGATTACCGTTACGAATTGGAGGGCTAACATCCATGAAATTTGCAGTTCTCGTCTTTCCCGGCTCCAACTGTGATATCGACTGCTACAAAGCGGTGGAAGAAGTTGGAGAGCCTGTCGATTACGTGTGGCATACCGCTACCGATCTTTCCGCATATGACTGCATTCTGGTTCCAGGCGGATTTTCATACGGCGACTATTTGCGCTGCGGGGCGATTTCCCGGTTTGCGCCAGTCATGAACGAAGTGGCCAAGGCCGCGGAGCAAGGCAAGTACATCCTCGGCATCTGCAACGGATTTCAGATTTTGACGGAAGCGGGCCTGCTGCCCGGAGCGCTCTTGCGCAATACGTCCATGAAGTTCCGCTGCCATGATACAGTGCTTAACGTCGTGAATAACCAAACACCGTTCACCCATGATTTTGCCGAGAACGAAGAAATCATCATTCCGATCGCGCATGGCGAAGGCAACTACTACTGTGACGAAGCAACGCTGAAGCAGCTTCAGCAGAACAATCAGATTATTTTCACATACAAGGACAACCCGAACGGATCGCTGGCCGATATTGCCGGGATCTCGAATGAACAGGGCAATGTCGTCGGCATGATGCCGCATCCGGAGCGGGCTGTCAGCGAGCTCCTGGGCTCGGCAGACGGAAAACGCATGTTTACATCAATCCTGAAGGCTTGGAGGGATACCCATGGCACAGCAAGTGTCCGCTAAGGAACCGACCGCAGAGCAGATTGCGGAGCAGAAAATTTATCAGCAGTTTGGTGTGTCCGATAGCGAATATGAGCTGATCTGTTCATTCTTGGGACGTCAGCCTAACTATACAGAAATCGGCGTCTTCAGCGTGATGTGGTCCGAGCACTGCGCGTACAAAAACTCGAAGCCGCTGCTGCGCCGCTTCCCGACCAGCGGACCGCGCGTTCTGATGGGTCCCGGCGAAGGCGCGGGTATCGTCGATATCGGCGACAATCAGGCCGTCGTGTTCAAAATCGAGAGCCATAACCACCCTTCGGCGGTCGAGCCTTATCAAGGCGCCGCGACTGGGGTCGGCGGCATTATCCGCGATATTTTCTCCATGGGCGCAAGACCGGTAGCCCTGCTCAACTCGCTTCGCTTCGGCAAGCTGGAGAGCGACCGCGTGAAATATCTGTTCGAGCATGTCGTATCGGGGATTGCGGGTTACGGCAACTGCATCGGCATTCCGACCGTCGCGGGTGAAGTGATGTTCGACAACAGCTATGACGGCAATCCGCTGGTAAATGCCATGTGCGTCGGCCTCATCGATCATGATAAAATCCAGCGCGGCGTCGCGAAAGGCGTCGGCAATCCGGTATTCTACGTCGGTCCTCCGACCGGACGCGACGGCATTCACGGCGCGACCTTTGCATCCGTCGAGCTGAGCGAAGAGTCCGAAGCGAAGAAGACCGCCGTGCAGGTCGGCGATCCGTTCATGGAGAAGCTCGTCATGGAATCCTGCCTCGAGCTGATCGATTCCGGCATCGTGCTGGGCATTCAGGACATGGGCGCAGCGGGTCTGACCTGCTCCAGCGCCGAGATGGCAAGCAAAGCAGGCAACGGCCTCGAGTTGTACCTCGACCAGGTTCCGCAGCGTGAAGAAGGCATGACGCCATATGAAATGATGCTGTCCGAATCGCAGGAGCGCATGCTGTTCGTCGTGGAGCCGAAGGATGAAGCCCAGGCGATGGAAATCTTCGAACGCTGGGGCGTCATCTGCGCCAAAGTCGGCAAAGTAACCGACGATGGCCGCCTGAAGCTGTTCCATCATGGCGATCTGGTTGGCGACATGCCGGTACAGGCGCTTGTGGACGAATGCCCTGTGTACGAGAAGCCTTCGAGCGTTCCGGCTTATTACGTGGAGAACGAAAACGTGGACACCGAGCGCTACGAAGAAGTGAAGGATTTGGGTGGCGCTTTGAAAACAGTGCTCGCTTCCCCTACCGTGGCAAGCAAAGCATGGGTGTACAATCAATACGACCATATGGTCCGCACCAGTACGGCGGTACGTCCGGGTTCGGACGCGGCCGTGATCACCATTCACGGCACGCGCAAAGGCCTTGCGATGACGACGGACTGCAACGGACGTTATGTATATCTCGATCCGGAGGTTGGCGGCAAGATCGCTGTCAGCGAAGCGGCGCGTAACATCGTGTGCACCGGCGCCGAGCCGCTGGCGATTACGGACAACCTGAACTTCGGCAGTCCGGAGAAGCCGGATATTTTCTGGCAGATGGAACGGGCTGTGGACGGCATGGCGGAAGCTTGCCGTGAGCTGGATACGCCGGTCATCGGCGGCAATGTCAGCTTGTACAATGAAAATGCGAGCGGTGCGATCTATCCGACACCGGTTGTCGGCATGGTCGGCCTGCTGCATGATACGGACCACATTACGACGCAAGGCTTCAAACAGGAAGGCGACGCGATCTTCCTGCTCGGACACACGAAAGCCGAGCTTGGCGGCAGCGAGTTCCAATATGCCGTTCATGGCGTAACGGAAGGACGTCCGCCACAGCTGGATTTGGATACCGAGAAAAAGCTGCTTGCAGGCGTTCTTGGCGCCATCCAAAGCGGCTTGGTACAATCCGCGCATGACCTGTCGGAAGGCGGCCTGGCGGTGGCCTTGGCCGAGTCCTGCATCAGCGGCTCGCTGGGCGCCCATGTTACGCTCAGCTCGGAGCTCCGCCATGATCTGGCGCTCTTCAGTGAATCGCAATCGCGCATTCTGCTCTCCGCGGCGAAGGAACAAGCGGATCGGCTGCAAGCTTATCTGACCGAGCAGGGCGTTCCGGTTACCCGGATCGGCTCTGTGGGCGGAGAAAGCCTGGTGGTCGAGATTAACGACGCGCCGGCTTTGAACGAATCGGTCGAAGGACTGCGTCAGGTGTGGGAGGATGCGATTCCATGTCTCATGAAATAGCACCTCAAACGCTGTGGACCGGAGACTATTATAACGAAGGGGCCGGCAAGGAGGGCCTCTTCGACAAATTGAAGGAAGAATGCGGCGTATTCGGCGTGTACGGACATCCGGATGCTTCGTCCCTCTCTTACTACGGGCTGCATGCCTTACAGCACCGCGGGGAAGAGAGCGCAGGCATCTGCGTGAGCGACGGGGACGAGTTCCATTACCACCGCGGCATGGGGCTGGTGAAGGAAGTATTCGACAAGGATATGCTGTCGTCTCTTAGCGGCTCGATCTCCATCGGCCATGTGCGTTATTCCACGAGCGGGGACAGCAAGCTGACCAATGCCCAGCCGCTGGTGTTCAAGTACCGTGCCGGTGACCTTGCGGTTGCCACCAACGGGAATATCGTGAACGCGCCGCAAATCCGGCGCGAGCTGGAGGAGAGCGGCTCGATTTTTCAGACGACAAGCGATACCGAAGTCATCGCGCATCTGATCGCCCGCTCCTCCAAAGATTTGATCGAGGCGGCGAAAGATGCGTTCAACCGCATCGTCGGCGGATATGCGTTCCTGATCATGACCAACGACAAGCTGCTGGTAGCATCTGATCCGCATGGTCTGCGTCCGCTCAGCATGGCAAGGCTCGGAGACGCTTATATTTTTGCTTCCGAAACCTGCGCGTTCGAAACGATTGGCGCCGAGCATGTGCGTGATATCGAGCCGGGTGAGCTGTTGGTGCTGGACCGTGACGGTCTGCGTGAGGATCGTTTCGAAGAGAAGAAGCACCGCAAAGCGCTGTGCGCGATGGAGTATATTTATTTTGCCCGTCCGGACAGCGACATGAACGGCTCCAATCAGCATGCCGCGCGCAAGCGGATGGGCAGCCGGATGGCACTTGAATCGTTTATCGATGCGGATATCGTCACCGGCGTCCCGGATTCCAGTATTTCCGCGGCGATCGGTTATGCCGAACAGACCGGCATTCCTTATGAGCTCGGGCTCATCAAGAATAAATACACCGGCCGGACCTTTATCCAGCCAAGCCAGGAGCTGCGCGAGCAGGGTGTCAAGATGAAGCTGAGCGCCGTGCGGCGCGTGGTGGAAGGCCAGCGCGTGGTCATGATCGATGATTCCATCGTTCGCGGAACGACCTCGCGCCGGATCGTCAATTTGCTTCGCGAAGCGGGAGCGACCGAGGTGCATGTGCGGATTACTTCGCCTCCGTTCAAAAATCCATGCTTTTATGGCATCGATACGCCGGACCGGCGCGAGCTGATTGCTTCGTCGCGATCCATCGAGGAAATCTGCAAGGAGATCAACGCGGATTCGCTGGCATTCTTAAGTCCGGAAGGCTTGATCGCGTCCATTGCAGGGGATCATGCGGAGGATTACAAAGGCGGCCTGTGCCTGGCCTGCTTCGATAATGATTATCCGACGCGGCTGGATTTTAACGGTGAAGAGAAATTCGGCTGCAGCTGCTAAACAGGTAAGACGGTAAGCTGTTTTATTTAAACAGATGAATGATTTATCAGGTTGCAGATATGCTGCGCAAGGGCAAATGAAAACAATGCTGAAGGGAAGTGTCGTGGGAAGTGTCTGAGGCCTACAAAAATGCCGGTGTCGATATCGCGGCCGGGAATGAAGCGGTAGAACGCATGAAGAAGCACGTAAAACGGACGTTCCGTCCCGAAGTCATGACCGATCTTGGCGGCTTCGGCGCGCTGTTCGGACTGAACAAGGATAAATATGAGGAACCGGTGCTCGTGTCCGGAACGGACGGGGTTGGCACGAAGCTGAAAATTGCCTTCGCCATGGATCGCCATGATACCATCGGGATCGATGCGGTTGCGATGTGCGTGAATGATATTGTCGTGCAAGGCGCAGAGCCGCTATTTTTCCTGGATTATCTGGCCTGTGACAAGGTTGTGCCTGAAAAGATCGAGGCCATCGTGGCTGGGATCGCAGAAGGCTGCCATCAATCCGGCTGCGCGTTGATCGGCGGCGAAACGGCGGAAATGCCCGGCATGTATGCCGAAGGCGAATACGACATTGCCGGCTTTACTGTTGGCGTTGTCGATAAGAGCAAAATCATCAACGGCTCCACCATCGCTCCCGGCGACACCGTCATTGGACTGGCTTCCAGCGGCGTGCACAGCAACGGCTTTTCGCTCGTGCGCAAGCTTCTGCTGGAGCAGGCAGGCTTGCAGCTGCAGGATTCGGTTCCAGAGCTTGGAGGCACCCTGGGAGATACGCTCCTTGAGCCGACCAAAATCTACGTCAAACCGCTGCTCGCGCTGCTGGAGAAGCTGCAGGTCAAAGGCATGGCCCATATTACCGGGGGCGGATTCATCGAAAACATTCCGCGGATGCTTCCTGACGACGTGAATGTCGACATCGATTACGGCTCTTGGCCAATCTTGCCGATCTTCGAGCTGATGCAGCGCAAAGGCTCGATTATGAACCGCGATATGTTCACGACCTTCAATATGGGGATCGGTCTCGTGCTCGTGGTCGCTTCTGAAGATGCGGACAAAGCGCTGGCACTGTTAAAGGAACAGGGCGAAGAGGCTTATCGGATCGGAAAAGTAACCCCTGGCGAGTCGGTGGTCACTTTTACGGGAGCTGACGTTTAATGAGCGCATACCGTATTGCCGTGTTTGCTTCAGGCGAAGGCAGCAATTTTCAGGCCTTGGCGGAAGCCGCGACTGCAGGTACGCTGGGCGGGGCGGAAATCGCCCTGCTCGTCTGCGATAAGCCTGCCGCGCCTGTCGTTCAACGGGCGGAACGGCTCGGCATCCCTGCTTTTATATTCAAGCCGAAGGATTATGAGTCCCGCGAGGCTTATGAGCGCGAGATCGTCCGGCGCCTCGAGGAGCTTCAAGTGGATCTGATCGTGCTCGCGGGTTATATGCGGCTGCTGACTCCGGTTATTGTTCAGCAGTACGCAGGCCGCCTGATCAATATTCACCCGTCGCTGCTGCCTGCGTTTCCGGGGAAAGACGCGATCGGACAGGCGCTGGCATATGGGGTGAAGCTCAGCGGCGTTACGGTTCATTTTGTCGATGAAGGCATGGATACGGGGCCGATCATTGCTCAGCGAGCGCTGGAAGTAACCTCGGGAGCGAACGCTGAATCATTCGCGAACGCTGTCCATGAAGTCGAAAGAGAGCTGTATCCTGAGGTGGTTTCCTGGTTTGCCCGCGGCTGGGTGACTTTGGATGGCCGTCACGTGACCGTTGCGGGCGCACACGGGCAAAAATGAGGACGCAGACGACAAGTTCGGCGCATTCTTGAATCATTATTTTAATATTTTGTCACCGAGCGGTTTCAAAATGGGTACGTGCATTCGATATTTCTCGGGAAATAATAAGGGTTCATCGAAAGTTAGCGTTTTTGCGCGAGGAACAGGGAGGAACACGTCATCATTCTCATCCGTCCCCATATATTCACCTTCGCATTACATAGCGATCTAAATCTGGGGGTTCGTAAGTGGATTTGAAGTGTCTTCCCATCTTCAACTACAAAGGAGGAGCATATTGTGGGTATTAAAAGAGCGCTTGTGAGCGTTTCGGATAAGAAGGGCATCGTAGATTTTTGCCGTGAGCTGTCTGCACTTGGCGTGGAAATTATTTCGACAGGCGGAACGAAAAGCCTGCTGGCGAAGGAAGGCGTGCCTGTCATCGGCATTTCCGACGTGACGGGGTTTCCGGAAATTTTGGACGGACGCGTCAAAACGCTTCATCCCGCGGTACACAGCGGCCTGCTTGCGGTTCGCGACAGCGAAGAGCATCAGCAGCAGATGAAGGAACTGGGCCTGGATTACATCGACCTCGTGGTCGTGAACCTGTATCCGTTCCAGGAAACGATCGCCAAGGCGGATGTAACGTATGAGGACGCCATCGAAAATATCGACATCGGCGGTCCGACCATGCTCCGCTCGGCTGCCAAAAACCATGCATTTGTGACCGTGGTCGTGGATTCCGATGATTACGGTACCGTGATCGAGCAAATCCGCGCTGAAGGGGACACCACCCTCGAAACGCGCAAACAGCTTGCAGCCAAAGTCTTCCGCCATACCGGCGCATACGACGCCCTGATCTCCGATTATTTGTCGAACGTAACCGGCGAGCCCCTTCCGGAGCGCTACACCGTGACCTACGAAAAAATTCAGGATCTCCGCTACGGGGAAAACCCGCATCAAAAAGCGGCATTTTACCGCAAACCGCTGGCTCCGGCGGGAACCCTGACGACAGCCGAGCAGCTTCACGGCAAGGAATTGTCGTACAACAACATCAATGATGCCAATGCGGCGCTGCAAATCGTGAAAGAGTTTGACGAACCGGCCTGCGTGGCTGTGAAGCATATGAATCCTTGCGGCGTAGGTGTTGGTGAAAGTATCCTTGAAGCTTACGAAAAAGCCTACAGCGCGGACCCAACCTCCATTTTCGGCGGGATCGTGGCTGCGAACCGCATCATCGACAGCGACACCGCGAAGCTGCTGAGCGAGATTTTCCTGGAAATCGTATTGGCTCCGGACTTTACGGAGGAAGCGCTCGGCATCCTGACGAAAAAGAAAAATATCCGTTTGCTCAAAATGGGCGAGTTCGGCTCCTCCAAAGAGCGCAAGAGCAGTTTTGTCGTAACATCCATCGACGGCGGCATGGTGGTACAGGAAAGCGACGTGCATGCCGTGGATGAGGCGGATCTGAAGGTTGTGACCGACCGTCAACCGACACCGGAGGAACTTAAGCAGCTTCTGTTCGGATGGAAAGTCGTTAAGCATGTGAAATCCAATGCGATCGTGCTGGCGGCGGACAATATGACCGTCGGCGTTGGCGCCGGGCAAATGAACCGTGTCGGTTCCGCCAAGATTGCCATTGAACAAGCCGGAGAGAAAGCCAAAGGTGCCGTGCTGGCATCCGATGCCTTCTTCCCGATGGGCGATACGCTGGAGCTGGCGGCCAAAGCAGGCATCACGGCAGTGATTCAGCCAGGCGGCTCCATCAAGGACGAAGAATCCATCAAGGTTGCGAATGAGTACGGTATTGCGATGGTATTCACCGGTGTGAGACATTTCAAACACTAAAACGAATCATCGGCCATTTATCATCAAGAGCTTGCTGGATGCAAAGGAATAAATAGAGATAGAAGCCGGGAACGGCTTACCAGATAAGACATATGAAATTGAAGATCAGGCTCCGCCTGCTGCGGCTTGAAGCAGCCGGGTGGAGCCTGAACGTTAATAGGGATTGGAAGAGGAGGCGGACATGGATATTTTGGTCATTGGCGGCGGAGGCCGCGAGCACGCCATCGTGTGGGCGCTGAATAAAAGCAAGAAGGCAGGCCGCATTTACTGCGCGCCGGGAAATGCCGGCATCGGACAGATCGCGGAATGCGTGCCGATTGCCGTGAACGAATTCGACAAGCTGACGGCTTTTGCGGCCGAGAAAAAAGTCGGCTTGGTCGTTGTAGGTCCGGATGATCCGCTCGCGGACGGAATTGTCGACGCATTCGAGGCGAAGGAGATTCCAGTGTTCGGTCCGCGGAAGAATGCGGCGGAAATCGAAGGCAGCAAAACCTTCATGAAGGACCTGCTCCGCAAATACAACATTCCGACGGCAGCGTACGAGAAGTTCGACAGCTATGAAGCGGCTCTGGCTTACCTGAACACGCAGTCCGCCCCGATTGTCATTAAGGCGGACGGGCTTGCGGCAGGAAAAGGCGTGACTGTGGCGCATTCGATGGAAGAAGCACGTCAGGCGCTGAAGGATATCATGGTCACCAAGGTGTTCGGAGAATCGGGTGCACAAGTCGTAATCGAGCAGTTTTTGGAAGGGCAGGAAATGTCGATCCTCTCCTTTGTCGACGGGGAGACGGTTCGCGCCATGCCGGCCGCCCAGGACCATAAGCAGGTATTCGACGGCGACCGCGGCCCGAACACGGGCGGGATGGGGACGTACTCCCCGCTGCCGCATATCGATCCGGCGATTATCGAGCATGCGATTGAGCACATTATTAAGCCGACCGCCAAGGCGATGGTAGCCGAAGGCCGTCCGTTCCGCGGCGTGCTGTTTGCGGGCCTCATGATCCAGCCGGACGGCACGCCGACGACGATCGAATTCAACGCCCGCTTCGGCGATCCCGAAACGCAGGTGGTGCTGCCGCGACTGAAGAGCGATCTATTGGATATTTTCCTCGCGGCGGTGAATGGAACCTTGGGAGAAGTGGACATCGAGTGGAGCCCTGAAGCCGCCGTTTGCGTGGTGCTTGCTTCCGGAGGCTATCCTGCTTCTTACCCGAAAGGTCTGCCGATCGCAGGTCTGGAGCAGGCCGCGAGCGAAAAGGATGCCATCGTGTTCCATGCCGGCACGGCCCTAAGCAGCGACGGGGAATTCGTGACGAACGGCGGCCGCGTGCTCGGCGTTGTAGGCTTGGGAGCGGACATTGCGGAAGCCAGAACCAAAGCCTATGAACAGGCGGAGGGCATTACGTTCAGCGGGAAGCAAAACCGTACGGATATTGCTGCTAAAGCCCTCGTCTAACCTTCCAGACTGATATTAAGCCCCGTGCTTCCAAGATGGTTGGAAGCTGCGGGGCTTTTTAGGCTTGAACCGTCCACTTCTTTGAAAGTAAGTGGATCGACTTTTCACTTTCTATTCGTAAGCTGCTTGCAATTTATCTTCAATTGAACTATTATATAATTAATAATCTTGAATTGGAGATAATTATTGTTCAAGGAGGCAAGATGGATATGCTAAAAACAGCAGGCATTCACCATATTACCGCATTCGTTAACGATGCCCAGCAAAACGTCGATTTTCACGCCGGTGTTTTGGGACTGCGCCTGGTCAAAAAAACGATTAACTTTGATGCGCCGGAAGTGTACCATCTGTATTTCGGCAACGAAAGTGGCAGCCCGGGCACGATCATTACTTTTTTCCCGCAGGAACAAGCCAGAACGGGCGTGATCGGCGGCGGACAGGTCAGCATTACCGTATACGCGATTCCGAAGGGCAGTATGGAGTTTTGGGTGAGCCGGCTGGATGCCTTCGGCATCGGTCATGAAACTACGTCGCGTTTCGGAGAAACCTTCTTGAAATTCCATGATCCGTCCGGGCTGCAGATCGAGCTTGTCGAACGCGAAGAGGGAACGCCAAGCCGCTGGTCGTTTAACGGCGTCCCGGTGGAGCATGCGATCAAGGGCTTCGGCGGCGCGATGCTGAGCAGCGTATCTTCGGCGAATACGATGATCGTACTCGAAAAGGTGCTTGGACTGCAGCGTGCCGGCGAAGAGGACGGACTCGTTCGCTTCCGGGGCTTCGGCGATATCGGCCAAATCATCGACGTGAACGCCGCGGATGCTTCCTGGGGCAATCCGGGCGCGGGTACGGTGCACCATATTGCGTGGCGCGCCAAAGATTACGAGGAGCATGAACAGTGGCGCGAGCTGCTGGCAGAAGCCGGCTTTCATCCGACCCCGGTTATTGACCGCCAGTATTTCAATGCGATATACTTCCGTGAACCGGGCGGAATCCTGTTCGAAATCGCGACCGATCCTCCGGGCTTTGCGCGCGATGAGGCCGAGGGCGAGCTGGGCACGCATCTGATGCTGCCGGAATGGTACGAACCGCAGCGGGAATTGATCGAGCAGGTCCTGCCGAAGATTGAAGTACGTGAAGTGGAGGGAAATTAAATGAGCAACTTAAGCATGAAGCATATTTTTAAACAGGGATCCGATCCGGCCGCACCGGTACTGGTCTTGCTGCATGGCACAGGCGGCAATGAGCATGACCTGCTGCCGCTTGTCGATATGCTGTCGCCGGAATCCTCGGTGCTGGGGGTTCGCGGCAACGTGTTGGAAAACGGCATGCCGCGCTTTTTCCGCCGGCTGGCGGAAGGCGTATTTGATGAAGAGGACCTCGTGCTGCGCACGAAGGAGCTGAATGATTTTCTGGATGAAGCCGCACGGGAGTATGGTCTCCAGCGTGATCGCATGATCGCCGTCGGTTTCTCGAACGGCGCGAATATCGCGGCAAGCCTCCTGTTCCATTACGAGCATGCGCTGTGGGGCGCTGCCTTGTTCCACCCGATGGTACCTCTGCGCGGCAAGGCGCTGCCGGAGTTGACCGGCGTTCCGGTCTTCATCGGCGCAGGCAAGAACGATCCGCTCTGCACGGTATCCGAAACGGAAGAGCTGCAGTCCCTGCTTGAAGGGGCCGGTGCCGAAGTGACGCTGCATTGGGACAATCAAGGGCATCAGCTGAGCAAAAGAGAGATGTATGCCGCTTCCGATTGGCTCGACAACCGTTTTTAATTGACAAGTTTACTCCAGACCTCCTGCCCTTTATCGGGGCGGGAGGTTTTTTGGATATCAGAAAAGATGAACTCCGAAGCAAAAGAGTCCTGAAGTCGTTAGGAACAGCAGCTTCTATAAGCGCCTGTCTTCGATGAAAGCACGTTGAAAGTTGTTTTCTTGTCTGCCGGGGGTTCCGGATGCATGCTTTTTTGGGAAGAAAGCCGGGGAATATGGGATAAACCCTTGAAAAACCTGCGCAAAAAAGGTACGGTACTCTGTAATATATATTTCAGTGAAGTATTGAATAAAGCCCTGAACAACAGATAGAGGGTTGATGGAGTGAGGAGAAAACATGAAGGATCATTTGAATGAAACGACTGCCCCGAATACGGCTGTAACGGCAAATGAGAACGTGGATCACGTGGTGTCCATGGAGGATATCGTGCGTGCGCATCATGTGCTGCGCGAGGTCATCGTACGCACGCCGCTTCAGCATGATGCGGTGTTGTCCGCAAAGTATAAATGCAACGTCTATTTGAAAAGGGAAGATCTGCAGGTGGTGCGCTCTTTTAAAATCCGGGGTGCGTATAACATGATCCGCAGCTTGTCTGCCGAAGAGCTGGCTAACGGCATCGTCTGCGCCAGCGCCGGCAACCATGCCCAAGGTGTAGCTTTTTCCTGCAACGCGCTCGGCATTCTGGGCAAAATCTACATGCCAAGCACGACGCCTAACCAGAAAGTAAAGCAGGTAAAGCGTTTTGGAGGCAGCAATGTGGAGGTCGTCCTGATCGGCGATACGTTCGACGATGCATCCGAGGAAGCGATGAAGGCCTGCAAGGAGCAGGGCATGACCTTTATCCATCCGTTCGATGCCCCGAAAATCATCGCGGGCAACGGTACGATCGCGATGGAAGTCATGGAGAGCCTGAACGCGCCCGCGGATTACGTATTCGTGACGATCGGCGGCGGCGGTCTGGCGGCAGGCGTGAGCACGTATATCAAAACCGTGAGTCCTTCCACCCAGGTAATCGGCGTTGAGCCTCTGGGGGCGGCATCCATGAGCGAGGCGCTGCTGCGCAAACAAGTCGTTACGCTGCAGGAGATCGATAAATTCGTGGACGGCGCCGCCGTGAAAAGAGTCGGGGACATGCCGTATTCCATCTGTTCCAGCAAGCTTGACGACATCGTGAAGGTGCCGGAGGGCAAAGCCTGCACAACGATTCTCGACCTGTACAACGAAAATGCGATCGTAGTCGAGCCGGCGGGCGCACTGCCAGTCGCTGCGCTGGATCTGTACAGCGAGCAGATTCAGGGCAAAAACGTCGTCTGCATCATCAGCGGCGGCAACAACGACATCGACCGGATGCAGGAGATCAAGGAGCGCTCCCTGATGTACGAGGGCATCAAGCATTACTTCATGATCAACTTCCCGCAGCGCTCCGGCGCATTGCGCGAATTTCTGCAGGACGTGCTCGGCCCCGGCGACGATATCACGAACTTCGAATATACGAAGAAGCATAACAAGGAGAACGGCCCGGCGCTGGTCGGCATTGAGCTGAACAGCAAAGAGGATTACCTTCCGCTGATCGAGCGCATGAACCGCAAGGGCTTGCAGTACACCGAGCTGAACAAGGATTCGAATCTGTATAACATCTTGATTTGATGAGAGTCATGCCTAAACACACCCCAGGCAGCATAACAAGAAGCGCCCCTCCGTTTCCGGAAGGGCGCTTTACGTTTTCGCATTATAAATAATAATTCGTCATCGCCTGGTCGCTTGCCAGGACGGCTTCACTGTCGAGCTTCTTTTTCAAATAAGCTTTGTCCGAGGAAATGAAGATGCTCATAATCAGATCCACGACGAACAGGAAGGTGATATGATTCGACATCAGCGCACTGTTGTTCACTGATATTTTGTCCGGCACGATGATGTTCACGTCCGCATTTTCCGTGATCGGCGAAGAATCATAACATGTGATCGCAATCGTCTTGGCCTGATGGACCTGCGCGATCGCGACGGTATCGACGATCTCCTTCGTCGAGCCGGAGCGGGAGAAGGCCACAACGACGTCTTCCTTGCCGCACTGCGCGGCGGCGATTTTCATGGCCCGGCTGTCATTCAGCGCTTCGGCCATAATGCCGATGATCGACAGGCGATTCTTCAGGGCGATGGCCGCGAGATAGGAATCGAACAGGCCGATGACATAGATCCGTCGTGCGCCCTTCAGAATGTCCACCACGCGGTGGAGCTGCTCCTCGGTGACGAGCGCCGACGTATTAACGATCAGTTCATTGTAATCGAGCGCAAGCGCATCGATCGGGTTGATCTCCCGGCGTTCTTTTTTCTTGGCCTGCATATCCCGGTAAAAGGCATCTTGGGCAAAAGCGATTTTAAAATCGTTAAAGCCCTTGAAGCCCACTTTTTTGCAAAACCGGTTAATGCTCGTTTCCGATACGCCGATTTCATTGGCAATGGACGTGATCGTGTTGCGCGTGATGAAGTCCGGATTGTGTATGACAAAATTGGCGATCTGGTTTTCACCATAAGTCAATTTTTGGGTTTGCGATACGATTTTGGCGATGACAGCCGGAACCTGTGAAGACATGCTACCTCCTCCTGATCTAACGCTGGAAATACGAATCCGATAATCTCCGCTAGATTTCCCCATTATATCATACCGAGTGAGGTATTAAGAGTGCATCATATCCAACATTTGCAAGCGGCGAGCTGCTGCTCGAACGCTTCGGCCTGCATCTGTTTCTCGCCGATCAGATAAGCATAGTCCAGCAGATTCGGCAGGCAGGGCAGACCCGTCACTTCCCGGCAAAAAGCATGTGCGGCAATCTCGCTGCACTGCACCACGCTTGATCTTTTCGTATACGGTCCCAGCCGGAAAACATCGATCCGTTCGAGCTGCTCATTCGTAAAAGCGTTATCCCGGTACTCGAGCCAGTGGTAGAATTCATGCGCCAAATGAATATCGATCAGCAGCTTCATGTCCGCTTCTTGACCCCCGGGCAGCTCTCCGAGGAGATCCCGGCACACTTTCTGCATTCCCTTCAGGGAAGACGCGTACAGGATGATCTGCGGCGGTTTCTTGGCAAAATCGATCTGCGCGCGGAAAGAAACGCTGCGATAGTCGCCGGAAGCTTGCGTCACCTCATAATGAAGGCCGGCGTCTTCGCACATCCGGCGGATGCTGCTGCCTTTATACGGTACCGCGGCCTGTCGTCCCGCACGAAGCGATTCCTGGACGTAATACGGGATTCTGGCTTTCGGAATTTTATGAAAAAGCGGATCCTGCCTCAGCTCCATGCATGCCAAAAGTTCATCGGATATCGCAGGCAGAAGAGAGGGGGACGGGTACGGAACCGGCATCTGCAGCGCCTCCTTATGGGATGATTGACGAACGCGAATGGAATCGCGCGGCTTACTGATAAGCGACGACCAGCATTTCGTCCTGGGCGGACAGCATCTCGGTCTCGATGTCGAGAATGGACAGCAGCTGCTCTTTGGTCTGCATGCCCGTTAAGTCAAGCATTTTCTCCTTGTAAAAGACGAATACCTTCGGCAGCGTCGCATTCGCGTCGGAGTAGATCGTGTTGTCGTCGAGAAAATCGCTCAGCGCATCGGTCGCAGCTTTGCTCAGCTTGGCGTAATGCACGTTGCTCTTCTTGAAGCGGACGACGCCTTCGCGGTCGAGCACGCTGACGCTGCTGGATTTCTTTTTCAGCAGCCCGAAAAATGATTTTTTCACGCTTTCGCCGGCAAACAGGCTCCAGCGTCCGGTTTGCGCAGCCAGCATCGTGTTCTCCACCGGCAAATCGATCGAGCTGGCGGCGATCGCCTGCATGTCTTGGGCCGACATCGCCTCCTGGGCCAAATCCTTCGAACGCAGCTCCGTGGAGCCGGTGGCGACCGCGCGGAGGATGTTCTTCTGATTGTCGATCTCGATCGTCACTTCCACGGTATCCTCGGAAGCGCCGGACTTGACGATCCGCTCCACGATATCGGCACGGATGCGCTTGATATCCTCGTCGGTCGGGTTGACGACAGTGCGCTCCAACTGCTCCTTGACCATCGCCAGCGCGACGCCGATGGTGGACACGTACGGCGCGTTATTGGCGATTTGGGATTTGAAGCCTTCGCGCTCCGCCATCGCAGGCACGAGCACGGCACCGCTGCCGCCGCCGCCCACGAGCGTAACGAAGGAGCGGTCCAGCTCGTAATCGTCGATCATTTCGTTCACGGTCTTCATCGTCTTGTCGATCGCGATGTTCATGACTTGTCTCGCGGCCTCTTCCACGCTGACGCCGACATGATCAGCCAGCGCTTTCCAGGCCTTAAGAGCCGCTTCCTGGTTGCCCTTGGCATAGTCGCCTTCCGGCACGTAGCCCAGAATGTTCGCCGCGCCGGCGAGGGTGTAGGAATATTCCCGTCCGTCTTCGCATTCGAGGATCGCGTATTCGGCCGGGTCGCCCTCGCGGGGACTGACGAATTTCACTTTCGGGTTGGTAATATTTTCCGACTTCGTAAAGGCTTCGTACTCCTTGCCGGCAATATGCGCGCTCCTCGGGCCGACATCCGTGATGCGTCCGCCGGCGACCTTGATCATGCTGCCGCCGGCGATGCCGAGCGTGCGCACGTCGAGCGACTGCAGGTAGGTGCGGTGACCGCCGACCTCGGCATTTTTGATCATGACCTTGCCGTTCTTAATGACGGAAATGTCGACGCTGGTGCCGCCGACTTCAAAGAAAATGCCGTCGGATATTTTCTCGTACATCAGCGCCCCGGCGACGCCTGCAGCCAGGCCCGACAGCATCGTCAGGATCGGCCGCTTGCGCACCTCGTCGATGCTCATGACGCCGCCGTCGCAGCGCATAATCATGAGCTGCGACTGGATGCTCGCGTTTTTGACGGATTTCTCGGTCATGTTTGCCGTTTCCATCATTTTCGGAATGAGGGAGGCGTTGACGACCGCCGTCCGCGTCCGTGTCTTCAGCCCATAGAGCTGGCTGATCTCATGGCCGCCGGTGGCGTAGATGCCTTTGCGGTTCGCAAGCTCCACCACGCGCAGCTCGTTGGCGGGATCATCGACGCTGTAAGCCTCGGAGGCGACGATAACCTCGGCGCCTTGTCCAGCCAGCTCATCGATCGCGGCCTCGATCTGCTCATCCGTCAGATTCTTCGAGTCCAGATACGTATGATAGGTGTGAAGATATTTGCCTGGAGCAAGCTCGATGTCGCCCGGATTGGATTCGGAGCGGGCGCTCAGCCCATCGAGACCGGAGCCCATGCCGATGATGCCTACCTTGGCGACATCGCCCTCCAGCAGGGCATTGGTTGCCTGCGTGGTGCCGTGGGCGATGAAGGTAACGTCCTCCGGCCGGACGCCTTTGCTGCTTAGGATTTGATTCAAAATTTGAACGATCCCCTTCGCCACGCCGTCCGGATCATGGTGAGTGGTCGGAATTTTCATTTTCTCGATGACTTCAAATGTTTCGTTATCGATGAGGGCCGCGTCGGTAAACGTGCCGCCGACGTCGATGCCCACTCTTACCTTTTGTCTCCCCATAGTGTCCTCCTGAGATGACGGGCAAAGGACCGGTGAGGGTGCTTCGCCCGGTTTGTGTTCTTATATCGTTGAGCATCGCTTCGGATATTCATTGGACGCTGAGGCATCGCTCCGGATACTCATTGGACGCTCATGCATCGCTCCGGATACGGATTATTCTTCTGATCGCTGTTGCCCCCGAATTCCTTGAATAAGTGTATACAGAGTTGGAATTCGGGGGCAAAGGCGAACGCTGCGCTTCTACAGAACAATTCCGTCTCCTCCGCTGAAGCAATAATGCAAAACCAAAACAATATCCAAAAAAGGGCCTAAAATCAAACATCCAAAAACCAAACATCCAAAAACCAAACATCCAAAAACCCAAATTCATATCACCAAAGCACATTTTCAATATCTCATCTCTGTACCCATTGAACAACCTTGAACCTAACCTCGAACCTAACCTCGAACCTAACCACGAATCTAACCTCGAACCCTAATCTTTAACCTAAATTCCTATCTCGATCCAGACCCTTCTCTGCCTACTTTAAAACACCATGAACGCTCCGAAAATCAACGAGATCAGCACGGATGCCATCGTCCACGGCAGCGTCTTTTTCAGGATCTCGTTAATGTCGCTTTTCGTGAAATCCGCTACCCAGACGTTATGCGAGTTGGTCGGGTCGGAGACGGACTGCACGTTGCTGACCGCGCGCAGGGCGAGCATGGCCGCAACCGGCGTCATGCCGGCGGAGACGAAGAGGGCGGCGATGCCGCTTCCAAGGCCCCATACGTTCAGCGGCCCGCGGTAGATTGCAAGCGGCGACAGGATCGTGAAGAACAGGATGTACATTACCGGGTTGCCCGGCAGCACCGATTCAATCAGCGGCGAGATGACAGCCGACACCTGCGGCGACATGACGGAGCTCAGCAGGATGCCGATGCCGATCATCAGCGCCATGGCTCCGGCCACGTCCTGAATACCCTCAATCATGGCGCTGGAAAGGATATGGATCGGACGCTTCGGCCAGGTGAGCAGGATCGTGACGATGGCGCCGATGATGACGGCCGGCACGATATCGATCTTGAAGACGAAGACGAGTATGACCGGCACGAGCGGACTGATCAGCGCAATCGCAGGTACCTTCTTGTTATCGCCCGGCGTAGCGGCAGGCATGGCCCAGGCTTTGCGGCCCTTGCCGTCTTTTTTGATGTAGAAAACGATCATGATGAGCGAGACGAGGATCAGAGGCAGGGCTACCACCAGCGTGTAGTTGGCGATTTTATCGACCGAGAGGCCCAGCACATCCACGTATACCGCCCAGTTAGACACGTTGAAGAGGGAGCCGACCCCGACGGCCAGCAGGACGACGATGGAGGCGACGAATTGCGAGATGCCCGCCGTCAACATGATCGGAATGACAATCGTACCGACGAGGATGACCATGCCCAGTCCGCCGGCGGCAGAGAAGATAATGGAAGCGGTAATGAAGAAAAGAATCGCGATAAGTACGGGTTTGTCCCCGGCCAGCTCGGCCGCCTTGCGGATGATGGATTTGGTGATGCCGACCTTGTTCAGAATCTGGCCGAACCAGGCGCCGAATACGAGGCCCGCGATCGCGCCGGACAGCTTCATGGAGCCGCCGGCCAGGATGGTCTTGGCGATCGAGGTCACGTCCGGATTGTTTGACATCCAAGGTACGCCGGCGATGATGGCGAAGAGGATCGCCATACAGGGCAGGGCCAGAATGGTAGGCAGCTTGCGTGCCATCATAAGTCCTACGAATACGAGAAAGACGAGCAGAATGCCGATTGCTTGGAACCACATGGACGTTGTCACAAGAATTTCCCCTCTCCAATGGGTGATATGCCAATCTAAACTTCCAGATAAGCGCCTTGCTCCTTCAAAATCGTCTGCACCTTCTTGATGTCAATGTCCTGCACATCCTGTCCCTCCAGCGCCGCGAGCGCTGCCGCAACCCCGCCGCCGTGTCCGATGGCGCCTGTCGTCGGCGTCGTTCTCATCGCGGCCTGCGCCTCGAAGGTGGCCGAGATGCAGCGGCCGATGACGATCAGGTTTCTCACGGAGTCTGTGATCATGCAGGAAAAGGGAATGCTGTACATGCCGCCCCATTCCAGCTTCTGATGCTTCGTGCCTTCGCCGTCCGGGCTGTGGATATCGATCGGGTAACCGGAGTGGGCGATGGTATCGTCGAACAGGCGCTGCTCCAAAATATCGTCCGCCGTTAGCGTGTACACGCCTTTGATCTGACGCGAGCCGCGGACGCCGATGTTCGGTCCCGTGGACTCGACGACCGCGTTCTCGAAGCCCGGAATGTATTTGCGCACGAACAGCTCGAGCTCCCGGCACTGCTTGCGGCCTTCCATTTCGGCCCGGCTCAGGCTGAGCGCGTCGGTGGCATCATGGCCGAGGATGCGGGTGGTGTTCAAGATGACCTCGCCCGGGTTGTTCGTTTCGAAGAATAGAATGTTCTCGCGCGGAATGGAAATCTCGCCGCGTTCCTTCGCCTTGCGGAAGAGACTGTCAAAGCCGCCGACCGAAAGGCGCGGAGCCTTCTCGATGATGGAGGTATCTCCGTTATATAACGGAAAATCCTCCGGATGGCTGTGAATATACGCCTTGACCTTGGAGATGTCGACATTGTACATTTTCATCTTCAGGGTCATCGGCTGGGTTGCCCCGTCGGACTCGCGCCCCTTCGTGTATTCGACGCCTGCGCCTGCGGACAGGTCGCCGTCGCCTGTAGCATCGATGAAGACGGCGGCCCGGAGCTCGCCGATGCCCGATTTGTTGCATACTTGAATGCCGGTGATGCGGCCGTTCTCCGTAAGAACTCCGGCCAGCATCGTATGATAGAGGATGTCGGCCCCGGCTTCGGTTACCATCAGCTCCAGCTCATGCTTCATCGCCTCGGCGTCAAACGGGGTGACCGAGTATGTAAAGCCCACGGTGTCGAATATATGCCCCGGGGATTTCCCCAGCTTCTTCAGCCGTTCGATCAATTGATTGGTGAATCCCTGAATGGCGAGCTTGTCGCCGGCATGGAAGGTCATCATCGGACCGACCCCGTTAGCTGTAAGCGTGCCTCCCAAAAAACCATGGGACTCAATGATCAGCGTCCGTGCCCCGGTCGTGGCCGCAGCCATGGCTGCCATGGAGCCGGAGATGCCTCCGCCCATCACGATCACGTCGTATTGCTGCATGTTTCTTCACTCCTTTTCCCAGAATGAATTTCCTTTTAATGCCTTTAGGCTAACAAAATATAATTACTTTGTAAACGCTTTTAGAAAATAATTTTCTTAATATCCGGAAATATAGAAAATTATTTACGGAGTGTGATAATAGATTTATATACTCCGATGGAGGGAAATAAGAACTAAAAAAAAGAAGACCCCCGTCTCGGAAGTCTTCTTTCTTTCACTCTGTTGATTCTATACATCGTACAGCCAGCCTTTTCGAGGCTCGGAATTTTGCCGATCTTGAGCGCAGAATTCCGTTATTTCAATCCGGTTGCGGCTTTTCGATACTTATCGACTTCAGGCGTCAGGACATCGTTGTTTTTGTCCAGCACGTCCAGGAAGCCTTTGATCTTTTTCAAATAACCGCTCTTCGTCACATCGCCTTTGCTCACCGCGGCCTGCAGGGCGGCTTTGGCCTTGGCGTCCACTTTGTGGGTATCGTAGTCGAATAGAGGCGTGTTATTGAGTCCGGACATCGAAATGCTCAAATACTGGGTATACAAATTTTTCACTTGGGCGGTTCGGTTCGAATGCGGGAAGCTCTTCACGAAGGCTTCCTGCGCCAGCGCGCGCTTGGTCACTTCCGTCCATCCGATGGACAGGGCCGCATCATTGGCGAACGGAGCCTTGGTCTCCACCGTCATGATATCGATATAGCTCTTGATGTCGGCGGTCACGTAGGAGCGGACCTTCTGGAACCGTGGATAATCCACGACCAGATAGAACATGCCTTCCGAGGTTTCCAGGCGGTAGCCGCTGTCGCGTGCGCCTTTAAACAAGGCTTTCAGGTTCTTGTCGCTGGTCTTATTGATGAGCGATGTCAAATCATCGCCGGACTTCATGAGCTTCATCAGTTTGGACTGAACACCTTCCTTGAAGAACTTGTCGTTCCAGGCATCCAGGTTCGCTTTTTCGGCGTTTTCGAGCTTCAGTGCCATCAGACTTGCTTGCCAAGGCGTGACCTGATAGATGTTTTTCTCCATGTAGCTGAGCGCCTCCGCCTGCTTGGACGGGGATTTGAGCAGCTTCATCATCTGATTGTAGATGGCGTTCTGATGCGCCGCTTTGGCTGAAGCGGAAACGGAAGCGGTGACGGTTTTCGTGGCGGCGGATGTTCCGGCGGCGTGAATCGCTCCGGCGCCTGCCTGCAGGGAAATGGCTGCGATCAGGGCAGCGGCTGTGATTGCGGATTTATTGAATTTCATGAATAAGCACCTCCAAATGAATTTCGTTAACCTTTCATACCTTCATATTACCCGCGTCTTGTTTCGGGATGGCGTCCGCTTGTTTCGAGGATGTAAACATTTGAAAGAAACTTGGAGATATTTTTGTCTTTATGCGGGTTTATTTGCTTTAAAACACAAAAAACATCTCTGCCTGCAGCGAAACCCTAGCTGTTACAGGCAAAGATGTTTTGTTCTTTATGGCGATGCTATTTGGATTTGCGCATAAAAATGAAGCGGATGCCCAGGAAGCCGATGACGCACAGGACAAGGCTGAGCCATGGCGGCACGGTGAATACCGGCAGCATTCGGCCAAGCGAGAAGCCGAGCGCCATCACGACGACCGCAATGATCACATAGACGCCGATGGCTTTCAGATTGATTCCCTGCTTGCGGTTCTCCTGCTCTTTGGCGAGCGACTTCGTCAGAACCTCCATGACGAGGATGGAGCCGACCGCAACCAGAATGATCGCCAGCAGGCTGAGGCGGTTCAGCGAACTGCCGCTGTAGCCGGCAAGCTGCGCCCCGAAGCCGATCACGGCCTCCACCAGAAACAAGACCGTAAGCCCGATCCAGGCAATCATGATGTAGTAGGCGGTTCCCTCGACGGGCTTCACCGCCGGCAGCGTTTCGACAACCGTGCGGGCGTAAGCTTCCGCATCCCCGCCGAAGAGTCCCGCAGCCGATGTTCCTTTGCGCTGCGCTTCCAGCACGTCCCGCGCCAGTTCCAGCAGCCGCTGTTCGCCCTGCTGCCGGTCTACGCGGCTGTCGCGCACATAGACCACGATCGTTTCATAAAAATCCCGGTTATCCGGAGTCATCTGCTCCCGCAGACGGTTGTTCTCTTGAATCATTTGTCTTGGTGTCATATCCGTTCCTCCGTATACAACAAGTATAGGAACAGAAACTGCCGAACACAAGGGGATGCGTTCCATTCGGATCCTTGGCCCGGCTTATTCCCGGTAAAAAAGATTCTCGTAATTCAGGGCCACGTAAATCACGGCCAGTATGACACAAGCAACGAGCACCCAGGACAGGGGATGCTCGCGAATATGCGAGATCCATTGTTGCCACATGTTCATAACCCTTTCCCAAATGACAGTTCTCCCCGTAGTTTCCGCGATGCGGACACGTTCCATACCAAGCCGCACGGATTTCACAAAAAACCCTTTCGGATAACGATTGACAAGGCCAAGAAGGCGGTGATAATATGATCATCAAACCTAATTCTTATTAAACTTATCGGAATTATTAAATATAAATAAAAAACAAGCTTGAACATCGGCAGAACGCAGATATGCCGGCCGAACGTTCAATGATTTATTTAGAGGAGGAGAAGCGTCATGGAAAGACAGATACTTATTCGCCATGGTCAGGAGGAGCTGACCGCGAGCCTTCATTATCCGGTGCAGCCTGAGGGCTCTAACGGACGCTGCGGGGAGCGGGCCCCGCTTGTCGTCATTTGCCACGGTTTCGTCGGAAGCCGGGTGGGCGTGGACCGTTTATTCGTGAAAACCGCGCGGGAGCTGGCTGCGGAAGGCTACATGGTGCTGCGCTTCGATTATGCCGGCTGCGGCGAGAGCAGCGGCTCTTACGGGAAGGAAGGGCTGGAGTCGATGATCGCGCAGACCCGGAGCGTGCTGGATTATGCGCTGGATTGCGGCAATGTCGATCCGTCCCAGGTGACGTTGATCGGACACAGCCTGGGCGGGGCGGTAGCCATCCTGACCGCGGTGCGCGACCGCAGGGTGAAGCATCTGGTGCTGTGGTCGGCGGTCGGATATCCGCTCAGCGATATCTTGAAGATTACCGGCCGGGAGGTGTACGACCATGCGGTCAAGACTGGCAGCTCCGATTATCTCGGCTTCGAATTCGCGCCCGCCTTTTTTGATTCGCTGGGCACCTACCAGCCGTTTCAGGAGGCCATTAAGTTCACAGGCAATGTGCTGGTTGTGCACGGCACGTCGGACGACACGATTCCGGTGGATTACGCTTTTCTGTATCAAAAGGTATTCTGGATGCGGCCGGAGGGCCGCTGCGATAAAGAAATTATTTTCCAGGGGAATCATACCTATTCTTCGGGAGCCCACTGCGGGCAGCTGATTCATCGGACGAAGGAATGGTTAAACGAGCAGAAGAACCTGCAGCAGGATTGGCAGCACTGGATGATCTAACGCAAAACCGCAGACACTCTATACATTACAAGAAATCATTCAAGCCAGCAGTGATACAGAGATTGGAATTATCTCTTCATACACGGTAAAATATAAGTAGCAACTTATACTGGCGTGTGGAGGTTGACATCGATGACATTACCATCTTTATTTGTAGCGCACGGTTCACCTATGCTCGCCCTGGAAGACAACGGATACACACGCTTTCTGGAGCAGCTGGGACAAGAGCTTCCGAAGCCGGAAGCCATCGCCGTTTTCTCGGCGCATTGGGATAGTCCCGACCAGTCCGTCAGCGTGGATGAGTCCCACGGCACGATGCATGACTTTTACGGGTTTCCCGAAGCCATGTATGAACTGCGGTATCCGGCTCCGGGCTCTGCATCGCTTACCCAGCAGATTGGGCAGCTGTTTGACGCAGGCAATCTGCCGTATCAGCCGGTTCTTGGCCGGGGGCTGGATCACGGGGTATGGGTCATTTTGCAAAAAATGTATCCGAATGCCGATATTCCGGTCGTGGAGCTGTCCGTGGACTCCAGACGTTCACCTGCGGAGCAATACACGATCGGCGCCATGCTGAAGGAGCTGCGCCAGCAGAATGTGCTGGTGATCGGCAGCGGCGGTCTTGTGCATAATCTGCGCATGATCGGCCAGTCGGAAGAAGCCGACCCGTGGGCGGTGGAGTTCGATGAATGGATCGCAGGCCAGCTGGGAAGCTGGAAGTTAAACGAGTTGTTCGATTACGACAAAAAAGCTCCGTATGCCCGCCAGGCGGTGCCTTCCTACGGTACGGAGCATTTCGTTCCCCTGTTTTACGCCATGGGTGCAGCGGATGATGACCGCCGGGCCGAGCGCCTCTTTCAGGCTTACCAGTACGGTAGCCTCAGCCTGAACTGCTGGATGTTCGGCTCGTAAGAGGGCACTGATCATGAACGTAAGCGAGCCGGGCTGGAAGTTCCAGCCCGGCTCTTTGTGGTGGATTTGCATCATGGGTTCGTTTAAGCGGCGCCTTTGTGTTTCGTCATTCCGCCTTGCGGAGCAGGAGCGGGAGCGTGCACATGACCTTTGTTGCGGAAGAGGCCCCGCAGGTAAGGCATTACCCAATGATCCAGTCCGATGCGTCCGGCGTTAGCGGCAGCGACCACGATGAAGATTTCAAGCAGAAGCATTTGTGCGTTGGTGCTTACGGTGCCCGAGAAGAGGAACGCGAAGTTCATCACCATGGCCATCAGTGCCGCGAAGGTGGTGAAGGTACCCAGGATAAGTCCCAGGCCTACCAGCGTTTCACCCAGCGGGATGACGACGTTGAACAATTTCACTCCAGGCAGTGCGCCATGTTCCAGGAAGGCCGCCCACCAGCCTTGCACGGCGGGGTGATCACCACTTGCTTTGGCGATGGCGCCCTGCAGGAAGCCTCCCGCATCGAACCCGCCTGTTAATTTCTCGATGCCGCCTTTGATCCAGGTATATCCAAGGTAGATCCGGACCACCGTCAGTAACCACATTGCCACTTTGTTGTTTCTCAGCCAGTTGTTGAACATTACAATCCACTCCTCAATTGTTTTAATGGTATGAACAGAAGCTTCTGAGTCGTTTGTCTTGGTGTTTCGCTTCTATGTTTTTGTTGGAAGATGATCATCTCTTTCATGTCTTTATTATATGTGAATAATTTCACATATCATGTGATTTAAATCACAATTTTAAATAAAATTTAAAATTAATTTATGAAGGTCTCTTTTTGGGATGAAATAAGCGAAATCGAAGCTATAAACGCAATCCGGGGAATGTCGCTTAGGTTATCAAAGACAAAACCGGCTATTTATGCTTAAATGGGAGGAAAAGGAAGACTGAAGGGACGACGGGAGAAGACAACGAATCGCTATGAAGCGAACCGGGAGAGAAGCAAAGGGGGACATTTGTCATATGGGAAAACAGGATGTAACTGGAGCAAACAGGGGGTACAAGCTGGGAAGCGGTTTGATTTGTCTATTGCTATGCGGATCGCTGCTCGCTGCCTGCGGTCAGCAGAAAGCGGATGCGCCCAAGGCCCCGGCCGTGGAGGAACAGACGCCTTCGGAGGATCCGGCGCAAGAAGATCCGATTTCATCGGGCGAGCCGGAAACGGCTGCTTTCACGGCACCCTTAACGGGGCTGCCAATGGATCATGCTGCAGCGGTGCGTCCGCTGTCCATCATGATCAACAACGCGCCGGCCGCGCGCCCGCAGTCCGGGCTGACCCAGGCGGACATCGTGTATGAGGTGCTGGCCGAGGGCGGCATCACGCGTTTGATCGGCATTTTTCAGAGCAGGGGAACCGATGAGAAAATCGGCCCGATCCGCAGCATCCGTCCGTACCTGATCGATATCGGCGAAAGCTACGGCGGGGTTCTCGTGCATGCGGGCGGCAGCAATGACGCGTATGCGATCCTGCAAAAGCAGCATAAGGAAGATCTCGATGAAATCGGCAACGCAGGGGCATACTTTTGGAGAGACAAAACGCGCAAGGCTCCGCATAACCTCTATTCGGACGCAGACAAGCTCCGGCAGGGCGCAGACAAGCGCGGGTACAAAAAGGAAGTGGATATCCCGGCGTACACGTTCCGGGCCGAGGAGGACCTTCCAGAGGGCGACGATGCATCCGGGGTGGATATTACCTTTCTTCTGAAAAGCTACAAGGTAACGTATGCGTATAATGCGGCAGGCAAGATGTACCTGCGTTCGATCAATGGCAAACCGCATATCGACTTGAATACGGGAGAGCAGCTGACGGCAACGAATGTGGTGGTGCTGGGAGCGGACCATGAGACGCTGGATGATGTCGGCCGCCTGGCTGTTGATCTCGAAAAGGGCGGAGAGGCGATTCTGCTTCAGCGGGGCAAGGTAATTCAGGGCCGCTGGGTACGCGCCAAGGGGGATGTGATCCGCTTCGTGAAGGACGGGAAGGAAGTGCCTTTATACCCGGGTACCACATATTTCAATATCGTTCCGAATGCGCCAACCTTCGACAGCCATATCCAACTCCATCAGCCATAAGGCTTTACGTCTCGTCCGATTTGAAAATCCTGGAATCCGTTATTCCAGCCCTTGGATAATTTTGCGCAAGAATGGGTAATTTATCGTATGAAACCCTGTCCGGGCCTTTACATTCCGTTAAAATACAAAGGCGGTTATCTTTACAAACAGCGCCGCGGATTGATAAAATAGTTAGGGTTGTCATCTTTTCTGTTTTGGCGCGTTCACGGCAATTTTAAGTAAAGGGGTTATCGTATGAAATTGAAGAAAAAGGACGTATTTTTCCAGACCTTGGAGAATATGGCCGATACGATTGTACAAGCTGCCGATTATTTCGCACAGCGTGTAGCCAATCTCGAAGATGTGCTTCTTTTTGCCAATGAAATGAAGAAGTTTGAGTCGCAGTGTGACGAGTATACACACACCATTATTACGGAACTCAACAAAACGTTTATAACGCCGATCGAACGCGATGACATTATGGATTTGACAACCACTTTGGATGATGTAATGGACGGGCTGGAAGCTTGCGCTTCACGTTTTGATATGTATCATCTGCCGGACCCTGACGATTATATCGTACAGTTTGCGGAAATTTTGCGGCAGTCGGCTTATGAGATTCAGAAGGCGATTCATTTGCTGTCCCAGAAAAAACTGCTTGCGATCCGTGAGTATACGATCCGTCTGAACGATCTGGAGAACCAAGGGGACGAGCTGCTTCGCATCTGCATCAAAGAGTTGTTCGCGAAAGTGACGGACCCGATTGAGCTGATCAAGCGCAAAGAGATTTACGAACGGCTGGAAACTACCACCGACGCTTGCGAAGACGTGGCCAATATGCTGGAATCGATCATTATGAGCAACTCGTAAGGGGCCTACAAAACATGGATACATCATCATCATTAGTCGTTATAGGCATTGTAATTTTCCTGGCGCTGGCGTTTGACTTTATTAACGGGTTTCATGACACGGCCAACGCGATTGCAACCTCGGTATCGACGCGCGCGCTGAAGCCGCGTACGGCGATCATCCTGGCAGCGGTGATGAACTTCGTCGGTGCGATCCTTTTTACAGGGGTTGCGAAGAAAATCGGCGGCAGCGTAACGGATCCGACAACGCTTGATAACGGGCTAGAGGTGGTCATAGCCACATTGCTGGCTGCGATCATCTGGAACCTGGCAACCTGGTGGCTCGGCATTCCTTCTTCCTCCTCGCATGCGCTTATCGGTGCACTCGCGGGTGCTGTCTTTGTTGGAGCCGGTTCAAGCCACATCAAATGGAGCGGCTTTATCGAAATCGTCGAGGGTCTTCTCTTATCTCCGTTGATTGCCTTTGTCATCGGTTATATTATCATGACGATTCTCAAGTGGATTTTCGCGAAAAAGAGTCCGCATACCGTGAATAAGGGCTTCCGCACCATGCAGATCCTTACCGCTGCGGCGCAGTCTTTTACGCACGGCACGAACGATGCGCAAAAAGCGATGGGGATTATCACTTTTGCCCTCGTAACCTCCGGACACTTGGATCATCTCGAAGTACCGCTTTGGGTTAAAATTGCGGCAGCGACCTCCATGGCGCTCGGCACATCCATCGGCGGCTGGAAGATCATCAAGACCATGGGCACGAAAATTTTCAAAATCGAACCGATCAACGGGTTTGCGGCCGACTTTACCTCCGCTTCCGTCATTTTCGGCGCGACTCTGCTGCACCTGCCCGTCAGCACAACCCATGCGGTAACATCCGCCATTCTCGGGGTAGGCAGCGCGAAGCGTTTCTCCGAAGTGAAATGGTCGCTGGCCGGACGGATCGTGATTACATGGTTCATTACCATTCCGATCTCCGCCATCTTGGCAGGCATTATTTATAAAATATTATTTTAGACAAAACAATAGGATTAGAGTGGGGGCCAATCGATGAGGTTGGCTTTTTTGTATGCCCGTAAGCGCATCATTTCCTGTAAGGGCAGCAGATACTGTACAATATAGGCTGTAGCATGGCGGCAGCGGACCGGTTCGAAATAGGCACATTTGCGTCCCGCCGCTGCAGCACCGGAGGATTCAAAGCATTTTTTTGGGCTGAAAGGGGTTCGCAATAATCAATGATACGCACGCTGGCTATTACCCGCTCGCATGAGGTCGTGACCGGAATTCCGCTGGAGAAGCTCCAGCCGGAGGATTATGCCTGGATCTGGGTGGACTTTAATGCACCGACGCCGCAGGAATCGGCGCTTTTGACTACATATTTTCATTTCCATCCGCTCGCGGTGGAGGACTGCCTGCATGTGCTGCAGCGTCCGAAGCTGGACTACTACGAAGACCTGCAGTTTTTCGTGCTGCATGCGCTGGACCCGGAAACGCTGCGGGTCGAAGAGGTCGATCTGTTTCTTGGCCAGAACCTGATCGTGTCCTTTCACAGCTCCGTGCTGCAGGAGGTGGACGAGGCCTGGGCGGAGATCATCCAGCATGCCCATGACCGCAAAATCTGGTCGCGCGGACCGGTCTCCTGCGCCTATAACGTCATGGATAAGCTGGTAGATAAGTATTTTCCGAGCGTGTTCAGCATCGAAGACGAGCTGGCAGAGCTGGAGAACCGCGGCAGCACCGAATCCATCGAAGACCTGATGAACCAGGTGTTCGACCTGCGGGGACGCCTGCTAAAGCTGCGGCGCACGGTGGTGCCGATGCGCGACCTGATGTATCGGATCGTGAACTCCCAGCATGTCCAAAGCAATAATGAGCATAAGGTATATTTTGGCGATATTTACGACCATCTGCTGAAGCTGACCGACATGATCGAGGCCGACCGCGAAATGACGGCGGACCTGCGCGACAGCTATATTTCGCTCAATTCCAACCGGATGAATTCGATCATGAAGACGCTCACCGTGATCACGACCGTGTTCATGCCGCTGACGCTGATCGCAGGCATCTACGGGATGAACTTCGCCCGCATGCCGGAGCTTGCCTGGCCATGGGGTTATCCGGCGGTGCTCCTGCTGATGTTCGTGCTCGGCGGCGGAATGGTGATGTGGTTCCTGAAGCGGGGCTGGTTTAAGTAGGAAGGGAACAGGTCATGCAATACGTATGGGATGATGGGAATGAAGCCGCTCTCGGAGCGGCTTTTTTGTTAAGAGATCAGAAAGTATAAGTTTCGAAGCCTCCGCATCCTGATCTCGCAAGAAAAACTACAGTTAAGCGCGGTCTGACTCCATT
>NZ_BIMK01000034.1 GCF_004001045.1 Paenibacillus chibensis
TTTTTCTTATGGATATCTGCTTTCATGCCGCAGAAACGAAAAAGCTTAGGGGACGGTATCCAGACCGCAGAACGATCCGAAAGCGCAGGACAATAGGAAAAGGGGGCCATTCGCCCCCCGCATACCAAACGGATACGTATCTCTTACCGGGCGCGTCAAGCCGGTTACAATGGAAGGCAGCACCGGATGTTGTTCCCTTATTTCGGTCCCGGTTTCCGTGCGCTAACGCCGTTTTTTGCCGGAGGACTTTCTGGATTTGCCGGAACGGGACGAGGTGTTTTTGCGTTTGCTGGAGGAGGATCTCTTGCTGCCGGACTTTCTTCTCCGGCGGCGTCTACGGTACCCTTCATCATCGTCTGCGCTGTTGGTTTTGCCTTTGCCGAAAAAAAGCTTGAACATTGGCGCGACCTGCTGCACGCCGGTCATGACCTTCTGGACCTTGCCGATATTGTTGACGAGGCCATCAATACCTCCCAAACGGTCGATAATGCCCTTCAACTCGCCGAGGTTGGCAAGCGAGAAGCCGGTTTTGGCTGCTGCGGCTGCCGGTGCGGCGGCGGCTGCGGTCACAAGCTCGGCGGCTCCTGCCGCCGTCTCTGCCCCTACCAAAGCTTCCGCGCCTCCGAGGCCCCCTGCGCCCTGGAACGGAGCAAGACCCGTGCCGGGGCCGGCGAAGTCATTATAAGGGATACCCGGATAGGGTGAGTAGGATGGATATGGGGAGAAAGGGCCGCCGCCATTGAGTGAGCGCTGATCATTGTGTGGCTTGCGGTGATAGTAATGCTCAGGCATGGATATCACTTTCCTTTTTGGAATGTTTTATTATACTGTATGTGCTAGGCGAACATAAGGTATAGACGAATGCCCGGAGGACAGGGATAGGAGCGGAATCGGGCGGATACCCAGAAGAGGAGAAGCGGAATTGAGGAAGCATTCCATACAGGATATGGGCCCGGCGACGGAGAGGTTCTTTGGATACGATCAGAAAGGTTCAACTGCAAAGGCGCTGCGGGTTATTGCCAATAAGGTATGGAATGGATGGGATGATGGCTCCGGATGGGGGATGTGCAGGGAACTGCGAAAGCACCGAGTAGGGTAGTCCCAGCAGGGAAAATGAGATCAGGAAAATACAGATGTGCGTGAGTGGAGGACAGTGGAACGGGATGAAAAACATAAAATTCTGTACTCAATCTATACATTAGTGCTGCGCTGAGGTATAATTGAAGCGTTTTCAAGATCAAGCGGCGGAATCGCCGCGATTTTTCAGCATTTACCAGGACCGTTTACCGACAGAGGACAATCGGAGGTTCACCGCATCGGCTTCGCCCGTAACCGCAGGGAGCTGCCGGTTCGTGAGCTTTTCTATGCCTAATATTAGCTGATCTGCGAGAATAAGGATGCTGGAAAAAGGGCGACGACAGGGGCCCTTCGGCCATCTATTCTTGTAACTCTGTAGTGCGTGAATTCGTTAATGCTTGAAAAGTCCATACTCGCTCGGGTACAATGAAAGTACATAGTAATAGTAGGGGATGATGATTCAGTGCAACTGAAGAAACTTAATGATAAAAGTATTGACCAATTATTCGAAGCGATTTTAACGCTCAAAAGCATTGAAGAATGCTACGTGTTCTTCGATGACCTGTGTACCGTCAACGAAATCCAGTCCCTGTCACAGCGTCTGGAGGTTGCACGGATGCTTGGCAAAGGCAATACGTACAACCAGATCGAGGCGGAGACGGGCGCGAGCACGGCGACTATTTCCCGTGTGAAGCGGTGTTTGAATTATGGCAACGAAGGGTATAAAATGACTTTAGATCGTCTTGGACGTTAAGATGCGCAAACGGGGCGTACTCGTGATCAGTCATGGCTCAAGAGAACAAGCTTGGGTCGAGCTGGTCGATCACGCCATTCATCAGCTGCCGCTGCGGGGAGACCTCCCTGTGGCGGCTTCGTTCTTGGAAATTGTGGAAGGACGGCTGATTCAAAATGGCATCGATCTGCTTGAAAGCCAAGGTGTCACGGACATCCTGGCAATCCCGCTGTTCGTATCCACGGGGAGTACACATGTGAATGAAATCGCATATGCGCTAGGCGTCATTGATGCTCCTTCCTTCGAGAGCGATTTGGCGCCATTTCGCGTCCATGCGAATGTGACGTACGGTTCTCCGATCGAGCAAGGGCCTTATGTGGCGCAGATGGTCTGGGACAAAGCGAAGGCGGTATCCCGCAATCCGGCGGCGGAGGCCCTTGTCCTGATCGGGCATGGCAGCAGCCATGACGGCTTCCGCCAGCGCTGGGAGCAGGGATTGGCCGGCCTTGCGGAGCAGGTGCGCACCATCAGCGGGCTGGCTGCTGCGGATTTCGCGCTGCTGCGGCCGGACAGCGTGCGGGCCAAAGTGGAATACTGGCAGAAGGAGCGCGGGATGCAGGTGATTGCAGCTCCGCTCTTTTTGAGTGAGGGCTATTTTATCCGGGAAGTGATCCCGAAGCGTCTTGCAGGCCTGAGCTACAGCTATTCCGGCAGGTCGCTGCTGCCGCATCCGCTCTTGACCGTGTGGATCCAAGAGCAAATTCAAGACTGGTTAAAAGTGGAATAATACGTTATATTTTTCTGTACGGGTGTTTTCTTGATTCATCAGAGTCCGAAACAGTGTAAATTCATTTGATGGCTCCTGCTGGCTAGCTTGCTTTCAGGGGAACTTGAATGAACAAACCTGCATGGGCTGATTTTTTTCATTTTCGAATGGGATATTTAGCTGTAAAATAGGCTAACCTGGGCTTATGCCCACGGAAGGTCATCATCAGGCATGGGGTGAAGCTTGGCTGCTTCCTTCATGCCCACAATGCATATTCCTATAAATAGGTGGCGTTTGGTACATGAAAAGAGCACGATTAATCTATAATCCCAGCTCGGGCCGGGAGGAAATGAGACGGCGCCTGGCAGATATTCTCCAGCGTCTCGATCAAGGCGGCATTGAAGCCTCCTGTCATGCGACAACAGGCGAAGGCGACGCAACCGCGGCCGCCGTGGATGCGGTGGAGCGCGGATACGATATGATCATCGCCGCCGGTGGCGACGGTACGCTGTATGAGGTCGTGAACGGGATGGCGGGTAAGGAGAACCTGCCTCCGCTCGGCGTGTTTCCGCTGGGAACCACGAATGATTTTGCACGCGGACTTGGCATTCCGCGCAATTGGGAGGACTACTGCGACCTGGTGATCCGGCAGCAGACCCGTCCAATCGATGTGGGCAAGGCGAATGACCGGTATTTCATCAACATTGCGGGCGGAGGAACGTTAACGGAGCTAACGTATGATGTGCCAAGCCGCTTGAAGACGATGATCGGCCAATTGGCTTATTACATCAAAGGAGTCGAGAAAATGGTCAGCCTGTCTCCGCAGGAGCTGATCATCCATGCCGAGGGACAGGAGACGATTCATGACGAGTTCATGCTTTTCCTGATCACGAACACGAACTCGGTCGGCGGCTTCGAGAAGCTCGCGCCGGGCGCGCGCATCGACGACGGCATGCTCGACGTGATTGCCCTGAAGAAATGCAACCTGGCAGAGTTCGTGCGGGTCGTCACCCTTGCGCTGCGCGGCGAGCATTTGAACGACAAGAAAGTCATCTATTTCCGTACGCCTTCGATGGAGGTCACTTCCCCGGGCAAGGTGCTGCTCAACCTCGACGGCGAGCTGGGCGGAACGCTTCCGGGCAAGTTCTCGGTGCTGCATCAGCATTTAAGAATTTTTGCGTAGGGTAAGTGAATGGGATAGGAAGTCCATTGAAAAGTAAGCATTAGATTATGAGCAAGACAGCAGTTGCGGTTGAATCCGGCCCAAGCGGCCGTTCACCGGTACATACCAGCAGTTCACGGCAGGTTAAGATGTCCAGGCGCTGTTCATCGGAATCAAGGGTGGAAGCAGGACATCTTGATCTTTTTTTGCGTTGGGGCGATGTCTGGTATAATAGGATGGATGCAGAGATGGCTCGAGCGTGAAAAGAGGCTGGAAGGCGCATTTCGCGTGTTTTTTGAGTGATGTATGGGATGCGTATGAGTTACGTTATGAGGCGTGTTCCGTTATGAGGCGTGTTCCGTTATGAAACTACGTTATTTTGCAAGATGTGACGGGTTTCGCTGGAAGACGACGGAATGTGAATATAGAGACGAAGCAATCGTGGATCGGAAGAAATCGAACACGGGATCAGCGCTTGTATGTATTTATAGAAGGACGATTCCGTAATTATGTTTTTTCATGAGGAATGAATAAAGCTTGAATCTCGTTTGTGCGAGATGCAGTGATATAGAATCGATCAGAAATATATTGAAGAAAGAAGTGACATCAGCAGCATGAACAAGCGACAAAGCCGCCGGAGCACCGGCCGCCGCAGCACGCCTGCGCCGATCACCGGACTGCCGGTGGAGAAGAACGACGTGGCCGTGATCGATATTATCGGGATGAATCACGATGGAGAGGGTGTCGGACGGGCCGAGGGTTATACCCTGTTCGTAGCCGGAGCTCTTCCCGGCGAGAAGGTCCGCGTGAAGGTGCTCAAGACCAAAAAGCAGTATGGCTACGCCAAGCTGCTGGAGCTGGTTGAAGCCAGCCCCGACCGCATCGCGGCGCCCTGCCCGATCTACGACCAATGCGGCGGCTGCCAGCTGCAGCATATGGACTATGCCGCGCAGCTAGCCTGGAAGCGTCAGCTTGTCGTGGACAACCTGATGCGGATCGGCAAGCTGCAGGTGGCGGGCGAGCCCGAGCTGCGCGCGCCGCAGCCAGTGGAAGGCGCGGACGCAGCTTCGCAGGCGCCCGCGATTGCGGCGGGCAGCGCTGAGCAGGGCATTCTCGTTCATGCCACAGCGGGCATGAACGAGCCATGGCGCTACCGCAACAAGGCGCAGGTGCCGATGGGCGTCACCGAAGGCGGCCTGGTCGGCGGCTTCTACGCCCGCGGCAGTCACCGCATCATTGACATGGAAGCCTGCCTCATCCAGCACGAGAGCAACGACGAGGTCGTTGCCCGCGTGAAGGCGATCGGCCGCAGGCTCGGCATCTCCGCCTACGACGAGGAGAGCGGCCAAGGGCTGCTGCGCCACGTTGTCGTGAAGGTCGCCTTCCGCACCGGCGAGATGATGATCGTCCTGGTGACCAACGGGGATAAGATTCCGCATGCGGATGAATGGGTTCAAGAGATCGAGGCGCAACTGCCGTCTGTCGTCAGCATCTGCCAGAACGTGAACACGAAGCAGACGAACGTCATCTTCGGCGATACGACGCGCGTCCTGTGGGGACGCGAAGTGATTTACGATTATATCGGGGACGTGAAATTCGCGATTTCCGCGCGGTCGTTCTATCAAGTGAACCCGGCTCAGACCGAGGTACTGTACGGGAAGACGGTAGAGTACGCGCAGTTGACAGGCAAAAAGAACGTGATCGATGCGTACTGTGGCATCGGAACGATATCCCTGTTCCTGGCGCAGCATGCCGGCAAGGTGTACGGCGTCGAAATCGTGCCGGAGGCGATCGAGGATGCCCGACGTAACGCGGAGCTGAACGGAATGCATAACGTTACGTTCGAGGTGGGAGCGTCCGAGGATGTCATCCCTGCCTGGAAAGAGCAGGGCACCCTAGCCGACGTGATCGTCGTCGACCCGCCGCGCAAGGGCTGCGATCCGAAGCTGCTGGAGACGATTTTGGAAATGAAGCCGGAGCGGGTTGTGTATGTAAGCTGTAATCCATCCACGCTGGCGCGAGATTTGCGCGTGCTAGAGGATGGAGGGTACCGGACGGTGGAAGTGACGCCGGTGGATATGTTTCCGCATACAGTGCATGTGGAGTCGGTGGCGCTGTTGGTGAAGAAAAACTAATTCCTAGCTGCATTGATGGAATTAATATGGAGCTGTCCAAAGTCTTTGATAAGATTTTTGATAGCTCTTATTGTTGTTGTGTTCTTTCACAAAATGTAAGTTAGGATGGGACAGTTAACTTGAAGAGCAGGGGTCACTGTTATGCTTGATAATATAGTTGATATATTCTACTGCACTTTGATTGATCTCCTCATCGCTAGCTTGAAATGAAGCTCCGAAGACAGCAAAATAGGGCAACGCCACTACGCCCATATGTCTTGCTCCATCCAGCAGCTTCGCTAACTTGAAAAGGGATGGGCTCGTATGACGGGTGGTATACCAGGTGATGTCGCCGGATAACGGTGAATCCGAAAAGATTGATACGTTGAATGAAGTTAGAAAGAGCGAACTTCTGATTGAGGATTTCGTTCTTTTTCTTATAGTCGTTACCCGGTTGAAGAAAGTCATTTTAATCCATTTCCATTCAGGCGCGTTTTTTGTTAAAATAATTTCCGGTTTTCATCAAATTTTTTCAGTTATTTATTTGGGTCAAAGTTTGATGCTGCATATTAACGAGAGGATTTGAGTCTGAAGTGAACCCTAATTTTTGGCTTGATTTACCCCGGCCTTTTTTTATACTCGCACCCATGGAGGAAGTGACGCATGTTATTTTTCGTCATGTCGTGAGCAAGGCGGGAAGACCGGATGTGTTTTTTACAGAGTTTGCGAATACGGAGAGCTATTGTCACCCGGAAGGAAATCATAGTGTCCGTGGCCGTTTGCTATTTACCGAGGATGAACAACCCATGGTTGCGCATATATGGGGCGATAAGCCTGAGTATTTTCGACAAATGAGTATCGATATGGCGAAGTCAGGATTTAAAGGGATCGACATTAATATGGGTTGTCCTGTTCATAATGTGGCATCCAATGGGAAGGGAAGCGGCTTGATTCTTCGTCCAGAGGTTGCCGCTGAAATCATCCAAGCCGCCAAGGCGGGAGGATTGCCTGTCAGCGTGAAGACGAGACTAGGTTTCACACAAGTGGATGAATGGCAGGACTGGCTGACACATATTTTGAAGCAGGATATCGCTAATCTTTCGATCCATCTGCGCACCAGAGAGGAAATGAGCCAAGTCGATGCGCATTGGGAGCTGATTCCTGAAATTAAGAAGCTTCGGGATCGTGTGGCTCCGCATACGCTGCTGACGATTAATGGAGATATTCCCGACCGTCAAACGGGCCTCAAGCTGGCTGAACAATATGGTGTGGATGGGATCATGATCGGGCGCGGTATTTTTAAAAATCCGTTTGCCTTTGAAAAAGAGCCGAGGGAGCATAGCAGTGCCGAACACCTTGATCTTCTAAGATTGCAGCTGGATCTGTATGATCAGTATTCGCGAGAATTAGAGACCCGTCCATTTAAAGCTCTGCATCGCTTTTTCAAGATTTATGTCAAAGGCTTTCGAGGGGCAAGCGAGCTCAGAAATCAATTGATGAGCACGGCGTCTACCGATGAAGTACGTACGCTTTTGGACGAATTTACGAGACAGATGGAAGAAACGCCAGACCTTTAAATGGTGCTGCTTTTTAGTAGTTACACGGCAAGAGGTTTGGTATTCGGCTATGACAAAGAGAGTAGCCAAGGGCTGCTCTTTTCGTTAGCGTGAAGGGTCGCGAATCTTAAGTTACTTGAGCGACTGGTGCAACGGCAAAGAAGAGGCGTTTGCTTTAACCGGGTAGAACCTCCCAGAATGAATGGTTTAAGCTCTCTCGCATTGCGGACAAAAAACAATGGCAAGAAATATTTGACAATATTGTTTAGCTGCTATACACTTTTATCCATGATGAATAACGATGAACTTTTAAAAGAAGAAATCAGCAACCATTTGCTGGATGTGTTCAAAGCATTTAACAAACAGGATCGCAAGAACCGGGACTATGGCGTGGATGAGCCCTTATTTCATTCGGAGGTCTACACGCTGAATGAGATCCGGGAGCATGAAGGCATCCACATTACGGCACTGGCGGAACGCTGCGGCGTGACGAAAGGGGCGATATCCCAGGTTCTGAAAAAGCTTGAACAGAAAGGGCTTGTCACGAAAGAAAAGGATGCACGCAACCAGTCGAGATTAATGCTGAAGGTCACGCCAAAAGGAGAAGTGGCGTACGCTCGTCATCTGGATTACCAAAACCAATTCAAAGCAATGGTGGTGCAGGTCTTGGGGAATGCCCCCGACGATCAGGTGAAGTTTATGAAGGATTTCTTAATGACGCTGGAAAAGCAACTAGACAAATAACATAATTTTTTTGTTCAATGTGTTTAGTATCTATACACTTAAAATGAATGGAGGTTATTTCATGGAGCCGCTGATCGTGCTTGTTGTCGTTTCGCTCGTTCTTTTTATTGCAGGAGCTGCGGGAGTCAGACGCTTACGTCCATGGCCAATCCCGCTTCGGGGCGGACTCGCGGCGATGTTTATGCTGACAGGGACGGTTCACTTCGTGTATCTTCGCTCGGATCTTGTCGGCATGGTGCCGCCGATCTTACCGTATCCCGGTTTGATCGTGACGATCACAGGGGTATTGGAATTGGCAGGTGCAATAGGGTTATTATGGCGTCCGACTGTCTTATGGGCAGCCGGCGGATTGACGCTGCTGTTAATCGCCATGTTTCCTGCCAATCTGTACATCGCGTTGAATGGCCTCGCCACAAGCCCGGAAGATGAATTGATCCCCCGCACGCTCATGCAAATCCTGTTTTTGTCGGTGAGCTCAGCCATCTGGATCTATTACCTGCGGCATCGATCTGTGCGGAGATACGGTAAGGATTTTGGGCAGCTGAGAAGTTAATGTTGAAATACCCTCTCTTAATGATAGGGTATTTTTTAAATTTATTCTGGAGTGGGAGTGAATGCTTAAGGTAGGCGGTGAGGAATGAGATCCAAATGATCTTTATGGTGTGAGCATAACGAGAGAATAGAGAGAAGCCAAAGTCCTTCAGGCGTGTGGTATCCAAGACGAGGAAAATCATTACAATTTGTCATATGACAAATCGATGACAACGGTCACTATTCAGTAAAGCAATGGGTCTGGTAATCTGTAGAATAAGGTAATGCGATAAGGGATTGTAGTGTCGAAAATGGGTCGTTCCCTGACTAAGCTCCAAATAATATCTCATCATAATGAAAGAAGGTCAGTATTTTTGAAAAGAAAGATTATTGCCAGCACCATTGCTCTTTCTACGATGTTGAGCCCGGTATCGGCCTTCGCGGATACCAATAATGTACTGATGGTCGCCGAGGCGCCTACGGATGCGTTGCAGCAGGCTCGACTCTTGGGACTGATGCAAGGTGACCCGAATGGGGGGATGCGTCCTAACGATGCTTTGACGCGCGCGCAGCTCGCCGTCATTCTTTGCAATTTATTCCATCTAGACATGACTCCGGTGCAATCTTCCGGCTTCTTGGATGTATCTCCGTCCGGCTGGAGCGCGGGTGCTATTCATGGGGTTATTCAAGCTGGAATCATGAACGGATACGGTCAGAAATTCGGTCCCAACGATCAAATTACCCGTGAGCAACTGGCGGTCGTGCTGGTGCGCGCGCTTGGCATTGACGCTCAGGGCAAAGGGGAGAACTTGCCTTCCGATCTCAAAGCATTGACCAGCTCATGGGCGCAGAATGCCGTCCAAACGATCCGCGAACTGGGGTACATGGAACTGAACGGCAGCCTGCAACAAGAGCTGAAACGCCAAGAAATCGCCGCCGTCATCATCAACGTGGTCGATCATCCGGCAGGGGAAGTCCAGGTTGGAAGCAGAACCATTACAATTGGCGGAATTGCTTATGAAGTTCCTGATGGACTGCAAGGAGTGCTGAACGCAGATAACGCCGGAGCATTGAAAGACTCCAAACTGGAGTTTGCCCGCAACGGCTTCACAATTACCGGATTGAAGCGCTTGGAACTAAATGCTGCGGACAGCGTGCTCGACGCGAACCATACGGAACTGACCGCAGATGTAGTCGCCAATGCCAAGGTTGCGCTGAAGAACATGAAAGTCACGGGTAAACTGACGGTTAATGGGTCAGCTCTCGATATGGATAACGTAACGTTTACGTTGGTGGAACTGGCAGGTTCAGATGTGACGTTCAAGGCGAAAGGTAAATCTAGCACCGTTGTTTTGGTTACGGGCGCAAAAGCCTCGATCGGAACCGATGCCGACGCGATCGTGAAGAGACTGCAAGTAGGAGGAAGCACAGCCTATCTAGAGATAAAAGGTCATGTTCAACAGCTCGAAATCAACGAGCCGACACAGGTCAAGATTATTCTTGCCCAAGGGGCGAAGGTGGACAACGTCTTGGTGTCGAATACCGCGAAGCTGAAAAACTTCTTCGTCGATTACGATAAAATCAAATCCAGTCTCCCCGTCGTGAACAACGGTCCCAATCCCGATTTGAACGCGCCGGCTCAGTCTTATAGCAGCAGCCCCCAATCTAGCACTAACCCTCAGCCTGGCGTGGACAAAACAGCACTAATTTCGAAGATTGCCGAAGCCGACGCGCTCAAAGTCCAGCACACCGTCGGCAATAACGCAGGCCAAGTGACGCAAGCGGCATGGGATGCGTTCGTTGCGGCCATTCAAGCCGCGACGAATGTAAGCTCCAGCGGACAAGCGACCCAGCAGCAGGTGAACAGCGCGCTGACCGTACTCACGCAAGCGATCGCCGATTTTCAAGCGGCCTATCACCCTCAACCGATTGTGGATAAAACAGCATTGGATTTAAAGATTGCCGAAGCCGATGCGCTCAAAGCGCAACACACCGTCGGCAATAACGCGGGCCAAGTGACGCAAGCGGTATGGGATGCTTTTGCTGCGGCGATTCAAGCCGCGTCAAGCGTAAGCTCGAGCGTGCAAGCGACCCAGCAGCAGGTGAACAGCGCACTGAATGCATTAACGCAAGCGATCGCCGATTTTCAAGCGGAATACTCGCAAGATCTGTCCATCTCGTTGGCGCCAGGTGCTCAATTCCCTTTCAATAACGCCACAAGCAACAACGTCACGATCTCCGATACGGATTGGGTGTCGGCACCAGGGACGCATTACCAATACTCCAAGCGCAACATCAAAGACTTGATCAAGGTCAAAAGAGGCACCAAGGAAGAAGGGTTCAAATACGACTCCGTTACCCAATCCTTCTACGTTTATGATCTCGCAGATAATGGCACACTTGACCTCAGCAATCAGAGGGGGGAGGTTAAATTGACGGCAACCACAACCGATATTAACCTTTCCGGAAATGTTACGTATGGCGTCTACGTCAAGGCTAGCGACTCAGCCTACACCGCCACGTCGGCCGCGATTGACTTCGAATTGTTCGAGGGCAGCAATTCGAAAGGGAAAGTCAGCTTGCCGATTTTGCTGGACCGCACCTCGCCTGCTTGGACGGGAGGATCCTGGACGTCTGCAAGCGGTTCCGACTTAGCGAAGATCACGGTAAACAGTAATGAGCCGATCTTTATTACTGGTGTGATTGGCTCAATAGCTTCCGTTCAAGTCGATTACTCGCAATCAGGTGATTTTACGGACACGGTTCAGGTACCCCTTAATCCAACGAACGGGTATGCCAAATTCGAAGCGGTCGGAAACGATCTGTTTATTTACATAACGCAGGCTTGGATCGACATGATGAATCAAACCAAACCGCCGACAGCTGTAAGCAAGTTCCGGATCACCATGAACGGCATCTATGATTACGCGAACAACGAAGCCGCGAATCGGGTTGTCCTTATCGATGTCTCAAGTTTCTAATTCGCAGCCGGTCGTCGTTCAAGCGTTTCACGGGGCCGTGCCCATTGCGTTCTTGCGGTTTGCCAATCCGGAGACTCGCCTTCTTCTACAGCAGCATCCGTCGTCCTTCGTTGCGGCGGGGGCGTTTAGGGTGGAGGGATCGGTTGGAGAACCTGTAGGCCTGGCCGTGGCGCGACAGGAGGAAGGTTCGTCCGTTGCGCATCTGCTGACGGTCTTCGTGAAGGAATCCGAACGCCGTCAGGGCATCGGCCGTCGCCTGCTCGGCACATTGGAAAGCTCCCTGAGAGGGAAAGGGATACGGGCCGTACTGGTCGAGTACCTCGAACAGGCGGAGCCAAGCTCAGGCGCGGACGCGTATCTGGTCGATTGCGGTTATGAGGCGCCGAAGCCGGGCATCTTGGTTTGGAGCGGGCCGGTCGAGATCATGCGGAGCTATTCGTTTATCGATCGAGTTCCGTTGCCGGACTCGTTTGAGATGGCTGCGTGGACGACGCTCACTCAAGCGGAGCGGATGTATGTCCAGCAAGGGGAAGGCGACTGGGTGCCGCCCAACTTCTCCCCCTTCGAAGATGAAGACTCGATCGACCCGGAACGAAGTTTGGTTTTACGTTACCTGGGCGAGGTGGTCGGTTGGATGCTGGTCGAGTCATTCGATGAACAGACCGTGTTGTTCAAGACGATGTTCGTTCATCGCAGCTTCCAACGCACGGGGCGCGGCATCGCGTTAATCGCGCAGGCATGCAGGCGCGTGTTGAACGAGAAGAGGTATACGCACGGGTATTTCTTCGTCGAAGCGGACAATCAGGACATGGTGCGTTTCATGAACAGGCATCTCTATCATCCGGATGTGGTATGCGAAGTGTTGTGGCGAACGGCCAAGAAATATTGATCTGAAAAGAAAGAACAACCGCGGCACTTGGGTTGTTCTTTCTTTTAGTCCTATGGATGTGCAGCTTCATTGACCAGAACCGCTGGCTCAACATGGCGACCAATGAACCCAAAGAAACGGACTGGCGTTGGACCAGTCCGTTTTTAATTGGATCAAACGGATCGCCGGCATACGCCCCGTCCCGACGAAGTTCACCACAATTGACGGGAAGCCGGCTGCCGTTGTTCTTACGCTCGCGAATAACCCGCTTGTTCTGGTATCCAAGCCATCCGGGCTAACAGACCTGCAAGGACATTGGGCAGCGGCCGAAATTCGCGATCTGAATAGCCGGCTGATCATTCAAGGGATCGACGAAACGCGGTTCGCGCCGGAAGCCGCGGTGACCCGCGCGGAGCTTGCCGCTCTGTTATCCAGAGCGCTAGGCTTGCCGGAAGGTGGCGGAGAGCCGTCGCAGTTCCTGGATGTAAGCTCATCATGCTGGTATAGCGGAGCCGTTGAAGCAGTACACGCATACCATATGATGGACGGGCTCGATAACGGGAGCTTTGCTCCGGCACCAGAAGGTATCGCGGCAGGAGGTGATCGTGACGGTCATTCGGGCGCTTCAACTGGCCGGAGCCGCTCTGTCTGATAACAGCGCCGGGGAGGGCGTGGATCTATCCGCTTACTCCGACGGCGGCGAGGTCGGCGAGTGGGCCAAGTCCGCGATCGCTACGGCGATCCGGCAAGGCCTCGTGAAGGGATACGGCAGCGAGCTGCGTCCACAGAAATTGCTGACGCGAGCTGAGATGAGCGTGCTGTTGTACCGGATGCTGGAGGGGATTTTTTGTGGGTAAAACAGGCAGGAAGAAGCATGATTCGCTTTAAACAGATGGAGAATACAGCACCTAACAACAATATAACGTTCTTGACAAGGCGAAATCGCATGTTATCATCTAACTTAGAGGCAAATAGACAGGCAGTCGGTCGGTGTGGTGAGGAGATGAATGAAAAATGAGGGTTGTAAAAGAGGCCGAGGAACGTATAAACGAAATACTGGATGCGGCTGATGAGCTATTTTTTCAGAAGGGCTTTGACGGGACGAGTACCAACGATATTCTGGACAAGGTTGGGATTGCTCGGGGAACCTTATACCATCACTTCAAATCGAAGGAAGATATTATGGATGCGCTGATTGAACGATATAAGGTTCGTCTATTAGATGCAGCGCAGGAAGTGGCCGAGAACAAGAGCATACCTGTCGTCGAGCGCATGATCCATGTCATGATGTCATTGAAAATAAGCGGCGGAAGCAGCGCAGAAATGATGGAGCATATTCATAAACCGCAGAATGCGCTTATGCATCAGAAAATTCAAAGAGTCATTGTCAGCGGAATTACGCCTATTCTAGCAGAAATGATCCGGGAGGGAGTTCAGCAGGGGGTGTTTGACACCCCGTTTCCGTATGAGTGTATGGAGATGATTATGATCTATGCCAATACGGTTTTTGATGATGATTACGTGGGAATGACGAGCGAAGAGCTCGCTGCACGCATGCATGCACTGGTTTTCAATGTGGAAAGAATGCTTGGTGTCAAGTCAGGGGGACTCATGCACATTATGAAGATATTCGACAACAAGACTACTGATAACAGTTGATATATGCACATTGTTTGCAGCTGCTGCATCCACACTTATTGTGCACAGTGGTCTTGCTTCAGCAACTTTATGTATAACTTAAAGACAGTTCCTAAGCATGAAAACAGAGGTGGCCCATGTATTATCGGATCATACGCAATGACATGTTAAAGAGTAAGGTAATTACGCTGGCAACGATGATATTTGTCTCAGCCGCAGCAATGCTCGTGTCGCTCGCCGCGATCCTCGTCGTCCATCTTTCAGGTGCGCTGGACATGCTCATGACGCAAGCTAAAACCCCGCATTTTATGCAGATGCATTCGGGTGAAGTGAACATGGCCCGTCTTACGTCATTTGCTGAGCAGAATCATCATGTCGATGATTTCCAAGTCGCCGAATTTGTGAACATCGATGGCTCTAAAATCATTCTTGGTGATCGTTCGCTTGCGAATAGCGTTCAAGATAACGGCTTCAGTATACAGAGTGAAAAATTCGATTACTTACTTGATCTGGACGGCAACATCATTCATGCCTCCGACGGGGAGCTTTATGTTCCAGTCAGCTATATGAGGGATCACACGGCAAAGGTTGGCGACAAGGCATTCGTAAGCGGCAGGGAATTTACTGTGGCGGGATTCCTTCGCGATTCGCAGATGAATTCTGCGCTTGCTTCATCCAAGAGGTTTCTCCTGAGCGCGCATGATTACGCAGAGATCAAAAACCTTGGCAGCACGGAGTATCTTATAGAGTTCAGATTAAAGGACATGTCGGCACTCGGCGCATTCGAATCCGCTTATGCTTCCGCAGGACTTGAAGCGAACGGGCCGACCATTACATATCCGCTGTTAACAATGCTCAACGCACTTTCGGACGGCATCATGATTGCCGTCATCCTTCTGGTAAGTGTTCTGATCGTTATCATCGCATTGCTGTGCATACGCTTTACGCTCCTTGCGAGAATTGAAGGAGATTACAGGGAAATTGGTGTCATGAAGGCCATAGGGCTCAGGGTTTCCGACATGAAGAGAATTTATCTTGCGAAGTACGCAGCAATAGCTGCTGCAGGCAGTGCTGTGGGTTATGCGCTCTCGCTTGTTAGTAAAGGGATGCTCCTTGAGAATATCCGCCTGTATATGGGGGATAGCGGACGTACATCCCTCGCTTCGCTGTTCGGACTCGCCGGTATACTGCTGATATTCCTTGCGATTATGGCCTACGTAAACGGCGTGCTGAGACGCTTTCGGAGCCTGTCTGCTGCAGAAGCCATACGCAGCGGCACTTCACATGAACAAGGCGCGGGTGCAAAGCAGTTTCGCTTGAGCGGAAACAGATGGTTCAGCACCAATGTTTTTCTGGGGGTACAGGATGTTCTTGCACGGAAAAAACTTTACGCTACAATGCTTGTCGTTCTCGTGATTTCGTCCTTTATCATGATTGTTCCGCAGAACCTGTACAGCACGATTTCTTCCAAAAGCTTCGTTCAATATATGGGGATTGGAACTTACGATATGCGGATGGACGTTCAGCAGACCGGTCCTATTCCCACGAACACATCTGAAATCGAAAACCGTATGAGAAGCGACAGCGATATTTCCCGTTACGCCGTCTTGACCACCAAAGCATTCAAAGTAAAGAAGGAAAACGGATCGGAGGAAAATATAAAAATTGAACTCGGGGATCATTCGGCATTCCCTATCTATTATTCCAAGGGTCGAGCGCCCGCTGCCGAAAACGAAATTGCCCTTTCCGCATTGAACGCCGAGGAGCTCGGCAAACAGGTCGGTGAACGTATGACACTAACGGCTGAGGGAGCGGAAAAAGCATTAACGGTAAGCGGCATTTATTCCGACATTACAAACGGCGGCAAAACCGCAAAGGCCGTGTTCACTGATCATACGGCAGATACGATGTGGGCTGTGATCTGCGCGGAGCTTTCGGATCCATCTCTTATCGATCAAAAAGTGTCGGAGTATAAGAACAGGTTTGCTTTTGCAAAAGTTTCCGACATTGAGGAGTTTGTTGCACAGACGTTCGGATCAACGATAAGCTCCGTTAAAAAGGCATCCGTCGCCTCCGCCTTGGTTGCGTTAGTCATAACGCTTCTCATTACACTGCTGTTTATGAAGCTCCTCATCGCGAAAGACAAATATTCCATTGCCGTGCTGAAAGCACTCGGTTTTACGAATTCGGATATCAGGGCGCAGTATATTTCCCGTTCCGTCGTCGTTCTAATCGCCGGCCTGATTCTGGGCACGCTGCTGGCGAACACGCTCGGAGAGCTGCTGGCGCGTACGGTGATCTCCTCCTTTGGAGCATCGACATTTACGTTTGCGATCCATCCGCTATCCGCGTACCTGCTCATACCACTCATGATGATCGGTTCTGTACTGATCGCAACCATCATCGGTTTAACGGGTGCAGGCCAAATAAAAATTTCCGAGAGTATGAAGGGGTAGGCATATGAAGAAGATGATGATCGGTGACCGGATCGTAAAATCATTCGGTGAGGGCCGTGAAAGGCGTCATGTTCTAGATGGCGTATCCATGGAAATCAATGAGGGAGAATTCGTCGCGGTTATGGGTCCCTCGGGTTCGGGAAAATCGACGCTGATGTTCGCGCTCAGCGGGACGGACAGCGTGGATAGCGGAAAGGTCGTTGTTGACGGGAAGGATTTATCGACCATGGGGGAGAATGAGCTCTCAGATCTCCGCCGGACGACAATGGGGTTTGTATTTCAGCAGCCAACGATGCTGAGTAATCTGAATATCCTTGACAACATCATTCTTCCGGCCATGCGGGATAACAGAAACAATGTAACGAAAATTTCGGAGAAGGCCAGATTGCTTATGCAGAGGGTAGGCATAGCGGATCTCGAGAAGCGGGATATTACACAGGTTTCGGGAGGTCAGCTTCAACGTGCGGGAATATGCCGGGCGCTTATAAACAGCCCCAAAATGATTTTCGGAGACGAGCCTACGGGTGCGCTCAACTCACAATCCGCCCAAGAGATGATGGACATCTTATCTGAAATCAACGCTGACGGTACGGCCGTGATGCTCGTAACGCATGACGCGAAGGTCGCGGCTCGGACAGAGCGTATTATGTTTATGCGGGATGGAACCATCGTAAGCGAGCTGAAGCTTCCCAAGCTCGAAGGAATGGACATGGATCAAAGGATCGAGGAAGTAACGGAGAAGATGCGAGAGATCGGAATTTGATCGAATAGAATTAATAAATACAAGAAGATTTGAGACCAGAACGCATGGTTTAACTCACCCTTATCGTCCAGTTTTGTTAGTTTATTCTGATTTTAAAAAAGAGCTTATGTCTTGGCATATTTTGCCGAATAAATCAAAAATCAGGGTCATTTCACAATATAGCTTAATTCCTTATTGAAGTAACGGGTAACATGAGTTGAAAAAGTATTGGCGTGTAAGTCAACGTTTATAAACGTTGGCTTTTTCTGTCTTATCCGGACCATTCGAATCCCCTAGAACAAACCGATGAGGATTTCTGGAATACATGCGTCAGGCGCCCACCGTCAAAGATAACCCTAATATTCCAGATAAAAGGTTCTGATAATCTGTGGCATTTTGTAAAGTAAATAATTACAAATGTAGTGAAAATAGTTTAAGATTGGAATGAAATAATATTTTATAATCGAGTTTGATTTATGAAATTTTATTAGGAGGGTTGTCATGGTGAACCGTTTCTGGCAAACGTATCGCACGGTGCTGTTTTGTCGTTTATTCGCTAACTACTTCGCGCTGATTCTGATCCCAGTCATCGTATCCGCCGTACTGACCAATTTTTTTGTCGTCCGGTTGATTGAGCACGATGCAGAGAGATTGAACAATACCATCATGCAGCATTTCTCGGAGCAAACCGATGACACCTTCGCCTCTCTCGAACGTGATATGGTGAACATGCTGTCAACGGCAAGCATCAAGAGCTTTCCCAGAACGTCCGGCAATCTCGCTGAACTCACACAGCACTATGAACGGATCCACTCGCTCATGCAACAACTGAATAAACTGGATTCGGAAAATCTGGTGTACAAATCGTTCCTGTACTTTGCGAGCGAAGATCTGGTCATCGACGGCAATACATACAACAGCAAAGACGAGTATTTCCAGGAACAGTATCTGATCAAAGATACGGATATACCCTCCTACTTTGCGAATTTTACCGGCAAGAAATCGATGGTTTTTACAAAACCGCATACCGTATTTGAAAGGCCGCCATTCACTCGGGACATCGTCTCAACCCACCTGAACACCGCCATGCTGATGAGCTATCCATTCAACAATAGCAATCCCGAAGTCTATTTGGTCGTGAATCTTGATCTGAATAAGCTTCGCGAGCGATTGGGCATTCAGGAGAAATGGGTAACGGATACGATGCTGGTCAACTCCTCCGGCTCCGTCCTGATCTCAAACGGATCGTCCGAGCTACAGCCTGATTCATTCGCAGCGCTGATCCGTATGAATCCGGAACAAGCCTTATTTTTAAACCAGAACAAGAAAGCGCTATCATTCACCAAATCCCGGTTCAATGATACTTGGTATTATGTAAGCATGATCGATCTGCCCACTCTAATGAAGCCGGCAAGCACGATCCGCACGATGACGTTCGTACTGCTTGGCATGTTTATCGTCGTAGGCGGTTTGGTTTCTTTTTATTTGAGCCGGAGGCTGTACAACCCGATCCACGAAATTAAAACGGGACTGGAATCACAGCATCAGCATCTGGAAGACGCACCGGGCTCCCACAGCGGCAATGAGTTCGATACGATAAAACGGTGTTCGCATGTGCTCATCTCTAAAAACAAAGAGCTGATACAGACGGTAAGCGGCATGTTCCCGATCGTCCAGGAGCAATTTATTGCTAGAGTGTTGTTTGGTGAATACCGCGACAGCCTATCGATCGAATATTACGCGAAAGAAATTGCCTTCCCTTACAAGCCGGTATCAGCCGCAACGGTCTTCTGCATCGATATCCAATACTATTCGCCATTCGCGCAGCAGCTGTCTGAGACGTCCAAATCATTTATGCTGGCCGAGTTGAAGGAGAACATTCGCAAGCTGTCCCCGGCACTCATTTGGGTATGTCAAACCCGTTCCGAACAATTGTCCTGCGTATTGCATCACGAAGATAACCGGCTCTGCGACCCCGCTGAGACAGCGGATGTTATAAAGATGCTCCTGGAGCATCCTTACTACAAAGCGTCCATTGGAATCGGGAAAACGGTTCATTCTGTCGCCGCCCTCCATCAGTCTTACAACGATGCGCTCTCGATGCTCCATTATAAGAGCTTGCACGCGGGTGCCGAAATTTGCAGCGAACAAAGAGTGTGGAAGGAGCGATCGGCAGGTGACAGTTTCTTGTCTTCACAAGAAGTGAACCGGATCTTCAATAGATATAAAGCTGGCGATTGCAAAAACCTGCTTCAGTCCGTGTTCGACTTGCTGGATGCCGGAATGCGGAGCAATGCGAACGCACATCAGATGAAGAACCTGGCCACAGATGTGCTGAATACCTGGGCTCGCGCCATCGAAAGCGAGCGGAATGATTTTGATATCTCGGTCCATTCCGAGTTGTTTGCTGCCATCAACCGCTGTGTAACCTGGGAAGAATTGAGACAAACATTCCGGGAAATACATGGCGTATTGTTCCGGACCACGGAAGCACCGGACCGGAAACAACAGTTTGAAGAAATTTTGGACTATATTCAGACCCATTATAACGAAGAGCTCTCCATTGAATATTTCGCGGAGCAAACGAACATGTCCGCCGGTCATTTCAGCCGCATGTTCAAGGAAGAGGTGGGTGAGAAGTATGTGGAGTACATCGCCAAGTACAGGATTTCGAAAGCGAAGCAATTTTTGCTCGAGACGGATCTGAAAATTGATGATATAGCCGAACAAATTGGCTATTGGGGAAGGAACTCGTTCATCCGTAATTTCCGCCGTTACGAAGGAATTACTCCGGCCAAATATCGCACGATCCATCAATCATGAGTCTTCTTTTTTTCGAAGTCTCATTTTTTTCTCCTGCTGATCATGCGGATTGCGGTGTCATACGGCTTGTAAAAATGGAGACATTCCGAAAACTTGGTGCTTTACCGGCGGCGTGTCACAACCTATAGTCAGAGCCAACATTCGGCTCGCGTTCAAACGCCTGCCAAAGGAGGTGAAACCGTTGTCATTGAATCGAAGTGATGCCGCGAACGCACAAATACCAGCCCGAGTCCAAAGTGGAAAGATTGCTTCTCTCCGATTCAAGCTGAAGAAGTACAGAACGTTATATTTGTTAATGCTGCCCGGCATTCTGTATTACATCCTCTTCAAGTATGCACCGATGTACGGGGTGATCATCGCGTTTCAGAATTTCTCGATCGGCCGGGGGATCATGGGCAGCAAGTTTGTTGGGCTGCAGCATTTTATTGATTTTTTCCTCAATACGCCGGATGCCTGGAAGCTGGTCCGGAATACGGTCATGCTCAATGTGTACGACCTGCTATTTCGTTTTCCGGCGCCGATCATCCTTGCCTTGCTGTTCCATGAAATCAGAAGCCGGAAGTTCAAATGGTTCGTGCAAAGTGTGAGTTATATGCCTCACTTTCTATCTACCGTCGTGATTGCCGGTATTATGGTTACCTTTTTGTCGCAGCAGACCGGAATTATCAATCATATACTCGACTGGCTCGGCGTCGGGCGAATGATGTTTCTCGGCGAGCCGGGATGGTTCCGAACGATCTACGTAGGCTCGGAAATTTGGCAAACGATCGGCTGGGGTACCATCTTGTACTTGGCGGCGATTGCCGGCGTTGATCCGACCTTGTATGAGGCTGCTAAAATTGATGGCGCCAATCGGTTTCAACAAATGCGACATGTGACCTTCATCGGCATGATTCCCGTGATGATCGTCCTGTTTGTTCTGACGCTTAGCCATTTCATGGAAACCGGCTTTCAAAAAATTATTTTACTGTACAATCCGATGACCTATGAAACCGCGGACGTCCTCAATACTTACATTTACCGGCGCGGCATCCTATCCGCCGACTTCAGCTTCGCTACGGCTGTCGGTTTGTTCCAGTCGGTGATCGGATTCGTGCTGGTCGTGTCAGCGAATCGTGTCGTCAAGAAGTTCTCGGATACAAGTCTATGGTGAAGGGGGGCTAGTCATGAAAATCAAGGAAAGCTTCGGCTCGAGGTTATTTGACGCGGTTAACATCTTCCTCATGATCATTCTTATTATTGTCATGGTATATCCACTCATATATGTGTTTTCCGCTTCTATCAGTGATAACGCGATGGTCATGAGCGGGCGGGTCGTTCTCTGGCCCAAATCGATTAACTTCGTTGCTTATGAAAGGCTCCTCGGCAATCCGGATCTATGGATCAGCTATTGGAATACGATTCGTTATACCGCCGTTCAAACCTTCTTATCACTTGCCGTTACATCTGCCATGGCTTATCCGCTTGCCAAAAAGGGGCTCCCCGGCCGTCCGCTGATATTGTTTCTGGCAGCCTTCACGCTGATGTTCGGAGGGGGGATGATCCCGACCTTCCTTGTGGTGCAAAATCTGGGCCTGCTTGATACGATGTGGGCGATCGTGCTGCCGTCGCTGGTAAGCACTTGGTATCTGTTCATCATGCGAACCTTTTTCGAGGGATTGCCGGAAGAGCTGGAAGATGCCGCTACCATGGACGGCTGCGGCACGATGCAGGTGTTCCTGCGGATTGTACTTCCGCTTTCACTCCCCGTACTCGTCTCCATCGGTTTGTTTACTGCCGTCAATCAATGGAATTCGTTCTTCGATGCGCTGATCTATTTGAACGATCGGAGCATGTATCCTTTGCAGATCATGCTGCGCAACATTATTATCGCCGGCTCGAATGTCCAGGGCGAAGGCAACACCGACTATATAGAGACGCTGAAATACGCCATGATTACGATCGCAACGGTGCCGATCTTATGCGTGTATCCGTTTATTCAAAAGTATTTTGTACAGGGCACCATGATCGGTGGAATCAAGGGATAGATATAGATTCCACCGGAATCTATTCCTATATATCCAATGCAAAATAAAAGGAGGGTTCAAACAAGTGAGTAAAAGAATGATGGCCATCATCCTTTCTGCGGTAATGCTGAGCGCTCTGACCGCCGGCTGCAGTGGAAAAGGCGGAAAGCAAGAAGGGGCAAACGGAGGGGGGGCAGACTCGACCAAGCCCATTACGTTCTCTTGGCTGGTTTACGACCGCCCGGAAGGAAAGGTAAAGAATGATTGGGAAATCTTCAAGGAAATTGAAGCGAAAACGGGCGTCAAAGTGGATTGGCAGGTCGTCAGCCAAGAGGGCTTGACGGAGAAGCGGCAGATTATGATCGCTACCAACACAATCACGGATATCAGCCAACCGTCTAATCAAGAGGCCAGGGAGAATGGGCCGGAGAAGGTATTCCTGAATTTGAAGGATTATTTGGATATCGCGCCCAATCTCAAAAAGTTTTATGATACGTACCCGGAAGCGAAAGCCGTGGCCACGGGCGCGGACGGCGGCATTTACGACGTGCCTGTGCTCGAAGGTGATCCCGCCGGTAAAGGCTTCAATTATATTTGGATGGCGCGCAAGGATTTGATGGATAAATACAACTTGAAGGCCCCCACCAATCTCAATGAATTTTATCAATTCCTGAAAGACATGAAAGCTAAAGAGCCGGACAGCTACCCGCTCAGCTTCAATACCCCGGTCACGGCGGATACCGGAATGTATACCGTATTCGGAAAGATATTCACGGGTATTTCAGGCTTTTTCAATCAAAGTCCGACGGAAAACAAATACGAGTTCGCGCCTTACAACAGCGGATATAAGGATGCACTCGCATTTATGAATAAGCTGTATACGGAAAAGCTGCTTGATCCCGAATTTTATTTGTTGACGCCGGATCAGTGGGAAGAACGGTTCTTAAAAGGAAAGTCGTCTGTAACCTACTACTGGAAGGCGGAAGTGAACCCGACGATCGATAAAGCGAAGCAAGCGGGCACGCCGAATTACGACCTGGAAGCGCTTCCTGAGTTTGCTGCTGACGGCGTAAAGACGTACCAGTTTTCCCGTCCGGTCGTAGGATCGGTGGGGCGGGCCATTTCGGCTAAAGTCAAGGATAAGGAAAGAGCCGTCAAATTCCTCGACTATCTCGTAAGTGAAGAAGGCACCAAATATTTGTCGCTCGGCATTGAAGGCAAGTCGTATACCCTGGAGAACGGGGAGCCTGTCTATATGAAAGAATTCGGCGCTAGCCCGTATGTGCCGCTGCGGCGCGATTTCGGCGTATGGTACGACAACATTTCGCTGAACAACGCACTCGCACGTCAAACGTGGGAGAGAGGCCTCGACGACAAAAGCAAAGCGATCAACAGCAGCTATGAAAAATTCATCATTCCAGCTCCTAAGGCGCTCGTGAAGACGACGGAAGAGCTCGATCTGGAAAAATCGAAGCTGACCCCGCTCACCAAGTTTTTGGAGCAGAAAATTACGGAATTCGTCACAGGCAAGACGCCGATTACCGATGCAAACTACCAGCAGTTCCTGGATCAATTGAAGAAGCTCGGCGCCGATGAACTGTTGGATATGTACAATACGGCATATACGCGCACATATGGCTCTAAGTAAGCGGTCAGATACAAATCAAAGGAGGGCATAGAATGCGATCCGCATCGTTTATCGTAGATGCTGACATCCACAATGCAATCGACAAACCGCAGGACCTGCTGCCTTATCTGCCGAAAGTATGGCATCAACAATGGCTCGAAAGCGGGATCGGTGTGCACGGGCAGTATTATTCGCCCGTAGGTGTACTGCGTCAGGACGCAAAGCCCGACAATGGAGGCTCGGCCGGAAGCGATCCACAGTTTGTCCTTCAGCATTATATGGAACCGTTCGGTATCGATTATGGCATCCTAACGGGCGGAGGAGAGCAGGGCCTTTCTCTTCATGCCGATCCGGACTATGCGAATGCCGTCGCTGCCGCCTTCAACGATTGGCTGGCGGATCATTGGCTGAGCGTCAGCCCGAAATTCAAAGGCTCCATTCAGATTAACCATTCCGACCCGGCCGAAGCCGTCAAGGAAATCGACAGGATGGGATCGCATCCGGGCATGGTGCAGGTCGTGATGGGAAGTGGAGCGCGTATGCCGTATGGCAACCGCTTCTACCATCCGATCTACGAAGCGGCGGAACGGAATGGACTGCCGGTCGCCATTCATCCGGGCACGGAAGGGAAGGGGATATCCGGCGCCCCGACACCTGCCGGGTACCCGACCCGGTATATGGAATGGCACAATATTCTGCCTGCGAATTTTATGACTCATATCAATAGCCTGGTATGCGAAGGGGTGTTCGAAAAATATCCGAAGCTTAAATTTGTAGCGATCGAAGGCGGTATAGCCTGGCTGCCCCATTTGATGTGGCGCATGGACAAAAACTATAAAGCGCTGCGCGATACCACGCCGTGGCTCAAGCGTCTGCCATCGGAGTATATTGTGGAGCATGTGCGGGTAACAACACAGCCGATCGAAGAACCGAAGAAGCCGGAACATTTGCTGCAAATTTTTGAGATGATGCAAGCGGAACAGCTTGCTATGTTCTCGTCCGACTACCCGCATTGGGATTTCGACAACCCGAAAGTGGTGCTGAGAGGCCTTCCTCAGAAGCTGAAGGAACGTATTCTAGGATATACCGCTGCAGAGCTGTACGGCTTCCCGATCCCGGAGGGGCCTAAGGAGGCGGGTCCCGCATGAGAGTGAAAGTGGCGGAGCCAGATGCGATCAGCGACGGAGGCAAACTTATTGTAAAAGTGAAAGAGATGGAAATCGGCCTGTTTCGAATCGAAGGGAAATACTACGCGTGGCGTAACGTTTGTCCGCATGCGGCGGCGCCGGTATGCGCGGGTGCGATTCGAGGGACGCGGCTCCCTTCCGGAGTTTACGATTATGAGTATGGATTGGAGGATCAAGTGCTGCGCTGCCCTTGGCACGGCTGGGAATTCGACCTGAAGAGCGGTCATCACCTGGCTCCAGGCAGCGACGCGAAGCTGCGTGGTTATCCGGTGGAAACCGATGATACCGGGGTATATGTTGTGCTGCGGGAGCGGAGTTGAAGCTTGGTTTACGGCTAAGGAAAGGATTCCTTAGCCGTTTTTTTTTTTTTTTGACATTGCCAAGGGGCAGGGAAACGGCTTTTTGGTCGGCTGCCTTTACTCGACTAACGGGCAGGATCATTCGATCGTTTCTCGAATATTATCTGAGTTGGAAGATGCACAAATCTTATAGGTGAGAATGATTCGTTAGAAGCAAGGGCTCGTTGTGTTGATGAACGGAACTTCAAGTGCAGCCCCTTGGTTTAGGCAATACCACCGTCGTTACTCATACGATCCGTCGCCATCTGTTATTTTCTGGATGCGGATTATATTCATTTCTTGGAGGGATTCCCTTATGACAATCGACAGGAAGGGTCAATTGAATGAGATTCAAATCGAGAGTCGCGATATTCTCTTGAGATTTGCTCAGGAATCCGACCTGAATGATTACTTTTCTTTCTTACATGATCCTGAGATGAAGCGGTTAACGGGGTCACAAATTGAATTCACCCGTGATGTAATTGCCGATTGGATTAGAAAAATCAGTGTCATAAATAATGATCGTGTTGATTTTATGATTGTATTGAAAAGAACAAACGAGCTGCTTGGCGAGGTAGTGCTAAATGAAATCGATTCAATGAACCGGAGTGCAAATATCCGTATCGGCATTCAAGGAACACAGCATCGCGGTAAAGGCTATGGTACGGAAGCTATGATTCAAATGCTTCGTTATGGATTTAACACATTAAAGCTGCATCGAATTCATTTGGGCGTATATACATTTAACCCGCGAGCGATCCATGTATACGAGAAAATTGGTTTTAAACGAGAAGGGTTACAGCGGGACGCATTATATGTAGATGGAAAGTTTCATGATATGGTCACGATGGCTATTCTCGAAGATGAGTTCCGTTTATTATATGAGCCGTGAAGCTGACGAGGAACGATAGCGCGCCATGGAAACCCCCGATAAATTGGGCTGGGCAGAAGCATGTGGAACTTTATCGTCAAGGCCTCCCTTATAAAGTATACTCATGCTGGCAATGGACAACGCTTAAGGTTAAATAAACATTTTCTTATGCGGGAGGTCAGCGCTTCTTGAAATTTGAACTTGGACGTTGCTTGCTGAATGAACGATTGATGGAATCCGGAAAGTCAGCGGAATGGCTGGCAGAAGACTTGCTTTTTAAACCGGAACGAGTTTACGACTTTATGGAAAACAAAAGAGTGATGCCGCTCAAAATTGCCATATCGATCGCCGATTCCATCGGTTGTGATGTTCATGCCTTGTATGAATTAATTCCGAACAAATATGAAGTCAGGGGAAATTAATGGAATAAGTTGCAGGTGGCATGGAGGCTATAAATGAGATCCATTAAGCGAATGGGACACGATCATTCAAAATAAGGGAGCAGAATGCCGTGGGCCGGCAGCTGTTCCTTTTTTAGAGCCATGGCTTCCTGATATTGCAAGCATGTCCACACCATACAAAATGTTGTCCCTTTCGTTCAAAGAATGATATCGTTTGGGCGTTTATCATATCAGATAACACGATTAAAATTCATTTTCTCGTTAGTAGATTTTCACGACGTATGATGACTAAGGAAGGCGTGATGATAGAAATGAAAAAAATCTATGTGGTAAACAAAACGCATCTTGATATTGGTTTTACCGATTTGGCGGAAAATGTATTGCACAAGTATTGCCATGAGTACATTCATAACGCAATCACTTTAGCTGAAGACTTACGAAAAGAGGGCAAAGACTTTGTTTGGACAACAGGCAGCTTTCTTATCGAATATTATTTCAAAACGATGGATGAAGAAGCTTGTAAAAAGCTGGACGACGCCATCAAAAAAGGTTACATTCGCTGGCATGCCATCCCGTGTACGTTTGAATCGGAAACGATGACACCTCAAACTTTACATTACATCATTTCCATCTCCAAAAAGCTAGATGCTCGTTATGGATGCCAAACAACAAGCGCAAAGATGACGGACGTTCCAGGACATACGATTGGGATTGTTGATGAGTTATATCGTCAAGGAATTAAATTCCTGCACATTGGCGTAAATGGCTCGAGCCCCGTTCCGGAAGTCCCAGATACATTTCTATGGAAGCATGGCGAAAGTGAGATCGTTGTCTCTTATTCAAACGACTATGGCGGCGTCATCGGAGTGGATTGCATGGATAACATGCTGGCGTTTATGCATACGCATGATAATAGCGGTCCAGGAACAAGAGAGAAAATTAACGCGTATTTGTCAAAAATGGCGAAAGAGTATCCGGACTATGAGCTTGAAATGACTTCAATGGATAACTTTGCAAATGAAATTTGGGAAGTTCGTGACCAGTTGCCTGTTATTACAGAGGAGATTGGGGACACATGGATTCACGGTATGATGTCTGATCCGAAAATCATTCGTGATTACCGGATTTTAACGAAGTACATGACTGATAACAAAATAGAAAATGAGGATGCTAATTTTTATGCGATGTTAGTTCCAGAGCATACTTGGGGAATGGATATCAAACGCTATTTCAGCGACTATATGAACTATGAAAAGAAAGACTTCCAGCGAGCGCGCAGTTTAGACCAAATTACCGATGCGGATTTAACCTACGCTTATGGCATTGTTAAAGATGCAACGGTTGGCGAAATGCAATTCACGTATAATGAGTGGACGGATCGTTCGTACAGATTTTATGAGTCTTCATGGAAGGAACAACGCAAGAACGTTGATCGTGCAATCGCCTGTTTGGAGCCTGAAGATCAGCATCACATTAAAGAACGGATCGAAGTTCCCTATCATATCTTTGAAAACCAAGGGATTGAATGTGGTTTGGAAGAATTGATTTCGATAAACGGGTATCTAGTGATGTTTGCTAGCGATGGTTCCATCAACCACTTGGAAAAGGATGGAATCCTATACTTTGATCAGGACAACAAACTCGGGGTTCTGAGCTATACCATTGCCGGACAAGATGACTATGATAACCTGCGTTACAACTATTTGCGTGATTTACAGCATAATTGGTGGGCCATTGACTTCTTAAAGCCAGGAATGGAAATTCAAAAACGCATTCAATTGAATGAACATTTCACACCACATGTTGTGAAATTAGTTAAGGCGAATGATTCGATGATTGCAACGTTAAAATATAGCCAAAGAGCGGTGGAGGAGTATGGTGCTCCAAGAGTTGTAAAGGTTAAATATCTATTTGGAGATAAAGTAGAAATTGCACTTTTATTACAGGATAAAGATGCCATTCGTTATCCTGAAATGTATTCTTTTGACATGACGCCACGTCTGAATTCGCCGTACTTAACGAAGATTCGTAAAATCGATACCGTGATTTCACCTTTTGAAGTGGTGGGCCATGGAAATAAGCTGCAGCACATGATTGAAGAGTTAATTTACGATGGCAGCGATAAAAAAATCAATATTAAACCTATGGATACCCCTCTGTTGGGAATCGGAACCCATAACAATCTAAGCTATAACAATAAATACCACCCAGACAACCATAAATTTACGTTTACCCTATTGAACACCACATGGGGAACGAATTTCACCATGTGGTATGAAGAGGATATTTTCGCTCGTTTTGAGTTAGTGCTGGGATAAAAATTTCCTGCGAACTGGGCATGTGCATATGCCCATGCCTCTTGATTATTCTGTTGATGCGTCATTATAAAAGGACCTAGGCAACCTTAGTCCGGTACTCAACCGGGCTAAGGTTGTTTCATTTTTTCAGGAACGAGGGACCTCAATGAATGATTCATTCCGGTTCGTACGGAAAGAAGTGTGACGTCGAAACGAAGGAGAATGAACGTACAGGCGTTACGGGTTGTTTTTTAGCGGGAGGTTATTCATACTGAACAGAGGCGCAATTCACCGCGATATTATTTTTTAATAAAAGATAGCCTGACACCGTACATACGGATAAGCTGGGTTTGAGAATATAGGAGGAACCATGTCCTGGAGTAAATTGAAGCAGCAGCTGGAGAGCTTTCTTTGTCCTGCGCTCATTGGAAGGGTTGAATACCGTGCAACGGGTTATCGCTATTTACCGGATAAAGCAGGGCTTTGTTATATTTCGGTAGATAAAAAGGACGTACTCCGGATGAATGATCGAACGAGTCCGATTCGGTGGTATGGGGCGGAGCTGGAAATTAAGAATGATCCGGATATTCAAATTCCGGTCAGCGATGAGGAAATGGAAGAGGTCAGAAAGAATACCAAGGGGACTGTTCCGGAGGATCGTCTTAAGGTTATTGCAAGAAACAGAAAAATATCGGAATATGCCAAGGAGCTTTTGACGGCACAAGCTTCATTAAGCAAATCCAATTTTGTCGCGACAGCCACTAAGTTTTTGTCTACTTCTATAGAAGAAAGCATCGAGAGCGATGATATTTTATTGAACATCCTGGCTTTGGTGGACAGACGAACCGGAAAAAAACGAATTTTAAACATGTCCGCGAAGATGCAGTTAAAGCATCCGGTTGTGCAGTTTTTTTATGAACTGCGGCGCAGTACATGTTGAGAATATGAAACCCTTCTATATAAGATGAACTTAAGAATTTACCGTTACTCAGCCGAGAGGACGAGTGATTCTGAAGAAGCGGAGCGTCCGCCTGAAAGCTTTCCAAAGGAAAGCTGCATCGGAAGCCTAGCCTTATGCCTCATTGGACACCAGTTTCAAGCGTTTTGGTGACAACAGCGGTCGTAAGGACACTCGTCATCGTAGCGCCTGTAAAACGTAACTTTGTTAAGTTCAATTTATCTAGCGATGGTTTTTTATATCGTTTATACTTATAAAGCCAATTTACTTTCTAGGAGTTGTCTGACGAACCATGAACAAGAAAGAAGTCGCGCACATCCGTAAGCAGTTTAAGCTGGATAATCATTTGATGCATATTTACGATATTCTGAACGTGTACATTATGAAGGAAACGAACGAAATCTATCACTGGGAGCGGAGCCCGTTTGAGCTCGTAGACCGGGAGAAGCAAGAGCTGTACATGGGCAATTTCAAAAAGCTGCTGACCGGCGAATTGGATCATAAGCTGTTCGAGCTTAAGTTCCAGGAGGAAGCGGAGGATCAGAAAGACCCTTCGAAGGTGCTGCTTCACCAAGCGATGCAGACGGGGGATGCGGAGGAGTGGCAGGATTTGATGCTGCTGCTCGTGGACAAAATGATGGCGGACACGATGTATGAACGGGATACGGTCATTACGTTCGTACGCGGGCAATACTACCGGCCGACCAAGGCGAGAAACGATGAAGCCGAGGAGACCGGGAACGATGAAGTATTCGGGCATCCGTTCGTTCTGTGCAGCGTGAATTCTACGGAGAAGCAGCGGAAGGCGCTCTTGTTCGACTATGTGGAGAAAGAGTTCAAGTACAATCTCATCGTGGATCCGATCATCAAGCTCAGCACACCGGAGCAAGGGTTCTTCTATCCCAGCGTGACGGACAATTATTCAGACGTGAACCGGGTTCTCTATTGTACGGGGAAATCGAATGATCCGAATGAGCGGTTCATCTCCGAGGTGTTGAATGCAGAGCGGTCCGTGACGGCCATGGAAGAGCGGGGGATCTTTGAAGACATCGTGAAGGAAGTGGCAGGTGAACAGCTGGATTCCGCCACGATCGCGCACGTGTACGAGGAGATTCATCACGTGATTGAATCGCATCAGGATGAGGAAGAACCCGCGAAGCTGGATTATACCGATGTGGAGCGCGTGCTGACCGCAAGCGGCGTAGATCATGTCACCAAGGAAGCCGTGGAACGGGCGTTCGAGACCGTCGTAGACGATAAGAACTATGAACTGAAGGCAAGCAGCGTGATCCCGAAATTCACGTCCAAATCGATCAAGATCGATACCAAGGTGGCCACGATTACGATCAGCCCGCAAGACTTAAGGTATATTAAACAGGTGAGCTTTCAAGGCAAACGCTGCATTATGATCGAGGTTGACGAGGATGCCGTCATCGAGGGCTTTACGCTCACAACGGAGACATTGTTGGAAAAAGCGGATTGAAGCGATCATGCAGCGGGTTACTCGAGCAGAGATAACAGCATCATCGAAATCATAGATACACAAGAGAATGTCCCGCAGGGGACATTCTCTTTTTTTACGACGAAACGCCTTTAACTTAAGTAGAGCACAGAGGCCGCCACGCAATGTTCCATGCTCCTTGGTTCGGGCAGGGAAATTCGGGATTCGGGATGACAGGATGTAAAATGGCTCTATTGCCTGTTTCTCCTAGCCGACAAGTCGGAAGCCAACTGATTCGTGCGCCGCTTGTTCAGCGGATACAAGAACACAAGAATGAGGAATACCACCAAATAGATCATCGCAGGTACTAAAGTCCCCAGAGAGAAGATTCCGTGCAGCGTCTCCTGTGTCTGTTTCTCGATAGCTGCGTTATACCCGACGGCTGCGATGGCGAACCCGCCGATGCCTCCTGCAATGGCCTGGCCGACTTTCCTTGCCATGGAATAAAGCGCGTACACGGTCGCGTCTTCGCGCAATTCGGTCAAGAATTCATGATAATCGATTACATCGGTCACGAACGCCCACGAAACGATGCTCATGAAGCCCATTCCGAACATCCCGATGCCGGACATCATGATGTACTGCGTCACCGTAGGCTCGGGGAGGAGAAAGATGATGAAATACGAGAGGGATGCGATCAGCATGCCCATCGACGCAATTTCCTTCTTCCCGAACCGGGCAACCAGCGGCTTCGCGAACGGAATGGCCAGGAACGTAGCCGCGATCTGGACTAAACCGACCATGTATTTCCAAAATAATCTTTGAACAAATAGGTGTTTACCGTACTGGAGAGCATCGTACAAACGAGCATGATGAGCGAGGCAGCCAGAATGGAAATCAAAGGTTTATTTTTGACCAAGCCTCTTACCGTGCTGCCCAAATTCACTTTTTCCTTCGTGATTTCGGGTGCGACGACCCGTTCCTGTGACAGCTTATAGCATGCCAGATAGCAGCATAATGCCAGCACGCCGAAGACCATCGCGGCCATGAACATGCGATCGGCGGAAATTTTATTATCCACGAATACGATTATCGGTCCAATCACGCCGATGACCAAGCCCGCTAACATGGCGCCCATCGTTCTCCAGGTGGATAACGTCGTACGCTCGACCGGGTCATTGGTAATGACCGATGCCATGGAACCGTAAGGGATATTCACCGTGCTGTATAAGGTTCCCCAAGCGATATACGTCACGAATGCCCATGCGAGATAGAACCCGTTAGACATGCCCGGAATGGATATAAACATGAGCACGCCCGATACGACAAGCGGCAGGGACATTCTTAGAATCCACGGCCTGAACTTCCCATGGATGGCCGCCTTTCGCGTATCGATGAACCGCCCCCAGGCCATATCGGCGAATGCATCCCACAAACGGGCGATCAGGAACAAGATGCCGACCGTCGCCGCGCTGATATGGAACACGTCTGTGTAGAATACCATTAAGAAAGAGCTGGTGAGAATAAAGAAGAAGTCGTTTCCCAAATCGCCGAACAAATAACCGAATTTATCTCGCCACCCGAACGGACGGTCTTGGCCGACCGAGGGGGGCGCATCGCTTCTTAGAGCCGTATTGGGCATACTTGCACTCTCCTTCTTTATTTCACTTCTTAATTTGGGTTAATTCTTTATTTAGCCGGTATAGGAATTGGTCTGAGAGATCATCCGACAGGGAAGCGAGCATATCGATCTTGAGCGATTTCAACATGTCGAACATCGGATTCTCGCTTAAGTCGCCCATGAACCTCTTCAGAACCGCATTCGCTTGCTCGTTATCCATCAGCGCGCCGATCGTATCGCGGGTCGAATAGACGTCCGGCGTGATCTCGAGCTCCTCCATTTGAATGTCGTCATGGGCATCCTCCGGCACTTTAAACCAGTTGGATACGACGCCGCCTTTACTTTCCGGAGCCGTATAGCTGAGGTTGGGCTCATCGCTTTTACTCCATCTGGCGACATCCACATGGATTTCCCCGTCCTGCTGCGAAACCGCCTTAATCTCGTTCCAGCCGTCCTGCAAGCGGACATTCTCGAACATGAAGATATGATGATCGCCCGTTTTCGCGGCCACTTCCTTGCCGTTCACATACAGGGTCACTTCGTCGCAGTTCGAGTAAATTTTGACGTTCATGTCGGCATCCGGCCGGTCAATGAACCGTTTGCCGGCAATATGGACGAATTTGCGGTCAGACCAATGGGCTTTGTACAGATAGAAGGCGTCTTTTTTGATTTTGCGGTCATACGTGACCAAGCCCTTGTTGTTTCTCCCCTTCACGCCGCCTTCATCACGGATGTTGGCGCCGAAGTCGAACATGTTCCACACATAAGTGCCCCAGAGGTACGGGCGTTTCGCGAAAATATTCCAAACCTTTTCATGCAAGAGCGCATGGTATTCTTCCGTATAATCCTTCACCTTCGGATCGCTGCTGTGATATTGCAGGATTCCCTCGACGCCGTATTCCGAGATGCCAAGCTTCGCGTTCGGATTCAGCTCGTGATAACGGTCCAGCCAGCTTTCGAAATCCTCCGGTTTCCCGCCGTACCAGCCGAAGTAATGGTTATAACCGACCACATCGGTGATGTAGTTGTACGCATCGTCCATTTCGACGAAGCTGACATTCGCCATCGTCGTGAGACGGGTCGGATCTTCCTTTTTCGTCAGCTCATGCAATTGTTGGACCAATCGCCGGACTTCCGGCCGGTCGCCGCCGATTTGGATTTCGTTCTGTACGCCCCAGAACATGATCGACGGATGATTGAAGTTCTGACGGATGAGCTCGATCATCTGCTGCTTGGCGTTGACGCCTTCGAGCTCGGTCTTCGACATAACCGAAATGAACGGAATCTCCGCCCAGATCACCATGCCTTCCTGGTCGCACAGATCGTAGAAATATTGATCATGCTGATAGTGGGCCAGGCGAATCGAAGTGGCGCCGACTTCTTTGATCAGCTCCATATCTTCTTGATGCTCCCGTTTCGTAATGGCCCAGCCCATGTCTTTGCGGTCCTGGTGCCGGGAAACCCCGTGCAAGGGAAGATGCTCGCCGTTCAAGAAGAAGCCTTGCTCGGGATCGACCTTGAAATATCGTACGCCGAACGGAATCGAAACCTCGTCGATCGTATCGTTAAAGCTGGTGATGGACACCTTGGCTTGATAAAGATAGGCATGTTTGCGGCCGTTCCATAGTACCGGATGCTCGATGACGGCAGGGACAACCACTTCCTTCGTTTCTCCGGCTGCGAGGAAGACTTCCTGCGCCGCATAAGCAACGGATTCTCCGCGTGGATCGAGCAGATCCACCCAAAGTCTGACTTTCTTTTCTTCGTCCCGATCATTCGTAATTTTGGTTTTGACGCTCAAGCTGGCACGTTCATTCGTGACGTCGTCCTGGACGACATACACGCCTTGGGAGCCGTAATCGAGTAAATCGAAATGGACCGGATTCGCGATTACCAGATTGACATCCCGATAGATCCCGCCATAGAACGTAAAGTCGGCCATTTGGGGATACACATCGTCATAGAGCGCGTTATCGACCTTCACTGCCAATAGATTGGTTTTGCCGAATTCGACCGCGTCCGTAATATCAAAGCGGAAGATGGAGTACCCGCCTTTATGCTGCCCGACATGGACGGTGTTCACGTACACATCCGTAATGCTGTTCGACCCGTGAAACTCGATGAAAATGGCATTGCCTTGCTCGCGGGACGAAATGGTGAACTCTTTGCGGTACCAGCAGGCCCCTTTGAAATATTCGAAGCCGTTCGCTCCGTCGATCGCATTCCAAGTATGGGGAAGATCGACGGATTCACCGTTCCCGTTCTCAAAGGCGGCTTGAATGGCCGCTTCGTCATCATCCTTTATAAATTTCCAGCCTTGGTTCAGATTCGATATTTTTCGCACAGCAAGACCCCCTTGGTTGATATCGCGCTTGCAATGCTCGAAAAAGCATTTGTGAAAGCGCTTTTATTGAATTATAGTAGTTCTAAGGTCTTGGATATCGCACGATTTTTGCTTTAATAGCACATTTTTGATTCATTTTGAATCGAGAAGGGGGAGACCGCTATGAATCGGATGCTTGAGGCTTTTCATGACCACTTCCAAAAAATCGGCTTCATGATCCATACGCTTACGAAGATGGATGTGCGGATCACCGATCCAAACGGGGCGATGCTCGTTCAGCAGGTCCATCATGAAATTCCGGCCGTGCTGCAGCATCTCCATGAGGATTTCTCCGTCATCAACAGCAGTCTTGAAAATCATCCGCCGAATCGGTTCATACATTATGTGAATGCGTATGATCTCGGGTACGTGGCGGCAGGCATCTGGGATAGGGAGGAATTTTGCGGATCGGTGGTCGTAGGACCTCTATTGTCGGGCATTCCGTCCATGGATGTCCTGAGCTCGAGCATGGCTCTTCAGCAGCTTCCGCTCGGTCAACGGACGCCTTTATGGACATTTTACGAATCGCTTCCCGTGATTTCCGGCGTGGAAAAGGATGCCCTTGGCGATTTGCTCATTCGCCTGTCTCGCGTAGAACCGATCCAGGCACATGAGATCGCGCTGCAGCCCAAGCCTCTTCCCTTGGAGGATACAACCGAAATTCTGGCTGAAAGCAACCAGATCATCGAAGAGAGATACGAAGGCGAGAAGATGATGATCGATCTCATCGCGAAGGGGGACAAGAAAGCGATCCGGATGATCCATAGGGAACAGAACCCCCTTCAGTTATTTTTGAACCGATTTCCGGGCCAGCCGATTCGTGCCGTCAAGAACAGCTTGCTGGTTTTGAATACGTTGTGCAGAATCGCTGCCGAAAAAGGAGGCGTTCATCCCGTGTTCATTCATCATATATCGGGAAAATTCTCGGTGTTGATCGAAAGGGTGTCCTCCCTTCAGCAAAGCAACACGATGATGATCCAGATCGTGAATGAGTATTGCGAATTGACGCATACCTATTCGACCCGGAATTACAGCTCCATCGTGAAAAAGGCGGTGAATTACATCCAGTTCTATCTGGATCATCCCTTGACCTTGCAGGAAACTGCCGATGCCATCCATGTGAATTCCACCCATCTTTCCAGAAAGTTTAAGGAGGAGACCGGCATGAACGTGATTGAGTATATCCATAGGATGAGGGTCGAAAACGCCAAATCCTATTTAATCCGGGGGAAGCACAGCGTTACGGAAATTGCCTTTATGCTGGGGTTTAATGATGCCAATTATTTCGCAAGAATATTTAAAAAAATCACTTCCCTCACGCCGTCCCAATATGTGAAAAGCTGCGAAAAACGCTCTTTGCATCGCTCTTCAGCCCCCAACAAGTAAAAAAATCTAAACCACATGTCAACAATTTAAAATTGCGCCGCCTCCGGCATGGAACTACAATTTGAACAACAAACCGGGTACGTTCAAGTTCCCCCTTCAGGAGGCGATGCGCTGGTATGACAAAGTCGGGACGTTCACGGATGAAGTATGTATGGGCCGTCGCCGGCTGTTTAGTGCTGTCCGTATGCGCTTCGGCGGTGCTGGCCAAAGAGAAGCGGATGCCGGAGGATACGGTCACTGGCAGCAGCGAAGCCATCGCCACGGTGGACGGCATGCCGATCGCTATGCCGGAGTTCGAAAAGGCAGCGCGGCGGAATATGTCCGGCGTACTGAGCTATTTTCACGAAAAATACGGCGCGGCGCAGACGTCCGGCTTCTGGAAGAGCTCCTTCGGGGGCGAAGTGCCGCTCGCGGTCCTGAAGCAGAAAGCGCTGGACGATGCCGTCCGCACGAAAATCCGGCAGCGGATTGCGGCGGACGAGGGCGTGCTTGGGGATATCAGCTATTCGGGCTTTTTGCGCGGGCTGGAGCAGGAAAATGCCCGGCGCGCGAAGGCCGCCGCCAATCATGAGGTCATTTACGGGCCTATCCAGTATAACGAGGATACCTATTTCGAATATGTGATGACGAACGCGACCACGGCGGTGAAGCGGGGGATGCTCGCGGATCTGCGCAGCCATGCGGAGGAGCAGACGCTGAAGGCTTTTTATGAGCAGCATAAGCGGGAGCTGTACCAGACGCCGGGCTCGGCCCGGGTGCTCAGCTTGTCGGCATCTTTTTTGAATGCGGATCAAGAGGTAGACCCTGCGCAGAAGAAGAAGGCTGCAGCCCGGCTGCGGGAAGCGGAAGCGAAGCTGAAGCAGGGCGCGACGTTTGAGGAGATCGCCCGCATATATGCGGACAGGGGTGCCGCGCAGGAGCTGAGCTTTAACCTCGCGAACGACCGGCAAAACGCGCGGAGCCCGGTGGCACAGACGGCTGCCCGGATGAAAGCCGGGGAGACGAGCGGCATCGTCGAGGAGAACGGGAGCCTGTATCTGCTGAAGTGTACGGAGAAAGTCGAACCGGGATCGGCATTCAGCAAGTACGAGGATATGAAGGATCAGGTGGAGCAGGATACCATCGACTGGCAGTACGAGGAGCGGATTCGTCAGAAGCTGGCCGCAGCCGAGATCAAGGTAGACGAATCTCTGTATGAAGCATGGAACGTCCAGAATTAGACTTAAGCGTTACCCGACAATTTTGTAAACGCTTCACTTCCAGTCTGTGAGGCATTACATAAGGCGAAGCGGGAGCTAATTTTCCGCATTTGCCAAACATGAATTGAGGGAGGATACAAGCTCATGTTAAAAAGGACAGCCAGAAAAGCATTCAGCGTGCTGACGGCCATGCTGCTCGTCACGGGATGGATCGGCGCCGATTCTGCGGTCAAGGCGGACGGGGCGCCGGGGACGACCTACTACGTCGACAACGCCGCGGGCAATGACAGCAACGCGGGCACGAATCCGGATAAGGCGTGGAAAAGCCTGGACAAGATCAACGCGACGACGTTCGCGCCGGGCGACCATATTTTGTTCAAGGCCGGGGGCTCCTGGCAGGGACAGCTGTGGCCGAAGGGCTCGGGCGCGGACGGCAGTCCGATCGTCATCGACAAGTACGGCTCCGGCGGCAAGCCGCTGATCGCCGGCGTGACGAGCGAGCTGCAGACGGTCTTTTTGAAAAACCAGCAGTATTGGGAGATCAACAATCTGGAAGTAACGAACCCGTCTCCGGAGCCGTTCTCCCGGGATTGGAAGGGTGCGCGCGGGGAACGCCGCGGGGTCTACATCCTGAACGAGGAAAGCGGCATTCTGAATCATATTTACATCAAAAATCTGAACATCCATGACGTGGACGGCGTGTATACGACGCGCTCGGGCGGAATTATTTTCGATTCCGTGGGCTCCTGGGTGCCGAGCGCTTTTCACGACGTGCTAATTGACGGCAATACGCTGACCGACGTGGACGCGTATGGCATCTATATCAGCTCGAACTGTATCGTGCGCTACGGCATGGGCGATCTATGGGAATGGGTACCGAAGCCTTACGGGCCATGGACGCCTTCTACCCAAGTGAAAATTTCGAACAACACCGTCGTCCGCGCTGCGACCGGCGGCATCGCCTGGAACGTCACGGACGGCGCGGTCGTCGAGCATAACACGGTGCAGGAGGCGACATACCTGGCGACCAACGCGTCGATCTGGTGGGCATACGCCGACAACAACGTAGTGCAGTACAACGAATCGTTCGCGGCCAAGAACGGCTCCGAGGATGGCACCGGCTTCGACGTCGATGCAGGCAACCTCGGTTCGCTCGTGCAGTACAACTACAGCCACGACAACGCCGGCGGGTTTATGCTGTACGTCAACGATACCTACAACACGATCAACACGATCGTGCGCTATAACATTAGCCAGAACGACAAAGCCCGCATCTTCCGCTACAGCGGATCGATCGACACGGTGCTCAATTACAACAATACGGTCTACGTCGGCGCAGCCTCCGGCAACCCGGTCATGAGCGATTACTTCACGAAATCGTCGGGCAGCCCGAAAAACATCAAAAACTACAACAACGTCTACTACAGCGTGGGAGATAAGGGCTGGACCCTGACGGGGCAGACCTTCGACTATAACGCCTATTACGGCGGCAAAACGCTTGTCAGCTCGGACGCACACAAGGTGACCGCGAGTCCGAAGCTGGTTAGCCCCGGCAGCGGCGGCACCGGCATGAACACGGTGAACGGCTACCAGCTGCAGAGCGACTCTCCGCTCATCGGCGCGGGCGTTCCGATTGCGGACAACGGCGGCCGCGACTACTTCGGCAACCCGCTGTACAACGGGGATCCGGATATTGGCGCGTTCGAGTACCAGGGAACGGTGCCGCCGGCCACCGGCAAAACGCCGATCACCTATACGCCGGCTCCGATCACGCCAATGCCGAAGCCGCCCGGCCCGGACCCGGGGAACCTGGCGCCGCTCGCGACCGCTACGGCTTCCGTGGCAACCCTGTCCGGCAGCTCCATTAAGGGCCTGACCGACGGTTCCTACGATAAAGCGTGGTCCAGCGTGGCCCAAGGCGTGACGTTCCCCAACGACATTACGCTCGACTTCGGGACGAAACCGGTGACGGCCAGCCAGATCAAGGTCGTGACGAGATTCGGAACGGGCCAGGGCGTCACCAAGCTGGACCTGGAATACTATAACGGCACGGCCTGGGTACCGCTTAAGCAGGGCATTCAGTGGACCTGGAAGTACGGGGATCAGACGAACGAAGCGCAGACCGTGGATTTCAACCGGACGACCGCGACGAAATTCCGTCTCAAAATCCAGGCAGCCAATCTGAAGTGGGGCAATTTCGCGATCAACGAGCTTGAAATGTACGACAAGCATTAGCACGGCCAAGGACAGACATGGAGCACGGGAGGGACATGCTAGTGGCGTTCCTTCCCTGTTTCATGAAATATGCAAAAAGGAATCTTCCATAGGGATGGTTCTTTTTTTGTTAATTACTATACTTAAATAAAAGAAACATTTTCAATTCAACTAGAGTAGCGGACATGAACGACTAACGGGGGTAAGACATGAAGCTGCAGGCGGTAGGCAAGTCATCCAAATGGTACGTATACCAAAAAATCGTGATCGTGTTCATCTTGTTTATGCTTCCTCTCCTATCGATGAACATCTGGCTGAATTACAAGGGAATGTCCATCACCAAGCATGCCATCCTGAATTCCTCATTGGCAGGCGCATCTTTTTATTCCAAACAGCTCGACAAGGAAATGTATTTCATCCGCAATTTGCAGCTCCAGCTGCTGAACGACAAAGACCTTCAGAAGCTCGGTTTCCGTGGAGGCATGCTTGAGAACTATGAGGAGGTCCAGCTGATCGACCAAGTCCGGGACAGGCTGTCGACCCTTACTGTATCCAGCGATTACGTGGTGAGCGCCGGCGTGTACGTCGAGGCGGTCGGCAAGACCCTGTCCACCGATACCGGCGTCACGAATACGCCCAACGCGGAGATGCAGCTGATCTCGTCCCTGATGGCGGAGAAGCCGAAGCCCTCGTTCTACCGGAGCGGCAGCCGAATCTTCCTGATCGAAACGGAAAATAACGGCGGCATCTGGTCCTTTATCGAAATTTCCAGGCCCAAGCTGCTTGAGGCGTTGCAGGAAATCGCCGCACTCTACCCGCAGTCCGAGGTGCTGCTCGGCAGCAAGGAGCTCGGCACGGTATTGACGACGGCGAAGGACATGAAGGAGTCGAACCGGATGCTCGGCCTGACGTCGGAGCCCGCCGTGCAGGACGCGGGCGCGTCCGAAATCCGCAAGCTGAACGGCGTGAGCTATTTTATCATCCCGAACCAGGTCAGCTCGCTGCATCTGTCCCTGCTGATGTACGTAAACCAGAATGAAATCACGCGTCCCCTGAGCCATTTTATTACCTGGTTCTATACGCTGTTTATTATAGCGGTCATCGTGATGGTGCTGTATTCTTTTTCGGTCAACCTGATGATCCACCGGCCGCTGTCGAAGCTGGTCAAGGCGTTCCACATGATTGAAACCGATAATTTGAACATTGTCATCGATTCCAAGACGAAGGATGAATTCCATTACGTGTTTAACAGCTTCAACAATATGGCTTATAAGCTCAAAAATTCGATCGAGGAAAATTACGAACAAAAAATAGCCCTGCAGCATTCCCAGCTCAAGCAGCTGCAGTCGCAGATCAACCCGCATTTTTTGTATAACAGCTTTTTCAACATCTACATGATGTGCAAGGTCGGCGACGCCGACAGCGCGGCCGAGCTCTCGCAGAAGCTGGGAAGCTATTACCAGTATATTACGCGGAGCGGGGCGGACGAGGTGCCGTTTTACAAGGAATACCGCCATGCGCTCGACTACTGCGACATCCAGTGCATCCGGTTCTCGAACCGCATCGCGGTCGAATACGAGGCTATGGCCGACGTTCCGCCTTCCCTGACCGTGCCGCGGCTTATCATCCAGCCTATCGTCGAGAACGTGTTCGAGCATGCGTTCGAAGACGGCATGATGGAAGGCATGATCTATATCGGCACCGAATACCAAGGCGGAAGGCTGCGGGTGACCGTGGAGGACAACGGGAATTTGGCGCAGGATGACGTGATCGAGCGGCTGCGCGAGAAGCTGGCGATGGATTCGAAGCTGATCGAGAACACGGGTCTCGTGAACGTGAACAACCGTTTGCAGCTGAAATACGGGCCGGACAGCGGATTATTCGTATCCAAAAGCGCTTACGGCGGCTTAAGAGTGGATCTGATCATTATGCTTGATGACAAAGAGGAGGCGTAACCATGTATCGACTGTTAATCGTAGACGACGAGCCGGTGATCGTGAACGGCCTGGTTCAGCTTTTTCAGGAAAATACGGAGCTTGCGCTTGACGTATGCAAGGCATATTCCGCCAAGGAAGCGCTGGAGACGGCCAAAAGGATGAAGCTCGACATTCTGGTCAGCGACATCCGCATGCCGCATAAAAGCGGGCTGCAGCTGGTGGACGAAATTACCTACTATTGGCCGCATTGCCGGATCATTTTTCTGACCGGATACAGTGAATTCGAATACGTGCATGAAGCGCTGCGCAAGAGCGCGGACAACTACATATTGAAAACGGAGGGCATCGATCCGATTTTCGAAGCGGTGAAGAAGGCGGCGGACAAGCTGGACGAGGAGAACCGGCGCAGAATCCGCGAGGAGAAGGCGAAGCTGCATTTTCAGATTGCGGAATCCGTCCTGAGAAACGAGCTGATGCAGCGCGTGCTGGGTGGCGAGCCGATCCAAGGGGTGCTGTCCGATGCCCGTTATGAGGAGCTGTCGTTTGGCATCGACTCGGAGCGTCCGGCATTTTTCGTGGCGGCCAAAATCGACCGCATGGAGGAAACGTCAGCCAAAGGAACGAATGAGGCGACCCAGCGCATTTTCAATAATGACCTGCCACCCACCTTCGCCAGCGAGCACGCGGTCATGGAGGACGGCATGCAGCTCTGGCTGCTGCAGCCCGGCGCGGAGCTGCTTGAACGCTTTCAGGACGGGGAAGGCACGCAGCGGCTTCACTGGCACGGGATCACGGTGTACATGAAGGGCATTCTGGAGCTGGTGCAGAACGAGTGCGAGCAGCTGCTGGGCGCATCCGTCTCCTTTGGCATCTCCGGCAATCTTGCCGGCCGCTGGGAAACCGCGGGAAGCCAGTACGGGTCGCTGCAGCGGATGCTGCAGGGCCGGGCCGCCATGGGCCAGGATATGGTCATTGTAGACATCGAAAAGGCGAGCATCCACGAGGAGGCGCTGTACGAGCCAGGGCGCATGAAGCAGGAGGATCTGAAGCAGCTGGTGATCGACCAGATTCACGGCTATATCGAGACGCATTTGTCCGGGGATGTCTCCTTGACGGCGATTGCGGAGGAAGTGCATTTCAACCCGTCCTACCTGTCGCGCTATTACAAGCAAATGACCGGACAGAACCTGCAGGACTATATCCAGAATAAAAAGCTTGAAGGCGCGGTCCAGCTGATGCGGCATACGAGCCTGAAGCTGAATGAAATCGCGGCGCGGGTGGGCTTTGATTCGCACTCATATTTCACGACCTTTTTCAAGAAAAAAATGGGAATGGCGCCTCAGGATTACCGCAACGCCCACCTGGCGGGAGGGAATAAGGGGAAAGTAACAGATGGTAAACAAAGTGATAGCAATGTAAAAAACTCAAAATTGATAGCGTTTTCCTTCGAAACCTATAATGAAGGCACGGCTCTACTTTATAAAAAGTGATTTGCAAAGCGCAAGTAGCGAAGGGGACGGAATCGTTCTGAAGAAGCGTAGCGGTCGCCTTTGTCTCCGAAATTATACGATTAGAAATAGTTCAAAAAAATTTGGAGGCAACAGTGATCGGAAGAATGATCCGTAACCGTAGCGGTCACCTTGTACTTTGTATGGATCAATTGAGCCGAGCACAGACAAGGTAACACAAGCGCCAGCACATAAAGGGGGAAAGCATTCATCATGAAATGGATCAAGCCATGGAAAATGATTTTGGTTGCCACGATGACGTTATCCGTATTATCCGCCTGCTCGAGCCAAACGAAGGATTCGGCCGGATCTTCATCCCAGACCTCTTCCAAGGAAGAGAACAAAACCAGCGACGCGACGCCGGAGCCGCTCGGCAAATATGCCGACACGGTGACCGTCACGGAGGTGCTCGGCTACAATCCGCCGGAGGACCCGCGGACGCCGAAGGGCATCACGCCGGAGCAAAACGCGTACCTCAAAGATTTGAAAGACATGCTGAACATTGAAGTCAAATACAAATGGACGGTGCCGTCCAGCCAATTCGAGCAAAAGTTCTCGCTAGCGATGGCCTCGGCCGACCTGCCGGACATCATGGAGCTCGATCCGAAAAACTTCGAAAAGCTGAAAAAGCAGGGCATGCTCGCCGATTTGACGAAGGCATACAACGATTACGCATCGCCTGAGCTGAAAAAGTACATGGAATCCGACGGCGGCTTCGCGATGAAGACCTACTCCGACGATGGGAAGCAGCTGGCGATGCCGGCCTTCGAGGACCCGTTTCTGTCCACGCAGCTGCTCTGGCTCCGCAAGGACTGGCTGGATAACTTGAAGCTGCAGCCGCCAAAAACGATGGATGAGCTGGACAAGGTCGCAGAAGCCTTCACCAAAAACGATCCGAACCAAAACGGCAAAAACGACACCTACGGCGTCGCCCTGCAGAAAAACCTGTTCTTCTGGGGTTATGATCTTAGAGGCTTCTTTAATGGCTTTGGTGCTTATCCATCCGACGGCAACAACCAGACGGCATGGATTAAAGATAGCGGCGGCAAGCTGATTCCCGGCCTGATTCAGCCGGAAGTGAAGACGGCGCTGGGCAAATTGCAATCCTGGTATAAGGACGGCATCCTCGATAAGGAATTTGCGCTGAAAGATGACACCAAGACGGTTGAGGACATTGTGGCAGGTAAAGTGGGGATTGTGTATGGCGAATGGTGGTATCCGAACTTCCCTCTGAACAACAGTGTCGATAAGGATCCGAAGGCGGACTGGATCGCCATTCAGATTCCTGGCTTGGACGGCCCGGGCAAATCGCTTGTGCCTAAAATCCGCAGCGGAAAAGCTTTTGCAGTGAACAAGAGCATGAAGCATCCGGAAGCAGCCATTAAGATGCTGAATTACTACATCGAAGTGGGCAAGAAGAAATACCAAGGCAAGACCGAGGCGAAAGACGGCTTTGTATACAACTGGTTCAATCCGCGGATTTACAATCCGGCCTCGATCGATACGATCTATACCGAAGTCAACAAGGCGCTTGATGCAAAACAAACGGAAATTACGCTGGATGACGAAAACTTCAAAGATGTCGAAAAAGTGTTCCAAGCAAGAAACGATTATTTCTCCGGAAATACGCAAACGGGAAGCAAAGGCGTCAACTGGGGACTCTATTTCAGCCGTGCGGCGAAAGACGGCGGTTGGGGTACGACACGTAAGATCAAGGAAGCTGGAGCTTATGTAAACAACGAGTTCTACGGACTTCCGACCGAAACGCAAGTTGAAAAAGGCGCTCAGCTGGATAAGCTGATGCAGGAATCTTTCACCAAAATCATTATGGGCGCATCGCTGGACGAGTTCGACAAGTTCGTGCAGAGCTGGAAATCCCTTGGCGGCGATCAAGTGACGCAAGAGGTGAACGACTGGTACAGCAAACAGGCCGAGAAATAAAATCCGGCTTGTGGGTTGCTGCAGCAATCGATTGAAGTGATGAAACGGGAGGAGGAGCCTGAAGATGCCGGCGCTTCCTCCCGTTTAAGATTAGGCGGGGAGGTTCATCTGTGAGAACACTAAAAAAAGAATATATATTTCACCTCATGCTGATTCCCGGGGTTATTGTGACGCTGATTTATGCGTACGGCCCCATGGCCGGCTTAGTTATGGCTTTTCAGCAGTTTGAGCCGCTATCCGGTTTTTTCCACTCGAAGTTCGTCGGGTTTGATAATTTCACGTATGTGTTTAATATGCCTGATTTTAAGCAAGTGTTATGGAACACTGTGGTGATTGCCGTAATTAAAATGGTACTCGCTTTGCTGGTGCCTTTGATCCTGGCTTTATTGCTCAACGAGGTGACCAAACGCTGGTTCTCGCGCTTTATTCAATCCGCCGTTTTCCTACCGTTCTTTCTGTCCTGGACGGTGCTTGGCGGGGTAATTATCGAATTGTTCTCCTTGAGCGGTCCCGTCAACGGATTAATTGCATCGATGGGACTGAAACCGATTATGTTCATGCTGGATAATCAGTGGTTCCGCGGTATCATCATCGGCTCCGATATCTGGAAAGGCATGGGCTATAACATGATCATCATCCTGGCTGCCATTACGGGCATCAATGCGACGCTTTATGAAGCGGCTGAAGTGGATGGCGCAGGCAGATGGAAGCAAATGCTTCATATCACGCTCCCGGGGATCGCTCCGATCATCATTGTGCTTGGCGTGCTGAGCCTTGGCGGTATTTTGAATGCCGGATTCGAGCAAATCCTGATCATGTATAACCCGACCGTATACGAAGGAGCCGACATCATCGATACGTTCGTATACAGGCTCGGCATGTTCAGCCAGCAATTCGGGCCTGCGGCCGCCGTGGGACTGTTCAAATCGGTGATCTCGCTCGTGCTCGTGTCCGTGACCTATTATGCGGCTTACAAATTCAACAATTACCGGATCTTTTAGGCAGGAGGCAACAGACATGATTAGATCAACGCTTAGCAGAAAGATTTTCGTGGTAATCAACACGCTGGTGCTTACCGCCATTACCTTGCTCGGAATCATCCCTTTCATTCATTTGCTGTCCGTTTCCCTCAGCTCGAATACGGCAGCGATGGCCGGCGAGGTCAAGCTGTGGCCGGTGGGCTTCAACTTCGATGCTTACCGTTACCTTGGGGAGAAGGTTGAATTCTTCCGGTCCCTTGGCGTTTCCGTTGAGCGGGTGGTGCTGGGAACGGCCGTGAATATGTTTTTATGCTTCATAACCGCCTTTCCGTTAGCGAAATCGGTGGATCAATTTAAATTCAGAACGGTGTATGTCTGGTTTTTTGCCGTCACGATGTTTTTTGGCGGCGGTCTGATTCCGACGTATATCATCGTCAAAAATACAGGGCTGATCGATTCAATTTGGGCGCTCATCCTGCCCGGGGCGCTGAGTGTGTGGAACATGGTGCTGATGCTGAACTTTTTCCGGTCGATTCCGCGGGAGCTGGATGAGGCCGCGACGATTGACGGTGCCGGACAGTGGCGGGTTCTATGGCAGATTTATTTGCCTGTTTCGCTGCCTTCCATCGCTACGATCGGATTGTTTACGATTGTAGGCCACTGGAACTCGTGGTTCGACGGTATCCTGTACCTGAACTCGCCGGATAAATATCCGCTCCAGACCTATCTGTCCACGCTCATCATGTCGATCAATGCCCAGATGCAGTCCCTTTCGCTCGAGCAGATCAAGGCGATGGAGAATTTGAGCGAGAAGACGCTGCAGACGGCGCAAATCTTCATGGGGGCGCTGCCGATCATGATCGTGTATCCGTTCCTGCAGAAGTATTTCGTGAAAGGCATGACGGTCGGAAGCGTCAAGGAATAGCAGCTTGTAACATCTTCGTAAGGGAGTGCAATTTCGGATGAAGAAAGTAAAGGTAGCCTTAATCGGCGCAGGACTGCGCGGAATCAACTATTTGGAATATGCGGTCTCGCATCCGCACGAGCTGGAAGTGGTGGCCGTGGCTGAACCGGTGCGGGAGCGGCGGGAGAGCTTTCAGGCAAAACATCATCTGGCGGATGAGATGTGCTTCGAGCATTGGGACGACTTTTTTAAGGCTCCGAAAATGGCCGACGCCGTCCTGATCTGCACGCAGGACACGCAGCATTACGAGCCGACGATGAAGGCGCTTGAAGCGGGATACCACGTGCTGCTGGAAAAGCCGATGTCCCCAGATCCCGAGGAATGCATCAGAATGGGCGAGTTGGCGGCGGAGGCGGGGCTGGTGTTCTCCATCTGCCACGTGCTGCGGTACACCCCGTTCTTCCAGACGCTGAAAAGCCTGCTGGAGGACGGGAAGATCGGCAGGCTTATCTCGATCCAGCACAACGAAAACGTCGGGTACTGGCATCAGGCCCACAGCTTCGTGCGCGGCAACTGGCGCCGTAAGGACGAGTCCAGCCCGATGATCCTCGCCAAGTCCTGCCATGACCTGGACATTCTGTCCTGGCTGGCCGGCGCGGACTGCGTCAAGGTGTCCTCCTTCGGGGACCTGACCCATTTCAAAGCGTCCGAGGCCCCGGAAGGCGCGCCGCTGCGCTGCCTCGACGGCTGCCCGGTCGCGGATTCCTGCCTCTATTACGCGCCGGACGTGTATTTGACCGAGGACACGAATTGGCCGACGTCGGCGATCAGCGACGACATGAGCTACGATGCCCGCGTGAAGGCGCTGCAAGAAGGGCCGTACGGCCGCTGCGTGTATCATTGCGACAACGACGTGGTCGACCATCAGGTCGTCAATCTGGAATTCGCGAACGAAGTGACGGTCGCGTTCACGATGAGCGCATTCACACGGGACGTGAGCCGGACGATCAAGCTTATGGGAACGACGGGCGAGATCCGTGGCGCGATGGAAAAGAACGAAATCGAAATCATCCACTTCGGCAGCGGCAAGGTCGAGCGCATCAGCTTCTCCGATATGGGCGGCCATGTCGGACACGGCGGCGGCGACATGGGGCTCGTCAAGGATTTCCTGAGACTCGTCCGTGCGGACGGCAAAGCCGAGGGGCTCACGTCGGCGGCGCATTCGGTGCAAAGCCATCTGATGGCGTTCGCGGCGGAGGAGTCCCGCGTTTCGGGCGAAGTGATCCGCCTGAAAGAGTTCGGACAGCGGTACAGCCATGAGAAAGTGAAATAAACAAGCGGGAGGACATCATGCCAACATTTCATTATTCGGGCTCTTCATTCATTCTGGATGACCAGCCGATCCAAATTTTATCGGGGGCGCTGCATTATTTCCGCGTCGTGCCGGAGTACTGGGAAGATCGGCTGCGGAAGCTGAAAGCTCTCGGGCTAAATACCGTGGAGACGTATGTGCCTTGGAACATACATGAGCCCATCAAGGGGCAGTTCAACTTCGAAGGCATCGCCGATCTGGAGCGCTTCGTTACGCTGGCCGGACAACTCGGTCTGCACGTGATCGTACGGCCATCTCCATATATTTGCGCCGAATGGGAATTCGGCGGCCTGCCGGCATGGCTGCTGGCGGATTCGGATATGCGTCTGCGCTGCTTCCATCAGCCGTTCCTGGACCATGTGGACGATTATTATGATGTGCTGCTGCCGAAGCTGAAGCCGCTGCTCTGCACGCAGGGCGGGCCGATCATCGCCCTGCAGATCGAGAATGAGTACGGAAGCTACGGCAACGACAAGGCTTACCTGAACTATCTCAAAGACGCGATGATCAAGCGCGGCATGGACGTGCTGCTGTTCACCTCCGATGGTCCGGAAGACGCCATGCTGCAGGGCGGAATGGTCGACGGCGTGCTGGCGACAGTGAACTTCGGTTCACGCGCAGAGGAAGCCTTCGACAAGCTGCGCGAGTATCAGCCGGACGCGCCCATTATGTGCATGGAATACTGGAACGGGTGGTTCGACCACTGGCGCGAGGAGCATCACACCCGTCCGGCCGAGGACGCGGCCGCGGTGCTGGACGACATGCTGCGCCTGGGCGCTTCCGTGAACTTCTACATGTTCCATGGCGGAACGAACTTCGGCTTCTGGAACGGCGCCAACGGACATACCGCGGACAGCTATGAGCCGACCGTGACCAGCTACGATTACGACGCGCTGCTGAGCGAAACCGGCGAGCCGACGGACAAGTATTATGCCGTGCGGAAAGTCATCTCCAAATATGTTCCGGTCGAACCGGCCGATCTGCCGGCACCGATTCCGACGCGTGCCTATGGTACCGTAGCTTTGACGGAGCAGGCTGCCTTGTCGGCCAACCTGGACAACATATCAACGGCCATTCATACCTCGTACCCGGAACCGATGGAAAAGCTGGGGCAGGACTACGGCTTCATCCAGTACCGGACCTTCATCTCCGGCCCGAGACCGGAGGATGAGCTGTTCATTCAGTATGTGCGCGACCGCGCGCTCGTCTTCCTGAACGGGGAGCTTGCGGGAACGCTGGATCGAGCCGAGCCCGGCCAGCAGATCAAGTTCGCGGTTCCGCCGGAAGGCCTCGAACTGACCCTGCTCGTGGAGAACATGGGCCGCGTCAACTACGGCCCATACATGAAAGACCGCAAAGGCATCACCGAAGGCGTCCGCTTCGGCAGACAGTTCCTGTCTGAGTGGACGACGCATCCGCTGCCGCTGAGCGACCTGTCGGGGCTGAAGTTTGCCCCGGGCGGCGAGCCGAATGGACCGGCCTTTTACCGTGGGAGTTTCGATGCTGAAGAGGCGACGGATACCTTCATCCGCCTGGAGGGCTGGACGAAAGGCGTCGTTTTCGTGAACGGCTTCAATCTTGGGCGGTACTGGAGCATCGGACCGCAGAAGACGCTGTACGTGCCGGGTCCGCTGCTGCGTCAAGGCAGCAATGAGATTGTTGTTTTTGAGCTGTACGGCTGCGATTCGCCGCAGGTGGAGTTTGTGGATCGGGCGGATTTGGGATAGGAATTATTGTATTAAGCCTGCCGGGCATTTGCCCGGCGGGCTTTTTTTGGTGTGGCGTAGTAGTTGTTTTTGAAAGGAGTGTATGAACCGTTGACCATGCTAAACTGGATGCTAAAGTGAATCGGTAATCGCTGCTTTTTTGCTGTTCATTGAGGACATCGGATATAATTATTTGTGAGGAGGGTGGAAAATGAAAAAAGCAGGAGTATTATTATATTTTCTGGTTTTTATTTTATGTGTTATTGGTTGTTCCACCAAAGATGAACATTTTAATAATTCAAGCCTAAATCAAAACTTTCCAGTTCCGAAAACAGCTGAACTTCAGGAGAAAAAGGAAAACTCGGAAGAGTACACCCTAAAAGACGTTAAAGAAGAAAACGGACTACCAGACTATTACCGTAAAGAAATAGAGAGACGCGGATGGGCGGAAATAGATAGATTGGGCTCGAAGTATACCTTTCAGAACGGGAATAAGAAAATAAATTTAATTGTACTAACGGAAAAAATACTAATACAGCTATAGAGCTAAGTAAAGCCCCTCTAGTTAAACTAAAGGGGCTTGTTTATATAAAATATAGATACTCATGCCATTTGTAACTCTTAGAATTTACCAAGCCATAGATCATCATTACCGGAATTCACGTTACTTAAAGCTATATTGACCACGTCCTTATTATTTGGTCCACTATGATACGTGAAATAAATTTCGCCATTCTGTATTTTCGTAACGATCATGGAGTGATGAAATCCGGATCCCTGATTCGAATCTAAATGTACGACATCGCCTAATTCAGCAGATTGACGTAACAATTTTAAATTACTCTCATTCCAACTCTGATTTGCCCCTATATAATAATAAGTAACTCCGCGATCCATATGGTGTCTCCAAAAATCTTGAACTCTTCCCCAAGAAGTACTCTTATTATTATTTACA
>NZ_BIMK01000035.1 GCF_004001045.1 Paenibacillus chibensis
TAATCAGGAGGTTGAGTATTTCCATCACCCGCTCCATAAAAAAGCCAAACGCCGAAAGGCGTTTTTTTATTTTTCCGAAGGCAGTCGGTTGAACAGACCTTTTGTCATATTTTTTTAGTCCCTTGGCACGAAATTATACTGTAGCCCCCCCGATCCACTACGAAATATCATAAACTGCATATAGGGTAAAGAGATGAATATTGACAGATCTTCGGAAACAGGGGAATATCAGAAGAAAATGGTACCTTGGGAGGCTACGATGAAGAACAAAGTCAGAGTTGGCATGATTGGTTTGGGTGCCCGCGGTATGGGGCTGTTAAAGGGTATCGTTTTACATATGGAAGATGTAGACGTTGTGGCTGTATGCGACTTGTACCAGGACCGCTGCGATCAGGCGGCGGACCGTGTGGCGGAAACGGGCATGCCAAGGCCGCTTGCCACCCGCGACTATCGTGAAGTCATGGCAATGGGCGGTATCGACGCGGTGGTCATCGGCGCTTCCTGGTCGGATCATACCGAAATCGCGATTGCTGCGATGGAAGCCGGCATCTATGCAGCCTGCGAGGTGGGCGGAGCCTACTCCATCCAAGAGTGCTGGAAGCTGGTTGAAGCCTATGAACGTACCCGTGTGCCCTGCATGATTATGGAGAACTGCTGTTACGGCCGCGATGAAATGATGGTGCTGAATATGGCGAAGCAGGGCATACTGGGCGATATTGTGCATTGTGCAGGCGGTTATCGGCATGATTTGAGAGAAGAGATCGCTTTTGGTAAAGAGAACCGGCATTATCGTCTGAACAATTACATCCACCGGAACTGTGAGAACTATCCGACACATGAAATTGGACCGATCGCCAAAATTCTGAATATTAACCACGGCAACCGCATGGTGTCACTCGTATCCATGGCTTCGAAGGCCAAGGGCATGCAGGCGTATATCCGTAACCACAAAAGCGAAGATTCCGAATTGGCGCAAACCGAATTCATGCAGGGCGACATCGTCACGACCCTCATCACATGCGCGCATGGGGAGACGATCACGATTACGCTGGACACCACGCTGCCGCGTTATTATTCCCGTGGATTCACCGTTCAAGGCACCCAGGGGATGTACACGGAGGACAACCATTCCATTTATTTGGACGGCACGCACGATGCGTTTCACATGAACTGGAAAGAGCAATGGGGCAATGTGGAGCAGTTCAGAGAGCAATATGACCATCCTCTATGGAAAAAATATGTCGAGGAAGGCGTCAAGGGAGGGCATGACGGAATGGATTGGCTAGTATTCTCGGACTTTTTTGAAAGCGTCAAACAAGGTACCGAAACGCCGCTGGACGTTTATGACATGGCCGCCTGGATGAGCATCTCGGCACTATCGGAGGAGTCGATTGCTCTGGGAGGGCATCCGGTAGCCATACCGGACTTTACGAACGGTAAGTGGGTCAACCGCTAATCAGGAAAAGAAAGAACCCATCTTATGGATGCAAAGACTGCCAAGCAAAGGAAAAGCTGAGGCAGTCTTTTTATTTTCTATACAAAAGTAAGTAATTGAAAAAAATATATAAGTTTTTGTTGACAGTAGGGAAGTCGAGTGATAATATTATCTCATATTAAAGATACATTGTTTAGAAGCAATATTTTTTGGGATTATGTCTTAATTCTGAAATATATAATGTTAAGGAATGTGATTGTAAGGATCCGCATCACATCCAGAGCCGCGTATATTTCACAACCATGCATGGCAAAATAGGAAAAACCTATGTTCACCATAAACTCACTCGGTAAAGGGGAATTCAAGATGTCTAACGTGAAAACAGCAGTCATTTACTACAGCTCCGGCGGTACGAACTATCAATTGGCACAATGGGCGGCAGAAGGCGCCAAACAGGCTGGCTCTACAGAAGTAAAAGTGCTGAAGGTGGCTGAAACGGCTCCACAGGCAGCCATCGACTCCAACCCGGCTTGGAAAGCCAATCATGAAGCAACGAAGGATGTTCCTGAAGCAACGGTGGCTGACCTGGAATGGGCAGATGCGATTATTTTCAGCGTACCGACACGCTTCGGCAACATGCCGGTTCAAATGAAGCAATTCCTTGACCTTACCGGCGGCCTCTGGTTCCAAGGCAAGCTGGTCAACAAGGTTGTCAGCGCAATGTCTTCCGCACAAAACCCGCATGGCGGCCAGGAAGCGACCATTCTTTCGCTGTACACGACGATGCATCACTGGGGTGCGCTTGTGGCTTCTCCAGGGTTTACGGATCAGTCGGTCTTCGCTGCAGGCGGCAACCCTTACGGCACATCCGTAACCGTTGGACAGGACGGCAAAATGGTTGAGGACGTGAAGGAAGCGGTGCTTCACCAGGCCAAACGCACGGTAACCGTAGCCGATTGGGTGAAAAAAGGAATGAACGGGGGCAACTAATCGCCATTCGTCGATTTAAGAAAAAGGCTGAGCCTGAAAGCATCGCTGCTTTCGTGGGCTCAGCCTTTTTTTGAAGTTATGAGTCATCCTAATGCGGCCGGTCTCATTGACAGTACGTTGACCGACGTTCTCTTTTATCATCGGCCTTGGCATTTCCGTTATTGCCATTCCATCACTGGACTTTAATTACGAGGGCGTTGCTGATTTTACGTCCGGGAGTAGTTAGGTATTTGCCGTTATAGTAAAGTCCGCTCGAAGCGCCTCCATCCAGGTTCATGGCCTGGTAGGCTCCGGCTTGACGCATAATTTCCGCGAGCTGCGGAATGGTGGCACCGCCTGTCGTCAGCAGGATGAGCTTATGGTCCTTGGTGACTCCAAGCGCGCTGCGCGCACCGCCGCCGGTCAGAATTTTCGGATCTTTAAATCCTTCCTGCTTCACGTTCAGCGATACTTTGCCGTCCACCAGCAGCCGTGGTCCCGCCTGCAAACCGCCTGCAATCAGGCCCTGGCCGAATGTGTCTTTGAAATCCGAGCCGGCGATCAAATTGACGATCTGGTTCTCGTCATAGGTGAAAATGACGCGCTGATCGCCAGGAGCCGACATTTTGATTTCGCCTTTGCTCAGGATATAACCGTATGGCGCTTTATAGCTATCGGATGTATAGGCATTGAAGAAGGTGCCGTTAATGGCGACAACCGCCCCGCTGCGTTTGGCGATGCTGCTCAGGTCTTCGACATTTCCGGGCTTGTTCCCTGCGAGTACCACATCCAATTGCACCTGTGGATGCATGAGGGATACAGTCACCACCTGCGTGCTGAACGATCTGCCGCCCACTTTAAAGGTTTTCTTTTCACTGACAATCGGATTCGGGAGCGTCTGGCCAGCGGCTTTGGTCACGACAGGAAGCACCGAAGAGGTGTTTGCCGAAGAAATTTTGACCGCATTGCTTGTTTTAAGCCAATCCAGCTGATATCCGAGCTCTTTGCTTATAATCTGCAGCGGCACATAGACCAAGCCGTTGTCTTTGAAGGGTGCATCCTGAAGGGCGACGGACTGATCGTTCACGTTCGCTGTTTTTTGTCCCAGAGTCATGTTGATCTGTATGTTGCCATGCGCGATCTTGACCTGTTTAGACGCTTCATCCCACTGCACGGCGTTCCCGTCCAAACCGTTCAGAAACCGAACGGGCACGAAGGAATGATTGCTTTTGGCATTCATAATAACGATATTTTTGGGTGGCGCGGCCGCAAAGGCTGACGGCATCATCAAGATGAATGCCATAAGTAGGATTGCGATAGATTTTTTCATCATGGTAGCTGAGATTCCCCTTATTGTGTGATTTATTCCTGCTATTGTAATATCGGAAAAATCATCCAACAATTGAAGGGGAAATAGGACTTTTCTCTCTGTGCATAAAGAACTACTCGGCTACGCGCACATAAAACCGATCCCCATGACGGTCCACATCCACGGGCGATTCAAAAAATTCGCTCAGATTGTCGGCGGTCAGGATCTCCTCCGTTTTTCCGCTGCCGACGGCTTCGCCGCGTCTCATCAGAAGCACATGGCTAAATACGGGCAGAATTTCCTCGGTATGGTGGGTGACATAAATCAGCGTAGGCGCATTCGGCTGTCGTACCAGCTCCGCGATGCTTTCCAGCAGCCGTTCTCTTGAAAATATATCGAGTCCGTTGCATGGCTCATCCAAAATCAAAATGCGGGGATTCGCGATCAAGGCGCGTGCGATCAGGAGCTTCTGCTTTTCGCCCTGCGAGCAGGTCCGGTATTCACGATCCCAGAGATGGTCGCAGCTTAGCGTCTTCATGAGCTCGCGTGCGCGTGCGTAATCCTCATCGCTCGTTTTGTCATAAAGTCAGATGGTGGCATGCTTGCCGCTGATGACGATATGCTGCGTCCGGTCGGAGGCATACAGGCGTTCCTGGAAGGAATTGCTGACCCAGCCGATGGATTTGCGCAGCTCGCGCAGATCCACCTCGCCGAACAGATGTCCGAGGACGCCGACGGAGCCTTCCGTTGGCCATATATAACCGTTGACGATATTCAGCAGCGTCGTTTTTCCGGATCCGTTCAACCCGAGCAGAGCCCAGTGCTCCCCTTCCCGCACCTGCCAGCTGACATCCTTCATCAGGGTATGCTGCCCGCTTTTCCAAGTGATGTGATTGATATCAATGATCATGGATGATCCCTCTCTTTCCCCTCCGGTATCGATAAAAGCTTATTCTACCCATGTTAAAACAAATCTTCGGGCTGTCAATACCGCCATATGCAAAAATGTGTTTATTAGAGCATGTTACATCAAGTATAGGAGCCATGTCGCCGCAATAGGTGCTCCGCTTGCATCGCATTTTTTGCTATAATGTCATCAGGTGAAGCATATGGAAATGACGGTTCGCACGGATCGGATGGAGCTGTTCAAGGGCTCGCACCGGTTCGCCAATCAATCCCATAACCACGAGCAATTTTATCAGTTCACGATACCCACGCAGGGGATCTGCCATTTCACGATGGAAAACAAGCCATACAGGCTTCATGAGGGTGAAGGTCTGATTCAGCATCCGGGAACGGAGCATTACCTGCACCTAGACGATGCCTCCAGTGTCATTATTATCAAATTCAGCAAAGACGCGTTTCCGCAAGAGGATCAGCTTCATGCGCCGCCCGAGTTTGCGGAACAGATGAGGCTCAATCCGTCAGACCTGTCTCGTAAATTCAAGGACTGGACCACGGAGCTGATGTTCGGCGGGAGCAGGGAGCTTCTTGCTTCGCAGGAGACGGAAATCCAGGTGCTCGAGTACTTGAAAGGCGCGCTGTCGGGTTCCATGATGCTCGAGGAGGGTCACTATCGCTACGTCAGGACCCAGGTTCGTGATATTCATCTCGAACAGGTGCTGGCCTATATGCGCGAGTACTACTCGGAGGCTGTTTCGATCGACGATCTGGCTGCCATTGCGGGACAAAGCCGGTATCATTTCATGCGGTCCTTCCGCGCATATACCGGCATCACACCCTATCAGCATCTGCTTAGGCTGAGGATCGATGACGCCAGGCTTCGGCTCCGGAACACGTCTTCATCCATCGCGGAGATCAGCTGCAGCCTGGGTTTTTCAAGCCCAAGCCAATTTCACCGGATTTTCTTGAAGCTGGTGGGCATAACGCCAGGAGGATACAGAAGCAGCAGATAAAAGGCTTATGCCGCAAAAAGCAAAGACGTGGACTCCACGGCATGTTGCGCTTGGTACAGTAGCGGACGTTACCCCAAAAATGAGGAGACTAGACGATGAGAAAAGAAAGCTTCATTCAGCCGGATCCCGAAAGCTGGTTGAACAAATTCCATTTTTCCATTCCGATCAAAGTGCGTTACTGCGAGACCGACATGCTGGGGCATGTGAACAACGTGAGTTATTTTATGTATTTTGAGCAGGGGCGGATTGAGTACTTCGAGAACCTGGGTCTTTTCGACTCGATGTTCGGCAGCGAAAAAGTGGCCGTTGTCGCCGACCTGGAGTGCCAGTACCTGGCCCAAATGTACCGCAGCGACAAGGTGAACCTGCATGTGCGGGTGGCTTCGATCGGCAGATCCTCATTGGATGTGGAATACGCTGTCGTCGTGGAAGACCGGTTAAAAGCCGCCGGACGCGGAGCCATTGTGCTGATTGATACGCCCACGGGCAAAAGCACGCCTATTCCCGAGGAGATCCGCGAAGCCATCGCTGCATTCGAGAAGGATGGCATCAGCGGGGTTTGAGGGATGGTTACTCGAAGAAAAGCACCTGTTTGCGGCAGGTGTTTTTTTGTGAGAAGATACAAAGGCGAAATCGTCATGCGAGGATGATAGGGAATACTATTTTCACTTAAGGAGTTTTACATATGGCAAAATCCAAGTTTTACGTGGTATGGGAAGGGAAAAAGCCGGGAATCTACACCTCTTGGCCGGAGTGTCAGGCGCAGGTGAACGGCTATGCGGATGCAAAATATAAATCCTACGAGTCCCGTGCCGAGGCCGAAGCGGCATTCAAAGGCGGCTGGAAGGGCCACTGGGGGCAGGGGAAATCCTCAGCGTCCTCCAAGGGGGCGGGTGCCGGGAAATATCCGAAAAAAGCTGCCTCTGACGAGGAGGAAGAAATTATTTACGACAGCATTTCGGTTGACGTCGGCACCCGCGGCAATCCGGGCCCGGTAGAATACAAGGGCGTGGATACCCGGACGGGGGATATTCTGTTCTATGTCGGGCCGGTCGAGAACGGAACGAATAATCTCGGTGAATTTATCGCGATCGTGCATGGCTTGGCGTACTTGAAAAAGCTGGGCAGCCAGAAGACGATCTATTCCGACTCCAGGACGGCGCTTGCCTGGGTCCGGAACAAAAAGCCAGCGACTACGCTCGCCAGAAACGAATCCACCCGTAAAATCTGGGAGCTGACCGACCGCGCGGTGGAGTGGCTGCAGAATAACAAGTACGACAACAAAATCCTCAAGTGGAACACGGAAAAATGGGGAGAAATTAAGGCGGATTTCGGGCGGAAATAGATCAGAAATAAACATGCTATGGACGATCCAAGAATAGGAATCTAAATTCACATAAGTGACAAGCAAACGGGAAACCGGCGTACCATTAGACTTCATCCTATCGGGATACTTTTTAAGTGTCTGCTCGATAAGGTGAAGTCTGCAGGGGACGCCGGTTTTTTTAGTTATCAGAAACAATCACATACGAAGCAAGGCCACTTGTGATATCGCAAGTAAAAACATCTATATTCGGTTATATGATTTCCTCGTAATCGAGCACGACCATCTGGTGGCATTCCAGTTTGGGAATGGTATAGGCTACGCGCGCTCCTTGCTGCTCGAAATCAAGCGGAGTCATTTGCGGGGCGAGATAAACCGCATGCACCTTTTCGGGAATCCGCAGTTCGATGGATACGTCGTACACGGGCAGCAGGTCCTCGATAATTTCGATACCGTCGCCTCTTTTTACAGGCGCTGCGTACAGGGTATGCTGCACGTAGCGGGACAAGCCGGCCTGCTTCTGCAGGGTGACGGAACCTTGCGCTGGCAGGGAAGAACGAAGCGTGGACTGGGGCAGCAAACGGTTCAGCGCGGACAATGCCGTTTCTTTCGCGGCCAAGCTTCCTTTGACAGCATAATCCTCGAACAGGTTCCAGGCGATATAAATGCCGTTTCGGCTTTCAACCATGCCCGGCCCGCCGTATTCACCGCTGCTGGGGGTATGCTGATGCGAGCAGAAAGTGAATGCGTCCCGGTTAAAATAGGGATTCTTCCGGCGGCCCAGCTCGGTTCCGTTTTCGGTTAATTCGATTTTGCGGCCCAGGCCGTAGAAGACGAACGCAGCTTCTCCCAGAGAGGGAAGCGGTTGAAGGGGGCGGAAGTAGTCCGGCTGGTAAGGGTTGATGCCGGCATCCCGCACCCCAAGGTCCACCGCAAACGCATCCTCTGCGGCCCGAAGTCCGGATTCTCCCGTCGCGAGCACGCGCCCGCCCTGGGCGAGAAAGGCGTCCAGCTTGGGCTGCAGCGCCGCCCCGATCCGCACATGGTCCGGGAGAATCAGCACCCGGTAGGCATTGAAATCACTTTCGAGATCGACGACGTCAAACAAAATATTTCCTTCGAGCAGCATACGCACCGCACCTGCATCGGATTGGCCCGTAAACGTGTCCTGTCCGCCTTCCGCCGTATGTGCGCCGGCAGCTTCCACGGAGAGCAGGGCCACGTCCGCGACATTCACCGTATGAAGGCACCATTGTTCTTTGGCTTCGACCTCTTGATAGGCTTTGCCGATGAGGGCATAGGTCGCTTCATCCATCGCGCCCAGCGGGTGAAGCTGGTCCCCGATGGAGCAGGCCGCACCATGGGCCAAGCTGAGCGCTGTTTCATAACGGAGCGCATTCGGATGCTTGTAGCCGCCGAATTCCCCCCAGCTCGTATGGAACTTTCCAGTCATGCCGAGAAAGGGCATGCCTAGCGGCTGGACATAGCGCGCGGACAGCGGAAAGTGGTCATAGCCCCAGCCGCCGGTAGGCAGCGATTCCAGCTCCAGATGGGTATTCATCTGCGCCAGATCACGGCGTCCGCGCCGGATATGTCCGCCGTTGTGGAAGATCGGCATGCCCGGCCGGCGGGCATGCACCGTTTCCTTGACCCGGCGGGTGTAGTTGGCATAGGTCCGCTCCCATAGAGGCCGCATGACCCCGATATCTCTCGGATCGCCGCCTTCCCCGCGGACGGTGGCAACGCAGCTTGCGCAGTAGCATTCCCTGACGCCCACAATATCCAGGAAAATGCCGTCTGCGTCATAATTTTGCACGACCTCATCGATCTGGGCGAGCAGGGTATCCAGATAAGGCGTGTTCATGCATAGCTGATGGTACCCGGGTCTGAACAGATCCTCATGGCCGCCGTAACGCGGACGAATCCACCATTCCGGATGGCGGACCGCGAGTTGTTCGTCAAGGCCTGCGGACAGGTATACCGGTGTTTTGACGTCAATCTCGTGAGCGGCCTCAATGATCGCTCCGAGCAGATCGAAGGAAAGGCCCGGATGCATCTGATTCGCTTGGGACGGATGATAAGCCCAGCCGTGATGGCATTTGGAGAAAACCGTAATGGAATCCACATGCCCGAGCCGGAGCATTTCCTGAAATTGTTTTTTCTCAAAACGGCTGCCTATGTGGCCAATCGCTTCCGAAGTATGAAAGTCGAGATGTACCTGACGAAAACGCATCGTATGATCCTCCCGTATTTAAAGTGATCTTCCTCCCTAAGTTAATGCAAAAAAAGATAGGCAGCTATGCGGGATAGCGACATCATTTAGCATGATATCGACTTGTTGTGCATGAACGAAACGGACTTCGATGCTAATATATAATTAAAATAAAATAGCTGGTAAAACAATATCGATATGAATGAAGGAGGGATTTCGGATGCAATGCCTGGAGCTGGCCATTCCTCCGCTGCCATTCCTGTTAACGGTTGGACATGCGACTTGGATGCCCGGGAACTGCCATTATGAACGCTGCTTCGATGTGTATGACGTCATTCTCGTGAAGAAGGGGGCCATGTACATGAAAGAGGATCAGCGGGAGTACGTGATCGCCGGAGGGCAAATGCTCGTGCTGGAGCCGGGGAGAACGCATGTCGGAACGCAAGCCTGCATGGAGGAGACGGAGGTCTATTGGGTGCATTTCAAGCATGCACCTCCGCTTAGAACGCTCGAAGCAGAAGATATCCCGTGGTCGGCGGTTCTGCCGAAAGGAAGAGACAGCGATACGCAGCCATCCGACCAGACGATGTATATGCCCAAATATGGGGATGTGCCATTTAACCAGCTTCAGCCGGTGCTGGACCGGATGAATCAGCTGCATATACAGCTGTCCGTCGAGCATTCGCTTCAGCTGCAGGCGAAGTTCGGGGAACTGCTGGAGCTGTTTCAAGCCGTGGCGAAGGCGAGACCGGTTTCGCGCTCGTCGGCATTGGCGAGGCAGGCGGTGACCTATCTGCAGAAGCATTGGGAGGACCCTTTTCATTCGTCCAAAATGGAGGATGCGCTTCATTTTCAATTCGACCACATTACGCGCTGCATGAAAAAATACACCGGCATGACGCCGCTGCAATATGTGCATCATTTGCGGATGAACCAGGCGTCCATGCTGCTGGAGCAAACGGCCTTATCCGTTCAGGAAATCGCCGAACGCGTCGGTATCCCAAGCGCAAGCTTTTTTGGGCGTCTGTTCCGGGAACGCATCGGCATGTCGCCGGGGCAGTACCGGATAAGACGGCAGTGCCGCTTATGAGCAGCGGAAGCTCTTGTGGCCTCCATTCCATTAGAAAAGAGTCATGCCCTCTAGGGAACCGGCGAACGGATTCCGGGCATGACTCTTTTTGATCAATTTAAATATCGGACGCGACGCGAAAACCGATGTTTCCGGTGGAGCTGTCCGGCGTGTTGCTGCTTCTTGCGGCAACGCGGTAGCGGTTGCAGTAGGATTGGTGGCAAAGGTAGGACCCCCCCTTCATAAGGCGGGACATGCCTTCCGCCGGACCCTGCGGGTGCTCGGTCGACCCGCGCTTGGCCGGATTCTGCGTGAACCAGTCGGCGCACCATTCCCACACGTTGCCGGAGACATTATAGAGCCCGTAGCCGTTCGGTTTATAGGCATCCACGGGAGCCGTGCCGAGATAGCCGTCGCTGCCATGGTTTTTCGTCGGGAAGACGCCCTGCCAGATGTTGCAGCGGTGCTCGCCGTCCGGGCGCAGCACGTCGCCCCATGGATAACGCCTGCCTTCCAGGCCGCCGCGCGCAGCCGCTTCCCATTCGATTTCGGTGGGCAGGCGGACGCCTGCCCACTCGCAGTAAGCCTGCGCGTCATTCCAGGACACATGCACGACCGGATGATCCATGCGATCCTCCACGCTGCTTCCAGGGCCTTCCGGCTCGCGCCAAAAAGCACCCTCCACGCCATGCCACCACGGCGTCTGCCCGGGAGAGCCGACAATGCTCACGTTGTCCGGATCCGTGATCAGCAGGTGGAACACATAGGACCAGCCGAATCGCTCCGCTTCCGTTATGTATCCTGTTGCGGCGACGAACGCGGCGTACTCGGCATTCGTGACGGTATAAGGCGACATGCGGAATGACTTCACATGCACCGGTCTTGCCGGTCCTTCGGCATCGGACGCGAAGCCTTCCCCGTCATCGGTGCCGAGGATATAGACGCCTTCGGGGATAACGGGCCAGGAGGAAGTGTCCGGACGCGATGCTTGGTCTTCTGATGCGGCCGGATGCTCCGCCTTAGCTTCATGCATGGCCGGACTGGCTGCTGCTTGGCGGTCAATGCCCATCGACGGTGTGCCGCAGCCGGCGGGAGCCGCAGCTGCCGCGCGCCGTGCTGCGCAGCAGGAGGGGATTTGATCGGTATCGGACTGCTGATCCATAAGGGGGTTGGACTCTGATGACATGGCGGTTCTCCTCTCTATGATAAACGTAAGTTCGGATGAAGGCGCGCTATACCGTCAGCTGGCTCAGCATGAGCTGCGCTGCGCCAATGGCAATCGCCTCTTCGCCGTAAGTGCCTTTGCTGAAAATGACCTGATATTTCGGATAATGATAGGTTTTGCGAATCGCGGTTTGGGTGGCCGTATAAAAAAACAAATTGTTCTCGGTCATCAAGGGACCGCCGAGAACGACCTTTTCCGGATTCAATATGTTCAGCAGGTTCGCAAGACCGATGCCAAAATAAGTCGCGGCCTGCGTCACCACTTCCGTGACCAGCGGATCCATCTGTTTCAGCGCTTGCATGATGTCGGAGAACTTGGCGGCTTCCCCGGGCCGGACGATTTGGCGCAGGGTGCTGCTGCGGCCAATCCGCAGCCTGGAGTTCACCTCGCGTTCGATGGCATGTACCGAGGCATAGGTATCCAGAGCGCCGAAATTGCCTTGGGCGGTACGGTAAGGGAGACCGTCCGCCTGGATGATCATCTGGCCGAAAGAGCCCTCCATATCGACGGCCCCATGAATCAGCTTGTTGTCCGTCATCATGCTCAGGCGAAGACCCGTGCCGCCGTGAACGTAGAGCATATGCCGGAAATCCTTGGTCCGGTTCGCCCAGGATTCGGCGATTAACGCCGTATTGGCTCCGTTATCCAGAATGACCGGAAATCCGAGACGGTCCTCAAGCATCTGCACCGCGGGCACATGATTCCAGCCCGGGGCAGCAAACCACTCGGGTTCCTCAATGACGCCCGTTATCCGGTTCAGAGGACCCACCGCGCCAATACCCATGCCGATGACTTGTTCAAAAGCGATGCGGTGCTTGACTATCCATTCGGTCACCTGCTCCGTGACCATCTGCATAAAGACTTCGGGCGTTGTCTTCTCGTCCATGCGCCATTCCCGGGAATCCAGCTTCGTACCTGCCAGATCCAGCAGCACCAGTCTTGACATGACCCGCGAAATATCCAGTCCGAACGCATATCCGTAATCCGCTTGGACCTGATAGAGAATGGGGCGCCGCCCACCGGTGGATACGCCAAGCCCGCTTTCGGAAATCACGCCGACACCGACAAGTTCGTCGAGAACCCGGGTTAGCGTGCTGACCGTCAGGCCGCTTAAGGCGAGCAGATCGTTTTTGCCGATTTCATGCCTGCGGCGGATATCGTGAAACAGCTCCTTCGCCTTCGGCGAAGGAATACGTTTGTCAGCGTCTATGCGCTGCTTCTTATCATTAAGCATAGATTACAATCCCCACGATCCCGGATACTAAAATCATCGCCAGCGGATGCACGCGGAAACGGATCATGGCGATCAGGGCAGCAATAAAAATCGCGATGCTGGCGAATGTGCTGACAGACAAGCCCGTAATGAAACCGGAGTGGACCGTCATCGTATAGGCCGCATACGCAATCAAGGCGATGACAGCCGGCTTCATGCCGTTCAGCGCCGCCTGCACCCAATGATTATCATACACACGGTAAAATATCGTAGCAACCAAAAACATGATGATAGCCGAAGGGAACACGATGCCCAGCGAAGCGATCAAGCTGCCGACAGGACCGCCAGCCGTATACCCGACATACACGGCGCTGTTCATCGCTACCGGTCCCGGGGCCATCCCCGCAATCGCAATCGCCTCGGTATACTGCTGTGCAGTCATCCAGCCTTCCTTCAGCGCCGCATGCTCAATGACAGGCAGCATCGCGTAACCGCCCCCGAAAGACATAAATCCAATTTTAAAAAAAGTCCAGAACAGCTCAAACAGCATGGTTTAACCTCTTTTCTGCGGATGAGGACATGTGGTTGATGTTACATGGAGCGATGCTTGCCTTGCTCCTTGTTCGCGTTCGCATCCCTGGAGGAAAAGACCGCTTCCGCCACGAGTCCGATGATAATGCCGATGACAAGCACAAGCAGAGGCTGAACCGGGAAAAAGAGGAGGAGCAACAGGCAGGTCACGGCAACGCCCCAGGTGACAGCATTATGGAGCGCCTGTTTTTTCATCCGGATAGCGGCATAGACGATCAGGGCAACGACCGTGGGCTTGATGCCGTGCAGCGCGGCCTGAACGTATCTGTTACCGCTGAAACCCGATGCGGCCACGCACAGAATCAGCATGATCAGAATGGTTGGCAGCGAAATGCCGGCGACGGCGGAGAGCAAGCCGGGAATGCCGGCGATACGATAGCCCGCCAGGGCTGCTACATTGACGCCGATGCCTCCGGGAGCCGCACCGGATAGCGCGGTGATTTCGCTCATCTCTTTGGGAGAGAGCCATTTGCGGTATTCGGTTACTTCTCTATCGATGACCGGAAGGATGGCATAACCTCCTCCGAAGGTGGTCGGTCCAATTTTCAAAAAAGAAACAAACAGCTTGGCGCATAGCCTAACCTTGCTTTCATCGCGAAGTTCCATATTCGCTTTCCCTCTTTCACTTCTGACTGCGGTGTTTGAACCAAGTATAACCCACTTTAATTCGTTTTGGAATAAAGATTTGTGAAATAGGCGGTCTGATTGAAAAACCTTACTTTTGTACAGGTAAAACCAACAATAAATCCATTTACTTTTGATCAAGTTGGAGGTTAAATGAAAATAATGACAACTTAAGGGAGGGGAAACGCTTGATTTCGAACAACAAGGACGCGAAACCGAATATTCTGCTGATTACCGTGGATCAAATGCGCTTTGACTGCCTGAGCATCGCGGGACATCCGGTGGTAGAGACCCCGAATCTCGATGAACTGGCCCGCACGGGGGTCCGTTTCGACCGTGCATACTCGGCTACGCCGACTTGCGTGCCTGCGCGTGCCGCGATTTTTACCGGCCAGTCCCAGGTACACCATGGGCGCGTAGGCTATCAGGACCGTGTGCCATGGAGATACGAGCATACGATGCCGGGCGAATTTGCAAAAGCGGGGTACCACACGCAGTGCGTCGGCAAGATGCATGTCTATCCGGCCCGGAATTTGATGGGCTTTCATAACGTCGTTCTGCATGACGGATATCTGCATCACAACCGCAATAAATACAGCATTCCGGTACGAGAGCATTATGATGAGGTGGACGACTATTTGCACTGGCTGCGCCAGCAGGTACCGGGCGCGGATCTTACCGATCTTGGGCTGGACTGCAACTCTTCGACTGTGGCCCGGCCGTGGCATCTGCCGGAGAAGCTGCACCCGACGAACTGGGTCGTCTCCGAGTCGATCGATTTTCTCCGCCGCCGCGATCCGGACAAGCCCTTCTTCCTGTGGATGTCCTTCGTCCGTCCGCATTCGCCGCTGGATCCGCCCCAGGCTTATCTGGACTTGTACAAGGATGCCGACATTCCCGAGCCTCCGGTCGGCGACTGGGCTCTGCAGTCGGATCCCGCGTTGGACGGACTCAGCCCGTATACGAGCAAGGGCATCGTGCCCAAGCAGCGCCTTCGTCATGCGATGGCCGCCTATTACGCGCTGATCACGCATATCGACCATCAGATCGGACGGTTTCTTCAGGTGCTGGCCGAATACGGCGAGAAGGAAAACACGGTTATATTATTCACGTCAGACCATGGCGAGCTGATGGGAGATCATCATTTGTTCCGCAAGTCCCTGCCGTATGAAGGAAGCTCGCGGGTGCCGTTTATCGTGAATGATCCGGGCAACCGCCTTGGCCTCAAGACCGGCAAGGTGGTTCAGGAGGTCGTGGAAATGCGTGACATCATGCCGACACTGCTTGATGCGGCCGGGGTTAGCGTACCGGATTCGGTGGATGGCGGCAGCGTGCTCGCCCTTGCTGCGGATACTGCGGGGAAGGAAGCGGTTCCCGCTTGGCGCGCATACCTGCATGGCGAACATTCGCAGGGTGTGCAATCCAATCATTGGCTGACCGACGGCAAGGAGAAGTACATCTGGTATTCACAAACCGGCGAAGAGCAGCTTTTTCTGCTGACCGATGATCCGAAGGAGCTGCATAATGCCGCCCTTGACGAAGCTTGCCTGGATCGGATCGCATACTGGCGCTCCATTCTGATCCGGGAACTGGAAGGACGGGAAGAGGGGTACTCCGATGGCGGGCGGCTGATTGCCGGACGCAAGCCGCTCACGGTGCTCTCCCATGTTCGGGAATAACCTGATCTGCTGCTTCATAATCGCTAACGGATTTTCATCCATTTTCGAATGCGGAAGGGAGCATCGCCTGTCATGTCCAAGAAAAAGCATATATGGCTGATCACCACCGACCAGATGCGAGGGGATGCCTTGGGCTGTGAAAATCCTGCGGTCATCACACCTCATTTGGATGCGCTTGCCGAAGAAGGGACGGTGTTCAAGCGGGCGTATTGTGCGAGCCCGGTGTGCACACCATCCCGCGCATCGATCTTTACCGGCCGATATCCCCATGTGCATGGCGCCTGGAATATCGGCGTGTCGCTGAACGAGGAAGAACTGACGCTGTGCGATCATCTGAAATCATTCGGATACCGGACGGCAGGGGTCGGCAAAATGCACTTCAGACAGCAGCTGAAAACGGGATTCGTTCATGAGGCGGAAGAGGTGTCCGTCCGTGACCGCGGAAGAGAGCGGGACGGCACGTACTTCGGCTTCGATGAGCATCATATTACCGAAGACAACATGATGGGGGAGTACTTGGACGACGTCGCAGAACGTGCTCCGGAGGCGGCCGCCAGACTAAAGAAAGACTTGTATCGCTCCGAAGACGCAGCCGGCGATGTATGGGAGAGCGAGCTCGCGCCCGAGCTTCACCAGACAAGATGGATCGCGGACCGGAGCATCCGCGTCATTGAGGAACATCGTTCGGATGAGCCGTTATTTCTGTGGAGCAGCTTCGTGGATCCTCATCATCCGTTCAATCCGCCGCAAGCGTATGCCAAGCTGTATGAGCATGCCGATATTCCCGGGCCAACGGGTGACGATTCGGATATCGAGGGACGGCCGGAGCATTTGCGGCTGCAGAAGCGGAAAGGCTACTGGCCGGGCGGCGGGGAGGCCCATTCCCGGGACTCGGATCATATGACGCGGCTCGTTCGCAATTATTATGCCATGATTACGTTTATCGACGAGGAGATTGGCCGGATCAGAAACGCCTGGAAGGAAAAAGGGATGGACGACGAGCTGCTGATCGTGTTCACAAGCGATCATGGTGAGCTGCTCGGCGATCACGGACTATTGTACAAAGGTCCATGGTTTTACGAGGGACTCACCCGCATTCCGATGATTCTCAGGGGGCCGGGCATCCGGAAAGGGGCTGTTACCGACGCGCTGATGGAGCATGTCGATATCGTGCCTACGCTGCTCGAGCTAATCGGCATTAAAACCATGCCGGCGGGCATTCAGGGAATGTCGCAGCGGTCGGTAGCATCCGGGGACGGGGTGCGGCGGGTACGCGAATCGGCGATGACGTCTTATGACGCGCATGATCGCGGCATTCATGCCAAATGTCTGCGTACGGACCGGTACAAGCTCGTCATTTTTGCGGATGAAGCTTACGGGGAGTTGTTCGATCTGGAGTCTGATCCGGGCGAGCGCGTCAACCGTTTTCTTGATCCCGTGTACCGTGAGATCAAACAGCAGCTGATGGAGATGTTCATTCAACGGCTGATGCGGGACCAGGACCCGCTGCCGGTGCGCCAAGCGTTCTGGTAAAGCGAAAAGCAAGGGGGAGCAGCCTTGAAGAAAGTCTTCCCGGCCCTGTATTCATTTGTTACCATATCGGTAAAGGAGCTGAAGACATGCTGAATTTGGAAAGATATTGGGAGAACCCGCACATCCTTGAAGTGAACCGCCAAGAGCCGCGCGCATATTATATTCCTTATGCGGATGCAGCGTCGGCGAAGGCAGGCAAAAGATCCAGATCTCCGTTTTACCGGACGCTAAACGGCGGCTGGAAGTTTAAATATTACGGCAGCGTACATCACGTCGAGGAATCCTTTTACGATTCGGATTTTGATGCGTCAGGCTGGGACGATTTGCTGGTGCCCTCCTGCTGGCAGACGGAAGGATACGACCAGCTTCATTATACTAACGTGAATTACCCGATTCCCTGCGATCCTCCTTATGTTCCCGATGAGAATCCGGCCGGATTGTATATCCGCGACTTCCGTCTGGAGGAGGCTTGGAACGGCAAGCAGACTTATACCGTGTTTGAAGGAGTCAATTCCTGCTTCTACCTGTGGGTAAACGGCCAGTTTGCAGGATATAGCCAGGGAAGCCGCATGCCGGCAGAGTTCGATATTACCCCGTTCCTGCAGCAAGGCATCAACCGGATGGCTGTCATGGTGCTGAAATGGTGCGATGGCACCTATCTCGAGGATCAGGATTTGTGGCGGTTCTCCGGCATATTCCGGGACGTCTATCTGCTGGGACGGGAGCAGGCGCATATCCGCGATGTATTTGCCAAGCCGGAGCTTTCGAAAGATTTCGCCGAAGGCGTGCTTCGCTGCGAGCTGAAAACGGCCGGATCGCTGACGGTAAGAGCCGAGCTTCAAGACGCGGAAGGACGTGTATGCGCTTCCAGGCAGGTAAGCGTGGATGGACACGCGGAGCTGCTGCTGCAAGTAAGGGAGCCGGTGCTGTGGAATGCGGAGAACCCGTACCTGTACGAGCTGTATGTGAGCGACGGCCGGGAGACGATCCATTTTCCCGTCGGCTTCCGCACCGTTTCCGTGGAGGATGGCATCTTCAAGCTTAACGGCCAGGCTATCAAGCTGAAGGGCGTCAATCGGCATGACTCGCATCCGGATCTCGGCCAGACGATCCCGCTGGAGCATATGATTCAAGACCTTCAACTGATGAAACGGCATAACGTGAATACGGTTCGCACCTCGCATTACCCGAATGATCCGCGTTTTCTTGAATTGTGCGACCGCTTCGGCTTCTATGTGGTGGACGAGTCCGACCTGGAATGCCACGGGCTCGCGGTTTCCGGGGATTTCCATCAGCTGACGCGGGATCCGTCCTGGGAAAAGGCGTTTGTGGATCGCGTGGAGCGGATGGTGGAACGCGACAAAAACCATGCTTCCGTCATCATGTGGTCGCTCGGCAACGAATCCGGCTATGGAGCGAATCATATCGCGATGGCGAAGTGGGCGCAGAAGCGGGATGATTCGCGGCTCGTGCATTACGAGGGCGCTGCAACGAGATATGGAGGCGACACCGATACCGAGGATCTGGATATCGAAAGCGAAATGTATCCTTCCTTGGCTTACGTGGAAGCGTACGGAACGGACGAGAGCCGCACCAAGCCGCTGTTCCTGTGCGAATACAGCCATGCCATGGGCAACGGGCCGGGGGACCTGAAGGAGTATTGGGATTTGTTCTACAAATATCCGAATTTGATGGGCGGCTGCGTCTGGGAATGGAATGATCACGGAATACGCACGCAAACGAGCAGTGGCGAAGAGTACTTCGGCTACGGCGGCGATTTCGGGGATCAGCCGAATGACGGCAACTTCTGCATAGACGGCCTGGTCTCGCCGGACCGCGTTCCCCATACCGGACTGCTCGAGCTGAAGCAGATCATCGCGCCGGTCCGGATTGAAGCGGTGGACGCGGGGAAGGGAGCGTTACGGGTAACGAACTTGTACGACTTTAGCGGACTCGGCCATCTCTCGTTTGCTTGGAAGCTTGAAACGGATGGGGAATTGGTCGAGCAAGGCGTACTCCATCATGTGGAAGCTGATCCGCAGCAATCGGCTGCCGTTACGGTGCCGTTCAAGCATCTGCCGACTGCGGGCCGCTGCTTCCTGACGGTGTCCGTGCGGTTGAAAGAAGAGAAGGCATGGGCCGAATCCGGCTACGAGATTGCCTTTGCCCAGTTTGACTTGGGCGGGAAACCGGCTGGCGCGGGTCAAGAGCAGGTCTGGCTGGATCAGCTCAGACAGCGCCCGCTGATTATCCGGGAGGAAGGAAGCCTCATCACGGTGGAAGGTCTTGACTTCCGTCATGTGTTCGATATGGTAAAGGGCACGTTTGTCCGCCTGTCGAAGCATGGCGTAGACATGATTCAGTCCCCGCTTGCGTTCAGCATTTGGCGGGCACCGACAGACAATGATCGCAATATCAAGCACCGATGGATGGAGGAAGGGTTCCACCGTGCCGGCATGAAGGTGTATGCCTGCTCGATCCGCAAGCAGAGCGGCCATGAGCTCGTGATGGCGGTCGATTTTTCCCTGGGCGGTTACATGAAGCATCCGGTACTGAAAGGGCAGGCGGTCTGGCAAATAGACGGTTCCGGCGAAGTGTCGCTGTCCGTGAAGGTCCAGGTGAGAGAGGGACTGCCGTTCCTGCCTCGCTTCGGGCTTCAGATCACGATGCCCAAGGGGAACGAGCTGGCGGAATACTTCGGCTTCGGTCCGGGTGAAAGCTATATCGACAAGCATCACGGCGCACGGATGGGCAAATATATGCAGCGCGTGGACGATATGTTCGAGCCGTATGTGATGCCGCAGGAGAACGGCTCCAGGTACGGAACGGAATGGGCATCCGTTACGAATGAGCTCGGCATGGGGCTGCAGTTTACGGGAGCGAATCCGTTCTCGTTCAGCGCTTCTCATTATTTGCCGGAGGACCTGGATCAGGCGGGACATTTGCATGAGCTTACGAAGCGGGAGGAAACGATCGTTCATCTGGATTACCGAATGAGCGGGATCGGCTCGAACTCCTGCGGACCGGAGCTGCTGGAGAAGTACCGTCTGGATGAGAAGGCATTCGAATTTGCGCTGCGGCTTCGTCCGGTGTTCAAGGAAGACGAATAGACGCAGAGAAAAGAAAAAACGGTTCCCGGTGGGAGCCGTTTTTTTCTTTGACCAGGACCAGTGACGGGAGATCCTGATTCGGACGGTAAACATGCGATCCCTGTTGCGTGTGCCATGGAGTGGCGAGTTAGAAGTAGAGGGGCGTCCTCGTCCCCTCTTTCTCTATGCGCTGCTCTTCTTTACATAGCGCTCGGCTGCTCTTCTTCCTTCGGCCAGCCGCCCCACACGCCGAGCAGGTTGCCGCTGGGATCCACCAGCTGGAAGCTGTAGCCTCCGCCTTGCTTGTAGAGCATTTCGCCCACCGGAATTCCCTTTTGGCTTAGCTCGCTGCTTAGTTCATGGATATTCTCCACCTGGAAGGTAAGCACGGGCTTACGTTCCCCCTTGGAACTGACGAATTCAAATTTGGGTACCTCCATCGCTTCGACGAGACCCAGTGCCATGCCGTTCAGGTTTAGCCAAGCGGCGTCGTCCCCTTCGTTAAACGGAAAGCAGAATCCGAGTCCGAATACCTCCGTGTACCATTTCGCCGATTTGGCTACATCCTTGACCGGTAATTCAATTACCTGAATATGAAGGGATTTGGCTGCCATCCTTTTGCCTCCTTGGATTTATCCATTTATTTGTGCGACCCGATATGGGGAAAAGCTTGCATCAACGTTATAAACGGTTGGATAGTTGGAAAAGAAACGGGGAGAACCCAAAATTTCGAATTTATTTTTTCGAAGTTACGCGAAGCAGATGTCCGTCCGGATCGGTGAATTCGAAATACATGAGTTCCCCGTTATGCCAGACGCGGGCTACATCCATGCCGCTGCTGCGGATATCAAGGTATGATTGGTAAATCCGGTGCACGCTGCCGCTGCGGAACGCTTCGATAAAAACATCAAGCATGCGGGAATCCATGGGTTCGTCATGCAGATGGGATGGATCTTCCATCATGCGGGCTGCAGGGTCTGCAGCCATTTTGGCGAGCCGCTGCCGGGTTCGCTTGAGCGCCTCCTTGACGGCCCCTTCCGTGGAGCCGAGCCGGATGGCCGTTTCTTTGGCGGTAAAACCGAATACGTCGATCATCAGCAGCAGTACAGTCTGCCGAATGGACAGCCGGGCAGCCATTACTTCAAAGGCTTCACGTAAATGAAAATCGCTTGACGCCGGCAGATTGTCCACCTGCGCCTCTTCCAATAGCTGCTCGGATGAGGATTTTCTTCGCAGCACATCAATCCATGTGTTCTTGGCGATACGCTTCAGGTAAGCCTGCTGGAGTATCATGCCATCCGAATAAGACCGGTAGGCCTTCTCCAATGTAGTCTGCAGCAGATCTTCACCGTCTGTTTTTTTGCCTGTGAGATGGATGCAGCAAGTCAGAAGCGAATGCATATGAGGCTGGATTGAATCCTGAAACGAGTGTGGGTGAATAAGAAACCACTGCCTTCCTGCTAGTTGTTTATTTACCTAATCATACCACAAGAGGAAGACCCAGACATCGGGGCGGGCGCAAAAAGAGCCTTGATTTCCGGATGACAGAAATCAAGGCTCCTTTTGTGAACAAGCTCTACGTGCAGTAAGTGATTCGGCCTAATTGGCGCGGATATCGAGCACTTCATACTTGATCACGCCCATTGGCGCGGTTACGCTGACGGTATCGCCGACGACTTTGCCGATCAGCTCTTTGCCGAGCGGGCTTTCGTATGAAATTTTATTGTTATACGCATCGGCTTCCGCCGGACTGACGATACGGTATTCCACGATTTCCTTGAATTCCAGATCATTAAGCTTGACGAAGGAACCGATACTTACCGTGGATGCATCGGAGCTATGAACCACGCGGGCTTTGGTCAGCATTTTCTCCAGCTGCAAAATCCGCGTCTCCATGAACGCCTGATCGTCTTTGGCAGAATGGTATTCGCTGTTTTCTTTCAAATCGCCGTAGCTGATCGCTACCTTGAGCCGCTCTGCGAGCTCTTTGCGCTTGACGGTTTTCAGTTCCTCGAGTTCTGCTTTGAGTTCATCCAGACCTTCGGGAGTCAACATCAGTTCTTCATTGGACATATTTACAACACCTCTTTCTTAAATTGTACACGAAATGGCCCACTAATGCGAAACAAACATCATAAATCGTTATAGCCGAAGTTTCACTGGAGATAAGGATCCATTTCCCCGTATACTTTTTTTATGATGATCAAGGAGGAATGCCGATTGAAAATGTTGTTCCATTATAACTGGGCCGTGCGTGAGGAATGGTTCGCGTGGTGCGAGGAAATCAGCGAAGCCGAACTCCTGAAACCCCGTACCGGAGGCGTTGGAGGAATTCTCCACACGCTGTTTCATGTCATAGACGTCGAGTGGATCTGGATCCGCGTCCTGCAGGGGAAAAGCGACTTTAACGACAGCTTTGACGATTATCGGAGCATCCGGCAGGTACGGGAATTGGAAGCGGCCTTCCGCCCTGAGGTGGAGAGCTTCGTCCTCAACTGGAACGAGGGCATGGAGAATAGGGAATTCCGAGACACCGGCCCAGGCGGCAACGAAACGCTGGACACGTGGGGCGAGGTCGTTCGGCACATGATCGCCCATGAAATTCACCATGTCGGCCAGCTGTCCGTGTGGTCAAGGGAAATCGGCCGAAAGCCCGTATCCGCGAACCTGATCGGCCGGGGTTTGGCTTCTGGGAAGCGCGGCTGACTCGGCTGCCTGCCCCCTTTGTGCTATACTGATTTTATGAATACAGCAGGTGGAACCTGGCAGCGTGCGAGGAGGAAGGACAAGGAATATGGATGCTCCGCTTCATTTGATTGAATACGAGATCGCTTTGCTCGTAAGACTTACGACGGCCCACAGCCCGAAGCTCGGAAGCTTGGACCGCTCCGAATATCTTTTGCTGAGCGAGCTGGAAAAATACAGTCCCTTGGCAATCAATGCCCTGGCAGACCATTTGCTCTTGAATCTTTCAACGGCGAGCCGTCAGGTGTCTGTGCTGGAGGGCAAAAAATATATCCGGCGTTACCCGGATACCAGCAACGGCAGAATCAGCCTGGTGGAAATCACGCCGGAGGGGCTGGATATACTTCACAAGGTCCAACAGGCACGCTATGACGCCTACGCCGAAGTGCTGGCCGGCTGGTCTGCCGAGGAACTGGAGCAGCTCATGTCCAATCTCACGCGGCTGAACCGGGATTTCAAAGCATGGCGCAAATAGCATACGATGCGGATGAAGCTGTCCTTGGCCGATGAAGCCGGCGGGCGGCTTTTTGCTTGTTCGTCCAAGAACAGAGAAAAAATGGCTATTGCCATCTCAAAAAAGTATGTTGTATAATACAATTTGCAATTTACAATATATTCGATTGTTCTATCGTTTATACGGTGTAGTCCAGATCTTAAGAGGAAAGGAGGAGTCTGATGAAAACTCAATCAGGCCGTATTGCCGCCATCTCCGACAGCGTAAAGATGCCGCTTCCCCCATATCTTGTCATCTCGATATTGACGATATTCGCGATCGGGCCGCAGTATTTTATCAACTTGTCGTATACCATGAATCAGGTCATCATTCAGAACGGCCTCAATCTCAGCTCGAGCGATTTGCTGCTCCCCTCCACCTTGTCCAATATTGCTTTTGCCCTTGGTGTTCCGCTGGGACCGGTGATATCCCGAAAGCTTGGGGTGAGAAAAACCTACCTGATGTTCGTGAGCGTGTTTCTGCTGGGAGCGCTGATCAACCTCATCTCGCAGGATACCGTATCCTTAACGATGGGGAGGATCATTCAAGGACTGAGCTCTGGCTTTTTGTTTCTGACCATCCTGCCAGTCAGCTTAAAGTCGTTTCCGAATAAAATCCGCAACTACTTTCTGCTGATGGTTATTACCGGATTGTTCGGGGCCAGCGCGGTCGGTGCCATTTTCGGATCGGTCTCCCTCAGCGTGGATGCCTGGCGGTGGCTGTTTATACTGAACATCGTTTCGGCTGTCTTGTGCCTGATCGTCGGCTTTCTTGGACTGCCGCATAGCAAGGAAGAAAAGCAGGAGTCGGAGCCGGTCAACAAGTTCGGCATTTTTTTGCTGACCGTGCTGATGCTGATGCTGACGGTACCGCTGTGTAATGTGATGCAGGAGGGATTTGATTCCCTGTATGTTTGGCCGTTTCTTGTCGCGGCATTCATCCTGATGATTCTCTTTATTGTGTTTGAGCTCAAGGCCAAGACGCCGCTCGTACCGTTCCGGACGTTGAAAGCGGCCAAGCCGATATCGGGTACGGTCATGGCGATCGCGTCGCATGTATGCTTGATCTTCGCCATGGCGGGCATCAACGGTTTTTTGCGAAATAATCTAGATTTGCCGTACCGGTATCTGGTGCATTTTTACATTTGGTTTTTCGTTGGGATTCTGGTTACGGCCGTGCTCAAAACGCTGCTGTACGACCGCCTTGGTGCGGGAGTACTCGGATTGGTCGGCTCGATTGCCGTCATTGGCGTCAGCCTGCAGTGGCGTAGGATGAACCCGGGAATATCCCTGAATCTGCTGTACTTCCAGATTGCCCTGCTGGGAGCGGGTGTCAGCATGACGCTGGTCGGCGGTGCGCTCGGAACCGCGCTTGCGGGGGACATCCACCAGGCTTCGATGCGATCGGTGACACTGCATTCGATCCGCAATTTCGTGGGTGCCGTCATTACGCCGCTGCTGGGCTGGTACCTGACCCGGCAAAATGCCGTCAACTACGAGGAAATTCGCGGCCGCCTTGGCCAGCACAGCGCAGAAGCCCAATCGGAGATTGCCGGACTTATCCGCAAACTGATGGGTGAAGGAGTTCCTGCCGCCCAGGCGCAAAGCACGGCTTCATACGAGTTGATCGTGAATGCCAAAAGAGCCGCCGTTCTCGGCGCATATCATCATCTGTTTACGATTATGGCCTGCGTGGGCGTGATCATGCTGCTGGCTTCAATCGGCAAAATCGTCACAGGCAAAGGCAGAGCGCTGGTCCAACAAGAGAAGAGGCTCATGATGCCGAAGACCGGTGAAACCGAGCTTCATCCGAGCCCTATCCATATTACCAAGTGAGGAGAATTCATATATGATTAACCGCAGCCGATTGATTGTTGCTAACTTGATCGGGATATTGGTGATCTGCTTTTTTATTGCGGCGGGCGCCTATTTTTATTATGAAAAAGCCAATTTCATCAAAACGGATGATGCCGTTGTCAAGGCGGATCTGATGCCTGTCGTCGCCCCGGCGCAAGGCGTGTTGACCAGCTGGAACATACAGGACGGAACGGACGTGAGCGATAAAAATATCGTGGGCGGGGTTTCGGACGGAACCAAGACCATTCCCGTCAGCGCACGGATGAACGGCAAGGTCATCCAAAACGGCGCGCGCGTGAACCAGGTGGTGCAGGCCGGGCAGGTGCTGGCAGAGGAAGCGGACATGGATCATTTGTACATCATCGCCAACATCAAGGAAAGCCGGCTGAAGGACATCAAGGTCGGCCAAAGCGTAGATATCAAGGTGGACGGAGATTCAGGCGCCAAATTTGAAGGCGTCGTTAAAGAAATCGGATATGCAACCAACTCCGTCTTTTCGGTGCTTCCGCAGCAAAGCTCAACGGGCAGCTACACGAAAGTGACGCAGAAAATCCAGGTGAAAATTTCGATCAACCAGGCTTCGTCGAGAGTTCTGCCGGGCATGAATGCCGAAGTGAAAATATCGCTGTAGCCTGCGGCAGATTTTTTCGTCCAGAGAAGAGCCTTCTGTTTCCTCCAAGGGAAGCACAAGGCTCTTTTGCGTGAAACTCGCAGAATATCAGTGGAAATCCCCGAAAGAATCGGGGTATGATAGAATGAAAGCGAATCATAGAACCGTCAAGAGCGGAAAGCAAGGGGTTTACGATGAAGAATGTGCTGGTCACGGGCTACCGCGCGCATGAGCTGAATATTTTTGGACAGAAGCACCCCGGCATTGCTTACATTCAAAAGGCGATTACCGCTAAGCTGGTCCAGCTTGCCGAGGAGGGCCTGGAATGGGTCATTTCACCGGGACAGTACGGCGTGGATTTATGGGCTTGCGAAGCGGCGATCGATTTGAAAAAGCGGTACCCGGATCTTAAAGTTGCGATCATTACGGCGTTTGCGAACCCGGAAGAGAATTGGAAAGAGGATAAAAAGGACTATTACAACCGAATTTTGCAGGGCATTGATTTTTATGAAACGGTGAGCCGGCAGCCTTACGCAGGTCCGTGGCAGTTCCAGGCCCGAGATGATCTGCTGTTCCGCAAAACGGACGGCATCATCCTCGTGTATGACGAGGAGACAGGTGCAGGCAGCAGTGCGCGCTTTTATAAGGAACGGGCCTTGAAGAAGCAGCAGGAGGAAGGCTACGCCTTTATCAGCATCAGCACGGAGGATATCCAAAGCTTGGCGGATGAGGATGCAGCTGCGCAAAGCGGCGAAGGCATGGAATTTTAGCTAAGCGATCATGAAATATAGAAGGAAAGGAATGTTGAGATTTGATCCGATTCGGAACGATTGGCACCAACTGGATTACGGAACGTTTTCTTCACGCGGCGGAGGAGAATGATGAATTCGAATTGACGGCCGTCTACTCCCGTACGGAAGAGAAAGGCAGGGAGTTCGCGGAGCAGTTCGGAGGGCCCAAGGTGTACACGGACCTGGATGCGATGGCATCGTCAGACGAGATTGATGCTGTCTATATTGCGAGCCCGAATTCTTTCCATGCGCAGCAGGCGATTCAATGCATGAACCATGGCAAGCATGTTCTATGCGAGAAGCCGCTTGCTACCAATAGTGACGAGGTACGCCGCATGATCGCTGCGGCCGAAGCGAACAACGTGGTCCTGATGGAAGCGATGAAATCGACCCTGATGCCGAATTTCAGAATCATGAAGGAGAATCTGTATAAAATCGGGCAGGTGCGGCGGTATTTTGCAAGCTATTGCCAATACTCCTCCCGGTATGACGCGTTCAAGCAGGGGACGGTGCTGAATGCCTTTAATCCGGAATACTCGAACGGGGGACTGATGGATCTGGGCATATACTGCATCTACCCGATGGTATCCTTGTTCGGGAAGCCGGAATCGGTTAAGGCGGTGGCCGTTATGCTGTCATCCGGCGTGGATGGGGAAGGCAGTCTCGTGATGAGCTACCCGGATATGGATGCGGTCATCATGTACTCGAAAATTTCCGACTCGTTCTTGCCAGCCGAAATCCAAGGCGAGAACGGAACGATGGTGATCGACCGGATCAATCAGCCGTACGACGTGAAAATCCAGTATCGGGACGGCAGTATTGAAAATCTGACCCAACAGCAGATTCATGAATCGATGTATTACGAGCTGGAAGAGTTTATCCGCATGATCGGACGAGGCAAGCGCAGCAGCAAAATCAACTCCCATGAAACGTCGCTTGCGGTGGCGGAAGTCATGGAGGACGCGAGAAGACAAATCGGGCTGAGGTATGCGGCGGATGCATGGTAATGTTCGGTCCGACCATTTTTGATCATTTGAAGGCTGCACAAGCGTGGGCTTAGCTGCAAAAGTGCATTTATTTCAGCTCATACCAGCTCATATGATGTAAACAAGTGCAATCGTGCACCTATTTATTAAGAGGAATGTCCCCTTGATTCCAGTGAATCCGATCGGGGCATTCTTTTTTGTTTTCCAGGAAGAGGAAATGAAGGATGCAATTCGCTCTCACGCGCTCTCCCTCCCATAAAAACCTAAAATATTGAGGAAAAGACCTATAAATCTTGTAGGTTTTTGACCTGGTTTGTTTGCTAAAATGGAGAGGAACATCTTTTGCAGCATACATCAACTGCAGAATGAAGGAGGAAACGAGATGATTCAGCCTGTGACGCAGCGCGAGCCTTTGGTGACCCACATCTACACCGCGGACCCTTCGGCTCACGTGTTTGAAGGCAAATTGTATATTTACCCTTCCCATGACCTGGACCATGAACACACGTCCAATGATAACGGGGACCAGTACGACATGGAGGATTACCATATCCTGTCCATGGACAATGTAAACTCTCCATGCCAGGACCACGGCGAGGCGCTGCATCTCCGCGATATCCCTTGGGCCAAGCAGCAGCTCTGGGCGCCGGATGCGGCGTACAAAAACAATACGTACTATCTTTTCTTCCCGGCGAGGGATCAAGAAAACATTTTCCGGATTGGCGTCGCCACCAGCTCCTCTCCGTCGGGGCCGTTCCATCCGCAGCCGGAATATATTCCGGGCAGCTTCAGCATCGACCCGGCTGTTCTGATGGATGATGACGGAAGCGCTTTTATGTACTTCGGCGGGCTATGGGGCGGCCAGTTGGAAAAATGGCAGACGGGCACCTATGATCCGAACACGGAAGGCCCGGCGGCAGACGAACCGGCGCTGGGACCAAGAGTAGCCGAGCTGAGCGACGACCTGCTGACCTTCAAGGAGGCACCCCGCGAAATCTCGATTCTCGACGAGAACGGGCAGCCGATCCTGGCAGGGGACGAGGAACGGAGATATTTTGAAGGACCGTGGGTACATAAGCATAACGGGCTTCATTATCTATCTTATTCTACCGGCACGACTCACAGCATCGTATACGCCGTGAGCGAGAACCCGCAGGGTCCTTTTACGTATAAAGGAAAAATTCTGGAGCCGGTCATCGGCTGGACGACCCATCACTCGATCGTGCAGTTCCAGGATAAGTGGTATTTGTTCTATCACGACAGCTCCTTGTCGGGCGGCGCGGACAACAAACGCTGCGTTAAATTCACTGAGCTGACCATCCATGAGGATGGTACGATCGAAACGATCGAGCCCTATGTGAAGTAAACCCTCTCGATCGAAGGGGCAAAGTCTGCGGGAAGGGATCCTTCCGAGGCGGAAATATGGCCACTTCATCCCGGAATCACCAAAGCCGCCGGACCTCTGACAAGGGGCCGGCGGCTTTTTAAACAAGGATAATTTCTAGACGCGATGCGCTCTTCCATACTCTAACGAAGAAGTGCTCTGCGCCTGGAGGAAAGGATGGTTCCGTTGCCCGATTAACTCAGGCATGCATACATGTCCAACAGGAAGATTTGAAGGAAGGGGAGCCTTCCTTTTTTTGTTGGGATATGGGACTTCAGGCGCTGCAGGTTGTTGATTCCTCGCTTTATGCGAAAAAAATTGATTCTAATGTCCTTATTTTGTTTATTATGTAGTAAAACTGTCTTTTTCTTTATCGATCGGTTATCGTATGTTATACATATTCACCGTTCTATATTTCTCATAAACAAACTCAGATGATCGACCATAATTTTAGCGGACGGAGGCGCGTAATGAGTACCATCAAAGAAGACGCTATTTTACAAGAAGTGTACCGAACTGCTGTTTTTGGAATCGCGCTGCTCGCTCTGGACGGTACCTGGATTCATGCCAATCCAGCCATCTGCCGGCTTATGGGATACACGGAAGAAGAGCTCATGCAGCAACGTTTCCAGGATCTGATTCATCCGGACGATTTGGAGAAAGATCTCATGCTTTTCCGCAACGAGCTGAAACAAACGACAGGGGCAGTGATCGAAACGAATACGCGCTATATCCGGAAGAACGGAGATATCATGTGGGCCTCCGTATATGCTTCGGTCATGTCGGATGCTGCGGGCGATCCGTTGTCGTATATTATCCAGATCCATGACAATACCAAAAACAAGCTGGCCGAAACCAAGCTGCAGGAAACGATTGAACGCTACACCTCCTTGAAACGGTACAATCATGATGCCGTGATTTCACTGGATCTCGAAGGGAGCATCATCAACGTCAATACGATGGCGGAGAAAATGACAGGCTGCTGCGTCAACGAGATGGCAGGCGAGAAAATCTCTCGTTTCATCGGAGAGGAAAGCCAGCGTAAGCTGCTGACCGAATCCCTGACCAATCCTTCGATCGAAAAGGACATAGACCGGATTTACCATAAGGACGGGCATGCGGTAGAGGTTCTGACCTCCATAGCGCCCATTTATGTCAACGGACGGAACGTCGGGTTTTACATCATCGCGAAGGACGTGTCCGAGCAGAAGCAGCTGCTTTTGGCGAAGGAGCTGGCCGAGAGCACCAATAAAGCCAAAAGTGAATTTTTGGCAGTGATGAGCCACGAGATCCGCACGCCGATGAACGGCGTGATCGGAATGACGGATCTGCTGGAGACGACCACGAACCTTGACGAGGAACAAAGTGAATACGTCAAAATCATTCGGCAAAGCGGCGAAACGCTGCTGGCCATCATCAATGATATTTTGGATTTTTCCAAGGTGGAATCGGGCAAGACGGAACTGCAGGAGGAGCTGTTTGATATCAGGAAATGCGTTGAGGAGACCTACGATGTGTTGTCGGCGAAAGCGCATGAGAAACAGCTGGAGATGAGATTCGAGGTGGAAGATGACGTTCCGATGATGCTGATCGGCGATGCGAAGCGGTTGAAGCAAATTCTGATGAATCTGGTCGGAAACGCGGTCAAGTTCACCTTTGCCGGCGGCGTGACGACCCGGCTCCGGAAGATGTCCGAAGACAAGCGCAAGATCAAACTGGAGTTCAAGGTCCAGGATACAGGGATCGGCATTCCGGCCTCGAAGGCGGAATATATTTTCGAGCCGTTCTCGCAGGTCAACAATTTCATGACCCGTGATCACGAGGGAACCGGTCTTGGCCTTGCCATTACGAGGAAGCTGGTAGAGCTGATGGGTGGCAGTATCTGGTTCGAGCAAAGCGACGGGCCTGGGGCAACCTTTGTCTTTAACGTCGAAATGATCCGTGAAAATTGGTCCCCTCATGACGATTCCATCGAGGAGCATGATCACAATACGTCCAATTCCCTGCGCGTCCTGGTTGCCGAAGATAATGAAGTCAATCGGATCGTGCTCCGGAAAATGCTCGAAAGCCAAGGACATCTGACCACCGTTGTCACCAACGGGAAAGAGGTGGTGCAGGCGGCGCAGGAAAGCTATTATGACATTATTTTTATGGATATTCAGATGCCTGGCTTAAACGGTTTTGAGGCGACGCGGATAATCCGCAGGACGCTGCCGAAGGAGCGGTGCCCGGCGATCGTGGCCGTTACCGCCAATGCCCTGAAGGGAGACCGGGAAAGCTGCCTTGCCGCAGGCATGGACGAATATATCAGCAAACCGATCAAAACGCAGACCGTGATGGAAGTGATCGAGAGTCTCCTTTTGAGAAGAAATACATTGAAAGGTAGCCCCCATCTATAAGATGAGGGCTTTTTTTGAATGCGAACCGGAACATTTGCGGAAGTAAACCGTCCTTATATTTAGATGGAAAATCGTGAGATTAAACCCATGGAAGGTGGATCCCTAGTGGCCTTGAGACCGCTTAAACAAGCAGCAGGCGCAGTCGTCCTGCTTACAACCTGTCTGATGCTAACCATGACGCCCGGCGCGGAAAGCCTGGCGAAATCTTCGCCATCCTCTGAATCCCGGAACGGCGATTCTCTGAACAGTCTTGTGTTTCAATACCGAACCCCCTATTTCACGAAGGATCTGTCCAAGAATGCGGTTTGGGCGGACCTTAAGGCAGCTGGTTATGTCAGCAGCGGTCAGACACTGAAGGTGAAGTCCAAGCATGGAGACATGGCGGCGGTGATGTTGGAGAACGGAGATACGCCCTGCTGGATTCCCGCCTGGTATACAACCGCTGCCGCCAAGTCCGTTCAGGAAACCTCACTCGCTTATGTTGCGCTGAAGCCGGGGACCGTGCTTGCGTTGGCTCCGGGCGGCAAGCTGGCATGGGCACCGCCCAAGCAAGGTGAAAAGCTGGTTGCTGCGGCCGTATGGAAGGACTGGACGGGAATCCTGATTTCTCCTCAAGCTTGGCATACCGATTCGAGTATTGCCCGTCCCATGATGCTGTGGGTGCGGAGCGCAAACATCCAATCAAGAAAGGCCATTCCCGAAGGCGTGCTCAGCACCAGCTCCAGCGTCACGGTTGACCTAGCCCGAAATGTCACCGAGCTGCTGCTTCAGCAGGGAGATGCTGCTTCCAAAGTGAAAAAGCTCCTGGGAGAGCCGAGCTTCGTGGAGCATTCCGCCAATTTGGCAGAGGGAGGCAAGCCGCTTCGGATCGGTACAACATGGCGGTATGAACGGCCAAATGCCCAGTTTACGGTGAGCTTTGCCGAAGATGAGAAGCTGGAGGCCTGGAAATGGATTTTACCTGCAGACCCGAAGCTGGAGCTTGGTTTATCTGTAGATGGGGATTACAAGTTCTGCTATGATTTCACGTCATTTCCGGGTACAGCCACCATTCCGGCCAAGCCGGTTTGGCGCAATCAGGGAGAGCTTAATGACGCCTATCTGCTGGGTGCGACCGATGAGGTGCTGCTCGTGGATGGAGATGACGGAGGCTTCAGCGGCATGCACGAGGACTCTTCCATCTATGCGGTCGACAAAGCTTCGGGACGCAAGCTCTGGCAGGTGAACGCCGGGTTTGGATCCTACTCCGCTGCGCTGGACCGGCTGCGCGGAACGGCTGCGGTCTATACCGAATACAGCAAGGCTCATCATCGCTATGAGTCTTGGGTGAGGGAGCTAAGCTTGAAGGATGGGCATCCAATATGGGAAAGAAGGCTGCCCGAGGGTCATCAAATGCAGATGTACGCCGTCAAGGACAGCGTTGTTGTGTATCAAATGCCCGATTCCGCTAAAGATGAAGGGCTGCTGACGGTACTGGACCGGGCGACGGGCGCACAGCGATGGACGAGGGTTCTGCGCGAAGGACAGGTGATTCTCCGCACCGATTCGGAAGACCCGAACATTCTGCTGCAAGATGGCTTGATGCTTCAGGCGCTGAATCCCAAGGATGGTGCGGTTGCTTGGAGCGTAACCGGGCGGGGAGACATTCACAGGGATCTGCAGACGCATCCTTATTATGCATATGGCAATATGAGGCTGCCACTGCAGCCGGAGCGTTCGGCCGTCCGCTGGTTTCTGATCGGGAACGAATGGATGCTGCTGAATACCGGAAACGGCGAGAAGCTGGCGCAATATGGATGGAGCCGGCAGGAGCAGTTCGAAACGACGAATGAGCAGCGGTACATTCTGGTGCAGCAGTCTGGCGGCTTATCGGACTTTGACGGCTCCAAAGTGGAAAAGACGGCCTTGTATGATGTCATCGCGAAGCGGGTTCTCTTCACGTTGTCCGGCAAAGCAACAAACGGCATGTTTGATGCAGACCGGCTGTATGTGGTGCTGAACGGTCTGCCTGCGGCCTTCGATCGTGAAAAGGGGACATTGCTCTGGGAGATGCCGGTGACGACGCATGAGAGCGCAAGCCCCTATACGATGGATGAGATGGCGAAGACCCGCTATGCGGTGTTGTCCCAGTATTTACTGCTGGGTTACGGCTCTGACATGTTAGTGCTGGATAAGCAGGACGGTCAGGTGGTTGGCCGGCTTGCCGATAATCAGATTGCATTCAGGGAAGCGAGATATCGGAAAGGCATCGAAGGCCTGCTCAACATGGAAGGGGACGAAATCTACATCGGTTCGTCGAATGGAGGATTGGCCAAATACAGCGTCAAAGCACTGGAATCCCGACTGGATCAGGTCAAATAGTTTATGTACGGTGAAGGCCCTGAACAAGTTCAGGGCCTTCATGCCTGTTAGTCCGGTTAAAAGGGGAAGCTCAGCTGCTCCACTTCCGGAGCGGGAAGCGGCAGGGTCGGTTTAGGGAAAGCGGGGAGATCAGACTCGGCTGCGGTCATGCAGCCGCTCCTGCTTTCTTCCGGAACCTCGCCGCTCAGGAAAAGCTTCTGCTTCACTTCTCGGGCAAGAGCCTTCACTTGATCCGCATATGCGTTATCGGGATAGGCGCCGCGGAACAGGCTTTTGTATTTGGGTACAAGCGCGGGGTGATGCTGCTCCAGTGAATGCATGAACCATGCCTTCACGTCCGGGGTGAGACGCAGCAGGGAGGTCATGGCAAAGGAGGCGCGATGCTCCTTGGCTGCAGTCATGAGTTCCTCCAGGCTTTCCCTGGAATCCGTCAGGAACGGGAGAATGGGCGCAATAAATAAGCCGGTGCGCACGCCGTTTTCGCTCAGCTTTTGTACGGCTTGAAGCCTTTTGTAAGGTAATGGAGCTCCCGGCTCCATCATGCGGATGATCCCCGGATCCAGCGTATTCAAGCTGATATTGACCGAGGTGATATCCATTTGGGACAGCAGATCAAGGTCGCGCAGAATCAGGGGAGAACGCGTGGTAATGCTGGTGCGGATCCGGTATTTAGCAAGAACCTCCAGGCAGCCGCGTGTAATCTTTGACTGGATCTCGACCGGCTGATAGGGGTCGGTGGCTGTCCCGAGCGTGACGAGGCCCACATGATCCCGCAGCTGATTGATATCATAGTCGAAGCGTTTGGCCATGCGGGAGAGCTGGATTTCCAGCGCCTCGGCGGCATTTGTTTTCAGCAGGATGCGGTTCTGGAATTCATCATCGGCCTCCCGTCCGATAAAGGATTGAAAGGCTCGTGCATAGCAGAAACTGCAGCCGTGGGCACAGCCGCGATAGGGGTTAATGGACCAGTCAAAGGGCATGCTTTCCGCTTTTACCCGGTTCAGCGTTTGTTTGGTTACGGATGTCTCATATATTTTCTTGGGCAAGATCAGCTCACCTCCATTACAGAACAAGTGTTCTTGTTTTACCAGTATACTATACATTGTACCTATTGAAAATGGAATGGAAGATTAAGGAGCTATCGGCCATGGGCCAGTATATACCGAAAATCGTATAGAGGACTTGTGATCCGGGGCGTTTGTAGAAAAGCGTTTTTTTATGTTATTCTGTTACCCAAGGAATGTCATTCGTTGACCGCATGCCGTTAAAGGCTGCGGTTTTTTGCTGGAAACCTATTGGAGAAGGGGGAGTGGACATGAGTCCTCAAATTATAGATATCGGTGTCAATCTCACCAACCGTTCCTTTCACAAGGATCGCGAGGAGGTGCTGGCCCGGGCAGAAGCCGAGGGGGTAACGCCGCTCATCATTACGGGCACGAGTGTGGCCAGCAGCCAAGAGGCGGCTCGCTACTCGGAGCTTTATCCGGGTAAGCTGTATTCCACGGCGGGTGTGCATCCGCATGACGTCAAAGAGTGCGGGGAGGGAACGCTGGAGCGGCTGCGGGAGCTGGCGGCACTGCCGCAGGTCGTGGCGATCGGCGAATGCGGTCTTGATTACAACCGGGATTTCTCGCCGCGCGATGTGCAGCGTCGTTGGTTCAGGGAGCAAGTGAGGCTGGCCGAGGAAATCTGCATGCCGCTGTTTTTGCATGAGCGCGACGCCCATGCCGACTTTGCCGCGATCATGCGGGAGCATCCCGCGATGATCGCAAAATCGGTGGTCCATTGTTTTACGGGAACCGGTGAAGAGCTTCATGCTTATCTTGGCATGGGCTTTCATATCGGCATTACCGGCTGGATCTGCGACGAACGGCGGGGACAGCATCTGCGCGAGCTGGTCAAGGATATACCGCTGGACCGTCTAATGATTGAAACGGATGCGCCGTACCTGACTCCTCGGGATATGAGACCCAAACCGAAGGATGGGCGGAACGAGCCGGCTTTCCTGACGCATATCGTGAAGGTCGTTGCTTCGTGCATGAACCGTGATGAAGAGGAAGTGGCCCGTGCGACCTTCGAGACGACAAAAGCATTTTTCCATATCGATTCAGAGAACTGATTTTTTATATTCGTGTCCTCCGCTCTGATGTATAATGAGTAGATGACATGCAATGACATCATTTTCCATATTTTTTACGCAGGCGGGATGCGACTTTGAATTATTTTACGAAAAAAGGCTTTACCCTCCGGTTCACCATCAGCTTGCTTGTCATCACGGCGATTCTCTTGACCATGCTGACGAGCATTACTTCGGCGGTTCAGGTCAACCGGTCCTCACTGATCGACAATTATTTGAACAAAAACGAATCCTATGCCAAAAAGCTGGCTTCCAATACCAACGAGCTTTTGATTACGATGCAGGAGAATATCGGGGCGATTGCCAAAATATCCGGGCGCGAGCCGGAAATCGATCCGCAATTATTCGATGATCTGTTCCAGGAGAACACCCAGTACTTCAATTCGATCGTGGTTGCGGATAACAACCGGATTATTCGGGCGTTAAGTCCGCGAACGATCGGTATTTCCGTGGGGGACAAGATCACCTCCGAGCAGAGCAAGATGGCTATTCAATTAAAAAAGGCTTTCATTTCCGAGCCATACCGCGCGACGACGGGGCGGCTGATTATATTGATATCGGCACCCATCATCGATAAAAGCGGGAGGTATAAGGGCTTTGTGGGCGGTACGATATACCTCGAAGAAAAAAATGTGCTGAGCAATATGCTGAAGGAGCATTTTTTCGGCGACGGATCCTATGTGTATGTCGTTGAAAAAGGCGGCGAGCTTATTTTCCATACCAACAAAAAGCGGATCGGCCAGTCCGTCCTTCAGAACGAGGTCGTCCAAAAGGTGGTTTTGGGACAGAGCGGCTCACAGAGAGTGATGAACTCAGAAGGGGATCGTTTTTTGGCAGGCTACGCCTTTGAACCGAGCAGCGCCTGGGGCATTATTTCGCAGACGCCGGCTCAAGTAATTGACAAGCCCTTGCATAATTTGGTCAAGAGAATGCTGCTTGTCTCGCTGCCGTTCTTGCTCCTGATCCTGCTTCTGGGCTGGTGGGTGGCGAACCGGATCGCGAAGCCGCTGCACACGCTGGCGCAGTTTTCGGATGAGGCGATGCTCCAACCGGTTCCGGCGGAGAACATTCCGGACATCAAATCCTATTACTACGAAGTCAGATTGCTGTCCCAGAGCGTGAAAATTGCGCTGCAGAATATGAATCAGGATTTGACGCATCTCCGAAATGAAGTGAAAATCGACGAGTTGACGGGGCTTGCCAACCGGCGTGCCTTCGACGAGGTAATGGCCGGATGGATGGAAAGCAACATTCCGTTTGCCCTGATTTTGATGGATATCGATCACTTCAAACAGGTTAACGATACTTACGGGCACGTGGTTGGAGACGATTGTTTGCGCTATTTGGCCCGGATCATGCATCTGATGGCTTCCGAGGATGATCTGTGCTTCCGCTACGGCGGCGAAGAGTTCGGCATTCTCGTCAAGCACTGCGGCCTGGGCAGAGCAAAGGATTTGGCGGATCGGCTGCGAGAGCAGCTGGCGCGTACGAAAAGCCCGGCAGGCACTTCCATTACGCTTTCAGCCGGAATCGCGGCTTTCCCAGTGCATGGCCGATCCGCGCAGCAGCTGGTGGAGCGGGCGGACGAAGCGCTGTACCAGTCGAAAAAAGACGGACGGAACCGCACCACCGTCAGCAGCTTACCGGGTGCGTGAAACGCATAGCAAGACGCATGGATGCCGCAGCCCTTGGGGCGCGGCATCCGTGCGTAGTGACAGGTGATAAGGAGGCTGTCTCAAGCCGGCACGAGCCTGGATCACCTATCATCAAACTTCGGAATTGTGAAAATGATTGAGATGTGCTAACATGGTAACAATTAGAATGATCGGAGGGTTCGTGAAGATGATCAATATTAAATTCCGTTTCTTCACTTTGTGCCGCTAATTGAATAGTGCTCAAAGGCTCTGCTTTGGTGCAGGGCGAACGGGATTGGTATGCATATCTTCGGATGAACCCAACATATATGCAGTCATGCGCGGTGGCCGTTTCGGCATCGGCATGCAAGGGTGCAGCGGGAGAGGCTTCATGGCCCCTCCTTTGCTGTTTTTCGGATAACTTTTTGGCTGCGAAACCTGCGGCTGCTCGACAACCAACCAAACCGAAAGAAGCGTGTCCGGAACCGCTGCGGCGCAAACAAGCAGCGTCTCTTCCGGAAGTCCGCATGTTCCGTTCGCTCAAACCACAGCCGGAGGCCTGCGGTTTTTTTGTTATTCAAACAACGTTTACATGGAGGGTTTTATATATGGAACATTTGGAACAACTGGAGCAGCGCGCCATACTCGTCGGCGTGAATATGAATCATCAGCAGGATTTTGAATATTCGATGGAGGAGCTTGGCAATCTGGCGGAGGCCTGCGGCGTGGAAGTGGTCGGACAGCTGACGCAAAACATGGAGCGGGTGAACAAATCCCACTACATCGGCACGGGCAAGGTGGATGAGCTTTCGGGTCTGTATAGAGGCCTTGAGGCGAATCTGATTATTTTCAATGACGAGCTCTCCCCATCGCAGCTGAGGAACCTGGAGGCCGATCTGGAATGCAAGGTGATCGACCGCACGATTCTGATTCTCGATATTTTCGAAAAGCGTGCCAAAACCCGCGAGGCTCAGCTTCAGGTCGAAGTGGCCCAGCTGCAGTACATGCTTCCGCGTCTGATCGGGCTTCGCGAATCGCTCGGACGTCAAGGCGGCGGCGTGGGCACCAAAAATAAAGGCGCAGGTGAAACGAGACTCGAGCTCGACCGCCGCCGGATCGAGGAGAAAATTACCGCGCTGAACAAGGAGCTGGAATCGCTCGTATTTCAGCGCCAGACGCAGCGCAAGCAGCGGAAGAAAAATGCGCTGCCGGTCGTTTCCCTGGTGGGATACACGAATGCAGGCAAGTCGACGATCATGAATGCCATGCTCGAGAAGTTCGGCGCAGCAGGCGGCAGCGGCGAGAAGACGGTATTCGAGAAGGATATGCTATTTGCGACGCTGGAAACCTCGGTGCGCAATATTCAGCTCGGAGACAACAAAAGCTTTCTGCTAACCGACACCGTCGGTTTTGTCAGCAAGCTTCCGCATCATCTGGTCAAGGCTTTCCGCTCCACGCTCGAGGAGGTCGCCGAAGCGGATCTGCTGATTCATGTGGTCGATTACGCGAACGAGAAATACGGCCAGCTGATTCAGATTACCGAAGACACGCTGAAGGATATCGGCGTTACCGACATCCCGACGATTTTTGCCTATAACAAATGCGATCTTGCCGGCCATGAAATTCCGGAAGTGCAGGAGAACAGCATTTATCTGGCGGCGAAGCCGAGAATCGGCATCGATGAGCTCGTGACTCTCATTCGGGGCTATATTTTCAAGGATTACGTGAAGTGCCAAATGCTGATTCCTTATGACCGGGGGCAGGTGGTATCGTATCTGAATGAGCATGCGGATATTTCGGAAACCGAATACGAAAATGAAGGCACCCGGCTGACGCTGGAATGCAGACAGATGGATTACGAGAAATATCGTGAATTTGTAATCGAGTCCTAACGGGGGACTCTGGCAGCCGGCTTTAAGAAGTATATGCTTCTTAAGGCCGGCTTTTTGTATGGGCTTTGGGATGAGGGAGGCGCTGCCGTTTCTTCTGCCGTGGATTGGGTAAAGGGTTTAAATAAACTTGAATATCCGCCTTGACGGATAGCGAGCATCCGGAAGGGAATATTAGGCAGTGAATATGAAATACAGCGAGGTGAAGGAAGGATGAAAATAACGCCCGAACAACATGTGAAGCTGCACGGGTTCAATAATTTGACGAAATCTTTGGCCTTCAATATGTACGATATCTGCTTTACCCGGACCAAGGAAGAACGCGAAGCTTATCTGGAATACATTGATGAACAATATAATGCGGACCGGCTTACGGCCATTCTGAAACAAGTTTCGGACATCATCGGTGCGCATGTGCTTAATATAGCCAAGCAGGATTACGTGCCCCAGGGGGCAAGCGTAACGATTCTCGTGTCGGAAGGGCCGGTGGTCGAGGTACCGAAGGAATCCTATACGGAGTCGCCGGGGCCGCTTCCGGATTCGGTGGTCATGGCGCTGGACAAAAGCCATATCACGGTGCACACGTATCCGGAATTTCATCCGGACGAAGGCATCAGCACTTTCCGCGCCGATATCGACGTATCCACCTGCGGTGAAATTTCTCCGCTGAAGGCATTAAACTACCTTATTCATTCCTTTGACACGGATATCATGACGATCGATTACCGGGTGCGCGGCTTTACACGCGACATTAACGGCCACAAGCTGTTCATCGACCATGATATCAATTCGATCCAAAATTACATTCCCGACAAGGTAAAGGACATGTATGACATGATCGACGTGAACGTATATCAGGAGCATATTTTCCATACCAAATGCAAACTGAGGGAGTTCGACCTCGACAACTACCTTTTCGGCTATACGAAGGACAAGCTGAGCGAGGCGGAGCAGGAGGAGATCACCGAACGGATTACGCAGGAAATGGATGAAATCTATTATGGCAAAAACATGAGCTGAGGGATGAATCCCTCAGCTCTTATTAATGCAGTTATTTAGAATCCGGCAGGAACATTCCTGCTGCATTCGCGCGAGAAGGCACGTGAGACTGCTTGCACGAACAGTTGGATCATGCAAAAGGACTGCCTCCCTCAGGGGGAACCTCGGGGAGCAGTCCTTTCGTATGTGGGCGCGCACAGAAGAGCTGGCAGCGACGCGGGTCCGGCGCGGGAAAGGCGGATGTTAAGCTTCTAATCGCTTCATGCCTTCGTTATATAATGCGTCTTCGAACCCAGCCGGATATCCAGTCCGTCAGAATGATCAGCACGATGATTCCGAGCAAAATGATCCCGACCCGGTTCCAGTTGCGGACCTGCAGCGCAAAGATGAGCGGCGTACCGATGCCGCCTGCGCCTACGAGACCGAGCGTCGTTGCGGAACGGATGTTAATCTCGAACCGGTACAGCGAGTAGGAAAGAAACTGCGGAATGACCTGCGGCAGCACGGCGTAACGGAGAACCTGCAGACGGTTCGCTCCGGAGGCGATCAGCGCCTCCTCCGGCCCGCGGTCGATGCTTTCGATCGTTTCGGAATACAGCTTGCCGAGCATGCCGACCGAATGAATGCCAAGGGCGAGAACGCCGGCGAACGAGCCGGGTCCGACCGCTTTGATGAACAGGATCGCCACGATAATCTCCGGGAATACGCGGATGACGCTCAGCACGATTTTCCCGCTGCCGGATACGGCGAGCCGCCGGCTCATGTTCGAGGAGGCCCAAAAGGCAAACGGAATGCAGACCACGGCAGCGACGACGGTGCCGAGGATGGAAATGACCAGCGTATCCAGCAGCCCCCGCAGCAAGTCCTCACCCTCCGCAAGATAGACGAAGGACCAGTCCGGATGCAGAAAGCCCTGTAAAATAGACCTCGAAACGGTTCCGGCGGTTCCTTGGATGCCCTCGAACTGCATGCCTTGAACGGACCAATAGTAGACGGCAGCGACAAGGATGACGATGAGCGCAAGCCGCAGCCGGGAAAGGAGCGTGGAGCCGGAAGCTTTCGCCGGCGCAGCAGTGTGGGTGTTTTTCATAGCAGTTTCCTCCGGATGATTGTACTGCCGTAGTCGATGACAAGCACAATGACAAGCGTCAGCAATATGATGATCGATGCCCGGTCATAGCGGAACAGTCCGAGCGCCCGGTCCAGCAGCAGCCCGATGCCTCCCGCACCGACAAGTCCAAGCACGGCGGCCGCCCGTATGTTCACTTCAAAGGTGTACAACAGATAGGACATAAAATAAGGCAGCGCTTGCGGTACAACGCCGAAACGGATAATCTGCATCCGGTTCGCGCCGACGGCGGTCATCGCTTCAAGCGGTCCAGGATCGATGGCTTCGATCGCTTCAAAGGTCAGCTTGGCGATGATGCCGAAGGAAAAGAAGACCAGGGCCAGCATGCCGGCAAAAGGACCAATCCCGAACACGGCGACGAAAATGGCCGCGAACAGCAGATCCGGAATGGTGCGCACCAGATTCAAAATCATGCGGCAAGGCAGCGAGATCCAGCGGCTTACCTGCAGATTGGAAGCGGACAGCAGCGCGACCGGAATGGCCAGCAGTCCGCCCAGGGTTGTGCCCAAAATGGCGATCTGGACGGTCTCCATCATCGGAGCCCAAATCGTGGGCAGGTAGCTCCAGTCCGGCGGGAACATTTCCCGCAGCAGACTGCCCATCTGCGGCAGCCCGGTAATCAGCTGGTAGGGAGTCACTTTTGTCCGGATGGAGCAAACGATCAGCACGGCGATCAGAACAAGCCAGCCGGCCAGCTGCTTGGTTTTTCGCGGCGGCAGAATCTCCGGCGCTGCCGGCTGCAGCGGAGCCGTCGAAGCAGGTGTCTTCATCATGCCCCTCCCAGCAGCTCATCCTGCAGCGCGGGACGGCCGTAAATTTCCGCGAAGGCTTCATCGGTGGCTTCCGCAGGCGTGCCGTCAAAGACGACTTCGCCCGCACGGAGACCGATAATCCGTGTCGCATATTCGCGAGCCAGATCGATAAAATGCAAGTTGATGACCGTGGTGATGTTCATCTCGCGATTGATCCGCTGCAAATCGTCCATGACCTGTCGGGTCGTCAGCGGATCAAGGGAAGCGACAGGCTCATCCGCCAGAATCACGCTTGCCTCCTGGGCAAGCGCCCGGGCGATCGAAACGCGCTGCTGCTGGCCGCCCGAGAGCTGGTCGGCACGGACATACGCTTTTTCCCGGATGTTGACCCGCTGCAGCGCGTCCAGAGACAGCGCCACATCTTCCTTGGGAAACCAGCCGAGCATAGTGCGAAGCGTGGAATGGTATCCGACGCGGCCAGACAGGACATTGCGCACGACGGTCGAGCGTTTGATCAGATTAAAGCTCTGAAATATCATGCCGATATCGCGCCGAATATGGCGGAGCTGGCTGCCGGCGGCGTGGGTCACCGATTTGCCGTTCACGCGGATTTCCCCGGAGGAGATATCGGTCAAACGGTTGATGCTGCGCAAAAAGGTCGATTTACCGGCGCCGGATAGACCGACGATGACGACAAGCTCGCCTTCCTTGATCGTAAGGTTAATGTTGCGCAGTCCGACCGTGCCGTTCGGATAGACTTTGGATACGTTATCGAATTCAATCATGATCGAACCAACTTTCTGATAGGATTTCTGGAGAGATTTTCTTAATGGTCCGCAATGGGAAACAACACCGCCACGAAACGACATGGACGGTGCTGCGCCGATGTAATGCCCGAATATGAATCTGATTCTATGACAATCGCATTAGAGGCTCGTGATTACTTGATTTCTTGACCGACGGCTTTCGCATATTCGCGAACCGGATCGAAGTTTTTGTCATCGCCGGCAACATAACCGACATGCGTGTAGATGTCCTTGATGATTTGCGCGCCTTCGGCGTCATTGGTGATATCGATGAAAGCCTGACTGATTTTGTCTCTCCAGCTTTGATCCATGTCATTGCGCACGCTGACGGTATCATTCGGGATTTTGGCGGTATAGTGGATGACGCGGGTTTTCTCAAATACGTCAGGAACGTCCTTTTTCACAGTGTTGCGGGCATCCTGGAACACGGCTACCGCATCCACTTGTCCGTTCAAGAGCGCCATAATAGCAGCATCATGCCCTTTGATCGTTACGCCCTGTACGTCTTTGTCGGGATCGATGCCTTCTTTTTTCAGCTCGGCAGCCGGGAAAACATAACCTGCGGAGGAAGTTACGTTCTGCCAACCGATTTTTTTGCCTTTCAGATCCTTCAGGCTTTGGATAGGAGAATCCTTTTTCACGACGATCATGGCTTTGTAGAAATCAACTTTATCCGTCGTATCTTCGCCGGTTCCGTCCTTCACACCATAACGCTGGGCTTGGAGAAGAAGATCGGCTGCATTTTTCTTGTCATGGGCGAGAACATAAGCGTTTGGCGGCAGGAAGCCGACATCTACCTATTTGGAAGCCATGGCTTCTACGATCGTGTTGTAATCTGGAGACACGCTCACGTGAACCGGAATGCCCAGTTTGTCGCCGAGCAGCTTTTCAAGGGGCTTCGTCTTGGCTTCCAGGGTGTCCGCGTTTTGCGATGGTACGAACTGAACGTTAAGCTCTTTCGGAATATAAGCCGAAGATGCTGCTTCCGCGGTACCGGATGCCGCGTCTCCGCTGCCTGCATTTTTGGATCCGCATGCTGCAAGACTGGCCGCGAGCGCCAGTGTCATCCCGATAGTTAATACTTTTTTAAACATGATGGTCCCCTCCATGATCATTTCTTTTTTTGGGTCAGGCACCTCGCCTGACAGAAATGAGCGTAACATAGGCTTCGCGGCCAAGGGTTAACGGAAAGGTTGTCTTTTGTTGGCGCTGCGTAAAATTTGCTGAGAGGTAAAAAGGCGGAAAGAACAGCAAGGTAAATCCCTATATATGGAAGAAAAGCGATTTGAAGGATTTTACTTTCTCTTAATGTTCAGGAGGTATAATCAGCGTAATCCCTATAGAAATGGATAAAAAAGCATACATGGATGTACTTTGGCTCATGCGAGGGACGCGTGCAGCGGTGTGATATCTAATGCAGGTAAAATAAACCCGCAAAGTGGAGCAGCCTTTGCTTCGATGCTTTTTCCAAATACTTTGCAGGGACCCCGGGAAATTCGTAGATTATAACATATTAAAAAGGAGTGGTTTCGGGTGAACGGCAATCAAAAGGGGTCAGCGGTGAACGAGCAGGCGGGCGCGGAACCAACAATGCTGCTGCGGATCATGTCGACGACGGATGTGCATGCATGCCTGATGGATTACGATTACTACCGGGATCAACAGGATCCCGCACTCGGGCTGGTCCGAACGGCTTCCCTGGTGAGGCAGGCGCGGTCCGAGGCGGCGAATACGCTCCTTGTGGATAACGGGGATTTGATCCAGGGCACGCCGCTCGGGACATTTGCGGCCCGGATTGATCCGTCCTGCTTTTCCGAGACGGAGCCTTTTATCCACCCGGCCATTCAAGCGATGAATTCGATGGGATATGATGCAGCAACGCTGGGAAACCATGAATTCAATTACGGACTCGATTATTTGGATCAGGTAATTGCCGGCGCCCAATTTCCCTACGTAAACGCCAATATATATGTAAATGAACGACAATTGGACAGCGGCGGCTCAGGCTCAATGGTGAACCGCTATACGCCTTACGTGATTCTAAACAAGACCTGCACGGACAGCGAAGGAAACCCGCATGAGCTCCGCATAGGCGTGATCGGCTTGGTACCCCCGCAAATTTTGGATTGGGATCAGGCGCATCTGGAGGGCAGGGTGCAGGTGAAAGACATGGTATTGTCGCTGCTAGAATGGGTCCCGCAGATGAAGGAGAAAGGCGCGGATGTCATCGTTGCGCTCGCTCATACTGGTTTTGACGGCGGCGTGACGCTATTGGATCACAATGCCGAAAATGCAGTCTTACCGCTTAGCCTCGTACCGGGAATTGACGCGATTACCTTTTCCCATACGCATCATGTGTTTCCCGCAGCCGATGCCGCGTCACTCAGTCCCGCCTTTAAAGGCGAGGATGGCTGCCCTTTGCCTGCAATCCAGCTGGAAGAGGGAACGATCAACGGACTGCCTGCCGTTCAGGCGGGGTATGGCGGAGCCATGCTTGGCATCATCGATTTATCGCTGCGGCAGGTGGAAGGAAGATGGCAGGCCGTTCATGGACAGTCCATGATCCGTGAAGTTTATGACCGCGCTAACGGCATAGAGCAAGCGAGTCCTGATCCGGTCATTAGAGCGATGCTGCAGGAGGTGCACCACAATACGATCCTATACGCCAATGCGCCCATTGGCAGGGTCAATAATCCTCTGCACAGCTATTTTTCGCTCGTTCATGAGGATGCTTCGGTTCAACTGCTGAATCAAGCGCAAACCGCTTATGCCCGCCGCTGGATCGCGGTCCATGCGCCGCATCTCGCCCATCTGCCCGTGCTGTCCGTCGCTTCCCCGTTTAAGGCAGGGCGCAACGGTCCGCAGGAGTATGCGGATATTCCGGCGGGATCGGTGGCTATCAAAAGCGCCACGGAGCTGTATTTGTTCGACAATACGGTTAAAGGCGTCCGGATGACGGGAGCCGGTGTCATGGAATGGCTCGAGATGGCAGCCGGCCTGTACAACCGCATCGATCCGGATCAGGATGGGGATCAGCCGCTGCTGAATCCGCTGTTCGCGGTTTTTAATTTTGACGTGATTGGCGGTGTAACCTATCAAGTGGATGTAACCCAGCCGGCGAGATACAAGCCGGACGGCACCCTTCAGCATCCGGATGCAACCAGGATCGTGGACCTTCGATATGAAGGGAATCCGATCGTACCGGAGCAGGAATTTATTCTGGTATCGAGCAATTACCGCGTGTTCGGCGGCGGGAATTTTCCGGGGCTGAAGGAAGCGGAGCTGGTTCTGGATTCGACGGATGAAAACCGCCAGGTGCTGATCGATTACATTGCGGAACAGGGATGCCTGGAAGGAATTGCGGAAAAAAATTGGAGCTTCGTTCCTATTGAACAGCCGGTGAGCGTTACTTTCGTCTCGTCACCGAGCGCGGTGAAATATATCCGTGATTTTCCGCAAATCGAGTATACGGGTCGAACAGACTCGAAGGGCTACGGCGTGTACAGACTCGATTTGCGCGCAGGGAGAACGGAAGCGGCGGATGAGTCACTGGAAAAAGCGTATCGATATTCATAGACGGAAAATGACAAATAGTCTCCGGTTTGAACATAGCAATAGTTAACATATCCTATATTTTATTCAAAATGCAGAGGCTCGGAATGACCTGAGACCTCTGTATTTATTTTACAAATATAAGATTGAAGGCGCTTACAGCAAGTGTAATTTTAGAATAAAATTCTACTACCGCAATTGGAGGCGATATGATGAACAAGGAGTAAGATTTTACAGATTCAGCAAATTGTAATAATAAAAGGGTGCTACGTTTAAGGGGATCGTGAATACGAAAAAAATTGAGGAGGAACGAAAGGGATGAATTTGGCCAAGCCTTGGAAGATCCGTAACCGAAAGCTCGCGGGCATAATATTCGCAATGATGTTGATTATTTCCAGCATTCTGGGTTATATGCCGGCTCAAGCCGCTTCTTCGGTACTTACCGTAGCTGAAGCGATAGGCAAGAACAACAGCGGGGAGTCGGCGACCGTTGAAGGCTATATCGTTGGAGAGGTGTATAATTCCAAGCTGATTTTTTCGGGCTTTCAGGACGACTTGAACGTATTGATCGCGGATACTCCGAATGAAACCAATAAAGACAAGCTGATCGATGTTCAGGTGTCAGCGAGCTATCGTTCTGCCATCGGGCTGAAAACGACCCCTGCCAATCTGGGCAAGAAGCTCCAGGTAACGGGAGCGTTGAGCTCATACAACAGCATGTCCGGGATCAAGACGCCAACGGCGATGACGCTTTCGGGTGAATCCGGCGGCGGCGATCCGGGCAGCGGCGGAGGTACACCGAATCCTGCCGATCCGGGCAGCGAAAATATTGGCGTACCCACGACACTTCCGGACGGTACCGGCAAAAAGGTGCTCTTCGATGAGTCTCACGGCCAAACCGCAGGCGCAGCCGACTGGGTGATTGACGGAGCTTTTTCGGATTTCGCGGACGGACTGCGTCAAGCGCACTTCCAGGTGGATGCGCTGCAAAGAACGCTCCCGATGAACGCACAGTCCTACGATACGCCGACCATTACGCTCAGCAAGCTCAAGCAGTATGACGTATTTATTATCGGCGAAGCCAATATTCCGTTTAAAACCTCCGAGCAGGATGCCATGCTGCAGTATGTAAAAGAGGGCGGCAGCATCTTCTTCATCTCTGACCACTACAATTCCGACCGGAACCTGAACCGCTGGGATTCCTCGGAAGTGATGAACGGCTACCGCCGCGGCGCCTTCGGCGATCCGACCAAAGGCATGACGACGGGCGAGGCGGCTTCCGGCGCGATGAAGGACGTCACCAGCACGGACTGGCTCGGGCAGAACTTCGGCGTCCGTTTCCGTTATAACTCCGTCGGCGACGTGACGAAAACCGATACCTTAAAATATGATCAATCCTTCGGCATTACGGCAGGCGTGAACGACGTTGAAATGCACAGCGGCTCGACGCTGGTCGTTCTGGATCCGAAACGGGTCAAAGGCGTGGTTTATTTGCCGAAAAACGTTCCGGGTTGGAGCAATGCCGTCGAAAATAGCGATAAAAAGAATTTCCCTAACGGCGGCGTTTACAAAAACGGCGGCGTCGATGAAGGCCCGTATGCGGCGATTTCCAAGCTGGAAAAAGGAAAAGCGGCCTTTATCGGCGATTCTTCTCCGGTTGAGGACTCAAGTCCGGGCTATGTCCGTGAAGATAACGGAGGCAAGAAAACGACCTTTGACGGCTTCAAGGATGAAGGCCAGGACGGCGTATTTCTTGTACAAACCGTAGAATGGCTGGCTCAGCACGAAGATTACACGACTTTTGAAAATAAAGGCATCACGCTGGATTCGCCGACTCCGCTGCTCGGAGCCTTGGAAGAGCCGGCAACCTCGGCCGAAATTCCGGGTACAGAGCCATGGACGACGCCGGCGGCGGGTTATAAATGGTATGACCCGACAACATATAAAGCCGGATCCTATGGATCCGGCCAATCCGGGCCAGTCGTGACCATTCCGGACCTGACCACGATCGGTCAGGCAAGAACCGTCGCCGACAACACTTATGTCACGGTTCAGGGTGTAGTCACTTCCGAACCGGGCGTCTTCGGCGGCGCGGGCTTCTACATGCAGGACGCCACGGCAGGCATCTACGTGTACATGAGTAAATCGATGAACTTCCATGTGGGGGATAAAGTTAAAATCACCGCACAAAAAACGGTGTACAACACCGAGGTCGAGCTCCAAAACGACGTACAGGTGACGAAGCTGGACGATCAGGCGAATATTCCGGCACCTACCCCTGCCGTTCAAGACGCGCTGAGCGACCAGAATCAAGGACAGCTGCTGACGCTCAAGAACGTCACCGTCCGCAATTACGCAACTGTGACCGGCTCGCTTGAGTTCGATCTGGTGGGGGCGAACGCCACCACACGCGTGCGCGTAGACAGCCGCACGGGTATTAATGCGGACACGTTAAAGCAGTCGTTCCCGGAGGGGACGGCGGTTGACATTACCGGCATTTCTTCCATTTTCAAATCCACGTACCAGCTCAAGCTGCTGAATCTGAGCGATATCCGCCAGGCGGGATCGGGATCTGTAAACCATCCTCCGGTTTTTGGCGCGGTACTACCGCAAATGGTACAAGCCGGAAAGCAGCTGACGTTCCAAGTGAATGCAACGGATGCCGATCAGGATACGCTGGTATATTCTTCGGTATCCCTGCCGGCAGGCGCGAGCTTTGATCCAGCTCTTCGGACATTCTCGTGGACACCGCAGCAGGAGGGCAGCTATACGGCTTCATTCAAGGTCGAAGACGGCAAAGGGGGAAGCGACAGCTTGACCGTCGGCATCACGGTGACAGCCGCCGCTGGCGGTGCGGGGGACAACGCAGCATCGCTGACGGGACCCGGGACCGCTTATGCGGGATCGCAGGTAGATTTGTCGGTCGGCATCGGACAGCTGACCCAATCCGCGACGGCGCTGGACGTAACAATTCAATTTGATCCGTCCAAGTTTGCGTTTGAAACGACGACGGATCAGGATGGCAACCCGGCTCTAGCCGCGGATGCGGTTTCGACGACACGAAATGGCCTGAACCTGTTGGCGTCCGGCATCAAGCAGGATGAGGGGCAAATTCGCCTCCTGCTGGCAACCACCGGGGAACAGCATGCCGTGAAGGACGGCGGCGAGCTGCTTCAGCTGCATGCCAAGCTCAAAGCGGATGCATCGGGTACCGCGAATGTGTCCCTGATGGCCTTCCAGGCTTCTTCGGAAGGCGCTTCGCAGCAGCTCTCCGTCGGTGACGCAGCCGTTCATATTCAGGTGACAACCGCAGACCGGAACGCGCTGGGTACAGCGATCCAGGACGCTCAAAAGCTGGCCGACGAGTCCGTAACAGGAACGGAGCCGGGAGAATATCCTGCAGCCGCGAAGTCTGACCTGCTGGCTGCCATCCAGGCGGCGAATGCGGTTTACAGCAACGCATCGGCTACTCAGGAACAAATCAACTCGGCGCTTGCGGCATTGACCCAAGCGGTAAATAGGTTCAAAAATGCGGTCATTTCGGTTCCATCCGTGCCAACGGACAAAACCGCGCTCACAACGGCAATCGCCTCGGCTCAAAGCCTGTATGACAAGGCGGTCGCTGGCGACAAGATCGGGCAATATCCGGCAGCTGCCAAGGCTACGCTGCAAACCGCGATTCAAGCAGCCGTAGCGGTGAAAAACAACGCATCCGCCACCCAGCTTCAGGTGGATACGGCGGTTTCCGCGCTGAACAGCGCAGCTGCGGTCTTCCAATCCAAGCTGATCACGCTGGTGCCGGGCGCCGGTAAAATTAGCGTGCAGGACCTGTCGATCATGGCCAAATACTTTGGCATTACATCGGGCGACAGCAACTGGAACCGCGTGGAGCAGGCCGACATCTTCAGCGAGGGAGAAATCTCGATCCGCGCCTTGGCCGCGGTAGCGCAAATGATCATCGGCGATTGGTACCGCAACTAAGCATTGCCATGCAGGACGGATTCCCATATTCTCAAAAAGCGAATCGCAGGGCGGCTTTGGCTGCTCCTGCGATTTGCAGTCTGAAAGGATGAAAACCATTGCTGAAAAAAATAGCCGCCATCATCGGAGCTGTCATGTTACTCGGATGCTTTGCCATCGGCATGCAGGCTTCGGCCGCCGAAGCGGGCCCCGCGATTTCGATGAAATCTTCAGCCAGCGGGAACGAAATCACCGTGACCGTCACCGGAGCGCAGCTTCAGGATTTGTATGCTTACGACTTCATGCTGAAATACGATACGCAGAAGCTTGCTTATCAAAGCGCTTCTTCCGGCACCGGGGGGTTTGCCATTGATCCGATCGTTCAAAACGGCGATATCCGGATCGCGCATACGAAGGTGGGGAAAATCGCCGGAGACAGCGGCACGCTTCAACTCGCAGTCTTGAAGTTTAAGAGGCTGCAGACAGGCGCGGCGCAGTTATCCCTTCATGACGTCAAGCTGGTGGATTCCAAGCTGAACACTTTCGGGACGGCGATCAACGCTTCGCTTGCCGTGAAGGACGGCACGGTTTCCTCGCAGGCTGCGTTCAAAGATATTGCGGGCCATTGGGCCAATGCATCCATCGTTCAGGCCGTGCAGCAGGGCTGGATTTCGGGCTATGAGGACGGCAGCTTCCGACCCAATAAGGAAGTCACACGAGCCGAATTCGCAGCGATGCTGATCCGAGCCCTGGGCACCGATGGAAAAGGCCATCAGCCGCTGCAATTCACGGATGCGAAGCGGATTCCCGCTTGGGCCCTGCCCTATGTGGAAGAAGCGGTCAGCCGGCAGTTCATGAACGGTTACGACAGCGGTGCGTTCGAGCCAAACAAGCTCATTTCGCGGGCCGAGATGGCGGCTATGGCTGTCCGCTCGCTGAACGGGGCTGCAGCTCCGGCAGCGGCGGGTCAAACGAATTTCGCCGATGACGGCAAAATCCCGGCTTGGGCCAAGCCATACGCGGCCGAGGCGGCGCAGCGGGGCATCATGAAGGGCAGAAGCGGCGGCATATTCGCTCCGGAAGCCCATGCAACCCGTGCCGAGGCGGTTGTCGTTATTCTGGCGCTTTTTCAGCAAAAATAATTATCGATCGAATCTTTTAATAATCTGGAAAAAAATCCTTATTTAAAAAATCCGACACGATGGCTGAGATATGTGCTATACTATCGTAAGTAACCAATGTGATGGCTTTAACATACGATGATGTGAAGTCATGGTATGATCTGTTTTGACAAATACTACAATATGAATATGGATCTTCGGGGTAAGGTGAAATTCCTGACCGGCGGTGAACGTCCTTTGCTTCCAGCAGACAGACGTCAAGCCCGCGACTCGCTGTTTCTTTTTCTGAAGCAGCGACTGACCTGGTGAGATTCCAGGGCCGACGGTAAAGTCCGGATGGGAGAAGATCAAAGAGATAGGTTTGTGCGAAATTTTTACCATTTCGGCAAGCTTATTTGATCAACCCCCGTTATGTCGATTGTCGTCGATAAACGGGGGTTTTCCAATGTTGACTCCGTATTCAGGCAAGGGGATCAAGGAAATGGAAAACGTAAGCAGCAAGATTAAGTTGAATCCCGCCGCGCGCAAGCAGGCGGACCGCCCGAGAACCGGCTTTTGGCTGGTCGTGCTGGGTGCGGCCCTATGGGGGGCTGATCCGCTCTTCCGGATCATATTGCTCCGGGAGAATATTACGCCGACGCAGATCGTATTGCTCGAGCATATTGTGATCGCATTGTTCGTGGCGCCGGTTTTATGGAAGCATCGTTCGGAAATGAAGGGACTCCAAATGCGGCATATCGGTGCGCTGCTGTTCCTGTCCTGGGGCGGCTCGGCGATCGCGACGATACTCTTTACCCTGGGACTGACGCACGGGAATTTGAATGCAGTGCTGCTGCTGCAGAAGCTGCAGCCGATTTTCGCCATACTGATGGCCCGCATGCTGCTGAAGGAGCAGCTGCCGAAGCAGTTCGGCTGGCTGTTGATCGTAGCTTTGGCGGGTACGTATCTTCTCACGTTCGGTTTTACCTTCCCATTCGGTCATATGAATGACTTCGTGAAAGTGGGAAGCCTGCTTTCCCTGGGCGCAGCCGCCCTATGGGGTGGCTCTACCGTAATGGGACGCCTGATGGTCGGCAAAATGGAATACGAGACGGTCACCTCCCTGCGGTTTATTTTGGCACTGCCCCTCCTGATCGGCATAACGATCAATCAGGGTGACCCTTGGCAGATTCCTACAGGCGCAGGTCCGCTCGCCGCGGTCGGCATCAACCTTCTTGGCCAAGCGCTGCTGCCGGGACTGTTCAGCCTGCTTGTCTACTATAAGGGATTGACTACGACCAAAGCGTCTGTGGCGACGCTGGCGGAGCTGAGCTTTCCGATGGTCGGCGTTCTGATTAACTGGATTGTATTTAACCAGGTCGTCACGATCCCGCAAGCGATCGGCTTCCTGCTCATCTGGGCCGCGCTGTTCGCCATTTCCCGCAGAAGCGCAGCGTAAAATGAATAAACGCTTGAAGGACAGCTTCACTGAGGCTGCCCCATCCAAGCCGCCAGGGCAATGATATTGCCTGGGCGGCTTTTTTTGGCTTTAAATCCGTTTTTTTGAACTGGCCAGAGGGAATATTCGCACACGTCTTTATTTTAAAAATAATTCAGTCATGATTTGCGAAGGGCGACATACATTTTTACAAGAAAACGCTTGCAGAATACGTTTTAGGCTATTCTGGAGCTTTTCGTATGAGGTTGTGAACGTGATGAATGGGGGAGTTCATATGAGGCTGAAATTAGCTTCCAAGCCGCTGATCGCCTTATTTACGGCAGCGGTGCTCATCGCAGGCTGCCAAAGCGTGCAGCCGCCGTCGACCGCTGAAACACCGAAGACGCAGGAGGAGACCAAGACGCCTGCCGACACAAGTACGGACACGAAAACCACGGAGCCATCCAAGGAGCCTGCCACCGACACGGCCAAGGGCGACTCGAAAGAAACGCCGCGCAACGAAACGCTGTACATCAACGGCCTGCAGTGGGGGGCGCCGACCAACTTTAACCTGCTGAGTGGCAACCCGGCATTTCCGATCAATTACGGCAACTCGAGAGAGCTCGTGTATGAAACGCTGTTTATGGTCAACGAGCTGAACGGCGCGCTGGAGCCGCTGCTCGGCACGAAGTACGAATGGCAGGATGATACGCTGCATGTCGAACTGAACAAGGACGCCAAATGGAGTGACGGACAGCCATTTACCTCCGACGACGTGGTTTATACCTACCAGCTCGGCAAAAAGTATGATATCAACTGGAGCAGCTATTGGACGTATATTTCGGATGTTACGGCCGATGGTGCAAACGCTGTCAATATCAAGCTGAGCAAGGATAACCCGAATCGGCTGACCGTGCTGGACAGCATTGAGATCATCCCGATGCTGCCGAAGCATGTATGGGAAGAAATCGAGAAGAAGGCGAATAACGACCTGACGAATATCCGCAAGGAAGTGAACAGCGATCCGATCGGAACCGGTCCCTACAAAATATACTTCTACAACGATCAGAAAATCACGATTGCCAGAGACGATAATTATTGGGGTCAATCCCTGTTCGGCAAGCTTCCGGCACCGAAATACATTACGCATGTGATATACAAGGACAACGCGGCCGGCGACCTGGCGTTCAAGAGCGGCCAAGTGGACGTATCGCAGCAATTTATTCCGCAGGTATGGAATATGTGGAAGAATGGTACGCCGATCAAGACTTATCTGAAGGATGCGCCGTATTACGTACCGGGCTCCATGCCTTCGATCTTCTTTAATTTCTCGAAAAAGGGAATCGACAACGCGGACGTCCGCCGCGCAATCGCGATGAGCATCGACTACAAGAAAATTTCGGACCTGGCGATGAGCGGCTATTCGGCAGCCATGCAGCCATCCCTGACGCTGAATACCGCAGCCGAATCGAAATACGTCGATCAAGCCGCTATCAAATCGCTGCAGTGGACGACCGACGTGAAAGCGGCCAACGAGCTGCTTGACAAGATCGGAGCGAAGAAGGGCAAGGACGGCATCCGGGTACTGAACGGAACCCGGCTTGGGCCTTATGACGTGGAATGTCCTTATGGCTGGTCGGACTGGAACGCGGCGCTGGAGATCGTAGCCCAGAGCGCCAAGGCGATCGGCATCGAAATCCGCACCAAGTTCCCTGAAGCTCCAGTCTGGACGAATGACCTGCAAACCGGCAAATTCGATATTATTATGAACACGCCTGCCGGCGGCGTGAATCCAAGCCAGCCGTGGAGCAGAGCGCATGACATCATGTACTCCAAGCAGGTGGCTCCGATCGGTGAAATGGCGTTCTGGAACTGGGGACGTTACAAGAACGACAAAGCCGACCAAATTATCGACCAAATTCCGACCATCTCCGATGAAGCGCAGCTGAAAACCCTGTATACCGAGCTGACGAAAATCTGGCTGACCGACATTCCGTCCGTACCTCTGATGTACCGGCCATGGGTATTCCATACCGTGAATGAATCCGTTTGGAAAGGCTTCCCTACCGACGGCGACGGCACCGATATTCCGCCGCAAATCGCGATGGATGGAGCAGGCATCCGGGCGCTGTACCAAATTCATAACTAACCGCCCGGCCATTCGCAAGGTTCGTTGCCAGCAGCCTGCATACGAGGGAACGAAACACTCGCCCTTTATGCAGGCTCTCTTTCCATCCTATTCATCCACATTCAGCCGGATCGTCCGAAGGGGGGAGCTTATTGAACGCCTATTCGAGATATTTTATCAAAAAGCTGTTTTGGTATCTGATCACCTTTATCATCGCCATTACCTTGAACTTCTTCCTGCCGCGCATGATTGAAGGCAACCCGGTCAGCGTCATCGTATCCCAAATGTCGCAGGGCATGACGGACAGCGATACGATCAAGCGCGTCTACGAGACCTTCATGAAGGAATTCGGCATCGACAAGCCGCTGTGGGAGCAGTTCGTGATTTATATCAAAAATCTGTTCACCGGAGACCTTGGAACATCCTTCGGCCTTTATCCGAAAAAGGTCACGGACATTCTCGCCTCCGCGGTGCCTTGGACCGTAGGGCTGCAGCTGCCGGCCATTCTCGTCGGCTGGATTCTGGGAAATCTTCTCGGCGCCGTCGCGGCATATAAGAAGGGCGTATTCGACAAAGCGATTTTTCCGGTGGCGCTGTTCATCAACTCGATCCCGTTTTTTACGCTGGCCATTATTATGCTGTATCTGTTCGCGCTAACGCTGGGTTGGTTTCCGTTGTCAGGGGGCTATGATTTCCAGATGGTTCCCAGTCTCAGTCTGGACTTTATCGGCTCTGTTCTCAGGCATCATACGCTGCCGTTTCTGTCTATCGTGCTGGTTACCATCGGCGGACAGGCGATCGGCATGCGCGAGATGTCTATCTATGAGCTGAATGCCGATTACGTGCTGTACGCCAAGCTGCTCGGCATCCGCGACGCGAAGATTTCCAGGTACGTGTTCCGCAACGCCATGCTTCCGCAAATAACGGGACTGGCCCTGTCCATCGGCACGATGGTGGGCGGATCGCTCATCTGCGAGATCGTCTTCAGCTATCCGGGGCTGGGTACCTGGATGTTCACGGCCATCCGCCAGCTGGATTATCCGCTGATCTCGGGCTGCACTCTGCTGATCGCGGTCACCGTGCTGCTGGCGAATTTTACGATCGATATGGTCTACGGCCTGATCGATCCGCGAATCAAAGCTGCGCAAATGGAGGAGGAGTAGCATGAAACATTCCTTCGCGATACTCCTGAAATCGCCTAAGTTCATGATCGGCGCGATCCTGTTTCTCCTGATGCTGGCGCTGGTGCTGATCTACCCGCAGATCAACCGGAAGGATCCGCTGGAGATGATCGCCCTGGCCTTCCAGCCCCCGGATGCGAAGCTGTGGCTCGGCTCGGACAATTTCGGCCGCGACCTGTTCCTGGAGCTGATGTACGGCATCCAGACGTCGATTCGCGTCGGACTCATCGCAGGCGTGTTCGCTACGGCGATCGGCCTGGTCATCGGCCTGCTGGCCGGCTACGTCGGGGGTCTGCTCGACAACATCCTGACCGCGATCACCAACATTTTTATCGTCATTCCGTCCTTCGTCATCCTGATTCTCATCTCCGTGAGCATCAATTCACGCAGCTCGCTCGTGACGGCCATCATCATCGGGATTACCAGCTGGCCGTGGACCGCGAGGGCGGTCAGGGCACAGACCACCTCGCTCCGGGGAAGGGACCATGTCCACATCGCGAAAATATCCGGGCACAGCACCCCAAAAATCATCGTATTCGAAATTCTGCCGTATATCGCTTCGTATGTCGTCATGGCCTTCGTGCTGCAGACCGCGTCCGGCATCCTGTCGGAGGCATCCATCTCCATGCTGGGCCTCGGGCCGTACAACACGATCTCGCTCGGCATCATCATGAACTGGGCCTTGGTGTTTGAAGCGCCGGTGGCTGGGGCGTGGTGGGCGTTCATCCCGGCAGCGCTGTCGATCGCGCTGATCACCTTCTCCCTCTACATGATGAACACGGGGATGGATGAGATATTCAATCCGAAGATAAGGAGCTAATGCCGATGAGCACGAATATTTTGGAGGTCAGCGGCCTGAAAACCTACTATAAAACCCGCCTCAAGGAAAAGGTGTTTGCCGTCGATGGCGTCGACTTCGAGCTCGAAGAAGGCAAAACGCTGGGCATCGCCGGCGAGTCTGGATGCGGCAAATCGACGCTTGCGCTGAGCCTGATGGGCTTTTATTTCCCTCCGTTGCATTACGGGAGCGGCTCCATCCGTATTCACGGCAAGGACATCATGAAGCTGAACAAGGAGCAGCTGCGCTCGCAGGTATCCGGCAGGGAAATCGCCTATATTCCGCAGGCGGCCATGAACGCGCTCAATCCGACGCTGCGGATCATCCGCTTTATTGAGGATATCATGAAGGAGCACCGCCCCGAGCTGTCCAAAAAGCAGGTGTGGGACCTCGCGGCAGAACGCTTCCAGACGCTGAATTTACCCGAGAAGGTGCTGAAATCCTATCCGAATGAGCTGTCCGGCGGCATGAAGCAGCGGACGGTGATCGCGATTTCCACCATTTTGAATCCGAAAGTGCTGATCGCCGACGAGCCGACCTCGGCGCTCGACGTTACGTCGCAAAAGGCGGTCATCAAGCTGATGAAGGAGCTGCTGGACAAGAAATTCATTCGCTCGCTCGTGTTCATCACGCATGAGCTGCCGCTTTTATATCATGTGACCGACGATATTATGGTGATGTACGCGGGCGAAATCGTGGAGCGCGGCACGGCGGAGCAGATGATTTTCGATCCGGTTCATCCTTACACGAAGAAGCTGATGGGCTCCATTCTGGTGCCGGAGGAAGGCATGAAGGGACAGAAGCTGGCAGCGATTCCCGGTGCCCCGCCCAATCTGAAGCAGGTGCCGCCGGGCTGCCGCTTTGCGGAGCGCTGCTCCTATGCCCGCGACGAGTGCCGGGTCGGCAAGATTCCGGTGCAAACCAGCGGAGGCCGCCAGTACCGCTGCCATTTTGATACGGATACGCTGAAGGAGTGGTATGCGCATGAGCAACCGTGAAACGCTGATCCGCGGCAAGGATCTGACCAAGGTATTCGGATACGGGAACGGGAAGACAACCGCCGTCGACGCGGTGAACTTCAGCTTCCACAAGGGGGAGATCGTCTCTATTGTCGGGGAAAGCGGCAGCGGCAAGACGACCCTCGCGAAAATGGTCATGGGACTCCTAAAGGAATCGGGCGGAACCGTCGAATATAAAGGCGCGCCGCGCCGTTTGAAATCGCATGCCGACCGTAAGCGCTACTGGAAGGATATCCAGGCCATTTTTCAGGACCCGTTCTCCTCGTTCAATCTGTTTTACCGGGTGGAAAAGCTGCTCATGGACTGCATCAAGCTTCAAGGCGCGAAGCTTAGCAAGGAAGAGCAAGAACGGAAAATGAAAGAGGCCTGCTCGTTCGTGAATCTGAAATTCGAGGAGCTGCACAACAAGTATCCGTTCGAGCTGTCCGGCGGACAAATGCAGCGGCTGATGATCGCCAGGATCTTCATGCTGCATCCCAAGGTGCTGATTGCGGACGAACCGACTTCCATGGTGGACGCCTGCTCGAGGTCAACCATTCTCGATATGCTGCTGAAGCTGCGCGACGAAAATGACATGACGATTATTTTCATTACGCATGATGTGGGGCTTGCCTATTACGTAAGCGACACGATTTATATCATGGAAAAAGGGAAGATCGTCGAGACCGGACCGGCGGAGGACATCATTCTGAACCCGCAGCACAGCTATACGCGCCAGCTGATTAACGACGTGCCGAAGATCCACTCCACCTGGGATCTGGGCTCGTAGGGGAGAGTATGCTCAGGAATACCGCTTGAGCGCATGACAAAAAAGGATAGGACCAGGCAAAAAGCCGGTCTCTATCCTTTTTATGCTTATTTGCAAGGAATAATCTTGGAATGGCAGTCTCGATCAGAGCGGCGCTTGGTAACGTCCGGCTTCCGTCACGACGCGGAATTTGGTGCCCTTTTGCTGAATGACCGACAAGTTGGTTCCTTCCGTGCCGTACCATTCGACACCGAGGGCATACCCGGCCTTGCTGGATGAAGCAAAGATCAGATGGAAGAGCTCCGGTCCCATTTCGCCGCCGTCATCGACGCGCCAGGTAGAGTAGGGATCGCTATTGCCGACGAAGTCTTGGAAGACCATGCTTCCACGGTCGACGAGCACGAGGCTGGCCAGCGGCTTGCCGCTGCCTTGGACGAATTTGACGATGCCGATCTGCACGCCGTTTGTGGTCGTTGCGATCAAGCCTTGCGTGGCGACTTTGCGGTTTTTGGCTTTTTCGATCGCTTTGACGGTTTTGGCGTTGAATTTTCCCTTTTGCTCGGATTGGAAGGTCAAAAAGGTATGGCCTTGAAAAGCGTTCGCCGTCTGGAGCAGGACGCTTGCATCGCTCTTGAGCTTGCTGCCCGGGTTGCTCAGCTTGAACAGCTCGCCTTCATCGAATTTGAAATTTGCCGCAGATTGTCTGTAGCTGGACTTGGAGGAGGCTTTTTGATGCTTCACGTAGGTTGCGCGGAACGTCTTGCCGGAAGCATACAGCACAGAGGTGAGCGTTTTGGGAGCCGGGTGGCTTTTTTCAGGATTGCCTAAGAGTCCGAGTATTTGCTTGCCGCTCGGATCGACGTATCCGAACATCAGCTGGTCGGCGCGAAGTTCTCCTTTGCTTGCGCTGACCTTTGCGGGAGAAGGCGCAGCCGTAGCACCGGCGAACGAGGCAAACCAAGGCACACAGAGCACCAGGAGAAGGAATGCGGATATATGTTTTTTCATACCGTTGAACTCCTTTGCATCAGATTCAATTCGTAACGAGCACTTGTAGTTAAGACGTAGGGAATTCCATTTTGTTGCATTCATGCCATAAAAATAACATGGACGGTGGGGACGGCTAGGCCTCGTTACCAATTTTTTTAATCCCATTTTTGCAAGGCTGAACCAGTATATACCATCCATATCCGGTAATGAAGCTGGAATAGCGGCTTCGAACCCCGCAAAATAACGGGGAAATGCGCGTTGGTCCTGCGGCAGGGGCTGGTAATTATTGCTTAATAGCGCTTTCAACATACATATTTACAGATACAAGTTTCTGAATTAAAATAATGAGGCTGTATGTTGTCGACAAGTACACTTGTAGTCATAAGATGAAATGGAGGATAGATGCACCATGAAACTCGGATTGATCGGTTTAGGCAAAATGGGCTTTAACCTTGCGCAAAACCTGCTTTCGAGCGGCCATGAAACCGTTGTCTATGATGTTCATCGGGAGCCTGGCGACAAGCTGGCGGGCAAGGGCGCCGTTCCGGTACGCAGCCTGAAGGAGCTGGTTAGCCGTCTGGAAGCGCCCCGGATCATTTGGATGATGGTGCCGGCAGGAGAAGCCGTAGGCCATGTCATCGAGGAATTGAAGCCGCTGCTTATTGCGGGCGATATCCTGATCGACGGAGGGAATTCTTTCTATAAAGAATCCATGCTGCGTGCGGAACAGCTGGGCGAGGCCGGCGTGCATTATTTTGACGTCGGGACGTCAGGCGGAACTTCCGGGGCAGCCGAGGGCGGGTGCTTTATGATCGGCGGCAGCAGGGAGGCTTTCAAGCGGATTGAGCCGTTGTTCCAAGATATGGCCGTACCCCAAGGCTACTTGTATGCGGGAGCAAGCGGAAGTGGACATTTTCTGAAAATGGTTCATAACGGGATCGAATACGGCATGATGCAAGCCATTGCAGAAGGATTCGAGATTCTGGACAAAAGCGGCTTCGATTACAATTACGAGCAGGTGGCAAAGGTATGGTCGCACGGATCGGTGATCCGCGGTTGGCTGATGGAGCTGGCTGAAAATGCGTTTGCCAAGGATGCTAAGCTGGATGGCATCAAGGGCATTATGCAAAGCTCGGGTGAAGGCAAGTGGACCGTGGAAACCGCGATGGACCTTCAGGCCAGTGCCCCTATCATTACGATGTCGCTGCTTATGCGCTACCGTTCGCTTGAAGAAGACACCTTCCATGGCAAAGTGGTGGCAGCGCTCCGCAATGAATTCGGGGGACACAGCGTCATAGCTAACGATTAATTTCCGAGGCGAATGGTTGGTACGAGCATGCGTTCATGTGATAAAATCCTATTATCGTATGTTTAAATCGGAATTTTGCAAAGTATTGCAAGATCGTTAAAATAGGAGAGTTGTCTCATGCTGCAGTATCCATCCGTCTGGCTCAATAACGCGTCTCTTGGAGAAACCATCGCCTGCGAGCTCAGGCTTCGAATCATTAACGGAACCATCAAAACCGATGAAGTCATATCGGAGAATTGGGTGGCTTCCGAGTTCGGAACAAGCCGCTCCCCCGTCCGGGAAGCTCTAAAAACGCTGTCCAACGAAGGACTGATCCGGCTCGAACGAATGGGGGCCGTCGTGATCGGCCTGGACATTGCCGATGTGGAGGAGCTGTATGATGTCCGGTTTTTGATCGAAAGCTTCGTGCAGCAGCGGCTGGCTCAAACGGATGTGACAGAGCTGCTCGGCAGCTTGCAGCGGATCGTGGATAAAATGGAGCTTGCGATGAAGCACAACGATGCGGTGGAGTTTTCGTACCAGGATTTATCCTTCCATGAAACCATCATTACTGCCGCAGAGCATAATCGTATTCTGCATTTGTGGAAAAGCATTCGTCCGATCGTCATGACCGTGATGCTGATTACGACCGATGAGATTTTTTCCAAAGGAGAACAAAAGCTCCACGCTGTCATCGAAAAACACTACCGAATCATGAAGGGACTGGAATCCCAAGACAAGAAAGTGGTCGAAGAGGTAGTCAGGGAGTACTTTGCGGATTCGCGGAAAACGCTGCACACCAGTATTCCAGGTCATTAACCGGCCAGGGGCGCATGTTCAAGTGGGCATGCCGCTTTAAGTTGTCGACAAGTATACCGATTAAAGAAATCAAATGTTGGATATATGGGTATCATACTGACAAGATTGCATAATTTCACCATACGAATTAAAGGGAGGGCATCTAGATGTCCAGTATATTCGGCTTAAGCCACAATTGGACGCTCATTATTTGGACCCTGATCGCCATTGCGTTTCTGATTGTGTTTATCGCAAAATTCAAATGGAATCCGTTTGTGACCCTCTTGCTGTCCGCATTGCTCCTCGGATTCCTGGCGGGCATGAAACCGCTTGATATCGTTGATTCGGTCACGAAGGGCCTGGGCGGGACGCTTGGGACCATCGCGATCGTCATCGGTCTTGGCACAATGCTCGGCAAAATGATGGCCGAGTCCGGCGGTGCGGAGCAAATCGCGACGACGCTCGTAGACCGTTTTGGCGAGAAGCGCGTCCATTGGGCGATGATGATCGTCGGCTTTATCGTCGGCATTCCCGTGTTTTTTGAGGTCGGCGTTATTCTGCTGATCCCGATTATCTTTACCGTAGCCCGGAAAACGAAAATGTCGCTGCTGCAGATCGGCATTCCGATCCTGGCCGGCCTGTCCACCGTTCACGGCTTGGTTCCGCCGCATCCGGCGCCTATGATTGCCATTGATGCTTTCAAGGCCGATTTGGGTAAAACGATCCTATACTCCCTGATTGTAGGCATTCCGACCGCGATCGTGGCCGGTCCTCTCTTCGGCAAATGGATCGGCAAACGGATTCAGGTAGAGCCGCCGGCTCAACTTGCGGAGCAGTTCTCCACCAGCAGCTCGCGGAAGCTGCCGGGCTTTGGCATCACCTTGTTCACGATTTTGCTTCCGGTTATTCTGATGCTGGTCGGATCCATCGCCAAAATTATCGATCCGGATGCCAGCAGCGGCTTTACGGTACTGTCCGAGTTTATCGGGCATGAAGTCATCGCCCTGCTGATTGCGGTTGTGTTCTCGTTCTTTTCCCTGGGCTTCTCCCGGGGATTCACGAAGGAACAGGTATCCAAGTTTACGAGCGAATGCCTGGCTCCGACAGCCACGATCATTCTGATCATCGGCGGCGGGGGCGCGTTCAAGCAGGTGCTGATTAACAGCGGCGTCGGCGATGCGATCGCGCAAATTGCGACTTCCGCGCATATCAATATCATCTTGTTCGCCTGGTTCGTGGCTGCGCTTATCCGTGTGGCGACAGGCTCGGCTACGGTGGCCATGACGACGGCCGCCGGCATCGTCGCCCCCGTCCTGGTTCTGAATCCAGGCGCCAGTCCGGAACTGGTCGCGCTGGCAACAGGCGCCGGCTCGCTCGTACTTTCGCATGTCAACGACGCCGGCTTCTGGATGGTAAAAGAATTTTTCAACATGTCCGTACCGCAGACGCTGAAATCATGGACCGTTATGGAAACGCTGCTGTCGGTCGTAGGACTCGTCATTATTATGGCAATCAGCCTGTTTGTGTAAGGCAAGTGCCAGTGAAGAAGAAAGAAGGTTGAAACATGAGCAGTAAAATGATGATCGGCATCGACATCGGAACGACAAGCACGAAAGCCGTTTTGTTCGAAGAGAACGGAAAGGTAATCGCCAAGGGCAGTGAAGGTTATCCCCTTCACACCCCGACTTCGTCGATTGCCGAGCAGGATCCGGATCAGATCTTTGCCGCCGTGATCCATTCCGTAAAACAAGCCATGGAAAAGAGCGGGACGCGTCCCGAGCAGGTCATGTTCGTGTCCTTCAGCTCGGCGATGCACAGCGTCATTCCGGTGGATTCGGACGGCAAGCCGCTCATGAACTGCATTACTTGGGCAGATAACCGCAGCGCGGGGTGGTCCGAAAAGCTGAAAAAGGAGTTCAACGGACATGAGATTTACCTGCGCACGGGAACGCCAATCCATCCGATGTCCCCTTTGACCAAATTGATGTGGCTGCGTCATGAACAGCCGGACATTTTCAGCAGGGCGGAGAAGTTCATTTCCATTAAAGAATACGTCTTTGCCAAGCTGTTCAACAAATACGTTATTGATTATTCCATTGCCTCATCGACCGGCATGTTCAATTTGAAGCAGCTGTCCTGGGATGAGGAGGCGCTCCGCGTTGCGGGCATTGGAGCAGACAAGCTGTCCAAGCCTGTGCCGACAACTCATGCGGTGACGGGACTGCATCCGGTGTATGCCGAGGAAATGGGGCTGTCAGCCTCGACGCCGTTCATCGTCGGAGCCAGCGACGGCGTGCTCTCGAATCTGGGCGTGGACGCCATCGAGCCCGGGGTTGTTGCCGCTACGATCGGAACGAGCGGGGCCATTCGCACGGTCGTAGACCGCCCCGTCACCGATCCGAAGGGCCGCATTTTCTGTTATGCGCTGACGGACCAATTGTGGGTCATCGGCGGTCCGGTCAACAATGGCGGCATGCTGTTCCAATGGGTGAGGGACGAACTGGCGGCCTCCGAGGTGGAGACGGCCAAGCGTCTTGGCCTGGACTCGTATGATTTGTTAACCCGGATCGCGGAGCAGGTCAGACCGGGCTCGGACGGCCTGCTGTTCCATCCATATATGACCGGGGAACGAGCTCCTTTATGGAACCCGGATGCGCGCGGTTCGTTCTTTGGACTGACGATGCATCACCGGAAGGAGCACATGATCCGTGCGGTGCTGGAAGGCGTAATCTTCAATATGTACACCGTGCTGCTGGCCATGGAGGAAATTATCGGGCGTCCGACGAAAATCCATGCCACGGGCGGGTTCTCCCGTTCTCCGCTGTGGCGCCAGATGATGGCGGATATTTTCGATCAGGAAGTGATCGTGCCGGAAAGCTATGAGAGCTCCTGCCTGGGCGCGGTCGTGCTTGGCCTGTACGCCCTCGGCCACACCGATACGCTGGGCATCGTATCCGGCATGGTCGGCTCCACCCACCGGCATAAGCCCGATCAGGAAAATGCGCATGTGTATCATCAGCTGCTGCCGATTTTCATTCAGATTTCGCGTAAGCTGGAAGATGAGTACCGTGCGATTGCCGATTTTCAGCGGCAGATTTTTTGAGCGGAGAAGAATATCCCATTCAACAAAAAGCCTGCATGACGCGCACCGTCATGCAGGCTTTTTAGTTTGTCTTATGCGAGCGGGAAACCACATGAATAGAGCCAGCGCCTTTCCCGGCCGCGCAGGAGGAGCATCCCGTTGAATTTTGGGTAATAAGTGACATAGAACACGACTTCTGGCGGTTTAGTTTTGATAAAGGGAGGTGCTCCCTGTTCCTGCGACTGCGGCGGGAGCGGGATAACATGTGGAAACTGTAAAGATCATTTCGGTTATTTTGCTCATTTTACTGACATCCTTTTTTGTCGCATCCGAATATTCCGTCATTCGCGTGCGGCTGTCGCGCATGAACCAGCTCGCGGCCGAGGGCAATAAAAATGCCAAAGCCGTCAAGCATATCATTTCCAAGCTGGACGAGTTTCTGTCCGCATGCCAGCTTGGCACGACACTGACGTCCATGGCCCTTGGCTGGCTGGGGGAATCGACGGTGGAACGGCTGCTGCATCCGCTGTTCGAGCTGCTTCATATCCCCGGCTCCGTCGAAAGCATACTTTCTTTTATTATCGCGTTCCTCATCCTGACGTACTTTGAAGTGGTTGTCGGCGAGCTGGTGCCGAAGACGATCGCGATCCAGATGGCCGAGCCGATGGCGCTGTTTTTTGCCCGTCCGCTCATCATTTTTTATAAAACCACGTATCCGTTCAACTGGATTCTCAGCCGCTCTTCGCGACTGATCACCGGACTGTTCGGCGTCAAAATGATATCGGAGGAGGATGCGGCGCTCAGTGAGGCAGAGCTGCGCTTTGCCTTGTCGGAAGGGTTCCGCAGCGGTGAAATTACGCCAACAGAGTATCGCTACCTGAACAATGTGTTCGATTTTGATGAGCGGGATGCCCGGGAAATCATGGTGCCGCGAACATCCATCCGGTATATTGACCATGAAGCAAAGGTTGGCGACGTGCTCGCGGCGATCGAGGACAAAACCTTCAGCTATATTCCCGTGATGATGAATGGCGACAAGGATCAGGTCACCGGCATTCTCCATATGAAGGAGGTACTGCATGGGATCGTGCGTCAAAGCTGCAGCATGGAGGATTCCATCACGGGCTTCATCAAGCCCGTCCTGCAGATGATCGAAACGATCCAGGCCCGCGATTTGCTGGGACAGATGCAGAAGACCGGTATCCCTATGGCGATTCTGCTGGATGAGTACGGAGGCACATCGGGGCTTGTGACCATGGAGGATATATTGGAGGAAATCGTGGGGGATATTCCATCTGCCTCCTCTCCGAACGCGGTTTCCGATCAAGCGAAAGCATTAATCACGAAAACGGATGAGCATCGTTATTTGTTGGAGCCGCATGTGCTGATCCATGATATCAACCGCAAGCTGAAGACCCATATCCCGGTCGGAGACGAAGTGTATACCCTTGGCGGGTGGATGCTTTCGAGAAAATTCGATCTTAAGGAAGGGGACCGGCTGCAGTCGGACGATTGGATTTTCACCGTGCTCCATATGGAAGGACCGCGCATTCTACAGATAGAAGCCGAGAAAATGGATCCGGAGGAGGAAGCGCCTGCGGATGAACGGCCATAGTTTCCGGGCTTGGCAAGACTGATTCAACCAAAGCCTGCAGCGTAACCGCTGCAGGCTTTTTTTTCCTTGTTTGACTTCTCTATTAAAAACGGCATGGAATATAGCATTTTTCACGGATATAAGCCCGGAGCGGCCGGTGACATCCATATCAATTTACCGATGATCGTCATTCGCAGATTTTGATAGATTCCGTGTGATTGGCCATGTCGAAGCTTGTTCGCCGCACGTATACATACATTATCGAAGAGTAGTAGAGTTTACGGGTTAAAGGAGGGATGCAGCAGGATAAAGCCTTCAATCATTTTAGATAGAAAAAGAGTTTCAGATTATTGACGCAAAGGAGAGCTGCGCACGTAAAAAACCACTTTAATGTTAGAGATGAGGGCTTAACATGCATGATCTAATGGTGTTGATTACAGTTTGTTCCTTCCTGTTAACCATCGGCTTCATTTTTTGGCGTCCCCAGGTCAATGAAGCCATCCCGGTAACGATCGGAGCAATCCTGGTTCTGCTCAGCGGCAGCGTCTCTTTGGCAGACCTGGTCCAAATCACGCAAACGATCAGCGGTGCAGCGGTAACAATTATGGCCACCATTGTCATGGCAATCGTACTGGAAAGCTTCGGATTTTTTCATTGGGCAACCGATCTGCTGACCGCCAAGGCCAGAGGATCGGGGATCCGGCTGTTTTGGCTGACGAATGTATTCTGTTTCATGATGACGCTGTTCGTGAATAATGACGGCAGCATCCTGATTACGACCCCGATCCTGCTGATGATGCTGAAAAACATGGGGCTGAAAAATCACCAGAAAATCCCCTACTTGATCTCCGGGGCGATCATAGCCACCGCCTCAAGCGCACCGATCGGCGTAAGTAATATTGTCAACCTGATCGCGCTCAAAATCGTTCACATGGACTTGTACATGCATACGGCCATGATGTTCATTCCCGCAACGCTCGGACTGGCTTTGCTTACCGGTCTTTTATTTCTGATGTTCTACCGCACGCTTCCCCAAAAGCTGCCGCCAACCGCCAGATGGAATTTAAAACCCGGACAGCATCCCCTTCAAAGGCCCCTGGAGCCGGAATATAGCAAGAAATTCATGAGAAACATTCTGATCTTTGTCCTATGTGTCCGAATCAGCTTATTCGTGGCTTCCTTCCTGCAGTTCCCTGTATCCTACATGGCCGTGATCGGATCGGTGCTATTGCTAGGCTGGCGCTGGTATCAGCTTAAAATCCCTCCGCTGGATATGATGAAGAAAACGCCCTGGTATATTTTCATCTTCGCGTTCAGCATGTATGTAATCATCTATGGACTGAACAATATCGGCCTGACGGATTGGCTGATCCGGGCGCTCCAGCCGATCGTATCGGGCAGTCTGCTGTATGCCAGCGTATTGATGGGCGGACTCATCAGCGTCCTGTCCAATATTTTCAATAACCACCCGGCACTGATGGTGGGTACCATAACGCTGACTCATATGGGACTGGATCCGCTTACTTTGAAAATCTCCTATTTAGCCAGCGTGATCGGCAGTGATATCGGTTCGTTGCTGCTTCCCATCGGTACGCTTGCAACCTTGATGTGGCTGCACATTGTACGTAAGGGCGGCGTTCATATCAAGTGGTCCCAATACCTGAAGGTGACGATCGTCGTTATTCCAATCACGGTGCTGTTTACGCTCGTTATCCTATCGTATTGGGTATCCTGGATTTTTTGAGAATTGCATATTCAAGAAGGATTTAATTCGTATATGTGAAATAAATCATACTTCAGCAGCTACTGCTGAAGTTTTTTGTTCTATATTAGGAGGAAAATGATGGATTTTGTCGAATGTTAACCAATGACCTTACCAACGAAAGGAGGAGCATCATGTGCTGAAAAAAGGTTGTGGGAAGCTAACCGCCCAAGGAAGCGGCAGGCGGGATATCCGGCTTCGCCGCAGAGCTCGGTATCTGGCTTTAACCGCGGCCGCTGTTGCCGGGGTGCTGCTCGGAAACGCTGCGATCGCCCCTCATTCGTATGCGGCTGCAAGCAGCCAGCCGGGCATAACGACAGAGCAAAGCGACGCCTTGGCATATTTGAATGGGGTTCGCGCCAAGCTTGGACTTCCGTCCCTGAAGTACAATGCGAATATGTCCAAAGCGGCAAAGCTGCATGCCGTGTACTACAATACCAACCATGAGAAAACCGCATCGCAGAGCGCGCATAATGAAACCAAAGGTCTTCCCGGATTTACGGGAGTGACCGTCGTCGACCGCCTGAAGGCTTCGGGCTGGACACCTGGTCCCAGCGGGTATATGACCGGGGAGGTCATGCATTACGGCCAGACCAGCATCCAGGGAGCCATAGAGGGGTGGATGGATACGGCGTATCATCGCGAAATCATCCTCAGCCACAAATATCAGGAGGTCGGCGTGGGTTATGCGGAGGGCACGGCCGTATTGGATATGGCAGGACCGTATCATCCGACGTCCATCAAGGGCGGAATCGCTGTGTATCCCTACGACGGCATGAAGAATGTCGGGCTCGGGTTTTACGGCAACGAAAATCCGAACCCGCTCAGCCAGTTCAAGGTCAAATCGAGCGGCTATATTATTTCGGCGACGACCGAGAAAGAAATGATATGGCATACGGCGAAGATCAGGGACGAGAAAGGCGTGGACGTGCCTTATTTTGAGGAGCTCCATAGCAAGGACACGCTGTTCCTATTCCCGAAATCCGTCCTCAAAAAGAGCCATACATATCAAGTTTCACTGTCCTATGAAATGAAAGGAACGCCTGGAAAAAAACAAAAAGTATGGTCGTTCACCACCGGCGAAGCCTCGAAGCAAGAGCTTCAAAACGCTGACGCCGCCGGCGTGAAATGAAATCGAAGCAGCATGCCCGAGGAAAGTTATTTGAAAGAACGCTCATGAAACCGGAAAAGCCGTCCCTTAAAGGGATGGCTTTTTCTTTATTTATAAATTCCAAAAATTAGGCTTTACAATACTGATGTCCTAGTGTACTATCTAACTATAACACTAATACAAAGGAGATGTGACCATGAACCATCCTAACGATATATTGGGCGATGACGCGGTATTGTCCCTGAGAGGCGTATCCAAAAAGATAGGCGGCAAAAAAATCGTCGACCAGCTTTCCTTCGACGTTCATGAAGGGGAAGTTGTCGGGCTTCTCGGTCCGAACGGAGCCGGTAAAACAACGACGATCCGGATGATCGCCGGACTGATTCAAATGAGCGAAGGCGATGTGTTTGTCCGCGGCAGCAGCATCCGCCACGAATGGAAAAAGGCGATCCGCCACATCGGAGCCATCATTGAGAATCCGGAGTTTTACCCGTATATGACGGGCTACGATAACCTGAAGCAGTATCAGCGGATGAACGAGTGGATCAGCAATGACCGGATCGACGAGGTGGTCCGGCTGGTAGGCCTTGAACAGGCCATGAAGAAGAAGGTGAAGGCTTATTCTCTCGGCATGCGGCAGCGGCTCGGCATTGCGCAGGCGCTGCTTCATCAGCCGTCCGTGCTCATTCTGGATGAGCCGACCAACGGACTCGATCCGGCAGGCATCCGCGAGATGCGCGATTATCTGAAAACAATCGCCCGGGAGGAAGGCATCTCCATCCTGGTCTCCAGCCATCTGCTGCTGGAGATGGAGCAGTTGTGCAGCCGGGTCGTCGTCATTCAGGACGGCAAGCTGGTTACGGTGCGCTCGATCGGAGAAAACCATGCCCCGTCGAACGAAGAGAAGAACTTCGTGCGCGTCATGTTCCGCGTCGGCCGCCTGGAGGAGGCGAAGAACGTACTGGATAGCCAGGAAAGGGCCGAAATCGTTCAGGTCGCGGAGGAGCAGAGCGAACTGCTCGTGGCTCTCCGCTACAAAGACATCCCGGATATCGTGGCCGCGCTTGGCGCTGCGCGTATTCCGATTTATCAGGTGACGGAAATCAAGCAGTCGCTGGAAGACGAATTTTTGAAATGGACAGGAGGAAACCGCATTGCGTAATTTTATGGCATTGGTACACAACGAATGGCTCAAAATGTCCAAGAAACGCAGCTTTTTTATCCCTTACGCGATCATCGCTGTGGTGGCGGTGGGGCTCGCTTGGGCGTTGAAACACTGGGGCGGGGAGATGCTCGGAACGGCTTCCGATTATACGATCATGATGGCGGGCACAACCGGATTCGGACAATTCACCGCCATGCTCGCCGTCATTTTCACAGCAGGGCTTGTCGCCAGCGAGCACGGAATGGGCACGATCAAATTTTTGCTCATCCGCGGACAGAGCCGAGCCAAGATTCTTGCCTCCAAGTACGTCGCGGCACTGCTGTTCGCCCTCTCGTTGATCGTATGGTTGAATGTTGTCTGCTTCGCTGCGGGAGCTGTATGGTTCAGCACGGATCTTCCATCCGGAGCGCTCAGAGACATCCTGATCACCGCGGGCAGCTCCTTGGTGTTCAGCATCGTCTACATGACGCTGGGATTCATGATGGGCGTGCTCACCCGCTCCACGGGCGCGGCGATGGGCATCGGCATGGCGGCGATCGTACTCAGCGGGATTACGATTCCGAAAAACTTCTACAAATTCATTCTGTTTCCCAATGCGAACTTATCCGTGTACAACCACGGCGGGCAGCCTCCGCTTCCGGGCATGACGCTTCCTTTTTCGATTGCGGTTCTGGCGGTATATATTGTCTTGTTTCTTGGCGCCAGCTTTGTTACGTTTAAGAGACGTGATATTGCCTGAGGCATCGAGGAGCGTAAGCTGACGGCGAAAGGAGTCTATCCATTTGAGCATCGAATTCGACAACAATTTGCCGATCTATCTCCAAATCATGAATCATATCAAGCGGCAGATCGTATCCGGTCTGCTGCTGCCCGGCGACAAGATTCCGTCGGTCAGGGAGCTGGCGGCGGATTTACAGATTAACCCCAACACGATACAGCGGACGTTTCAGGAGCTGGAGCGCGAGGAAGTCGTTGAAACCAAACGCGGGCTAGGAAGATATGTGACAAGTGAGGAATCCAAAATTATGGCGATTAAAAAGGAAATGGCGGGAGATCTGCTTCACCAGTTCATTCACGGCATGCAGGAGCTGGGTTTCAAAAAACAGGATATCGTCTCCATTGTGAAGGAAGCCGTGGGAAACGACGGCAGCGAAGGCCGGAAGGAGGAGCGGGCGAATGGACACACTGCTGAAAGTTAACGGATTATCCAAAAGGTACGGCTCCAGGCAAGCTCTGGATAGCGTCAGCTTCTCGGTCGATCCAGGCAGAATCATCGGCCTGCTCGGCGCAAACGGCAGCGGTAAAAGCACGCTGATGCAGATCATCGCGGGTCTGACTCCGGCGGCATCCGGAGAGATTGCAGTCATGGGCAAGCCGCTCGGCAAGGAGACGAAAAGCCTGATCTCTTACATGCCGGACCGTCCGATGACGGAGAGCTGGATGAAGGTTCGGGATGCCGTCGCTTTTTATAACGATTTTTATGCGGATTTTGATGGGAGCAAAGCCCGTGAAATGTTGAGCTTCATGAACCTGGAAGAAACGAGCGCAGTCAGCAGCCTGTCCAAAGGCATGAACGAGCGGCTGCAGCTGACCCTTGCGCTTTCCCGGAACGTCAATTTGTATCTGCTGGACGAACCGATCGGCGGGGTGGACCCGGTCGCCCGGGACAAAATTTTGGATGCCATCGTTCGCTTCTACAGCGAGGACAGCAGCCTGATCGTGTGCACCCATCTCGTTCGGGACATGGAACGCATATTCGATGAGGTCATGTTCTTGAAGGATGGCCGCATCACGCTTCATGAGGAAGTGGAGAACCTTCGCATCAAGCATGGAAGGAGCGTCGATGACATGTTCAAAGAGGTGTTCGGCGAATGATCAAACTGCTGAAATATGATCTGAGACGCAATGCGAGCCTGCTGCTGGTCGTGGTGGCAGCCTTGATCGCAGGCGAACTCGCACTGATGTGGTCTCCGCTTGTTTTGCAAATTAAACTTGGGCTCCTGATCGGCATTCATTTTGCGGCTGCGGTGATCTTTTCGATTAACAATCTGATGGTGTTTGACTATAACATCAAGTCGGTCAGCCGCCGGCTGCTTCCGGTGAGCAACTATGCCTATGTGTGGGCTTCGATGCTGTATGCCATCTTAAACACGCTGGCGCTCATGGCGATCGCTATCGGGCCCGCCCTGTATTATCTCAACAGCTACGATACGATGTTTTTGAGCGATGTCTTTGATCTGCCCGCGTATGTGTGGTCGGAATTGGCACTGGAGACTGTTTTTATGGGGATTTACGGATTCCTGTTCATGTATGCGGTGATCGCCTTGACGCGGAGTATCGTCAAGAAAGGCGTGCTGTGGGTCGGGCTGATCGTATTCCTCGTTTTGAGCACCGTGGTCGATTGGGTGGAAGGCCTCCTGTTTCATCGGGACTCTACCCAGGCCTTCTCGTTCATCACCTTCAAGGTGGAAAACGGCGTCTTGGCGCATGAGACCTTCAATTCCGGCGCAAGCTGGAACGCCCTTGGCTCGCTCGTTTTCGAAATTCTGCTCTGCTTCGTTTTCCTGTATGTCATCAACTGGTGCGTGGAAAAGAGGATTGAAGCAAAATAAAAATGTAATCCCTATAGAATCCGCCAGTGGAGCATCCGCAGCGGATTTTTTTATTGGGTTCATTCATGTTCAGCCGTCGTCAGCAGGATATTAAGAAACCATGACGAAAAGAGATGACAGCATGTTGTGATGAACGAAGAACCCAAAGAGGGGATAAAATGAATACATTGATCGATCTGGCTGTAAAACAGAACATCGCCTGGTGCGCTGCCGTATGCGGCTCGCACGGTATCCGGCTGAATCCGGGGGAGCATATCTGGTGGCTTTCCTCCGAGGCTCCGTCGTTATATCCAGATGCCATCTCTTCAAGCATCGCAGCAACTCCGGAGGAACTAATCGGCCGGATCGGCGGCAAGACCGCGGCCAGCGTAAAGGACAGCTATGCGTCGCTTCACTTGGAAGCGCATGGCTTTCGCGTCTTGTTTGAGGCGCAATGGATTTACCTTCCGCCGAATGAAAAACATGAAGCCGTTAAGGCCCCGTGGCACGCCGTAACGGATGTGCAGCGGCTTCGCGCATGGAATGCCGCGAATGGAACGGAAGGAATCATCATGCCCGAGCTTCTGGCTGATGACCGCGTAAGGATTTTTATGCTGGAGAATGCGGAAGGCATCTCCGGTTTTATTGTCAGCTCGGACGAAGCGTCTGTCGGTGTTTCCAATGTTTTTGCTCCCGCAGTGATTTTAAACGAGATATGGCATGATATTGAGGCTGTTGCCGCGGAGGTGTTTCCGGACCTGCCGCTGGTAGGCTATGAAAGCGGGGATGCGCTCGCCGCAGCGCTCGCCGCCGGATGGCAGGCCATCGGCCCGCTCCGTGTCTGGATTCGGGAGAACTCGCAGGTATAGCATCCGAAACAAGGGCTTACCGACAGGCCTTAGTTGACTTTGTGAAGATGCTTGCAAACCTTTTGTTAAGCCGATACAATAGAATTAACTTACAGGCGGAATTAACCTTCATATTGATTTTCGGTGGAAATATTATCCCGAATGAATATACGGGCTGGATCGGTTGAAGTGTAACAGGAAGGGGATAAGGGCCTTGCCAAACATGCAGGAAATGGGGAAGACGCTGCTCAGCATCCGCAGCCATTTTAATGGGCTGACCAAGACGGAGCAGAAAGTGGCGCAGTATATTCTGGAGAATGCCCAGGATTTGATCTACGATTCGGTGACGGAGCTGGCGGAGAAGGCGGATGTCGGGGAGACGACCGTGCTTCGCTTTTGCCGCAAAATGAAGTTTCAGGGCTTCCAGGATTTCAAGCTTTCGCTTGCTCAGGACCTGGTCAAGCCGACGGATCATATCCATGAGGAAATCGCCGAGGATGACGACCCGCTTACGCTCGGGCATAAGATCATCGGAACGCATCTGCGGACGCTCGAGCAAACGCGAGAATTGGTCCACGAGGAGCAGCTGAATCTGGCCATTCAAGCCTTGACGGATGCATCGAATATACATTTCTTCGGTGTGGGCTCGTCGGGATTGACGGCGATGCAAGGGGCGCACAGCTTCGCAAGAATCGGCAAAAACAGCATCGCGAACACGGATACCCATTTTCAAGCGATGCAGGCATCCCTGATGAACAAGGGGGATATCGCGGTGGGACTGTCGATTTCAGGCAGCACGAAGGATACGATCGAGAGCCTGAACATCGCGAAAAAAACGGGAGCCCGCATCATCGCCATTACGAGCAACGCCCGTTCGCCGATCACGAAAGTCGCGGACATCGTGCTCATCATGGTCGGCAGGGAAAATCCGCTGCAGGGCAGCTCGCTGGCCGCCAAAATTTCGCAGCTCGCGATCATTGATATCCTGAACGTGGCCGTCTCCCTGCAGATGAAAAGCGAAGCGATCAAATACAGGGAAATTACCGCCAAAGCCACTGCGGACAAGCTGTACTAGACTATTCAATACCATTTGTAATCAAGGCTCTCGGAGAGAGTCTTTTTATATGGGTAAGAAAGCTGAAAGGAGGGTGAATAGAATGCCGGAAATTTCAGATCATCTGGACCATGGGTTGTCGGTTTTGTTCATTGGATTTAACCCGAGCCTGCTGTCCGGGGAAACCGGTCATCATTACGCCAATCCGCGCAACAATTTTTACCGGATTCTGTATCGTGCCGGTCTGACCCCAAGGCTGTATGATGCAGCGGAGGATCAGGATTTACTCAAGCTGGGCTACGGATTTACGAATATCGTTGCCCGCCCGACGCGCGGGATCGACGATATTGCACGCAGCGAGTATGCGGAGGGAAGGGAAATCCTGTACGACAAGCTAAAGGAATACCGCCCGAAGATCGCCTGTTTCGTCGGCAAGGGCGTATATACCGAGTACAGCAAAAAGTCGAAGGTGCATTGGGGTTTCCAACCTGATCCGGTGATCGCCGAGGTTCACGAATTCGTGGCGCCTTCGTCCAGCGGACTCGTGCGGATGCCGATGGAGGAGATCGTCGGAATCTACCGCCAGCTGGCGGAGTATATCGAGGAGCGCGGGGAGTAAGCCGCGGAACGCCAAAAAAAGAAGCTGCCCTTTTCGGGACAGCTTCTTTTCTTATTTTACTAACCTTATCTAAATCCCCAAATCATCGTAAACAGTGTACCGAAGACCGTAACGAGGCCGACGAACACGGCATAAGCGATATTGAGATACAGCGTCTTCTTGGAGGAAGTTTCGCCGATGTGCATGAACAGCACCAGCTGCAAAGATGCTTGAATCGCTGCACAAATGATCAGAATGACCATCGCGGCGGTAAACGTCAGGTCCCAGTAAATAACACCCAGTGCCACGAATGAAAGGACCAGCGAGAAGATATATCCCATCACGTGACGTATCGGGAATAATCGTGCCATATTACATCAATCCTTTCAGGTAGACAAAGCTGAAGATGAAGATCCAGACCACATCAAGAAAGTGCCAGTACAGCGAGAAGATAAACGACTTGTTGGCTGTTTCATCCGTAAAGCCTTGACGTTTGATTTGAATCAGGATACCAGTCCCCCACAGGAAGCCCATGGTCACGTGAAGACCGTGAGTGCCGAGGAGAACGAACAAACTGGACAGGAAGGCGCTGGTTTGCAGCGTTGCACCTTCATGAACATAATTCACGAATTCGGTAATCTCGATGCCGAGGAAGCCGAGGCCCAGCAGCAAGGTGATGCCGAAGAAGATCATCATCGGTTTCTTCATCCCGAGGCGCATGGCATGAATGCCAAGGCCGCAGGTGAAGCTGCTGGTCAAGAGAAGAACCGTTTCCCAGATGACACCGTTGATCTCAAAAAGCTCTTTTCCGGTCGGGCCGCTGCCCGTGCGGTTCCATAGCGTCAGGTATACCGCGAACAGCGTTGAGAATAGGACAATTTCAGCGCCGAGGAAAAGCCAGAAGCCGAAGATTTTATTGCTGTTCTCTTCCGTTCTGTATTCCAGCGGCAGTGCATCATTTATTTTCATACGGAATCACCCCGCAGTTTCTGTTCGGTAGCGGCAATTTCCTTCGCCGAAATGTGATATCCATGATCGCGTTCGAAGGAACGAAGCGCCAGCATGATCACCACACCTACGCCTGCAATGATCGCAGGAGTGAACCAGCTGAAGACCAGGAAGAAGCCGGCGAAGAACATAATTACACCAAGAATGAATGGCTGACCGCTGTTGTTAGGCATGTGAATCTCTTCATAAGGACCCTCTTTGTAAAGAGGCGCGTTATGCTTTTTGGAATGCCAGAAGGCATCTTGCGATTCAACATGAGGTACTTTAGCAAAGTTGTAAACCGGAACCGGGCTTGGTGTGCTCCACTCCAGCGTACGTGCATCCCATGGATCTCCGTGCTCATCTCGTGGGCTGTGACGGAAGCTGTAGTAGAAGTTGTAGCACAGAACCACGAAACCGATGGCGAGTACGAACGCGCCGATCGTTGCGATAAAGTTCAGCGGACCAAAGCCGGTGTCGGCCGAATAGGTGTACATCCGGCGCGTCATACCTTGCAGTCCAAGGAAGAACAGCGGCATGAACGCTACGTTGAAGCCGACGACGATCAGCCAGAAGGCTAATTTGGCACGGGCTTCGTTAAGCCGGAAGCCAAAGAGTTTAGGGAACCAGTAGTGAAGTCCGGCAAGCACCCCGAACACCGTACCAGGAATCAGCACATAGTGGAAGTGGGCAACCAGGAACATCGTATTATGGTACTGGTAATCGGCACTGGCCATCGCGAGCATAACGCCCGTCACGCCGCCGAAGGTAAAGATCGGAATAAAGGCCATGGCGTACAGCATCGGAGAGGTGAATGAAATCTTGCCTTTCCTTAGCGTGAACAGCCAGTTGAAGATTTTAACCCCGGTCGGAACGGCAATCAGCATCGTCGTAATCGAGAAGAAGCCGTTGACCATGGCTCCGGCACCCATCGTATAGAAGTGATGCGCCCATACGAGGAAGGACAGGAGCGAGATGATGACCATACTGAACACCATCGATTTGTATCCGTACAAATTCTTTTTCGAAAAGGTGGAAATAATATCGCTGAATATACCGAAGGCCGGCAAAATAACGATGTATACCTCCGGATGGCCCCATACCCAGAACAGGTTGGCCCAGAGCATATCCATGCCGCCGTTCGCCATGGTGAAGAACTGGCTGCCGAAAATCCGATCGAACATCATCAGGGCAAGCGCTACGGTCAGAACCGGGAACGCGAACAGGATGATAACGTTCGTAATCAGAACGGACCAGGTGAACATCGGCATTCGCATCAGCTTCATGCCTGGTGCACGCATTTTCAGGATCGTCACGATGAAGTTAACGCCGGTCATCAACGTACCGATACCGGAAATCTGCAGCGCGAGCGAGTAGAAGTTGTTACCCACGGTCGGGCTGAATTCAAGACTCGCCAGCGGGAAGTATGCGGACCAACCGGCATCAGGCGATCCCCCGATGACAAACGAGATGTTGAACAGCATGGCTCCCGCGAAGAAGAGCCAGAAGCTGACGGCGTTCAGTCTTGGAAAAGCAACGTCACGCGCGCCGATTTGCAGCGGCACGACAACGTTCATAAGTCCAATAACGAACGGCATCGCCATGAACAGGATCATAATAACCCCGTGCGTTGTGAAAATTTCGTTATAATGCTGGGAGTCCAGAAATCCGGATTCCGGTACCGCAAGCTGCGTACGCATCAACAGGGCGTCAACGCCGCCGCGGAACAGCATGATAAGAGCGGATAAAATATACATGACGCCAATCCGTTTATGGTCAACGGTGGTCAGCCATTCGCGCCATAAATATCCCCATTTCTTAAAATAGGTCAATCCGACGAGGATGGCGATGGATACGAGCACGATACTGACCATCGCTCCGTAAATCATCGGCTCACCGGTTACAAAAAATTCGTCCCATTTCATGCCACTTTAGTCTCCTTTCTCCATGATCTTAATGTCCACTTTCCATGGACGAATGATCTTTCATGTCCATATTGCTATGATCCATATTGCTCATATCGCTATGATCCATAGGCTCCTTGCCGGAGTCCGTGCTTTCAGTTTTGCTGTCTCCGTCATGTCCGTGCTCGGACATGTCCATAGGAGCCGGCGCGAAGCCAAGGTGGGTGGAAGTATACGATTTGCGGCCGACAATCTCGGTCTTCAGCAGCTTGTTAAACTCCTCCTCGGTGAGCTTCGGTGCGGTATCCTTCACGTCTTTAACCCATTTGCTGTATTCGGCAGGCGTTTGAGCCAGCACCTCGAATTCCATTTGGGCAAAGCCTTTACCGGAGAAGTTCGAGTTTTTACCCATAAACGAACCTTCATGTTCGGCTACCAGATTCAGCTTGGTTACCATATCGCTCATGGCGTATTTCTGACCACCGAGCTGCGGAACCCAGAAGCTTGTAATCGGACCGTAAGAGTAGAGACGGAACTCAACCGGACGGTTCGTCGGGATATTAACGTAGTTCACCGTTTCAATATTCTCTTCGGGATAGCTGAAGTGCCATTTCCAGTTCGAAGAAGCAGCATAAATGACAAGCGGCTTTTGAGTTTCGTAGCCGGCTGGCACCTTTTCAACAGCATTGGTCGTGCGCACTGTTACAACAGAGAGAATAGCTACGATAATGATCGGGATCACCGTCCAAATCAATTCCAGCCATTTATTTCCCTCCATGTGGGGTGGTTCATAATCATCACTTGTTTTGCTGGCGCGATATTTGGTCAGCATGACAACAAATAAGATGTAGACAACAAGCAAAACAAAAGCCATCATCAGAATCGAGAAAATAATGGTGTCGGACTGCGTTTTGGCAACCGGACCTTTCGGATTCAGTACAACCATGGAATTACATCCACTGAGAAGCATGATGATGGAAATAAGTATGGAAGTAAAAAGCCATCTTTTTTTGTTTTTCACGGGAAACTCCTTTCTAGCATGTCTTTAGTGCTGAGCTTTGGATTATTCGCGAATCCTTATAGCCCTAGCATAGTAATCTGCGAAATTGAAAACAAATACAAGACAATACATATTTGACATTAATATACATTTATTCTGTGATAAACTTCACATTCTCTCGGAAAAAACGTCAAAAAGAACGATAAACCTGCGAAAAGCCGCAAATTCGCCGATTTTCATTTTTGTTCATAATTGATCCGAGCCAGAACGGTTGTGCTAGTTCTGTCACAATTGAAAGGGGTTTATCACCTTGGAAAACATCATTTCAGCCCATGCTGAAAGCGGCGTAAACCTTGAAGAAATGTGCTAAAATAGACATAAATAAGCAATCTGTAACAAAAATCACAAGCAGGATGAGGAGATCATATGGGGGAAATCGGGAAGGACACAAAAGGGATCTTTTTTGATGTCGATGATACGCTTTACGATCATTTGCAGCCGCTTAGCCAAGCGCTCAAAAAAGTACTAGGCGCGGACGAGGATTTTCCTTATGAGGCGGTCTACCATAGATTCAGGTATTACAGTGATTTATTGTCCGCACGCCATGGCGGCGTCAATGCGGGCGGGGCGGAGCAGGATATGCAGGACATGAGAGTGAAGCGCGCCATGCTGGCCCTGGCCGATTTCGGCATTGAAGTGACGAAATTGGAAGCCGAGAGGATTCAGGGTGAATATTTGCAAGGGCAATTCCAGATCACTCCGTTTCCGGAGGCGGTCCGGCTCATCCGCGAGGTACAAGCTGCGGGGCATGTGGCCGGGTTGATTACGAACGGACCGGCAGAGCATCAATGGGCCAAAATCAGGGCGCTGGGCATGGATCAGGTTATTCCGCCTTCGCATATTTTCGTTTCCGGGGCCGTAGGCTATGACAAACCCGATCCGCGTCTGTTCGCGCATGTGAACGAAAGGACGAAAACGGAGCCTTCGAGCAGCTTTTACATCGGGGACTCATGGCGGAACGATGTCGTCGGGGCGCTTGCGGCCGGCTGGACGTCCATTTGGTTCAACCACCGCCATGTCGAGCCGGAGACGGATCATCGGCCGCATTATTTTGCGGCTAGTTACAGGGAGCTTGCAAGGATTTTGCTGCCTTGAAAAGACTGTACCTAAAAAGCAGATGGTTTCCCAAACGGGAAGCCATCTGCTTTTTTTCATAAATACCAGCACGTATAAAATTAGATTCATGCCAACCCGTGATCGCAAGAAAAGCAACAGCGAAACGGGATACGTCATACTTTTGGCTCGATAGAAGCTTCATCGGCGGGCGCTTCTTGGCTCCTGCGCTTGTAAAGAAACCTGGAAACAACCATTCCGAGCGCGCCGAGGCCGATAAAAAGAATTGCACGGACGGCTGTTGAAACGCCGGGCAGGTCCACGATAATGACTTTAATCAGGGTCAGAAAGAGCAGACTGATGCCGGCGATGCGGACCATCTTTCTTTGGATGACGATACCGCAGCCGATCACCAGCATCGCATAAAGCGCCCAAACAGCGGATAGGATCAAATGACGGAAATCGTAACTCTGCCCGGCGGTCAGCACATTTGTGATCTGGGTGATGAACACAATCGCCAGCATCGCGTCGGCCCACATCAGGATGTCCGGGAGGATATCAGCCGTTTCGCCCTTGGACAAGCGGATAACGTAGGATAGAAGCCAGATGCCAAGGAGCAGGATCATCCACGACAAGGTTTGTGGCGAAACCACCTGATGGATGGCCATCGTTAGCGTGCCGAGAGCTCCGTATGCAAAGACAACGCCGGAGGTAATCTGCTGCATCATATTTCTCAGCTTCAAACCAAGAATATAGCCTGCTGTTCCAATTACGACAGCCATGGCCGGGGAATAGCTATGGTCCAGAATATCCAGCGACCACACAAACCAGGCTGCGGTGGCGATGGATATGAATACCTGCGACCGTTGTCCCTGCATGGCTTTGCCGAGCGCCGCGAGGCTGTACAGCAGCGCCCATAGGATCAGCAGCAGCGGACGCCACTGAATGCCGTTTTCCGTATAAGGATACAGGGCGTACATCCAGAGCACCATGAGTCCGTACCCCGGAAAAAGGGTCAAGGCTTCGTCCAGCTTGCGGCGGGCAGGCCCGAACATGGCATAAGCCAGCAGTACCGCATGCTGGATGAAGATGGCTCCGATGAAAATATGGCGGCTCTCTCCGAAATCACCCGCGGCATAACCGAATAATAGCGGCAGATGAAGCACGCCCGCCGCCACGAAATAAGCGGCGCGAAAATCAAATTTCAAAGCGACGTATATCATGGCTAGCGAGAAGAGGGCTTCATAACCCGCGAACACCCAGGCATTCGGATGGGACGAATGCACGAGGAAGGGAATCAGGTACCCGGCCACCGTTGCGATGATGATCAGGGTCTGGGATCGGCGGCGCAGCGCCGTAAACACGCCCAGCGCGATGGACAGAATGTAGAGCGCAAAAGCAAGCCACGAAGGTATGAGTTCATACAGCTCATGCGCGGCGAACACGGTTAGAATGAGCACGCCGATCGAACCGCCCAGCAGAACCTGTCCCAGCGCCTCGCGCCGGCTGCGGATTTGCCTTTCGCCGAGCCAATACATGGCTGCGGAAGCGACGACGCCGAGCAGGCAGCGTACCGGCTCCGTCAAATAACCGGCGCTGACGGCGGCAGTGAATCCCCATAGCACGCCCAGCAGCAGAACCACAATAAAGATACGCGGCAGCCAGACGCGGGCGATCAGATACTCCCAGTCTTTAGGTGCTTTGGGCTCCTTTGGAAAGCTCGGCTGCTGCGGGTTATAAGCATAGGAAGGATATGCAACCTTGTCGGACCGGCCAGCCCCCTGTGCAGGTCCCGATCCTTGCCCTTGCTGATAGCCATAGGGGGCCTGAACCTGATCTGGTGCAGGTGCCGGGTTTCCTGGCGGCGGAAAGCCGGGGTAGCCATAACTCTGGCTATATACCGGAGGTGTTGACTGCTGGTGCAAACCGGACGGTCTTGGCATGCCCGGCTGTTGTTCATGAGCAGCATCACCACGAGGCATTTCTTCGTAACGAGGATCCGCTGAATGCTGCATCGCTCCTGATCCCGCTTTTGGTTCGGCCAGGCGCTCATCCCCTGGCCTGACTTGGCGCAGCTCGGCCAGCTCCAGCTCCATGGCTCTCATTTTGGCTTCGAGCTGCTCCAATCTTTTTTCCAACAAATCCAATGGATACTCACCCCTGGGATTCCATATTTATGTACATTTATTCGCTATACATAATATACCATAGGGAAACCGGTCATGAATCCGCTGCGTTACTAAAACATTTTGGCGAGTGAAATCAGTCCTGTGATGGTCACCACATTGAACAGCGTGGACAAGAGCACCGTTTGTGCGGCAAAGTCGGGCTCGCTTTTGTATTCCTCGGCAAGGATGGACGTATTGACGCCTGTCGGCATGCCGGATGCAATCAGAAGTGCCTGGGCGGGAATGCCTTTGAGGCCTAGCGCGAATACGAGCGCACACCCAATGGCCGGACCGACCAAGAGACGGACGAACAGGCTGATATAAATATCAAGCCGGTAAAGACGGAGCGGATACTTGACGATTTGGGCGCCGAGTGTGAGCAATGCCACGGCAACCATGGACTGCTGGGCGTATGTTAAAGGTTGAGACACGAATACAGGGAGGGGAGCATGCAGCGCGTGCAGCAGCAGTCCCAGTACGAGGGCATAGGGGACGGGCATTTTCAAAAAGCCGATGATCATGCTCCGGTAATTTCCCTTCATCTTGGCCCCTTGAATCGCAATCACGCCATACGTGAAGGTCAACAGGCTTTGGAGAGACATAATCAATGCCTGCATGGAAGAGGCCAGCGGGTCGCCCTTGAACACAAGCGCGTTGATCGGCATTCCGTAATTGCCGGAATTGTCGAGCATGATGCTGTTGTTGAATGCCGCCTTCATGCTGCTAGTAAATTTCAGGGGGCGGGCGATAATCGAGCCCAGCAGGTACAGGATCAGCACGTACAGCGCGTAAAATAAAATGACGGTGCCCAGCAATCCGCCGGACATATCCGAATGATACATACTCATGAAAACCGCTGCGGGAGTAATGCAGTAGAAATTGATTTTGGCAAGGGTATATAAGTCCAGACGAAAAATCCGCTGCATCAGGGAACCGAATCCGATCAGCACAAATACGGGCAGCACGACTTCAAGTAAAATCGTAACAATCATTGTCTCAGCTTCCTTTAATGATCATGTTGTCTTGGGAACTTATTCATTATAGCATCACTTGGAAGCCGGCAGGGGTGTAATTCATCACGCTTTTTTATTGGGATTATCTTCATTTTTTAGGAGTGCAGACCGAAAAATATAGCATACAGCAATGGGGTTGGCAGGTAAGCAGACTTACTCGGATGAAGGACTTTTTACCTCCACGGCTGCGTTAATTGCGCAAATAAGGTGCATGAAGCAACAGCAGTCCGGCGTCCGGATACAGGTAGAGTTAAAGCGCTTTAAATATCCGACAAACCGCAGCAAAAAAGACGGAATTGACCGCTGAGAACCAGAGGAAACCCGTCTTTGCTTCAATTGATAGGAGGTTGTATGTATGTTACCCGATTCAGAATATATTCCCGCAGGAAGCCGGGCCGATGCCCACAGACATGATATGTATGAACTGTATTCAAAAGCGCGCAGCTGGAATGATCTGTCCCAAAGCCATCTCAATCTTGCCGATCTCTTAATGGAGGAGGGACTTTGCAAGGCATCGTTGATCGTGGCCCACATGGCGGTAAAGGCCAAGCTGAAGCAGGTGTTCCTGCAGTCTGAAGGCATGCTTCCGCCAGAGGATCTCGGCTATGACGAACTGATCGGCCGCACGCGCGAGTTTGCGGAGATCGATTTGGAAACCGAGCTGTTTTTGACTACGCTTCAATATATCGCCGAAACGGAAAACGCCGCCTTTTTGCCGCGGATCGAGAGCGGACATTTGGAAAAGATGATTGCTCGCATTAAAAACGTGCTTTCGTGGCTCGATGTGTATGCGTTCAGCACCGCCGGAGCGATGCGGCTCGATAACTAGCTTCGGGTTTGCGAGCGCTGCAGGTGATGGTCTCCGGCATTCTTTTCGTCCAAAACCTGCTCCACTTTGGAAATATGGAGCTCCATGCGTGCCATGGCTTCCTTGGCATCCTGCTTCTCAATCGCCTCGTAAATATGCCTATGTTCCTGCAGCAAACGTTCGGCGGAGGAACGCTCCGCATAGAACCACAGTGCGCGCATATCCTTCATGCTCTCGTGCAGCTTTAGCGACAAGCTTTCCATGAGATCATGAAGGAGCGGGTTATGCGTCGCGGAGGCAATGCACTGATGGAACTTGACGTCAGCCTGTTCGATGAAGTGCTCATCTTCCGAGCGCTCCATATCCGCCAGCAGCTGCCTGAATGCAGCAAGGTCTGCTTCCGTCCGATGCTGCGCGGCTAGCGAAGCACAGCCCGTTTCGAGCACGCGCCGTACCTCCAGCACATGGCGCAGCGATGCGGCCCGGCCCTCCCAGAGATCGGCGTAATGCTGCATGGGATGGACCGGATCGGCTTCGGCCGGAGCCGCTTTGACGAACGTACCCCCGCCTTGCTTGATATTCAGCAGTCCCATCGCCTTCAGGGCGCTGAGCGCTTCCCGGATCGTCGATCTGCCTACATTATACTGCGCAGCCAGATCGACGACGGAAGAAAGACGGTCCCCGGGCTGCAAATGCCCCTCGTCCATCTGTTTTTTCAAATCATTCATAACCCACTCATACTGCTTAAGCGGCCTTTGCTGGCTGGTCAAAGCAACTCAACGCCCTTCCTCGATTATGTTTATTTCCCTTATTTTACCGCAAGCGCGGACAAGTTAAAATTTTAATTTTCCGGTTTAGGTCTATTTTCGATTCATATATTCTAGTGTATACTTGATCACATGAAAAGTCATCAGATGACCTGACTAATTTTAAACTTCAAACGATCAAAGGGGTGCTTTCCTTGCTGCAAGAACAAGTTAAACGCGAACTCATCGCCATATTGGGCAGCGATTATTTTAAGGAGGATCCGCAGTCTCTTGTCACCCATTCCTATGACGGGACGCCGATGCTGCAGTCTCTTCCCGATGCCGTCGTCTATCCGTCAAGCACGGAACAGGTATCCCAAATCATGAAGGTGCTGAGCCGCTATAAAATTCCGGTAGTCGGGAGAGGCTCCGGGACGAACCTCTGCGGGGGCACGGTTCCTGTGGAGGGCGGCGTCGTCATGGTGATGCACCGGATGAACCAGATTCTCGAAGTCGACCTAGAAAATTTGACGGCAACAGTACAGCCCGGCCTGAATACGAAGCTGTTCAGCACTCATGTGGAAAGCCTGGGGCTGTTCTATCCGCCCGATCCGAGCAGCATGTCGATTTCCACGATCGGGGGCAACATCGCCGAATGCTCCGGCGGGCTTCGCGGCCTCAAATACGGTACGACCAAGGATTACGTCATCGGCTTGGAGGCGGTGCTGGCAAACGGGGACATCATCCGCACCGGCGGCAAATTGATGAAGGACGTGGCGGGCTATGACCTGACGAAGCTGCTGGTCGGCTCGGAAGGCACGCTGGCTATTATTACAGAGGCCATTCTGAAGCTGATTCCGCCGCCAAGATATAAGAAAACCATGCTCGCGATGTACAAGGATTTGAACGGTGCGGCCCGGACGGTATCCAAAATCATCGAGAACCGGATCATTCCGGCGACACTGGAGATTCTGGACAATGCCACCATCCGCGTCGTGGATGATTTCGCGAAGCTGGGTCTGCCGCTGGATATGGAAGCGATTCTAATCATTGAGCAGGACGGCGACGAGGAAGCGGTGGAGCGGGATATCGCCATCATTACGGAAGTATGTACAAGCGAACATGCCGATCAGGTGAGCATTGCGGCCAGTGTGGAGGAGGCGGAGAAGCTGCTGACGGCACGCCGCAGCGCGTTCACGGCGCTGGCCAGACTGCGTCCGACGACCATTCTCGAGGATGCGACGGTGCCGCGTTCCAAAATTGCGGACATGGTCATCGAAATCAACCGGATCGCCAAGAAACATCAGGTGCAGATCAGCACGTTCGGCCATGCGGGTGACGGGAACTTGCATCCGACGGCCACTACCGATGCACGCGACAAGGAAGAGATCGAGCGGGTGGATGCGGCGTTCGAGGAGATCTTTGAAGCGGCCATCCGGCTGGGAGGAACGATTACCGGCGAGCATGGGGTCGGCATGGTCAAATCACCATATTTGGAATGGAAGGTGGGTCCGGCGGGAATGCAGGTCATGAAAGCGATCAAAAGCTCCTTTGATCCGGATAACCTGCTTAATCCGGGCAAGGTATTCGCGAAAGAAACACGCAAACGGGTGGTGATCCAGCGTGGCTAATGGGCAAACATCAACCAATGCATTGACCGAGAAGCTCCGTTTACGGCTCGATGAAGATCAGCTGACCAACTGCATGCGCTGCGGCTTTTGCCTTCCGGCATGCCCGACCTTCGCCGAGACAGGCCTGGAGGCGGAATCGCCGCGCGGCCGGATCGCCCTTATGAAGGCTGTCGCAGACGGCATCATGGAGCCGGATCAGGCCTTTGAAGACCAGATGAACCACTGCCTCGGCTGCCGCGCCTGTGAACCGGCCTGTCCGGCGGGCGTGCAGTACGGCCAGCTCATTGAGCAGGCGCGGGACGCGATCGAGGATCACAAGGAGCATAAAACTTGGGTGAAGGTAACGCGCAAGACGGCCTTCAAGGCCGTATTCCCTCACCAGCAGCGGATGAAATGGGTTGGGCGCGGCCTGCAGTTTTACCAGAAATCCGGGCTTCGCACGGTTGCCCATGCAACCGGGGCCATGAAGCTGTTTCCGAAGCATATGCGCGACATGGAGAAAATTCTCCCGGACGCATCCGGACAAGGCGTCGTGGAGAAAATCGGCGACCGCCATCCGGCCAAAGGCGAGAAAGTCGCCACAGTCGCCTTGTTCAGGGGCTGCATCATGGACGTTCTGTTTACAGAGACCAATATCCATACCGTGGATCTCCTGACGGCTGCCGGCTTTGAAGTCGTGATTCCGCGCCAGCAGAACTGCTGCGGCGCCCTGCATGCGCACAGCGGGGAAGCGGAGGGAGCACGGGATCTGGCAAGACGCAATATCAAGACCTTCAAGGACGCGGGCGTGGACTATATCGTCTCCAACGCCGGCGGCTGCGGAGCCATTTTGACCGAATATGACCATCTGCTGCATGAGGATCCGCAGTGGCGGGACGATGCGGTATGGTTTGCGGATCGGGTCATCGACATCAGTGACCTGCTCGTTCGTGCCGGCCGGAGCCTTGATTTCAGCCAAGGGCAGCAGGCAGGGGAACCCCCCGTCACGATTACGTATCAGGACTCGTGCCATCTCCGCAACGTCATGCGTTCAGCGGACGCTCCCCGCAAGCTGATGCGCTCCGTCGAGGGGGCGCAGTACGTCGAGATGAAGAATGCCGATCGCTGCTGCGGCTCGGCGGGAATCTATAACATCACGCAGCCGGTGATGGCCGGCCAGATTCTGGACCATAAAATGGAGCATGTTGAAGCGACCGGTGCCAGCTATTTGCTGACCAGCAATCCGGGATGCCTGCTGCAGATGAAGCATGGCATTGAAGAGCAGGGACTCGGTAAACAGATGAAGGCGGTGCATATCGTCGATTTCCTGCATGAACGGATGCAAAAATAAGGTTTATTGCATGAAGGGGATATTCCCGCAAAAAAGAAAAGGCCAACCACGCAGTCCGTAGGACA
>NZ_BIMK01000036.1 GCF_004001045.1 Paenibacillus chibensis
ACACCAAAAAGCCCTTCTGCTCAAGCCAGAAGGGCTTTCATTATTCGCTTGGTATCCGCTACCAAGGCCATTCCCGGCCGAGCCAATCCCGCATCACCAAACGGTCCTCATCGGATACGCCTTGTCCTTCATAACGATTCCGCATGAAATAAGCGACAGCCATCCGCGCAGCATCATCTGCATTGAGTTCGCCTTCGGTGCTGAGCTGGCCGGACATATAGGATTTGACCCAACCCGGGTGGTACAAACGGAAGGTATAACCCCTCGGGCGCAGCTCGTGAAACAAGCCCTGTACACCGCGGTTCAGCGCCGTCTTGGACATGCAGTACCCATACCAGTTATCCCTGTAGCTTCTGGCCAGGCTTCCAGCTTCCGACGAAACAAAGCATAGGCGCTTCAGGTCGCTGTCCTCCATGAGCGGCAGCAGCGCCTGTACGACCCGCATCGGGCCGACCGTGTTGACATTGAATATGCGCAGAACCTCCTCGTCGTCCTGCAGCTCATGAATGCTCCGAAAGTTCCGCGTCGATATTCCCGCGTTGTTAATGAGCAAATCCACCGTCCCTGTATGCCCCGCAATGATCTTCCCGGCTTCCTCCACGCTGGCATCGCTGGATACATCCATTGGAACAAGCACGAGCCTGCCTGGCTCCTGCTGCGCAAAGCTCTGCAGCTCCGGCCAGTCCGTCATGTAGCTGCCGGCAAATACATGCCACCCCAGCTTCAGCAGCCTTTTGGTCATGCCCAGTCCTAGGCCGCGATCCGCCCCCGTCACTACTGCCGTTTGGTTCATACTAAGCTCTCCCCTTTCCCTGCCGTCATAGCGGAAGTTCCGCGCCCGTTTCATGAAGAATCACGATTCTTTCCTCATCCTCACGCGGTTGCGTAAAATAATGAAATGCTGTTTGAGCGGAGTTCTCCTCTTCTTCCAGGGCCGACGCATACAGGCGGAAGGTAAAGCCGTCTCGTCTTAAATCCCCGTGCATCATCGTAAATGCCATATGTAAAGCGGCCTTCGACATGCCGTATCCGAATCCGGACTCAGGCAGGCTGAGTCCCATGCTTCCCTTCGGGTCGGTGAGAAGAGCGATCCGCTTCATCCCCTGAGTCATCATCGGCAGGAACGCTTCCACGATACGGATGGGGCCAAGCGCGTTCGCGTTGAAGGCTTCCATCAGCCGGGAAGGAGACACGGCCGCAATTCCCGGCAGTTCCCCCTCTTCATCAGAAGCCCCCTGGCCGATGATCAAGTCGATATGATCCGTCATGCCCTGAACATGTTCCGCCGCAGCTTGTACCGACGCCTTCGAACGCGCATCCAGCGGTACAACGCGGATCTGATCTTGATCGGTAAAGCTGATGTTCGCGCAGCTCTCCTCGGGCATGCAGGCAATGACCTTCCACTGCTGCTGCGCAAAATACCGGCTAAGCGCCTGACTCCACGGCAGATGAGCCTCCGTAATCAGTACCGTCCAGGTCATCATGCGTCCCTCCCTTGATCTCCATGCTTGCACCACTCCAGTGATTGTCTGAGCAGCTGCTGTACCGCCGGATGCTTCCACACCTCCGCATGGTGACCCGGAGTCAATACGCAGACGCGGCCTGCACCTTGCTCCCGGGTCCAGCCCCCGGGCTGCTGTCCGTACTCGGAGCTTGTGGTCAAAAAGACGTCCAAGTCCCGGTGCCCGGTCATGTCCATAAAATAATGCTCGTCCTTGATGTCAAATGCCGGTATGTTCCTTGTAATCGGGTGGCTCGGTACAGGTTCCACCGCAACCGGACACTGCTCGGGATGATGGGTAAATACGCCTCCTACCAGATCACGCATGACCGCTGAATCCTTGTAACCAACCGTTCCGGAATGAAGAACCAGCAGGCCTCCCCCTTCGCTCACGTAAGACTGCAGCTCTTTTGCCGCCTGCGGGGTGATCCACGGCTCTTCCGCTTCGGCGGAGACCCGGTTGGATTTGGCCAAAACGAGCAGGGGATATTCTCTTAAACGATTCTCCAAGCCAAGCTGGAAATCGCTCCCGGTATCGAGCACATAATCAAACTCAAATCCGTGTTGCCGCAGCGGCTCCAGACCTTCCTGTACGATCTGTGCAGGATGCCAGTTATCATCACACAATACCAAAACGCGCATAATTGCCCTCCCTTTAACAGCGTTTACATATTTCCGAATAAGACCAGTATTCCAGAAATCCCATTCACTTACAAGACAAATCGAAAACGTTGTCGGAATCATTTTGGTGCCCGCTTAGTGCATGCGTTGAGCTGACATGTCGATATGTTGACGCTTTGCAACGGCTTTATCGGAAGGGCAGTAAACGCAAAAAAGGCGGAGTGCTCCGCCTTTTCGATTGCTCTATCTTTTTATAAGTACAAGAAAACGAATTGTTCAGACCGTCACCCGGCGCAGCATCGGACTGATGAGAGCAGGAAGCAGGGATACATGTCCCTCTTCCTCAACCACGCGCATCGAAAGCTTCTGCGGGCCATATCCGCTGGAAGACAGCATGTCATAAAATTGCTCCGCATCCCGGACCATATGGGGCTTTTCCATCTGACCCACGCTCAGGTGCAGCTCAGCCCCTAGCTTTTCAAGTCCCAAACGGCCTTGATTCTGCTCCCACAGCTGGAGCAAAACCTGGTTTTTCCACCAGATCGAAGGACTCGCGGCAAAATAACGCCGATATGTTTCGGGACGCGTGAGCAAGGTGTACAGCGTTAGAAATCCGCCCAGCGAATGGCCGAACAAGGACTGCCGGGAGCGATCCACAGGATAAGCGGCCTCCACCGCAGGCTTCAGCTCATGCTCCAGAAAGTCCAGAAAAGCCTCCGCGCCTCCCGTAGGCGGCCAGGCGGAACCGTCAGGTCTGGGCGGAAGCTCGGATGCATCTGCATGAACTGTATAGTCCCAAAATCGCTCCTTCGAGACGATCGGCTGCTCCGAATCGTACCCGATCCCGACGATAAGCACCGGTGTGATGCCGTGCGGCCCCCGCGTCTGGAGCCTGGCCGCTTCAGCCAGCGAGCCGAAGGAGGCATTGGCATCCAGGGAATAGAGTACCGGATAACCCGTTTCGGGCGATGGTCCCATCGGCTCGGCGATGAAAATCCGGTATTGCCGTCCCGTCTTGCCCGAGCGCATGCTCCAGGTCGCCGTGCCCGGAATGCGAAAGGATTCCGCCCGGTTCAAGGCCCGGCCCCCGCCGGCATCGCCTGCGCCGAACAGCCACGCCAAGGCCTTGGGCAGCTGCCTCGCCATGAATACCGGATCATGCGTGCCTTCCGGCACGATCTCAAGCTTGAGGCGGCTCTCTTCGGCTCCTTTTTCCCGCAGCAGCTGATAAGCCGTCTTCGTGTTATCCACCATATCCCGCTGCCGGTTCGTTTTATACACGCCTTCGTGGTCTCCGACGGACATGTAGACCCGCTGATGTTCTGCTGCGCCGCCATAATCGCGGAGATGATTCATGACGCCTTCATACCAGAACGAGGCGGAGATCAGTCCCAGCCGCCCGAAGACCTCCGGGCGCCAGCAGCCGGCAAACCAGGAAATCAGTCCGCCGAACGATCCGCCGATCATCGCTGTATGCTCCGCTTCTTTTTTTGTACGGAAATGGCTGTCGATATACGGTTTGATCACGTCTGCGACCTCATTCACATATGCCAAGCCTTGTCCGCCGAAGGCCGGATTGCCGGATACGAGCGCCTGAGCTCTCCACGGCGTGTATTCATCGCCCCGCGCATGCGGGACGATCCCGATCAGAATCGTCTCTTCAAGCTGCCCGGACGCGTACAAATGCTCAATATAATTATGGCAGTCGGCAAACAGATCCCCGCCGTCCTGCACGTAGGCTGCCGGATAATGCCGGTCGGCATTCAGGGCATAGGAAGGCGGCAAATAGACGAGTATTCGCCGCTCTCCGATATGAAGCTGCTGATACGGATTCATAAGTACCTCCTTACTTAGGGTTAACTCAAGCGCGCGCACGGATCAATAAATACACGAAATACGGCACGCCAATGATTGATACGACAATCCCGACGGCCAGCTCGGCCGGAGCAAAAATCGTTTTCCCGATAAAATCGCCCACGAGCACCATGATCATGCCGACCACGCCGCTGGCCGGAAGGATGTGGACATGCTTCAGTCCGACAAGCTGTCTTGCCAGATGAGGCGCGATCAAGCCGACAAAGGCGATGCTACCGGCCACAGCGACGCTCGCGCTCACCAGTCCGACACTGCAGAGCAGAAAGATGTTTTTCTCCCGCTCCACCGACATGCCGAGGCCCTTTTGGCTCTCGTCGCTGAGCTGAAAGAGATCCAGCACATGGGCCCGCATGCAGACTACGGGTACGAGCAGCAGCCAAGGAAGCATCGTCGCAACGAATTTCCAATTCGCGCTGTGCAGGCTGCCCGCCAGCCACACGACGGCCATCTCGTAATCATTGGGATTCATTTTCAGGGAAATATAGACTGTCAGTGCACCAAAGCCCGATGCGATCGCAATGCCGACCAGAATCAGCCGCTGCGGATCAAGCTTGCCGTCCTCTTTGGCAAACAAATAAATCGCGGTCGTAGCCGCCAGGCCGCCGACGATTCCGAACATCGGCATCATCATCACGCCGAGCCAGCCTGCAGCCGTCACGCTTCCTTGAAATAAAAACATGAACAGCACGACTGCAAGGCCCGCTCCTGCATGGATGCCCAGAATGCCCGGATCGGCCAGCCCGTTTTTCGTTACGCCCTGCACGATCGCTCCCGCGATTCCTAGCGAGAATCCGATCAGGGCCCCAAGCACGATCCGCGGCAGCCGAAATTCGAACACGACCAGGTCATGCTCGGGCTGCGGGTGAATCCGCAGCAGCGTCTGCAGAACCTCGGACACCGACATATCGAACGTGCCGTTCGTCAAGCTGAGGTAAGCCGCCATAAGCGCGATGGCCGCTCCCAGCACCGTTACCGTCCAAAACCGGCCGCTTTTGCGTTTATTCACGCTGCGCACCTCCCTTGGTTTTGATCAGGTACAAGAAGAATGGCACGCCGATCAAAGCGGTGACGACGCCTACCGGCGTTTCAAACGGATAGTTGATAAAACGGGCCGCAATATCGCAAGCGGCCAGAAAAATGCCGCCCAGCACGCCCGATACCGGGATGATCCAGCGATAATCGGCCCCGGCGAACAAGCGCGCGATGTGGGGAATGATCAGTCCCACGAAAGCCACCTTGCCCGCCAGCGCCACCGAGACGCCGGTAAGCAGAATGACGGCCAGGATCGCCAGCCCCTTCGTCAGCCAGGTGCGAATACCGAGGCCCGTGGCTATCTCCTCCCCGAGGGACAGCGCCGACACGGATTTGGATATGGCGACCGCTAGCGCCAGTCCGACGACGGCAAACGGAATGCTGATCCGGATCATCTCGGGATCCATTTGATGAAGCCTGGCGTTATACCAAAAGCTGATGTTTTGCGATACTTGAAAATAACTCGACAAGGCTTGGGCTGTCCCGCTTAGAAAGGTGCCGACAATCGATCCGAGGATCGCCAGCTTTACCGGGCTGAGGCCATGGGGGATGCACCAGGCCAGCCCGAACACGAGGGCAGCTCCGATTGCCGAACCGATGAGCGAGCTGACGATATACATATCCGGATTCGCGTGCGGCAAAAAAACCATGCACAGCGTCACGGCGAAAACGGAGCCGTCCGAAACGCCCATGATGGAGGGCGAAGCCAGATAGTTCCGCGTCATGCCCTGCATCAAGGCTCCCGACACCGCAAGGAAGGCGCCGATCATCAAGGCCCCGACCACCCTCGGCAGCCGGGAGCTGATGATGATCTGATGATCCACGTTATCCGGATCAAAAGCCGTGACGGCATTCCAGATTTCCCCGGCCGTGATGCTTTTGGCCCCGTATAAAACCGAAGCAAATATCAACAATATAATGGCTGCCGGCGCTATTCCAAGAATAACCGCCGGCAGCGTACGTTTTAACCGCATGTTCAACACGCCTTACTTTGTAAGCTGGGTCAATGAATTATTTTTCGGCAAGCTTGGATAAAGCCGCCTTCAGGAATTCGATCTTGCTGTATGCCGTGCCGCCCTGCGCAAGCGGATCGACCACATTGACGAACACTTTGCCGGTTTTAAACGCCGTCAGGCTTTTCATGATCGGATCCTTTTCGAAATCGTCCAGTGCGTTCGGCGTATCCTTGTTTTCGTCCGGCGAGAATTGAATGAACAGGTAATCCGGGTTCATCTCGGCAAATTTCTCTTTCGATACCAGCTCCTGCGCTTTCGCAGCCTGGACTTCGGCAGGCACGGTGAATCCGAGATCCTCGTAGAGAACCGGGTTGAAGAACACGCCCGCCGGGTAGATGTATAATTCACCCTGACGGATCCGCACCGCAACAACCTTTTTATCCTTTATGCCGTCCCCGATTTGGGATTTGCCCGCTTCCAGGTCCTCTTTGTACTTGGCGATCGCCTGCTCCGCTTGCTCCTGCTTGCCGCTCAGCTCGCCCAGAAGCTTCAGATTGTTTTCCCAATTGGTCGAAATATGCGAGTACGGTATCGTTGTCGCGATTTTTTCCAGCTTTTCGATGACCTCAGGCTTGAATTTGCTGGAGCCCAGGATGACGTCCGGCTTGAGTGACAAAATGGTCTCAAAGTTTGGCTCCATCTTTTCCCCGATCGGCGTCGCGTTTTGGGTGATGGATTCGAAGAGCGGCGGGTATTTACCTGAAAACGTAATGGCACCGACCGGATGGACGTCCAAGACGATGGAATCCTCCATGGCCTCCACGGCGCCGACAATGACGATGCGTTCTATATGAGAGGGGAGCGTGTACTCCTTGTCCAGATATTTCACGACTTTCGTATCCGACGATGCCGAAGTCTCCTCCGTTTTGGCGGCAGGCTGATTCCCTTCAGCCGTTTGCAATGTTTGGGACGTGTTCGTCTCCGTAGCGGCGTTCTCTTTGCCGCAGCCCGCCAGCAAGACGGTAAACACCAGCAGTACCCCGATCCATAGCTTCATTCTTTTCATTTCTCTCTGATTTCTCCCTTCGACGTTCCTTCTTTAATTGATAATGATTATCATTATTGATAGTAAAGGAGGAACATCCATTTCGCCATGGACTTTTTCACGATTTCTCATGGATTTTTCCCGGTTAGGATTTTTACCGCCCTTTCAACCATACGTTCGATGGCCATGGGAGAATATTCCCGCCACGGGTAAGAAGAAATCGTATGTACCCTTCCCGTCCGAACAGGACGCAGGGACAGCCATTCGGGAGATGCGGAGAGCTGCTTCCAAAAAGCCAACGTTTCCGAGTCCTGCCGGACCAGAACCAGCATGTTCTCCGCCTCCGCCGAGTTCAGATCGTTCATGGTCACTTCGCTGTTCATTCCTCCCGGAAGATCCGACAAGCGGCAGCCGAGCAAATGAACCAGCACCTCTTGAACGGCCCGGCTATGATTGCATGTAAGCCGTTGACCGCAGACGCGTAAGGCGATAACGGAAGCGTTCTGCAGGCCTTGGGAGACCAGCTGCTGCTGCCGGGATATGTTCCGGGTAAAAGCTTTCAGCCACTGCTCTGCCTCTTCGGTCCGGTCCAGCTCGAATGCCAGTTGGCGCAGCTCCCCTTGCCAATCCTCCGTTTCCAGGCTAAGCTCGTAGACTGGCGCGATTTGCCTTAGTTTTTCCTTCTCCCATAAATCAAGCTCCTTGATACAAATAATCCGATCGGGCTGTACTTCTTCCAGCTTGGCCAGATTGTCCGCTTTGTTGTGATTTTGGCGGTAGGCATCCAGATGGACGGGAATTTCCAACGCGAGGGTATGGTACTCTGCCGACCACTTCGGGTGCAGGGGAGCGGCAAACGGAATCATCTCGAGCGGAGTCATATAACCCAGCAGCGCGGTGGAACCGTAGAGGGCGATTTTGTTTCTTTTTATTTTCATGTACGCCGTAGGAGACAGGCCAAATTCCTTTTTGAACTTCCTGCTGAAATAAAACTCATCCCGGTAACCAACTGCATGCGCAATTTCCCTCAGCAAGCTCTCCGATCCAAGCATCAGCTGCTTCGCCTTATTCATTCGTACCTGCGTCACATAATCCATGACGCTGCGGTCGTACGTTTTTTTGAACATGTCCGCAAAATAGTTTACGCTGAACCCTGCAACCTCTGCGAGCCGGTCGATCGTCAGTTCTTCGGCGTACCGCTCCTCGATCATGGCTTTTGCCCGTTCCAGCGCTTCCGCCTTATCCATGCTCGAGTCGTTGGCGCCACCTGAGACCAGCTCATACAGCATCTCCTGAAAGTCCAATTGGGCCCGCCATCGTCTTACGGGTTCTTCCTGGTGTGCAAGCATGTACACCTTACGGCATATGGTATGCAATCGTCGCGGAGACATGGAGCCTATCTTATTTTCGTGAAGCATCTCCATTACGTCGGCGACTTCATGCATCGTCTCTTTTTGGGACGGATCCGCAAAATAGAGGCTGAAATGAAACACCGCAACCGTCACCTCTTCCGATGCGTGACCACGAACGCCAAAGGTTCTGCCGGCCGGGCACAGATATGCGCTGCCCTCCCCCATCCGGATGACCCGATCCTCGAGCTCCAGGCTCGCCTCCCCATTTAAAAGCACAATTAAAGCATGCTGCACCGCTAACTGTAATTCCCGCCGCAGTCCCAATCCGCGAAAAAAATCCACTTCCCACAATCTCGCACTCAGTACATCCCTGACCAGGTTGCTTGAATCTATCGTCAATCCCATTACCGCCTTTTAATTGAGAATGGTTATCATTATCATATGAAAGTATCATATCATAACCAAACCGCTCTTTGTAACCCAAGCAGTTCATTCGCCATCGGATTCGGGACAACATTCATTCATGTTTTGATTCGGTCGAAATAGTTTATGTTATATTCAATAACACAAATAGAGTTAATACCAGGTATTTTATTTGAATTTATTGACAAATCCCAAATAATATGTGATATTATATCACAATTATATTAGTGAATTCGATAAACAACATAGATTATGTAGTATTTAATAACATGTATATAACGCAAAATTTATCATATTTTATTTCAAAACGAATACATTCCTTCATGGAGGTGACCCCTGTTGAACGACAAAAGCACCAAACTGCTTGATTACGTGCAAATGCTGGAGCATGATTTGTCGGTTGGAGGCTTCAACTGCTTGTTTGACTTAAGAAACCGTATTTCAGACGGACGTATTCAAACCCAGAGAGAGCTTGAAGGATTTTTCCTTCATCCCATGATGAACCGGATCGTCCGGCAAGACGGTACCGCCATCCAAGCCGTTTACGAGGCAGCCGAGCAGTCGGACATCTCTTTAATAGCCCGTATCGACAACAATCTGCTCGGCCGGAACGTATCGGCGCGGGAATACGATATCGCCAAAAAACAAGGAAAGAGACTCGTCAAGCTGGCTCAAGTCCTGTATCCATGGTTAAACCTAGCCATCCTGGAGGAGATCACGCTGAAAAATCTCAGTCCTGCCAGCTTGGCCACCGTACATGCATACATCAACTATCAACTCAGCATAAGCTGTGACCAAGCCGTGTACGGCTACATACAATCCGCTGTGTGCACATGCGTATACGGTAGCGCACTCTCCATCAGCCTCCCCCGCCAGGACGCCAAAATGTTGGCAAGCAAATGGACGGCAGAAATGGAAAAGGCTTGGCTGCTTGAGAAGGATATCCTCGCGAAAGAACACTATGAATCGAAGGCAACCAGCCCTCACATCGCTTAGCCCCTTCCACTCCGGAACTGTCCGAAACGTTCATGACCCATAATCAAAAAAGGCAAAGGCTGCTTCCAGCAGCACATTGCCTTTTTTTAATATAAACCATTCCCTGCGAAGGAGAGATATCGATGAACCACAAGCCCGCAGCCGCAGCAACAGCCTTCGAGATTTTCCCGCCCCTACAGCCGGGATTTGCCCAACATTTCGATGACTATATCGAACAACCGGTCCATTTTCCATCCAGCTTCCCCGTTCTCTTTTATCAATTTTCCATCCCCATGGAGCATTCCGGGCGCTGTCCCGTCCTTCCCGGAGGTTGGCTAGACATTCTGTTCCCCTATGGCAGCAACGTATCCATTCCAAGAGTATACGGCAGCATCAGCAGCCGCGCAGACCTTATACTTCAGTCAGGAACAACGTATTTTGCCGCCAGAATGTTCCCTGCGTCTCTTGCCCCCTTCGCTTTCATCCCCATGAAAAAACTGGCGAACCGTTCTGTTCCGCTGCATGAATTTCTCCCCTCCGACCGCTGTCCAAAAATTCAGTCAGGGACTTTATCCTTTTCCAGCCGAATTTCAGCCTTCCAGCAGGAGATCAACCTCCTTCGGAGCACATCTTTGCCAAAAACAGAAAAAGGCGCAAAAGAGCTTATGCTTGCCATCGAGCAGATTTACATCTCCCGCGGAAATATGAACCTGATCGATCTATCCGAAATGTTGAACTGTTCAACCCGGCATGTCCGCAGCGTTTTCGAGAAATTCGTCGGGATGCCTCCCAAAACATTTTGCCAAATCACGCGCTTTCAATCGGCCGTCGCCAAACTGCTGCAGCCCCGCAATAACACCTATGTCGATATTATTTCAGAGTCCGGGTATTACGACCAAGCTCATTTCATCCGCGAGTTCAAAAAATTTTCCCGGGAATGCCCGACAAGCTGGTTAACGCATCTCCTGCACCAATCTTAAATATATTATGTCATAATAGCTGACACATCTTCCGTTTTATACAATTCATGTTAGATTTCCTCCGCTATAATAGACTGCAACGACGATAGAAAGGCCTCTTGTTTATCCCCATTCCCTGCTTATCCGCCATAGATTTCTCCATCACGGGGTGCAGGGATTTTGAACAAAGCCTTTCCTTTCGCGATATGGCATCTTTTATAACAGGAGGAGAATCTATGAAGAGTTTTAAAAGAAATCTACTAACGCTTCTACTTATCTCTGCTCTATCCCTTACCCCGATCATCGCGTCCGCCTCTCCGGCAGTCTCCCCCGCCTCCGGCAGCGAGAAGACGGAAGCCTCGTCCCCGAGCTGGATGCCCCAATCGCTGACTTCCCTCACTTTAAGCAGTTCACCGATCACTACCGCCGAGTTCGCCGAAGCTGTGAAACGGGCCGCGGAAGCTGCTGGTTCCAGCGTATCTCTCGCCGCATCGAATGACAAAGAACACCTGACACGCGAGAAAGCAGCTTCTCTTCTGAATTCAGCCATTAATGTACCTTATGCCAAATCGATCGCCTATAAGGATATCGCTCCAAACAGCCCCTACGAAAAAGCGATTTCCAATGTATACACAGCAGAGCTGATGCAGGGTAAATCCCCTCAAACGTTCGGCTACGGCAAAATGCTAACCCATCGGGAAGCAGCCGCCATCGTCTACCGTCTCTATCAGTATTTGCAGCCTTTCCAGCTGACCGAAGCTACCATCGCGGATATGCAAAAGGCAATGGAAACCGGACGTCTCACTTCCGAAAAACTGGTGCAGCAGTATTTGGACCGGATCGCAAAATATGATCACCAAGGGCCGAGCCTGAACAGTATTCTCACCCTAAATGCAAAGGCGCTTGATACCGCCAGGCAGCTCGACATGGAGCGAGCGGCCACAGGGGAACGCAGCCCGCTTCACGGCATACCGGTGATCGTCAAAGATAATTACGATACATACGATATGCCAACGACATCGGGTAACATCGGCCTGAAAGGCGTAACCCCGCCAGATGACGCGGCACAGGTCAAAAAATTAAGGGATGCCGGCGCCATTATCATCGGCAAAGCAAACCTGCATGAATTCGCTTTTGGTTATACGACCGTCAGCTCAATGGGCGGGCAAACGCTTAATCCATACGACCCGACCCGCGTGCCCGGAGGCTCCAGCGGCGGCACAGCTGCCGCAGTTGCCGCGAACCTCGCCGCCGTCGGCATGGGCACCGATACCGGCGGATCCATCCGGATCCCTTCCTCGTTCAACAGCCTGGTCGGCATCCGCCCGACCGTCGGCTTATCCAGTCGTGATGGGATCGCTCCACTGGCGCTTACCCAGGATACCGGCGGCCCCATTGCCCGTACCGTTGCCGACGCTGCATTGATCCTGAATGCGACGGCAGGCTATGATCCCCATGATATCGCAACAGCGAAAAGCGTAGGCTTCGTGCCCAAAGATTACACCGACTATCTGGATAAAGACGGTCTCAAAGGCGCCCGGATCGGTATCGTTCGAGAAGTCTTCGGCAGCGACGCCGAAGTTAATTCCGTTGCCTCCCGCGCAATCGAGGAAATGAAGGCCGCTGGCGCCATCCTCGTCGACAACGTACAAATCCCGAATTTCGATATCATCAATAAATACGGAAGCCTAAGTGCCTGGGAATTCAAATTCCAGTTTAACGATTACCTCAAATCGCTTGGAGACGCTGCCCCGTACAAATCCCTTGACGAATTGATCGCTTCCGGGAAGTACGATCCTTCGATTAAAAAGGCGCTTATCGACCGAAACAACCGGACATCATTGGATGCGCAGGAATATAAGGATATCGTCCTGTTCCGTACTAAATATGTGCAGGATGCCGTGCTAAAGATGATGGCAGATAACCAACTCGACGCCCTGATCTTCCCGACCTCATCCAAAACAGCCGTGAAAGTCGGCGAAGAACAGGTAGCCGGAGACGCCTTCAAACTGAGCTCCTTCACCGGGTGGCCAACCGTCACTGTACCAGCCGGCTTTACAGCGGATCATCTGCCGGTCGGCATCGATTTCTTCGGCCGCGCCTTCAGCGAACCCGAATTGATCAAGCTCGCATACAGCTACGAGCAACAAACGCATCATCGCGAGGCTCCGGAATTGACACCGTAACATCCTTATGAAGAGATAACAAAGTTGCCATGATTAATATGATATAATGTCAAAAGCGCACCCTCCTGCTGACCGGTTAGAGGCTCCCCTTCCGGGAAAATCTCTCCATTAAACAGCGGGGTGCGCTTTAGCTTTTTTTACTTATTTATACACAAAAAAATCCTTGCTTCCGCAAGGATGTGCTGTTGTCATTATGGTGCGGTAGAGAGGACTCGAACCTCCACGGGCGTACGCCCACTACCCCCTCAAGATAGCGTGTCTGCCATTCCACCACTACCGCACGTATAGGGAAAATAAAACTGGTGAGCCATGAAGGACTCGAACCTTCGACACCCTGATTAAAAGTCAGGTGCTCTACCAACTGAGCTAATGGCTCTCGCTGACTCACTAGGATGTGTGCCAAAAAGAATTTTTACCTTCGTTAAGTTCTCATCCCTTATCGAAGTTTGTAATAAAGTGACCCGTAGGGGATACTCTCGCTGCGCTCGAGACTGCGATGTAACGCTATCGAAGCTTATGCTCCGACGAACCCTATTGGGTTCTCATCCCTTAGCGAAGTTGTAAATAAAGTGACCCGTAGGGGATTCGAACCCCTGTTACCTCCGTGAAAGGGAGGTGTCTTAACCCCTTGACCAACGGGCCTTATTAACAAAGCGTGACAACAAAAATTATCTTACCAGAATTTTTGGGACATGACAAGTACTTTTTTTGAGTTTTTTCAAATGATTGTTTCACCGCATTTTTTACTGGTAGGTATGTATAAGTTTGTTCATCTCATGGCATCTTATGATTGGCTTGTCACATATAAGGATGGTTCCAATCCGATCCCACAAACACATATAAAGGAGACCTAACAATGGCTAAACCAGATGACCGTTCCGATAATGCGGAAAAAATCCAAAACGCGATCGACAACACACGCGAAAATATCCAGGAAACCAACGATTACCTGGACGAGCATGCGGATGAAATTTCCGGACAAGAGCTTCACAATCTGGAGCACAAGAACACGAAACGCGAAAGAGCCATCGAAGGCTTTGAAGAGGAATATCAGGACGAGAAGTAAGGTGGACTCAAAACCCCTCTCTTCCCTGTTTAAGAAGCTCCTAACCGATAACGGTGGGAGCTTCTTGACGATGTATATCCAAACGGAGATATGACCGGCTTCAAAATCAAAAAAAGAGGGGATGCATTTGCCGTTCCCCGTCTTCCCTCCTTTACTCCACTGGAAACTCCCAGGAGGGATTCCAGACGATTTCCCACAAATGACCATCAGGATCCTGAAAATAGCCTGAGTACCCTCCCCAGAACGTATCATGCGCCGGGGAGGTGATCGTGGCTCCTGCCAGACGCGCCTGTTCCATCACTTGGTCGACCGCCACTTTGCTGGCGACGTTGTGGCCGATCGTAAACTCCGCACTGCTCGGTGCGGTACTCACGATGTTCGCATCGTGGATAAGGTCGTCCCTTTTCCAGATAGCCAGCTTCATGCCGGGCTGAAAGTCAAAGAACGCGACGGCGCCGTGCTCAAATTCCGTTCCGATAATGCCTTCCGTGGGCAGCCCCAGGCCATCCCGGTAAAAGATCAGCGCTCTTTCCAAATCGTCAACTCCCAGGGTCAAGACGGATATACTTGGATTCATAATGAAATACCTCCTTCTATTATTAAAATGCGCCATGCATCTGCTTATACTTCGATTATAGCAATAAATTGGTGACAGCTTGATTGTCATCATTTTTTTCGCTGATTCGATAAAAATGCTATTCCTTCCGATGCCTATGCTCCGACGAACCCTCTTCTGAGGGTTCTCATCCCTTTGCACAAAAGAGCTCCCGGCGCTTTCGCGCGGGAGCTCTTGCGATGTTATTGCTAGAACGGAGAGAGAGGGATACCCTCCCTCCGGTCGGGACTGCGATGCTATTCCTTCCGATGCTCATGCTCCGACGAACCCTCTCCTGAGGGTTCTCATCCCTTTGCACAAAAAAGCTCCCGGCGCTTTCGCGCGGGAGCTCTTGCGATGCTATTGCTAGAACGGAGAGAGAGGGATTCGAACCCTCGCACCGCTTACGCAGTCTAACCCCTTAGCAGAGGGTCCCCTTATAGCCACTTGGGTATCTCTCCAAAGAAATGGCTCCCCGAACAGGACTCGAACCTGTGACAACTCGATTAACAGTCGAGTGCTCTACCAACTGAGCTATCAGGGAACGTTTACAAGTGGTAACAATCAATAATTTATCATGATTTAGGGGATGAGTCAAGCGCTTGCTGATGCAGCTTTCCCCTGCATTTTCCGCACCGGAAACGCCGCGTATCCACCTTGCGTTTGCGCATATATTTCATCCCGCAGTCGCGGCATACCAGCACGTAACGGTACGGCTGTACCTTGCGGCTTCCACGGCTTTGCAGCGAGGTACAGAACCGGCTTCCCCCGACATGCTGCAACAGCCTTTTAAAATCCTGATCGCGATGCTTGTACCCTCTCCCCGCCAAATGAAGATGATAGTGGCAAAGCTCATGCTTAATGATCTTCTCCACTTCCTCCTTGCCGTTTTCCTCCAGCTGATGAGGATTGATCTCGATATCATGGCTTTTGGTAAAATAACGCCCGCCTGTGGAAGAGAGCCTTGCATTAAAAGTCGCCCGATGCCGAAAGGGCACGCCAAAGCTGTCCAGCGACACGCTCTCCACCCAGACCTGCAGTTCGTCATTGCTCATCGATGGCATAAGCCTGCTACATCCTTTCCGCTTGTCCTACTTGAATTTTAACTTCTGCCTAAGCTACACTGTCAAGTAAAGGATGCACCGACAAGCAATGCAGCAAGTATGGAGGGGGAACTTAACATGATGCCAAACATGCGTTACGTGATTTTACAGTTAAAAGACAAGCTCCAGTATGTGGAGATGCCAGCCGATTATGCTTACCAGCTCAGCGCGCTGAACCTGAGGCTTCATAAGGAAGTCAGCAAGCTTACGGCCGAAGGGACGCCCGTCCTTCCGCTCGCCGTAGCCGAATGCGACAAGCTCGAGCTGCTTCAGGAGGATGCCGCGATCATCGGCGGACTTGATTACATCAACGATCTGGAACGCTCTTTTGCCTCCTTGAACGAAACGAACTATCCGCTGGTATCCCTGCTTACCGAAATCCGTGCCCTGCAGGCCCAGCTGGAGCAATGGTACGAGGAAGAATTCGCATAACCCGAGCATAAGCGATTTTCTTTATGCCATAAAACGACGTAGACCTGCACGCTTTGGGCTTCTTCCCCATATGCTATCCATACATAAGGTTTAGCAAGAGGAGGAGATACCCTTGCCGCAATGGCTCTGCAATCAACTGACACGCGCCTTTCGCAAAAAGGACAGACGCCAAATCAAGCTGCTGAACGATTGCTGGTTCTTTTACCGCAATTCAGCGGGCGAAGGCACGGATCACCCATAAGCCGGATTTCCAAATCCATAACACGCCCGTACGCAAAAACCAAGCCGGACATAATGTCCGGCTTGGTTTTTTACATTTTCTCATATAATAGCTTCCCAAGAAATATCTTCACTCCGGCTTCATCTCACCCGAAATGCTTGCACAGCACCCTACGAAAAGCTTCTTGTCGCCGGCCAGGAGCCCTGCAGCTTGCGCAATAACACAATTTGTCCCGTATGGTAAGCATCATGGGTAATCAAGCTTTGGAAACGCTCCGGTTCTCTCTCCAGTTCGTCCTCCGGCATCCGTTCGAGCTGGCTTCGCAATTGGGCATGGAGCTGTTCGAGCTTTGTCCGCGCCTCTTCCCATGCCTGCCCGCTGATTTCCGGAATGCGGAATGTTTCTTCGTTGCCGATATGCGCGGGCAGTCCATCCGGGTCCGTCATTCGGCCCAAAATGCGTTCCTTGTAATACAGCAAATGCTGAACGTTCTCCCAAATGCTGTTCGACGCACCCATTCGAGGCTTCCAAACCGCCTGCTCCAGCGTCACTTCCTTCAGCGCGGGACCGAGCGGCGGGTACCAATCCTCTTGGTCCATACTGTTATCCCAATATTGCAGCAAAAGCTCCCGGATGTTCATGCCTGTCGCCTCCATTTCGTTTTGTAACCACTGTAATTAATATTAGGTCGTTACAAACACTCTAACATATTCATTTGGCATAGACAAGAAATTTATTCCAAATCATCCTCCATTCCGTTCGGAATCCCTTTTCCGATGCTTGGGCAAAAGATAGCAAAAGCCTCGCAGGCTTGCTACAATGCTCATATAGAAAGGATGAACTGCAATGCTTTGGGATGACTTCATCAACAGCATGTGGCATGATTGGCGCGGCAGCGGCCGCTCCGAGGATCGGCTCGAACAGGAAAAATGGCTCACCTGGTTCATGAAGCAGGATCGGGTCTGCGCGGAAGCGTTCCCCACCGAGGAGGAGCGAAATGAAATGCGAAGGCTGCGGCACTTTTTGCTGGACACAGTCCAGCAGATCGTTTCCGGGCATGAACCGAACGCAGGCCATATCGAACAGCTCAACCAGTGGATGAATGCGGGACCCGTATACCGCCGCTTGGTCATGACCCAAGAACATGGGCCACAGCTTCAGGAAATCCCTGTGAACGCCAATTGGACGCAAGTGATGGCCGAAATTTCAGCCTCCTTTGCGTCTACGCTGGCCTGCGGCGAGCTTTCGCGGATCCGCATCTGCGGCAATCCGGACTGCCTCTGGGTATATTACGACGATACGCGCAACCGATCCAAGCGGTACTGCGACGATAAAATGTGCGGCAACCTGATGAAGGTCCGGCGTTTTCGCGCCAGAAAGAAGCAGGAGGCCGCTACTGACGGCTCGGAAACCAATCCCTCGTCCTGATGCTCTTAAATTCATCAAATCATAAGAAAATGAACACAACGAAACAAGCCCCTGGATCTTCCATTTTTAAAAAGGGGCTTGTTTTGTTATCCGTTGATGCTGCGATAGCGGCTTCGGGCCGGTTTTATTGCTGCTGATCCTTCGGCTGGCGCATCGTAAGCCCGACACGGCCTTTCTTCAAATCCACGTTCAACACCCATACCGTTACGTTATCCCCAACCGACACGACATCCATCGGATGCTTCACATAGCCGTCGCTTAGCTGTGAAATATGCACAAGTCCGTCGCTCTTGATGCCGATATCCACGAACGCGCCGAAATCGATCACGTTGCGGACCGTTCCTTGAAGCTCCATCCCTGGCAGCAAATCTTCGATCTTGAGTACATCCGTCCGGAAAATCGGCAGCGGCAGCTCTTCGCGCGGGTCGCGGCCCGGACGCTGCAAGCTCTCCAAAATATCACGCAGTGTCGGCACGCCTACCTCCAGCGCCGCGGCCAGCTGCTCCACGGACTGCTGCGCCAGCAGATTCGCCAGCTCCTGCGTTCCCAGCTTGTCCATGCCGATGCCAAGCTCCTTGAACAAACGGTCTACGACCGGGTAAGATTCCGGGTGGATCGGAGTACGATCCAGCGGGTTATCCCCATCTGAGATGCGCATGAAGCCGATGCACTGCTCATAGGTTTTGGCGCCGAGGCGCGGCACGCTCTGCAGCTGCTTGCGGCTGTTGAATTTCCCGTTCGAATCGCGGTATTTCACGATGTTTTTGGCCAAGGTCGCGTTAACGCCAGCCACATAAGACAGCAGCGACGGAGAAGCCGTATTCACGTCCACGCCCACATGGTTAACCGCGGACTCCACCACGGCCTTGAGGCTTTCGTCCAGATGCTTTTGCGATACGTCATGCTGGTATTGTCCGACGCCGATCGCCTTCGGCTCGATCTTAACCAGCTCTGCCAGCGGGTCCTGTACCCGGCGGGCAATGGAAACCGCGCTGCGTTCCGCCACGTCCAGCTCCGGGAACTCTTCCTGCGCCAGCTTGGAAGCCGAGTACACGCTCGCTCCGGCTTCGTTGACGATCAGATAAGCTAAATTCAAGTCGCTCAATTCGCCGATGACTTCCGCCACGAATTGCTCGGTTTCGCGGGAAGCCGTGCCATTGCCGATGACGATCAGCTGAATGCCGTACTTCGTAATAAGCTCGCGGAATTTCTCCGCTGCTTCTTTCCGTTTGTTGTTCGGCGGTGTCGGATACGTCACGGCCACCTCCAGCAGCTTGCCCGTGTCGTCCACGACGGCCAGCTTACAGCCTGTCCGGTATGCCGGGTCAACGCCAAGCACGCATCTGCCCTTGACCGGCGGCTGCAAAAGCAAGCTGCGCAGGTTGCCGGAGAAGATCGAGATCGCCTGGTTCTCGCCTTTTTCCGTTAATTCCGCCCGGATCTCCCGCTCGATGGATGGCGCGATCAGACGCTTGTAGGCATCCTCGATCACGGCCGTCAGAACGTCCTTCACGACAGAAGCTCCTTGGATCACCTGGCGCGCCATGAAATGATGAATCGGATCGGCCGATACTTCGAGCCCTACCTTCAGAATATTTTCGCGCTCGCCGCGGTTAATCGCCAGAATCCGGTGAGGCGGCATCTTTTTGGCCAGCTCCCGGTAGCTGTAGTAGTTTTCATACACCGATTCCTGCTCTGCATCCTTCGCCTCCGAGGTCAGCATCGCATGGTCCATCGTATAGCGGCGCACCCAGGAACGGATCGTCGCGTCATCCGCCATATTTTCCGCCAAAATATCCATGGCTCCGGCCACAGCATCATCCGTGCTTTCCACGCCTTTTTCGGCGTCGACGTATTTGGCGGCCTCCTGCCGCAAATCTCCCTGCTTCGGCTGCTCCATGATCCAGTTCGCGAGCGGCTCGAGCCCCTTTTCCTTGGCCACGCTGGCGCGGGTTTTGCGTTTTTGCCGGTATGGACGGTACAAGTCCTCCACTTCCTGCAGCTTGACCGCTTTCTCGATCGCAGACTTCAGCTCTCCCGTCAGCTTGCCCTGCTCATCGATGATCCGGATGACTTCCCGCTTGCGCTCCTCGAGGTTCCGCAGGTAGCCTACGCGTTCCTCGATATCCCGCAGCTGATTTTCATCGAGCTCCCCGGTCATTTCCTTACGGTAACGCGCAATAAAAGGAATTGTATTGCCTTCATCCAAGAGCTCCACCGTCGTGCGGATCTGCTTGAGCGAAAGCTGCAATTCCTTTGCGGTCTGCTGTATGATGCGTTCCTGTTCCTTGGCTTTCTGTTCTTCCGTGTTCATTTCCATCAGCTTTTCTGTCATATGAAATCCCTCTTTCCCCGTATCAATCGCTTGTTATGCGTGAAAAATGCAAAGTCAGGTATATAACGTTCGTTTATTAGCGTTGTCCATACATTTCATTTTCGTCATGTAAAATTCCGGTCTCCGCCTCTTTGTATGCGAGGATCGGAGTTCAAGTGAAGGTCTAGATAAATTTAGACGTTATTCTAAAAAGTAAAGCATGGTTCTTGTATATTATCACAAACTTTTGCCTACATTTCCAGCGGGCATCTTTGGAAGAGGCAAACAATGATGGCAGAAGCTTCTTCTGCGTGCGTTTTTTCCCCTGATTCCCCTGAAAATATAGCGACCAACTCCAAAAAGCCCTCTCGCGAAATAACCTTACGGGTTCCGTTTCAGGGTGCGAAGAGCGTATTGGACAAGCGAATTGGCGATGGATATGGCATCGAAATTCACTACGCCAAGGAATGGTTCAACGTTGTCGCCAGCCTTGTGTATGAATGATTGAAACTTTTTTAGAATTAAATACGTTATGTAAAGGCCAGGTAAATTTTGTAACGGGGGCCGCTGCGATGAAAAAATTAATATTTTTTATGGTGTCCGTATCTGTACTGGGGAGTTTATGGGGTTGTTCCCATCATGATGATGAATCAAGCGCCAAAAGCAAAGCTTATTCATTCGATAAAGCGATCAGCAAAGGCGATGTGGTATATCTAAGCAAAGTCTACAACGTTGAAAAATTCGATCGTTTCCTCGCTAACCTCGAAAGCAAAAAGGCAGATCGTATTAGAATCACGGGTTATACTGACGAGGGAGACCCGATATATAAGGATTTGAAGTACAACGGTGAAGAAATCAGCTACTCCTACGATAATTCAAATGATGCATTTGGTGGTAGCAATAATGGGATACGAACGGATCGTTGTGCCAACGTGACAAGTGAAGATGTACAGGATGGAACCCAATATACCCTTAGCGGATGTACAAAGAACGATTCTGAAATGAGTTACTTTTTACTTCTCGTGACAAAAAAGTGAATCAGGATTATACAACAGCTCGGCTTAACATGACCCTGAATTTTTAATAAAAGAAAAAAAAGACCATCCTATTTCCGTGAAAAGGGATGGTCTTTTTCATTGCCGTTATATGCGTTTCAATCGAATCAGCTCACTGTGGAAATCCCCGCGCTGCTCCCCGATGGAAATCCCCGCGTACATCAAAGCATCGCCTCCATAGATGCCTTCTTTTCCATGGATCGAATAATCTGCGCCCGCATCCAGCCCCTTCAGCTTCAGACGGCTTAGCGGCGCATTAGACTCGGACAGCACGCGGAAATAGAATACGGCTGCTTCGCTGCCGTCCTCCGCCACGAACATCCAGGCTGTTTCATTACCTTCAAAGGGGCTCAGCAGACGATAATGAAGACCGAACTGCACAAGGCCGCGAATCTCCTTATACAAGGCGACTTGCTGCTTGACCTGCTCTTTCTCCTCATCGCTAAAGCGCGTCAAATCCAGCTCGTACCCGAAGTTGCCCGACATCGCGACCAAACCGCGCATATCCAGCGGCGTCGTGCGGTTCACCTGATGGTTCGGAACCGCGGAGACATGCGAGCCCATCGAGCTCACCGGGTACACAATGCTGGTGCCGTACTGGATGCGAAGGCGTGATACGGCATCCGTATTGTCGCTCGTCCACGTCTGCGGCATGTAATACAGCATTCCCGGATCGAAGCGTCCGCCGCCGCCCGAGCAGCTTTCAAACAGAATATGCGGAAAAGCGGATGTGATCCGTTCCATGACATCATACAATCCTAGCATATAGCGGTGCGCGGTCTCCCGCTGCCGCTGCGGCGGCAGCAATGCCGAGCCGATCTCCGTCATATTGCGGTTCATGTCCCATTTCACGTACGTAATCGGCGCGCTGCCCAGCACTTCGCTGATCATGCGCACGATCTCGTCCCGGACATCCTGACGAGAAAAGTCAAGGATCAGCTGCTGCCTGCCCTCCGTGCGTCGGCGTCCGGGAACATGCAGGCACCAGTCCGGATGCTGGCGGTAAAGGTCGCTGTCCGGCGAAACCATCTCCGGTTCGAACCATAAACCGAACTGCATGCCGAGATGGTTAACCCTGTGCACGAGGTCATCCAAGCCGGCAGGCAGCTTGTTCAGATCGACCTTCCAGTCGCCAAGCGAGGAATCATCGCGGTCGCGATGCCCAAACCAGCCGTCGTCCAACACGAACAGCTCAATCCCGAGCTCCTGGCCGGCTTTTGCAATGTTCTCGATTTTCTCCGCGTTAAAATTAAAATACGTCGCTTCCCAGTTATTCACGAGAACCGGGCGCTCCTGATCGCGGAACCGTCCCCGCGCAAGACGCTCGCGATAGAGCTTATGGTAGATGCGGGACATGCCGCCCAGTCCTTCCGCAGAATAAACCATCACCGTTTCCGGTGTTTGAAAGCTCTCCCCGGGTTCCAGCAGCCACTCAAAATCAAACGGATTGATGCCGATCGACAGCCGGGCCGTCCGGAACTGATCTACCTCGGCCTGCGCGATGAAGCTGCCGCTGTAAACCAAGCTGAAGCCATACACTTCCCCCTGGTCCTCGTCCGCCCCCGGCGACAACAGCGCGGCAAACGGATTCTGCTGATGGCTGCTCGCGCCCCGGCGGCTTTCCACGCCCTGCATGCCATAGGCAAGCGGACGGCGCACAATATCCCTCTCCCGCGTCCAGGCGCCGGACAGCTGCAGCCATTCGTAATCCATATGCGGAAAATCGACGCTGGCGCTCAGCGCTCTCAGAAGCTCCACGTTATTCCCGCTGTCATTGACGATGCGCATCGAACGCGTCATGGCATCATGATCCTCCAGCACCGTGTAGACCAGTTCGACGTGGAGCCCCGAAGCAAGGTCCTGCAGATGGACTAGCAGGGTCTCCGCTTCGCTTTCCCGTTCCACATAAACCGACGGCAGCCCCTCAAGACCGGGCTTGCCCTGCTGCACGCGATGCGAGACGTACTTAAATTCCGTGATGGTCGTGCCGTCTGGCAGCTTCACCTGCAGCATTGGCGTGCGGTAATCGCTCGTACCGTATACCGGAAGCTCCTGCGGCAGCGTATCCAGCGAAATGCTGCGGTCTTCCGGCAGCGGAGTCGGGCTGAACGAACAGCGCTCCTGCGTGACCAGCAGCCAGCTGAGATCGCTCGCACGCAGCCTTTTCCCGTAATACAAATGTGCCGCATAGCCCGAAGGCAGAATCTGAAATACATAGCTTGCGCCTTTGGTTTGCAAATGGAACAGCTGCTGTCTGGAATCAACATGAATACCCATATATCCCTCCGTAGCTTAAGCGGGCTTGCCTTGTAGCCGGTCTTTCCCGGCCTTGTCCGCTCTTTATTTGATACTTCAAAGGTACATGGATCATCTGCCTTACACAATGGACTTATGTGACATGTTATGGGGAAACAAGCGCAAAGCCCGCGGGTACAAAAATGAACAAAAGGCGAGCCCGCAGGGGCACGCCTTTTGGTTTGCACGTTAAGTTAAAAGTCGATCAAGCTCAGACTGATCTGCAGGGAATCATCCACCTTTTTCATCGTTTCCTCGTCAAGATGTGTGATTTTGTCTGTCAGTCTCTGCTTATCAATGGTTCGGATTTGCTCCAGCAATATCACAGAGTCCCTGTCAAAGCCATGCGAAGCCGCATCGATTTCCACATGCGTCGGCAGTTTGGCTTTTTGAATCTGGGCCGTAATAGCCGCTACGATCACCGTAGGGCTAAAACGGTTGCCGATATCATTCTGGATGATCAGCACCGGTCTCACTCCACCTTGTTCAGAACCGACAACGGGTGAAAGATCCGCAAAAAAAACGTCGCCGCGTTTTACGATCAATGTTTACACCCCGCTCACTAAGCGGCCTAGAGTGCTGTCTGCATCTTCCTCCGCATGAAACGCTTCAGAAGCCATGGTTAAATTGATTTTGGCCATTTCCATATAGCCGCGCTGCATGGACTCCCGGATATATCGTTTCTTCCGTTCAAGCAAATACAGCTTCATGGCCTGCCTGATAAGTTCACTGCGGTTGGAATTCTCCATAGCAACGATGCCATCCACTTCCTGCAAAAGATGATCCGGCAAGCTGATCATAATCCTCTTGGTATTCTGCATATTAGCCACCTTTTCTTCCACCCCCACAACCTTCACACCCTTGTGCACCAGTATAACTTTATTCAAGGAAATTTATACAAAGGAATATATATGCCGAAGGTATATCAGGTATGCTGCATTCCATTATAAACTACAGTCGGCATTTCCGTACAGACAATCTCGTCACAATTGTATATTCGAGACGCATGCAAGTTATTCCTTCTTCCCCTAACAAAAGGTTAAGTCCGGTTTAATTCACTTGGCTGATCAAAGGATTGCTTAAGGTGTAAGGCGCCCCGTTTCGGATATAAAAGCGGGGGATCCGGCCTGCGATCATGCAGATGACTTCGTAATGAATGGTACCTAGCCAGGATGCCAGCTCATCCGCCGAAATGCTTTCGCCGGACTGCCGGCCGATGAGTACAACCTCTTCACCGACTTGAATTTCTTTCGCCTCTTCGGCAAAAGATTGCAACGTAACCATACACTGGTCCATGCATATCGTCCCGACGACAGGCACGCGGCGTCCGCGGATCAGTACCTCCGCCTTACCGCTCAGCATCCGGGAATATCCGTCCGCGTAGCCGATCGGAAGCGTGGCGATGGTCTCATCCGTGTCCGTCACATATCTTGCGCCGTAGCTTACGCCCCAATGAGGGGGAAGCGTTTTGACGTATGCAACCTTTGTCTTCAGCGTCAATACCGGGGTCAGCGCCACCTTTTGCCGGTTGACTTCGTCCGAAGGGTAGAGTCCGTACAAGCTGATTCCGATGCGTACCATGTTGTAGGACAGCTCCGGAGTGTCGATCGCGGCGGCACTGTTTCCCGTATGTATAATCGGGAGGCTTGTGCCTCTTTCCTTAAGAGCGACCACTACGCTAGTAAAACGCCGGTATTGCTCCAGTGTATAGCTTTTATCTTCTTCATCCGCTTTGGAAAAATGGGTGAACATCCCTTCCACCTCAGCCTGCGGCAATCCCATGGCCTCCTCGATGAACGCTACGGCGCCTTCGCCGGGAAGAAGTCCCAATCGGCCCATGCCGCTGTCAATCTTGATGTGCACCTTCAAGGGCCGTATCAGGCTTTCCTCCGGCAGAGCCGCAATGGCTTCCAGCACCTCCGGGCTGAACACCGTTACCGTAACCCGATGCTCCCAGGCTGCCGGAATGCCTTCGGGCGGTGTATATCCAAGCACCAGAACAGGCGCCTGAATTCCCGCCTGCCGAAGCTGAATGGCTTCGTCCAGGAAGGCCACGCTTAAATAGTCCACGCCCGCTTTTTCCAGCTCGCGCGCCACTTCGACGGCACCATGTCCGTAAGCATCCGCTTTGACGCAAGCCAGAAGCTTCATCTCATCAGGAAGCGCATCCCGGAATGCCCCGTAGTTGGCACGCAAATGATCCAGATTTATTTCCGCCTGTGTTGCTCTATATTGAACTTGCATGGTTTGCAGTCACCTTCTCTTACGTTTTAACACGACATAGCTTGAACCAAGCCATCTGATCACGATCCATCCTGTACTCCGGTATCGCGATTTGCTATAGTCCATTCTATATAACTCGCTCATTAATCGTAATGTTCGGGAAGGCCACTGTCAATGAACCACGGCTGGTCGGTTTCGGGCGGGTTTACCGTACCACGTCAGCGTCAGAAGATAAAATAGGCGGAGGCCTTCATTGTAGAGGAATCAGCTCTAACAATTCGGGAATCCGCCTACTTCGTATTATTTACCCGTTTGTTCCTGTAAAGACACGGCAATTCTCGTCATTTCATCAACCGGAAGATTGGCGCTCGTAATCCGGAATTCGATTCCGTCATCATTCATCCAGGTCAGCGTTCTTTGACCGTCTTCGGTGAGAAGCGCGGAAGTGAACCCGAGATCCACCACCGTTCCGGATGCCAGGGCAGACACGGCCTTATCCGGCGAGCGCGATTCCATGATGGTATATTGATACGTTCCATCGTAACGGAGGATAACCGTATGATTCGCGCTGTCTTCCAATTTATTGGTGTCCTTCGACTCCACGCCTTCCGGCGCATAATCCGGAGTAATCATCCCGAAGTCGCCGAGTTCTTTTGGCGCTGCAGCCGTACTTCCGTCCGTCTGCTGATCGTCAGCCGTGATCGGATTCCCGTTCTCATCCACCTGAAGCACCGTACCCAATGTCGGATCATCCAAAGCGGTCATGTTGCGCTTCATATCGAAAGAATCTTTTTCGAATTTGGCATCGAACTTGAACTCGGTGAACTTCACTTCCACCATGACATGGGCTTCAGCATCTGAAACCTGCACCTGTTTAGGCGCGTAATTGTCCTTGCTCAGCCAAATCTTCTGACGGACCAGGGACTGGCTGTGGTAGTTGGCCGCCACGTCGAACACATAGCTGTCCTTGTCTGTGGCAAATTGCCGCGTTTTATCGCTCAGGATTCCCTGCACGAGCGTTTGGTACAGGTACACCTGCCCCTGATTTTCCGGCCAGTCGCTTTTAAAGCGGAAGCTTTTATTTAGGCTTGGCGTGAGGACGAATACGCCGTCGTCGTTGCGGAGCACGATTTGGGTGACGTCCTTTTGGGCGTTGGTGAGGCTGATGCGGTAGTAGGCAGGATTTTGATACCAGACCTCAATGTTGTACTCCTGCGGCTTTTCGCTGGTAAACAGCGTCATCTTCCCCGTTCCTTTATAAGATCCCTCCTTGCTTTGCAGTGTGTCGGCCACATTATTCAAACCTTTGACTACGGAAGCGGCGTCTTTTTTGCCGCAACCGGCAAATACGACGGTGACGCACAAGATCATGGCGAGTACCCATGACATCCGGCGCATGACATCATCCCCTTTAGCACATGTTTTAACTGATTGATACATGTCTATGAGGGACTTGTTCACATTATGCAGACTAGCCTGACAAGCCGGAGCAGGCCCGTACATTTTGTTTTGCCGGAGCGGCTGCATAAACAAAACGACCGTCATCCCCGAGCCGGGAGCGGCCAATTCGTTCGTTAAGGATTCATTTGTGACGCAGGTACCGGCCGCTGCCTCGCCTCCCGCGCTTCTAACAGTTCATCCACCCGCACACATGCGTAACCCTGCATGCGCTCATCGTCCAGAATGGCGTCAAGCTCCGCAAGCATCAGCTCCGGCGCATCGATCTCTGCCCCCACCGTATCCCCGCTGTCATGCAGCAGAATGATGGAGCCCGGCTTCAGCTGGTCCAGGATTCGCTCCTTCAGAGGCTTCAGGCCCTTCTCCTTCACCCAGTCATGGCCCATCACGGACCAAAGCACGATCCGGAAGTTCTTCCGCAGCGTGAATATATCCCCGAGATTCAGCAGCCCCCACGGCGGGCGGTAGTACGTCGGGCGTTCGCCTGTAATCCGCTCGATGATATCGGCGGAACGCTCCACCTGCTGCCGGCGGACATGCTTAGGACTCATCAGCCAGTTGGGGAGATGCTTGTAATTATGAATGCCAATGAGATGCCCTTCCTCGCGAATCCGTCTGATCAGCTCGGGATAACGCTCCGCTTTGCTGCCCAGCACAAAGAAGGTAGCCCGGATTCCTTTCCGTTTCAGCAGATCCAATAGGCGTGGAGTGTATGCCGGATCAGGCCCGTCATCAAAGGTAAAGGCAATCCGGCGTCCGGGGCGCCCGTGCAGCGTCACTCCGATCCCCCAGATCCGCGTGATGGCAAAGGGAACGAGCATATAGACGAGAACGAGCAGCAGCAGTATTTTATCGATGAAGTAGGTCATGACAAGCCATCCTTCGCATAGCGGGCAAGCAGGGATTCCCGCGTCATGATGAGCATTTTGGGAACCAGCTTCGGGGCATTCTGCTTCGTGCGTTCCCTGCCAACCGGATGCAGCACGCGCATCAGCAGCCGCAAATAATAGGTGGAAAATATCCGGAACCCCTTGGAGTCCAGCGGATGCAGCTCGAACCCGAGCCCATGGATAATGCCCCGGTGCAGCAGCGTGATCCCCGTCAACGCTTGGACTTGCATCAGTTCGGCGTCCGTCTCCAGGGCCTCGCTGATTTGCTTCATGGAACGCCGGAGCATTCTGGCGGTCATCAGCGCGGCCCGGTCGGGACCGAGCTCCTTGGACATCTGCAGCACCTGCCGGTTATCCAGGTGGAGCTCCCCCACCCAATCCCCGCGATGGATCCATTGCCCGTCTTGGCACTCCACGCTTTTTCCATGATGCCGACGGGTAACCAGTTTACAGATACCGTATTTTCTGACGGATGCGCTCCGCAGCTTCGTTACTTGGTCAAACAGTGATTCCCAGGCCATCCATACCGACTGTGCGCTTGCTTTGGAAACGGAAGATATCAAATTCAATGTGGGTCACGTCTTTCTCTTCAAATTTGGTCTTCTGCAGCAGACCGCTTCTCTTGCAAGACGTCTCTTATTTCGTTAGACGACAGAAAACCACCGATCCATGCCAACATTGTAAAAAATGAACCTATCGTTTCCCTTTCTTCTTTCTTACGATTTTCTTAATTCCCTGTTTAATGCAAAAAAAGCCGCTCTCCTGCTCGGAGAACGGCCCATATTCGCCGTAAAAACGGCCTAGGCGTGGGAGACGCGCGGCATCGGCATCGATTCCTTGCCAAGCTCCGCCCAAATATACTTCATCAGCAGCTCCATTTTCAAAGATTGGCTTTCCTCATCATGCCACAGGTTATGAAGCTCGTGGGGATCCTGCTAGAGATCGAACAGCTCGCCATAGATCTGGTTGTAATAGACGGTGATTTTGTATCGCTGGCCTACGTACGTCTTCTGGTGGATCGTCGTCGGTTCATGGCGGAACTCACAGATCGCGTGATCACGCGCGGCCGTCTCCGGGTTCAGCCACACGGCAGACTGGTCCACGCCCGTCATCGCCTGCGGCACATCGGTTCCGGCCAAACGCAGAAACGTAGGCGCCAAATCTACCAGGGACTGGATCGAATCGGATACCATGCCCGCAGGCGTGCGCCCCGGATATCTCACGATAAAGGGGAGCCGCAGCAGATCCTCATAATGGAATCCTCCCTTGTACATCATGCCGTGCTGACCGAATAAATGCCCGTGATCCGTCGTAAAGACGACGATGGTGTTGTCCGCGATGCCGAGCGCATCCAGCTTGTTCAGAATGCGGCCGATCGCGTCATCCATAAAGCTGACCATGCCGTAATACGTGGCGACCGCCTTCCGGTGCTCTTCCTCCGTCATGCCTATATGGGAGTGATAGCCATGGATGCCGTAGCCGGTCTCCTTATAGGACGAAAAATCGGGACCTGCGAGCTGCGTCATTTGAAAATGCGGCGGGTTGCGGTCATGTTCGCCCGGCACAGCCTTCGGCACCGTCAGTGTATCCGGATCATACATGCTCGCCCATGGCTCGGGCACCAAGTATGGCGGATGCGGATCCGGAAAGCTGGCCCACAGCATGAACGGCTCTTCCTTGCCGCTGTATTCCTCCATCAACGCGTTCGAGCGCTCCGCAATCCAGGTGTTGTAATGATACGCTTCCGGAATCGGCCAGGAAAATCGAACCGATTCATCCATCGTCCCTGTCGGAGCTGAGTAATAATCACGCCAATTCCCGCAGCCCTTCTCCTCCATCCACAGCGCGTAATGCTGTCCGACCAAATATTCGTTGGCATGGTTGCGCAGCAGCTCGATATGCTCGAAGCCGTAAAAAGGCCCGTGAAAATCACGCCAAAAAGCAAAATCATGAAGCTTATCGCGGCCTTCCAGCGACGTGTAGGGCTCTTTCGTGAAGACCGGTTGGAAATGCGCTTTACCCACCAGCGCCGTCCGGTAGCCTTCCCCCTGCAGCAAATCCCCGACGGTCGTTTCTTCTTCCGACAGCTTGGTGCCGAGCGTCCATGCTCCATGCTGGCTCGGATATTTGCCGGTGATGATGGAAGAACGCGAAGGCGTGCAGGTCGGATTCGGGCAGTACGCTCTCGAAAAGGTCGTCCCTTCCCGCACCAGGCGGTCCAGATGCGGCGTCGATATTTCCGGATTGAATGCGCCGATCGTATTCCAATGCTGTTGATCGCTTGTAATCAGTACAATATTAGGCTTTGGCATGGGGTTCATTCCTTTGCTTGGTTCATTACTCCCATCTTAGCCGCCATCCGGCATGGTTCCCATGACCGCGAGTTAGATATCTTTAACATTTTGTCAGGATATATGGTACAATTCAGGCAAATTCATGTACAATGAAAGGGGATACATTCTTTGCTGGAGCGGGCGAATGAATACTACCACGTTACCCATTTCAACCCTGATGATTATGAGAAAAGCGGCGGTTTATGGCCGATTCATGCCGGGATCAACGAAGCAAAGCCCGACTATCATGCCGGACCGCGCATGGTGCCCTATTATAGTTTGCATTTTGTCAAGTCTGGAGCGGTAGAGCTTCACGATGGACAACAGAATGCCGTGCTGCACAAGGGCGATGTCTTCTGCCTTTTTCCTAACCGTACGTATACGTATCGCATCCATCCGTGTCCGGATAAGCTGCGCATGGGCTGGATTGCTTTTCAGGGTGAACAGGCCGCCGTTATTTTGGACTCCGTCCCGATGAACGCCGCCCTGCCCTTTGCCCACAAAAAAATGACGAGGGAGTTCCTGCTCACCTTCGAGCAGCTGCTCCATGCCGGAACCGGCGGCTCCATGCAGGATCGGCTGAACCGCTCCATCCTGAGCTACCGGCTGCTGAGCCAGCTGCTTCCCGCAGAATCGGAGCAGAGCATTCCGGGCAAGCCCGACCAATGGATCGAGGACAGCAAAAATTATATGGACACCCACTATACCGAGGATATTACCGTACAGGATGCCGCGGCCTATGTAGGGATACACCGATCCTATTTTTCCAAAATGTTCACGGAACGCGTCGGCACGACGCCGACCCTGTATTTGAAGCGGCTCAAAATGGACAAATCATTACTCATGCTGCAGCAGGGACACTCGGTGCTCGAAACGGCCCTGAGCCTCGGATATTCGGATACCGCATCCTTTTCGCGGGCATTCCGCCGTTATTTCGGCTCGGCGCCGACCCGATATTATCAAACCAAGCTTGAATAGACCCATCAAAGGAGCTTTACGGATATGACGATTCTACTTATCCTCCTGATGTCGGCCATGATTATTATGTTTATCGCCAAAGCCCGGAACCCGTCCGTGTACTGGATGTCGATTATTCTGCTCGGCTGGTTTCTCAGCATGTCCGGACTGGTCCTCTTCATTGCCAAATACGGCGGATTCTATTACCGCGTCAACATCGTGCTTTTCTTCAACGATACGATCCGCAACCTGCTGCTCCACTCCCCGATCAGCATCGACGGCGTCAGCCGCATGATCACGATCGGCAGATCGCTGTTTATCTTCGGCTTTATCGGCCTGTCCCTGTCGCTCTTCTACAACAACCGGATGAAGCACCGCATTCTCGTGCTGGCACTTCACGCTATTTTGCCTCTGATTAATATCATTTTCTATGATCCGGTCATATACAAGCCCATGCTGAGCCTCCTCAATCCCAAAAGCACGTACATCATCAGCTTCATCACGCGCGGCTGGCTCGTCGTTTCGGCCCTCTATGCCACTTCGCTCATCCTTTATTATTATTATTCCCATGTCACGATCCCGTGGCTGAAAAAACAGATCAAGCATATTCTCTACGGCGTGTTCGCGCTCGTGCTGTTTTACTTTTACCTCGGATTTATGGGACCGATGCAGGTGACGGACGTCCGTACCTACTACGTGCTGTATTCGGACTTTTCCAACTTCAATCCGCCGCTTACCTTGTTCGAATGGTATCTGGGCATCGGCATCACGGGCATTTTATCCGGTATCAGCTTGTTTTCGATCTGGCGCTACACCGATATCGAGAAAAAAATGGGCCAGGAGACGCTGCTGCTCGAACGCAAGCTGAAAACGGCGGATATGGGGATCAAGGTGTTCACGCACGGGATCAAAAATCAGCTGCTCATGATCCAGGTGCTTCTGAATCAGGCGAAGCAGCACAATGCTCCGGCAGCTCCGCCTACAGGCAAAGAGCCTCTGGATAGGGCCCAGACTGTCGTGCACGAGACGCTCGAGCGGCTGGATCAGCTGTACCGCTCCATCAAAACCACTCATCTGCAGCTGCGTTCCGTGCCTGTGCGTGAGCTGATGGATGATGTGCTGGGCCGGTTCGACGCAGGCTCAAGACCGATTGAGGTGCTCATCCGTTTCGAAGATGAAGGAATTACCGTGTTAGCCGACCAAGCCCACTTGTCCGAAGCTATTTACAATATCCTGACCAATGCGGCGGAGGCGATTCCCGAGGAGAAGCACGGCATGATCCAGATCACTTCTTATCCGGAGGGCAATTTCAACATTATCAGCATCTCCGATAACGGCTGCGGCATGGAGAAGGAGCAAAACAACTCACCGATTCGTGTCATCGTGGCTGAGGATTTGGATGTACTCCGCGAACATTTCTGCACGGTTCTGAGCAGCCATGAGGATATCCGGATTGCCGGGCAGGCATCCAGCGGCAAAATGGCCCTACAGCTGATGCGGACGGCCGGCGCGGACGTCGTGCTCATGGATATCGAAATGGACGCCAAGCATGACGGCATCCTCCATGCGCATCTCATCTTAGAAGAGTTCCCCCAGGCAAGGATCGTGTTTCTGACCGTGCATGAGGATGATGAAACGATCTTCAGCGCCTTTGAGACGGGTGCCGTCGATTACGTGCTGAAGACAAGACCCGACCAGGAGATCGTCCAGCGGGTGCGCAGCGCGCATGAAGGCATGTCCCAGATGCATCCGGAAATCGCGAACAAAATCAAAAGCGAGTTTACCCGCATCCGCAAAAACCAGGAAAATCTGTTTCAGGCGACCCTGATTCTGTCGCAGCTGACACCAAGCGAGCTTGAGATCATTCAGCTGCTGTACAGCGGCTGCAAAATATCCGAAATCGCCAAGCAGCGTCAGGTCGAGATCTCCACGATCAAATCGCAGATTAACGTCATTTTGAAAAAATTCAATAAAAAACGGAGCAAGGAAGTGATTTCCCTGCTCCGCGAGCTGAACATTATCCATTTGATCCATCAGGTGCGCGGCGACTCTTAGTTCCCGCCGGCCGCCTCCTGCGCTTTCACGAACGGCTCGGTGGCGATAAACTTGTCGCCCGGTACAACCTCGGACATTTTGCCGTTATCCACGAACATTTTCTCCAGGTTCTCGAACCACTTCACAGCCGTGCCGTCCTTCATGTAGCCTGCGATCTTGGAGGACTCGATCCATTCCATCGTCTCAAACTGCTCCCTCAGCGAATCCTCCGGGACCTGGGTATATTTCGAGGTCAGGGATATCGTTTCATCCACGTTCTTGATTTTGTAGTCGTTGGCTTTGACCCATGCTTCGAGGAACTGCTGGACGACCTCCGGCTTTTCCTCCAGGAACTTCGGATTCACAACCCAGCTTGCCGGGAAGACGTACTCCGGATAGAACGTACGGTTATCTCCCAGCTTCACGATATTATCCTTGCCCAGCTGCTTCTCGATTTCCTTCGTGTACGGCGACCAGATCGCCACCGCGTCCACTTTACTCGCGACAAACGCGGACACTGCGCCGGCTACGTCGATGTTGACGATGTTCACGTCGGAAGGCTTCAATCCGCCCTTTTCCAGACCCAGGTTCAGAATCATTTCACCCGAGGTGCCCTTCGGTACGCCGATCGTTTTGCCCTTGAGATCCTTCCAGTCCGTCACACCGGATTTTTTGGTGGCATACACCATATCCCCGAAGCCGAGGCTGGCCAGCGCGATGATTTTGCCTTGTCCCTGAGCCGCCAGAAATGTTGCGCCCGGACCGATGTAGGCGATGTCCAGATCGCCGGAAGCCATCGCCTGGAATTCAGGCGGGCCGCTCAGGAATTTGACGGCATTGACGTTCAGGCCGGCATCCTTGAAGAAGCCTTTCTCGTCCGCCACCACAATCGGCGCCGCTCCATTCAGATCGGGAATATACCCGACATTGATTTTCACCGGCGATTTGGGCGCATCTGTTTGGGTTTCCTTGGAAGCATCTTGCCCGGACGAAGCCGGTTCCTCCGCAGAGGTTTGACTGCCGGCGCCGGAACCGCAAGCGCTTATCATCAGCGTCAGGCACAGGAGTGCTGATAACAGAAGCGAAGCACGAAAGCTTTTTTTGGTATTGGTTTTCATCGTCTACCATTTCCCCCTTTATATTCTTGCCATGATCAGTAAGGTTTCACTTCCATGATGCAGCTCCTCCGCCAACACAGCCGGCCGCCAAGCCGCTAATACGGCAGCATCGGCTTCAACCATGCGCACCGAGCGGCATTTTTTCTATTTTTGCACTTCCAAATACTCTTTGTACACCTTTGCCCAAATCTCGTTTTTGATTTCGATGAATTTTGGGTCCATCTTCGTCGTTTGATCCCGCGGATACGGAATGTCCACGTCGATAATCTCCTTGATCCGGCCCGGCCTGGCGCTCATGATGACGACGCGCTGGCCGAGAATAACGGCCTCCTCCACGTCATGGGTGATGAAAAAGCAGGTTTTCTTCTCCGTCTGCCATGTTTTCAGCAGATCCTCCTGCAGCTGCGCCCGGGTCTGGGCATCGAGCGCTCCGAACGGTTCATCCATCAGCAGCACTTCCGGCTGAACCGCATAGGCCCGCGCAATGGCGACCCGCTGCTTCATGCCTCCGGACAGTTCCTTGGGATAGGCATGGGCAAAATCCTTCAGGTTGACATATTCCAGGTACTGCTCCGCTTTTTCGCGCCGCTCGGCTTTGCTGTATCCGCGCAGCTTCAGACCGAACTCGATGTTCTTGATGACCGTTTTCCACGGGAACAAGGCATACTGCTGAAACACGACGCCGCGATCCTTGCCCGGACCGGTGACAATCTTCCCGTCGACCTCCACTTTGCCCGAGGTCGCCTGCTCCAGGCCGGCGATGATGTTCAGGAGGGTCGTCTTGCCGCAGCCGCTCGGACCGACCACGCTGATGAATTCATTGGGCATGATGTCGAGATTCGCATCGTTCAGCGCAATGACTTCGCCATTTCGAACCGGGTACGTTTTGCGAAGATTTTCGATTTTGATCTTGGGCTGCTCCAATCGGGGCATTGCCGCTGTTAAGATTGACGAAGCTCCTGCCATCCTGTCAGCCTCCTTTCGAGATAGAGTACACCTTTGTCCATGGCGAGGCCGATGACACCGATGACGAAAATACCCATGATGACAAGGTCCATCCGGAAGTACAGACTGGCTTCCATAACCATGTTGCCCAGCCCCTTGTTGGCTCCGGTCATTTCCGCCGCAACCAGCGTCGTCCATGCGCTGGCCAGACCGAGGCGTACACCGACCAGAATGTAAGGGAACGATGCCGGCACGACCACTTCGAAGAAAATATGGCGGTCATTTGCGCCCAGCACGCGGGCGGCTTTGATCAGTGTCGGATCAACGTTGCGCACCCCTTGGAAGATGGAGATGACCATCACCAGGAATGTCGCGATGAAAATGACGGCGATCTTGGCGGACTCCCCAATCCCCTGCGATACGATGACCAGCGGAATGAGCGCGATCGGCGGAATCGTGCGGAAAAATTGGATCCATGGCTCGATGACCGCACGGATGTTTTGGTACCAGCCCATCACGAACGCGACGGGAATCGCCACCACCAGTCCGAGGGCAAAGCCCCCGAGCACGCGCAGCATGCTGGCGGAAATATTGGTCCACAGACTGCCCGCCTTCGCTTCGGTAAACAGCGTTTTGGCGATACGGATCGGATCCGTGATAATGGCGCCTACGCTCGGTATTTTGGATACCGCATACCAGATCAATATCCCGCAAATGACCGAGAGCGGCGTAATGAGTTTTGCAGATACGCGGTTTGCGTTCATGCTGTACCCCTCCTCTTCATGCTGTGATTAAAATTCGTACGCGGGCTTCATCCCTTCGTCCGCCCGCCGCCCGAGAAGCTTCGCAGCCGCATCCTCGTATCCTTTGCTGCGCAAACGTCTCACCCAGTCGTCTTCCGTTAAGTACTTATAAGGGCCTGTTTCAATGACCTTTTGCATCGGATCGGCTTTATACCCCGGTTTGTTCATCTGCTCCTGCAGCCAGTTCGCAATGCGATGCTCCATCAGGTTCACGATCTCCGGATGATCCGCGGCCACATTCCGCGTCTGATGCGGATCCTGCTCCATATCGTACAGAATCACTTCTTCAAAGTCGTAGAGTCCGCTGTGATATGTTCCATCGGCGGTCACGGACCGCACGCTGGCAGGTATACAGGGCATGCTCCATGACCAGGTAATCCCGGCCTTCCATCTCCTCACCCTGCAGTGCCGGCAGATACGACCTGCCGTCCCAGCCGCTTGGCACAGGCAGACCGGCCATGTCGGTCATCGTGGCGATCACGTCGACGTTATAGAGGAAGCCGTCGTAGGTTCCACCCGTTTTTGCGATGCCCGGGGCCTTGATAATCAACGGAATGTGATGGACCGCCTCGGTCGCGCACGGATGCTCGACGTAAATGCCCTGCTCGCCCATAGACTCCGCATGGTCCGCACTAACGACGAAGCAGACCTCATCTTCGATACCGAGCTCCCGCAGCGTATCCAGCAGCTCGCCCACGAACGAATCCATATACGACACCGCGCCGTCATAGCCGTCGATCAGATGCTTGAAATCCGCACGGCTGCGGATCGCACCCGGCATCGTTTCCGGATGGTGATCGCCCCAGTGCAGGAAAGGCGCCGAGCGCGGAAACGTATTTTGCTGCTGCGCGGCAATCAATCCTTCATCCGGGAAGGAGGAAACAGGAGAATCCTTCCACTGCTCCATGTACGATTTCGGATACGTGTAGAAGCTGTGCGGATCCCAGTATTGAATGTGCAGGAAGTAGTTATCCTCCTTCCCGTGTGCTTTCAGCCATGGAATGACGGCCGCGTTCACCTCGTCGGCATTTTCGTTGCCTTCCTTCAGCGTATGGGTATGCACCTCGTTCCACCCGGCAAAATACCACCAGGCGTGATGGCGGTCCCCGAACGTTGAGAACGTCACCGTCTTGATGCCCGCCTTGCGCAGATGGCGCGTAAAGAACGGAATGCGTTCGCTATGCCCATCCCCTTCCGGGTATTGAAATTCGCAGCCGGGGCCCCAGTGGGTTAGTGCGCCATGATTGACGCCAAAGCGTCCGGACATAAAGCTTGCTCGCGAGGGAACACATGGAGAGGAAACGGTGTAACAGCTGTCAAAACGCATCCCGTCCGCAGCGATCCGGTCGAGATTCGGCGTCGTCTGCCGATGATATCCGTAGCAGCTCATATGATCCGGACGGAGCGAGTCGATATCCAGGTAAATCATTCTCATGCGTATCAAATCCTTTGCTTCGAATTTACCTAACATGCTGCGTTAGATCGTGTATCCGCTTTCATGGATTTAAGTATAATTTTGAATTCTTGAATGCATAAGGTTGAACTTTTTTACAACTTTTTTGAGCTTTTATCACTTATACCGGCTCACTCTCTTTATCTTGACAAAATATATTAACACAAGTTAATTTATTAACATAAGTTAATGAATGGAGCGCATATGCATGAACATCAACGAAGTTCCGCTGCGGGAACTTAAAAAAGCCAAAACCAAAATCGCCTTATACGAAGCCGGGCTCTCCTTCACCGAGAACCGCATGTTCAAGGATGTGCTGCTGGACGACATCTGCCGGGAGGCCGGCATATCCCGCGTAACCTTTTTCAAATTTTTCGGCAAAAAAGAAGATCTGCTCGTCTACTACATGCGCGTATGGCTGACCCGGCGCATCATCGAGATCGGGAAAAAAAACTTGCGCGGTTTTGATGCGATGCGGCTTATTTTGCGGCAGATCGCGGACGACACGCGCACGAACGAAGGCATCATGCCCAGCCTCATCGCTTTCTTGTCCGAGATGAACATGCACTGCAGCATGCCGAAGCTCAGCGAAGCCGAGGTCATACTCCTCTTTCCCGGCCAGGAGGAGGCTGGCGCCGAAAGTCCCGACATGTTCGCGATGTTTAGCAGATGCATGAATGAGGCGCAGGAAGACGGACGATTGAAGCCGGAGATCAAAGCCGAAGACGCCGTCCCTTTTCTGTTCAGCACCTTTTACGGCGGCTTTCTCACCTCCCGCTTATACGGCTCGAGAGATATCATGGCTTTTTATGAAACCCATTTGAAGCTGATCGAAAAATAACGTTGGAATGAAGGAGCTGTTTTCGATGGAAAAAGTGGTTTCGGGCCGCTATACGGCCCATACGGAGGATTCGTTCGTGGTATTCATCATCGGCATGAGAATCAACCGCTTCTGGGCGGTCCACCGCTGGCTTCCCGTGTTCATGGCCATGCCCGGCATGATCCGGGAGCTGTACATGAACCCAGACCTCGGATTTAAAGAAGGCCACATGCATTTTTCATTGCGGAGAACGTGCATCGTGCAATATTGGGACTCGTTTGAGCAGCTGGAGCATTATGCGCGGAAAGGGCAAAAGCATCTGAAGGCCTGGCGGGATTTCAACCGTAAAATCGGAACGGACGGGACAGTCGGCATCTTTCATGAAACGTTCATTATACCTAATGGCAATTCCGAATCCGTGTACAACAACATGCCCGTCTTCGGCCTCGCCAAAGCCACAAGCCATGTGCCCGCAACGGGACGGCGGGAAACGGCAAGCCGCAGGCTGGGCCGTGACGGCGAGCCGCAGGCTGGGCCGCGACGGCGAGCCGGCCGTACCCACGCCTGCCAATCCGGTACAATGACAAAAAACCGGAATCCGAAAGGGTCATGAACGACCTTTTTTCGGATTCCGGTTTTTGTTGATGTGCTTTCAGCTCGGTACCGATCGATGTTGATCAGAGGATATCGGTTTTATCCACGTTACGGAAAGAAAGATAAGCGACCAGGAAGCCTAAGATGCCTAGTATTAAAGGGATTGCCACGCTCGTGCTGAGCGTGAAGCCCTGGTTATTGGAACTGAGCAGCGCCATGATGATGACGGCGGATACGATCGTTGTCGCGACGGATTTTTTGCGCATTCCGAAGTACAACGGAATCAGGCTGACGCCAGCGGCGGACAGCGTTTGAACGAAGAGACGGATGCCTGTATGCAGGAGTACCGAGCCTTCCGGCGTACCCGGAATAAAGTGGAAGCGGATGTTCACGGCCAGGAAAACAAGGCAGACGATCAAGGTGGCAATGATCATCGATACGAAGGTCAGTGATAGAATCAGCAGCATTTTCGCCATGATCAGCCTTTTGCGCTGAACCGGGTAGGTAAACATCACGTTCATGGTCTTGTTACGGTATTCGTCGATAATGAATCTGCTGAGAAGCACCGAGGCAAACACGATGAAGACGGCCCGCACAAACAAACCCGCTGCCGATAACGCCTCCGCATAGCCCGCAAAGGCGGGGTCACCGCTGTCCTCCGTATACGGCATGAGCCACATGAAAAAGGCGATAATCACCGTCGCGATGCAGGCCCCTCTGACATACCATCCCAGCTTCTGCTTCTTCATCTCCAGTTGGATCAGTCTAAGCATGCTTCTCACCTCCGCCGATCTGCTGCATAAAGTAGTCCTCCAGCGACGTGTGCTTATGGTTCAATGATTCGATGCCAATGTCATGGAGGACGAGCGTCTTGGTCAGCTCCTGCTGCGTCCAGCGCGACTCGTAGATCCGGATGATCGAATCGCCAATGATTTTGAAATTGCTGACACCCAGCTGATTTTCCAGCACAAAGGCTGCCTCCTTGCAATGCGGTGTCACGATTTCGATGTATTCGGTTTGTTCGCTGCGCATGTCCTGCATGGACATTTCCCGGATGAATTTCCCTCCCTGAAGAATACCGATCGTATCCGCCACCTGCTCGATTTCGCCCAGCAAATGGCTCGAAACCAGCAGCGTCATGCGGTATTCCTTGCTCAGGATGCGCAGCAAATTCCGGAATTCCTTGATCCCCACGGGGTCCAGACCGTTAATCGGTTCATCCAGAATGAGCAGCTCGGGCTTGGTCATGATCGCTCGGGCCATCCCGAGGCGCTGCTTCATGCCAAGTGAAAACTCGCCTACCGCTTTGCCGTCGACGGAAGTCAGATTCACCCGCTCCAGCGCTTCTTGAATCGCGTGTTTATTGTAAAAGCCCATATATTCGCAGTGCAGCTCCAGGTTCTCTACGGCTGTCATTTTCTCATAAAAGATCGGGTATTCGATGATGCTGCCGATGCGTTTGAACAGCTCGACCGACCCTGGCATCAGCTTTTCCCCGAACATCTCGATTTCGCCGCTGGTCGGCTTGACGAGGTTCAGCAGCATTTTCATCAAGGTTGTTTTGCCGGCCCCGTTCGGGCCCAGCAGTCCATAAATTTGGCCCCGCTCGATATTCATGCTAACGTCGGAGACAACCTCTCTGCCTTTATATTCTTTGCTTACATGGCGGGTACTAACGATATAGCTCATACATCCCTTGCTCCTCTCGTTCTTGCTTAAACCCAGTATAGCCGCCAATATTTTCATATTTCTTGCGCAATTCTTACGAAAATCTTAAGGCCTTAGATATGCGGCAATCGTTTCAGCGAAATCGTGAACACGGTGCGTTCATAAGGCTTGCTTTCCACGCGGATGTCCCCGCCCATCAGCTCGACCAGCCTTTTCGTGATCGTCAGGCCGAGTCCGCTGCCTTGAAAGCTTTTGTTCCTGGAGTCCTCCAGCGTGTACATCCGCTCGAAAATCAGCGCCTGCTCCCGCTCATGGATCCCCTTGCCCCGGTCCCAAATCTCGATGGACACCTGCTCCTCGCCGCGAACGCGCATGCCGACGACCTTTCCCTGCGCCCCATACCGGATCGCATTGCTTAGCACGTTATTGAGGGCGCGGCTCAGCGCTTCATCATTCCCCCAGCCGTACAGCGGCTCATCCGGAATGTCGATCTCCGCCTGCAGCCCTTCGGATTCAATTAAATCGTAGAACATGAGCAGGCTGTTTCTTGCAATTTCATTGATATGTATACGGGTAAGTGAAATCTCCTTATCCCCCGATTCAAGCTTGGCCAGATCAAAAAAGCGGTTGATCAGCTCCACGATCTCCACGGCTTTGGCATGCACCCTGGCCAGCAGCTTCGCCGTTTCCTGCGGCGTCAGATCCGGCCTTCTGGTTATCGTTTCGATCGTTCCGAGCACCACCGTCAGCGGCGTCTTCAGATCATGCGAAATATTCGCCAGCATGCGGCGCATCGCCAGCTCCGTACGCGTAAAATCCGCCCTGGACTGGCGGTTCTGCTCCAGCAGACGGTTGATGGCGATCAGCAGCCTGCGGTATTCCGGATCCTCCGTCAACAGCAGCAGCTGCTCCTGCGAGGATGAATCCATGATCGCCTGCAGCTTGTTGATGATATAGCTCAGCTGCTCCGTTCTTTTGCGGCGGGTAACCCACTGCATTACGTTCAACAGCGCAAGCAAGACGATGAGAACAAGCAGGACGGCGGTCATGCTAAAATTCCCCCAGACGGTAGCCGATGCCCCACAGCGTCTTGATATACTGCGGCTCGGACGGACGATCCTCGATTTTCTCCCGCAGCCGGCTCATATGCACATTAATGACATTTTCATCGCCAAAATAATCATCATTCCACACGGACGTAAAAATGTGCTGCTTCGTAAACACCTTTTTCGGATTCGTCATGAACAGCTTCAAAATTTGCAGCTTCTTGGCCGTCAGCTTGATTTCCTCGCCGTTCTTGGTCACCGTCAGGTGGTCCAGGTCCAGTGTCAGCTCATGCACCTTCACGATCTGATTCACAGGTGCCTGCTGCGTACCGACATAAGCCGTGGCGCGGCGGATCGCCGCCTTCACCCTCGCCGTCAGCTCGATCATGGAAAACGGCTTCGTGATATAATCATCCGCGCCAAACCCCAGCCCAAGCGCCTTATCCACTTCCCCGTCCTTCGCCGACACGATCAGGACCGGCACATGGCTCTTCTCCCTGATTTTCTTGAGAAAATCCATGCCGCCAAGCTTCGGCAGCATTAGGTCCAGCAGCACCACATCATATGGACGTTCTTCAAAACGCTCCAGCGCCTCCGCTCCATCCTTCGCATGCACCACGTCAAAGCCTTCCATCGTCAAATAGCTCTCTATCATTTCGCCGATTGAGGCGTCATCTTCCACCAGCAGTATGTTTGAAGCCACGCAAATCCCCGCCTATCTGATTGGTTTATAGCTCTACTATACTGGAAAGGCGGCTAAACCGCATGCCCTTGAATGCAAATCGATCCCGCTAAAGGCAGCAAAAAACACCCTTTCGGGTGTTTGCGCGAGCTCTCTACTTTCCTTTTTCCGTCGACTTGATACGAGGTTCATAGGAGGAGCTGAGCATCATATTCATGATGATTTCCTCCGCCGCTGCGGTCATCTGTTGGCCATCCACGCTGGTATCGCATGCCTTCCACCGGTAATGACGTTCCGCACTGTTGATATATACCGTCAGATCATAAGCATTACCGCCCTCCTGCAGCTTGCAGGTCTCGGACAGTTTTTGGTCGTTCAGATAGCCGGCGAGCACGAGTTTCCGGTAAATCTTCTGCATGATCTCTTGAGAAAATCTGAAATCGGCCTCCCGGATTTTGCCGTTCCCCAGGTCCTGCACAAGCTTATGTTCTACGGTATTAATTTCATGCTCCAGCTCCGGACCGTATTTCAGCACGAAATCAAACCGGTCCTGCTTGCTCACATCAAAAGGGATCTGCAAAAGCTCGATTTCCGGGTCCTCGCCTATGCAGCCCGTAAGCACATAACGGAGAGAGGTTTCCCTGTCCTGGCGGATCAGCTTACCGCAGCTGTAGGTGATGACTTGCCCCGTACCGAACTTATCCTCGTTCGTATCGATTCGAAGCTCCACCTGCCCATCCTTCGTGTAAGTTAAATCATGATAGATCGGATCGCCTTCGATCGTATAGCGGATAAGCCGCTGCTCCCCCTGGGAAGCTTCTGCAAAAGCGTCCAGCATTTCTACGTTGTCCACCATCCCGTGCCGATCGATGACATCCCCTTTAGGCAGCTTCTTTTCGGGAATAGGCGGGTTCCCTGTCTTGTTAGATATGGACGTCTCCGCCGTCTTTTCAGGCGCCGTCTGCCCCGCTTCCTTCGTCGTTCCCGGCTTTTCGGCCGAACAGCCGACCAGTAAAGTCAGCAAAAGCAGCAGTACACTCGCTCTCAGCATCTTGATAGGAAGCTCCCCCTCGATCTTGCCCTGTTAATCCTAAGACGCGGAAGGAGAGCTAAAGGTTTCAAGCCTCAATAGAATCCATCAAAAAAAGACCGGGACGCAAGGTGCATTCCGGCCTTTGATTTCATTCGTTTTCCGCAGGCGGCTCTTTCGGCACCAGCTTGTAAATGTCGCCATTTTCAAAAGTGTCGATCAGCCGGTCCAGCCACCGATAATAGGCATAGGCATCTTGCAGCTTGGCCTTGTCCTTGTGAAGCATCTCCACCATGTCCGGCTCTTCCGCGTACTCTTTCACCAATTTATCAATCTCTTCCATGGATTTCCGCAAAATCATAATGTTCGTTTCCACGGATTTGCGCCATTTAATGTCAAAAAAGTCCGTGAAGGTCTGGTACCAGTCATACTCCACCTCATACAGATCCTTGCGCGATCCCTTTTCCCATACCTTGTTCACCATCTTAAGGTCCAGCAAGGTCCGCACACCCGTGCTCATACTGGTTTTGCTCATCTTCATCTCACTGCCCATCTCATCGAGCGTCATTGGCTTGTCCGCAAAAAACAACAGCCCATAGAGATGTCCCGTGGATAAAGAAATGCCGTATAAGTCCATGTTTCGCCCAATCGTTTCTATAACACGCTTACGCACTTTGTGAAGCGCAGCGTTCTGTTCCTCTTTGCCCGGGTCCAAGCCCATGCTTGCAACCTCCTTATGTTCAGCCATTCTCTCGCTAGTCTTCCGCCTGTAAAGCGATCCTTTCGGAAGATTCAGAGGCAACAACCTTCTTGGTCTATTGTAGAAAAACCACTTTTAAAAGTAAAGAAGCCTCAGAAGCCGGAATCGGGAGCATCGGGCAGGAAACCCGAGTAATACTTTGTACAGTTTTTTCTGTGCGTTCTTTACATACGGTTAAAACGTTTGATACGATATTATTGGTTTGTTACACTGTTCAAGTCGCTTCTACACCGGTTCATGATTCATCCAGAGCACAAAAGCATAAGGGGTATGTTTGTGCGATTCATATTGAAATGGTTTTAAGGGGGGGGATTATTTTGTCCATCTTACAGCTTCAAAAGGTAAGTAAATTGTTCGGGGCTCATGCGGAAGAATGCGTGAAGCTGCTCGATCAAGGTTGGACCAAAGAAAAAGTAGCAAAGGAAAAATCCGTCACGGTCGGCGTTAACCGGGTCAGTCTCTCCATCGAGGATGGCGAAATTTTCGTCATTATGGGACTGTCCGGCAGCGGCAAGTCGACGCTTGTGCGCATGCTGAACCGGCTCATCGAGCCTACCTCGGGGGAAATCCTCGTTCATGGCAAGGATCTGATGAAAATGAATAAAGAACAGCTGCGGACGGTACGCCGCCAGACGATCAGCATGGTATTTCAAAAGTTCGCGCTATTCCCGCACCGCACCGTGCTTGAAAACGTGGAATACGGACTCGAAATACAGAAAAAAGAAAAGCGGATGCGCAAAGAGAAGGCGAAGCAATCGCTCGCGCTCGTCGGACTGAAGGGCTGGGAAGACAAACGCCCGGATGAGCTGAGCGGCGGGATGCAGCAGCGCGTGGGTCTTGCCCGGGCGCTTGCGAATGATCCCGAAATCCTGCTCATGGATGAAGCCTTCAGCGCCCTGGATCCTCTGATCCGGCGCGATATGCAGGATGAGCTGCTGGATCTGCAGGAGAAAATGAAGAAAACGATTATCTTCATTACGCATGATCTCGATGAAGCGCTCCGGATCGGCGACCGCATCGCTCTGATGAAAGACGGAGCCGTGGTGCAGGTCGGAACGCCGGAGGAAATTTTGACGCAGCCGGCCAATGCCTATGTCGAGCGCTTCGTGGAAGACGTCGATCTCTCGAAGGTGCTGACCGCTTCCCATGTCATGCGCCGTCCGGAAACGATCATGGCCGATCGCGGTCCGCGCGTCGCGCTGGAGCTCATGCGTGAGCGCGGCATATCCAACCTGTTCGTTGTCGATCGCGCCAAGCGTCTGCTCGGGGTCATCACGGCCGAGGATGCATCGGCTGCGATGCGCGGCGGACAGTCTCTCGCAGATATTTTGATTACGGACGGTCCCCGGGTCCTTCCCGAAGTCGTCATCAACGAGCTGTTCGAGATCACCAGTCTGGCCAAAGTGCCGCTGGCGGTCGTGGATGACGAGAATCGCCTTCTTGGCGTGATTGTCCGCGGAGCCCTGCTCGGAGCGCTTGCGGGAGAGAACCACACGAAGGAGGTGATTCCGGATGCCGAAAATACCGCTGGATGAATGGATTGAAACGCTCGTCGGCTGGATGGAAGATCACTTGACGGTCCTCTTTGACTGGATCGCCGCGGCGATCGAGGGTATCGTCAAGGGATTTACCTGGATCTTCATGCTGCCTCATCCGTTCTTATTTATCGTCATTCTCGGCGTTCTGGCTTTCCTGGTCGGGCGCTGGTCCTTAACCCTGTTCTCCGTCATCGGCTTCCTGCTGATTTATAACCTCGGCTACTGGTCGCAAACGATGGATACGCTCAGCCTTGTCATCACCTCGGCCTTGATCTCGGTTGTGCTCGGCATCCCGCTTGGCATCTGGTGCGCTTACAGCAAGGGGGCGTCACGAATCATCACGCCGCTGCTTGATTTCATGCAGACGATGCCGGCGTTCGTCTATCTGCTCCCTGCCGTCACCTTCTTCAGTCTGGGCGTCGTACCGGGCGTCATCGCGTCCGTGATCTTTGCGATTCCGCCGACCATCCGCCTCACCTTGCTCGGCATTCAACAGGTATCCGGCGAGCTGACGGAAGCAGCCGATGCGTTCGGCTCCACTTCCGGTCAGAAGCTCTTTAAGGTGCAGCTGCCGCTGGCTCTGCCGACGCTGATGGCAGGCGTGAACCAGACAATCATGCTGTCGTTGTCCATGGTCGTTATTGCGTCCATGATCGGCGCGCAGGGCATCGGTGCGGAGGTATACCGCGCGGTGACCCAGCTGCAGATCGGCAAAGGCTTCGAGGCCGGATTGGTCGTTGTTGTTCTGGCCATTGTACTGGACCGTTTTACGCAAGCTTTTTTCAAATCCGATAAGAAAAAGGTCCATCGACGTCCTTCCAGGAAGAAAGACCGCATTTAGCGGAAGATGCTTTTTGCGATATCAGGAAACCATGTTTTCAAAGGCAATCCTTACATTTCATAACAAAGGGGAAGATCCAATGAAAAAACAAGCGAAATGGCTGTCTCTACTCGGACTCGCTGGCGTATTGATGCTCTCTGCCTGCAACTCAAGCGGCAGCGCGAAAGATGACTCATCGCAGGACGGAAGCAGTGCCGAATCGTTCGGCAAACAGGTAAAGCATGAAATCATCGGGATCGATCCCGGCGCCGGCATCATGAAAGCAACGAACAAAGCCATCGAAGCATACGGGCTGTCCGACTGGAAGCTGATCGAGGGCTCCGGCGCGGCCATGACCGCGACGCTGGCCAAGGATATCAAGAACAAAAAGCCGATCATCATCACAGGCTGGACGCCGCACTGGATGTTCTCCAAATATGATCTTAAGTATCTCGATGATCCGAAGAAGGTATACGGGGATGCAGAGGAAATTCACACCATCGCCCGCAAAGGCCTGAAAGAGGATGATCCTACCGCTTACGAATTCCTTGACCGCTTCGAGTGGACATCCGATGAGATGGGCGAAATCATGACCGCGATCGAAGAAGGCGCCAAGCCGGAAGACGCGGCGAAGAAGTGGGCCGACGAGCATGCCGACCGCGTGAATGAATGGATCAAGGATCTGAAGCCGGTGAACGGCAACACCTTGAAACTGAGCTACGTGGCCTGGGATTCGGAGATTGCCAGCACGAACCTGCTTCAGTATGTATTGCAAGATAAGCTCGGCTATAAGGTAACCGCTTTGCAGGTGGAAGCCGGTCCGATGTGGACGGGCGTCGCCAACGGCGACGTGGATGCGACCGCCGCTGCCTGGCTGCCGCTGACGCATGCCGATTATATGGAGAAATTCAAAGACAAGGTTGATGACCTTGGCGCCAACATGACCGGCGTAAAAACCGGACTCGTTGTCCCATCGTATGTGGACATCAGCTCGATTGAGGATCTAAAGAAGTAAAACCCATATAACGATATTCGCTGGTGACCGCTCCGGTGACGGATCGTACTTCCGATCGCTGTTGTTACCGAATTTCCTTGAATGATCTCTTCATAAAGTAGAAATTAGCTAACAAAGGCGAACGCTGCGCTTCTTCAGAACGATTCCGTCCCCTCCGCTACTCGATCTTTTCATAAATAAGGCTTGAAACAAAAAGAACTCCAGGACCATGAGGCCCTGGAGTTCTTCTATATACGAGCGGAACGTCCCCGCTTCCTACTCCGCGTCTTTCGCTGCCTTCTTGCCTTCCGCACGATCGTTGATCGTCACGGTTACCGGCGAATATTCGGCGATGACGGTTTGTCCATGGACCGACACGCTGCCCTCCGGCGAGATGTCTTTTTCGGTCATGATCCCCAGCGCGATCGTAAACTCATTGAATTTGATCGGAACGTTTTTCTCGCGGCGGATTTCCACGCCGTTCAGATAGAATACCGCTTCGTCGTTACCGCGGTCATACGTGATTTTGTATGTGTTGAACTCGCGCGCCTTGAAGTTGGTGTCTTCCTTGAAGATGCAGAAATAACGCGTCTTATCGGACGGAGGCACTTCCACGCCCGGGAAAGGGAGCACGGCATACACGCTTGCGTACTTGTCGTTGCCGGCAAAGAAATCCAGCGCCGCGCCGGTCGTGAAGTCCAGCAGGTTCAGCGACACGTAGCCGTCGTACAGATCGTTCGGCGCCGTGTTCTCGCTGCGGGCGCGAATTTGCAGCTCGAAGCTGACCTCGCCCGACTCCGGCACTTTGATCGTTTCCACGGAATAATACATATGCTTCGCATTATCTAGGATTTGAATCTGATGGTTCTCGCGGCTCAGCGGAGCGCGCACATACAGGATGCCATTGCGTACGATGACGACCGCGTTCGGCTCGCGGTATTCCCAGAAGGAACCGTCCGGAAGCGGAAAACCGCCTACCTTCCAAACTTCGCCTTCCGATAAAATCGTATGAAAATCACCGATGACTTTTTGTTGTTCCATGTTGCAATCGACTTCCTTTCTGTGATGGATCAGTACCTGTCCAAAGGATATGTTATATCAGTCCTTGAATGAATAAGCAGACAATCATGATCAGGCCGCTCAGCTGCGCGGATTTGACGGATGCGCCCATTAACGGCAGGTAAGCGTGGGATGTATTTTGCGGCTTCAGCTTGCCGTACACCTGATACAGCGGAAGCATGGCCGGAAGAGCGATCAAGCCGTAGATCGGAAGCGCTCCGGCGATGACGCTGACGATCAGCATCACGGCTGCAAGCAGCAGCAGGAATCGGGAGAAGTTCAGCGCTCTTCGTTCACCCCACACCACGACAAGCGTACGTTTGCCTGCCTGGCGGTCCGCCTGCCAATGCAGGAAATGGTGGTTGAACAAAATCAGCGTCGTCAGAAGCCCGATGGGCAGCGACAGCAGCAGCGCTCTCAGGTCCAGATGCGAGGTCTGGACGTAATAGGCGCCCATCACCGGCAGCACCCCGAAGGACAGCAGGATCGCAATTTCGCTGTATCCTTTGCCCCGATATCCGAATTTCAGCGGAGGCGCAACATAGAAATAAGCGATCAATCCGCCCAGAGCCCCGAATACGAATGCCCAAATGCCGGAGAAAATCGCCAGCACGATGCCGCAAATGGCAGCCACGGCGAATAATCCCCAGGTCACGGCCGCAAACTTGCGGACGCTCCAGATCTGGTTGGTCAAAAACCCGGAGTTGGTGGATACCGCATCAACCGTTTCTTTGGCTGCCGTATCCGTACCGCTCTTGTAGTCCCACAGATCGTTAATCATGTTGGAGAACAAGTGGGCAGCCGCTGCCCCTACGAGCGTCACCAGGAACAGCCAGACGTTGAACACCCCGTTCCACACAAAAGCACCGAGCGCGCCCAGCGCAACCGGAATGAGCATCACGGGCACGACACCGAAGCGGGATGCCTTTTTGAATTGTTTGAGCATGTCAGCACAATGCTCCTTTCTTTGTTAAAATACCCGCGCTATGCCGGGAATATCACATTCGCACGGAACAGATCATGAATAGAACATGGCCGGCGAAGCAAATGATAAATTTCACAAACCTCCTCGTTTTTTAAGCAGCAAAGATTCGTCAGAGCTGCATTAATAATAGGAAGAAAGTTGTGCTTCATACTCTTCAAGAATAGCACACTTTATCGGATTTTGTCATGAAGATGTAGAATTTACATCGGGAAAGAATGCCAAAAGTCATATACTTTCCAGAACTCAAAAAAAGCCATGAAGATGACGGCTCCAGGCAGCCGCATTCATGGCGTTCGGGTCTAACTCCCGTTATTTCTTGATATTATCCAATGCCTTTTTGCCCAGCCGCTCCAGCAGCTGCTGTTTGTACAGGCTCTCAACCTGCACATGCTTGCCGAGGCTCTCCCAATATCCGTCGCTCCGGGGACGCGGATCGTAATCGCTCGGAACCAGTCCCGGCACCTTCGGACCGACATGGCCGATGGCATAGTTTTGCGCGGTCGGCGGCTGCTGCGAGGTCAGCTCATTCTCGGTGTTCCAGGAGACGTAGTTCGCTCCTGCCCAGCCGTGCCCGCTCCCCAGCCAGCCCCGGTCACGGATCGATATCGGCGCATCGATATTGTCGAACAAGCCGCCGACCGACCAGCGGTGATGCGGCTCGCTCGTGTTGAAGTTGTTCACGGCCTTGCCGTCGAGGAACACGTTCGGCCCTTGCACGCGGCTGTCGACGACGAACGCATGCCGCGCCGTCTCGGTATAAATCCGCTGCGCCAGATTCAGCTGCCCCATCTGGTGTATAACATAACGGCGACCGCCGGTGATGATGCTCACCATGTCGTACATCTTGCTGTCCTGCACCGTGATCCACTTGGAATTACGACTCATCTGCACCAGCGAGTAGGACAAATGATAGCCGGTTACATCGCGCACCCAGCCGTTTTTCACACTGTTAAACACGACGAAGCGTTCGGCATGCTTTTCATCCGCATAATACGGGTCGGTGGTATCGTTATCCATCACCGTATCGATCACGCTCGGATCGAAATCGGAATCAGCCCGCATGTTTTCCACGCCGACCTGCTGAATCCGTGCGCTGTCGGTATATTTGAAAATTTGTCCGCCGCCCCATTTTTGCTCTATGGCGTTCGCGACCGGCGCGTCGACGGTAATCGTGTTTCCGTCGACCGCGGTGATAACCCGGTCGAAATCCAGATTGAACGGCGCCCACTGGGTTACCGTGCCTCCCGGACGGTTGTAAATATAGTCCATACCGATTTCATGAATCCAGTTTTTATCGCCAATCCGGCGCACGATGATCGTATCCCCGACATGGTAACGGCTTGCATCCTCCACATGGAAAGTGCGGGAACCGGACGGCACGTACAGATCCGTGATCGTCTGCATCGAGCCATTGTCGATGGTCAGACCCGTATTCCCCCCGATTTCGATCAGGTTGCGGGGATTGGTTCCGGTGCCGTATATCAGCGTGCCTTTTTCATCCTGTCCCTCGCCTCGCAGCACGATGCCGCTGGCATTGATTTTCACGGTGCCGCCAACCTCGTATTTTCCTTTTTTCAGCAGCACCGCGCCGCGGAAGCCATCCTTGCCGACGGGCAGCTGTGCAACTTCATCAATGGCAGCCTGAATGCGTGCGGTATCATCCCCATCGCCTGGGCTTACCGTCGCTTTGACCTTGACGTCCGGAATTTTCACGCCGCCGCCCATGTAGCCCGCATTCGAGAAATCGAGAATCTGATTGCCTCTAAAGTCGCTTACATATACCATTTTGCCGTCCTTGCCGAGAAAGGCGATCTGGCTTTGGTTCTTCGGTATTTTTTTTTTGTCCCACACCGTAAAATAGAACGAATCATAGACCGGCTGCTTGCCCTCCCGTTCCATGGTCAGCCGGATTTCATACCGGCCTTCTTGATTCGCCTTGCCAGAAGGCGTCCACTGCTTTGTTTCCCCCTTGCTTACGGCCTCTGAATCAAGCTTGGCAATGACTTTCCCTCCAAATATGAGCTCGCCGCTGAGCGTGCCGTTCACGTTGGAGACGGTAGATACGGAAGGATAAGTATCCTTCGGGCCGATCATGGCCGGCTGCCCGATTTCCGCCTTCATATGCGGATGGGTCAGCGCCGAGTTCATCACATCGCTTTCATCCAGAAAAGCGTTCGGATCATCGACCACGACCCAGAAATCATTGGTTCTCAGCTCTGCTGATGCCTGCACCACGCCATGCACGAGGACGGCGCCCACCTGATTCGCCTTCAATCCGCCCGACGGATCAATGCTCACATCCTGAGTACTGGCGATAAACGTCTTGGCATATGGCGTCAAGTCCGCTTCTTGGCCGGAATCCAGCTCCCCCTTCAGCACCAGCTTTCCGGTTTCGCCTTTATTCAGCCGGATTTCGGCATTGTTAGGATATTCCTTCCCGCTTGCATCCGTAAAATAAATCCGCTTCAGCCCGGCCGGGGCAGGCGTTTCCGAGCTGTTGTACACTTCAAGCTCCGACAACTGCACATTCAGATCCTTGCTCAGATTCAAGTTCAACTTGATATATCTTGCCGAAGTACTCTCGAACATCGCTGCCTCCGTCGCCGTGAGATCTTTATTTTTGCTGTATGTCTGATTCCAACTGCTTCCGTCATCCGAGGACAGAATTTCATAATCCTTCAGGTTATCCGCGCGATTGAGATGGATCATGACTTTGTTGAAGGTTTCCTGCGCTCCCAAATCCACCGTGATCCAGACGTTCATATCGTCCTGCCGGTCCACCGCCAGCGGCTGCCACACCGTGGCCGCATCGCCATCCACGGCGTTCGCCGGCTTGCCGGAGCTTGCTTGTGCCGACTTGCCCAGTGCCAGGTTGGCGCTTGTATCACCCGCCGCCGAAGCTTTTTCCCCGCTTGCTATGACAGGGAGCATGAGCAGCATGATCATGAATCCGAGTCCAAGCCTTTTCATCGAACCTTTCAATAAAATCCCACCTCTCTAAAATTGAAATCGCTTACATTTTAACTTGCGCAGAAGCGCAATGAACATGTCATTTTTAGTGATGGGATTGTGTTTTATTAAGGAAAAAGTCATTTCATTGATCTGGCTATCTCGACCATTTGTTCTTTGGTTAATTCTCCGCTATTCACTTCCACGTAAGTGTCACCCTGTATCCAATGCAGAATGCCGCCGGGCATGGGTTCACGACTATCCCATGCTTCGAAGTAAGCCTTCGCACCATGAATGGGTATCATTTCTCCTGCAGTGCTCTGTTCAAAAAAGCGGGTTTCTATGTGCGATCGGCTTGTGTGGTTCCGGGCATCGATCTCTATACATTCCACCTTGAAAGTATAACCCTTGACTCCGTGCTGTTCGATCCCTAGAACATACTCTCCCCTTTGGTCAAAGTAATGCAGCCGCAAATTCCGAATCGGTTGGTCGAATTTCAAGGGATAGGGCCATTTCACCTCTACATCCCAATTTCTGACGGACGTTTGGTCCGGTAAAAGAAGCTTGAAATTCGTGGTCGATTTTATTTTCCTGAAATCTATCGTTTCCTTGCCTTCTGATATTGCCCCGGCTGAAATAACGATGGCAAGCAATGCAGGTGCGATCATGTGTATTCCATCCTCTCGTTTAGTTAACCAACAGGGCTTTGCCCCACTTCCGGATACCAAGCGGCTGATTCTTGACCATGTCCGCATAGTTGGGAGGGAAATCGCTCAAGACCGGATCCTTCAAATGCTTATAGTGGACGATCGTGACATGGTGTGGCGATATTTTGAATATAAAGCGATCCTTGCCGGCCGCAATATGCGGGCCGACCGTTGGAGTCGCTTCTAAGGTCAGGAAAAAGCTGAATGTTCGAAACCCGCTGATCCGGTCGATGCTTTTGGCCTCGATCAAATACGGGTATAACGCCGGCGAAACCGTCAGCAAGCTTGCGTATGTTTTCTCCAGCTGCGACTCCATGTAGGGCAAGAGGGTCAGGAGCAGCATGTCTTGAAGCTGAAGCTCTCTTGAATCAGGATCATATTTACCTTCAGTGAAGCTTGCACTGCCGCAAAATAAAAATAGGAACAGAATCAAGGGGAACAAAACGAACCGTTTACTCATGTGAATACCTCCTTCGCTATAGGTTTTAGATTCAGACGGCGATTTATGCAAAGGGCGAATATTCTACCAAGTTATACAGATAGCCCTCCGCCAGCTCCATGCCGATATGTCACTCTCGCATTTGTAATGTTTTGTTCATTCTCCGTTCATATAACTTCACTACAATGGCCTTGAACCTAAAAATAGGAGGCTTCAGGCCATGTTGAAACAGTTTGCGAAAACATTCACCCAATTCGTCAGTAGCCGCAAAGGCGCTTGGACCGTGCTGATTGGCTGGATGGTCATCATACTTGTACTCAGCCTGGCCACGCCGGGCTCCAAACCCTATGCCGTAAACAGCGGCGAAGGCAGCGTGCATAACGACACGCCTTCCGCGGCCGCGCAGCAAATCATGGACGAACAGTTTCCGTCCAAGGACGGGCTCACCGCCCTCTTGGTCTTCCATGATCCGGATAAAATTTCGGAAGCCGACCGAAATGACATTACAGAAATGAGCCGCTGGCTCGCATCCGCGGAGAAACCGCGGTACGTGTCGGCTTCGCTGCCATTTCATCAGCTTCCGAAGAACGTTCAGGACCAGATGCTCTCGAAGGATCAAACCACGATGCTGCTGAATGTGAGCCTGCAAAAGGATCTTGAATCCGATCAGACGTATGACACCCTGCAGCAGATCCGCGACCATGTGAAGAGCCTGCAAAGCAGTGGCTTGCAGATGGAAATCACCGGCCCCACCGGCATCGCCTCGGACACGACGACGCTTTTCAAAAATGCGGATGTTGTCTTGATGCTGGCTACTGTGGTGCTGATCCTGGTTATTCTGATTGTCATTTACCACTCACCGCTGCTGGCCATCATGCCCCTTCTCATCTCCGGCATGGTCTACCTGGTCGTCGACCGGATTCTCGGCCTCGGAGGAAAGCTGGGCTGGTTCGTGGTCGAAAAGCAGTCCCTTTCGATCATGATGATTTTGCTTTTCGCCGTATTGACCGACTATTGCCTGTTCATCATTGCCCGGTTCCGGGAAGAGCTCCGACGGACGGAATCGAAGCATGAAGCGATGCACGAGGCACTGACTCACGTCGCCGAACCGATTCTCTTCAGCGGGGGCACCGTGCTGATGGCCATGTTGATTCTGTTCACGGCGATCTTTAAGCCTTACAACCATTTCGCCCCGGTCTTTTCCATCGCAATGGTCATCATTCTGCTCGGCGGCGTCACGCTCATCCCTGCGCTGTTTACCCTCGTCGGCCGCAAGGCGTTCTGGCCTTTCGTTCCCCAGGCGGGAACCGAACGGGTCAAGACCAGGAAGGAAGGCGTCTGGAGCCGGATCGGTGCCTTCGTCACCCGGAAGCCTGCCGTGACCGCAGGCGTTCTGCTGGTATTGCTGCTGGCCTCATCCGCCAACCTGTTCGGCATGAAGTATTCCTTCAACATCATGAAGTCGTTCCCGGCTGACATTTCATCCAGGCAGGGCTTCGATATGCTGGAGGAACGCTTTCCGCCGGGACAGCTTGCACCGGTGACCGTCGTGCTGAAGTCCGAACACAAGCTGGATGTGAATGCTGATCTCATCAAACAGGTCGCAGCGCTCAGCGACAGACTGATGGCCGATGGCCGAATCAGCGCCATCTCGCCGATGCTGACACCGCAGCAGGCAAACGGCGGTCAGCCGCCTGACAAGTTGCTGTCCGAGTCCGGGCAAGCCATCAAGCTTCAGCTCACCCTGGAGGATAATCCGTATGATCCCGCAGCTCTCGATACCATTGCCCAGCTTCGCAAGGACAGCGGCAGCCTGCTGCATGAGAGCGGATTGGCACCGGAGCAGTTTTCCCTGCATTTTGCCGGACAAACGGCTGAACTGCTCGACGTCAGAATCATGAATCAGCGCGACACGACCGTTCTTTTCACGCTGATTACGCTGTCCATTGCCGCGATGCTGGCCTTTCAGGCCCGCTCTGCCAAGATGGCCGCCACCATGATTCTGACCATGCTCCTGTCCTATGCAGGCACCATGGGCCTCGGCTGGCTTATCTTCCATGAATGTCTCGGCTATGACTCCGTCAGCTACCGCCTGCCGGTGTATACCTTCGTCTTCCTGATCGCGCTTGGCGTGGATTACAACATCATGCTCGTGTCCCGGATCCGGGAGGAAGCGAAAAAATACAATTGGATGGAAGCCGTTAAACGGGGCGTATCGCTGACAGGCGGCGTCATCTCTTCCGCAGGCATTATTTTGGCCGCCACCTTCTGCGTATTAATTACGCAGCCGCTGCAGGAGCTGTTCCTGTTCGGCATTCTGATGGCCATGGGCATCCTGATCGATACCTTCCTCGTTCGCGGCATGCTGCTTCCTGCCATATTGACGCTCATCGGCGGCAGCAAGCGAAATGACATTCATAAAAATAATCTTCCGGTACATCCGGAGTAAACGACCAGAAGGAGGAACAAACATGTTTGGATTTATGCTATTTCTGCATTTGGGAGGCTTGATCGCTTGGGTAGGAGGGTTGATCGTGGTGATTGCAATGATCGGCCTGCTCGGCAAACAGCTCGGCGCTTCCCAGGACTCTAATCTGCTCGCGCGCAAAAGCCTCAGCATCTTCAGCTATCTGGCGCACCCGGGTGCCGTGCTTGTGCTCGGCAGCGGCGTATATCTGATTATGAAAATGGGCTCAGGCACCAAGCCGCTATGGCTGGACATCATGGAAAAGGGCGGCGGCACCGTCGCGCTCTTGTCCCTGATCGTCACCGGCATCCTCGGCAGCAAGGTCAAGAAAAAACTGAATGCCGCGAACGGGCAGACCGTAAAAGTAACCGGATATCTGACGACCATGTCCGCTCTGATGGTACTAATTCTCGGCGTCGTGCTCGTCGTGAGCCTGAAAATATGAAAAAGGGCCGCCTGTCAGCTGTTGAAGCTGAAGGCGGCCTTTTTATGCGTCATGCGTGGGTACTCCTTATGCTTTTTTTCCTGACGTCTTGGACGCTGCGGCCTTGGCGCTCTTCGCCGCAGCCTCCTGCGCCTTTTTCGCATAATACACCTTCAGATCATCCGGCGTGACGAAATCGGTGTAAAAACCGTATACACCCCGGGCTTTATATTTGGCCATGACTTCGGGATCATTGATGGTATGAACGAAAGAGAGCTTATTGATTTTTTTCAAACTGCTGACGAAGCTGGCATTGGCTCTCCATTCCGGCATCGTGACCGCAGTGATTTTGGGATGGCTCTTCACGAACTGCAGCACCTTCTGGTTGGAATCATTGGTTTGATACAGAGTGTAGATGTAAGACTCGAACGGAAATACCTTCTCGATCGTCGAGTACATGCTCTCGTTGTAAATCTGCGGAATGATCCGCTTCAGCATATAAGGGTCTTCATTGGCATGCTTCACGATTTCATTGAATTGGGCTGTAATCGTATTTTTATCCGTGCTTTTCGTGTCCGTGATGAAGTATGCATCAGGATACTCATGCATCAGGTCTATGATTTCGCTGAATTCGAGCGCATTATATTTATCGAACATTTTCATTGCCTTCATGTCGGCCAGCGTCAGCGGACCTCCGGTGACGGCCGGGGTCAAGGCTTGTCCCAACGACTGAAAAGCGTATGTGGACCAATCATGGCGTCCGATGAGATAACCGTCCGATGTGAACTGCAGATCGACTTCAAAGATGCGCTGTCCCTTTTCATAGTTGGTTTCAAAGGCCTCATAGGAATTGGTATACGCCTTTTGATCGATGCCCCCGAGCGCATGGGCCACCAGATTGTAATCCGTCCATGTGGCGGCAAAAGCGGGAGTGCCGAGTGACAGCAAACAAATAACCAGCAGCGGCGGCAGTGCAGTGAGCAGTTTTTTCATTCCAACCTCCTGTTTTCCTTGGCATAGTCTCAGATTTTGCATTCGTCCGCATGCAGCGGGCAAGCACAATATGTAAATTATATCATGCGGAGGGAATAGAAGGTAGAAAGAGAAGGTATTTTTGTGGATAAGGATGGATCCTGTCGAGAGATCGTCTTTATTCGCTCAGCTTCTCAATACGAATCGTCGTTGTTTTATCGGGAATATACACGTCCTTATCCTTATAAGGAGTTCTCAAAATAGCCCTGATATGATCGCCTACGTGATATTCCTCCAGTTTCTCGGCTGCTATCTCATATCCTTGCACATACAGTATTTTCTTTTTTTCGTCTATGCGCACAATCTGTCCGTTGACCTCAAATCGCTTCCCGTGATCGGAACAGCCTGAGATCATCAGCTGCAGCACGACTAGCGCAGCAAGAAGCTTTGCCTTCTTCCCCATTTCCGATCGTCCTCCCGGGCTATTCATCTTTCCTGTTTATACCATGAATATGGAAAAATGTTGCGGATCCTTATCCGCCGGCCGGTCCAAATGATGAGGATCCATCCTGCCAAACAAAAAAAGGACCGGCTGCGCCGGCCCTTCCGTTATCGCGCCTAACCTTCGGACGCTTCTCCGCTAAGCTGCCAGGAGATGCCGAATCGGTCGCGCACCATGCCAAAGGACGGACTCCAGAACGTTTCCTGAAGCTCCATCTGGACTTGTCCGCCATCGGACAGAGCATGAAAAATCGATTTCAGACGCTCCAGATCCTTCGTCATCAAGGCGATGCTGAGCTGGTCGCCGAGCTGATACGGATTACCCGGAAAGGTATCGTAGAACAGCAGGATTTGACCGTCGAATTCCAGTGCCGCATGCAGGACGCGGTTCTTGGCTTCCTCCGGCATCGGATGTCCTTCATCTCCCGGCATATCCCCAAAGCGTTGAAGTCCCATGTTGTTGGCACCCAGCACCTTCTCGTAAAAAGCTACCGCTTCGGCGCAGTTTCCATCCAATACGATATACGGTGCAATCTTCAAACTCATGACTTGTCCTCCTTTATCTTGGTTTATTTCCATTTTGGTGTTCTTTTCCATTATAGACTGTAAAACGGATGAAGATAAGGCGAACAAGGGCCGTTACCTCAAATTTATTTCTATGAAAAATGCTCCCTGGCGGCAGCATATCTGCCCGGTTCCAGCGAGCCGAAGCGCCTTTTCAAATTGCCTGTGTCCACCCGAATATTCTTCAGTCCAGCAAATTCGATGCTGCCCCTGATCATACCTGGGGAGAAGGCTTATAGCGGCCGGTCCAGCGAAAAACGCTCGCCAAGCTTCGCGTAGCTGCTTCCAGCCAATCGACTGACGGGAGCCAGCGTCTGTTCGCGAATCCTTCCCTCATCGAGCAGGGCTTCATCCACATGAAATCGCACGACACGCCCGATCAGCAGATCCGTGGCAGGCGAAGCTTCCGACCCTCCGAGCGGAATCGCGCGTTCCAGCACGCATTCCATTCGAATTCTGGCCTCGGCAATGCCTGGCACGCGTACCGCTTCGCTTGGAACCGCCGTTAAGCCTGCATATTCTACCTCGCTTTGATCGGGCGGAAGGCTTGCCGCCGTCTGATTCAGCTTTGCAATGGACGCTTCATCCCCGATGTGGACGACGAATTCGCCTTCCCGCATCGCATTGGCGGCCGTATCCTTTGGCGTTCCCTGTTTTCTTTGCACGGACACGGAGACCATGGGCGGGTCTGCCGTCACGATATTAAAATAGCTGAATGGAGCCGCGTTCACCTTTCCGTTCGCCGCGAGCGTTGTTACCCATGCGATGGGCCGTGGAATGATGCTGCCGGTCAGCAGCTTGTAATTCGCGCGCTCGGTCTGCTGGTTCGGGGCGATAGAAATGTTCATCGGGCATCGTCCTCCAGTTCCCGGACTTCAAACGGGGTGAGCTTGGCTTCGATTTCGGCCCGCCGCTCCTCAAACCATGCCGGCAGCATCAGCTTTTCGCCTAGCCGGTCCGGATGCTCATCCCGCGAGAAGCCCGGAGGATCGGTGGCGATTTCAAACTGGATTCCGCCAGCCTCGCGGAAGTACAGCGCATTGAAATATTGGCGGTCAAGCACCGGCGTTACTTGCAAGCCATGCTCCAGTACATGCTCTCGCCATTGTTCATGCTCGCGGTCGTCTTTAGCCCGCCAGGCAATGTGATGCACGGTCCCCGCTCCGCCTGTGCCTCGCTCCATCGGGGTGACGTTCACGTCAATCATATTGCCGACCTCGCCATACGATCTGAACCGCGCATAGGCTCCTTCCTGTCCGATTTTTTCCAGACCCAGAACCTCCTGAAGCAGATGAGCCGTCTCGGCTGGGTCCAAGCTGTAAAGAATCGCGCCGCCGAAGCCTTTGATCGCCTTGTCTTCGGGAATGCCACCGAAGGACCAGGTACTCAGCGGTCCTGCTTCGCGCTCCACGATTTCCAGCTGTAGTCCGTCTTCATCCCGGAAGGCCAGGTATTCCTCTGAAAATCTTGCCGTTTTCACAACCGGTATTTTAAAATGGGCCAATCTTTGTTCCCAAAAGCTGAGTGCGCCCGCGGGAACAGCAAAGGTTGTTACACCCACCTGTCCGCCGCCTACACGTCCTTGGCGTGATCTGGGCCACGGAAAGAACGTAATGATCGTTCCGGGGCTTCCTTGCTCATTCCCCAAATAAAGGTGATACACCTCTGGCGCATCGAAGTTAACGGTTTGTTTAATCAGGCGGAGTCCGAGGACACCTGCATAAAAATCTACGGTTTTCTGGGGATCTCTTACAAAAGCAGTAATGTGGTGAATACCTGCGGTTTTCATATTCATGACTGTTCAGCTCCTTTGATGATCCTATTCATCTTTAATTAGAGATATCTAAGTTGAAGTTCACATTATATTATTTCCTGTTGGTTTATTTATCTTAATTTAAAGATATATCATTTAAAGGTAGTTGTCAATCCTTGATTGTTGATACACTTTTGACCGCATCCGAACGCCATAGAGATTATGTTCTTCTTACTCAACAAAACAGCCGCCCCAACTCGGGACGGCTGTCTCTCCACTTTTAAGCAATCTCCCTATTCGTTTCAGTACATGGTCCAATAATCCGCATTTCCTTCCTTGACCACCGGCTGGTTCGGCTGCTTCCGGGCCTCCGCGATTGCCGGTTCTTCCCGCTCCCACTTTTCAATAATCACGATGCTCTGGAGATTCGCTTTATCCTTCCAATCGATATACTGCTGCTTTTCCAGCTCCCGCAGAGAGCGGTGAATGTCCTCTTTCCGTTTTCCCGTTTTGATCTCAAGCTCATGAATGGTTGGCAGTCTTCTCCGTCCGCTGAGATAGTTAAAAAGAATGCGCAAAATTTTCCGATCCATATCCGCCAGCATGGCAGTCACTCCCTACGCAATTTTAGCCGGCTGCCATGCCAGAATGCGGTCCAGACGGAATGTCCGAGGCGCTCCCGTTTGCAGGCATGTGGCCCGTACGATTTGTCCACGGATACCTTTGACCTCGATGTTGCGCTGTGTTATTTTTCCCGTTCGGTCCAGATATACAATTTCCACCCGTTGACCGATGTATTTTTCCGGCATGACAACCCCTCCTAACAGAACCCTTGTTCTTATATTTTAACCGAACATTTGTTCTTTAATCAATGGTAAGTTGCTGCCAAAAAATACGAAAAGACCCCTTTTTCACTTTTGCTTGATGCTTGCATTCATTCCCTGCCATCTTTTATCCGGTGACAGATGAATCCCCAGCTGATCCACCGTCCGTACCACAATATGCGTGATCAGATCGTCGATGGTGGCCGGATGGTTGTAAAAAGCAGGCATGGGCGGTAAAATCGTTGTCCCCATGCGGGATAAAGCCAGCATATGCTCCAGATGGATATCGTTCAGCGGCGTTTCGCGCGTAAGCAGGATCAGTTTTTTTCGTTCCTTTAAAATGACATCCGCCGCCCGGGTGAGCAGGTTATCGCTTAGACCCATGCGGATGGAGGCAAGCGTCTTCATGCTGCATGGCGCCACGATCATTCCATCCACTTGAAACGATCCGCTGGAAATGGCCGCTCCTAAATCCTTGTATCCGTAGACCGCATCCGCCAACTTTTCCACATCCTTTATCGTGTAGGAGGTTTCATACTGGATGTTTGCGGCCGCCCAAGGCGAAATGACAGCATGCGTTTCGACGCCCGCCTCCTGTAGCACTTGCAGCAGCCTGATTCCCAGAATGGCACCCGTTGCCCCTGACATACCTACGATCATTCTCATCAAGCTTCACTCCCTTCGAAGTCCTTATTACCGTATCCCGGTTCAGTCATGCGCTTCACAGGCTTTTGGATTCTCCGAGCTTTCGAAATGCGTCCAGGACACGGTTTTGGATTTCCTTCGGATATCCGGAGAAGGAGGCTTGAAGAGGCAGGTAGCCTTGCGCCCATTCATTCGAGGAGAGGCAATTGTAAACCACCTTTGTCGTCGCAGCTTTCTTTTTTTCATCCTGATCCAGATAAGCCACGAGCGGCAGCACAGGTTGATCCGCAAAACGGATGACTTTATCGGGATGGCTGCGGGTCGCCGCGGCCCATATGACCTGATCGATCCGGCTGGGATCGATATCATGTCCTGCGACGATGACTTTCGGAATATAAGAGCCGCCGCGGCAGGCGAACACCACTTCGCCGATTTTTCGGGCAAGTGCCGCCGAATCGGAATATGTTCCTAAGGAGTCCACCGTCACGACAAGCCAATGAACAGCGGATTCGAACGGAATGAAGCAGCTTCGTACAGGCAGATGATGGCGCCGCAGCTCATACTGAATGCTTGCGGCGATCGCGATGCCCCAATTGGTGTGATTCTCTTCAGGAGGCGTGCCCGCAGCCACCACCGGCATAATCGGTTCATGACGGTGAGTCATCGCCGTTACCTGAAAACATGGCACTTCCTTGTGATGCCCCACCCAAGTATATCCGGCATATTCCCCCATAGGACCCTCGGGGACGGTCTCATCCAACGAAACGAAGCCTTCGATGACAATTTCGCTGCTTGCGGGCACCCTAAGGTCATGACTTTCGCAACGTACGACATCAAGCGGCTTGCCGTACCATCCACCGAGCATATCAGCTTCATTGGACTCATCCGAAAGAGGATAGCCCGCGATCATGGCGATACCCGGATCCACGCCGAGACACAGCGCATACGGCATATCCTGGCCGATCGCCTTCCACTGCTGATATATCTTACCAATGTGCTGGGAAGGCACGATGACGCCGGCCATTGTCCGTTTACCATGCAGCATGACCCGCGTGATCGACCAGTTCACCCAGGATCCGTCCGGAGAGCGGACAATCAAGACGCCATACGTATTGATGTAACGGCCGCCATCGCCAACATGCAAGTACGGAACCGGAAGACTCGTCAAATCGATGTCTTCGCCGAATCGTTTGTATTCCTTGCAAGGCGCGTTCAGCACTTCCTGTGGTGGCAGCGGTGCTGCTTCGGGGAGATGGGACCAGGCTTCAACAAGCTCTGTAATCCCCGTCTCAGCGGGAAGCCCCAGCGAAAGCGCAATCCGCAAAAAAGGATGCCGCTCATGTGGACTGAGTCCAACGGGTGCGCCCAGCACGCGAAATCCCGGAGCACTGTCCTTTATCTTGCAAAATAGCGGTGCCGGGGTCGGAGCTTCATAGGCGTAGCGGATCATCGCTCCCATTTCCAGGTTCCAATCTACTTCCTGTTCAACCTTGACGATATCCCCATAATGCTCCAAGGCATCGATATATTCCCGAAAGCTAATGCTGGATTTATTGATCTTTTTCATCGTAGTACCTCCCTAGTCATCAACATGTCTGCATACAAAGCTTACATCCGCTCTAATCTATATGTAAAATATATAATAACGTTGTTTAACATATAAAAAACATATGCACAATTGTGAGGGATTCGTATGGATTTTAAAAAATTGCTGTATTTCGTGACCATCGTCGAAGAAGGACAAATTACCCGTGCCGCACAGCGGCTGCATATCGCACAGCCTCCGCTTAGCCTTCAGCTCAAATCCCTGGAAGAAGAGCTGGGCGTGACCCTGATCAACCGTGAGAACAAACAATTCGAGATTACGCCGATTGGATGGACCTTGTATAAACGAGCCAAAACCGTGCTGCACTCGATTGACGGCATGGTCGCGGAAATTCAAGAGCAGGATCTAGGCATGCGGGGCACGCTTTCAATCGGAACGGTCATGTCCTGCGTTCCCTATCTGCCCTCTGTCATCAAGCAGTTTCAGCAATCATATCCCCAAGTGACGTTTCAATTATGGGAGGACGACTCCTATCGAGTCGAAGAGTATTTACAGCATAGAAAAATTGAACTAGGCCTTGTAAGGCTCCCCCTGCAATCCGGTATATCCGCCCATACGCCTGATGTATCGGTACATCGTCTGCAAACCGAGCCCTTGGTAGCCATCCCGCCAGGGTCTTGGAAGGGGATTGATCCTATCCTCCCGATTGAGGATTTGTGCCGCCACCCCCTGTTGATTTTGCGCGGTCAGGGAGACTACGGTGTGTATCACCGTTTTATCGATACCTGCAAAATAAAGGGGGTACAGCCCAACATCGTATGCGAGAGCCCGGATGTATCAACCCTCATGCTTCTAGCCGAATCGGGCATCGGCATCGCGGTCGTGCCCCGCTCAGCCTTGCTGCTCCGACTGGAGCAGGTGCGCCATGCCGAAATTGCTCCGACGATCGCATCGGATACCGCGATCATTACGCTTAAGGATCAATATCTCTCCAAGGCCGCCCTTAATTTCAAGCAGCTTCTGATCGATTTTATGGCAAACGATGTCCTTCGCTAAATGGCTGCACCAAAAAAGGACGCTTTACCAGCCCGAACAGGGCTGAAGGAAGCCTGGGTGATGCAAGCAGTTTGAGCGAGAAGATGCTTTTTTTTGCGCCGCAGCTCGGAGCCAGATTCGTTTGCGGGAGCTCACGCATCATGTCTGCCCCTATGCAAAAAGACCTTTCGCAAGAATAAATATGCGAAAGGTCTTCATTAAGCGGGTTATGTTTTTCATGACTGCATGATCGCCTGCACCCGCCCTACGGTCCCGTCGGTGAGTCTGACCTTAATGCCCCTCGTATGGTTGGGGGAACTGGTCAGCAGCTGCTTCACGATGCCCTGTGTGCGCTTGCCGGTGCGCTGATCTTCTTTTTTCACGATTTCAACGGTCATTCCCGGCTTGATGTTCGCCCGGATCATATGTGCTTCCATGATGTTCACGTCCCTCTTTGGTCTCTCATATCGACCTGCGTATTATTACCTTCCATCATAGCACAAATGCAATTCGTTTTCCGTTCGGGTACAATAAGACAAAACGACCTATGGAGGCTGCATTCATGAACACGGAAGAAGAACCGAAGCAACAGGCGATCCCCGCCGAAGACGACCAGGGCAATTTCAAGCTGCTTGATGTCGAGCGCATCCTCACCATTACGTCTGAAATCGAAGGCGACGAGGACAGCGCAGCGATTTTCCATTACGACGACGGCAAAACGTACAAATACGTGCATAGCGAGAAAGCGATGAAGCAGTTCGGCGAATGGATCCAACAAGGCGAAAAGTAAAAATTCACGTGAAAAAAGCTGCCCGAGGGGCAGCTTTTCTATTACATTCAATGCTGGAGCAAGCGGCTCCACTTGCGCCAAAAACGCCAGTGCTGCGGGTGCTGCCGGTTCATGGCCTGCATCGCTTCCTGGATAAATTGATTCTGGCTGTCGATCAGGTTGGCTTCGTAAGGCGCCGATAGCCGTTTATATTGCCCATTGCCGGACATCTGCCTTGCCTTGTCATTGTCCCGGAGCATGACGTCCAGATGATGAAGGATACGCTGCTTCAGTCTGGGATCATACACGGGACAGGCCGTCTCGACGCGGCGGGTTGTGCTGCGTGTCATCAAGTCCCCTGACGATATATAGATGGAGCAGTCCTCGTCCGCACCGAAGCAAAAAATACGGGAATGCTCAAGGAAGCGTCCAACGATGCTGCGGACCGTAACGTTCTCCGTATATTCGGGAACGCCCGGCAGCAGGCAGCAAATCCCTCGAATGATGAGCTGTACGGGAACGCCCGCTTCCGAGGCTTCGGACAGCTTTTGGAGAATTTCGATGTCCGTCAAGGAATTCGACTTCATCAGAATCCGGCAAGGCTCGCCACGCCGGGCTTTCTCGATTTCCCGATCCATGCACGCAAGTAGAGGCTGCCTGAAATGATTCGGTGCCACGAGCAAGTGCTGATATTGCCCCTCCAGATTGGACATCGCCATATTTTTGAAAAAGGTGTCCGCATCACGCCCGATTTCTTCATGCGAGGTCATGATGGAGATATCCGTATATAATTTGGCCGTCTTTTCGTTGTAATTCCCGGTACTGATATGCGTAATATATTGAATTCGATTCCGGTCTTTTCGCGTGATAAGGCATATCTTGCTATGTACCTTATAGCCCTCAACGCCATAGATAACCTGGCAGCCCGCCTCTTCAAGCCGTTCCGCCCATTCAATATTATTCTGTTCATCGAACCTCGCCTGCAGCTCAATCAAGACGGTTACATCCTTCCGGTTTTCCGCCGCTCGGCTTAAGTATTGCGTAATGATCGAGTGCTGAGCCAGCCGGTAAATCGTGATCTTGATCGAGACGACTTGGGGATCTTCGGCGCTTTCCTTTAACAGCTGCAAAAAAGGGTCCATCGAATCATACGGATAACAAAGCATCATGTCTTCTTTCAGGCACCACTCCGTTATCGTAGGATAGGCCTGCGTTTCGAGAGGATTGTATGCCTGAAAGGAAGGATACATACACTTCAGTGTTAAATGCTTCGGCATGCGCTGGATCAACTCAAACGGGTAATTCATGACGATGGGGGCCGCGCTGTTAAACACCTGGTGGCGGCTCAGATGCAGCTTGTCACATAACAATTGCCCGACACGCTTGGGAAGAAGGCCCTCGACCTCTAACCTTACCGGCGCCAGACGCGACCGTTTCTTGAGCGTCTTCTTCATCAGGAGACGGATATCGTCATCGTCTTCGTATTCCAGGTTCTCGTCATCCAGCGCGATATCCGCATTCCGGGTCACCGAGACCAGATGAGCGCTGCTCACTTTATACATATTGAACAGCTGCTTGGCGTACCCCAGGATGACATGGCTGGTCAACATATATCGAAAGGATTCTCCCGGCAGCTGAATGAAATCCGGAAACGATGGGGATACCGGTATAATGCCAAGCGTATGGCTCTTGTCCTCAAAACTGCACATCACATAGGGCTGCTTATTCATCAGATGCGGGAAAGGATGATGCGAATCGACCACAACCGGCGATAAAATCGGGAAAATATGCTGTTCATAATAATCTTCAATGAACTTTTTCTCCTGCTTGTTCAGGTCCTCCATACCGACGCGGTAGATCTGAAAGTTCTGCAGGGCTTGTTCAATCTGGGCGAAAATAGCGTTTCGCTTCTCATAGAATGGTTCGGTGGCCGCAAAGATAGCATCCAGCTGCTCCTGGGCCGTCCATCCGGTCTTGTTGTCCCGGTGCTCCTCCTTCATGACGGACAAATCCGTCAAGCTGCCCACCCGAATCATATAGAACTCATCCAGATTGCTGGTGAAGATGGACACAAACTTCAGGCGTTCGAACAGCGGAACCCGCTCGTCCATCGCTTCTTCCAGCACGCGCTCATTGAACCGAAGCCAAGACAGCTCCCGGTTCTGCATATAAAGGGTTTGAGATTTCAATGGCATGGAGGTGATCATGTCTTTTCCCTTCCTTTGGTTAAGCGATCATATAAAAATCCTTCACGAACGCCCGAGCGGCTGATATGTATCACTTCGCTTCCGAAAAACGCAGCGATCTCATTCAGCAGGATCATGCCGGGAATCAGGGTGTGAATACGATCCGGCGCCTTCAGCAAAATAGGAGCAATATGCTTCTTTTTATGATTTTTAAAATGCCCGAGCATCCTTTGCAGTTCCTCGACAGTTAATAGATTTCCGTTGTCCGTGTCGCCAAGAACGCCTTTCAATTTGAAGGAAGCGCGAATCGTGCCGCCAACGCCGCAAATCGGCAGCGGGCCCAGATCATCCGGAACAGCAAGAGCATGCAGCTTCATGCGTACCAGCTCTGCGATGGCTTCTCGTTCTTTCTCCGACGGAATGATTTTCTGGACACATTTTTCATAGGCGTTCAAGCACCCGATCGGCAGGCTGTCGCTGTAACGAATTTCGTTATTTTGAAAAATCGCAATCTCGGAGCTGCCTCCGCCAATGTCGACGAGTACTCCCTCCGCCAGCTCTACGCTTTGCATCGCTCCCACATAGCTGAGTCTGGCTTCTTCTTCGCCGGAGATTACTTCCACCTCAATTCCGGTGTTGTCCCGAATCGCATCGACCACTTCCTGGGTATTCGCAATATTGCGGATCGCAGCCGTCGCGAATACATGGATGCTATCGGGCTTCACAGGCAGCTGCTTCAGCATGTTCATGTAATCTTTCAGGGTCTGGCAGACCAGGCGTATGCCCGCGTCATTCATGCTCTTTTTTTGGATATAATGGACCAGTCCTGCCATGGTCTTGCGATGAAATAATATCTGTGTATTCTGATCTTCGTATTGATATACGGTCAAACGGATGGTATTTGATCCGACGTCGACAATCGCAGTAATCAACTCTGTTCACCACACCTTAAATCTTCGTTTTCTTTCATATATTAATCTTGAATTGTTATCGCAATGTAAAATCATGAAGATATCTGCGAAATAGACGCAGAAATGATGCTATTTTGTCATTTTTCATAATAAGCGGGCTCGTATGGATGAAATAGGATATCTCATGCTATCTGTGACACCCTGGCTGTTTCATCGTTTAGACACTGCTCCGGCAGCAAAAAAACCGTCAAGTACATGGAGCCTCGTACTTAACGGTTTTATTCAAATTTGATCGTCACTTGAACCAGCCCTTCTCTTTAAAACGCGTAATGGCTTCCACCCGGTTCGTGACCTGGAGTTTATCGAGAATGACGGAAATATAGTTCCTCACGGTTCCTTGCGTGATATACAGCTGACTGGCAATTTCCTTCGTGTTTCGCCCGTCCGCGATCAGACCGATGACATCCTTCTCCCGCTGGGTCAGCGGATTCTCCTCGCCTGAGGCATCGTCTACCAGCTCCGAGGCATAGATCCGCCTGCCTGCCATGATGCTCCGTATGGATTCCGCCAATTCCTCACTGGGGCTGTCTTTCAGCAAATATCCGTTCGCGCCGGCTTTAATGGCCCGTTCGAAATATCCGAACCGCGCAAAAGTCGTCAGGATCATCACTTTGCAGCCGCTGCCCTTCAGCTCCTCCGCGGCCTCCAGCCCGCTTTTCCCCGGCATTTCAATATCCATGATACAAATATCCGGCTTCAACTCGCGAACCAGCTTCACGGCATCCTCGCCGTTATTTGCCTGGCCCACGACCTGCATATCCTCTTCCAGATTAACCAGCGATGCAAGCGCGCCAAGCACCATCCGCTGGTCCTCCGCGATGACGATTCGAATCACAGGACCACCTCCTTATTCGGGTGTTTCACGATGTTCGGCACCGTGATGATAATCTTCGTTCCAGGGTCTGGGCTCGAAGCCACCTCCATGCAGCCGTTCACGAACTCCAGCCGCTCTTTCATGCCGCGCAGTCCGCTGCCTTTGGCCAAAAGGGAATCCCCTCCCATGCCCATTCCGTTATCTATAACTTGAACCGTCAGCTCGGTCGCTGACGAATCGATGATGATCGAGCAGACCGTCGCATTGCTGTGCTTGACCACGTTCGTTACCGCTTCCTTCAAACACATGCTGAGCACGTTTTCCGCCAGAAGCGACGTGCTGTTCAGAATCGGATCTCCGGTCAGCACGAATTCAATCTCCGCCGCCTTCAGGATCTGTTTGATGCGGAACATCTCGTCCTCCAGGCGCGTGCCGCGCATTTGGGTCACCATATCCCGCACCTCATTGAGGGCGTTTCTGGCCGTTTGACGCACGTCGTTGATCTCGGCCTCCGCCTGTTCCGGGTCGGTCTTCATTAATCTGCCGGCCAAATCGCTTTTCAGCCCGATCAGGGAAAGCTTCTGTCCCAGCGTATCATGCAGATCCCGGGCAATGCGTTGACGTTCCTCCAGCTTCACCAGCTCGGAAATCCGTTTGTTGGCATCCTCCAGCTGTATCTCCAGTTTCCCCCGCTTATTCCGGTAGTATGTGGTAACGGGCAGCAGAATCACGGCGATGAGACTGATCAGCACAAACGGGGTTTGCGTAATCATAACGGGATCCTTCGTCACGTAGCCGTAGTTAATCGTCGCGATCGTCGTGACCAGATGGAGGGTATACAGCACCACAAATCCGGCCCGGTGATGAAGATTGCCGATAAAAAACGCAACGAAAAGCGCGAAGTATACATAACCGAAAAGCAGCGTCATCGCGATCGAGATCAGCATCTGGATGGATGTCCAAAAGTACACCAGCCAGCCCTTGGAGACAAAGGACAGCACATAGCATCCAAAAAAGGCAAGAATCATCAGAACGCCGAATACCACATGAATCGTTGACGAAGACCGGAAAATGAAATAGAAAGGAAGAATATAAAAGACGACCCACACGTAGGGGCTAAGCCCCGTGCTTCGGTGAAATATTTGATACCATTTCTGCAAGGCGTTTCCTCCATGGCATGCGATCGATAGTTACGTTTTATTGTATCATATTCCGAGGCGTTGGTTATTCCCCTTGCATGCTTGCTCTTGGACTCGGGCTCGGAACGGGTTTCTTTTCCCGTTTGGCCTGCTGCATGGAGTTTTTCAACTGTTTAAAGCTGATGAATGCCTTGTTCTGCTCGTCCCAAAGACGGAATCTCAGCGAAGCCAGGCTCGTAAGCAGCGTAATCGTCGTGGCCTTCTGCAGCGGCGGGGTTGAATTATGCGCCTTCTCCAGATTGTAGTTAGGAACCTTCGGACTCAGGTGATGAACATGATGAAAGCCGATGTTTCCCGTTAACCATTGCAGCCATTTCGGCAGCTTATAATACGAGCTTCCTTCCACCGCCGCCTTTACGTAGCTCCATTCGTCTTCATGCTCGAAATAAGAATCCTCAAACTGATGCTGTACATAAAATAACCAAATGCCGAGCATTCCGGATACGAATATGATCGGAAGCTGAATCATCAGAAAGACCTGCCATCCAACGGCCCAGCAGAGCGATGCATACAGGATCGCAATCGAGACATTCATGACATACGTGTTCAGACGCTCCTTCGGCTTCGCTCCTTTACGGTTGAAGCGATAGGACAGCACAAACACGAATATCGGTCCAAGACCCAGCATGACGACCGGATTGCGATAGAAACGGTAAGCCACCCGGCGGATCAACGAGGCGGCAGCGTATTCCTCCACGGTCATGACCCACATATCGCCGATCCCCCGTTTATCCAGGTTACTGCTCGTGGCATGATGAATGGAATGCGAGTTTTTCCACTGCTGATACGGAACCAGCGTGAGGACACCCGTTATATTTCCGAGGATTTCGTTGGCCTTCCGGTTCTGAAAAAATGAATAATGACAGCAGTCATGGAATATGATGAACGTCCGGATCACGAACCCCGATGCCAGAATCAGCAGGGGCAGGGTGATCCAATACGATACAGACAAGCTTACATATGCGGCGTACCAGAGCAATAAAACCGGCCCAATCGTGGATACGAGCTGCCGAATGCTCGACTTCGTATTGCTTTTTTCAAAGGGAGCCATCTCTTTCCTTAAATTCCTTACTTTCGATTCCGTCGTCATATGTCTTCCTCCCTGAGTGGATGCATGGAAACCGTTCGCGGCATATCGCTGAACGCCTTCTAATCTCAGTATAGGAAGTCACCTGCTGCCCCGGTAGTCATGAACATCAGGTATGAAGTATGACAAATGTCATATAGACGACTCCGAATCGGTGCTGAATCGCTCAAATTGCTTGCTGTGCAGATCGGTATAAACCCCGTTGTTCCGCAGCAGCTCCTCGTGGTTTCCTTCCTCGATCATGGTGCCATCCTGCACGACCAGAATTTTATCGGCGGCCATGATCGTGGAGAGGCGGTGAGCGATCACGATGCTGGTTTTGTCTTGCAGAAGAAGATGCATCGCTTTTTGAATGTAATATTCGGATGCCGTATCCAGCGAGGAGGTCGCTTCATCCATAATAATAATGGACGGGTTTTTCAAAAGGACCCTTGCAATGGAAATCCTCTGCTTTTCGCCCCCCGACAGCTTGATGCCCCGGTTCCCGACGACCGTGTCGTACCCTTCGGGTAACCCCATGATAAATTCATGAATATATGCCGCTTTGCACGCTTCGATCATCTCTTCCTCGCTCGCTTCGCTGCCAGCGTACAGCAAATTTTCACGGATTGTCCCGTTAAACAGATAGCTGTCCTGGGTGACAAGGCCAATCTGTGAGCGCAGGGATTCCAGCGTCATGTCGCGAATATCCGTCCCGCCGATCCGGATGCTTCCGGCATCCAGCTCGTAAAGCCGCGGAATCAGGTTGGTGATGGTCGTTTTGCCGGCTCCGCTCGGGCCGACCAGGGCGGTCATCGTGCCTGAGGCTGCGGTGAACGAAATGTGCTGCAGGGCCTGCTTATCCTTCTGATACGCAAAACATACGTCTTCGAAAACGATGTCTTGTCCCGTCAGGTCCACGGCCTTGGCATGGGGCAGATTCACGATTCCGGGCTTCATATCAAAATAATCGAAAATACGCTCAAACAGCGCGATTGATCTTTTAATATCCACATACAGATTCGTCATTTGGCCAAAAGGGCCGTAAATCCGGCCTAGCAGCGCCACAAAGCTGATAATCGCACCGACCGTGATTTCCCCCTGGATGAACAGATAACCTCCGTAGAGATAGATCAGCATCGGCCCCAGGCTCGTAAACGTAGACAAAATCATCATGAACCAGCGGCCGGCCATCGATTCACGGATCTGCAGTCGCGTCGACTCCCGGTTAATGGTTCGGAAGCTGTCATACTCCTTCTCTTCCCGCGTGAACAGCTTCATTAACAGATAACCGCTGATGCTCAGCGTTTCCTGAATGATATGGTTCTGCTCGGACATCTTCTCCTGCGTCTGCTTGGCCAGCTTCCATCGCACGTTGCCCATTTTCCTTGTCGGTATAATGAACAGCGGCACGATCAATATGCCAATGATGGCAAGCTTCCAGTTCATGATGACGAGCGTGGCGACCGTGGTGGATAACACGAACAGATTGCTGGCAAAATTGATCACCGTGCTATTGAAGACGCCTTGAATGCCGGAAATATCGCTCGTCATCCGCGTAATCACTTCCCCCTGCTTGACGGCGGAGAAAAACTGCAGCGGCATCCGCTGCAAATGGCTGTACATCTGATTCTTCATATCGTAAACGATGCTTTGAGAGATAAACGAATTCAAATAGCTCTGTAATACCCCGAGCAGTCCTGACACGACCGTGGTTCCGAGCGAAATCAGCACCAGCTCCGCCAGCAGCTTCATATTTTTATCGGGAAGCGCATGATCGACGATCCGCTGGATCAGAATCGGCGGCAGCAGCCCCAATATGGACGAAACCAGCAGGATCATCAGCACCAGCGTCGTCTGCTTCCAATACGGCTTGAAATACTTGAAAATACGCAGCAGCATGGCCTTCGAAATATTGGGCTTCTGCTGGCTGTCATCGAATTTCATCCGGCCAAAGCCCGCACCCGGCATGCCTCCCCCATACATTTTGGACATCGTGTTCCCCCTATAGTTATGAATATAATGAATACCTATTGACTAGATAATAAGGTACCTGTATGATAATGTCAAGGTACCTTATTATCAGGTGCCTGAATAATAAGGAGGAACGAACCGATGAACGAAAACGAAAACGAAATTGAAAATAACGCAAGTTTAATGGAACAGTTTTTTCAGTTTATTATGCTGCTGCGCAGATATCAGTTTCATGTCCGCGGGGATCAGGAGCATTTTGGAGACCCCCACCGGGGACAGGGACGGGTGCTCGCGCTTCTGAAAATAAAGCCGGAAATTACCCAGAAGGAGTTGACGTATTTGCTCAATATGCGCAATCAGTCTCTGGGTGAGCTCCTCACCAAGCTGGAGCGCAGCGGCTTGATCACGAGAGCCCCGTCGGAGCAGGACCGCAGAGTCATGAACGTCAAACTGACGGAAGCCGGGGCGGAAGCCGCCGATCAGCTCGAACAGCGGCAGCAGGATGAGAACAAGCTCTTCGATTGCTTGAATGAAGATGAGCAGGCCAAACTAAGCGAATATTTGAATCGCTTAATCGGTCAGATGACGAAGCAGATCGGGGGCGGAGCTTCCTCCGAGCAACATCCCGGGGATTTCTGGGGTGGGCATGGACGTCATCGCCCGCACGGCAAAGGGCCTCATGGGTTCCGGTTTCAAAGAAAACCGGGCTTTCCGTCCTTTGGATGGGGACCAGGCAGAGCTCCGTTCGATGAACGCTTCGGCGGACCGCGCTCCGGACAGGATCAGGGGCAGGACTGAGCGTTTCAGAGCATCCGTCGTGCAAGTTCACCATATAAGTAGGATCCCCCAGTTTTGGATACAGGCAGCCGGGCATGGAAGACTTCCGGAGGCACTATGGCTTGATAAGAAATCGGAAAAAGGCCTCTCAGATCGAACTCTGAGAGGCCTTTTCGCTAGCCCGCAATATATTATCTCAATTTCGCTTCCGCCTCTAAATCTGCTTGCGTGATCTCCCTGTCCTTATAATAATATTTCATGTCGTGTTCATTGATGTGACGCAGCACTCTGCAAGGATTGCCAACAGCCACAGTATTAGCTGGAATATCCTTCGTCACGACACTTCCCGCACCTATGACGCTGTTTTCTCCAATAGTCACCCCAGGACAAATAACGCTGCCGGCCCCGATCCAGCAATTATTCTCGATCTTCACTGGTTCTGCATACATATATTCTCTGTATGCTGGATGGATCGGATGGCCAACGGTTGCGATCGTTACCGCCGGACCGAACATCACATTTTTTCCAATCACTATTTTCGTATCGTCTACAAAATTACAATTAAAGTTAATGTAAGAACCGTCACCAATTTCAATATTCGTTCCATAGCAGAAATAAAAAGGAGGCTCAATCCATGCTTTCGTTTCTCTGCCAAATATGACGTTCATCAGTCTGGCACGTTCTTCCAATGTATCCGGTCCTGTCGCATTGAACGCTATCATTCTTCTTTTGGCGTTGGCCCGGTCTTCAGGCAGACCCTCACAATAATCCGTAAATAGCTTACCGTTAGCAATTCTTTCTCTCATGGTCATACCTTAGCCACCTTTCTTAATTAAAATCTCGCGTAATGTTGTTCAACCACCTGTATTGGCGGTATCGTATAAAGGCGATCGGTATTTTAATCACCTCGTCTAAACTGATGACTGCAAACAGAACCATAGGATGCGCATGCCACACAAATGCGCTTAAATAACTCAATGGTAAAACGACTCCCCACATTACGGCAAGATCGCACCAAAACCCAAATCTGGAATCGCCTCCAGCCGGGAATATTCCACCAATCATGGCCGAGTTCAACGACTTGCCAATACAATAATATGCGCATATATAAAGCATTCCGTTAAGATAGCTCTGTGCCGTATCATTCAAATTCACGAGATGAAACACAGCGGGTTTTAAAAGTAAAATGACGATTCCAGCCAGTGCTCCAAACAGGAGTGCATACATACTGATCCTGTTCCCCGCCTCTACGGCCATCTTCTTATTGCTGCTTCCTAAATATTTGCCGACAAGGACGGCGCCTCCGCTAGAAATTCCACTGCACAGCACGATGGCCAGGTCCTTGATCACGGCTGCAACAGCATTAGATGCAACCAGATCGGCGTTTACATGCCCCATGATCGCGGTTGTCGCAGTTAATGCACCTCCCCATATGATGTAATTGGCCTGAACCGGAAGGGTGTATTTTATAAAATCTTTACGCAAGAAGCTTTCGGCTTCATCACGCATAGGCAGGTGAAATTGCACATCCCCACGTGTTAATGAATAAACGATGCAGCATCCAAGCTCGATAAAGCGTGAGCCAACGGTTGCTACCGCAACACCGGCAATCGCTTTATCAGGCATACCAGGGTAAAAAACGAATAGGCATAATGCATTGAAAGCGATGTTCAAGATTAGGCAGCATGTGCTGATCAGGGCGCTAATGCGTACCTTCTCCATACTCTTCATTACACTTAGATACATCTGAGAAAGTCCCATAGCCATATAAGAAAATGAGATCACACGCAGAAAATTTGAACCATAGGTGATTAATTCACTGTCATTTGTGAATATCCGCATCAGTACATCCGGAAAGCATAGGGATATTAGGAAAAAGACAATGGATATCCCTAATGAATACGTACTGGCAATACGAAGAATACGCTGTATGGCTTCGATATCCTTCTTTCCCCAGTATTGAGCCGTAAGGATTCCAACCCCTGTTGCAAGGCCCATGTAGAACAGAGTCAACATGAAAGTGATTTGCCCTGCCAAAGACACCGCCGACATTGCAGATTGACTCACGGAACCAAGCATCATGACGTCGACCATAATGACGGATGCTGAAATGAGATTTTGGACAGCAATAGGAATCACCAGGCGTACCAGTTGACGATTGAAATCACGACTCCCAGGCAGTCCTGATTGCAGCTTTGATTGCACAACATTCCCCCTTTCCTGAGTGTTACAATATAAAAATAGTACATCCCTTAAAAGAATTCCATCAGAATAGAGTATAATAATATCAAAATCGTATTTTATCGAGGATGTGGGAAAGTGCACAGTAAACTGGAAGTCTATTCTGATTTATCGGAGCGTTTAAACTACAACATGCCGAATTTCCAGCTGTACGTCCGTCAAGGGACGCTGCGCCAGTTTGACAAGTATGCCGCTGCATGTCATTGGCATCCGGATATAGAGTTTATTTTAGTTCTTGAAGGGACAATAGACTTTTTTGTAAACGGAAAGACGGTGCATGTAGGGAACGGGAACGGGATATTTGTGAACAGCAAAAGATTACATTACGGTTTTTCTTCTGATATGACGGACTGTTCGTATATCGTGGTCGCTGTGCATCCTTCATTGCTTGGCCGGGAGCCGTGGGCTGGAAAAGAGTATTGGGATGAGAAATTCGGTAAAAATTCTGCTGATTATGTATTGTTAACAGATACAATTAACTGGCAGCGGGAAATTCTGTTCTCGATCCCTCCGATTTATAACGAGATGCACAGTTCCACACGTAATCCGCTTCGCTTGCTATCCCAGGCCATGTCTCTATGTGCCTCTGTGGGAGATTATTTATCTACAAGTTCAGGACACATGACAGACGATCCGTTTTGGGCAGCGGCTTGGAAAATGACCGATTTTATTCATCAGCATTATGAGAACAAGATTACGCTTGAGGAAATCGCCGCTGCTGGTTCCGTCTGCAGGAGCAGATGCTGTGACCTGTTCAGCAGTTATTTGGGTCAAACACCGAATGCCTATCTGACACGGTATCGAATCCAGAAAAGCTGCGAGATGCTGCAAGAAACCGATAGAACGATTAGTGAGATCGCTATGTCCTGCGGGTTTCAAAGTTCAAGTTATTTTTCCTATGTGTTTCGTAAGGAGTTAGGGCTGACTCCGCAGAATTACCGGAAGCAAAGTTTCAAGGAGAACCGTAATGCCCGTTAGTTAATGTGAAGGACCGGTTATCGTTTCGAATGGAATATGCGAATGGAGTTTTAGCAGTGAATGTGACCCGAAGCAAAGGTATGCGAAAATTCTTAGAGATCATAACAAAAAACACCTTAGGAAAGCAGGACGTAGATCCCGCTTTTCTCTAAGGTGTTTCTGTTTGCCCCAATAGGGGGAAAATGCAGGTAATCGCTGTTACCCCGAGGAGAAACCCTTGCTATGAGGGCTCAGCCCTCATCTTACATCATGCCGCCCATAACACATAGGCAGTTTCATATGTTCTTTGAGTGTTTTCTTGAATTTCCAGTCCAATATTCAAGAAAAATCGTTCCTTTAAGTCCAGGTGGAGACAATGCGTTCCTCATGTTTGTGGTCAAAATGTGGTCAATTGGTGGTCACGAAATTATTCAAATAAAGGGATGAATGCAATGTCAAAAATGCCCCTCATCCCCTTCAAAAATTTATTTGATTCGAACATTGTCATTGCCATCTAAACGTTCATAACGTTGTTTACTCAGCTTCTATGCTCGAATAGTACTACACTACCGCGTCGCGCCCTATTCCTCCATATGATCTAGCATCTGTTCATTCAGGTGATCCTTAACAGCTCGCCAGTTGGGGTAAAATCTGTCCATGTACGCCCTAAAGATTTCGTTATGGCTTCTTTCCAACAAATGCACAAGTTCATGTATAATAACATATTCAAGGCATTCAGGTGTTTTTTTTGCTAATTGTAGATTAAGCCATATTCTCTTTGCTTCAATATTGCATGTGCCCCATTTAGTTCGCATATTTTTTACTTGCCATTCGTTCGCCTTTACTCCTACAAGCTTTTCGCATTTCTCAAATACAGGAGGAATTGCTTCTTTCAAAATTTCGCGATACCAATTCTCCATAACATTGGCACGCTGCTGTAACGTACTATCCCGGCGTACTTGAAGGACAATCTTCTGACCGGAGACAAAAACATCATTACGGATATTGCTGTATTCTACATCCAAACGATAGCGCCTTCCCCATAAGTAGTAGCTTTCACCAGCTACATACTTGCGTTCCGTTTGCCTTAGTTGATTCTTAAACTTTTGTCGTTGTTTTTTAATCCATGAGATATGCGATATGGCAAACATTCTGATAGCATCATCCGTAGCAGACATAGGGGCAGTTATTCGCACCTTGCCATCAGGAGGAACTACCCTAATATACATATTTTTAATTTGTTTCTTTTCAGCGATTATCTCAATACCACTAATCGTTAAGTTTATCATCAGTATTCACTCTGTTCGATTACTATTTTCATCAATTCATCAGCCTTTAATTTATCGCCGTGCAAAGCAGCTTCAATTGCACGTCGGATTTTACGTTCTTTCACAATGTTTCCTCTAAAGCCATCTAAACGTGAATCAAGAACGGCATTGTGAATACTTAATGCAAGCTTCTCATCTCCATCCAAGTTATCAAATAGCGCCCGTACTGCTGCACTATTCCTTACACTTTCAGGATAACGTGAGGTGTTTTCCGGTTTACGTATGTCTTTTGCCAGCTCTACAATTTTCTTGAGGTATTCTTCGTAGTTGATAACTTCACTTCTTCGTTGCTCAATGATTTCCCGTAACAGCGCAGACATCTTTTCATAGTATTTAGGATTGCTCTGCTGTTTCTCTTTAATTTCTTTTTGCACATTGTTTTCAATTGTTTCGGCTACTGCATCTTGCTCTTGCTTTGTTTCAGAAGGTATATCTTTGATAGGATCAACGCCAAGTTCAACAAGAAGTTGAACTAACGGTATGTCACCAAATGAAGATAACACTCTACTCGGGTTAGCGGAAAGATAAGTATCTATCAAGTGCCGCATATCAGGATCGTACCCTTTCAAATCGATATAATCGCCACTCGCCGCACGAACTACATCACGCACTTTAATAAAATACTGGACTTCTTTATC
>NZ_BIMK01000037.1 GCF_004001045.1 Paenibacillus chibensis
TTGCTATGTAGGTGCATCACGGATTAAAAATGATGCGTTTATTATTATAGCGCATTTCCGTAAAATTTCAAAGGGAAATTTCAAAAATGAATCATCCCAAGAAGCGAAGGGTAATATGATAACACCAACCATCCATGTAAAGGAGCTTGTGCCATGCGTCAATTATTGTCGGCCTTATCCTATTTCAGCATATTTTTCGCGCCGTTTCTTTTTCCGTTGATCGTCTGGATCGCAACGCAGGACAGGTATATAGCGATGCACTCCAAACGCGCTTTGGTTTCGCATATAGTCCCTTTTGCTGCCGCCATTCCCCTGCTGATCCTCACCTTCGGCGCCGATAACCCCGGGTCGGTATTCGGTTACATCGTATTATTCATCATTATCTACTTCGGAACGTTTATTTACAATATTGTCAAAGGCATTCAGGTTTTGCGCGAATATGCCTAATCCATAAAAATAAATTCCTTCCATTATATGTTACCAATATCCGCAATATCGCATCGTTCGTAATAATAACCCTCCGGGCTTCCCGGAGGGTTATTCGTTTCAGGGGTTACTTGTTGCCAAAACGTCTCGGGCTTTGCGGAACAGCCATATTTCTGTCGTTTTTGCTCAGGACCTCTTCAGCAAATTCAGTCTGGTGGGCATACTTGTTGCCTTTCGTCTTTTTGTACGGAATCGCCACTTTCGCTCACCCCCCTAAAGGATAGTATGGGAAGCACGAAGCGAGGTTATGAACCGAAAATTTTGGCTTGGTTTACAGGGACAAACGAAACCGGTAAACGTTAAACCAAGTGCTTTTTGAATGACAGCATCCCGCTGTTTGTGACAAGTTCCTCCGGAACACTTCACGGTCGGACAGACATTTTATGCCCAGCTTCGGCATATAACTGTATCACTTGACAAAGAAATTTGGCAAAACTCCCCAAGCGGGGTGGATAGTAGTGGATAAAGACAAAGAAAGGATGAGCCGTCATGTGCGGAATAACCGGTTTTGTTCAGTGGAGCGGCGATTTGACGCAGCATTCCCAAACTCTCGTAAAAATGACGGAAACCTTGACCCCAAGGGGTCCGGATGCTTATGGAACCTGGATATCGGGTCCATGCGCCTTCGGCCATCGGAGGCTGAGCGTCATCGATCCGGAAAACGGGGCGCAGCCCATGCTTGTATACGATGATGAGGATTTATACACCATAGTATATAACGGGGAATTGTATAACGCGGCAGAGCTCAAAAGGGAGCTGCTGAAAAGAGGCCACCACTTCCGGACGAATTGCGATACGGAAGTTCTTTTGGTCTCCTACATCGAGTGGGGCCCAGCCTGCATCGACAAATTCAACGGCATTTTTGCCTTCGCCATCTGGGACAGCGTGCGGGAGCAGGTCTTTATGGCAAGGGATCGGCTTGGCGTGAAGCCGTTTTTCTACAGTCTTCTCGGCGGCACGCTGATTTTCGGCTCCGAGCCCAAAGCATTGCTACAGCATCCCAAGGTTGAACCCGTCGTTGGTGCGGAAGGGCTGGCCGAAGTCTTCATCATCGGGCCGGCGCGCACGCCTGGCCAAGGCGTTTACCGCGATATCAAGGAGCTCCGCGCTGGGCATGCCATGATATTCAGCCGCAGCGGTTTAAAATCGTATGCCTACTGGAAGCTCGACAGCCATCAGCATGAGGATGACACCGAAGCGACGGCAGCGCAACTGCAGGAGCTGCTTCGGGATACATTGGAGCGCCAGCTCGTATCCGACGTTCCGGTATGTACGCTGCTGTCCGGCGGACTCGATTCAAGCGCCCTGACGGCACTTGCCGTCCAGTATTATCAAAGAACCGGCCAAGGGCAAATCGACACCTATTCGGTTGATTACGTCGGCAACGACAAGCATTTCCAATCCCACAGCTTCCAGCCCGGTGCCGACGGCCCCTGGATTCAGCGGATGGTCGAGGAGCTGGGGACGAATCACCATTACATTGAATTCGACACCCCGGAGCTGATCGAATCGCTGAACTATTCCACCCTGACGCGAGATCTGCCCGGCATGGCCGACGTGGACGGCTCGTTGTACCTGTTTTGCCGGGAAATCAAAAAAGGCGCCACCGTCGCCGTCTCCGGCGAAGCAGCCGATGAAATTTTCGGCGGGTATCCGTGGTTTCACCGCGATGAAATGCTGAATTCCGGCACCTTCCCCTGGGCCGTAGCCTCCGAGATGCGTGCAAGCTTGCTGTCGCCTGAAATTCGGGAATGGACGCGGCCGATCGACTACCTGGGCGACCGTTACGCCGACGCTGTGCGGGAAGTACCGAAGCTGCGGGGCGAAACAGGCAAACAGGCCCAAATGCGCGTCATGTCTTATTTGAATATCACGCGCTTCATGCCGACGCTGCTTGACCGCAAAGACCGCATGAGCATGGGGGTCGGTCTGGAGGTTCGCGTACCTTATTGTGACCATCGCCTCGTGCAGTATGTATGGAATATCCCTTGGGAGATGAAAATGACCGGCGGCCGCGAAAAAGGCATTTTGCGCAAAGCGCTGGAAGGCGTGCTGCCTGACGACGTGCTCTACCGCAAAAAAAGCCCTTACCCGAAAACCCACAATCCCGATTTTCTTGCCAGCGTCAAACAGCAGATGATGGAGGTTCTGGATGACCCGTCTTCCCCCATCCTGCCCCTGATCAATCAGGAAAAAATACGCGAAATCGCCGCTTCCCCGGAAGCTTCCTCGAACCTGCCCTGGTTCGGCCAGCTGATGTCCGGTCCGCAGCTGTTTGCTTACCTGGCCCAGGTGAACCATTGGTTGAAAACCTATCATGTTACCATCAAATAACGCTTGTCCTCGGACGCTAGAAAGCCCGTTTCCTCAGAAACGGGCTTCCCTTTTTCACTGCAAGCGCCTTGATGTCATCCGATTACGCCTTTGGACAAAATCAGGTTTCCGTACAAAGCCTTCTCGCCTGTAGCGACGACCGCATAAGCCTTTTTGGCGCGCTCATAAAATTCAAAACGCTCGATCTCCGCGAACTCGATGCCCGCTTCAGATTTGTCCACCAGACTGCGGTACACCTCCCATATGGGTGTCTCCACCGGATCGCCCGGGACGACCTGCATCAGCATCACCGGATGCGTAAGGTACCGGTTCAGCGGAAACAGCTCCAGCGTCGCCTCCAGCAGCTCCGGGATGCCGTGGCCGTCGGCGCGCACCAGGCGCTGAGCCATCGAAACGGCAGGAAAATTCGCATCCGCAAATACAATCTCATCCCCGTGTCCCATTTCACACAATATCTTCAGCAGCTCCGGAGACAATAAGGGGGAAATCCCTTTTAGCATGTTGAAACCTCCTCATCAGCAAGCGCATTCATCCTCTATACATTACGACATGAACCGAAGCAATCCTTCCCGGCAACCCGTGAAAAATACCGTTCCCCCTTCCCCCTATCGCTCCCCGCAAGCGTTTATACCATCTATTCCGACGCATCGGCGGACCTGGCAGCTTCAAGCTTGATGCAGACGCCTGTATTTCAGCGGCGGCATTCCCGTGAGTTCTTTAAAGGTACGGCCGAAATGAGTGAGGCTTTCAAAGCCGACCCGCTCCGCGACATCCGCGACTTTATCGCTGGTGCCGATCAGAAGTGCTTTCGCTTCCTTGATGCGTACATTGTTCAAGTATTCGGTAAAGGTAAACCCGGTGCTTTTGCGGAACGTTTTGCAAAAATGGGACGGGCTGATATAAAAGCGTTTGGAAATCCCTTCGATCGTAAGCCGTTCCGCATAATGGCGGTTCATGTAATCGACGATTTCGAACGTTTTTTTGTGTATGGTGCCGATTGAGGTTTGCTCCGGGGCTTGCGCGGAAGACATTTTGCGGCGGATGAACAGCAGCAGCTGGAACAGGAGTGTTTGCAGGCAGGCTTCATAGCCTTCGGGCATGTGTGTAAATTCATGGATCATGTGCTCCAGATGCCTTTCGACGTAGCCCTGCTCCTGTCCCGTCAATTTTACGAATGGACGTCCTTCGTTAAAGCTGGACATCACGTCAAAGGATTGGCCTTCCGGAAACAGACCCTCCAGAAATTCCTTTTTGAATTCCAGCGTGATTCTCTCAAAAGTGGCGCCGCTGGCATTCACCAGCTTATGGATTTCGTTCATGCCGATGATGAACAGCGCTCCGCTGACGGCCTGATAAGCCTGGTCCCCAATGAAATAACAAATATCGCCGGAAACCAGATAAAAGATCTCATATCCGTCATGATAATGGTGCATCGGCATGCTGGATTGGTATTTATGTCCCTTGTCTACGTAGAACATGGAAGCTTCATAGAAATTGCTCTCCATCCCTGTTGAGCCCCCTGCATCTAAAGAAATATAAGAATAAGATATGTAGAAAATAACCTATAAACAACGCAATATGTAATGATTATGATCTTATCATGCGGTATGGTGGGGAGCAAGATAGAAAAACCTAAGGTTTGGAGGCTTTCCTCATGACATTCGATCTGCATACGCATCACAACCGCTGCGGGCATGCCCACGGCTCGATTCGCGACTATATTGAAGCAGCTGTAGACAAAGGCCTGTTTTACATCGGAATTTCGGATCATACCCCCTTGTTTGCGGAAAAAGACGATCATCCCTCTCCGGAAGCCTGTATGGCCAAAAGCGAATTTCCCGCCTATATCAAAGAGGTGCTCGCGCTCAAAAAAGAATATGAGGGGCGAATTGACGTGCTTCTCGGCATAGAAGCCGATTTTCTTCCGGATTGCCTGCATACCTACGAGCGGATATTTAAATCCTATCCCTTCGATTACGTCATTGGATCCGTTCATGGATTTGCCGGAATCAGCCTGTACGATACCCTTTATTGGGAGCAGCTTTCGCCTGAAGGAAGACGCGAACTCAAGGAAAGCTACTACGATTACATCGCCAGGTCTGCGGCATCGGGCCTCTACGATGTGTTGGGACATGTGGATGCACTGAACCGCTACTTCCCCGGCTATTCCAAGCTGCGGACCGAAGCCGCGGATCACACGCTGAAGACGATCGCGGCGCATAATATCGCCATTGAAGTCAATTCCTCGGACGAACTCTGGGTACCTGACGGATGGGTGCTGGAGCGCGCGCTCCATTACGGCGTCAGCGTCACCTTCGGCTCCGATGCGCACGAGCCAGCCCGCGTCGGGGAATACGCTGACGATATTCGCAAACATCTGATCGACATCGGTTACCGGGAATGGGCCGTCTTCAAAAACCGTGAACGCATCCTGCTTCCGCTGTAGGAGTCAAATAAAATCATTGCCAAAAAAAAAGAACACCCCCGGCCGCGAATGCTGACGAGGGTGTTCTTGGCTTAGTTCAAGCCTACCGGTTCAATCCAAAATTCAAAGCTCATATCCTGATCCGCCGGCAGGCGGTACTCCTCATGGACGGGTGCTCCCCAGCTGTCATCGCCGCCAACGCCCATTTGCCGCCCGGCTACGGTCACCACCGTATAATGAACCGGCGGAAGCTCGAAGCGGTGCCGCGCATGCTCCAGCTCGAAGGCAGTGTACGGCGATATCCGGCATTCCAATGGCGCATGGGCCGGAGCCTTCACCGAAATCCCCGCCTCTCCCCGGTCGAGGATGCTTACGCTTCTGACACCGGTCCGGTTTCCGGACTCCTGCGGAACAAGATAACCTGCGTCGCTGTCTTTCACTTCCGTCTCGAACAGGCAGAGTCTGGCTCCCGAGCAGCGATCGATGTAGTTCTCCTCCGGTCCCATGGCAAGCCATTTGAGCTTGCTGTAACTAGCGGGAAGCTTGAAGCAAAGCGCAAAAATCGGTATATCAGGCAGTCCTTCCACTCCCTTATATTCAGATCTGACGCGGATTCTTCCATCCGGGTACACCGAGTACGCTACGGACGCTCCTGCATCCGCATGAATGCTGAGTTTGTAGTTAAAGCGGACGGTCACCGCCGTGCCCTCTTCCCGAAGCTGAACATCGGTACACTTCGGTGCAAGGCTAGCCGCATACCAGCCGGCACCGTGGAAATCCATCCCCGTGCCGCGGTCATTATCCGTCGTCGCCCGCCAGAACAGCGGCTGCGGCGGATAAGAGATCAGTTCCCGTCCCCCGTAGCTTAGCGATACCAGCGTTCCGATCTGCTTCGAGAACAGAACTGAATAATCACGTCCATGAACGCCGATATTCACATCGCCCTGTACCACTTCGGGCGCAGGGCTGCTCGAGCCCGCTGTTTCAGATTCATTCCTGCTGCCAATCTCGAACACATGCTGTCCGAAAGCCGTTTCGTATCCCGCTTTTGCCCACAGGTTGTCTTTCTTCAGCTTCAGGGAAGCCTGAATACAGTATTCGCCGGCAGGAAGCTCTTCGGCCCCGGCAGTTCCTTCAAACTCTATCGGCAGCGTTTGACGGCACAGCGGCTCGATATGGACCGGTACCATGCTTCTTCCGATCGCTTGGCCTTCCCGATACAGAATGACCTCCAGCGAATAATCCGACGTATCCGCAAACAGCTGGTCGTTGACGACCGTAATGCACCCCTGTTCCGGGATCAGCTTGACGTTCTGATACAGGTATTTAACCTCCTGCATCTTCGGCGACCACTTGCGCTCCGCATAAACAATGCCGTTGCCGCAGAAGTTGTAATCCGTTGCGCGATCCCCGAAGTCCCCGCCATATGCGGGATAAGACTGGCCGTAAACGTCCTCCTTCAACAGCGCTTGATCGATGTAATCCCAAATAAAGCCACCCTGGTACATCGGATATTTTTCCTCAAGCTCCGTATATTTGTGCATGCCGCCGAGCGAATTGCCCATCGCGTGCATGTACTCACAGGTGATATATGGCTTGCCCGGATCGCTCTTCAGGTAAGCTTCTACCTCCGCGGGCTTGGCATACATCCGGCTCTCCATGTCGCTGGTGCCGTTGAATCTGCGATCATGAAAGACGCCTTCATAATGCACGAGCCTGCCGGGATCGGCTTTACGGAAATATTCCGACACCTGATAAATGACTTCGCCGCCGAACGATTCGTTGCCGCAGGACCAGATCAGAATCGAGGGGTGATTTTTGTCCCGCTCCAGCATCGATACGGCCCGGTCCATGACGATCTCTTTCCACTCCGGACGATCTCCCGGAACAACCCATGACGGCTCTACTGCGCCCATTTTCTGCCAGGATCCGTGGCTCTCGAGATTCATCTCGTCGATCACGTACATGCCGTATTTGTCGCATAGCTCATACCACAGACTTTGATTCGGATAGTGCGAGGTCCGCACCGCATTGATGTTGTTCTCCTTCATCGTCTTGATATCGTAGAGCATGTCTTCCTTCGTCACGGCCCGTCCGCGCTGGCAGTTCCATTCATGCCGGTTGACGCCCTTGAAGACGATCCGTTTGCCGTTCAGGTGCATGATGCGGTCCTTCATTTCGAAGGTGCGGAACCCGACCGTCTGCGGCACGGACTCTACAACCGCATTCGAGCTGTCATAAATTGTGATCAGCAGCGTGTAGAGCGCGGGAATTTCCGCGCTCCACAGCCGGGCCCCTTTAACCGGCAGCTCCAGCGTCAAACGCAGCTCCGGCCCGCCGTCTGCCGCCGGTGTCAGGCTCGTTCTTCCCGCCACCTTGCCATCCGGGTCCAGCAGGACGGCTTCGGCATATCCCAAGCCCTCCCCCTGCACGCAGACATCCGCCTTCAAAACCCCATCTTGATAAGCCCCGTCCAGCTCCGTGCGGACAAACAGATCGCGTACATGCAGCTTCGGCACGGTATATAAATAAACATCCCGGAATATGCCGGAGAAACGCCAGAAATCCTGGTCCTCAATCCAGCTGCCTGTGCTGCGCTGGTATACCTCGACCGCCAGCTTATTGCTTCCATCCTTCACAAAAGGAGTCAGATCAAACTCCGACGGCGTAAAGCTGTCCTCGCTGTATCCCACGAACTGTCCGTTCAGCCACACATAAAAGGCTGATTCTACGCCTTGAAACGATATATAGACCGGCTGCTCCGCAAAAGACGCGGGAAGCTCGAACTCCTTCACGTAACTGCCGACCGGATTGGTTTTTCGCGGCAGCTGCGGCGGACGAAGCTCCTCATGCCCGTCCCAAGGATACATGGTGTTGACATACTGCGGCTTCCCGAAGCCCTGCAGCTGGATATGCCCCGGCACCTGGATGCTGTCCCAGCCGGCACAGCTTCGCTCCGGCAGGTAGAAGTCCGCAGGCCGGCTGTCCGGATGGTTCGAATACGCGAATTTCCAGGCTCCGTTCAGCGAGGAGCGAAGGTTCATTGCTCCTTGTTCGCGTGCTTCGCCTTCCGTGCGGTAGTAGCGGTGATCCGAATGCGCCGGCAGACGGTTCACCGCAAAGACGGCGGGATCGCCAAGCCAATCCAGACTCGGTTGTTTGATGTTCATGTGTTTCCTCCCCTTCAAAAGCGTCTCTCTCGTACTGAATGTATTATTTAACGGATCCCATCATGCCTGCGACGAAATGCTTTTGCATCAGGAAAAATACAAGCGCGGTCGGCAGCGTGGCGATCACGATCGCCAGCATGATGATCCCGTAATCCGGCGCATAACCCGAGCCGAGATTCGAAATCAGCAGCGGAATGGTTTTCTGCTGCGGCGACTGCAGCACGATCAACGGCCAGAGGTAATTGTTCCAGCTGGACATGAACGTGATGATCCCTGCGGCTGCATAAGTCGTCTTCATCGTCGGCATAAAGATGCGGAAGAAAATTCCGACTTCGCTTAAACCGTCAATTCGTCCCGCTTCGATCATCTCTTTCGGGAACATTTTCGTGCTCTGCCGGAAAAAGAAAATCAAAAACGCCGTCGTTACCGTCGGCAGCATCACGGCCGCCTTGGAATCGATGCCAATCAGGGGAGCCGAGTTGGACATATCCGCGAACATCCGGTACAGCGGAACCATCAGCGCCGCGAAAGGAATCATCATGGACAGCAGCAGCACGTTAAAGACTGCGTCCTTCAGCTTGCTGCGGAATATTTCAAACCCGTATCCGGCCAAAGAGGCGATCACGATGGCCAGCACCGTCGTGATGATCGAAATGACGGCGGAATTCCACAAAGCCCTCCCCAGATCCGTCGTATCCAGCAGGTTTTTGAAATTTTCGAGCAGATGACTGCCCGGCAGCAGCCGGCCTTTGGTGACATCCACCGATTTATTGGTCGCGCTGACCACCATCCACAGAAAAGGGAAAATGGAGATGATCGAGGCGACAGTCAGGAACACATACGTAAACATACGCTTCGTTTGTCTCATTTCCGTTCACCTGCCACTCTGAATTGGATCAACGACAGCACCACGATGATAAGGACGATGGAATAGGAGACGGTTGCCGCATATCCGAAGTCCGCCGTATATTTGAAGGACAGATTATAGATGTACTGCGAAATGGAGAGCGTCGAGTTCCCCGGTCCGCCTTTCGTAATATTAAGCACCTCGTCAAACAGCTGAAGCGTACCGATCGTCGACGTAATCGATGTGAACAGAATGATCGGCTTCAGCATCGGGATGGTAATGCGGAAAAACTGTTTCACCGACGATGCCCCGTCGATGCGCGCTGCTTCATAAATCGAGCTGTCGATATTTTGGAGCGCGGACAGGTAAAAAATCATATTGTATCCGGTCCAGCGCCATGTGATGGCGATAATGATCGTGATCTTCGCCCAGAACGGATCGGTGATCCATTCGATCGGCGCATGGATGATGGACAATTTCATCAGCATGGTGTTCACCAATCCGCCGCTGCCGAACAAATATTTGAACACGACGGAATAGGCGACGAGCGAGGTCACGCATGGCAGAAAGATTGCCGTACGGAAAAAGCCGCGGAATTTCAAATGGCTGTCGTTCAGCAGCACCGAAATGAACAAGGCCAGAATGATCATGATCGGTACCTGCACGATCAGGTAGATGAACGTGTTCTTGAGCGCCGTGAAAAAGGTTTTGTCCGTCAGCAGCCGCTCATAGTTGGACCAGCCGGTATAAGAAAGATTGACGCCGCGGCCTGTTTTGAAAGATAAGAGTAACGCCTGGATCATCGGATAGAAATAAAAGCCCGCGATCATGAGTACCGCGATAATGATAAAGCTCCAGCCCGTGAGGGTGCTTTTCGTCCGGATGCTGAGGCCGCCCCGCCGCTCCGTTTTTAACATGGTCATAATCCCCTTTCGGTCAAAAATATAACCCCGGACGCTTCGGCTGTCTTGCGACTACGAAAAGCGCGCCAGGGTTACACCGGGTAGCTATGAAACAAGCGGACAGCCGTTTATTTGATTTGCGCTTCGGCCTGGGATTGCGCGTCGCTAAGCACTTGATCCAAGCTCTTGCCATTCAGGTAATTTTGCATTTCAACCACGAGGATGTCCTCGATCGCATACGTGGATGTGCCGTAGTTCACTTTCGGAATTTCCGCCGTCCACTTGGCAAAATCGCTTACGGTATGCTGTCCGCCGAAGAAATCGTCCGGCTGCGTATACGCTTCGCCCTTAGCGGCTTCCTTGAGCGTGCCGATGGCACCGACTTTCGTCAGCAGCGTCTGATACATATCCGCATTGGAGCCAAAGGTTTCGGCCAGGAAATCCGCCGCCGTGTCGGAGCCCGGAATGTTCATGACGTACCAGGAGCTGCCGCCCAGGTTCGTTGCATGCACCGAGTTCGGCGTGGCAGGAAGCTTCGGCATCGGCAGGATCGCCCACTTGCCCGCTTGGGACGCTTCCGCTTTGACCGATGGCGTAATCCAGTTCCCGGTTGGAACGGTCGCCACATCACCGTTGTTGATGGAAGCGATAAACTGGCTCCAGTCCGCGTTAACTTTGACGATGTTGGCCTCCATGAGTTCTTTGTACAGGCTGAAGGCTTCCTTGAGGGCTGCATTGTCCTTCAGATCCGGTGTCGTGCCATCGCTCTTCAAATACCAGGAGCCGGCAGACTGGATCATCATCCGCAAAATCCCGAGATCGTTCGGATCGAGCGAAATCATATTTTTGCCCGTCTTTTCTTTCACTTTTTTGCCGAGCTCGATATACTGCTTCCAGTCCATATTCTGAAGATCTTCCAGCTTATAGCCTGCCTGCTCGATGTAATCCTTGCGCACGTAGAGTCCGGCGACGCCGGTATCGAACGGTACGCCGTACTGCTTGCCGTTGTAGCTGGTCGGACCGATTTTATATTCCGCAAAGTCGTCCGCCTTGATTTTGCCGCTCAGGTCGGTGAAGGAATCCGGATAAGCCTGCAGGAAGCCCTGCGCCCGGTAGTCCTCGATCAGAACGACGTTCGGCAGTCCTTTGGTCGTACCGGAGTTCAGTCCCGTGTTCAGCTTTTGGATAATATCCGCCTGCGCGAATTCCACGATGTTGACCTTAACGTCCGGATGCTTTGCATTGTAAGCCTCTTTGGCAATGTCGAGTGCCGCAATGTTGAATTTCGGATCCCATGCCCAGATCGTAATTTCTTTGGATTGGGAGTCCCCGCCGCCGGACGCCGCTTGTTCCTTGTCTTTGCCGCCCGAGGAGCAGGCCGCTAGCAGAACCATGCAGGTCAGCAACAACACCATTACCTTTTTCATCGTTTCAGCCCCTTTTATTGTTCAATCTCTTCCCTTCAGGCGGTTCGCACAGCGTTTGCAAACGCTTCCGCCCGGGTCTGAAATCAGTGTAGCACCGGGCCGGCAGGCATCGTTAGAATTTACTTTGCATAGATTTGTCATTTTATCGCATTCATGTATGCGCTTTCTGAAAGCGCTTGTTATTTCTTTGGATTCTGGTATTTTGTTTAGATGCCGCGGTTCCCGGCCATGCTCAAGACGGCTGCTGCTCCATCGCTTCGATTAACGGCAGGGTGATCTTTACCCTCGTTCCTTCCCCTTTTTCGCTCGTGATGGTGACGCCGTAATCCTCGCCGTACAAAAGCCGGATGCGGTCATGAACGTTGGCTACGCCGATGCCGGAAAACAGCTGGCGCGATTGTTTCCGGTTCCGTTTATCCTTGGCCTGCTCCAGCTGCAGCATATCCATGCCGTCCCCGTTATCGACCACCTCACAAATCAACTGCCGTGCATCGCATGAAATCAGTACGTGGATGAAGCCCTCTTCCTTCTCGTTAAAAGCATGGAAAAAAGCATTTTCGATAAAAGGCTGGATCATCAGCTTCGGAACCTGATATCGGCCGCAGCCGGGCGTTACGAAATAACTCACGCGGATGCGTTCGCCGTACCGGACATGGTTGATGAGCACATAATGCCTCATATTGACCAGCTCCTGGTCGACGGTGATTGTCTCGCTGACGTTGCTGATCGTATTCTGCAAAAGCGAAATGAGCGCATGAATCGTATCTACCGCCTTATCCTTGCTGTCCTGCTGAACCAAAAATTTAACGGAGGCCAGCGTGTTGTATAAAAAATGCGGGTTGATCTGCTGCTGCAGGGCCGCAAGCTCCGCCTTGCGCTGCTCCTGCTGGGTATGGACCAAACGCGCGACGTAATCATTCACTTCATCCAGCATGTAGTTATAGGCTTCGCCGAGCTGGCGGATCTCATATCCGCCGCTGACATTCACGTAGTTATGAAAATTCCGGCTCGTCACCTTGGACATTTGCCGAGATAAGAGCGTCAGCGAGCGGGTCATTTTGCGGGAGATCAAAAAGACGATGACAAGCGCAACCAGCACGATGACCAGCACCAGCAGAACGATCGATTTGGTGTTCACCATTTGCCCGAGCACCTGCTGCTGATCGATCATATTGACGAGATAAAAGTTATAAGAGGGCAGATATTGCGCAAGCATCAGCTCGTCCTTACCCATCAGCCTCACCTTTTTGACATGCAGGCCCTGCTCCTGGATCTCTTGGGCATAGGACAGTAACTGCGCATTTTCCGTTCCGATCAGCGAGGAATGATTGCTGGACATAACCGTCCCGGAGCCGTCAATAATGACAACATCATTGCCTTCGCTCGTAAAGCTGCTGTAAAAGGGCTTAAAATCATTCTCGTCAATGGTGATGTACAGCATCCCGTATTCCTGACCCGTCGTCGTTTCCTGCAGCACTTTGGTCGCGACAATGACAGGCTTCGATCCGTCCTCGCCCGCCCCCTCATACAGATGATACATGAGCTTCCCCGGACTGGCCTCGGCTTCCTTCGTCAAGGAATTGGCATACAATTCGCGGGCGTTCGGCTTCGTCAAATAAGAATTGCCCGAATAATTGCGGCCGTTCTTCCCCACGATCGCGATGCCTGCCGAATAAGCATCCACCGTCGACTGAATCTTGCGCATCTGCTGCGTCATGCCGTAATAAGCATTCATTTCAGGAATCGCCCGGTCCGAGCCCTGCTCGGTCAGGAAGGTTTTGAGCGTGCCGCTCTGCTGGGCTGTAATGGCGGCAAGCACGTTGGAATAATGGAAGGACTCGAAATTGCTTTTCACCTGATTCATGACTTTGGAATTGGTAATGCTGAAGGTTTCCAGAAACAGCTGCTCGGTCATGCGCAGGTTCGTCCAAGCCACCGACACCGCAATCGCGATGATGCTGATAAACATGACGGCGAACATTTTAATAAACAACCCATGAAATTTGAGGCGCTCGAAAAAGGCTTTCATCGTTCCCCCCGCTCTCCTATGCCTGGTGTTGTCTGCGGTATCCGGTTGGCGACAATCCCATGTTTTTTTTGAATACCTTGCAAAAATAACTATGGTCCCCGTATCCGACCAGGCTGCCGATTTCCGATATCGGCGTTTCGCTGTAGCGCAGCAAATCCGCCGCCTGGTTGATGCGAACACGGTTCAAATGCTCCTTGAAGCCTTCATGATGATGAGCAGCGAAAAAGCTGGACAGATACGACGGATTGAAATGAAAATGGGCGGCCATCCCGGTCAGGGTGATCGGCTCCATGTAATGCTGATCAATGTAGTCCAGCAGCAGCTTCATGCTCGGGTTCGGGGAGGCAGCTGACGGGTTCGCCTGAACCTGCTCCGTCACCTGTGCCTGGAATTGCCGGACCACCAGCCGAAGCTCAGAAAGATGCCGCGCTTCGTCAATCGCCTTGAAGTAGCTGTATTTCGCTTCATCCAGCGGCTTCATGTCATAATTCATGCTGCCGAGCAAATGAATGACGTTAAAGACAATGTTGCCGATAAACGATTTGAATTCGAATACATCGGCCGTATAAGCGTGTTGATGCTGATCCATGTGAGCCTCCAACTCATGGAAAGCTTCCTCAAGCTCCAGCCTCCGCACCTGTTCCATAAACGGCTGCAGCAAAAAAGACGGAGCGGATGAGCTAGATGGAAGAATGTCAAACGCCAACGAAATGTCTTTAGGCAGGAAGAAACGATACTGCAGCAGCTTGAGGAACGACTTCTCATAAATGCCGCGCATTCTTCCCGGCGAATCGAACGAGCTGCTCAGCATCCACGCAATACGGTCCTGGCTTTGGGACGCCGGGCACAGCAATGTCAGCTTCTCCGGCAGCTGGTCCCGGTCTTCGCGGCTTATGTTCAGTAAAAACAGCGTCATGCCGGGGCGTCCAGAAACCGCATGACCTTCGAGTCTTACGGCTTTCATTCCCGGCAAAAGCGCCTTCAAGGAATCTAACAGCGGATGCTCTTCCCCTGACCCACCATCCGGGGATTCCATACCAAGCAGGTAAAAATACGGTTTGGGAAACCACTCCTGAACCCATGCCGAATCGACATCCGCATCGTAACGGGAAAGCAGCTTTTCCACCGCTTGATGAACGGGAACAGGATAATTCCCGTTTATGACGGCGCCCGAGAGCGAGGGTATCCTCTCCGCCGTCTTGCGGAGTACCTGAAGCAGCTTTTCCGTATCCAGATGGGGCTTTAATATATAGTCCGAAACGCCGCTTTGAAACGTCGAGCGTACATAATCGAATTCGCTGAAGCTGCTGAGCACGATGATTTCGATCTCCGGCCACTGCTGCTTGATCAGACGCGTCAGCTCTTCCCCGTCCATGACCGGCATCACGATATCGGTCAGCACGATATGCGGCTTCAGTTCCCGGATCAGCGTCATGGCCTCTTTGCCGTTGCCCGCTTCCCCCACGATCTGAAACCCGTCTTGCTCCCAGTTCAATACATGCTTGATGCCCTGCCGCACCAGCAGCTCATCGTCGACGACGAGAACCTTGCATAATTCCCTCATGCGTTCTCCCCCTTCCGAAAACATGTTCTTTATTATAGGACAATCCACCTTCCGGAGTCTAGAAAGCGTTTTACTTATTCAAATCATGGATGATAGTACCCGGGAAAACAAAATCCGTACGCCTACCAGACGTTAAAGCCTGAAAGAACGTACGGACTTTGAGAAAAGCGCTTCGTTTACAGTCGAACATCCGCCACTACCGGATAATGATCCGAGGGCATTTGGCCTTGGCTGTGATCGGGTATCGATCCATAGCTCAGCACGTGAACCTGGCCCGTGACGAAAATAAAATCGATCGGGCTTTCAAACTCGATTTCATGCTTCGCCTGCCGCTCCAGAAAAGCCGGAAACGACCGCGCCGCCACCTCCCTGGAGTCGAAGCCCTGAAACGTGAACGCCGGGCCGAAATGCTTGTAGTCCGCCTCCAGGCTGGCATCACGCAGCAGCGCGAAGCCCTTCTCGTCTGCTTGGGTAAGCACCCGGTAAGGCACGGAATCCGAGGTCACGTTAAAATCGCCGGTGAGCACGGCGGGAATGCCCGCAGCTATAGCCTTGATCCGCTCGCGGATCAAATAGGCGCTCTGCTCCACGGCTACTCGTCCGATATGATCAAAATGCGTATTAAAGTGCAGGAAGGTCTTTCCCGTGAAGGCATCCTCGAACTCGCCCCAGGTCACGACGCGCCGGCAGCCGCCATCCCAACCGGGCATGCCCGGTTCCTCCGGAAGCTCCGACAGCCAGAACGTCTGCTCACGAAGCAGCTTCAGCCTGCTCTTGCGGTAAAAGATGCAGGAAAACTCCCCGTCCCGCTTCCCGTCATCCCTTCCCACGCCGATCCAGCTGTACTCGGGGAGCAGCCGCTGCAAATCCTCCAGCTGGTTGTACAGTACCTCCTGCATTCCAACCAGATCCGGGCGGTGGAAACGGATCATGCCGGCGACCAGCTCCTTGCGGCTGAGCCAGCCATTGTCACCTTCCATATCATAGGCATTTTTAATGTTATAGGACATGCAGCGCAGCGCCACATCCGGGTACTCTGCCAACGTTCCTCACTCCATTTCTTAAATTATAGCTACATACCAATATGCCTCATCATACCAAAAAACAGCAGGCGGTTGAGCCTTTTCAACAAAAAAAGCGCCAGCAGCCCGTCATTGCGGGGCCGCTAACGCTTTGGATCAATTGGAGTTATCTTCCGGCTGCTTGAGCATGCGAATCAAGCTGCGCAGCGCTGCGCCGCGGTGGCTGATCGCCTGTTTCTCTTCCATCGAAATTTCCGCCATCGTCTTCTTATAGTCCGGCAGGTAAAAGAGCGGATCGTATCCGAAGCCGCCGCAGCCGGCCGGCTCGTCCGTGATCCAGCCGTCCACCGCGCCGCTTGCTTCCATGTGCGAGCCTGTGGCCGGATTGTACAGCACCAGCGAGCAGACAAAGCGTGCGGCACTGAGAAACGGCTGTTCCGTGTCTTCGCCCAGCTTTTTGTCTTCCAGCATGCGCAGCAGCTTCTCGTTATTCTCCTGGTCCGTGGCATGTTCTCCGGCAAAACGCGCCGAGTAGACCCCCGGACGGCCGTCGAGCTCATCCACGCACAGCCCCGAATCATCCGCCAGAACCGGCAGGCCAAGCGCATCGCCGACCGTTTTGGCCTTTTTCAGCGCATTCTCGGCGAAAGTAACGCCGTCCTCCACCACGTCAGGCAGCTCCGGATAATCGAACATGCTCTTCACCTGTTTGCCCAGCTGGGCAAAGGCATGCTCGAACTCCTTGACCTTCCCCTGGTTTCGAGTCGCTACTATAATCAAGTCGCTATCCAGTATCATGCCTTAAACCTCTCTTCCCGTTTGGCCGGAGCCAATCATGAGGGCGATCGGTCCAAGCAGTTCCTTCTGCTTCTCGATCAGCTGTCCGATACCTTTTTCCCCGAGCTCCAGCAGCTGATTCAGCTCCGCGCGGGTAAAAGGGCTTTCCTCGCCGGTTCCCTGCAGCTCGACGAACTCGCCGCTGCCGGTCATCACCAGATTCATGTCGACCTTGGCGCTCGAGTCCTCCTCATAATTCAGGTCGAGCATCGGCTCGCCGTTCACCACGCCTACGCTGACCGAAGCCAGGTAATCCGTGATCGGAAATACCGGCAGCTTATGCTGCTGCGCGATTTTGTTCACGGCGATGGCAAGCGCGACGAAAGAACCTGTAATCGAGGTTGTACGCGTGCCGCCGTCTGCCTGAATAACATCGCAATCCAGCGTAATCGTGCGCTCGCCAAGCGCACGCAAATCCACGACGGAGCGCAGTGCTCTGCCGATCAGGCGCTGAATCTCCATCGTCCGGCCGCTGAGCTTGCCGCGCGCACTCTCCCGTTGATTACGGGATTGTGTTGCCCGCGGCAGCATGGAATATTCCGCCGTCACCCAGCCTTTTCCCTGTCCCTTCAAAAAAGGAGGCACCTTCTCGTCTATCGTCGCCGTGCATATGACCTTGGTGTCTCCCATTTCTATAAACACGGAGCCTTCCGCATACTTGTTCACGTTAACTGTCAAATTCATCGGCCTGAGCTGATCGCTGCTGCGTCCGTTTGATCTCATCTTGTCTGCCTCCTACATTTACGCATCCTGTTGTATCGATTGGAATCCTGTTTGTTTGCCACATTTTATATGTCGACTCTTATTTTAACAAAGTGTGGATGCAAAAGCATCCTACAGAGGCGGTTTAGAGCGGAATCTGATTAATGTAATCCGGTCTGGACACCGGCTTGCTGTAGTCCTGGTTGTCTTGACCCATCACTTTCGACTCGCCGTTCATATCAATTTTGACCTTGGCGTTCCCGGCATTTTCGGAGATGGAGAGCACGACGGACTGCAGCAGCTCATTCGGGACCGGCTCATCCTTCTCGAACATGTCGTCTTGGAGCGAAACCGTCACCGTGCCGTCTTTAGCGGTTTTAACCGACTCCACCTTCGTGCCGTCCGTCATCACCTGCTCCAGCCCGTCACCCTGCTGCGGCCCATGGATCAGCTCCTGCAGAGCGGTATACAGCTTGTTATTCCCCGGTGTAACCAGGCGGGTCACCGGCACGTAATACGAGACGCCGTCTTCGGACAAGGTGGAGAAGTAGACCGTGACCGGCGTAGAGTTCGTCAACGCGACCCCTTCGCCTTTTTGCAGATTGATGCCCAAGCTGCGGGTCAGCGGCTGGTTCAGCGGCGTTCCCTGGAGCGGCATTTCCGTCAAGGCCTTCCCCTCAACCATCAGCTGTACCTTATCCACCCCGGTGAAGCCGGTTAAGGTCCACGTAACGGCTTCGAGTATTTTGCGTTCATCCGGCGCGTTATATTGGTTGAAGGCGCTGTTAAAGTCCACAATCGCCAGCTTCTGGTCTTTATCTACCGTAAGCTTGTTCACCATCGTTCCTTTCGGCAGCACGCCCGTGAAGCCTTTTGGCACATATTTAGCATAGCTTCCGCCTGTCACCAAGGCCATCAGCGCCTGCTTCATGCTGTCAGTATTTTTGTCTTCCGGAATGCCCAGGGACACTGGAGCAAGCAGCCCCTTCTCATTTTTCAGGAAGGACGTCGTTTTCGGACCGGTCTGCGCGGCCGTTTTGGTCGTTGTGGTCGTCTGTGCGCCGCCATCCGTCATGTTCAGCATTTGCTGCTCCACCTCGGCCGGCGGCTTATCGATATCCATGGAAGACTGCGAACCGAACAAACTGCAGCCGGACAGCATAACGGGAACAGCGAGCAATCCGGCAGCGGAAATGCCGCGAATTTTACCTTTTTTCATATGCATGGTTCCTCCTAATCATTTTGTACAGATTGTACTACCATGTATACGAGCCCTCTTCGCAAAAAATAACAGCCGGTCCCATAAAAATTAGCGTAACCGGAAAAGCTGATGACGTAAGGGAAATGGCCGGGACTGCATGCCGGAGTTGGGTGAAACTGGACAACCGCATGAGAGAAACGTACAATCTTACTACCACGAAGAAAACGGGGGGATATCGATGAGTGATCCGAAGGACGAAAAAATTCCATACAGCCTGAACAGTCAAAAGGTAGCTTCCGCAACGCGGGAATGGATGCATAAAAGAGGCGTAAAGCTGGAGGAAATCGCCGAGCTCGTGATGCTCCTTCAGAAAAAATATTATCCCGATTTAACGATGGCCGAGTGTCTCGACAACGTGGAAAAGGTGCTCGGCAAACGCGAAGTGCAAAATGCCGTGCTGACGGGCATTCAGCTCGATGTGCTGGCCGAAGAAGGCAAGCTGCTCTCACCCTTGCAGGAAATGCTGGAGAACGATGAAAGCTTGTACGGCGTGGATGAAATTCTCGCTTTCTCCATCGTGAACGTCTATGGCAGCATCGGCTTCACGAACTACGGTTACGTGGACAAGCTAAAGCCGGGCGTCCTCGAACGATTGAATGACAAGACGACCGGCGAGACGCATACGTTTCTTGACGATATCGTCGGGGCCATCGCGGCCGCGGCCAGCAGCCGAATCGCCCACCGCAAGCAGGCCGAGCGCGAGCAGCAGCTTGAAGGCGGCGAGCTGGATCCGCCGGAGGATTGAACACGAAACATGCCAACAGGGGACAGCTTTGAACAAGCTGTCCCTTGTTGGCATGTGAATTATTGCATCTTGAATCGGATGACTCCATCCTCATATTCGCGTGAGATGATCCGTCCTCTTCGCTCCAGCTCCCGCGTATGCGCGAGCGTCTCGCACATGGCAAAGCGCATCTGATGAATGCCCAGCTTGCTGCTGAACAGCGCGGTGCAAAGCTCGAAGCCTGTGGCAGGCGCAGGATCAAGCAGCTGCTCGATCTTCACCAGCCGCTCCTCATGATGGAGAAGCAGCGCCTCGATCCGCTCCCCGAAATGCTGAAAAGGATTGCGGTGACCGGGATATGCGGTGCCGGCCTCCAGATTTTTCAGCTTCAGCAGCCCTTGCAAAAAGGATTGCAGCGGCTCCGGATCGCTACCCGGCATCAGGCTGACATTCGGGGAGATCTGCGGCAGCACGGCATCACCGCACAGGATATCCCCGCTCTCCTCATCATAAAAGGATACATGTCCCGGGGCATGTCCCGCCGTTTCGACCGGCAGCCACCCTCTTCCGCCCATGACAAACCGCTGTCCTTCCGGTATCCAGGCGACATCCGGACGCGGCGTAATTTGCGGTACAAAACTGTTCATATGTACTTCGAGCTGGCTTGTCCAGGCTTCCGGCATCCCGTTCCTCTGGAACAGCTCCGGGAGATCCGTGTTCATCGTAGACGTTGCTCCCCACATCCGCTCTGCTTCCTGAAAGGAGCGCTTCGACATCCATACCTTGCAGCCAGCCTGCTGCTGAATCCAGCCTGCGCAGCCCAGATGGTCCGGATGATGATGCGTCAGCACAACGTTCTTGACGTCCCTGAAGGAGATGCCAAGCTCATGCATCGCCTTTTTCCATTCTTCCTCGTTCTCCGGGGTATGCGGTCCCGGATCGATGATCGTATATCCATCCGGCTCCCGCAGGATATAGCTGTTCACCCAGCGCAGCGGATAGGACATCGATATTTTTACTTGAGTGATTCCACGGCGATGTTCTGTTATTTCCGGCATGTTCACGTTATTTAACCTCTTTTCACATCTTGCGTCCTGCGCGTTATGGGCGATGACCCACGAATATCATTCGTTCGGAGGTATCCTCGTTGTAGCTCTCGTCCTCATCGTATCCTCCATAGACTTCGTCCACAGCAAGCCCCGAATCTGCAAGCATCCGCTTCATTTGCTCCAGCGTGTACAGCTTGACCCGTTCATGATATTGGCGTTCCTCGCCATCCCCACCCAGCGGACGGATGATGATGTCTTTTTTAACAAAATGCTCCTCGATGATGCGCTTCTCTATAATTCGCTGGCCATCTGCTTCGCGTTCGGACTCCGGTACCAAATGAGCCCGGACATGGGGCGAATTCATGAAATCGATAATAAAACGGCCGCCCGGCTTCAGCATGCGCGTGATTTCCCGCAGCACCTTCCGCTGCTCCTCATCCTCCCGGAAATAACCGAAAGACGTAAAAAGATTAAGCACGGCATCGTAATGCCCTTTCAGCTGAATTTCGCGCATATCGGCCTGAACCCATGTCACCCGCTGCTTCGCATCAAGCTTTCGCGCCTCCCGCAGCAGCACGCCGGACAGGTCTACGCCGGTTACGCGGTAACCGCTGTCTGCCAGCGCCAGCGAATGGCGGCCTGTGCCGCAGCATAAATCAAGTACCCGGGCATGCTCCGGCAGGTCCAGCCAGGAAATCATTTTGCGGACCTCGCGCACGGCACCTGCCGCATCCCGGTGTTTATATACAAGCAAATAGTCTTCTCCAAAACTTTTTTCGTACCAGTCTTTGACCATGATGTCCTCCTGAATAAGTTGGCTTCGCTGTAATATACATACCGTAAAATACTTTAGCCTGAACCATATTCTGCCCATCAACGATCCAAAGCACTTCAATTCTTTGCTTAATAATCCTGAATCAATATGGAATAAAGATAGGAGTCCACGAATCCTCCCTTATTGGAAAGAAGATGCTCGCGCAGATGCCCCTCCTTCTGCATGCCAAGCTTCTGCATCACGCGTTCGGAGCCCTTGTTGCCAGGCCGGCAGGTCGCGTATATCCGGTGCAACCCAAGCTGCCTGAAGCCTAGCTCGAGCATGGCAGCCGCACTTTCGGAGGCGTAGCCTTTGCCCCAATAATCCGGGTGGAAGCAGTAGCCCACTTCTCCGTTATAGCCGTTCTTATGGATACCGACGCCGCCGATCATCTCGCCGCTTTCTTTTAACGTCGCCGCAAATTCGTACCCTGTGCGCGGCTCTTGCCGCTGCATCTCCAGCATGGCATCGATATGCGCCTTCGTCTCTTCCGGGGAGTTAGGGCCCCACAGCGTATATGTCGTTACCCGCGGATTTGAAGCATAGCGATGCACGCTTTCCAAATCGTCTGCCCGATACTCGCGAAGGATAAGTCTTTCCGTCTCTATGATCATATTGCCCCTCCCTTTTTTACGGAACTCCAGCTTCCAGATTAATGCATGATCGCTTCCTTGCCAAGGAAATATCCGCTGTTATATTCGGTTATTTATGATGAATGTAACATACGGGTGAACCGAAGCGTTTTACATACTAAATGTTACGCCCGCGCCGGTAATCAAGTGATAATCCGACAATTCTGCAGGACAACCCGCAATTTGCCGAAATATTATAGAAAATAAAGTGATAGAGGGCTCACAATCTGACAAACGTTTTCATAGACAAGTGATATATTGAAATTGCACTTATGAATAGGTGTATAAATTGGAGGGATTAAACATGGAAAATTTCGAAAATGAACTGCTGCTGTCCGAGGAAGAGGTAGAGGAATCCCAAATCGAAGACATCGAGGAAAGCGACGACGAGGAAGAAGAAGAGGAAGAAGAAGAGTCTGAATCCGAAGAAGACGAAGAGTCGGACGAAGACGAAGATCCCGAGCAATAATAGTTTTCAAATCCCTTCTCCAAAGAAACGACAGACTTATCCAAACCCAACCTGTTCAGTCATGAACAGGTTTTTCATTGCGGCTTTCCGTCCCATGCAAAAAGGCGCCGGACTCCCTTGGGAGCCAGCGCCTTCTTCAATTGGATTCTTATTTGCTCAGCGTTTCGGTCAGAACCGGTACGATTTGCGATTTGCGGGATACAACGCCTTTCAGTACGGCTGTGTTGTTCTCCAGCTTCACGTTATAAGCGGTTTCCACGGCGGAAGCGGCACTGCCGAGAGCCAGGGCGACGGAATCATTGTTCAGAATATCGGTTACGACGAACACGAACAAATCCAGTCCCTTTTGGCTGATGATGTTGTTCAGCGCGTCTTCAAGCTCGGCTTGACGGTTCAGAACGTCATTCGTGTCAACGACGTTGACTTGAGCAATTTCCACCTTGCGCGTGCCCATCTGGAACTCTTTGGCGTCCAGGGAAATGAGCTCGGCAATCGTTTTGCTGCTCATGTCGGCTCCGGCTTTCAGCATCTCCAGGCCGTATTCCTCCAGGTTCACGCCGGCGATGTCGGCCAATTCGCGAACGGCAGCCACATCCTCATCCGTGCAGGTCGGGGATTTCAGCAGCAGCGTATCCGATACGATCGCCGAAACCATCAGGCCGGCCATTTCCTTCGTTACAGCCACATTTTTTTCTTTGAACAGCTTGTTCAAAATCGTTGCCGTGCAGCCCACAGGCTCGGCACGATAGTAGAGCGGATGGCTCGTCTCAAAGTTCGCGATGCGGTGATGGTCGATTACCTCGGTTACGCGTACCTGATCGATATCGTCAGCGCTTTGCTGGCGTTCGTTGTGGTCGACGAGAATGACCTCGGATACTTCGCCTGCCACTTTGTCCACCAAGCGGGGTGCGGCTACCTTGAAGGTGTCCAGCGCATATTGCGTTTCGCCGTTGACGTTGCCCAGACGTACGGGCTCGGTATCGAATCCGAGCTGGTTTTTCAAATAGGAGTATACAATAGCCGAAGTAATCGTGTCCGTATCCGGATTTTTATGTCCGAAAATCAAAGTTTTAGCCATGAGTTTCATTGCTCCTTATCCATTTATAAAGTACAGACATTCCAGAAATGTCTTGGTCTACATTCGATTATAGCGGTAAATAGGTAATATTCCAATTCCTTTACAGAGATTTATTTACAAATCCCGAGGATCAAGCTTCGGGAACTGTTTTCCTCGGAATCTCGCCCAAAGGCAGCCCCTCTTTATAGTATAACGAATGCTGCAGCAGCACGTAAAAAATATGAGTCCGGTCATATCCTTGCTTCTTCAGGTGTCCGTCTATCATTTTGGCGATGGCGTCATGCTTTTCCTGCTCGCGCGGAAACATATAAATTTCAACCGACTGGGGACTATTTGTGATTTTTTCCACATGCAAAAGCTCGATTTTTACGATCTCCTGCGGAATGTTGGCGATCGCTGCCATTTCTTCGATAATTGCCGGAGCGACAGTTTCCACCACGTTTTTTTCGAATCCCGTAAATCTGACAAAAGGCAAAGCTGTTCCCTTCTTTCCTGAAGTTGGTGTTTCGGTTATGCTGGCATAATATACCCTACCACAAAAACACCGAAGGAGTCACCTCATGCAAGCGACCCCTTCGTGAATTAAGCGTTACTCCATGATTTTATGCGGATCGGCGACTGTCTCGATCTTCTCTTGAACCCGCTCCGGCTCACCGAGAAAATGGCGGCTTAACGGCTTCAGATTATCTTCCAGCTCATACAGAATCGGCACGGCCGTCGGTATGTTCAGATCGAGTATATCCTCGTCGCTGATATCCTCCAGCACCTTCATCAGCGCGCGCAGGCTGTTGCCATGGGCCACGACCAGCACCTTTTTGCCCGCCTTGATCTGGGGTACGATCTCCCCTTCCCAATACGGCAGTACCCTGGCAATCGTATCTTTCAGGCTTTCACCCAGCGGAATTTCCTGCTCGGTCAGTCGCCCGTAGCGCTTATCCTTTTGCGGATACCGGTCGTCGTCGGCAGTGATTTGCAGCGGCTTCACATCAAAGCTTCTGCGCCACAGCTGCACCTGCTCCGCCCCGTATTTCTCCGCCGTTTCCTGCTTGTTCAGCCCTTGCAGCGCCCCGTAATGCCGCTCATTCAGCTTCCAGCTTTTATGGATCGGGATCCAGAGGAGATCGTTGACGTCGAGAATATAATTCAGCGTCTTGATCGCCCGCTTCAGAACGGACGTAAACGCAATATCGATTTCGTAAGGCAGATCTTTCAGCAGTTCGCCTGCCTTGATGGCTTCCTTGACCCCTTTTTCCGTCAAATCGACGTCGGTCCAGCCCGTAAACCGGTTCTCCTGATTCCAGATGCTTTCGCCGTGTCTCACCAATACCACTTTGAACATCGTCGCATACCTCCCTCGCAGCGATGCGGCATGAACGCCGCTTGGTCTATTCTTTGCCTATCCTATTTGTTTAACCCTTACTCCGTTCTTTGATTCATGCGGGTGACCACATTGTCCGTGGCCAGGAAATTCAGCTTGCGGGTCTTTTCATCATATTCGTAGATCAGAATTTTTCCGTACGACTCGGATTCCTTATTGCCGTCGATGACCGCGAACCGGTCGCCACCCAAAGAAATGGTCTGGATCCCGGCCGAATCGGATTTCACGTTCACCTCGCGCGGGAATTCCGGTATGTCGATGCCGCGTGCGATCACGTCCAGACTGCCCCCGTCGATATGGGTGCTTGTGCCAGACTCCATTTTAATGAACGGCTGCTCCTTTAACAAATACAGCACGACCAAGATCAGCAAACCGTAAAACAAAAACAAGTACGGGTTATTCTTGAAGTTCAAGCCTGATCCGCTCCTTTCCATTGTCATATAGTAGGATACTGCTTCGCATCTTGAGAAGCATTTGCTCCAACGCCTCCCGTACTGTAAAATTGAATGAAGATTACATATGGTAAGGAGGACTACTAACGATGAGAGATTCTTATGTATTCTGGCTCATGCTGCGCACGCGCAATAACATCATCCAGAAAGTCAGCCAGCTTCCGGCTGAAAAACGCAACCTGATTCCAGAGGGCTTTAATAACAGCCTTCACTGGCAGCTCGGACATCTGCTGACGGTGACGAATATGATCGCATTCCAATTTGCAGGCAAAGAATCCGTCATTCCGGAAAGCTATAAAGCATTTTTCGGCTCCGGGACGAAGCCGTCCGACTGGACCCAGGAGCCTCCGGCTTGGGATGCGCTGATCGAAGAGCTGACTTCGCAGTGCAAAGTCATCGAGGATACGTTTGCAGGCAAGCTCGAGGAACCGCTGGCGGTCAAAGAAAATTTCGCTAAAGCGGAAACCGTCGGCGAGGCGCTGCTGATCAACATCAGCCATGAGAGCTCGCATGCCGGCATGATCAACGCCATGCTGAAGGTGCTCGCATAAAGTTGAAAAAAAGATACCCTGGCTTATAAGTCAGGGTATTTCTTTTATCCATATTATTACATATTATGTCATGTCTGCATAGATAAAGCTTGTCATATTTTGGACTTTTTGAGTTTTACTTGATAGATCGTGCCCGTGAAAAGGATGGCCATGCACACCAGGCAAAGGACGGCTGCGCCCGCAGCACCCTTGGCTTCACCGGAGGACTGCAGCCACTCAGCCGAAATTTGCGGCAGGGACCCCGGACTCCAGGCCGTATACCTCGGCAGCCATCCCGAAGCCATGGACAGCAGCAGCGCTGCGCCCAAGCTGACAAAAGCAATCCCCGCCGCGGGATTTATGAGCGAGCTCATAAACAGCGTCAGCGATCCCGCAAACCAGAGCCACAGCAAATAAAAGAGACCCGCTTTCACGGCCGCCCCGGCGTCGACGCTTCCGATCATCTGCACCGTATAATACCAAGCCCCAGCATAGCCAAGCGCGAACGAGACCGTAATCAGGGACAGCATGCTTGCCCATTTCGCTGCCGTATAAGAGCCATAGGATACCGGCTTGGAAAAAATCATCTGCGAAACGCCGCTCTGCCGTTCGCCTGAAATGATCGTCATGAAAGACAGAACCAGGATGAGCAGTCCGACCGAGCTGTATTGGCCGAGCGTCTGCGCCAGCACCTCTGCGCCCGATGGCGGCTCAATCGAAATCGTCATGCCCTTGGGCATATTGCCCGCGGACTTCAGAATCTCCGGCATAAAACGCGTCACAATCGGCTGCATCACACCCAGCATCAAGAACACGAGCGGCACCCAGAGCCACTTATAGCTTCGCCCCATCTCCAGCATTTCTTTGCGGAAAAACAATCGGAACTGCATCATGACTGCACCACCTTCAAAAACAAATCTTCGAGCGTGCTCTGGCCGGCTTCTAGCGAGCGGATCATGACGCGATGGGCTACCGCATCGGCCATCAGCGCGAGCGAAGCCAGCTCGACGTCTGTCACCGTCAGCTTCGCCCGCCCTCCGGAGGTCTCCGCCTGACTCACGAAATCCTTGGAACCGACCGCAGCCAGCCATGCCCGCGAGGCTTCATCTCCGCCGACCTCGAGCCTGATCACCGGCTCGCTGTATGTCCGGCGAATATGATCCAGACTCCCCGCCAGCGCGATTTCGCCTTCCCGGATCATGAGAATTTCATCACAAATCTCCTCGGCGTCATGCAGGACATGAGTAGAGAACAGCACGGTCGTCTCTTGGCGGATGCGCTGTAGCAAGCTGAGCACGTCCTTGCGGCCGGAAGGATCAAGCGCGGACACCGGCTCATCCAGGATGAGCAGCTTCGGGCGGTGGATGAGCGCCTGGGCCAAACCCAGCCGCTGCTTCATACCGCCGGAGTAGCCGCCGATTTTGCGTTTGCCCGCATCCTTCAGCCCCACGTCCTCCAGCCACTCCGCGGTTTCCAGCGCAGCCTCCCGGCTTTTCAGGCCGGCGAGTTCACCGGCATAGAGCAGAAATTCCTTACCGGTCATCCATGGATAAAATACCGGGGTCTGCGGTAAATAACCGATATATGGCCGACGGTCCGGAACGGGGCTTCCGTTCACCAGCAGCTCGATTGATCCTCCGGACGGCTGAAGCAGTCCGGCCAGCATGCTGATCGTTGTCGTCTTCCCCGCGCCGTTCGGCCCAAGCAGCGCTGCACAGCTGCCTTCGGCCACGGAAAAGGATATGCCTTTGACAACCTCGCGCTCTTTGAAGCGCTTGGTCAGCCCCTTCACCTGCAGCAGCGGCCGGGTCATGAGGCATCCTTCCTTCCGATGATAAAGTAAGCGACCGAACCCAGAATATTGCCACACAAGATGATGATCACCCATAACCACTTAGGTCCACGGGTCGCTTCGGCTTTATATAATGAAATGAGTCCCACTACAGCCAAAATCAGCTGCAGGACAATCAGAGGCGCAATCAGGCCCCAAGGTATGCTTGTATTCATCGTATCCATCATGGTTTCCCCTTTTTATTCGTCTCGTTTGTTGCGATGTTCCCGATCTTTCAGGCGTTCTTTTCTCCAAGGCCAAAAAATATAGACAAGCCAATAGGCAATAAGCGGGCCCGGGGACTGGATCAACCCGACGATCCCCCAAATCCAGTAGTACTTCGTATGCCGGCGTGAATGGATAAACAAGAACAGGCTTTGGGTGAGCAAAATGCAGGCGGCCAGTACAATAACCCACACGGGAATGGATTCGGGATTCGTTTTATGCATGTCCGGACTTCACCTTCTTCCTGGAACGGTAGAAAAAACGAACGGCAAACGTGATGACACCAACGAAGACCAACGCTTGGATCGCGATAAAAACGATGAGGTTCATGGAAGCCAAAAGAATGTTGCCGCAAATTAATGCCAGGGCAATGACCAAAAACAGGGCGATCTCCAGTCCCACATGTTTGCGCAGCTTCCGCTGCTCGCTGGCAACAAGCATCTCCAGCTCATGCAGCGCAGGCGGTTCCGGCTGCCGGATCGCTCGCTCCATCTGATCGAATCCATACAGCAGCTGCGCGATCAGAGCCTGGTCATCGGCGGATGGTTCTTCATGGTTGCTTTCGGCCTGCATATGCTTCTGCTTGTTCAGATCGGAAAGCTCCTGCCGCTTTTCCTTATTCCTTTTCATCTGTCGTCAGCTCCTTTCGTAACTGCTGCAGTCCGTGATGGACTCTCGATTTTACCGTTCCTGGCGGGATATCCATCATATCGGCGATTTCTTCATAGGCATAGCCGTAATAATGCTTGAGCAAAATCGGCAGCCGCCACTCGTAGTCCAGCCTGGACAGTGCCTCCATCGCATCCGTCCATTCCTCCTGCCGTGCTTTCAACTGCCACTCCGTCCGGCGGAGCGCCTGCTCCTGGTCCTTCCACCGCTTCTCGACCTTCGTGCGGCGCATCTGATCGATGTAAATTCGCGTCGCGAGTGTAATCAGCCAGGAAGAAAATTTCGATGTATCGTTATATAAACGAATTTTCTCGATGCACCTGAGCATCGTCTCCTGCGCCACTTCCTCGGCCAGCGCCGGATTCATCGTCATTTTGATGAGATATTTCATTAAAAAGGAGTAGTGGGCCTGCAGCAGCTGCGCCATCGCCTGACTATCCCCGCGCTGCGCGCGTTTGATGAGCTTGAGTTCGTCCAACCGCAGTCCCTGCTCCTTTCCATGCTTCATGTGATTTAGAAAAGACCGCATCAGCCCGTACGCGACTCATGCAATCACCCATAATACGAAGTGGTTCGCGAAATCGTTCACGGGATTCCAAAAAACTTTTTCTGGAGATTCATCCCATATGAATGACGACTCCATCTTTATTTTCCGCCAGCCGCGCCTGTTGGTAAACGTAACCTTTTCGGATTCAAAACGTTCTATATATAAAGGAGGCGAATGTGATGCTCGGATATATAATATGTATTTTGATGATCTCAACAGGATTTTTTCTGATGCGCCTGTCGAATGTACGTTTAAGCGCCTATGCCGCGCAAGGACGGGACGACAATTCGGAAAAGCGTTCCTTCTTCAAAATGCCTTTGGTTCGGTTCGCCATCGTCTTCATTATCGTTTTCGCCGCGTTTTGCGCCTTCCCGTTCCTGTTATTCCGCTTCTTCCTTTAAGGGGGATGTTCATATGTTCATCATCAGCATTTTCGGCATTATAATCCTTGCGTTAAGCTGGTACCAGCTTCGGCATCCTGCCTGGAATTGGGAGCGCAGTCAAGGCTGGAAGGTCGATGGCGCATCCGAGCCCAGTGAAAATTACCTGGTGGCTGTTGAGATCGGCAGCGTGTTCGGCATCGTCTTCGGCGCCTTAATGGTGCTGCTGGGGATCTTTAAAATGTTCTATTGAAACGCAAAAAGGAAAAGCCGCTCCATGAGCGGCTTGTTTTCATTCATTCGTTATGCTTGCGAATAATAAATCAGGGCCGTATATAACGGGATCTGAATCGTACGGTTGACTTTATCCGGCTTCGAACCGACCGTGTAGTGAATGGATGGATTCTGAATGGCCGAATCATGAAGAAACTCGTTGATCTCCCGCTCCAATGCCAGCGAAGTTTCGCTCTCAAATATTTTTACCCGGTTCATGCGTGACCTCCGTATGAATATTCTTATTAGATAGGTGAAATAAAAAAATCCATAAATTTCGGATCGCATCCCTCCCCTTGAGCTCTTATTTCGACGCAGGGGAAGGATAACCCTTTTATCCATTTTTTCGGGCCAGGTAGAGTTCGGTTACCGCCGGGGACGGTTGTCAACATTATATTTTTTCCACCCTGTGGAGATATGATTTAACATGCTCTTATTTTTTCAGATGATAGGGTACCTTCGTTACGTTGACGTCTGTGCTTTATTAATAAAATTCATGATGCTCTCATTCATTACATTCAGGGCTTCAGGCTCGACAGGATAATGACCGCCATTTGGTAAAATAACGATTTCAACCGGAACCTTTTTAATCTGCTCCAGAAATGGCGTACTTAAGTGCAAAGGCGTCCATCTGTCTTGTTCGGGTTGAGTCAGCAATACTGGACATACATTAAAATCTTCGGCTTCGATGGCAGGTTTATAGTTCATGTAGCTATCCAAGAAATTCATCGACGCTTTATTACCAGCTGAGGTTTTATCTTTCAAGAATACCTTCATAAGTTCCTGATCATTACATAATGCGTTCATCTTCGAAGTTAGCTTCATAGGCAATGTTAATCTACCCAATCCCATTTTTTTAGAGATGGTGGTTGCGGGTACACCCACTCGAGACATAAACATATTGTTTGTCGTTTCGTCACGTACAATTTGTAGTCGCTGGTCTAAAAAAGTCATGCCAATAATGCCTTTTACCTTGCGGTTAATACATGCGATATGATAGGTTTCCATTCCTCCCGCACTTAAGCCGTATAAGAATATCGGCCGATCATCTTGAGCTGCTTCAGCATCGATGAAGTCACTAGCAATTTGCACCCAATCCGCATACGTCACGTTATTGCGATCCGTAACTTCTGTCATACCATAGGTTGGCATATCGATCATAATCGTTTCGAATCCACGTTTAAACAGAGGCCCGCCAGCGATCAAGGAAATTTGTCGGCCATTCGTTCCCACACCATGGAGTAAAATGATTTTTGCCGAAGCTTCCGGGTTTCTAAATGTATCCAAATGAATGCGGTCCTGATTCCATGTCCACCATTCCTCTGCTGGTTGGTAGCTATCCGTAAAGCGATATGGATGAGGTAGCTTATTCATGATCACTTTCCATGTATTTTGATTGTTATAAGACATGGTATCACTCCTAGTTTACGTTCTTCCGTTCGAACTAACGAACATTTATACCATAAAATTAGCGTATTAATATGGCTGTGTCAATATTACTACGCTTATTGTATATATTTGATTAATTCAGTTTATTTTTTCTAGTTCAATGACTAAGAGCTTTAAAATCTGTGTTGCCCATTTTAAATTGAGCGAGTAATGCCGTTCTGTGCCTCGCTTTTCAACTTCAACTAATTTATTATCCAGTAAATGCTTCAAATGATGTGAGATGGCCGGGCGAGATAAAGGTAATTTTTGCGCTAGCTCTGTCACGGTCATTTGTTTATTTTCATCCAGTAATAATAAAATTTCTTGCCGATTCTCATCTGCCAATATTGAAAAAACCGGAGCACATTGCTTTAACAGGTCCATCACTTGTCGACTCATTCATACACCTCTTTTGTATTTCGTCATCCTAACACATTCTCTTCATGTAAGACAAGGGAGTACGTATTTCAATAAGGTACGGTAACCAGGCCCGAAACGAATGAGCACGAAATTCGCGCTCTCCCTAAAAGGCTGCTAGATAGTGTACCTCTGCTGGGAAATTATACGTTAGCTAATACCGTCTTGGTCGCCAACCAAAGCGCATCACATATATCGGGAGGTTGCATATCATCACTCAGCAGCTTGTCCGGTAAAAGAATCTTAGGAATAGTCCAGTGAAGACGATAACTTGTCTTTTCTTGATTATATTCAATGACGAAGCCGTTCTCCAGGTTATCCTGAACCAATTCCATCATCTGTCCGATTGAAAGCAGCGGCAGCGCTTCGCCTTGATGAACGTCCTCGTTAAAGTCTCGATGGCCCGATTTCACGAAAGGTCCCTCGTAGCGAATGATGCCATCATGCATAACCTTCACTGCATAGAGATCAAACAATCCGGGGGTGCATCTCAACCGCCACCACATACGCAGCTTCTCTTTTTCCTCGGTCGTCAGTTCATTCAGGTTTTCGATCGTTATCCTTTGCTTCATAAACTGCTTACGTCCTCCTCTTCATCTCATCCGAACCGTATCAGAAAGACATTATTCCACCAATTATGCTCAAATCCCTTTTTTGTACGTCCCACCGCCTTGGGCTAATCATTAATCCGTTCTCTAGCACATTTCTTTAAAATAGTCATCTGCTTGTTTCATTCCTTTCTCATTTTCATATTTTGTAACAACACGAAAGGAGTAGATCATATGAAAATATCCAAGGCACTTTGTAACCGTCTAGCCACCATCTTAGGTGGTACGGGTATGTCTGACGGGAAAAGCTGCTCTATCATGGTTGAAAGAAAATTAAATGCTAGAGTCCTTGGTAGAAAATACGAGACCGAACATGAAATCACGATACAATCCCTGCAAAACGGAACAACGTTAAATACGGGCGAAATAACTCTTTTACAGTCCGAAGTACAACGTTTTATAGATGCGGCTCGAAAACGTAATTTCAAAGTATCCGCAGTACACAACCATTGGTTATTCGATAAACCCAGATTGATGTATCTTCATATTGAATCCATTGAAAACCCGATTGTGTTTGCCAGAAAATTAAGATCGGCGTTAGACGTTCTAAAAAATTGACTGGTTAACATTGTGGCGTTCGGAATGAATCCTGAACGCCTCTTTTATCTTTTGTTCACTGATCTTTGAGATGCCTCCCACCCTCTACTGCGGCGGGTCCTTTCCTGACTTTTTAACTCGATGTGTCGCCACGTCACTCCCCTCCGATGAATCAAACTTAAAAGAAAAATCCCAAGAAACTCTTATTTGCTGGTGGAACAAAGTTTTGGTTGAATAATCACTCTACAAAAATAAAATATGCTCAAGGAGCGTGATTATTTTGCCAACAATTCGCAAGGAGATTTTGATTGATGCCTCACCAGAGCAAGTATGGAATGCGGTCAGCGACGTAGGTGCTGTCCATCATCGTCTTGTCCCTGGCTATACCGAGAACACCATTATGAACGGTCACGAAAGGACTCTGATGATGTCAAACGGTAATAGGGTCCGTGAAATCATCGTTTCCATCGATGAAAAGGAACGTCGAATGGCATATGCGGTTAAAGAGAGTAGTATGGCATTATTGCATCATCATGCATCCTTCAAAATCCTCCCGTATGACGACAACATCACGAAACTGGTGTGGACCACCGATTTCCTTCCAGTTCAACTCGCTCCGGAGATTCAAGCTCGTGTTGATCGGGGATCTCAAGTTATGAAAGAGACCATCGAAGCTGAGGTAAGAAAAGGATCAGAATCGAGGGAATGAGTAAATCCCATCCAAACACTCACATAAGTAAAATATATAGAAGCCAACCGTTCCCATCGAGAGGCTAATATTTATCCGGCTTTCGGTTCTTTACTGGAAGCCGGATATTTATTTGGTAGTAATGAAATTGGAACATCGTAATTAGTTACCTCTTATGATGGTATTATTGTATCAAATAAATTATTTCAGGTGGTCTCAAGGAGGAATACATTAATGATATATGTTGTCAGACATGGACTAACAGAATTAAATAGACAAGGGAGATTACACCATGTCGGATGAGATCACCGTGTTCCCCGTCGCTTGGCCACCTGCCCCGATCAAGACCGAGCGGCTCTTGCTCCGCCAGTCCGAGGCCCGGGACCGTGCGGCGCTGATCGACCTGTTCGCCTCACCAGAGGTGGGCACCTACGTCGGCGGCTCCCGTCCGCGTGACGAGCTCGAGCGCGCGATGCCCGAGGTGCCCGGGCATCGCTTCGGCTTCTTCGTGGTCGAGCTCAACGGAACAACGATCGGCATGATCACGCTCGATCGGCGCGACCCGGAGTGTAAGGGTCACATCCGTCCAGAGGGCGGGGAGCCCGGGCTCGGCTACCTGTTCCTGCCGCAGGCGTGGGGGCGCGGGTACGCCACCGAGGCTTGTGCAGCGGTGCTCGACTGGTTCGCCGATGCGCTTCCCGGCGAGCCGGTGGTGCTCTCCACACAGATCGCAAACGAGGCCTCCATGCGCGTTGCGGCGAAGCTGGGGTTCACCGAGGTCGGGCGATTCGAGGACTACGGCGCCGAGCAGTGGCTTGGCGTGTGGTACCCAGGCACGCCGTCCGATTGAGCTCATGCCCGTGGGCTTGGAGCCATGCAGAGCATCACATTGCGACCAGCGAATTCGTACAGCTGCTGTGCCTTGGCATCCCGATCCCCTTTGATTCCGAATTCATGACCGTTTTCTTGCTGTCGCGCTGCATGGATTCGAACGCTGACGAGTATGCTACAACCCACGGCTCCGGCTTTTCCTCATCCGTATATGCTCTCAATGTCTACCCGATCGTTATCATACGTTTCTGTCGGTAATCCATTTGTCCGTATCCCCTCCTGTGCTTATACCTGGGTTGATTTTGATACTTACATTCATTTTTGTTTGTTTATTGGGCATGATATGTCTGTAAATAATACAAAAAGGAGCAATACATGACGATGGGTATTTTGAGCGGTAATTCAAAAGATGAGCCTATGCATTATGGTGAAATTTTTAGTGTATGGAGTTGCTCTATGGTCGCTAGAGGCGCCGTATCATGCTACCAAGCATTCCTGAATCATGCTGGTGACAAAGAGCTCAAAAAGATATTGAACAATCTTATTGACCAAGCAAAGTTGGAGATTAAAGAGTGCGATCAATTGCTCACGGATAATGGAATTGCCGCGGCGCCAATCATGCCTGATAGACCACCGGTGAAAATCGAAGACATTCCAGCAGGTGCAAGATTTACTGACCCTGAGATAGCAGCAAAAATTTCTGTTGACATTGCTGCATCCCTGGTTGCTTGTAGCCAAGTTATGGGACAATCCATTAGAGAGGATATTGGTGCTTTATTTGCAAAATATCATCTAACTATGGCAGGCCTGGGCGTTCAAGCACTTAAGATGAACAAAGAAAAAGGTTGGCTTATCCCTCCCCCGCTTCAAGTAAAAAGACCTGAATCCGAATAACTAATTATTTTTCATCCTGCTCATTGAGTGGGATTTTTTCGTTTATGTTGCTCTCCTTGCCCACCACAAAGCAAAGAACCTTCTCGCCATGCCCTCCTTATATTAAATAAGGAAGACACAGTACAGAAGGCCAAGGGCGCTTGAAGGCATCGATCAGATCTTTAATTCCCCGAGCTTGATCAGCTCGACGACGGCCTGAGAACGGCCTTTGACATTGAGTTTTTGCATGACGTTGGAGATATGGTTCCGCACCGTCTTTTCACTGATAAACAACTGGCCGGCGATATCGCGGGTCGTTTTATCCTGAACAAGCAGCTCGAACACTTCACGTTCACGGTGAGTCAATAAAAATTTGCTTTTATGATCGTTCCCCTTCAATGGTGTCACCCCTCCTTGCTCGGGTTTGTATGGTATAACAAGGTAAAGGGATACAGTCAACTCATATTATGTAAGGTTCAGGCCAATGGTGTCGTTAAGGGTAAAAAATGGGCTGGCGCCTTGATAGCCTGCCTTTAGGGCTTATCCGGACTTCAACGCAAGCCCATTCAGAGATCATCCCCCATGCCGAAAATCATCGAGTTTAAATGAAGCATCCGGCGCCGACACTAGGATTAAGGAGGTGCTAAGCTTTGTTGTTTTGGCTGATCGCCGCATTCATCGTCGTTCCGTTCCCGATGACGGCCCTGGCCGTCCGTTTCCGGGTAGTCCGGTATGCGCTCCACCTGCTGGCGCTGGTTTGCTATTATACCGTAGGCTCCATCATTACGGCCGCCGTGTACTCGAACCGGGCCCATGACACCGTATTCACGACGGATGTTCACAATGTGCTGCTGAATCCTTGGTTCCTGTTCACGGGGGCTTACCTGGGACTTTACATTCCCTACCGGCTGCTGGCCGGATTCTGGCTGTACCGGCGCGCTTGAAGCACGATGAGAACCTGAAAGAACTCGGAGACCCGTTCGCCCCATTCCATTAAAAAGCACCCCTCCCGCAAATCGCCACGCTCCATAAGGAGCTTGCGACTGCAAAGAGGGGTGCTTTTTCATTTACTTCCCATGCGGTGGTTTAACCGGTCTACGCGGCTTACTCGTAAGCGCCCATGTTGACGCCTGCGCCTTGCACCCGCGGATTGCCTGCGATGTCCAGCGTGCCGATGAGGCTCGCATCCGTCAAGCCGGCATCCACGGCAGGCGAAGAAGTCGTCAGATGGAAGTCATTTGCGGCCGCGTTCAGGAACAGCGGATCGGCAAACTTGGAATGGGCATCGTTGCCCGTTCCGTTTTTATATGCTGCAAAACCCGTGTATTCTTTGTTTTTCCACGTCCAGGTCGCATTGGAGCTGCCGCCTGGAGCAAAGTACAGGTTGTAGTCGACCACATTGCCCGAGTTTTTGGTGTACTCATTGTAGATGAGCACGTTCGAGGAGCTGGCGACGAAAATGTTGTTCACGACCGTGTTGTTCTGCGTGTCATACTGCACGTACAGCTGGCCGCTGCCGTCGCCCAAGGTATCGTTTTTGTACAGCGTGTTATTAACGATTTTGCAGTTCACCGTCGAACCGCGCTTCGTGTCGTAACCGCCCATGGCGATCCCCGTCAAGCGGTTATTGTAGACCAGGTTGCTGCGAATCGTAATGTTGCTCGTCGCTTTGCCGGCATGCTCGGAGGCGATTTCGATCCCGATGTCGTTATTGTAGCTGTAGTTCCGCTCGATAACGCTGTCCTTGCCCCCGTCCACATAGATGCCGTCCGCCGCGTTGCTGTTGTTCGGCAGTTTTTTCCCGTAAGAAGGGTTGTTGTTGGACGTAATGTTGTACACCTCGTTGCCGCTGATGAATCCGTTTCGCGCCTGATCATAAGCGGTATTCGGAGATTTGCCCTCGAACCCGATGACATCGATGCCGATGTTGTCGTTATCGTGGATTTTGTTATTCGTCACGGAGAAGGTGTCGACGTTGCCGTTTACCACGAGCGATTCGCTCGATCCCAGCACCAGGTTGTACAGCTCGTTGCCGTCGATCGTCACGTCATGAATGGAATTCGGCGCTTTCGTGCCGTATACGGCGATGCCGTGCGCATCCCTGCCCAGAAGGTCGGTGCCTGACGGGGTGGACGTGTTTTTGATGTCATGGACCTTGTTGTTGGACAGGCTCAGATTGCCCCCTGCCCCGTGCACGTAAATGCCCACCGGCATGACGTTGTTTTTGGTGGTGGTAAAATTGCGAATTTCGAAACCTTTGACGGTAATATAGCTGGCGTCGGCGATGTCGATGATGCCTTCGGTGCCGCTGACGGTCAGACCGCTGCCGTCAATGATGGCCTGCTCGGACGGGTAGCTCGTGAACGTGATCGGTCCTTGGTTGGCCGATCCGGACTTCGTGATCTTCAGCTTTTCATTATAGACACCGCCACGGACGTAAATCGTGCTGCCCGGACCCGCGGCATCCGCCGCATGCTGAAGCGTCTTCCAAGGCGAGGCGCTCGTCCCCGCGTTCGAATCGCTGCCGCTGGTCGCGACGTAGTACTCGGTCCCGGCTGCCGCAGCGCGGGGCGCCTGCACGCTTCCGATCCCCGTCCCCAGTAATGCAATGCTGGCTGCAATCATCCAAGTCTTACCGAATTTCATTAATCATCAACCTCCCAAAATCGGATTTTATTTTAAACCGGACCCCTAAGAGTCCAAAGCTTAAAACCAGTCACATCGATTTCCTTGTCTTTACCGCAGGTCCGGGATAAAGTCGCGCTCCGCTTCATACAGCTCCTCAAACATATCGCTGATTTCAGCAAGCGAGCAAACGGCAGCGGACAGCGGGTCGACCATCAGCGCATGCCGGGCCATTTCCTTGTCACTCTCAAGCACCGCTCCGACAGCCAAATCAAAGAATGCCATATTGGAACGGCACAGGGCGGCCAGATGCTCCGGCAGACTGCCGAAACGGCATGGATTAATGCCATTGCGGTCGATCATGCAGGCAACTTCAACAACCCCGTCAGACGGAAGGTTATGAATCAGTCCTTCGTTCAGCACATTGCCGTAAATGACTTGCGGTTCATTCTTCAGCATCGCTTCAATGATGATGGCCGCATACTCGTTGCTTGGCTTCATTTCCAGCGGAAGCGTTCCCTCGAGCTGCTGGATGATCCGCTCGTCGTTCTCCCGCCGCCAAATCGGCCAATTATCGGCATAATAGCCTGTCGCCCCGTTATAACCGGCATTGCAGTGCTGATCAATCAGCGATTGGCGTTTGCGGTAGTATGGGATATATTCGGAGAAATGTCCGCTGGATTCCGAGACGAAAGCCCCCAGATACTTCATCGCATCCAACCGGACGGGATCCTTTTTCAGCAGCTCCGGATCCTTCATTTTCTCAAGCAGCACGGGGTACAGATCCTCGCCGTTATGGGTCAGCTCCACAAACCACGACATATGGTTGATTCCGGCCGCTCTCCATTTCATCTCTTCATAAGGTACTCCCGCAAATTTAGCCAAACGATGGGACGTGTTCTGGATTGAATGGCAGAGCCCGACCACCGGTATCTCCGTGAATCTGGACGTGAGCAGCGTGACCGCCGACATCGGGTTCGTGTAGTTCAGGATGATCGTATCCGGACAGAGATCCTCGACATCGCGGATAATCTCCATCCAGGACGGCAGCGTGCGCAGCGTCTTGAACAGCCCTCCCGGCCCCAGGGTATCACCAATGCACTGGTTTACGCCGTATTTCAGAGGAATTTCATATTCATAGCGCACGGTTTGCAATCCGCCCACCTCAATCTGGTTGATCACGAACTGCGAGCCACCGATCACCTCTCTGCGGTCGACTGATGCGATCACGTCCCACTTTTTACCTGACAGCTCAATGATTTGCGCGACCAGCCTGCGGGCGATCTCAAGTCGTTCCGCGTCTATATCCACGAGCGCGATCGTGCCGCCTTCAATTCCCTCAATCAGCATAATGTCCGTAATAATTTCCTGTGTAAATGCGCTGCCTGCGCCAATAATCGAAATTTTTGTCATCGGTACTCTCCCCTTTGGTTTACTTCATGCCCGTCATTGTCAGGCCTTTGATGAATTGCTTTTGGAATATGAGGAACACGACAATCACCGGAAGCGTAATCAGCACGGCTGCCGACATCACGACGTTATAATTGACCATATGCGTCCCGTTAAAATAAACCAGAGCCAGAGGGACGGTCATTTTACTCTCATCGTTCAAAATAATCAGCGGCCATAAGTAATTGTTCCAGGAATTCATGAAGGTAAAGATGCCGAGAGCGGACAGCATCGGCAGAATGAGCGGAGCGATAATCCGTACCATCAGCCTGAGCTCACCTGCACCATCCATCCTTGCGGCGTCCAGCAGATCCTGCGGGATGTCTTCAATGAATTGCTTGGCCAAGAAAACGCCGTAGGAGCTTACCAGGTTCGGCAAAACAATCGCCATCAGATGATTGACCAAACCCAGCTTCGCCGTGATCAGATAGGTTGGAATCATCACAACCTGAAAAGGAATCATCATCGTGGCCAAAATCAGAATGAATAATAGCTTTTGCCCTTTAAATTGATGTTTGGCAAAAATATAGCCGGCCAGAGCGCTCGTGAAGAGCGTCGCTGCCGTAATCACGACCGATGTCACCGCACTGTTCATCAGCCATCTTCCAAACGGCGCATCAAGCAGCACGGTACGATAGCCCTCCAAGCTGACTTGATGCGGCAAAACCGTATGCGAGCCCGAAACGATTTCCATGTTGCTTTTTAATGAAGACACAACCATCCATATATAAGGCAGCAGCATCACGCAGGCGGCCACTGCCAGCACCAGCATGATCGAGCCGTCCATCCATTTATTTCTGCGGTGCATAGGCTTAAGTCCCCCTTGTCAATATTCCCACTCCGTACGCCCCAATTTGAGCTGCACTAAGGTAACCACTAGAATGATCATCAGAAATACGGTAGCCATGGCCGACGCATAACCCATGTTGGAGTTGGAAAAAGCCTGTTCGTAAATATGTAAAGCAAGCACCCTGGTTTCATTAAAAGGCTCTCCCTTGGTCATGATCTGGAACTGCGCGAAGGCCTGGAAATAAGAGACCACGGTCGTGACGGATACAAACAGCATCGTTCTGCGGAGCAGCGGCAGCGTCACATGCCTGAACAGATGCCAGCGGTTTGCCCCGTCCAGAATGGCCGCCTCATAATACATGTCCGGGATGGAATCGAGGCCCGCAATGAAGAGCACGATATTGTATCCGATATCCGCCCATAGCGTCATCATGATGACGGAGTACAGCGCGTAATGCGGGTCGCTTAACCATTGGATCGGCGCGATATGGAGCTGTCCGAGCAGCATGTTAAACAGCCCGTGATTGTAATTGAACATGGTGCTCCATACGATGGCTGTCCCGGCAAGCGGGGCGATCGTCGGCAGAAAAAAGATGGTTCGCATCAAATTCCGCAGCCAGCCTGTTCGGATTCTTTGGATCGCGGCAGCGAACATCAGCGTAATTACGATGTTGATCAAAACGGCGATAACTACGAATTTAAACGTGACCCAGAGCGACTTCAGAAATATCGGATCGCTCCACATGCGGATAAAATTGTCCAGTCCGACAAACAGCGCGCTGTCGCTAAGCGGATTATATTTAAAAACGGATAGCCCTAAGCTCCACCCGATGGGCAGAAAGGCAAACACGCCGAACAGCAGCAGGATGGGAGCCAGCGACAGGTAGATAAATTTACGCCCGCCTCTTTTTCCCGGACCCTGCATGTCTATTTGGGGTGGTATGGCTTGATTTCCGCTTGTTGCCGTGCCATGATTCATCTCCTCACAACTCCGATCATTTATGTTGATCCTGACTGTCGTTAATGGATTTCTCGATGTTCTGGAGCCCTGCCTCCACCGTTTCCTGGCCGCTCGTCATTAACTGGAAGTGATCATTGATCACTTTGAAAAAGTAATCGCGGTCCGCAATCGGCCCAATCCATTGTCCAAGCTTCAGAATATTAAGGGATGTTTCCATATACGGATTGGCTTTCACGAATTCAGGATTCTCTGCGACTTCTTTTTTCGCCGGAACGGTGAAGGTGTTCAAATTCCAATCTAACAAATTATCATTCGTCGAGAGGTACTTGATAAAATCAATCGCGGCTTGCTGCTGCTTGCTCTTCTGGGCAGCTACCAGGCCCCAGCCCGATTCGGCCGCGAAGGCTGGCGGATTCGTCGTAAAGGAAGGCACCGGCACATACTCAAAGTCTTTCACCTTGTACGTGTTCAGGCCCGCAGCGATGGACCAAGGCCCGCGGTAGGTCATCGCCGAGCCGCCTTGAAAGAAATAGTCCGAAGTGTCAAGTTCGCCGCCGAACGTCGTGAGATCCGCTACTTTGTCGCCGGAGATGAGGGAGGTCAAAGCGGTCATCGCCCTCTGGGCTTCAGGGGTCTGGAAATTGACATGGTTGTTATCGCCCCAGTATTTGCCGTTCTGCTGCAAAATCATGGACAGAAACGTAAACGTGATATTATCGCCTGAGACAAAATCAAAGCCCTTGACCTTGATTCTATTCCCGTCACGTATGGTCAGCTTTTTGGCGTCCGCTACAAGCTCATCCCAGGTGGATGGAGGCTGCGAGATGCCTTGCGCCTTTAACATGTCGGGGTGGATCAGCATGCCGCCGTTCTCGATATTAAATTCCAGCGGAAGTCCGTACAGCTTGTCGTTCAGCGTATATCCGCCGAGCGGCGCTTCATAATACTCATTCATCAGCTGATCCCCGTCCGGGATTTCCGCAAGCAGGCCGTTTTTGGCGTATTCGGGAACCCAGGTGCCGAACATCTCGGCAATATCAGGCGGTTTTTTTGCGGAAAAGGATGCTTTAAGCTTCTGGTTGTATACATCGTAAGGGAAGGTCTGATAGTCAATTTTCACATCGGGATGAAGGGCTTCATAGGCTGTAATCGCTTTCTTATAAGCATTCATAATGGCATCTTCCTGATGACTCCAGAAAACGAGCTTTATATCGCCTTGAGCGCTGGAGGGTGAAGAATCCGTTTTTGCATCACTCGTGCAACCCGAAATTGCAAACATTGCGCAAATAACAGCAAAAACCATGCAACTATTAAAAAAACGCATGAGACTACCCCTTTCTGATCATTGTACTTCCTGGAAATATCTTGTTTACATGAAAATAATACCTCCCCTACAAACGATAGTCAATCCTATTTTATGCAAAATTTAACGCAAACTACTTCTTTTGTTTGCGGCAACTTTTCCGAAAAAATGTTGACCTTTTCTTCTCTTTTCCTTAACATAGTGAGTAAGAAATAACGTTTCACTCCGGATCTTATATGAAATTAAAGGCAGGTCATATCATGCCCACATTAAAAGATATAGCCGAACGCGTCGGCGTTTCCATCTCGACCGTTTCCCGCGTTTTGGCCGATGAATCGGGCCGCTTTTTCAACTACGAAACAAGGCAGAAAATTTGGGATGCTGCACGTGATTTGGGCTATACAGCGAAGCCTGCTGCGCAGGAATCCGCACATCCTAACCAAAAAATCGGCTGCATCGTATCCACCATGCAGGGGCGGCATTACCACCCTTATTTCTCTGTCATTTTTGAAGGGATCGAAAAGGAACTGTCCCGCCAAGGAAATAAAATTTCCTTTATTTTGACGCAAGAAGATTTGAAAAGACCCGAAATATTGCAGCAAATCACAAACGGAGAGCAAACGGATGGCCTGATTATGATTGAAGGCATCGAGCACAAGCTGTACAGCTTCATTAAAAAGCATGTGCAGCACATCGTCGGCATCGACGTTTCCGATCCGGACATCCCCACGATTTCCTTCGACCGCGTCGAGGCTGCGCGAGTGGCTGTCCAGCATCTGATCGATCAGGGTCACCGTGAGATGATGTTTATCGGCGGAACCGGTTTATCCGGAGAATTCGAACGGGAGAAAAGATACCGCGGTTACAAGCTGGCCTTGGAGCAAGCCGGGCTGACGGTCCATCCGCGCCATGTCCTGAATGCCGAATGGGAGCCGGACAATGCCTATCGCCTCGTACTAAGCTACCTTGACAGGCATAAAAAGCAGCTCCCCACCGCCGTATTTGCCGCCAGTGACATTATGGCAATGGCAGCCATGCGTGCCATCTCGGAGAAGGGATACCGGATCCCGCAGGATTTCGCCATCATCGGCTTTGATGACAATGAACCGTCACGCTATACCGTTCCTCCGCTTTCAACGATTCATATTCCGACCCTCGAAATCGGAAGCGTGGCTGCACGAACGCTCCTGCAGAGTATAGAGGCGCCATACCCGCTGCCTATTAAGATTTTGCTGCCGTTTGAGCCTATTTTCCGCCAGTCCAGCCACTGGACCATCACATAACCGCAAAAAAGCCTCTTTTTAAGATGCGAAGACCACAACCTTCCATCCGAAAAGAGGCTTTTTAACGTATAAGCATGATTAGCAAAACACGCATAATTGCGATCAGAACTCCTTCCTGTGCTCCTATACAAAAAAATATTGACAGTCACCAAGCAACTCTATATTATTATTTCAGGTATGACATTGAGAATCATTATCAATTATTAATTTAAAATCCACACTTTCCATATAAAAGGAGCTGCTTTTCTTGAAATACAAAGTTATTCTTCCTACCGGTATGCTGGTCGCATCCCTGATCTTCAGCGGATGCGGGCAAAAGGAGAACGCCGAGGCTGAACAGACGCCTCCGGCTGCACCGGCTGCAGCAGACACGAGCAACGCTTCCAGCGCCGATTTCTCCGCAGCTGTCGAGCAGTACCGCACTTTCGCCGTCGAGCAGTGCGACCTGTTCGTGAAGGAGACGGAAAAATTCACGAATGCGGTCAAAGCCGGCAAGCTGGACGAAGCCAAAAAGCTCTATGCGCCAGCACGCGCTTACTATGAACGGATTGAGCCGGTAGCCGAAGCGCTCGGAGATTTGGACCCGGATATCGATGCACGGGTGAATGACGTTGACGCAGCCGACTGGCGCGGCTTCCACCGCATTGAAAAAGCGCTTTGGGAGGATAACACGACAGCAGGCCAAGAGGGCTTTGCTGACCAACTGCTCAAGGATGCTCAGCTTCTCAGAGCGAAAATCGAAACCATTGACATTGATGCCAGCCTGATGGTCACCGGTGCGGTGGAGCTTCTGAACGAAGTTTCGTCCTCCAAAGTCACCGGCGAGGAAGAGCTATACTCCCATACGGATCTATACGACTTTGCCGCCAACGTGGAAGGCGCGGACAAAATTTACGAAATTCTAAAAGCCGATCTGGCGAAAAAGGATCCAGACCTGGAAAAAGAAATCGGCGAACGCTTCGCCGCCTTGAAACAAGAGCTGGACGCTTTCAAGAAAGGCGACGGCTATGTTGATTATACCGAGCTGAAAGAGGACCAGATCCGCAAGCTCAGCCAAAACCTCGATGCTTTAGCTGAACCCTTGTCCAATATGGGCAAGATTCTAGGAGTGTAAGTCATGTCAGATCAACACCAGAACGATAACGACAATTCCATCATGAAAAAACCGATGACCCGCCGCGACGTCCTTCGTCTGGCGGGTACCGGAGGTCTTGGGCTTCTTCTCGGAGGCGGTGCCATCGGCAGTCTCTTCAAAATCGAGAACAACCGTAAGGCAAATGCTGCCCGAACGGATGCCACCGGGTCCCGGGTGCCGTTTTACGGCCAGCACCAAGCCGGAATCACCACACCGCCGCAAAACTTTATTTGTTTCGCGGCTTTTGACGTGACGGCGAGCGGCAGCAAGGCGCTGCAAAAGCTGTTCAAAACCTGGACGGCAGCCGCAGCGGCGATGGCGGAAGGCAAACAGGTCGGCGAGGAGAGCGGCAATCTGAATCTGCCGCCTGTCGACACCGGCGAATCGGCCGGACTTAACCCATCCCAGCTTACGATCACCTTTGGTGCCGGACCGTCGCTGTTTGATGACCGATTTGGGCTGGCTTCCAAACGCCCTCCATCCTTTAAAGATCTGCCTGCCTTCAATGGAGAGCAGCTGGAACCGCAGTGGTGCGGCGGCGATATCGGCGTGCAGGTATGCGCGGATGACATGCAGGTGGCGTTCCACGCCGTCCGCAACCTGGCGCGGATCGCACGCGGTACAGCCGTTTTGCGCTGGGTGCAGGAAGGCTTCCAGCGGACCGCACAGGCGGATCCAACCGGCGGAACGCCGCGCAACCTGCTCGGCTTCAAGGACGGAACCGCCAATCCGGCGGTAAGCAGCGCCCAGGACATGAACAAGATCGTATGGGCGCAAAGCGGCGACGGCGCATCCTGGATGGCCGGCGGCAGTTATATGGCGGTCCGCCGCATCCGGATGCGCATCGAAATATGGGACCGTTCCAGCCTGAAGGACCAAGAGGATACCTTCGGACGCTACCGCGCCAGTGGCGCTCCCCTCGGCTCCAAAAACGAATTTGATCCGGTCGATCTGAACCAAAAAGACGAGAAAGGCAATCCTATGATCCCCGCGGATTCTCATGTTGCCCTCGCCCGGGGGGACGGATCCATCCAGATGCTCCGCCGGTCTTATTCCTATTCGGGCGGCATCGACTCCAAAACGGGCCAGCTCGATGCCGGACTGCTGTTCATCAGCTACCAGCGCGATTTGTTCAAACAGTTTGTAGCCTTACAGCAAAAACTATCGAAAAGCGATCGTCTGAATGAATATATTCTGCATGTCGGCAGCGCAGCGTTTGCCTGCTTTCCCGGGGCCTCCAAGGGCGGCTACATCGGAGATACCTTGTTCTAATGCATCACCCGCACCGACCTTTCATTATTCGCTTTAAAGGAGATCACAAGCCTATGCCGTCAAGCCATCATGTTAAACCATTCCCGCAAAATCAAAGAACGCGAAGCGGTGGATGGAGCTTCCTTGTTCTCGCCTTACTGATGATATTCCAGTTAGGTGCGGCTCCCGGATCGGTGAAAGCAGATCCGGCCTCCACCTCCCAGGTAGACCATCTCTTGCCTGCCGTCGGCAGCGCACTGGTGGAAGCCGGACAGCAGCAATGGAAAGAAGCTGCGGGAGACCTGCAGCAGTTTAAAGAGCTGTGGCTGGCCGTCAAACAAGCGGACGGCAAAGATCTTGCCGATGCGGAGGCTCAGGTTGACGCCGCCCTTGCGGATGCCGAGTCCAAGCTTCAGACGGAAGACGCCGGAGCCAAGCTATCCCTCTCGACGCTCGCCAAGGCGGTTAACGCTTACGTGGATGCCGCTACGGTACAATCCGGCGGTGGCGCCAGCGCTTCCGCAGGCGCGGAAGCGGCCGGAAAGCTGCTGCCTTTTGCTAAGGAGAGCCTCGCTGCCATCGAAAGCAAGGATTGGGCCAAGGCCAAATCCACCTATCAGAATATCGTAAACGCTTGGCCGAAAAGCGAAACGCCGATCCGCAGCGACAATTTTACCGTTTACGGCCAGCTGGAAACGGAGATCAGCCTTGTTCGGATCGCCTTGCAGGCCGACCCTGTCCGGGAAGAACAGGCCGCGCAGGAAATGAAGAAGCTGATTGAGCTTCTATCCGATTACAAGGACGGCAAAGCCCAGGCTGCAAGCGATACAAGCGGTACCAGCTATAGCTTGTCCGACCTTCTGGGCGTTCTGGAATCAGCGCGTCAGCAAACCGCGGACGGACAAAGCGACAAAGCAGCCGACAGCATGAGTCAGTTCATATCCGCTTGGCCGACCGTGGAAGGCGTAGTCCGTATTTCATCTCCGGCGCTGTATACCAAAGTGGAGAATCAAATGTCCGAAGTGTCCGGTTATCTCTTATCTACGCCGCCGAAGAACCAGGAAGCGCTGGCCGTTATCGAAGAGATGAAAGCCTCCCTGACCCCAATCGCGGGGAGCCACAGCTACACCGCATGGGATGCGGCGCTCGTGATGCTTCGTGAAGGGCTTGAAGCCATTCTCGTCATCGCCGCGCTGCTGTCGTATCTGAAACGCAGCGGCAACAGTCAGGGAAGGAAATATATATGGTCCGGCGCAGGTACCGGCTTGGTTCTTTCGCTGCTGCTCGCCATCCTGCTGACCTATACAATTTCCCAAGCCGCTTCAGGCAGCGCACGTGAGTTGATCGAAGGCATCACCGGCCTCGTCGCGGTCGTCATGATGATCACCGTCGGGCAATGGCTGCATAACAAGTCGAACACGAAGGCCTGGAACCAATATGTCGGCAAGCAGGTCAGCAATGCACTGGCCAAAGGCAGTTTGTGGTCGCTTTTCACGGTTGCCTTGCTCGCCATTTTGCGTGAAGGCGCCGAAACAACGATTTTCTATATCGGGATGGCGCCATCCATGTCCATGCTGCAGCTCATACTCGGCGTATTGATCGCGTTTGCGATCCTTGCCATTTTGGCCTATGCGATCATCGTGCTCAGCGCTTCGCTGCCATTACGCCCGTTTTTTCTGGTGGCGACGCTGCTGATTTATTACCTGGTATTCCGTTTCCTGGGCGACAGCATCCATTCCCTTCAGGTTGCCGGACATCTGTCCAGTCATTCGCAGTCTTCCCTGCCGTCCGTTTCGTGGCTTGGCATGTATCCAACCTGGGAAACCTTCATACCGCAGATGGTCATTCTGGTCTATATCATATGGCAGGTTTTGCGTCAGGAAATCGGGAAGAACGAAAAGTCCCAAGCAAGCGCGTAGCCGCTTAAAAACAACGTTCCTCCCGTCCATGTACCCTACATCCAGCTCAATTGCTGTGCTCATATCTCCTTCGGCAGGATCTCCAAAAGCCCGTGATTCTTCATGAACGCGGGCTTTGTCATTTCCTGGGGAATGCTGCTTGAAAAATTCATGTTTTCGCCCCTTGCCACCAGGAGACTTTTGGCCTATGATGGGGTTAGATATAAAAATAATTTTCTTATTTCAGAAAATAAATATTAAAATAATTTTCATGACAAAAATTGAATAAGGAGGTCCTATCGTGGCACCGATCTTGTATGCCCTGGCGCAGGAAAAAGAAAAACTTTCCCAGCAGGAACGCCGGATTGCCGATTACATTCTATCTTCCCCGGCTGAGGTTGTGCATATGGGAATCAAGGAGCTGGCCGAGCAGTGCGGAACCAGTCCGGCCACGGTCACACGCTTCTGCAAGGTTTTCCATTTAAAAGGGTATCCCGATTTGAAGGTCAAGCTGTCCGCGGAAATTGCCCATACGGAAATGCAGGACCGGAGCCAATCTTCTTCTTATCAGGACATCGTGGCCAACAATCCGCTTTCCAAAATCGTGGAAGCCATGGAAGCCAATCATCTGACCTCCATACGCGACACCACTTCACTGCTGGATATGAACCGGCTTTCCGAGGCCATCACCCTGCTGTGCCAAGCGCAGCGTATCGATTTATACGGTGTGGCCACCTCATCGGTTGTCGCGCTCGACTTTTACCAGAAGCTGATCCGGATCGGGAAAAATTGCACGGCTTTCGCGGATCCCCATATGCAGATCACGTCAGCTTCCACCCTGACGGACCGGGACGTGGCCGTCGCCATTTCCTATTCCGGTGAAACCGAGGAAACGATCAACGCTCTGGCCTGTGCCAAAGACAGCGGAGCGGCGACGATTACCCTCACTTCTTACGGCAGCAACACGCTGGCTTCCATGGCCGATATTCCCCTGTTCGTCTCTTCGCTTGAAGAAGGCATGCGCAGAGGGGACATGGCTTCCCGGATCGCCCAGCTTCATATTATCGATATTCTATTCATGGGCATGAACAGCGAGCAGTTCGGACAATATGTTCCCAAGCTGGAGCAATCCTACCAGAATGTCCGGAGCTATCTAAAACCACGAGGAGGTCATTAACCCGTATGAACATCTACACATTCAAGCAAGAGACTGATTTTGTCTCCACCGGAGCGAGCCTCATTGCGAGCCTGCTTCACACCAAACCAAGGGCCGTTCTCGGCCTTGCGACAGGGAGTTCCCCGATCGGAATCTATCAGCGGCTGATTGAAATGAATCAGCAAGGACTCGTCAGCTTTGCGAAGGCGTCCAGCTATAATTTGGATGAATATGTTGGTTTACCGGACGGACATCCGGAGAGCTACCGCTACTTCATGAACGACAAATTCTTCAATCATATTGATATTAAAATGGAAAATACGCATGTGCCTAACGGCAATGCCGTTGATCTCGAAGCCGAATGCAAACAATATGACGCCATGCTGGAGGAAAACGGTCCCGTGGACCTGCAGATTCTCGGACTCGGCCATAATGGCCATATCGGATTTAACGAACCGGACGAAAGCCTCATTGGCGGCACGCATGTCGTTGAGCTTCAGGAGAAAACGCGCACAGCCAATGCCCGTTTCTTCCCTTCCCTTGCCGATGTACCGACGCAGGCGGTGACGATGGGCGTAGGAAGCATCCTGAAGGCTAAACAGATTCTGCTGCTGGTACGGGGCGAAGACAAGGCTGAAATCGTTAAGCGGGCCTTGAAAGGACCAATCACATCCCAATGTCCGGCATCGCTGCTGCAATGTCATCCTAACGTTGTCGTATTACTCGATCAAGGAGCAGGGAGGTTATTATCGTGAGTGAAGGAACAGAGCAGCTTCTGTACGGAAAGGTGGTCATCCCTGGAGGCGTCATCGAGGAAGGCGTCGTTGCCATTCAGGATGGAAGCATCGTATATGCGGGCGAGGTTCAAAATCTGCCGGAGCGCTGGCAAAGCCTAAGCAGCAAAAAAACGGACGGCTACATTCTCCCGGGCTTTATCGATGTGCATGTTCATGGGGGCAATGGCGAAGACTTCATGTATTCCGGCAAAGAGGAGCTCGATAAAATCACCTCCTTCCACTGTTCCCAAGGAACCACGGCCATGCTTGCGACCACGATGACCGCACCGAAAGCGGCAATCGACAAGGTGCTGAAGGAAGTTCATGATTACAAGCAGCAGGATATGCCGTACACGATCATCGAAGGCGTGCATATGGAAGGACCTTTCATCAGCCCGAAATGGCCAGGAGCCCAAAATCCGGAGCATATCGTGAATCCGAACGTGGAATGGCTCGAAGCCTGGGAATCCCAGTATCCTGGATTGATCAAACAAGTTACTCTCGCTCCGGAACGCGAAGGCGCATTGAATGCGATCGCTTGGATGGACGCCCACGGTATCAATGCCGCCTTGGGTCATACGGATGCGACCTATGAGCAGGTTGAGGCTGCGGTTGAAGCCGGCCTTCGTCAAGGCGTGCATACGTTCAATGCCATGACGCCGCTGCATCACCGCAAACCGGGAACAGCCGGCGCTGTGCTCAGCGACGATCGGATCCATGCGGAAATCATCGCCGACGGCATCCACGTGCATCCCGCATGCATTTCCATCCTCGCGAAGCTGAAAACGAATGACAATCTCATTTTGATTACGGACGCCATGTCTGCAGCCGGTATGCCTGACGGTGATTATACGATCGGCGATCTGCCCGTGGAAGTTAAAGACGGCATTGCCATGCTGAAAGGCGAAACGAGCAGTCTGGCGGGAAGCACGCTAACCATGATCAAAGGCTTCCGCTATCTGGTGGAAACCGTTGGTTTGACCGTGGAGCATGCGTCCCGTGTGGCCAGCTTCAACCCGGCCAAGCGGCTGCGCATCGAGAATCGTACCGGTACGCTGGAAGCCGGCAAGCAGGCCGATGTGCTGATGCTGGATGACAGCCTGAACCTTCAAGGCGTGTGGGTCCGCGGACGCCAGGTATTTTAATTTCGGACTTCCTATGAATAGATGATAAACAAGCCTCCCGTTTCTTTCGCGGAGGCTTGTTTTCATGGAGCCAGCTGTTGATGATCGTCATGTGCTTGGTTAAACTTAGCCCTAATATAAAGAAGCAGCTGCCCTTAAAGCGCAGCTGCTTTCTCGTTATCCGTTATTGCATCATATGTCTGCCTGCAGGGGTTTTGCCGAGGGGTGCGGACGGCGTATTTCCCATCGGAGTCACGCGGTTGGTGTTATTGTAGTTATTCGTCCCCGTGCCGGTGTGCATCGGGAAGATGCGTTCAAACATCGTTGACAGCTCCGACACCATGCCTCCGATCGGGTGACCGTTTTTCACCTCGGTTGCATAATTGCTGACACGTTGGACAAAATCAGGATTAGCGGATACATACACGTTCGTGATGCTTGGATCCGACTTCTTGATCACATCACTGATTTTATTTTTCGTTTCGGCACTTACGTTGTCCTTATTTTCGGATAAGGTTTCATTGGTGCCTGATGTTCCCGGGGTCGTCGCATTAAAACCGTTGCTTCTCGTGATCGGTTCTCCGGCGCTTGTCGTGTAATTATGCAAACGGCCCGTTCCGGTTCCCGCCGTACCATTGCCGGTTACGCCATTCATGATGCCGTAGCTGCCTGTTCCCATCGTGCCGTATAACCCGCGGTTGTTAGCGCTCGTGGAGCCGCTGCCTACGCTGTTGTTATTGAAGCTGCTGTTGTTCATCGTTCCAAAGCTGCTGCTGCGGAAATTGCTGTTGGTGCTTTTCATGCCATAGTTGCCTGTGATGCCCTTAGTTCCCATATGGCCTTTGGCTCCGTCCTCCAGAGAGACGGCTACATAAGCGCTGTTGCCTGTACGAAGTACATTTGCCGTCCGCACTTCCTTCAATGCCGCAACCTTGTCAGCCAGCTCCTGGGATGATGTCAGATTGCTGACATTATGTCTCGAACCGTCTGTACCATACGTCGATAACCGGCCCCCGTCTCTCAGGGAGTTCACATTCAACCGTCCGTTCATTCCGTTCAATCCACGGGCATCATGGACGTTTTTGGTGCGGACGTTGGTATTGGCAGGCTCTTTCGTGGTACAGCCGCCACACCGGCCACGCTTACGAGAAGTGCGGCGGATATGGAAAGGCTTATCGCTTTGGATCGCATCATGAGTTCATCCTCCGTTTATGAATGTGATGTAGTAACACCTGTTAAGATGACCGTGCGGTCCTAGCGCTATGCTGAAAGGATTTGGCATCCTTGCAGCGATTTTGAAGCTTAGTCAGCCGGGCTCGACGAAATGAACTGAGCGATATTTTTTTCCAGCTCCAAGATATCTTTTTTCGGCACCGGAAATACCTGTGATTGCCCGGCCGGAATAATCCACATCGTCTCGGGATATGCGGGCTCCACTGCAATCTGATATACCTTGTCCCCGTGTTCCGGGCCGCTTAACAGCGTCACGGTGGAATCGATGACCTCCGCTTTTAATGAAGAAGCTTTTCGGGAAGACTCTGAAGAACGGCTTAACAGCGCGTTCATTTGAGCCATGATCGAGTCCGCCTGATTCATGGATACCTTTTTTCCGTTTAATGTCCATGCCCCTTCTTTCCCTTTTTCCTCCTCTTGATCTTCACCGGCACGCCGCAGCATCCAAGACAATCTTTTCCCGTCCCATTCAACCGAAGTGACGTCCGAGGTAGACCATACCTGCTTGCCAGTGGTTTGCTGGGCATCGTCCGATACCGGAGCGGCAGGATGGCTTGGACCCGGCTCAGCCGTGCGGTACGGACGAATGAAATAAGCCGCGCCGGCAATGACGATCATGCAAATCACGATGATGATGATCGGATTCCATTTCTTCACCTTCGCTTTCCTCCCTTCCCCTCTCCATGAAGCTGAGACTCTCTACTAACATGTTACCCTAATGCCGACGCTTTACTACCTTGCAGCATGTAAAATCAGATGCGGCGGCCGATTTAGGGATATGCCTAATGCCAACCCGCGAACGGCCACATACGATAGATCATGACCTATCTTTACGGGAGGGAATGATATTGACAACGGTGGTGGTTACGGGCGGAGCAGGATTCATCGGCTCCCATTTGGTGCAGAGCCTGATTGAGCAAGGACGGCAGGTACACGTTATCGATAATCTTTCGACCGGCTCGGCGGCAATGGTTCATCCTTCGGCCGTACTGCATGTGGAAGACATCCGTGACTTGTCGGCGAGGCAAATCATTGGCAAGCTGCGCCCCGACACGGTGTTTCATCTGGCGGCTCAAGCCGATGTGCAGCAATCCATTCTTAATCCCGGGCAGGACATGGAGATTAATGCTGGAGGAACGCTGAATCTGCTTGAGGCCTGCCGCCAGGCCGGCGTGCATAAATTCATTTTTGCATCAACCTCGGGCGTCTACGGGAATACGGATAAAAATCCGCTGGAGGAAACGGACGCGGCGGCACCGATTTCCTTTTACGGATTGTCCAAATTTTGCGCCGAGCATTACATTCGCCTCTACGGGCAGCTGTTTGGCGTCGACTGGACGGTGCTGCGGTTTGCCAATGTATACGGACCAGGCCAGACGTCCAAGGGCGAAGGCGGCGTCGTATCGATTTTTATGGAGAAGCTTCGACAGGGGCATCCGTTAACCATTAACGGAGACGGGGAACAGACCCGGGATTTCGTCTATGTAAAGGATGTCGTATCCGCTCTCCTTGCCGCGGGCAACGCGGGAGAAAGGGATATTTTTCATGTCAGCACCGGAAAAGCGACTTCCGTCAACCGCTTAATAGCTTTATTGCGGCAGCAGCACGGCCAAGAATTTGAAACGCTGCATCGGTCGGCCAGGGATGGGGACATCCGCGACAGCTGCTTATCCAACGCCAAGATCCGCAGCAGCCTGAACTGGGTGCCTGCCGTTACCATGGAGGAAGGCCTGCGGGAAACCTATCGCCACTTCTTTCCCGCCGGCTCGTAATCCCTTCCAATTGCAAGCGGCCGAACCTCGGAATAACGGGGATCGGCCGTTTCAGTCATGCCGGAGCGAATACGCTCCCTTCCAGGGCGTAAGAGACAATCCGGGCTTTCTCTTCTTTGGACTTTACCGTCAAATAAAAATGGCGCATGCCGGCATTTCCCGCCAGCGTCACGTTTTCTCTGGTACGGGCCTTGGCAAAGCAGGTTTCGAGGGTCCAGTATACGACCGGCCCGTCAGGCGCGTCTTTTTTCACGAAAAACTCCAGCTCGCCGAGATCGCATAACGGCTTGAGCCAGGTGGCGTCGATGCCAAGCACGACCTGATCACCGTCCGCGATGCCTTCCAGCGTCACGGAGGTCAGCACGATTTCGTCCGCCCCGATCATGAACGAGTCGAAGGAGCCTGCCGGGGCTTCCTGTCTGGTTCGGTATTTAAGAATCATTCCTCTCACTTCCCTTACAATTGATTCAGCATGCCGATAAAGCTCAAACAGTATAGATGCGGATTGAATTCCGTTTGCAGCAGCCGCAAGGCATTCAGCCGGATGCTCTCCCGGAGGACGCCGTTTTGCATCAATTCCAGCCCCTCTTGGACTGCCTGCGCGACGTTGCCGAGCGCATAATTTTTGCCCGTTTCATTATGCCGGATGCATAAGGCTACGCCGTCCGAATGGGTGGCGAGAACCGGACAGAGGCAGCTCATTGCTTCGAGCACCGATAAGGGCCCTCCCTCCACCTTGGAGGTGGAGCACATAAATCCCCCGGAATCGCCAATCATCGAATAAAAATACTGCATTTGCGCGTTGGCGACGTTGGAGCGCAGCGTGAGCCGCGAACGCAGGTTCAGGTTATCGACCATGAGCTCGAACTGCTGCCGTTCGGCAGGGTCCGCCAAATTCGGATCCTCGAACATCCATAGCTCGATTGTCGGCACGTAATACGAGAGCTGATAACCGATGTGCAGAAACTCCCTCCAGTTTTTATTGTCCTCCATGCGGCCCAGCCAGGCGATGATCGGATGATCCGGAACCGCTCCGTATCGATACGTGAAGCTTTTGGAATCGAAACAGTTCGGAAAATGAAATTGGGGGATATGCGGAAACAGCTCCTGAAAAATCGCCGCAATATGCGGAGTGCATGGGTTCAGCAGTCCGTCCGCGTATGCGTTGACGATCGGTACCGCATCCACCAGCTGCTTTCTGGCATTTTCCTTGGAGCCATAGCCCTGAATTTCAAGCACGAGCTTGCCTTGATATCCGAGCGCCCTGAATCTCGGGAAGCTGGTATGATCCGTGGGACCACGATCACGTCATAATTTCCCGCTGCCAGAATGCCCCGGATTTCATCGTCGTTATTGGTGATATACATCGGAATCTCGTCATTATTTTGCACGCCCGCCCCCCAGTAGTAATAGAGGCAGGAAGCATGAATACCGTATTTTTTCAGGGCTTTGCAGCGCAGCCGGTTCAGCGTATCCATGCCGCCGCTGGGCACGTAAAACACAAACAGCACGTTCATGTCGTCATGTTCCTCCTCCATCCTCCGTCTATGGGGTACGGATCATATCCTCCTGTGTATACACGGCAATCAGATTGCCATGATCCCGGACTCTGACGGTTGCCCATGTATTCGCATAGTGATTCACGTTCGTAACGAGGACAAGCTGAAAAGGTGCGTAACCCGTCACGATGTTGTACAGCGGAATGGTGCTGCCCGGCGCCATGTGAACCAGATGGACGTAGAACAGTCCCTGGTTGCCGTAGCCGTGAACAAGCATCTCAAAGCTTTCCTGTCCTCCATTGGTCACTTCCACGTCAAAAGATTCGATGTAACGGCAGTCGATCGGGGCAAAAGGCGCTGCTTCGAGCCGCAAAATGGACATGAACCCATCCTCCCGTAAAACAAGTCTTTATCCCATCGTATGTTGCGTTTGGCCAAGGGTAAGGGCGGATGGCGTTAGCCTTCAACCTAAAATTGAGCGGATACACGGGGGTACAGGCCAAACGGCAGCGGAACGCATTTACTGTATGGTAAAGCACATCATTTGAGGTGAAAGGAAGGGCAACGAACCATGCGAATAGCCGATCTCAAGGGAACCTATGACGCCATCTTCAGTCTCGGGGACCTATGCCTGGCCTCCATGCAGCTGGAGAAATTCGATTTGCGCCCTTACGCCGGCCCGCTCGACTGGATGGCCAGTTACAATTTGGCCGACGTCAACCGGCTGCTGGGCAATCATTTTGCGAATTTCATGAACTACGAGAATCTCGTCGTGGAAAAAAGGGTCAGCGACCAGCTCTACCTCGTGCGGGAAACCTATTATGACATGCTGTCGAATCACGATTTTTTCACCCATAACAATTTCCCTCCTTATCTGGCCGCATACCCGGAAGTGAAAGCCAAATATGTCGCGTGCAGCGGTTCATGGAAAAAATGGCTACCGCAAACCGCATCCTTTTTATACGCACGGAAGGATCGTTCGAGCATGCCCAGGAGCTTCAGGAGGTGCTGTCAGGCCTTGTCGCGCATGATTTCCGGGTGCTGCTGATCAACCATACCGCCGTAACCGGCGTAGTCGAGGTTCAATGGCCGTTGGAAAAGGTCTGCTCGATTCTCATGCCGAACGAGGAGAAATGGGATGGAAACGACCATCTTTGGTCCGAGATCCTCAGCGGCATTCTTTTGAACGAAGCCAAATCGCATCCATGAAAAAAAGAGGGGCTTTCCGGGCACAATACCGCTGCCGATGGGAGGTCCCTCTTAACCGTTTCCGTTCATCGTTATTCCAATGTCAAAACTTCCAAATCGGGAAGCTTGTAATGCGGAGGCAAACCTTCGAATATTTTGTTCCATACGGCGTAATCCGCCAGCAGGTCGATATGCGAGGTCTGCACTGCGAAAATCCGGTTGTACAGATCTCCGATGACCATAAACGGTTCTCCTGTCACGCTTCATCCCTCCATTCCCAACGCGTTTCTTTCATTTAAAGGCTTGCAGCCGCTCTCGCGTATGCACCCAGCAGCCTGGAAATCATCAAATCCATCGACCAGTGCTCCTGAGCCCATTGTGCCGCATTGCGGCCAAGCGCATGCCGGAACTCGTCGTTGGCCAGAAGCAGGTTCAAATGCTGCGCAAGGGTAAGCGAGTCCCTCACGGGGGAGATCAGGCCGGTCACGCCATGCTCCACCATCTCGGGCAGGCCGCCGGCATTCGATACGCACGCCGGAAGACCGGCCAGCTGCGCCTCCATGACCGCGAACGGCTGATTGTCTTGAATGCAGGAATGCACAAAAATGTCGGACTGCAGCAATAATGCCGGGATATCGCGCCGTTCGCCGAGAAAGGCCACCTCCTCCTGAAGCGACAGGCCCGCTGCCTGCCGGACCAGTTCCTCCCGCTTCTCGCCGTCGCCCACGATCCAGCACACCCAGTCGTTTCGCATATGCTTCAGCATGCCGAGCGCCGAAATGAGGACATCGATGCCTTTCACGAACGCAAGTCTTGCGGGCACGATGATAACCTTTTTGCCGGGCGGCCGTTGCACCTCGGTTCCATGTTGTACGCTCTGCCAGAAGGGCACGGAGTCCAGGCCGACTGGAATACCTCGATCCGTCCCTCAGGCACGCCGAAATCATGGACCAGCTCGTTTTTTTGCCACTGCGTGGACGTGATCGTGAGCTGCCCTGAGGTTGCGCCGTGGTATTCGATTGAATCAAAGTATTTCCAGGCGGCCGACTGCTCTCCGATCCCTAAGTGTGGATTCAGCCGAAAGTGGTTGTGCAGCTCGCCGCTGACCGAGCCGTGAACCTGCGCGACAAGCGGAACACGCGCCGGTTTGACGCGGTGGATTGCCCTGGCCGCAAAAATGTCCTGCGTATGGATGACATCGTATTGTCCAAGTCCGAAATAAGCGGCAGATAGCTCCATGAAATAGCGGTCCTCTTCGTAAAAATGAATATAGGGATCCCGGTGCAGCCAAGGCGCATGCTCTGCAGACAACTTCGAAGCCAGAAAGGGGCGTAACGCGGTTTTGGACAATTCTTGTCCCCTGTTGATGATATGAAACTTCGAATAGTCCGGGCTATTGCCAAGCAGATCGACCTGGTGTCCCATGGCTTCCAGCCGCTGTTGGATTTGCAGCATATATTTCCACACCCCGCCCACATGCGGGATCAGCCAATAGGTTGCGAGTAATATTTTCATGCCTTCTCCTTTCCATGGAATCAGCTTTCCCTTATCCCATGCGTGTAATCGGTCATCGACGGACACTATACTATATTGTGGAAGAGCAGGGCTGGACACGACGGTTGAACCTATTAGGCCAAAAAAACATGACTTGCTGCCCTGGAAACATGATAATGCGCAAAAAAAAAGGCACCGGGAAAACCCGATGCCCAGACAATGTTCTTTAGTCCGAGAACGCAACAGCTTCGAAGCTTTCCGGTCCGACGCGTGTTGGAATAACTGCCAAACCAGCCGGAATGCTGACAAAAGCTTGATATACGACAAATCCGGGGTTCGTGGTAAGCAGGTCGATGCCCGTAATCGTCAAAACATCGGTGGTCAGAAGCAGCGTACCTACAGGAAGAGATTCCGTTGCGCTGTAAATGGTGGTGGAGACCCCGTCAACCACTCTGTTAATCGTAATGGTTACCGGTACCAGAACAGCGACAACGGCACTCAGCGTAACGGTTGCGGTAAAATGGACTGAAAGGTTCGGACCTGCTGTGGACGTATTCAGGCCCAGCGTTCCAAATAAAGCCGGCGTTGTGGTTGCCGGGATGGCAACGGCTCCGGCGGTCGAGACATTCTGAGAAATCTGACTGTCAACCAAAACTCTTGGCATTGTTGTTCCCTCCTTTCTTCTTATATTTATGCTGAAAAAGAAAGGTTCGCATGGACGAACTATCCGGGGGAATCAACTAAAATTCATCCTCTTTCCATTATGGAAATCAGAGGGCCGATCGAGCTCCGGACATTCCCGCTGGTGATGAGATACTCCTGCTCGATGACAGCCCGGTGGCGGATCGTTCCCATCCCCTCGTGCTGGCGGTAGCCGACGAGCGGCTCATCGAGATACGGGAACGGAAATCCCGCCTGAATGATCCTTCCCCACAGATCGAGGTCATGCGTATACGGCAACCCTTCATTGAATAAGCCGACGTGTAAGAACAGCTCTTTTTTCATCATGACGGTGCAGCCGTTGACGGGATTTCCATTCATGAATATCCGGTAAAAATCCAATATGTTCGTGAAGGACACCCCTGCGCGGAAAACGGTAATATGGCTGGAAGCATTGATGACATGAAAATTGGTATGCGAAATAAACGCGTGTTGCTCCAGCATGAACTGCACTTGACGGCTGATCTTTTCCGGGTAAAACAAATCATCGGAGCTGAGCCAGGCCACGTAGTCGCCTGAAGCATGGCGTATGCCGTGGTTCAAGGCGCTTGCAGTTCCGCCGTTTGCCTTCCCCAGGTAATAAATTTGCGACCGGTACGGTGCGAGCCGCTCCGCGCAGCTGGTCGATCCGTCGTCCACCACGATGATTTCCAGCGGAGAGTACGTTTGGGACAAGGCGCTGCGAACCGCCTGATCCACGTAAGGATCGTTGAAAAACGGAATCACGATCGTTACCAGCGGTCTCATCGGGCATCCCCCTCCTGCTTGCGAAAATACTCCAGCACGTCCCGGAGTGACGTCCCGATCGGGATTTCCGGTCGCCAGCCCAAAGAACCCATGTCAATTTCGCCGGGATGAGCCTCTTTCGATGCGACCGCATCCGGTTCGTCGCCCCATGCGAGCGGAGCCTCGGTACCCGAGATGCCGAGCATTTGAAGCGCGACCTCCTCCAGCGTCTGGTAGATTCCCGAGCTGATTGTAACGGTATGGCCCCGGGTTCCCTTATCCAATAAAAGCTCATATGCTTTGACGGCATCCCTCACGTCCAGAAAATCGCGCCTTGCTTTCTTGGAAGATATGCGAAACGGCTCGGTCTTGCCCGCCTGCTCGCAAGCTGCGATGTGTCGGGCAAGCAAGGCGCAGAAGCCCGTGGATGGCCCCGGACCGATCAAATTGGAAGGCTCGGCTAATATGACGGTTTGGTTGAACAATACTTCCCATGACAAAGCGGCGGCTTTTTGGAGGCTTTTGCTCAGGCTGTACGGATGTGGCGGGCGAAGCGGCGGTGTAAGCGGGAACACGGCCATCGAGCCGGCAATCACGATCCGGCTGTCCGGAAAGCCGCGGAGCGAGTTCAGGAGATAAATCGTTGGCAATACATTCGTTTCCATGTACAGCAAAGGATCTTTCCAGGATTCGGAAACCGAATTTTTGCCGCCCAAATGCAGCACAGCATCCGGAGCCACGCTGTAAATTAGCCGGTCGAGCTCGGCCTTGTTCATCAAATCGCATATATAATACGTAATCCCCTCCGGAACAGGTCCCGGGGGGATTCTACGAACCATTGCCGCTACCTGATAACCTTGTGCGGCAAAATACCGGCAGGCATGGCCGCCTGTAAAGCCTGTAGCACCTGTGATCAGAATGCGGCGTTGGCGGACGGAAGGTCGGTCATCCATTTCTCCAACTCCTTCAGCATTTCGGGATATTGAGGAACGGCATAATGGAAATCCTCGCGCGTTACAGCCAGCGTCCGGTCCTGTACAGGCTGATCGGAAGGAATGACCGTCACGTCCTGCACGTTCCAAATCTCCTGAAACAAAAGCAGCAGCTCATGCTTGCTGATGGCCTGCGGCTGGGCAAGGTGAATCAGCCCTGACACCGGTGAATCCATGAGCCGGTCGATCGCTTTGGCCAGCTCCAGCGTGGTGACCCCGTTCCACATGACATGGCGGTACCCCGACACGTTTCCCTTTTGCGACATGAACCAATGCATCAGCCCAATGGCCCGGCTGCGGATTTCCGGTCCGATGATAGAGGTGCGGATTGTGAGATGTCCGGGAGCGCGGACCTCGCCCAGCGCCTTCGTCATGGCGTAAGCGCTGGTTCCGTCCGGCTTGTCGTCTTCCGCATAGCGGCCCCGCGTGCCTTCAAAAACGCAGTCGGTACTGATATGGATCAGCCGGCTTCCGAGCAGATCTGCCGCTCTTCGCAGCCTGTGAGGCAAAAATCCGTTGACATGGTAGGCGTTGATGCGGTCTTCCTCCGCATATTGATTCAAAATACCGATCGCATTAATCACGATATCCGGCCTGACGATATCCAGCAGCCTATCGACCATGCAGGGCTCGGATGCGTCGAGGAAAAGCCCCCCCGGGCTTCGTTGATCCCGGGTGGTATAGAACACCTGATGCTTTCCCTGCCGATGAAAGTAATCGACGAGCATATGCCCCGCCATTCCGTTTCCTCCGAGAATGAGCAGCCTCATTTCAGGAACCCCCCGCGCTGGAGAATTCCCCTGATCTCCTCTTTGTTCATAAGATGGTAGTTCGAGCTGAAGCTGCTGAAGGATACCGGCTCGCAATGGCTGTAACGTTCCTTCAGCTCCGGCATGTGAAGCGTCGGCAGGATCACGAGATACTCCTCGTCATAGACGACCGTCGTCAGGCTTTCATAGTCGCTCATCAAAATTTCATGAATTTTCTCTCCCGGACGAATGCCCGTCTCCACGATTTTCACATCCGTTTTGCCGGAATCCTCGATCAGCACCTCCGCCATGTCGACGATACGGCAGGCAGGCATGGTCATGACGAAAATTTCGCCGCCGTAGCTTTCCTCCGCGGCTTTGAAGAGCAGCTGAATCGCATCGTGAAGCGTCAGGAAGAAACGGGTCATCGCCATATCCGTAATCGACACCTGGCCTTTATTGCGGATTTGATCCTTGAAGACATGAACCACGCTGCCGTTCGTTCCCAGGACGTTGCCGCCGCGCACCGTCACGAACCGGGTCTCGCTGTTCAGCAGGTTGGCGTAGACGATCAGCTTCTCACCGATGGCCTTGGTCATGCCATAGAAGTTGGACGGGTTGGCTGCTTTATCGGTGGAAATATAAAATACCTTTTTCACCTTGTTCTCGATTCCCGCTTCGATGACGTTCTGAGTTCCGATGACGTTGGTTTTCAGCGCTTCGTAAGGCTGATCCTCGCACACGGGCACATGCTTCAGCGCGGCGAGATGGAAAACATAATCAATGCCTTGGCAGGCCATCACCAGCGCATCCTTGTCGCGGATATCCCCGATACGGAAAGACAGGCGCTTATCTTCGAATTCCCTGCTCATGGCTACCTGCGAGGATTCGTTACGCGAATATACGACGATTTCCTTCGGGTTCTGTTCCAGCAGCTGGGCCACAAGCTCGTAGCCCCAAGAGCCCGTACCTCCTGTTACCAAGATCCGTTTATTTTCAAACATGAACTTTCCCTCCAAGCAAAAATTTAACTACCTTATCCGAAACGTTCTCCGCCAAGTATCCTTCCGGGCAGTCCCAGCCCCGGCTCAGGCTCAGCATCAGCTCGGCGGAACGGAATATCGCTCCGGCTTCCAGCCCGGACACGATGTTGCTTCCGCAATCGACCGTCTCCGGACGTTCGGTCGTCGTGCGCATCGTTACCGTCGGAACCTGCATGATGCAGCACTCCTCCTGCACGGTGCCGCTATCGGTCAGCGCGCAGCAGGCATGGCGTTCCAGCAGTACGAAATCGAAAAATCCGAACGGCTCATGAAATTCCACCAGCGGATGCAGCGCCAGCGGCTTTAATCCGGCGATTCGGGAAGCGGTGCGCGGATGAATGCTGCAAATGATGCGGCGACCATAGCTGGCGGCGATTCGGTTCAAGCCTTCGACGATTTCACGTAAACGTACGGGATCATCCACGTTTTCCGCGCGATGGGCCGTCACGAGAAAGTATTCCTTCGGCTTCAGGGAAAGTGCGTTCAGAATGTCACTGGCCGCAATCGAGGGTTCATAGTGCTGCATGACCTCGTAGATCGGGTTGCCTGTCAGCACAATCCGCGAGCTGGGAAAACCCTCGGCCACCAAATGCTTTTTGCTCTGTTCGGTATACGGCATATTAATGGAAGATATCGCATCGATGACCCTTCTGTTTTTTTCCTCGGGCACGCGCAGATCAAAGCATCGATTGCCGGCTTCCATGTGCACGACCGGATATCCCAGCCTTTCCGCCAGCACGGCGCAGAGCGCGCTGTTGGTGTCGCCGAGGAGCAGGATTTTGTCCGGCTTCTCTTTCTCCAAAATGGCTTCCATCTGCGAGAACATGGCCGACAGCTGATTCCCCAGTGAAGCGGCCGCATCCTGCAGAACGTAATCCGGTGCGCGCAGGCCCATTTGCCTGAAAAATATTCCACTCAGCCTTTCAGCAAAATTCTGCCCGGTATGCACCAGCACATGCCGCTCCGCATACCGGTCCAGCTTCGGAAGGATCAGGCTGAGACGAATAATTTCGGGACGTGTGCCTAAAATGGTCATGATTCTCATTACTCCGACTCCTACCTTCGTTTTTTGGATTTTCGGGTTTTCGCAGCCCTGCCTGCCCCCGTTCTTCTGTGCGCTAAGCGGCGCTTGGCCGCAGGCGCCTTCTTGCTCCGGCTCTTGCGCCGCTTCGGTTTATTGCTTCTTGGAGCGCGCGGTGCACCCTCAGCGCTGCGAGCAGCATCGGGCAGAAGCGCGGGCTGCGAAGCGCGGGTTGCCGCTACGCTGCTTGAGATCATCCCGCTCATCCAATCAGGGCATCCGCGCCGCAGCTCTTCGACGAAAACAGCGATTTTGCGGGCATAGACATCCAGGCCATACTGATTTCTGGCCGCTTCAGCATTCCTTCTGCCGGTGCTTTCCCGGAGGAATGGATCGTTCAGAAACTCGGCAGCCTTGGCCGCCAAAGATCCGTAATTGCCCGTCGGCACGGCAGCATGCCCGTTGCCGGTATTGCGCATCAGCTCGCCGAGGCCGCCCGAGTCGAAGGTGATGACGGGTTTTCCGCAAAGCATGCCTTCCAGCGCCGTCATTCCCAGGCCCTCTTCCACCATGCTCGGTACCACGAGAATGTCCATCGCGCTGTATGCGGCATGGACCGACTCCACAAAGGGGATGAAACGGAACCGGGTCCTGAAGCCCGATGCGTTCACTTCGGCGATGCAGCGCTCGTAATATGCATGATCCGCCGGTTTGCCGATTGCGACGAATCGGCATTGTTCGTAGGACCCTGCGAGGATGACGGCCATGCGGATGAATTCGTGCAAACCTTTTGCCGAATGAATGAAGGAGGAAATATAGCCGATGCAGGCATGGGAATCCTTGAGGCGAAGAATTTTGCGGTAGCCGGTGCGGATGAGCCCTTGATCCGGATGCAAATGCTCATTGTCGGAAGAAGGAGGCAGAAGCGTGATCGGCCTGGATATGCGGCCGCGAAACAGGCTCGCCGATGCTTCGGAGATGGCGATCAGGCAGTCGCTGTATTTATCCACGACGGCCGCCGCGGCATGCACATGCTCAGAGGATTGCATGACCTCGGTGATTTGCCACAGCACCGGAATGCCGAGCGTCTTCGCAGCCATGGCCGGCAGCACATTGACGATCGTGTTGGTTAGCACGATATCCGGCGCGGCCTCCAAGAGACAGCTGAGGACGGAGGCGAAATCCGAATGTTGGCGAAGCGCCTCCGCCTCCTCCTGGAGCTGGGCGCCAGGCTGATACATTCCGAAGAGCAGCGGGTAGGACAGGATCCTTACCGGGATGCCTTTCTTCCGGGCATCATAGGTCAATCTTCCTTCCTGCGGAGCCGTCAGGATGCAATCGAAATACGGGGATATTTGAAGGCAGAACAGCAGGAGGAGCTTTTCGGCCCCTGTAATGCTGCCTGTGTTGCTGACATGGGAAAACAACATGAGTTTCGGTTTATATGCCATCATGCGTGGGTGACCGCTGCTATAAGCACAGGGTACGATCACACCTCCTTTGAGCCAAGTAATACAATATATTAGAAGGCCATCTGTACCGGCACGTCATTTACTCCCCTCCATCCGTCCAAAAACGGCGACTCCCCTTAAGGGAAGATGATGGAGAGCATTTGGTTGAGGCGGTTGCCGTAGGTGTGATCGCGCATCGTCCGCTCGAGCGCGTTCAGCGCAATTTCCCTGCGTTCCTTTTCGTGGTTCAGGTAATACTCGACTTTGTCCAGCAGCTCCTGCGGAGAACTGTATGTCTCAATCTCGACACCCGGCGTGTAGAACTTGGCGAGATCGCTCCGGGCATCGCTGAGCTGCAAGGTAGCGCAGGCGGAAATTTCAAAGGTTCGCGGATTGGGGGAAGCTGCGGGGATTTTGACGGCATTGTTATTGACCGAATCGTCTTCGTGGGAACGGTGAAGGTTGATGACAATTTTTGAAGCGTTATAGGCTTCCGCCGTTTCTTGGGGTCCCATCCATTTGTTGACCTCGATCCGGTCTTGATATGCCGCGAAATTCGGCAGGCGGTCCCACCAGATGCCGTTGATGATCGTATGATGCTGCATCAGCTGGTCCATGATGGGGCTCAGGTATTCGACCCGGTTCCAGTACGCGGAGCCGATGAAGCTCACTTCCCTGCGCTGTGCGGAACGCATTCTTTCCGGCTTGTAATGCTCCACGTAAGCCGCGAAAGGCAGATGATGGACATTCGCGCAGCCAAGCTGTTGATAATACGGGATGCAGTTGGATTCGAGCGTGAACACGTAATCGTAATGACCCACGTTCTCCGTCGTCATGTCCGTGTAATACGGATCGTCCGTCAGCCAGACCGCCGTTTTGATACCCTGCTGGCGAATGGCGTCCAGCTGCTCGTTTTGGATGAACATGCCGTCCAAGACGAGGACCAGATCCGGCATGATTTGATAGGCAATCTCGCTGATCGGCTGTCCCGGCTCAATGACCGTTACCTGGGAGATCATTCCCCGTAAAGTCGTAGCGATGGCTTCATCGATCGGGGAGTAGGGAAACCCTTTGCCTGACGCGACATACAGCACATGCATCTGGCGAAACGGAAAAGAGTTTTCGGCATGCCGGCTGACGATATAATTGGCACGACCTTTTAAATAACCCTCCTCATATCCCTCCTGATGCCCCGCTTCGCGGCCCCGAAGCCGCGCTTCCTCGGCCGGGCTCAGCACTTCCTGCCGTATGATTTTTTTCCGGTGTTTAATGATTGACATCCGTCACCCGCTCCTATTTCCTTAGAATTTATACAAGCTCCAGCAGCGATTTCATCCGCGACATAAAGGAGTGCTCCATTCGCGTCGTCCATAACCCCCGCCATGCCATCTCCAGACGCTGCTCTTCATGCTGGAGATAATAGCTGATTTTATCCTTCAGCTCCTGGACCGAGCCGAACGTCTCGATGTCATACCCGGGTCGGTAATGCGACAAGGAGTCTTCGCGCAGATCGGTAATTTGTAGCGTGCCGCAGGCGCTGATTTCATAGGTGCGGGGATTGATCGACTTCGCCTTGATCCGGTGGCTGTTCCGGTTATCCTGCCCATACTCGTCCGGTCTGTGGATGTTGAGGACGATTTTTGCCCCGTTGTAGTAGTTGACGGTTTCCTCTGGAGGGATAAACCCCATATGGAGTGAACGTCCCAGCTTGTCGGTCCGGGTCAGGCGTTCCCAGAATCCCCCGGCGATCAGCACCTTTTTGTCCTCCAGGAACGGCGCCATTTCGTCGAAAAGAGACACCCTGTTCCAGAAGGCATTGCCGATAAAGCAAATATCATATACATGCCCGGGTCCCGGGCGCTGCGGCTTGAACATATCCGTGTTGACGGCTAGGGGCAAATAATGCACGTTTGCGGCACCCAATCCCCGGTAAAACGGAACGCAAGCCAATTCATGGGTTAAAACCACATCATAAGCGGTGCACATCGGGGCGGTATCTTCCGTAAAATACGGATCGTCTACGAACCATACGGCCGTTCTGATGCCCATCCCCCGAATTTTTGCGATATCCTCCAAATGATTTCCCGGGAAGATATGCAGCCCGTTCATTACGAGAACCAGATCGGGCCTTTCCCTCGTTGCCAGCTCCAGCATGTTCGGAGCTTCCCCCACAATACATTCCCTGACCAGACTGCGCAGCGCCGCAGTGACTCCCTGATCGATTGCGTGGAATCCCTGGGGAATGTACAGTATTTTCATATCCCGATGATATGGCGGCGCTTGCGGCACCCTTTTCTCGACCGCCTGGCATAAGCCCAGCCTATAGCCCTCGCCGTAGCCTTGCCGGTAACTTTTGCTGTTTCCTGCTTTTCCCACAGCTTTCACCCTGCCTGTTTGGATTTCATAAGAACATACCGATTTCAGAGCCTCTTTCGCGAAGAAATCATTCCGCTTAAGAACCTCCCGTGCTTGGAGAATGTCCCATCTTGGGCTATAGAATCGTTCCGCTCAAATGAAAATGAGTCAATTCTATAATCATAAATATATGCGGAAGAGATACTTGCATCATGGACGACAGCCTTTCAGGCCGTAAATTGGCGTATGTCACGATGATTAAACAGCAAAATAACCCCACAAAGCGGGGCCTTGCTCCGAGGTCTATTCAGGTACTTTGCGGGGACCCAAGTAATTTATACATTCGATCATGTAAGAAAAACGTGTGTCGACGTGATTTCTCAAAGGACAGACCGCCATCAGCGGATGTTTATCTTGCAATATCACGAAGCTATGGCTCTGTAGTTTATACTTTCTGATATGATCAAAAAAACCTTAACTTCATGGTTTCCCATGAAGTTAAGGTTTGACTGTTCCCATCCCTGCTTATCGTGTTTTGATTCCTGACGGAGCCCTTATTTGGCTTGGTAAGCTAATTGATGTCCATCCTCGTAGCCTTTGGCAAATCCGGCGTTGAAACCTTCATTGTAAGCTTCGTCATATCCTTCATTATACGCAGCATCCGGCGCTTGCGGGAGCGCTCCCTGCTCCACCGGCAACGGAAGCACCGGTTTGACCCATCCGCGCTTCCGTCTCCGGCGTGCGGCGCCAACTCGTTGATGCCGTCTTTTTCCACCCTTGATGAGACGGCGCTGCTTGGCTTTGGCAGAACGCAGTTTTCTGGCTTTCAGCGGCCGTGCTTTACGGGCTACAAGAAGCTTGCGCCTCCGTGTGCCGGATTTCGTGGACCGGGAAACACGTTTATTGGTCTTCATCCGTTATTCCTCCTGTACTTTCGGTCATCATGTATGCGGCAGTCGGGATGCGTTTAACCAGGGCGGCGCAGGAGTTCCGCTGCGGGGATGGCATAACGTGATTCCTTGCAGCATCTCGCACATCGTGGCTTGATGCTGCGCAAGAAGCCGGATATTCTCCTTCAGACTCCGGGCGGACAGGTCTGAGTGAGAGGATACATCCGCAATGCTGCTGAGAATTCTAGCAAGCGCCTGCTGGCTTTGCGCAATGGAGGAGATCATATCCAGCTTGGCTTCCTGCTCCTTGAGGAAAAGGCTCATTTGCCGAGGTCTCCAAGGTCAAAACCTGAGCCGAACACGCCGTCATCATCTCCAAGTCCGCTATCCTCCTGAACCAGCACAGCTTTTAAATTGCTGCAAAGTCCGTTCTCAAGCTTGGTCAAACCCTCGAGCAGCTCTATGATTTGCCCGTGAATCTGCAGCGGCTCGTTAAGCTGATGCTCATGCGTTTGAAACGCATCCGCGGTCAAATGATTAATGGCCCAATTCCTGACTTTTTCCGCCTCAACCGCCTTGGCTTCCAGAATCATAGCGATATTCCATTGAATCTTGGAAGCGGCGTCCAGCATATGCAAAAAGGCCTGTTCCCTACTCATCTGCAGCACACTCCTATATCAAATCTCCGCTTACTCTTCCTCATGACTGCCCAACTCTTTTACGACATGATTGAGAGTTTCCGCGAGCGCTTCCTGAAGATCCGCGATACTTCCCAGATAGGCGATAATGCTTTTATTGATTTGCCCGGAGTTCTCAATAAGTCCATTAATGCCGTCGAATTCTGGATCGGCGTCCGGCAGGTCATGTATGATTTGAGCCATCCTGACCGCCATTTGACGCTCGGCATCCAGCACTCTAGCCATTTGCTGGTGCGAATGGGACATATGGGTTAACATTTCGTCAATTTTGCTTTGCATAGCCATTCCTCCTGTAGAAGTCTCGCGAAAGGCCGCGAAGGCCCGCCCCGCCTGATCCGCTTCTGCCTGCTATATCCTATGCCGGTCGCCTACATACAGTTACGCCTGAGCCGGGGCGGGTATAAATTTATTACAGCACGGGATTTTCCAGCACAGGCGGGGCAATGATCGGCAGGCCACGTGGAAGCAGCTGCAGCTGTTCCGCTGGCAGCTTGAGAATGCTCCGTCCCTTCATCTGCCAGCGCTCCAGGGCATAATCGGATACAAAGGGCCGGATCGAGCCCTGTGACATCTGATAAATGGTGCCGTCGGCGTCACTGACAAGCTGGCCGTCAGCAGACTCCTTCTTCATTGACAACACGAAGTCCAGGAGCTCCTCCCCACGGAATGCATTTTCAGCGGTTGGAATATGAAGGATATCCATTCTCGACAGCGTGACGGACTGCAGTCCCGTTTTCTCCGTCAGGCCAAAACCGCTGCATGGATGCTTGGTGCCATGGTATAGGAAGAACTCCCTCCCGCCCTGATCACGGATCAGGACATGGGAAGGAAAGAACTCCGCAGGCGAAGCCGGATTTCCGGGAGTCACCTCATCCCTGCGTCCAGCTCCCTGCTGCCTGACAGCTTCCACCCATGCGTGCGGATTCCCCCATTTTCCCGCGTAATAGCGTTCATTATGGCCGTCCACCACGTGAAACTGCTCCGTTCCGAGCGTTTTCATGCTGACGCTGCCAAAGTGATGGATGAATGCATCTCCGACGATCATCAGCTTCAGGCCGCACAGCCGGGCCCGTATGATCCAATCATCATCCTCGTAGTTGCCGATCCTGAACCCTTCGTCGAAATAACCAATCCGTTCTAGCAGCGTCCTCCGGAACAGAATGCAGAATCCGACAAGGCGGTCGGTCAGTCTCCATTCCTTTTGATCCGGCATACTGCGGGTGGCCGCATATTCCCACATCTGCTCTACATTCGCATAAGGCACGTCAATCTGCTGCTCACCGCTGATGTAATTCGTTACCGGTCCGACAGCACCTACCTGGGGATCGCTATGCAAGCATTGAAGCATATGACCCAGCCAGCCCGGAGTGACCAGCGTATCGTTATTCAAGATGACGATGGTATCGCCCTTGGCCATCATCAAGCCTTGGTTGACCCCGCCCGAAAAGCCGCGGTTGATGTCCAGGCGTTTAAAGCGCAGCTGCCCGGATCTTTTGTCCAAATACGCCCCGGTGCCGTCGGTCGAGCCGTTATCGACCACGATAATTTCATGGGGCTCCGGGGTATGACTCTCAATGCTTTCGATGCACCGGATTAAATACTCCACTTGGTTATAGCTTGGAATGACGATGCTCGTGCCGTGATACGGCTGACCGAAAGCGGCTTTCCCCTTCTCGATGCCCTGTTCGTACCCCCGCTCATATCCGAGACGGTAACGGTTTGAAGCGGCGGCTTCAACACTGTTTCTGTTGGTTCGTTTACGTCTGTCCACAATTAAACCTCCTTTCTGTATCCTGGTGGATATGAAGCAACTTGAATAAAACGGAAATCAACTTCCTAAGGGATTGGCCATTTGAATTCGCCCGACACAAGCTTATCCGCCAAATGACCGAAATCAATGGCTATCCTGCCTTGTTCGGCCGCTATTTTCTGGCAGATGACAACCGCCGGGATCCCGCTTGCAACGAGCGCAATATCGAAGGAGTATGCAGCTGCATCCGACACCACGCGGGGAATGTCGGCGAAGCCTTTCACTGGCGTTATGACACCGGCGATCTGGACCGAACCGGCTGAGAGCACCGCAGCCAGCTCCGCGGCCAAATTGCCGACAACAAGCACCCGCTTGTGCCGAAGCAGGGACAGCAAAAATCCGTGTTCATACAGCGCATAATTAATGGTGGAAAGGGTTAGATTCATGGGAACATAATCCATGCCGTAATATCGGAGCACCGGGAAGAGGAGACCCTGATATGTCGGAAGCCGCGAAGACGGAATGCCGATGATATCCGCACCCCTGACTGCCTCCGCCAGAAGGCCCCGTGCTGCGGGATCAGGCAGCGTCATGCCGGCTTCTGCCAAAAAATAGCCCGCCGATCTGGCATATTCCAACGGAAGCACGGTATCATGAGCCAGAGCAAGCAGTTCCCCGTCTCCAAGCCTCACCAAGGATAATGAGCTGCCTTCGGCCAGAGCCCGTGCGATACGATGATGAACTTCATCCGGCCTAAGAAGCGGCTTCAAGCGTGGCAGAAAACCCTGAAGGCCCGCAGCCAACACGTCCCTCGCGGACACTTCCGGCAAAACGGTGTAGGCAGGAAGCTGGGAAGCCAATTCTTCCTCTGCTCCCGCCGTGCTCCCCGCCCTGTACCCCATATCGAACCCCTGCGCATAGGATGTTTCCGAGCGTTCGTATCCGGCAGATGGATTCGAAGGCAAGCCCTCCACTTCTTGCGGCAACCGGGGTAAATACGGCCTGTATTGTTTGAAAATCTTCCGCGTTTTCCTGCGCTGCCTGAGCCTGATCGCCTCGGTTCGTCTTCTTCTTCCTTGAGCAGGCTTTTTTCCATTTACCCGCTCCTGTCCCACCGACTTGTGACGACGGGGCACAGGGCCATCCCGGCGGGGCCCGGGTGCATCTCTGCGAGAGGTGGGTGCATCTCTGCGAGAGGCCGGTGTATCCGCGCGGTGCGCGAGTGTATCCAAGCGTGGCGGGGGTGTATCCCGGTGGGATGCGGCGCCATCCCGGCGGGGCACGGCTCGGCCCTGGCTAACCGCCGTATTCGGCTTTTCGATCATAATGACAGGAACAGCCTTCTTCCGGAGAGGAATGAAGGCTGCCGTTTTTTGAAGCATCCGCGTCATGGGATCAGCCCCTTCATCCGCCGTCCGGCTTCTTGAAGGGATTCGAAGGTCCCGGCATCGCTCCACCATTTTTGAAGAATGTCGTATTCCAGCTTTCCTCGGGCCGCATATACATTGTTAACATCCGTAATTTCCAGTTCCCCACGTTCCGAAGGAGCAATCTGTGAAATGATATCAAATACAGCAGTATCGTACATATAAATGCCGGTCACGCAATAAGAAGATTTCGGTACCGCCGGTTTCTCTTCGATTCTGGTTATCAGCTCCTGCTGCTTTTTGTCAAAGACAGGTACACCATAACGGCGGCTGTCCTTCACATGCTTCAGAAGCACTCTGGCGGTTCCCTCCGGCTGACGTTCGAAGCTATCCACGAAAGGACTCAAATCATCCATGAACAAATTGTCCCCGAGTAAAACGACGAAACGCTCTCCCACCGAAATAAAACCCCGGGCAAGCTCGAGAGCCTCGGCGATGCCGCCGGCTTCTTCCTGGATCCGGTACGTGAGGTTGACACCAAATTCCCTGCCGCTGCCCAAAAAGTCTGTGTATAATCCTGCAGACTGTTTGCCCATGACAATTAAAATATCGGTGATGCCCGCGAGACGCAGCCTGTCAATGCTATAAACGATCATGGGATACTTACCTACAGGAAGCAAATGCTTGTTGATCATCCGGGTCAGCGGATACAATCTCGTTCCTGTCCCGCCTGCCAAAACGACGCCTTTCACTGCACTTCTCCTCCTTCGGGTGATCTGGTTTGCTAATCCACATTCGACTCCATATCCACATATTGTCGCGGATCGAAATGCCATTTGCTCATAAAAAGCCGGTAATTTCGATCAATTAATGCCTGCAGCTTCTCCGGTTTCGACTGTTTGAAGCTGGCACTGCCCTTGTGGTGCACGAGAACATCCTTGCACACAAGAATCCTGTAGCCGGCCAACCGGGCCCGATGGCAGTAATCGTCGTCCTCATAATGGCCCGGGGTATACGCTTCATCGAGATATCCGATCCGCTGCATGACCTCTCTTTTGAGCAGCATACACATGCCGATCATCCGTTTGGTTTCCAGCCAGCGGGTTCGATCCGACCGGTTGTTCACGGCTGCGATTTGCTGGAAATCATCCATATCCCGGAAGGAAACCTCCACCCTCTGCATGCCGCTGGCCTCGTTCGTCACGGGTCCAACAAGCCCGATGTCCCTGCTGCTTTCCGCCGCCTCAAGCAGGTTGCTCAGCCAGCGGGACGTTACAGTCACATCGTTATTCAGCAGGAGGATGTAATCCCCTTGTGCCAGCTTCATCCCGAGATTGCACGCCCCGGGGAAACCGGCGTTAGCAGGCAGGGATATAAAAACAATTCCTTCACGGATGCAGTAAGCATCCGTTCCGTCGGTCGAAGCGTTATCCACCACGATGATTTCGTAAGGAACATCCGTGTATTTCCGAATCGATTCAACACAGGAGATCAATAAAGACAATCCATTGTAGGTAGGAATAATAATGCTGGTCAGTCTGCTGGAACGACTCATACGGCATTCCTCCGAGAAGCGACTTCCTTGCGCTTGGCCCCGGTATCCGAGCGAAAAGCATACCGTTGTCTCCATAATTCCCCGAGTGCCTCCGCATGATCGCCGATAATCAGTTCCGCTACCGCGTTTCTCTTCCCTGTATTCCCGGCCCGTTTCCGGTTGCCCTTAAAAACATCCACCGCATGAACCGCCTCTACCCTGTATCCATGGAGAATGGCCAAAGCCTGCGCTTTTGGGGGAACAGTCAGTTGAGACGCGCCGATGTCCCGGATCATCCGGCCGGAGAGGGCATGTGGAACGGCTGTCAACGAGCTTGCTCCCAAATCGCTGCGTCCCAGCGCAAGGTTTAAATAGCTTTTGCAGTGAGTTACTTCATCCTGATGCTCAAACAGCGGAAGATATCCGCTCAAATCGTTCAGCGCAGCATCGCAACCGCCGCCGTCAACAGCATAGATAAAGGGAGCAAGCTCTTCGGCGGCGATGACCATATCCCCATCGCAGAAAAGAACGGTATCCGCATCCGTCAGCCTTGCCCCAATGCTCCTGCCTACGTCATGTCCGAGCAGCTCCGGATAATAAACCGCCGTGACCAGCGGATGGCTGCGGGCATGGGAGTAGCTGTTGTCGCGGGAGCCGTTCAACACAAGAATGATGTGTTTCAGCGGCAACCGCTCCAGCTCGGCTAACATGGGATCCAGGCTGTCTTCCTCACTGCTAGCGCATACGACGGCAGCTGCGCTTCCCTGCAACGGAAGCGGTACTCCGCCTTCTATGCTGCCTGCTCCTTCGTTATATCCTTGAACATAAGCCGCGGACATTCTCTTCATCAGGGAATATTCCGGCATCGATTTCATGGTGGCGTATATCCATTCCGAGAAAGTGCTTTGGAGATGCGATTCGACAAATAACAGCTTCGTTTCCGCTTCAGCATCTCGAGCGGCATTTCCGGCCCTCCACCCCGCCTGAAGCGCTTGGCGGATCCAGGGACTCCCGCTGCCGCCCTGGATGGCGGATGCCCGCCGCTTTGTTTTGAAGACGGCTTGCTTTCTGGCACGGCCAACCCTTCGCCGTCTCGTTCGCGCCGATGTACCTGTTTTGACTTTTTTGCCGGTCATTCGTTTCACCTTCCCACCCTGTCTCTGACCCGCCCTAAATCGGTGTGGCCTCCCCTGGCGTCTGTATGGGACAAGTACCAACTCAATGCCTGCAAATGATCGTCCAAAACCACCTGCTGCAGCAAGTCCTGCCCGCTTGATTTACGCCTGCGGCGATTGAGCCTTCCTACGGACACCTCATGTACAGCCGCGACGTTTAGCCCTGAATGAACGGCTATAACCTGTGCGAGCGGGGGAACGGAAAGATTCTCGCTTCCTATGACCTCCAGGGCTTTACGGCTGATGGCATGCGGTACAGCGGTGAGCGAAGAGCCCAGCAGATCAGGCCGGCCGAGCATCGTATTAAGCGTATGCTTGGCTAATATGACCGGATGGACCTGATGGCGTCGCACCGGGCCGCGATAACGGTTCAGTGCAACATCGCCCCCTTGTAATACCGCATGAACAAAAGGTCGAAGATCACTGCAACCAATGCGCATATCCGCATCAATAAACAGCAGCACCTGTCCGGATGAGGCATCGGCGCCAACGGATCTGCCGGCATCATGTCCAAGCGGCTCATCGTACCTTAACACTTTCGCCCCCATCGCATTCGCAATTTCTGCAGTGTTATCCGTACAACCGTTCGCCACGACGATCACTTCACAGGCTTCATGCACCTTTCGGGCTTCCCTGATGACATTTCCAATCATGCGCTGCTCATTCATCGCAGGAATAATGACCGATACGACAGGGTGCTCGCAGTTTCGAAACGCCGAAAACCTTGTCTTCCTGCTGCTTTCCCGTTTCCACTGCGGCTGTCGCTGTTGTCCGGACGTTTTGCGCATACGGGCATACTCCCCCTGTTCGCTTCGGCTGATATTACCTTGAGTATCGTATGCCTTCCGCAAGAGGGTTGAAGCGGCGTTTGTGCATGTATTTTCCATACGGCATGGCTAAGCAGGGTCCGCAGCAAAAAAAGGCGCGGGATGGTTCCCGCGCCTGACGCCCTGATATGCTGTTATCCGGCTTTTTGGTGCTTTTCTAATCCTTACGAATCCACGGAATGGTTGTTAATCCTCTTACCGCGCAGCCGCGCCGACGGCAATCCAGGAGAGGAAACCGAAGGTTTCCGCTCCGCTCTGTCTGCGCACCACTTCAATGAACGCCGTGTCCTCCCGCTGGGTATTCAACACGGCATAAAAGTCGGGATGATTGCACATCGCCACAATAACGTAGTGATTGTTCGGATAAGCCTCCTGGAGCGCGATCGGCACTTCGACCTGGAGCTGGCCTTCGCCGATCCGGAACGAAACGATGCCATACTGCTGCACGCTCGGCTGCTGGGAAACGCTTCGTACCGGCGCAAAAGCAAGGTGCTCGTCGGTAACGGATTGGCTCGCGATGTGGCGGCTTTGCACGGACTGTTCCTGAAGGGAACGGCTGCTGACGGCCCCCTGCTGGAGATGCCACTCCTGAACGGTCTCCGCCTGCAGATGCAGCGGGCGGATCGCTTCAGGCAGGATATGCGTGCTGCCGATCGAGCCGGGCATGATCTTGGAACCCAAGACTGCCCCATCGCGAAGGGCTTCGGCATGGACGGCGCCCGGAACGAGATGCCTTCCGCCGATTAACCCTGACTGAATTTGCGCGCTGCCCACAGACCCATCCGCCAATTTCTCCGTGGTGACCGATTTGGGAGCCAACGCCTCCTCATTCACGGCGCAGCTCCGGAGATGCTGCTCTCCGATGATCCCGGCCTGAAGCTGTTCCTCTCCCACCGATTCTACCGCAAGGTGAACGTATTCCACCGCGCCGGCAGCGATATGCGATTTCTGGACAGCTCTTTCCTGCAGCTGGCCGGAACCGACGGATCCCTGCCGCAAATGCCCGTTCCCTACCGACTCGGGCGCGATCTTATCGGACGTTACGGCGCCGGCCTGCAGAGCCTCTTCCGGCACGGACCCGAAATCCAAATGCCGCTCCGTGACGCTTCCTTCCTGAAGCTGGAAGCTGCCGACCGAGCCCTCCGCCAGATGATTGCTTTGGACGGCGTCATCCGCCAAATGCTGTTCTTGTACCGATCCGGCCTGGATGTGATAAGCGGCAATCGAGTCCGGGGTCAGCTGATGGCTGCCGACCGATTCAAACGCTAGCTTGCCGCTTGTAACCGCGCCATCCAGCAGCTTTGCGCCCGTTACCGCGCCGTCCGCAAGGTGGCGTTCTCCGACGCTGCCTTGCTGAAGCTGCTCGGAACCAACCGATTCCGGTGCGAGCTGCAGCTGCGCAACGGCATCCGGACCGATATGCTTCCGCTGCACGCTCTTTTCGTGCAGATGGATGGACCGAACCGAATCCTGCTGCAAATTCAAGCTGCCGACGGCTTCAGCGGCCAGATGGAGCGCCGTTACTGCGCTGTCCTGCAACGCTTCCGAGCTCACCGAACCGGGAGCCAGATGCTCTTCCTGCACGCTGCCTGCCCGGAGCTGCTGCGTGCCTACAGAGTCCGCCGTCAGATGAACCACCGTCACCGCTCCGTCCTGCAATGCTTCGGAGTTTACCGAATTGGGAGCCAGATGCTCTTCCTGCACGCTGCCCGACTGAAGCTGCTGCGTGCCTACCGAGTCTGCCGCCAGATGGAGCGCCGTCACGGCTCTGTCCTGCAGGGCTTTCGAGTTCACCGAACCGGAAGTCAGGTGGCTTTCCTGCACGCTGCCTGCCTGGAGCTGCTGC
>NZ_BIMK01000038.1 GCF_004001045.1 Paenibacillus chibensis
GTGAGAACCCATTATTTGTAGGCCGACCGCTTAGCGTACGAATCTTTCCTCCAATCGCAGTTGCCTTATCCATGGGTATAAACTCGGGGACAAAGTTTATGCTTCCGATGCCAGCTTTCTGTTGGGAAACTATGTGGCTGACTGACTGAGATTACTAGATCTTTATAAACTATGGGATCGCTTATATTCGAGGCGTTGAGTACTGCAAAGAGATGAGTTGAAATAAAATATATTATATTTCTACCTGGGATGTAAGGCGAAAGTTATGCTAGAACTGAGCAAATCATCGCTACGGAAGACAATCGTTTTCTTTGGATGCATGGCGTAAAGGAAGTGAGAAGGATGATTCAACGAGGAGGATTGTATGGAAAATGAAGTGGTGGAACCAAAGCAGAAGCTAAAGCTCTTGGCGCAGGTCGGCTTGTTGATGGGACCGTTTTTGTCGATGATGGACAGCAATATCGTGAACGTGGCACTCCCTGATATCGCCAAGGGTTTGAGCAGCAACTTGACAGATGCACAGTGGATTGTTTCCGGCTATATGCTTGCGCTGGCTGCTTGCTTGGCAGTGAGCGCCTATTTGGCCAAACGCTTCGGTACGTTGTATGTGTACCGTATTTGTTTGCTCGGCTTTACGGCAGGCTCCGCTTTTGGCGCATTGTCCACGTCGATGAGCATGCTGATCATCGCCCGGATTGTACAAGGATTATTGGGAGCTCCATTGATCCCTCTGGCGATGAGTATGATTTTTGGTGGAGGAGAGAAGAGCAACAACCAAGATATCCCGCCTGTGCTCGGGATGATGCTCTTTTTCGCACCTGCGATCGGCCCGACGATCGGTGGCGTCTTTCTCCATTATTTCGACTGGTCATCCGTATTCTGGATCAACGTTCCAATTGGTCTGCTCGGTTTCCTGTTCATCTTCTCCATGCCCAAGCCAATGTATCATGCAGGCGACCCGTCCGTACGTTTCGATCCGCTTGGATTGATTCTCTTGTCCGGTGGCTTGACGCTGGGGGTGTTTGGTTCCTCTCGTGGCCCGATCGACGGTTGGGCTGCGGGTCAGTGCTGGCCTTACTGGGCAGGCGGCGCTCTACTGCTAGTGCTTTATGTCGCGTGGGCTGCCAAGAAAAAGAACCCGGCGGTCGATTTGAAGCTGTTACGCAGCGGTTATACCGCGTTGTCAATCATGTTGTGCGCGTTGACGTCGGTCATTATGTTTTCCATGATTGTGATTATTCCGCTCTTTATGGAGAACGTTCAGGGCAAGTCACCGTTGACCGCTGGTCTCACCATCTTCCCGCAAGCGCTGATCACGGGGATGGGTACGGTAATTGGTGGGCAATTCTCCAAACGATATGGCGTTCGAGTCAGCACCGTCGTCGGGTTGACATTTTTGACGATCGGGTCCGCTTTGCTTCTTGTAATAAACCAGAATTCAGCTAGCTGGTTGATCGCCATTCTTCTGCTGTTCCGGGGACTTGGCATCGGCTTGGTTATCCAACCATTGTTGAGCGCGATTTTGCAAGGTTTGAATGAGAAGGAAAATGCGGATGCCAATACGCTATTCAACATCTCCGAGCGGATCGGCGGTGCAGCCGGTGTGGCCTTGGTTATTACCTATCTGCAGGCTCGGCTGCAGGTCCGTCTGGATGATGCGAAGCATACAGGTGGCAGCCCGCAGGATGTGATGAAAAATGCAGAGGTGATCGGTTTTCATGATACGTTCCTCTTGCTAACATTCCTTGCTTTCATCGGATTGTTGGCTGCGGTAATCTTTCTGCGTAAAAAAGCCTGGAACTCGGTCGCGGATTCGACTTTATCCCAGACGACCGGTAAATAGGCATGAATGAACAAAGGCTACTCTCGCAGGAGAATAGCCTTTGTTTTTGTTTGAGGGTATTTAACGTCCATTATGAATACCTTCATGAACAACTTTTGAGTCAGCGATCCATCAGGAGATTCTGGTCTGAAGAACGCATTCGCTAAAATCTACAACAGAGGCAGAATCTCTTCCCATACGACATCCAAAATCCCCTGCATATCATCTTCCTCGCTGTTGATAGCAATGACTGCCTCTTTGCCGGGAATCACCACGCACAGCTGTCCGCGTGCACCATCGGCGCGGTAGGCGTCATGACGGCACATCCAGAACTGGCAGCCATACCCCTGGCTCCAATCCGGACCGCCTTCATTGTCGATCTGCTTGCAGGTCACAAAGTCGATCCATTCCGCGGGTACCAGCTGTCGTCCGTTCCACTGCCCTTTTTGCAAAAGCAGCTGGCCGAAACGGCTGAGCTCTTCATTGCTGATGGAAAGCCCTGCGCATCCAAGCGTCACGCCAAGCGGGGAAGTTTCCCAGCTGACGTCGTGTATGCCGAGCGGCTCGAACAGGCGCGGCGTCAGATAATCCTTTACCGTTTGCCCGACTGCAGCCTGCACCATTGCCGAAATGACGAACGTATCGCCGCTGCTGTAAGTGAAGGTCGTTCCCGGAATCCGGTCCAGCGGAAGGGACATATAGTATTTCACCCAGTCCTTCTCCTCCAGCGAGGCTCGTTCCTCGGCCCAGAGGGGAGGGGAGTCATGCCCCGTGGACATGCGCAGCAGGTTGTACAGCGTAATTTCACCAGGACGAAGCGCGGGCTCGACTTTGTCGTTCTCCGGTGCATAAGCAGGGAAAAAGTCCTTCAGCTTGGATTGAAGGGACAACTTGCCCTCCTGAATGGCCAAGCCTACGGCCATGCACGTAAACGATTTGCTGATCGAATGCTGCAAGCGACGTTCATCCCCCGCAAGATCCCAGTGCGCGGCCTGCTCGCCATGCTGCAGAACCCGTGCGGACAGCACGTTTAATCCTCGATCGGAGAAGCCGCGGACGAACCCGTTCAATGATATCGACATGGAATATTCCTTCTTTCTATCGTTCTCGTTTGAAGTATCCTTGTTGCATTTCATCCGGAGCCGGGACAATCACCTATAATCCTTTACCGGTTCGAACCTTCGGTGTGGAGCTTCCAAAATCCTGTCTAGTAGAAACGTTTCCATGATTTTCTTCAAACTCGAATGTATTACAGAAGCCTCCGCACTGTCAAATCGCGACACAGAGGCGGTTATTAAGCTACTAAATGGGATTAAATGGAGTATTTATTGCAAAAAAATGAACATCGTTAACGGCTTTACGTCATTTTTACATTTGATAGTTGACACCGGTTGTTAACAGGATTATGATGTTATCGAAACGATTCGAATGAATCGCTTACAAGAGTCGAGATTGAATCCTATTTTCTATATCATTTCATGCTTTGCATAAGCTGGAAAGCCCTGCATGATAAGCTCTGAAGCCAATTCCGGAAATTGATTGCTCTTTTTTGGGAATTAAAGAAACGTTTCGTTTCATTCTTGGGCTTCGATGGTATATATGTGCAACAGCTTATCGTGCAGTCTGTAAAATGCTCGAAATGAAAGGGGTTACATATGGCGCATATCACGATAGACACCGGATCGCCTACTTTGCGAATGACAACCCATATCCATGTGATATCCCCCGTCGATACCGGACAGCCGACCAGCAGCACGCTTTATCTGCTGCACGGCGCGGGCGATAACGCGAGCACCTGGCATCGCCTGACCACGATTGAGCTGTACGCAGCCAAGTATGGCTGCACGGTCATTATGCCTGAAGTGAATCGGAGCTATTACACGGATATGGAGTATGGCCTCGATTATTTTTACTATGTGACCCAGGAGCTTCCCGGAATCGTGCAGCGACTGTTCCGGCTAAACGACGATCCCGAACGTACTTTTGTCGCTGGCTTGTCCATGGGAGGCTACGGCGCGCTGAAGGCGGCGCTTACATTCCCCGGAAAATACGCCAAAGCCGTATCGTTGTCCGGAGTCACCGATATCCAGCAGCGTCTTCGCGATCCGAACATGGAAACGGGAATGGCGAAGGAGATGCAGGCGGTGTTCGGAACGGCGCTTCAGGTCAAGCCGGATCAGGATTTATACTCGCTAGCTGCGAAACGTATCGACGAAGGGGGGCCTCTCCCTCCGGTGCTTTGCTGCTGCGGAACCGAGGATCCTTTTATCGGGATGAACCGCGAGTTTGCCGAGTACATGCGAAAGACGCCGTTTGACTTCAAGTACGTGGAAGGCCCCGGAACGCATGAATGGCTGTTTTGGGAGAAGCATTTGAAGACGGCTTTCGACTTTCTGTTTGACGAAAAGAATTAAGTAGAGTGAGGCGATGCAAATTGAAACCCGCAGCCTTAGGGCCTGACAAAAAATTACGAGTGCGCTCCGCGACTCCCTGGTACAAGGAAATCTGGAAGCACCGGATGACCTACACCCTGCTGATCCCCGGTCTAATCTGGTTGATCTTGTTTGCTTACCTGCCGATGGGCGGACTATCACTGGCGTTCAAGCATTACAAGGCCAATGAGGGCATTTGGGGCAGCCCATGGGTCGGATTCGAAAACTTCAAATACGTGTTTCGCGATCCTACCTTCGCGCAGGCCGTATGGAGAACGCTGTACATCAACATCATCAAGCTGATCATTACATTCCCGTTCCCGATCCTGTTGGCACTGCTGCTGAACGAGCTTCGGATGCGCAAGACGAAGAAGCTGTTCCAAACCGTATTTACGTTCCCGCAGTTTTTGTCCTGGATCATCGTTTCCGGAATTGTCATCAACGTTCTTTCCTATGACGGACTTCTGAACAGCACATTGCAGCTGGTCGGACTTCCGACGATTAACTTCTTGGGTTCGGAAAAAATGTTCCTGCCGATGCTGATTCTCACCGATGTCTGGAAGTCGACCGGATGGGGCGCGATCATCTTCCTCGCAGCCATTTCGGGAATCGACCAGGACCAGTATGAATCGGCGCAGATCGATGGCGCGTCACGCATGCAGCAAATTTTCAAAATTACGCTGCCGAACATTTTACCGACCGTGACCGTCATGTTCATTCTCAATGTGGGCGGCTTGATGTCCGCAGGCTTCGACCAGATCTTCAACTTGGCGAACGCCGCCACGCAAAACGTTTCCCAGGTGCTCGACGTGTACATCTACCGCATTACGTTCCAGTCCTCGACGGATTTCTCGTTCTCAACCGCCGTCAGCTTGTTCCGTTCCCTGGTGAACATGGTTCTGCTGCTGGCCGCTGACCGAGTGGCAAAACTGATGGGCGGAGACGGCTTGTTCCGCTAGGAAAGGAGTGAATAACAGATGAGTACCGCTACTGCAAAAAGGCATAAATACCGGATCGGCAAAATGACGTTTCTCGATTACACTTTGCTGGTCGTCCTGATTATCTTGTCCTTGATGATTCTGATCCCGTTCATCAACGTTATCGCGATTTCGTTCGCTTCGCAAAAGGAATACGCCGATAACCCGATGATGCTGTTCCCCAAACATCCGACGCTGGACGCTTATAAGGCATTGTTCAATGACGGAAGGATTCTGACGGGCTTCTGGAACACGCTCAAAATACTGGTCGTCGGGCTGCCGCTCAGCTTGTTCCTGACAAGCACGATGGCATACGGCCTCAGCCGCGACAAGTTTCCGGGCAAGAAGATCATCTTTTTCCTGGTCCTGTTTACCATGATTTTTAATGGCGGTATCGTACCGCTGTACCTGGTCATGAAGTCGATTCATCTGACCAGCACCTTATGGTCCGTGATCCTGGTTGGAAGCTTCAGCGCCTTCAACATGATCCTGATGATGAACTATTTCCAAGGTCTGCCGGATTCCCTGATGGAATCCGCAAGGCTCGACGGGGCCGGAGAATGGAGAATCCTGTTCTCCATCGTGCTGCCGCTGGCCGCGCCGATCATGGCAACCATTACGCTGTTCTACGGCGTCGCCTTCTGGAATGGATGGTACGATGCGATGATCTTCCTGCGAAAAGCAGATATGCTGCCGCTTCAAAACGTCCTAAGGACGATCATCGTCGAATCGTCGACCAACGTTTCGAACGCGTCCAGTGTGGACGCCCTCAACAAAACCGGCTTCTCGACGGGAATGAAAATGGCTTCGGTATTCGTATCGATGGTGCCGATCATGTGCTTCTTCCCGCTGCTGCAAAAGCATTTTGCCAAAGGGGTATTAACAGGGGCTATCAAAACCTGATTAATGCATAGATTTTTCATCCAAAAAAATCTGATCAAAACATGGGGGTAAAACATGAACACCAAAAAGCTGCTTAAACCTCTTCTGGCCGTCGCGCTGTCGGCGGTTATGGTGACGGTCACTGCCTGTTCGAAAGATTCGGCATCATCCGGCGGCAACGAAAAGGACGCGGAAGGAAACTACAAGGACAAACTGAAAATCTCCGTCGCGCAGACGACCGAAGTGAAAGACGGCGTGCTGGACAATGAGTTCCACAAATACTGGATGGACAAGTTCAACGTCGATTGGGATTACAACTATGTACAGTGGGATTCCTGGCCGGAAAAGCTCCGGCTGTGGATCAATTCCGGCGACCTGCCTGACGTGGCAAGCTGGAACTACGTGCACGGCGATTTCATGAACTACGTGGACCAAGGCCTCTTATACAAATTCCCGGATGACTGGAAGGAACGCTGGCCGAACATAGCGGCAGCCTACAAGCTGACAGGCCTTGGCGACAAGCTGGAAGAGCTGACCGGCGGAACTTACATTTTGCCGAAACCGGTATATTATCAAAACAAACCGGCAGATCCGCTCGTGAACCAAATCGGTGTCATCGCGCTGCGCAAGGACTGGGCGAAAGCCGTCGGCTTCGAGCTCAAGGACGCATACACGACAAGCGAGCTGATGCATTACGCTGAACTGATCAAAGAGAAAGATCCAGGCAAACTGGGCTCCAAGCTGGTTCCGATGTCTTATAACGCGGACGACGCTTTGACGAACATCATCATGGCCAACAGCGAGCACTCCCGCGTGGAATCCGCATTCTACAAAGGCGAAGACGGCAAGTTCCACTGGGGTCCGGCAGATCCTGAAACGCTGACCGGTCTGAAGGATATGCAAAAAGCGTACAAAGAAGGCCTCTTGAACCCTGAGTTCTACACTTGGAAAAACAACGAAGGCAGCGACAACTTCAGAGTCAAAGGTGTTGCCGGCATTATGTCCCTCGGCGGTCTGGCTTCGTACAGACAGGACCTGGATAAGAACATTCAGAAGAACCTGGGCGTTAGCAGCGACGATATGGTGCACACGGCTATCGTTCTCGGCGACGACGGCAAGTACCGCAACCTCGAGCAGGTTAACTTCTGGTCGACTCTGATCTTCTCGCCGAACATCAGCAAAGAGAAGTTCGAGCGCATCATGGACATTCTCGATTACTCGACAAGCAAAGAAGGACAAATGCTCATCAACATGGGCTTTGAAGGAAAAGACTGGAAATATGACGACAAGAACGAGCCTGTAAGCCTGCTTCCGGAAGGAACAACGCTCGAAGACAAATACCCTGCACGTTTTGAAGGCCTGTATGTGCTGGGCGACGACTTTAGTGTCGTGAACCCTGCGATCAAGAAGGAATACCGTGACCGTGCCGTGGAGCTTTTCCAAGATAAAGCCAAGCTCGGAAAAGAAGGCGGCAAGCTGGCAACCTACGATTGGGACGTACAGCTGTATGATTCCAAAGCAAAAAGCCAAGCATCCTTCGATTACCAGAACGAATATGCGAACCTGATTCTTCAAAGCGGAGATCTGGAAGTGAACTGGAAGAAATGGGTACAAAGCAAGCAATCGCTCGTTCAACCGGTACTGGATGAGTTGAACAGCAAATTTGCCAAGTAAGGATACCGCTTCAAACGATTCCGACCGCAGGCTATGCCTTAAGGTCTGGATTCTAGGAACCCGGTGTGCAGCATAGAGTATGCAGCCGGGTTCTTCTCTTCCAAGGTGGATTTCAGGTCCGGTTTTTATTGCTCATGACACCCGGGCCTAAAACCACATCGGAATGAGGATTCTTCTGAATGAGGAATTTGCACAAAAGATGAGGACTTTTTCCATGCAAAGCTCCCTGCTCCGATCCATTGATTTGCGGGCTTTGTGCAAGCTCCTGAGAAAGGAGAAAGAATGAGAGGGTGAAGGATAAGGCTCTTTGATTCGGGTAGGATGTACTTTCGGCATGGAGCCGAGCTGTTTAGAAGAGGTAACCGGTTCAAATCACTTTTTAGCAGGTTGTGGAGGGGAACTGTATGGATATTCAGCAATTACAAGGTCTTGTGAACCAAATGACGCTTGAAGAAAAGATCGCTCAATTGCTGCAGCTTACCGCCCATTTTCATGAAGGCACGGACAACGAGGGACAAGTGACGGGGCCGATGGAGGAAATGGGGATTACCGAACCGATGGTAACCGCCAGCGGTTCCATACTCGGTCTTTCGGGTGCTCAGGCCGTTATAGATGTTCAAAATACGCATTTAAGCAAAAGCCGTCTCGGCATACCGCTGCTTTTTATGGCGGATGTGGTGCACGGATTCAAAACGATTTTTCCGATTCCGCTGGCGATCGGCTGCTCCTGGGATATGGAGCTCGCGGAGAAAAGCGCGGAAATTGCCGCCAAGGAATCCGCTGTTTCCGGCATTCATGTGACATTTGCGCCGATGGTCGACCTGGTGCGCGATCCGCGCTGGGGAAGGGTCATGGAAACGACGGGAGAAGATCCTTATTTGAACAGCCTGTTTGCCAGAGCGTTCGTCCGCGGCTATCAAGGCGATCATTTGAAGGATGACCCGGACCGCCTGGCGGCATGCGTCAAGCATTTTGCCGCTTATGGCGCTCCTGAAGGCGGACGTGACTACAATACGGTCAACATGTCCGAACGGCAGCTGCGCGAACAATATCTCCCGGCCTATCAAGCGGCGCTCGACGAAGGCTGCGAAATGGTTATGGCATCCTTTAATACGGTGGACGGGATTCCGGCCAGCGGCAATGAAAAGCTGATGCGCGGCATTTTGCGGGAAGAATGGGCGTTTGACGGTGTGCTGATATCGGACTGGGCCTCGATTCGGGAAATGGTCGCGCACGGCGCTGCCGAGGATGACGCCGAGGCGGCTTACCGAGCCATTCGCGCGGGCGTGGATATCGAAATGATGACGCCTTGCTACGTCAATCATCTGCCGCAGCTCATTCGGAACGGACGCGTTGACGAAGCGCTGGTCGACGAAGCGGTTCTCCGCATTCTGCGCCTGAAGGATAAGCTAGGACTCTTTGACAATCCGCTGCGGGCAGCAGATCCGGTACGCGAACAGGAGATCATTTTTTGTGAGGAGCATCGAAACGTCTCTTACCAATTGGCAGTCAAGTCTAGCGTTCTCCTTAAAAATAGCGGCATTCTTCCGCTTCGGTCCGACGCGAACGTTGCCCTCATCGGTCCATTCGCGCAAAGCGGCGATATTCTCGGCTGGTGGTCCTGTGAAGGAAACAAGGAGGATGCCGTCCAGCTTGGGGATGCGCTGCAGAAACGCCTCTCCGGAGGGAAACTCGGCATTGCCGAAGGCTGCGGCCTGGACAGCATCACGTCCCAGCAGATCGAAGCGGCGCTGGAAACGGCGAGTCAAGCCGAGATCATCGTGCTCGCTTTGGGGGAAGAATCAGCGATGAGCGGTGAGGGAGGATCTCGGACGGATATCCGTCTGCCTCAGGCACAGCTGGAGCTGGTGAAGCATCTGAAGACGCTTGGGAAACCGATGGCTGCCGTTATTTTTAACGGCCGTCCGCTGGATCTTCACGGGATTTATGAAGAAGCGGATGCCGTGCTGGAAGCCTGGTTCCCGGGCAGTGAGGGCGGAGCGGCGCTTGCGGACATCCTGCTTGGCAACGTGAATCCTTCGGGACGTCTAACCATGTCCTTCCCGCAATCGGTTGGCCAGGTGCCGGTATACTACAATCATTTCAACACGGGTCGGCCTATGGATCCTGCAAACCAGGAGGTACGTTATGTCTCCAAATATATCGACAGCTCGAATGACCCGCTGCTGCCGTTTGGTTTCGGCCTTTCCTACACGACCTTCGCCTATAGTGATTTGACGATTTCCAGTCCGGAGCTGAAGGCTGGGGAGGCGCTGACGGTGCAAGTTAAAGTGACGAATACGGGCGACCGGGAAGGCGAAGAGACGGTTCAGCTGTACATCCGTGACGTCACGGGCGAAGTTGTCCGTCCGATGCGAGAGCTTAAAGATTTCCGCAAGCTGGCTTTAGCGCCGGGAGAAAGCGGAACGGCCAGCTTTACCGTCACGGAGGAGCAGCTGCGATATTATCATTCCGATCTGAGCTTCACCAGTGATCCGGGGTCTTTCCAGGTGTTCGTCGGCCCGAACAGCCGCGACACGCTGGAGCAGCATTTTAAACTGAACCATCTGTAATCAACCGAGGTATCTGCGTGATTTCACTCGGATAAAAGAGAAAAAACAGGATAGCAGCCTAGAAAAACAACCGTCTGATTAGCCGGATTGTTAACTGGATAGGAGGAATAGAGAACCATATGACAGCCACGATGACGAATTCCAAGATCAACCTTCAAGCTGGCGATCTGCGCTTTACCTTCTGGGAGAGCGGAGACTTATACCAGGCCGTATACGGCCGCACCATGATTAACCAACTGATGACGAGCCCGATCGAGGGCTCTATGAATAACTTATACCTGCGTATCCATCAGGAAACGGGCATATCCTTTTACCCGCTGCTCGGGATTCATTCCAAGAGCAAGGTCGGCGTCGGCAGCAGCCGCATCGTATGGGAAGGAGACGCAGAAGGCATCGCGTACCGCGTGACCTTTGCGCTGTCCGAGCGCGGCGTATGGTTCTGGGACGTCGCTGCCTTCGGCGAAGGCGTCAAGATCGACGTCATTTACGCCCAAGATATCGGGAATGCGGATATTGGGGCCGTACGCAGCAACGAGGCCTATCTTTCCCAGTACATTGACCATTCCGTGTACGAGGACGACAAGCGCGGGTTTGTGGTCTGCTCCCGTCAAAATCAGCCGCAGGGCGGCGCCTTTCCTTATCTTCAGCAAGGCGCTTTGACAGGGGCTGCCGGGTTTTCTACCGACGGATTTCAATTTTTCGGATTGTCCTATAAAGAGACGAATGTGCCTTTTTGCCTGACGCAGCCGAAGCTTGCCAATGAAATCTACCAATACGAATTTGCTTATACTGCCCTTCAATCTGAGCTGGTTTCGCTGAACGGGGAAGCCCGGTTTGTCTTTTACGGTCTCGTTAAGAATGATCACCCTGAGGCTGTGACCGGTCTTGAATTCCAAGAAGAAGTGGAACAGGCTTGGCAGGAATATCTCGCTCAAGACGGCAAGAGCCTGCTGGAGCAGCTGCATGCCGTTCGTCTCAATCCGGCGATGGGAGAGCCGCTCCAGGGACTATCGCTGACGGAAGCGGAGATCAATGACCGTTTTCCAAGTCGGACAAGACATCAGGAAGAGCGCGAAGGCGGACGGTTGGTTGCCTTTTTCACGGATACCTACGAGCATATCGTATTGAAGGAAAAGGAATTGCTTGTCGAGCGTCCGCACGGTCATATTCTGATGAGCGGAAACAACGTGGAAATGGGAGCCAAGGTCGTCACGACGACATCCTATATGTACGGAATATTCAACTCGCATCTGGTGGTGGGCAACACGAATTTCAACAAGATGATGAGCAATGCCCGCAGTGCCCTGAACGTTCCCAAGACGGCAGGGCAGCGGATCTACGTGGAAGTTGGCGGAAAGTACCGTCTGCTCACGATGCCATCCCTGTTTGAGATCGGTTTTAACTATGTGCGTTGGTACTATAAAATGGCGGATGACACGCTGATCATAACGAACTTCACGACCGTCGATACGCCGGAGGTGAGCCTTCAGGTGCGCTCCGAAAGCGGCAAAGCCTATCGTTTCCTGGTGACGAACCAGGTCACGATGGACGTGAATGAATATGAGGCACCGCTTCACATGAAGAACGACAATGGCGTGCTCACGTTCTTCGGCGGGCAGGATGCCATCCGTATGGAAGCTTATCCGCATCTGCAATACAAGATGTGGGTGGAAGGGGCAGATGTCCTGATCGGCGATGAAAGCGTGCTTGCGGACGGCGTTTCCTCCGGATGTGCTTCGCTGGTAACCATGCAGATCGCCCCGGCCTCCGAATGGAAAATTACGGTACAAGGTTTGCTGGACGGAGAGGAACTTCCGGCATCAAGCAAGAATATAGAAGAAGAGATTTCGAAATACCGCGACTTTTACCAGCAGGTCATGAACGGCTTCCACTTGAGCGGCGCGGATGGAAATGAAGGGGACGACTTCTTCAAAGTGAATGCGCTGGCGTGGTGGTATACACATAACATGCTCGTCCATTACTCGGTTCCTCACGGGCTGGAGCAGTACGGCGGAGCAGCTTGGGGCACGCGGGACGTGTGCCAGGGGCCTTCCGAGTATTTCATGGCTACCCAGAAATTCGAGCAGGTACGGGATATTCTGCTCACCGTATTCAGCCATCAGTATGAGGATGACGGCAACTGGCCACAGTGGTTTATGTTTGACAACTATGCGCCTGTTCAGCAGGAAGAAAGCCATGGCGACATCATCGTATGGCCGCTCAAGGTGCTCAGCGATTATCTGATAGCCACCCAGGATTTCGGGATTCTGCAGGAGCAGGTTCCTTATACCGTGAAGGGAAGCTTCCGGTTTACGGAGCAGCTTCATTCCGTGCTGGATCACGTGAACAAGGAAATCGGCTACATCCGCAGCCATTTCCTCCATGACACCTACCTTTCCGCATATGGCGACGGGGACTGGGATGATACGCTCCAGCCGGCGAATGCGCAGCTGAAGCAGTATATGGTCAGCAGCTGGACGGTTGCGCTCACGTATCAGACGCTGACCCAGCTTTCTTCCGTACTGCTTTCCGCAGAACCGGATCTCGCGGCAGAGCTGCAGGAGATGGCTGCCGGCGTGAAACGGGATTATAACCATTACATGCTGCAAACGGACGTGATCCCCGGCTTCCTTTATATGGAGGATCCGGCGGAAACGAAGCTGATGCTGCATCCGACGGATATCGAAACGGGCATTCAATACCGCTTGCTTCCGATGACGCGCAGCATGATCGCAGAGCTTCTTGATCCGGAACGTGCGGAGTCGCATTACAAGCTGATCAAGGAGAAGCTGTTCTTCCCTGACGGCGTGCGGCTGATGAACCGTCCTGCCCAATATGCCGGCGGCGTCAGCACGCATTTCAAGCGGGCCGAGCAAGCCGCCAACTTCGGACGTGAAGTGGGGCTTCAATATGTGCATGCCCATATCCGCTTCATTGAGGCCATGGCGAAGCTGGGTCACGCGGAAGATGTATGGAACGGGCTGAACGTCATTAACCCGGTAGGCATCCGCGATGTCGTTCCGAACGCGGAAATCCGGCAAAGCAACACGTATTTCAGCAGTTCCGACGGCAAATTCAATACCCGTTACGATGCGCAGGCGAACTTTGACGAGCTTCGCAGCGGCAAGGTTCAGGTGAAAGGCGGATGGAGAATATATTCCAGCGGACCGGGAATCTACATGAACCAGCTGATATCGAACGCGCTGGGCATCCGTCAGGATCATGAAGGCTTGGTGATCGATCCGGTGCTGCCGGCTTCGCTTGACGGGATGCGTTTTGACTTCCGGTACGAAGGCGTCGAAATTACGTTTGCCTACCATATCACCGGCGCGGCCGTAAGTCAGGTTGCGATCAACGGAGAGACCTTGAATGCGGAACGAGTGGCCAATCCTTACCGCGAAGGCGGCTTGCGTTTATCCAAGGAGGCCCTACACCAAGCCTTGAACGGCAATCATCATGTAATCGACATTTTTATGTAAATTTTTAGGCGATCTTTAGGGATCGCCCTTTTCCATAAGCAAATATTTGATCATAAACATAGCATGAACCGACAAAGAGGGTTAACCATAGTAAGGAGCGAGGACAATTGGTAAGTATAAAGGATATCGCTAAAAAAGCCGGTGTATCGATTTCTACGGTATCTTATGCGCTTAACGGAAGCAGCAAGGTAACGGATGAGACAAGCTCGAAGATTCTGGCGATCGCCAAAGAGCTGAATTATGTCCCAAACGCGGCTGCGCGGACATTAAAGAAAAGAGAATCGAAAATTTTAGGCGTCTTCTTGACCGATTTTAAAGGCGACGTCTACGGGGAACTGCTGGACGGGATGAAGGAAGTATGCAATTCGCAGGGATACGATCTCATCGTATGCAGCGGTAAGCAATCCCACCGCATGCTGCCGGAGCGCATGATCGATGGCGCGGTGATTCTGGATCATACCTTCTCCAGCGAGGAGCTGCTCAAATACGCGGAACGCAATCATAAAATCGTTGTGCTCGACCGGGAGCTTGAGCACCCGAACATCAATCAGGTCCTGCTGGACAATAAAGCGGGAGCTACCCTCGCCACGGAATACTTGGTCGATAAGGGTCACAAAAAAATCTACGTCGTATCCGGTCCTGAAGGCTCGTATGATTCGACGCAGCGGATGAAGGCCGTTAAAATGGTTGCGGACCGGGCAGAGGATGTGGAATGGATCGAAATCCAGGGCGATTTCAAAAAAAGCGGCGGCGAACTGGCGGCGGAGCAAATCATGCGGGAGTATACGGAGCCGGTGGCCGTATTTTGCCTGAACGACGAAATGGCGATCGGCCTATGCAACCGGATTGCCGATACGGAGTTTGCGATCGGCGAACAGATTCATTTGATCGGATTCGATAATATCGAGCTGACCCGCTATATGCAGCCTCGGCTGGCGACGATCGATTATTCCAAGCGCAAATGGGGCGCCCTCGCCTCGGAGCAGCTGATCAAAATCCTTTCCGGGGAAAAGGTGGATCATGAGCGGATTTATGTGACCCTGATTCAAGGAGATTCCGTTAGAGAAGCTGCCCCAAAGAGCGTGACCCGTTTAAAGTGAAAAATGACCCGGAATGAGACGCGTTTTACACGCGTGCCCTCATTCCGGGTCATTTTACTTATTGTGCCTCCGTCGGTCAGATCATCAAACGCAGCTGCTTGGCCAGCTGTCCCAGCACCGGATTATGCTCCAGATAGGATGTATAGACGCGCAGCAGCGTTGGATTAGGCTCTTCCCGGCGAAGCTCCTGCTGCAGCAGGAGAACCACGTCCAGAAGCTCCTTTTGCTGATGCTCGCTCATAGGCAGCACCATAATTTGCTCCTTGAGGGAGTCGAGATCATTTTGAACGAGTTCGAGCCGTGTACGGGCATCGGCCGGATTCAGCTCGTTAATACGCACATTGTTTTGATTCATGACGGGAACCGGTTGTCTCTTCATCATGTCTTGTACAACCGCATCCATCCGTTCCTCGATAAACCGGGCGAGTTCGTCCGTCGGCAGCGAAATGACCTTTTGGTTCGCGTAAGACAGATACTCTCTCAGCATGCCTCGAAAAATGACGACGATATCCCAGATGTACGGCTCGATCGTCGCCCCGTAAGCCTCGTAAAAGAAGTCGTGATGCAGCTGGAGCAGGGTTACTCTTTTCTTCTTCCAGGCAGCGATGAAATGCTCGTTATCTTTGACGGGAAGCTCCTTAAATTCACTTGTGAAATAATAATTTTCAAGCATGTATTGCAGCTGGAATTCGATTTGGAGCCGCAGCCGGTCTTGGGGCGAAGCATGCTGCACATCATCCAAATCCCTTGCAAGCGAGAACATGGTCTGATGGCATGCCACGAATACAGCGGTAAACAGCTCCTCCTTGGAAGGAAACAGCTTGTAAATACTGCCCTTGGCCATGCCGCAGGCTTCGGCAATTTCTTTCATCGAAGCGGCAACATATCCTTTTTCTTTGAAAATATCCATCGCCGTTTGGATGATCTGCTGGCGTTTGATCACTTCCATTACTTCCACCTCACCCTTGTATTTTGCCATGTCAGGCGTGGCAGGTCAATGTGGAGAATTGACGGATAGAACCCATGGGTCATATAATGGACTCGTGGGTTTTTAAATCATGGCAGGAGGTGAACCAAAGCACAGCGCTTTGGAACAGATGAAAATAACCGAAGGATTAGAAGTGCTGGATTTGACCATTGCTGGTTCGGGAATGGTGCTTCATCCGGTGATCGTTGGCCGTAAGGACGACTGGGCCCTCGTCGATACCGGTATGCCCGGCCTGTATGAGGCCATCATGAAACTTGCCGGCCAGGCCGGATTTGAGGCCGAAGGTTTGACGGCGATTATTCTGACGCATCAGGACGTCGATCACGTGGGAAGCCTGCCGAAGTTTCTGGGCATGCGCGGAGATTTGAAGGTATGGGCGCACGCGGAAGACCGTCCGTACATCGACGGGGAAATCGCGTTCCTGAAAATGCGGCCGCAAGTCAAGGAAATGCTGAGTAACTTGCTTGCTGCCGAGGAATATGAACAATTCAAGCATGCTTTTTCCAAAGAATCCGCCCCTCAGGTAACCGAGCTTGCGGCGGAAGGGGATGTTCTGCCCTACGGTGGAGGGCTTACGGTGATTCATACGCCTGGACATACGCCGGGGCATATCAGCTTGTACCATGCGGACAGCAAGACACTGTTGGTCGGCGACGCGCTCACCGTCAACGATGGCGAGTTATGCGGACCCAATCCGCCCGTCACGCCGGACATGGAGCAAGCATTGAAATCCGTGCGTAAATTTTTGGATTATGAGATTGAGACCGTGGTCTGCTATCATGGCGGATCCTTTACAGGCGATATCCCTAAGCGGATCGAAGAGTTGACCGCGGATGTCAAGTAAACCGCTGCGGCTGATCTATACGCTGGTTTGCGGCGTGATTGGCGCTTATGTCTTCCAATGGATACACATGCCGATTCCATGGCTGCTCGGGCCGATGATCTTCGTCCTGATCGCCTCCAAGACAATCAAGACGGTTAAGCCGCTGTGGCCGCCGGTGCTCCGCAACGCAGGGATGATCGTGATCGGCTATACGATCGGATTGTCATTTACAATGGCGACGCTCCAGCAGATCGGAAAGCAGCTGCCTTCCATGATCCTGCTGACGATGCTGCTCTTGATCTGCAGCCTGCTGATCGCTGCGCTGGTCTCCTTCCTCTCCGGCGTCCCGTTTCCGACGGTGCTTATGGGAAGCATTCCTGGCGGGCTGACGCAGATGGTCACACTAGCCGACGATATCAAAGGCATCGACATCACGGTCGTGACCTTTTTACAAGTGTCGCGGCTGATGATGATCATCTTTTTCGTACCGCTGCTCGTGTTCAGCCCGATCTTCGGCGGGGAGGCAAGCGAAGCGGCAGCGGGGATGAACGAAGCGGCTGTCTCCGCCTGGAACGGACTTTTTCCTCATATAATCGTTTATGCGGCGGTCTGTACGCTCTTTGCCTTCGTGGGACAGCGGATCAAATTTCCTACGGCGTATTTGCTTGGACCGATGATTGCCGCCGTACTGCTGAACTTATCAGGATATGAGGGGCATGCGCTGCCGACCTTGTTTCTGAATGCATCACAGCTGGTGATCGGAACCTATGTGGGGATGCTGCTGAAGCCCGAGCAGCTAAGCCACAAGCTGAGGATGGTTGCGCTTGCGCTCTTGAGCGGCGTGCTGCTGATCGGCTGCTCCATCTCTCTCAGCGTGCTCCTGACCAAAATGCATGCCGTAACCATGATAACGGCCTTCCTGGGTCTCGCGCCCGGAGGAATGGATCAAATGGGGATTATCGGCAAGGAGGCGGGGGCGGATTTGTCAGTGGTAATCTGCTATCAGCTGTTCCGCACGCTCTTTATTTTCGTCGCGGTCCCGCCGCTGCTCAAGGCCATCTTCAAATCGGTACAGCGCAAAAAGCTTGCCGGACACGAATAACATCGGATTCATGCGCTTAAAGCACCGATGCTGCGTGTATCTTCCATAAAAGCATAAAAAAGCTCCACTGCCGCTGAAGCGGCACCGTGGAGCTTTTTTGTCGTGCTGTGAATTGAAATTCAACTTAACAGCATCAATATAATGGACGAAAGGGAGAGGCAGAAGCTGATCAAATAAATGAATACGACAGCTTGTTTGGGGCTAAGGCCCCAGGACAGCAGGCGGTAATGAAGCTGGCTGCGGTCGGCCTTGTATACGGGTTGTCCGTTCAAATAACGTTTGATGACAACGTAAATGTTGTCGAAGATCGGAACGCCGAGTGCCAGCACCGGCACCAGAATCGAAATGACGGTTACCTGCTTGAATGCGCCGTCCAAAGCAATAATCCCGAGCATGAATCCGATAAAGGTGGCACCTGCGTCCCCCATATAAATTTTGGCGGGGGGCTTGTTGTATTTCAGGTAGCCGAGCGCGACCCCAACCAGGATGATGGCCATGATGGCGGATTGGGACTGGCCTTTGGCAATCGCCACGACAAACAGCGTCAAAGCTGAAATGCCGGCTACGCCGCCGGACAGACCGTCGAGACCGTCCATGAAATTAATGACCGTCGTCACACCGAAAATCCAAAGAATCGTGAGAATGAACTGAAGCCATTCCGGAAATACGATCATTTGCCCGGCAAACGGAATCGTAACTCCGACGAAGGAAATGCCGGAGAAGTAGACGATGACCGCAGCCGCTACCTGCACGATCGTTTTGGGAAGGGCGGGAAAATCCTTGCCGCGCGTTTTGTACCAATCGTCCACCATGCCGATCGCGAGAATCAGCAGCGAGCCGGCGATAATGCCTGCCATTTCGCCGTCCCAATGCCGGCTCAGGATCAAATACGGGACCATGAAACCGAGGAAGATGGCGATGCTCGCCAAATGGGGAACCGGTTCCTTGTGTATTTTCCGGCTGGTGGGCCTGTCGACAAAATCGACCCGGATGGCAAGCTTCCGCAGAGGCGGAATAAGGGCGAGGACAATGACTAGCGATAAAATAAATCCGATTACATACACAATTTTTCGGCCTCCATCACTTCAGTTAACAATATAACTCTTGCGGTAACTTCCATATTCAGGCATTTTTCTGGGAAAAGCTCTATTTCTAACTAGGATAATACCTATTTTTACAAAAGACAACGCCAAATATTTAATACTTCCATAACATACCAATCGAACACATTTAACAAATGTATACGAAAATAGACCTATATCCAATATGCGATTAGAAAAGGGTGAGCCATTTGAAAAACAATAAAATGCTTCAGATCATTGCAGCAGCAGCTATCGTAACCACAGCCCTGTCGGCGGGAACTGCCGAAGCAGCGACCGTTAAAGCACCTGCCAAAAGTCCTGCCTCCAAAACCGTGGCAGCGAAATTTGCGGTTTCCAGCGCACAAGTTTTGGTAAACGGCCATGATGTTACCGTTCAAATGCTGCAAGCCGGAAACGGCAAGCTGATCGCCGTAAGCGATCTGGCCAAAGCATTCGGTGCTTCCGTGACTTCCGCCAAAGGTGTCATCACCATCACAACAGGCAAAGACGGTCACAACCTGCAGTTTCAAGCGGGCTCCAAAACGTTCAAGCTGAACGGCGAGGCACACTCTTTTACGACAGCGCCGGTTCTGCAGGACAACCGTTCCTACGTTGAAGTGAAGCCGATTGTGGCTGCGCTTGGCGGTGAAATTCTGGACGGGCAAACGCTGAACGTCCTGACGAAGGAAAGAATCTCCGGAAGCTTCGCATCCGTAAACTTTGACGCTAGAGGTCAAGTTTTCGCGGTAAGAGATGATGCGGATCCGGCCGAGCTGCTGCAGCTGAACAGCGATTACAGCTCATCCTTATTATCTTCAACGGACAACTTGCTGAGTATGACAATTTCTCCGAGCGGCGACACGGCAGCTTATACGGATGAAACCGGACAACTGTATCTGGTGGCGCTTCACGGCGGCTCCCCGCTCAAACTGGGCTCGGATACATCCGTGAAAACCGATCTGACTTGGTCGGCCGACGGCAAAAAAATCTTTTTCGTGCAGGGCGACAAGCAGGAGAAAATTTCTTACATAACCCTGGACGGCAAAATCACCGAAGTGGTAGCGGACAAGGTTGAAAACAAATCCGAGGTGCATGTGTCTCCAGACGGAAACAAAATTTCCTATATCGTCAACATTACCGGCGTAGCGTCAACCGACAAGGACGGTACGGAAGATTCCTTGAAAATTGACTACTCCAGTGCGGGCGAGCAAATTTATACGCTGGATCTGGGTGTGAAGGACGCTAAACCGGCAGCTGTCACCACTTCGGCTGACAATAAGCTGTATCCGGCGTTCCTGAGCAACGGCAGCGTAGCCTATCTGAGCGCGGATTCCGATAATCCGAACGCCAAAGGATCCATCAAAGCAATTTCCGCAGACGGCAAAAATCAGGATCTCATCAATGATGTGGACGTGACGATCAGCGCGGCAAGCGCGAACGGAAACCTGGTTGCTGCAGGTGAAGCGGCGGACGGAAGCAATAAAGTTTACAGTATCGTAGGCGGAGTCAAAACCGAAATTTACAGCACGAAAGCCGACATTACCGATCTGGCAATTTCCGCGGACGGCAAGCGCGTGGTTGTTGTGGCCGACGGCAAAATTGTGGTTATCGAGAATGGCAAAGCAAGTCAGCTTACTAAATAATTTGCGGCAAATCGAGAGGAGATTATTCACATGAAATGGTATAAAAAAATGTCCCTACTGGCTGCGGCGTCCCTGGTAGCCGTATCTACCCTGGTCGGCTCCGCTTCTGCGGCATCCAGCCTTTCCGGCAAAATCACCATCAACGGTTCGACGGCGCTGCTTCCGCTGACGCTGCAAGCGGCCAAGGAATTCCAGAAGCTGAATCCGAAGGTTAAAATCGCTGCATCCGGCAAAGGCTCCGTGACCGGACCGCAAGCCGTGAAAAAAGGCATCGCCGACATCGGCGCATGCGACTGGGATGCAAGCATGGACGTTCCAGGCTTCAAAGCTTTTGACGGACAGGTGGCAAACAAGGTTGCAGTCATTCCGTTCGCGACCATCACGAATAAAAACGTGAAGGTGACTAACCTGACGACCGAACAGTTGAAAGGAATTTATTCCGGAAAAATCACCAACTGGAAGGAAGTTGGCGGAGACAACGCAGACATCGTCGTCATTACCCGCGCATTCGGTTCCGGCACTCGCGTTAACTATCAAGCCAAAGCTTTGGGCGGCGGAGACATCGTCAAAAAGGATAAAAACTACAAAGAAGTGGGCTCGAGCGGCGATATGAAAACCGCTGTCGCTACAACTCCGAATGCCATCGGTTATATCGACTTGGTATACGTGAACAGCGATATCAAAGCGATCAGCCATAACGGCGTGGCACCAACGACGGAGAACGTCATCAACGGAACTTACAAAATCTGGGCATACGGCTATTACATGACCAAGGGCCAGCCTACAGGCGCAACCAAAGCATTCATCGATTACGTACAAAGCCAAAAGTTCCAGCAAGGTTCGCTTAAAAAGCTGAAATTCATTCCAATCTCTGCAATGAAATAATGCCAAGCGGCAAAGCAGCTACCGGCTGCTTGAACCTCGAAGACGTATACGACAACGGCCAGCCCTGATCGATCACGGGGCTGGCTGCTTTATAGGAGGAAAACTTGTGAGCACGTCCCCCCAGCAATTAGCGCCTGATGACCGCGCCATATTTGCCAAACCGCCCGGTAAGGAACGGTTCAGCCGATATATGCGCGCACGGATGGCAAATCGGCTGTTTAGGTATTATTTTTTGTTCAGCATTCTGGCCTTATGCTTCGTTCTTGGCCTGGTTATCTTTTTTATCGGCAAAACGGCGCTCCTGACTTTTTCCAACATCTCGTTCAAAGAGTTTTTCTTTTCGTTTAACTGGACGCCGGAAGAAGATCATTTTGGGGCTGCCGGCATCATCGTGAATACGCTGACCCTGACCGCCCTGACGCTGCTAATGGCCGTTCCGGTCGCTGTCGGCCTTGCCGTATTGATCGCCGAAATCGCTCCGAAATGGCTCAAAAATGTGATGCGTCCGGTCTTGGATCTGCTTGTCGGCATTCCTTCCATTGTATATGGATATCTGGGATTGACCGTCCTCATTCCTTTTTTACGCAGGCTGAGCGGAGAGAACCTGGGCGATGGACTGCTCGCAGCGGCGCTCGTGCTGGCGCTGATGGTGCTGCCGACGATATGCCGGATCAGCGACGAAGCGATTTCCATGGTGCCGAAAAAATACCGGGAAGCAGGCTATGCGCTGGGTTCCACGCGGCTTCAAGTCATGATGCGCGTGGTCATTCCCGCTGCCGGCAGAGGCATCGTTGCCGCAATCATCATGGGCATGACCCGTGCCATTGGCGAAACGATGGCAGTCGTGATGGTTATCGGCAATACGGCTCAGCTGGCGAAGTCGCTGTTCACCCCGGCTTCTGTGCTTACAAGCAACATCGTCATGCAGATTTCCAACGTGGAGTTTGATTCCACCTGGAACTATGCGCTGCATATGATGGCATTCCTGCTGCTGGTCATTTCGTTCATCCTCATTCTGTTTATCCGTTATCTTGGACGAAAAGGAAGTGACAAGGCATGACGGATATGACGCGCAGCCGTAAAATGCAGCGTTCGCTTGTGTATAACAAACTTGCAACCGGGGCCTTTTATGCCCTGGGGGCATTGGTCGTACTGCTGATCCTGTGGCTTCTCTTCACGATTCTGAGCAAAGGACTTCCCGGATTATCGCTGGACTTCCTGCTTAAGCTGCCGGAGGACATGGATGCTGGGGGCGGCATTGGACCGGTATTGTTCAATTCCTTCTATATATTGTTTCTTTCGCTTGTCATCTCGATCCCGATCGGGGTGGGAGCAGGGATTTATATGGCGGAATACGCGCCCGAAAACCGATTCACCGAAGTGCTCCGCATTTGCGTGGAAAGCTTGTCATCCGTACCGTCCATCGTTTTCGGGATGCTTGGCCTCGCCATTTTCGCAGAGTATTTTCAAATCGGCTTGACCATTCTGGGCGGCGCTGTCAGTCTCGCGTTCCTGAATTTGCCGATGCTGGCACGGGTAACGGAAGAATCTGTGCGGGCGGTACCGAACGATGTGAAGAATGCCTCTTACGCCCTTGGCATGACCAAGTTCCAATGCATTCGCACGGTAGTGCTTCCGATGGCACTGCAGGGGATCATCACGGGCATCTGTCTCGTGGCCGGCCGGGCATTTGGCGAATCGGCCGTTATTTTGCTGACAGCGGGTCTCAGCACCTCGGGCGAAATGTGGGATTTCAATTTGTTTTCCCCGGGCGAGACGCTTGCGGTTCATCTCTGGTACGTTCAATCGGAAGCCATCGTTGAAGACGCTGCGTCGATTGCCGACAGATCGGCAGCGGTGCTTGTCATCATCGTGCTGCTGATCAATCTGCTGTTCCGGATTCCGCTCTGGATCAATAACCGCAAGCTGAAGAAATAACCCGTTTTCAGGCTCTAAACATAAAAGAACCTTCTTTCCCAAGGGAGAGAAGGTTCTTTTTTAGATATGATTGCAAACCGCCGCTTGTCAGCTTCGAAAGTCATCGGTAGTTGTTATAGCTTCGTTAACCTTTGATTCCGTTCATGGCAATGCCTTCAATGAAATACCGCTGCAAGAAAATAAACAGGATGATGATCGGCAGTGTCGCCATGACCGCTCCGGCCATCAGCAGCGGATAATCGGTGGAGTGCTGGCCTTGAAAGGTGGAGATGCCGATCGACAGCACGCGCATATCTTCGGAGCTGGTCATGATGAGCGGCCAGAGCAGCTCGTTCCAGGAAGCCAGAATAGTGAAGATCGCCAAAGACACCAGGGCGGACTTGGAAAGCGGCAGATAGATGCTCCAATAGATGCGGAAGTAGCTGCAGCCGTCGATTTTCGCGGCTTCCTCCAGATCCTTGGGCAGCGTCATGAAGAACTGGCGCAGCAGGAAGGTGCCGAAGGCGCTGAAGATGCCCGGAATAATGAGTACATAAAACGTGTCGAGCCAATTCAGCTCACGCATAATGACGAAGCTCGGAATCATGACCACTTGGGATGGAACCATCAGAACGGCGAGCAGCGCCAGGAAAATGATGTTCTTGCCCGGGAACTTCAGGCAGGCGAAGGAGTAGGCTGCAAGTGAGCAGAGCAGCAGCTGCCCGACCGTTCTTCCTACCGTGACTACAATGGTATTGGCGTAATACCGGCCGAAATCGATGGTGCTCAGCACCTTGGCGTAATTGTCAAAATGCCACTCCATCGGAAACAGAGTCGGCGGCACCTTCATGGAGTCGGCAAACGATTTGAAGGATGTGGACAACATCCATAAAAATGGCATGATCATGATCACGGCGCCGGCAATCAGCAGTATATGCACCGCGATCCGGCGGGTTCTGTCCGCGGCATAGCTTGTCATTGATGTGTCCCTCCTTGATTATTGGTAATGAACCCAGCGCTTCTGAAAGTACATCTGAAAAGCCGTGATTACCAGGATGACAATGAACAGGATAAAGGCTTCCGCGGACGCATAGCCCATATTAAAGTACTTGAAGCCGTCCTCCCATATGCTGTACACGACCGTACGGGTCGAATCCAGCAGCGAGGTCTGCTGTCCCATCATGATGAAGACCAGATCAAATACCTGGAAGGAGTTGATGAAGGACATGACCAGGACAAAAAACAGGCTTGGCGTCAACAAGGGAAGTGTAATCCGGAAGAAGCGGTAGAGCGTCCCGGCGCCGTCCAAGGAGGCCGCTTCATAATAGCTTGCCGATATGCCTTGCAGGCCGGAAAGCAGAATGACCGCATTATAGCCGATACTGGTCCAGACGCTGACAATTACGATCGAAAATAAGGCGAATTTCTCGTCGAACAGCCAGTTCGGCTGCGGCAAATGCAGCGATCCGAGCACGAAATTGATCAGCCCGAATTCCGAATTGTAGAGCCATTTCCACACCATGCCGACGGCAATGGGCATCGTGATGACGGGAATAAAATAAAGCGTCCGGTAAAGAATCATTCCCTTGATTTTTTGATTGAGCAGTACCGCGAGGATCACGGCCAGAGCGATGGATATCGGTACCGTGGCTACAGTGTAGAGCAGGGTGTTGAGCAGCGAACGGACGAATTTCTCGTCTCCCGCAAGCTGTACGAAATTATCGATCCCGTTAAAGACGGGGGAGGACATGCCGTCCCACGTCGTGAAAGAGAGAAACAGCGAGGCGGCGGAGGGGGCCATATAGAAAACGGCAAGCCCCAGAGCCACCGGCAGGATGAACAAATAACCCCAGGCCGCTTCGTGAAACGCAAGCCTGGAGATTTTGCGCTTTTTCTTGACGGGGATGTCAGGCTGATGCTTCGCTGAAGCCGCTTGAATACTCACGGGCAGCACCTTCCTTTCGTGTCTTGTCGGTCAGCCCCTTGGGAGGGGCTGGCCGGTTATCCAAAGGGAAACACTATCATGTGTGCCAAGGCTACTTCTTTCCTTCTGAAGCGAGAATTCCATTCATCTTGTCGGCTATTGTTTTGAGCGCCACCTCAAACGTCTTCTTGCCGAGGAAGGCATCCTGAATCTCCTTCGATTCGACATCCTGCCACTCAGCCGTCTTCTCGGATACCGGATAAGGGACGGCAAATTTGAGACTGTCCACAAAAACCTGCAGGTTCAAAGAAGGAATCGATTTAAGCCAGCCGTCCTCGGTGCCTTTGTATGCAGGAATGCTGAAACCGGAGTCTGCCAGCAGCTGCTCGCCTTCCTTGCCGGAGAGAACCTGAATCAGATCCCACGCTTCTTTTTCATGCTTGGTCTTCCCGTTCATGGCCCAGCTGAGTCCATGGACGATGGTGGCTTGCTTTTTGCCTGCCGGCAGTGGAGCTACGCCCAGCTTGTCGCCGAGCAGCTTGTACAGCTCCGGAGCGCTGACGGAAATGGCGGGAAACATGGCAATCTTGCCCGAACCGAACAGCTGAAGCGGCTTCGTTTCAAGCTGCTGCTGCGCGCTCGGGGAATAGCCTTTTTCCATCAGGCTTTGCTCCCACTTGAAAGCGGACAGCGTTTCGGGAGAATCAAAACCGGAAGTTTTCTTGTCATCCGAAATGACGTAACCTCCAGCCTGGTGAATGAGATCGTAATAACCGGACTGACTGTCGACGAGTGCTGCGTAACCGTAAACGCCATTTGATTTATCGGTCATTTTGGCGGCGTTCTCTTCGATCGTGTTCCAGGTCCATTTGTCATCCGGATAGGCGATTCCGGCTTTGTCAAATAATTCCTTGTTATAGTAAAGACCTACGGCGTCAAGGAAATACGGGAGGCCGTACAGATGGTCCTTGTAAGAATAGAGATTCACAAGCGCGTCCGTGTATACAGAGGTGTCGAGCTTGCTTTCATCAATCAGGGGCTGGAGATCTTTGATCCAGCCGTTCGAGGCATAAGCGTAGAAGTTGGGGCCGTTCATCCAAAACACGTCGGGGCCGCTGTTGCCGGCGAGGCTGGTCTTAAGCTTGGTCCAGTAATCGGCCCATGGCGTATACGTGACCTTCACTTCAACATCCGGGTGGCTTTTATTGTACACCTGGATGGTTTTGGTGAGCGTGTCCTTGACGTTTTTATCCCATAAGGCGACGTTGATGACTTTCTTTCCGCCTGCATCCCCAGAGGAAGAACCGCCGCAGCCGGCTAAAACCGTAGTAAACAGGAACAGAATCGTTATGAGTCCAGAAATTCTCATCGACATTTCCTCCTTAAATTGTTTAAAATACGGATTTATTCTTCAATTTACGCTGCCTGATATGTAAGCTGACCTCCTTTCCTGCCTTATACTGTCATAGTTATTCCATTCACCGAAAAAAGTGAATGCAAGTCATAATCAAAAGCGGGTTGCATTTCAGGAAAACTATGGCATCTGTTGCGTAAGATTATAGCTTTGCAGTATATTTTTTTCAAGTAAGCGATTACAAAAATAACAAATTTTATTTTTTAGCCGAATCAGAAAGCGTACATATAATTTCAATTGGAATAAGTCTTGGGAAAGGTGCCGGACGAACTATATTTCACCGGTGAAATGGAATAGTATGGAATATAATATCGTATTTTGAAAAAGAAAGGAGAACCCGATTGAAAAAAATGCGAAAAGGCGATTTGAAGCTTGTTCAGGAGCTCAACCGTTCGATCATTTTGAATAAAATCCGGAGTCAGGGACCGATTTCCCGCATCAGCCTGGCCAAGGAATGCCGCATCAGCCCTTCGACCGTCGCTTCGGCGGTGCAGGAGCTGATGAAGGAGGGATACGTGTCCGAAGTGGGCGAAGGCGAATCGAGCGGGGGGAGAAAGCCGATTCTGCTGCAGTTTGCGCCGGATAACCATTTTATTATTGCAGCGGTCATTACCAATAGCGCGATCGAAGTGGCGGAGCTGAACCTGGATGCCAACCTGCTACGCAAGCGGGTCAAACCCGTAGAGGGCCAAAAAGGCGATGAGGTCATTCGGCTTATGACGGAGGAACTAGACCGGTTCATGGAGGAAGGCGGAGGGCTTGATCGCTGCATCGGCATTGCCGTCACGGTTCCCGGAGTGGTGAATGTGGAGGAAGGAATCGTGTATTACAATTCGAAGCTTCGCCTGGACAATGTCCCCTTGAAGATGATTATCGAGCAGCGCTACGGTCTCAGGACGTGGATCGAAAACGACGCCAATGCCGTCGTGCTCGCGGAGCGGAGATTCGGAAGCTGGGGAGACCATCAGGATTTAATTTACATTGTGGTCGGAGATGGCGTGGGAGCAGGGATCCTGGTTAATGACAGCGTGTTGAGGGGGAGCAGGGGCGGCGCCGGCGAATTCGGTCATACAAGCGTAAGCCGGAGCGGCATCCGCTGCGAGTGCGGAAACGTAGGCTGTCTGGAAAATGCGATCAGCTGGCCTACCGTATATTCGAAAATTGTGGCGGGAATATCGTCCGGAAGGCCGACGTGGATAAATGGGCAGTGCAGGGGTAACTTTTCGGAGATAAATCCGTCTTTATATAAAGAAGCTGTTCGGCTTGGCGATCCCCTTGCCCTGGATATTAACGAAGAGATTGCCGAGCATCTGAGCGCGGGCATCGTTAATCTGGTGAATTTGTTCAATCCCGGAGCGATCATTCTAGACGGATGCCTTGCCTATGACAATCCCGCGTTGCTGGAGAGGGTCAGGGATCATGTTCTTAAACATGCCATGCGGGTATTGAAGGACGAGATCAGCATCGCCCAGTCTTCGCTGGGACCTGATGGCAGCCTGATTGGCGGAGCCGCTGTCGTGTTGCGTCACATTTTCAGGTTTTCCTTGGCCGAGGGCTGAATCCTTCACAAAATATCTACATATATTGGTGTTGAATCGTGGCAGATCGCGGAGTACAATAATTCAGCATAGTTTTGAGCCTTACCGGGCCAAGAAGACAAAGGGCCCCAATTTTTGCATACAGAAAGGTACTGATGAAATGACTTGGCTTACGACCAGGATTCCCAAGCCGCTGCTTCGCTGGGCTCCTCTGCTCTTGATGCTTATTTTTCCCGTTCTCGGAAACTTATATCACTTGGTGAACCAGCCGACCCATAAGGTGTATTCGCTCCTTACGCCTCTGGATCAAGCGATGCCGTTCATTAAATATTTCGCATTGCCTTACGGGGTTTGGATTTTCTACATTTATGTCTGCATCGTATACTTCTTTTTCCGGGACCGTCCGTCTTATTACCGCTCGCTGCTCCTTTATACGGTATGCGCGCTGACGTGCTACGGGGTGTATCTTGTTTTTCAAACGACCGTGCCGCGGCCAGTCGTCCTCGGGGATGATCCGTTTGCGCAGCTGTCCCGTTTTATTTACAATCGTGATCAGCCGTTCAATTGTTTTCCTAGCATCCACTGCTTCTCCAGCTACATGGTGATGCGGATGATCTGGAAAAGTCCGGCACGCAATCGCGTCAACGTGACGCTCATCAGCGGAATGTCGCTTCTGATCATTGCCTCGACTCTCTTTATGAAGCAGCATGTGATCATGGATGTCGTTGGAGCCATAGCGATCGTGGAAATTTATAGCTTCCTGTTCATTAAGCTGCCATCGCTTTACCGGAACAAAATGGCTTCCCAGCATCGTGAATTTCAGGCGTGACTGTATGTGATGATTATTGAAAAGCACAAGGACTGCTCCTTAAAGGGGCAGTTCTTTTTTTTGGAATCGGAAAGAAAGTAAAACAAATCCAATATTCCATTAATTTAATTACATATTGTTTTCAGAAAAAAGTCTGCAAAATACGAAAATGTATGCTACAATGAACCAAACATCCTATGTTTGGAGGAATCGCTATGACAAACTTGCAGCGGCCCATGAAACGAACGCTGGTCGAGCAAATCGTGGCCCAGCTGGAAGAATTGATCGAGAACGGCACCTGGCCGGTCGGAGACCGCATTCCTGCGGAACCTGAATTGGTCAAAGAGCTTGGCGTCAGCAGAAATACGATCCGCGAAGCCATTCATGCCTTGATTCATGCTGGCATGCTCAGAACCCGGCAGGGCGACGGAACCTATGTCTGCTCGTCGAGCAGCCTGGCGCCGGCACTAACGCGCAGGCTGGAGCGCTGCGAGCTCAGCGATACGCTGGACGTGCGTTCCGCGCTGGAACAGGAAGGTGCCCGCTTGGCGGCGCTGCGGCACACACCGGAGGATCTTGAACGCATACGGTCCGCTTACCAACAGGTGCGCTACGCGTGGGAAGAGCGGGACTTTGAACACCTGATCCGGCTCGATTACGCCTTTCACAGCGCAATTATTGCCGCGGCCCACAATGCCATATTAAGCGACCTGTATGATTCGATCAGCGAGGCGGTTCAGATGGCGGTGCATGAGGGCAGCACAAGCCTGGAGCTGCTGCGGATTCACACGGAGCTGAACGAAAAGCTTGTGGAGGGAATCGTCGCCAGGAATGCGGCAGGTGCAGCGGATACGGTTCGGGCTTATATCGACGCATCGCGAACCATGCTGCTTCAGGATATAGAAGGAGGAAATGAGAAACATCATGAATAACACCACTACGCAAGCCAATCAACGGACGGGCAGCGGGCCGGCATCGAACGGCATGAAAGCCGCCTTGCTGCTCGTCGGCATAATTTTGATCGCAACCACGCTGCGGTCCCCGATTACGGCGGTCGGGCCGCTGATTGAAACGATTCGCAGCGATACCGGCATGTCGCATACGCTGGCCGGACTGCTTACCACGTTCCCGCTGCTGGCGTTTGCCCTGATGTCCCCGCTGGCTCCGCGCATCTCGCGGCGCTGGGGCATGGAGCGGACTTTGTTTTTCGGCATCTGTGCCGTTACCGCCGGCATCCTTTTGCGGTTCATCCCGTCGCTGGCCGCTTTGTTCGGAGGCACGATTTTGCTGGGTCTGGGGATCGCGCTTGGAAACGTATTGCTGCCGAGCTTGATCAAGCGGGACTTTCCGCTGCGAACCGGCGTCATGACAGGCATTTATTCCGTATCGATGAATATTTTCGCGGCCGTCGCCTCCGGCATCAGTGTGCCAATGGCCGGACAGCTGCATTCGGGATGGCGCGGTTCCCTGCTGACATGGGGAATTCTGGCCGTGCTGTCGGTGCTGGCTTGGCTGCCGCAGCTTAAATACCGGCAAGATGCGATGCAGGCGCAGGTTTCCGGCAAAAGCAGCGTTTGGACCTCGAAGATCGCTTGGCAGGTGACGATCGTAATGGGATTGCAATCGTTCGTATTTTATTCCATCGTCGCCTGGCTTCCGGAAATTCTGACTGAGCGCGGCATGAGCCCGTCCGCTTCCGGCTGGATGCTGTCGCTGATGCAGGTGTTCAGCGTGCCGGTTACCTTTATCGTGCCGATCCTGGCGGCCCGCTTCAAAAATCAGCGTCTGCTCGTATTCTTGACGTTCCTGTGCTTCATGCTGGGCTTCACGTTGCTGCTGACAGGCGTTAGTGCGCTGGTTCCGGTCGCGGTCATTCCGATTGGCATGGGAACAGGGGCCGCGTTCGGCCTCGTGACGATGTTTTTCGTGCTTCGCACCCGCCATTCCCAGCAGGCGGCGGAATTGTCCGGCATGGCGCAGTCCATCGGCTATTTGCTGGCAGCGGTCGGACCGCTGCTGTTCGGCCTTGTGCATGACCTGACCGGCAGCTGGACGGCCGCTATGATTCTGCTGCTTGTCGTCGGTATGGTCTATATGCTTGCGGGCTGGGGAGCAGGAGCCAACCGGTTCATCGGAGAAAACGAATAAAATGAATCTTAAAACAGGAGCGCCTACGTTCGGTTGACGATAACCGAACGTAGGCGCTTTTGCGTCGTAAGCTTCTTTACCGGGCAAGAGAGTATGCTTGAGAACGGAGGGGAAGAAGCATGAGAAAAGAGCTGCCGTACAACTCTTGTTCTCGATGCTACTTCAGTGAAGCAGCCTCCGCGGGTTTCTCCGCCATCACGCGCAACCGTCTGTGGTCGGCGTATATCGCGCCGTCTTTCCACAAGGCAGCACGCACCTTGTCGCCAATTTTGGCGCAAGCCTCTCGTACGGCTTCCTGCGGCATCCCTTGAAAGAAATCGTCGCCGAATTGGGCCAGCCAGCTGAGCATGCCGTCCGCGCCGTCATGAAGCTTGGTGGGGCGGTCAAAATAGTACACCATGCGTACGACGAATCCTTGCTTTTCCAGAAGGGAGCTATACTCGGCAGGGCTAGGAAAATACCACGGATTTCTTGCGGCCGCTTCGATTCCGTAATCCGAGGTTAATACCTCCGTAATTGCGTCGACGATCGCCCGCACATTGCCTGCGCCTCCGAACTCGGCGACGAACCGGCCGCCGGGCTTTAAAGCGTTCCATACGCTTTTGGCCACCCCTGCGGCATCCTGCATTCAGTGAAGCGCGGCATTGGAGAAGACCGCGTCGCATGCATAATTCAGTTTGAAACGCTGGGCGTCACCGACGGCAAACACGATCTCGGGATACTTCTCTTGCGCTCGGCGGATCATGTCCCCAGAGGCGTCCAAGCCGCCAACGCGTGCGCCCGCCAAGGATATTTCATGCGTCAGGTCGCCCGTTCCGCAGCCTAAATCCAGAATGACTTCATCCTTCGCGGGCTGCAGCCAGGCAATCAGGTCCTTGCCGTACGAAGACACAAAGTGGAGCTTTTGATCATAGGAACCCGGCTGCCACTGATTTTTCAAATTCATGATTCAAGCACCTCCATTTGGTTTGCTGGCCTTATTGTGGCATAGTGAGTCCTATAAGTGAAATATATTAATGATATAAAACATATAGTTTATAACTATAAGAGTCCGGACCTTCCAACGCTCGTTTTGAGAGAAGATGCGCATGATAATCTTTTTTTCTTATATGAAAACCTAGTCATATCAAGGGTTGACGGCCTCCAGAGCTTGATGGTCAAGCCGCCGGTCATTTGGATATATGCTATATTTTAGATATGTGAGAACGGTAAAGGGAATGTAAAGTATCGTACAAGGAGGGAAGTACCCGATGAAAAACTTTGAACTCCTCACCCGTTATCTGAAGCAAAACAAGCTGCTCTATTTGATGGCAATCGTGCTGATCATCTTGTCGAACGTAGACCAGTCTTTGCTGCCGCAGGTGCTGGGCAACGTCACGGACGGTTTGAAGGACGGCACGCTGGGACGGGAGGGAATCATTCAGCAAAGCCTGATTTTGCTTGCGATCGCCGTGTCGTACGGCATTTTGTTCGGACTCGGCCAGTTTACGATCATGAGGCTGGGACGGCGCTTCGAATTTTTGACCCGGGGGCGCATATTTGCGCAGTTTTCCCGGCTGAGCGAAGATTTCTTTTCCAAGCAGGGGACCGGCAAGCTGCTGAGTTATGTCATGAATGATGTGACCTCGGTTCGCGAAGCGATATCCTTTGGGGTAACGCAAACGACCAACGCGGTGTTCATGGTGATCTCATGCGTGGCGATGATGCTCATTACAGGCATTCCTGTCATTTTGATTCTGGTCAGCGTATGCCCGCTGATCCTGATTCCTTTTCTGGTCATCTATTTCGGCCCGCGCATTCGCGAAAGATCCATGCATGTGCAGGAAGATTTGGCAACCATGACCGAATCGGCCGACGAGCAAATCGGCGGAATCCGCGTGACAAAGACCTTCGCCATGGAGGCAACCGCGCAAAAAAGATTTGACGAAACCGTCGATGGCGTGCGGTCCGCGCAGCTTCGGCTGGTTCGGATGTCCTCTCTGTTCCAGGCAATCCTGCCTTTTCTTGGGGCATTATCTCTTGTGGTTTCGCTTCTCGTCGGCGGATACATGACCATTCAGCATCACCTGACGCTGGGGAACTTCGTTGCGTTAACCTTCTACTTACGGATGCTGACCGGACCCCTGCAGCAGATCGGCAATGTCATCAACATGATGCAGCGTTCCGGCGCTTCACTGGAACGGGTCAATCGGCTGTTGGCCGAGGTGCCGAGCGTAAGGGATCATGATGCAGCGATCGAGCTGGATTCCATTGGCGATATTGAGATCAGCCACCTGAATTTCTCTTATCCGGGCACTTCGGAAAAGGCGCTTCAGGATATCAGCTTTACCATCCGTAAGGGTCATACGATCGGACTCATCGGCCGCACGGGCAGCGGAAAATCCACGCTGGCAAAGCTGCTGCTTCGTGTATATGAGCCTCCGGCCGGCAGCATCCGCGTCAGCGGGGAGGATATCACGGAAGTATCGCTTGAGACGCTGCGGCGCAAAATCGGTTATGTCCCGCAGGATGGCTTTATGTTCAGTACGGATATTGCCGATAACATCGCCTTCAGCGACCGTTCCGCGAATATGGAGCAGGTACAGCGCGCGGCGGACCAAGCTTTACTGCTGGAAAGCGTAAACACATTCAAGGAAGGCTTCCAGACCAAGCTCGGTGAACGCGGCCTTACGCTTTCAGGCGGTCAAAGGCAGCGCGCCAGCCTGGCGAGGGGCCTGATGAAAAGGCCGGAGCTGCTTATTCTCGATGACAGCATGAGCGCGGTGGATACATTGACGGAATCCGGCATTTTGAGCAATCTCGTCAAAGAGCGGCAGGGTAAAACCACGCTGATTATCGCCCACCGGATCAGCAGCGTGCAGCATGCGAACGAAATTATCGTGCTGGACGAAGGACGGATTGTGCAGCGCGGAAGCCATGAAGAGCTTATGGCACGTAGGGACGGATTGTACGCATCCATGTATCGGATTCAACAGGAGGGACTGCAGCATGCCTAATCCACAGGCCGCCGCGTTGGCGGCACAACAGTCATCCGGCAAGAGCAAAGGAAAGTCTTTTGAAGCTTTTAATAATATATTGAAGTACGCCAAGCCGCATAAGCTTACGTTTGCCGGTATTTTTATCTGCGCGCTGCTTGGCATTTCAGCGGATTTGCTCCAGCCCTTTCTGGTCAAAATCGTCATCGACGATCATCTGGCCAAAGGCAAAGCCGAGTTTGGCTTCATCGCCCTTATGGCGGGAATATATCTGGGAATCTCGCTCATCAGTTTTCTGTTTACATATCTGCAAAATAACCTCCTTCAGTTTGCCGGACAGGGCATCGTGGCGAAGATTCGAAAAGATTTGTTTCATCATATCTCTAAACTTTCCATGTCTTACTTCGACAAGGTCCATCGCGGAAGCCTGGTTACGAACGTGTCCAGCGACACCGAGACGATCAGCCAATTTTTCACCCAGGTTCTCCTGAGCCTGATCCGCGACGGAATGACGCTTATCCTCATTATCTATTTCATGTTCCGTCTGGATACGACGCTGGCCTGGTATTCTCTGACCATTTTGCCCGTGATCGCGCTGGTGGCCTTCATGTTCCGGCGTTATTTGCGCCAGGCTTATCAAGTGACACGCAGCCGGCTGTCGCGGCTGATCGGCTTCATTGCGGAGAATCTCTCCGGCATGGGCCTCATCCAAGCCTTTCGCCAAGAAGAAGAACAAACCCGGCGCTTTAACGAGCATAATGAGAGCTATTGGGAAGGCAATATGCGCGAAGTACGGGCCAATGTTTTGTTTAACCGCACCTTTGATATTTTGGGAAACCTGGCCCTCGTTTTGGTCGTGTGGCTTGGCGGCATGGCCGTCTTCCACAATGCGATGGAGGTTGGCGTCCTTTATGCTTTCACGAGCTATATCCGGCAATTTTTCCAGCCGATCAACCAAATCACGATGCAGTGGAACACGTTTCAATCGACGATGGTCTCCATGGACCGGATCTGGAAAATACTCAGCACCGAGCCGGAGGTCCAAGATCCGCAGCCTGATCGCCGCAAGATGCTGAAAGCGGACGATGCCCGCGGTAAAGTGGATTTCGATCATATTACATTCGGATATTCGCCGTCGAGTCCGGTGATCCCCGATCTTGATCTGCATCTGGATGCCGGAGAGATGGTTGGGATCGTAGGTACGACGGGGGCTGGAAAAAGCACGCTGATCAGCCTGCTGAACCGGTTTTACGATGTGAACGGCGGCAGCATCCGGATTGACGATATCGATATTCGCAATATTCCGCAGCAGCAGCTTCACCGTCTGGTCGGACTTATTCAGCAGGAGCCGTTCCTGTTCTCGGGCAGCGTGCTGGACAATGTCCGTCTTTTTCAAACCGACATTTCCCGGGAAAAGGTGACGGAGGCGTGCCGGCATGTCGGGGTGCATGATATGATCATGCGGATGCCGCAGGGGTATGACTCGCTGCTCTCGGAACGGGGCAGCGGGCTGTCCGCGGGTGAACGCCAGCTAATCTCCTTTGCACGGATCATGGTATTCGAGCCGAGGATTCTGATCCTTGACGAGGCGACGGCGCATCTGGATTCGCAGACGGAGCAGCTCGTACAAAATGCCCTGCAAACCGTGTCCGAGGGACGCACGACGCTGATCATCGCGCATCGGTTGTCCACGGTAATGCACGCCGACCGCATTCTCGTCATGAAGGACGGAAGAGCGGTGGAGGAGGGGACGCATGATGAGCTGCTTGCCATGCACGGCTATTACGAGCAGCTGTACCATCATGCGCGGCAGGCGTCGGAGGAGGAATAGGTTACGGGGATTCACAATGCTGAGTACGAAACATTCCTCTGATCGCTATTGCCCCCAAGTTTATTGAATGAATATTAACGTCCTCTCCGCTGCTACGAAGTGAATAAGATTCGGCCCCTCCGCATTGGGATGGGGAAAGGACAACAACAGCAGCCACCACTTCATATGGTGGCTGCTGCTTTATTTCGTTGTGGTTCGCGATTCAAGTGGAGTGTGTTTTAGGAAAGGCAATACGGATTTAATGAGCTGGATGGAATGAGATTCGGGAGTTTAGCGGCTAACAAACTTGGACATCGTTCGCTTCTCCATTTCATCCCAATAGGGAGTCGCGATATTGATATGTTTTTTCAGCTTTTTGAACGAATCGAACAAAGCGGCAATTTCACTGAAAGAACCATCTATCAATTTCATAAACGGCAAATTGTGAACGATGATTAGACCCATGTATGTGATCCGTCTATGCTTACGAACAAGGTTAACCTGACTGGCAGGAGTAATCGTGTAATTTAACTTCTCCAATAGTTGAAACCCCTCGTCCATAGCGGAAATGGCCTGGTTAAAGAGTTTCTTGTCCTTCGTTGCTTTCTTTAAATCGCCGTCGTAAAGATAACTAACCGAGTTCAAGGCAACGATCGTCACGATATGGCTTTTAAGCCATGCGTCGATATCCTCATGATAAGCTAATGTATACTTCACTTTCTTAAATGCGCTCTCTAGGATAGGCTTTATGGTGATCTCTCCGTCTAAGCTGCCTAATATCATTTGCCCGCCTCCGCGGATGCAGATCATGCGTCCGCTCTCCTCTCGGATTCCAGCGCTAATCTGAAAGCCGAAGATGACGTTTTTCTTTGCCTTACTTTTTTCTTGAATTTCGTTCTGCATCCCAAGGGCATCCGCATTGTTCCCAACGAGAACGATGTTGGAAGACCGATTCTCGGCTAGTATAGATAGAACGGATGGGAAATCATTGTATTTCATAACGACAAAAATGAGATCGTAGAGATCGTCGGCCGTAAGCTCTTGAATGACGTTTACTTCATCGACCGTGGTGCGACGCTGAAAATAATGTCGGATGACAAGCCCATTCGTCTTGAGTTGCACAGCTCTCTTGCCTCTTGCCAGCACGGTAACCTCATTCCCTCCGCGCACCAATACATGAGCAAGATAACTGCCCAGAACGCCCGCCCCGTAGACCAATATCCTCATCTTCACATCCCCTTTATTGAACATCTGTTGATTTTTGACCATTCATTGAATAAAGTAAGGATAGCAGTCACTCAAACCGGCAGCAATCGCTAGATTTACCGGTTTTGTTGGTTTTTCAACAGATGAATATGAATTGTTTAATAAAGGTGGACTCTTTCGTGGACAGAAGAATCAAAAAAAATCAAGCCGCCATAATGAATGCCTTAATGCAATTGATAGCGGAGAAAGAATTCGAGAAAATAACGATCAACGATATCGCAGAACGTGCCGACGTCAATCGAGGCACCGTGTATTCGCATTACTCGGACAAATACGATCTATTGGATAAGTGCATAGAAGCCCAACTGACTCATTTGATGGAAAGCTGTTACTCCCCGGATGCAACCGGAACTTTTCCGACGAAGACTCTCTTGCTCCATACGATTAAAGAAATCAAGCAAAACGCTCCATTATATAAGACCCTGTTGAGCATCAAAGACGTTTCTTCCTTCAGGATTCATCTGAACAGCATGATCAATAAACAGATCATGGAACAGATGGACGAAACCAATGTAAGCATAGATGACCTGAGCAAATCGATATTTGCGCAATTCATGAGTTCGGCGATCGTCGGTGTGATCGAGTGGTGGTTCAACCAATCCATGCCATGTTCTACGGAAGAATTGACGGACAGGTTATGGTCACTTCTGGAGATGAATCAGCTGATCCCATTGAAGACAAGTTAATCTGACTGCGAAGCGGTTGCTATCGAGGATTATGCTCCGACGAACCCTAATGGGTTCTCATCCCTCCGAGGAAATCAAAAAGCCACTCCGAAGAGTGGCTTTGTTACGTCCCAGGAGGGATTCGAACCCCCGACCGACGGCTTAGAAGGCCGTTGCTCTATCCAGCTGAGCTACTGGGACATGAAAAATTTCAAGCAAGAAATATCATAGCATATGGATAAAAATATTACAACAACAAATTAACACAATTAAATAAAAGCATAAGCAGCGCCTGCAAAATCAACGGAAACTGATTCAATCGGCCGATTCTTCATTAATGAATTTCATATCCGAAATCGAAATGTCAATCGAAATGTCGTTCGGTATGATGAAACGGTTTTATATATTATACGATAGAGCATGGTACATATGCAGGCTGTTTTTTTTCATGTGCGAAGAGGGTATGCTATAATCAACAAATTGAGATACCCGGACAGAAAGGAGGAATCCCCTATTAATGATTCCCATTCCCCAACGAAAGACAACATAGTCCTCTTTCCAAAGACACTCGACTTTTATCAAATTCAGCTGACGGTCATGCTGGAAAATGAACGATACGGGGAAGCGATGGATCTGCTGCGTTTTTTGCTGCAATGCCAGGGACAGGATCAGCGGCATTATGATGAATGGCAGGCGCTTTTGGAATGGCTGGAAGCCGCGTTTCCGCAGTACAACCGCGACAATAACGGGGAGGCTGCGGACGGAGAGCCGTGGGAGGCTGATGAGGAAGAGCCGGACGAAGATGAGATGAAGCGCAAGAACGTACAGGCCAAGCTCGCTGAAGACCGCCTTTATGCAGATAAGCTGCTCCAGACGGCCATGCAGGAGCCTCTCGGCGAGCAAAATTTGCTTGCGCTCGAGCAGCTGTCGTATTTGGAAGGCGCCGAGATCGACGAATCACTCGTCACGTGGCTTCAAAGCAAGCCGCTGCATCCGTTGCTGCAATTCCGGGTTCTGCAGGCACTGCGCAAGCGCGGCATGCAGGGGAACATCGAACTGATCCGCGGTCAGGAACGGGCGCGTATCGATATTGAATCCGTGCCGCTGAGCCCGGATGAGTTTCCGCCGCAAATCGGGCTGATTACCGAGCGGGTAGCCGGGCAGACGGAGGTTCAGGAGCCGACGCTGTACTATTTTGCGCAGGAGCTTTGGACGCAGTTTATCATGGCCATTTACGGCACGGATGATTATTTCTCCATTGTGGATGAAAATGACGAGACGATTGACATCTGGGCTGCGTCATTGCACCAGGTCGTTTCCGAAAGCCTTACAGGCAGCCGCAGCGATGAAGAGATCAGATATATGTACGGCGTGACGGACACCATGCGGTTTCGGTTCGAACAGGCTTACCGCACGATGAAGCAATTTGTTGCAGCAGGGACCAACGGTTAGAAAAAGTAGGAGGCTCTGCCTTAGACTTGCCACAGGGTTGCCCTTGAAAAAGGGTTCAATCTTGTTTATACTATAGTGGTTATTCTGTGCGTGTTAAACTCATGACCATGTGAAATATTTTTGGAGGGGAAGGCATAAAATGAAAGCAACCTGGGAAAAAATAGAGAAGAACCTTGGCGTTCTTGAAGTAGAAGTAGAGGCGGATCGTGTTACTGATGCGCTTAACAAAGCCTTTAATAAAGTTGTGAAAAAAGCGAGTGTACCTGGATTCCGTAAAGGTAAAGTACCTCGGCCGATTTTCGAGTCTCGCTATGGAGTAGAGGCTTTATACCAAGACGCCATCGATATTTTGCTTCCAGAGGTATATACAGAAGCTGTTGACCAAACGGATATTTTTCCTGTAGACCGTCCTGAAGTTGAAATCGATCAATTTGCAAAAGGACAAGCCTTCAAATTCAAAGCGAAAGTAACAGTTAAGCCAGAAGTTACTCTTGGCGAATACAAAGGCGTAGAAGTTCCTGCACAAAAAGTCGAAGTATCCGAAGAAGAAGTGAACGAAGAACTGAACCGCCTGCAAGAGCGTCATGCTGAACTGGCTGTCATCGACGAAGGCACAGCTCAAGACGGCGACATCGCTGTTATCGATTTTGACGGCTATGTGGACGGCGTTCCTTTCGAAGGCGGAAAAGCAGAGCGTTACTCGCTCGAGCTTGGAAGCGGCACGTTCATTCCTGGTTTCGAAGAACAGGTTGTCGGCTTGGCAACAGGCGACTTCAAGGATGTTGAAGTGACATTCCCTGAAACGTATCATGCTGAAGAGCTGGCGAACAAGCAAGCCATCTTCAAAGTGAAGGTTCACGAAATCAAACGCAAACAGCTGCCTGAGCTGGATGACGAATTTGCCAAAGACGTAAGTGAATTTGAAACACTGGCCGAATACAAAGAAGATCTGAAAAAAGAACTTCTGGTTCGCAAGGAACAAGAAGCGAAAGGCAAAAAAGAAGCTGCTGTCGTAGACAAAGTTTCCGAGAATGCCGAAATCGAAATTCCTCAAGCGATGATCGACAGCGAAATTCAAAACATGATGCGTGATTTTGACAACCGTCTGCGCAGCCAAGGCATGAACCTTGAAATGTTCCTGAGCTTCTCCGGACAAACGACTGCGGATCTGCAAGAGCAAATGAAGGATGACGCTGAAAAACGCGTTCGCAACAACCTGGTGCTCGAGCAAATCGCCAAAGAAGAGAACATCGAAGTAACCGAAGAAGACATCAACAAGGAACTCGAAACGATGGCAGAAGCCTACAAACGTTCCGCTGACGAAATTCGCAACATTTTGGCAGCTAACGGATCGCTTGCAAGCCTCCGTGATGAAATTTCCCTTCGCAAAACGGTTGAACTCCTCGTTGACAACAGCAAGGAAGTTGAAGTTGCCGAAGAGGCTGCTGAAACTGCAGAGTAATAACCGGAAGATTGTTGAATATTCCATTTGAGGCTTCGCATTGCAAAGCCGAACATAGGATACTATAGAGAGATAAGGCACGTATATTCCATTGCGTGCCTTATTTTTAACTGGGATTATCCATTTTATGCCTAAATAAAGTATAAAATGGATAAAACTTTCTTCCATACATAACCGATCTTGAAAAGTGTCGAGTTTCGATTAGGCTATATTTTACGGCCGGGTTCATACAATGTATTGCGGGGTATAAAGTGAAAAAATGACATCATGCTTTGAACATGTTAGAATAATGCTGTAAGGCGGATGAAATGCATCTTTAAATGGAAAAGAGGTTGGACACATGAGTCTGATACCTATGGTTGTAGAGCAAACGAGCCGGGGCGAGAGATCTTACGATATCTACTCCAGATTATTGAAGGATCGCATTATTTTTCTCAGCAGCGCGATCGACGATGATGTCGCCAATCTCGTCATAGCACAGTTATTGTTCCTTGCTGCGGAAGATCCGGAGAAGGATATTCATTTATATATCAATTCTCCTGGTGGTTCTGTTACGGCAGGGATGGGTATATACGATACAATGCAGTACATCAAACCGGATGTATCCACGATTTGCGTCGGCATGGCCGCGAGCATGGGCTCGCTGCTGTTAACGGCGGGTGCGCCGGGGAAACGTTTTGCGCTCCCGAGCAGCGAAGTGATGATTCACCAGCCGCTGGGCGGAGTTCAGGGGCAGGCGGCAGACATCCAGATCCATGCGAGCTGGATCATTAAGACGAGAGAAAAGCTCAATCAAATATACGTGGAACGCACAGGTCAGCCCCTTGAAAAAATTGAACGCGATACCGATCGTGACTTTTTCATGAGCGCGGAAGAAGCCAAGGCTTACGGCCTTATCGACCAGGTTCTGACTTCACCGATTAAATCTTAAAGGGGTGTTTACATGTTTAAATTTAACGATGAAAAAGGGCAGCTGAAATGCTCTTTTTGCGGGAAATCCCAAGAGCAAGTCCGCAAGCTTGTCGCGGGTCCCGGAGTTTATATATGCGATGAATGCATTGAGCTCTGCACGGAAATTGTAGAGGAAGAGCTCGGCCACGACGAAGAGCTGGATCTCAAAGACATTCCGAAACCGAAGGAAATCTGCGATATTCTCGATCAGTATGTCATTGGTCAGGAACAAGCGAAGAAATCCCTGTCCGTTGCCGTATATAACCACTACAAACGGATTAACACAGGCAGTAAAATAGAAGACGTCGAGCTGCAAAAGAGTAACATTTTGCTGCTGGGTCCTACCGGTTCCGGTAAGACGCTTCTGGCTCAAACCATGGCTAAAATCCTGAACGTGCCGTTTGCGATTGCGGATGCGACATCCCTGACGGAAGCCGGCTATGTCGGCGAAGACGTCGAGAACATTCTGCTGAAGCTGATCCAGGCAGCGGACTATGATGTGGAAAAAGCCGAACGCGGCATTATTTATATTGATGAAATTGATAAAGTGGCTCGCAAGTCCGAGAACCCGTCGATTACACGCGACGTATCCGGTGAAGGCGTGCAGCAAGCCCTGCTCAAAATTCTTGAAGGAACGGTTGCATCGGTTCCACCGCAAGGCGGCCGTAAGCATCCTCATCAGGAATTCATCCAAATCGATACGACGAACATCCTGTTCATCTGCGGCGGCGCCTTTGATGGTCTCGAGCAGATGATCAAACGCCGGATCGGTAAAAAAGTGATTGGATTTAACGCGATGGGCGAAAACCAGAAGGACCTGAAACCGGGCGAATACCTCGGCTTGGTGCTTCCGGAAGACCTGCTGAAATTCGGTCTGATTCCGGAATTCGTAGGACGTCTTCCCGTCATCTCCACGCTGGAGCCGCTTGATGAGAAGACGCTCGTACGCATTCTTTCCGAGCCGAAGAACGCCCTGACGAAGCAGTATCAGAAGCTGCTTGAAATGGATAACGTTGCGCTCAAATTCGAGCCGGAAGCTCTGGAAGCCATTGCGAGAGAAGCGATTAAGCGCAATACCGGCGCCCGCGGCCTTCGGGCGATCATCGAGGGCATCATGCTGGACGTGATGTATGAGGTTCCTTCCCGCGATGATATCAAGGACTGCGTCATTACGGAGCAGGTCGTGAAGGAAAAAATCGTGCCGGAATTAATCAGCAAGAAAGAAAATAAACAGGAAGAAAGCGCCTAAGCCTTTTTGGAAACGAAGGGCCGCTTTCGGAAATTCATTGCCGTCTCTCCACTTCCTTCCCGCTGGCCGCTAGGCTTTTCAGCGGGGTAGGGGTGGAGTCTTGGCGTTATGGGAGAGAACAAGATCATGTTTTTGAGACAAGACACAAGACCTGTTAAAGTCGGTAATTTGACGATCGGCGGAAGCAATGAAGTCATTATTCAAAGCATGTGTACCACGAAAACAGCGGACGTGGAGGCTACAGTTGCGGAAATTCTCCGTCTGGAGGAAGCGGGCTGCCAGATCGTCCGTGTAACGGTCAACAACAAGGAAGCTGCAGACGCGATCAAGGAAATCAAGAAACGGATTCATATTCCGCTTGTAGCGGATATCCATTTTAACTATCAGCTCGCGTTGAAGGCTATTGAGAATGGTATCGATAAAGTGCGTATCAATCCGGGGAACATCGGTAGCCGTGACAAGGTCGAAGCGGTTGTCAAAGCTTGTAAGGAGCGCGGAATTCCAATCCGGATCGGAGTGAATGCCGGCTCGCTGGAAAGCCATCTGCTTGAAAAATACGGATATCCTACGCCGGAAGCGATGGTCGAAAGTGCGCTGTATCATATCAACATTCTGGAGGAGCTGGACTTCCACGACATTATCGTATCGCTGAAAGCATCCGATGTGCCGATGGCCATCGAAGCTTACCGCCAAGCGGCTGAAGTCATTCCTTACCCGCTGCATCTGGGCATTACCGAATCCGGAACGCTCTTCTCAGGCACGATCAAAAGCTCGGCAGGCATCGGGGCGCTGCTGTCCATGGGCATTGGCAGCACGGTGCGGATTTCACTGAGCGCCGATCCGGTCGAAGAGATTAAGGTGGCGCGCGAGCTTCTGAAGACCTTCGGGCTCATCTCCAACGCGGCGACGCTGGTATCCTGCCCGACCTGCGGTCGTCTGGATATCGATCTGTTCTCGATTGCCAACGAAGTCGAAGAATATATTTCGAAGCTGAAAGTGCCGATCAAGGTATCGGTGCTGGGCTGTGCCGTCAACGGTCCGGGCGAAGCACGTGAAGCGGATATCGGCATTGCCGGCGGCCGCGGCGAAGGCTTGCTGTTCCGCTACGGGGAAATGATCCGCAAGGTGCCTGAAGCCGAAATGGTGGAGGAGCTCAAAAAAGAAATCGACTCGATCGTGAAAGTATATGAAGAAACCGGCACGATTCCGGGACGTAAGCATTAATCCATCCCAAGCAAGATCAAGCTGCATTCCTTTTCATTCGAAAGGGAGTGCGGCTTTTTTTTGTGCGATCCTGAAAAAGCTGCCCATAAATCGTGGCTTTAGCGTTTATGCGTGTGTGAAACGGCTATACTACCATGTATCAGGCCAACCCGTAGCAATACCTAAGTAGAGTTGAAGGGAAAACTGGCCGCATAAGAGAAACGGGAGGGTTTTGAAATGAACATAAGCATGATTATGATGTTGGTTCAATTTTTCTTTGCCGTCATTATCGGCATTTATTTTTGGAACTTGCTGCGCGGACAAAAAACGAATCGTACCGCGGTGGACCGGGAATCACGCAAGGAGATGGATAAACTGCGCAAGCTTCGCTCCATATCGCTGACCAAACCGCTTGCGGAGAAAACGAGACCGCAGTCTCTCCAGGATATCGTCGGCCAAAAGGATGGCCTGCGTGCATTGAAGGCGGCGCTGTGCAGCGGCAACCCGCAGCATGTGATCATCTATGGACCGCCGGGAGTGGGAAAAACGGCCGCGGCGCGCGTCGTGATGGAGGAAGCGAAACGGAATCCGGCTTCTCCGTTTAAAGCCGATGCCAAGTTCACGGAAATTGATGCCACGACGGCACGCTTTGACGAGCGCGGCATTGCCGATCCGCTCATTGGGTCCGTGCATGATCCGATTTATCAAGGGGCAGGCTCTATGGGAGTGGCGGGAATTCCCCAGCCGAAGCCGGGGGCGGTTACCAAAGCGCACGGCGGTATCTTGTTTGTGGATGAAATCGGTGAATTGCATCCGATTCAAATGAATAAGCTGTTAAAAGTATTGGAAGACCGTAAAGTTTTGCTCGAGAGCGCATACTACAATTCGGAGGATAATAATACTCCGGCGTATGTCCATGATATTTTCCAAAACGGTCTGCCCGCCGATTTCCGTCTGGTGGGCGCGACGACCCGTTCCCCGCAGGAACTGCCGCCGGCTCTGCGTTCCCGCTGCATGGAGATCTATTTCCGCCCGCTGCTTCCTGAAGAGATCGGACGCATTGCGGAGGACGCCATCCAGAAAATCGGACTTAAGCCTTGTCCGGAGGCCGTGGAAGTCGTGAAGCAGTATGCGACCAACGGTCGCGAAGCGGTCAATATCATTCAGTTGGCCGCGGGGCTTGCCTTGACGGAGAAAAGGGATTCGCTGGCCGCGTCCGACGTGGAGTGGGTGGCAAGCAGCAGTCAGCTTCAGCCGCGTCCGGAACGGAAAATTCCGGAGCATCCGCAAGTGGGGCTTGTCAACGGGTTAGCTGTGTATGGCCCGAACATGGGTACTCTGCTTGAAATTGAGGTGACGTCGGTGCCCGTGGCTGCCGGACAAGGGAAATACAATATTACGGGCGTGGTGGAGGAAGAGGAGATTGGCGGAAGCACAAGAACGCTGCGGCGCAAGAGCATGGCCAAAGGATCGGTTGAAAACGTACTGACCGTCCTTCGCTCCCTGGGACTTCAGCCCAGCGATTATGATCTTCACATCAATTTTCCCGGTGGTACCCCCATCGATGGACCGTCGGCAGGCATCGCCATGGCGACAGCCATCATGTCGGCGATTCGCGGCATCCCGGTAGACAACAGAATCGCCATGACCGGGGAAATCAGCATTCACGGCCGGGTGAAGCCGATTGGCGGCGTCATTGCCAAAGTGGAGGCGGCATTCCAGGCGGGCGCAACGACGGTAATCATTCCGAAGGAAAACTGGCAGACGCTGTTTGAGGATTTGGACGGACTGCGGGTTATTCCGGTGGAGAATGTGCAGGAAGTATTCATGCATGTATTTGGTACCGAGCTCAAGCCGGCGCACCATGTTTCGGTGCAGGAAGGGCTGGATGATGCACTGGAGAAGAGCGCGGCCCAGAAGCCCGAAATCTTCCCTTCCTCGCCTTCAGCTCCATTTTTACAGGCTAATTCAGGCCAGTCCGGGCAAGTCACCGATGCGGGGACATGTTAAAGCAGCTTAATTATTGGTGTTTTCTGTGAACATTTGCTAAAATATAACCGGATGTTATAACTTGAGAACGGCTGGAGGTGCGAAAGCGATGGGGCTTAGTAAAGCGAAAGGCCGCCGTTTTCCGTTATTGCCTTTGCGAGGCCTCCTAGTCTACCCGAGCATGGTGCTGCATCTCGATGTAGGCCGGGAGAAATCGGTCAAGGCTCTGGAAAAAGCGATGGTGGAAGATAACCTGATTCTCCTTTGTTCTCAATCCGAGGTGAACATAGAAGAACCGACGCAAGAAGATATTTTCCGGATTGGCACCGTTGCCAACGTGAGACAAATGCTCAAGCTACCAAACGGAACGATCCGTGTCCTGGTGGAAGGCATGGAGCGAGCCGAAATTATACAGTATACGGACAATGAGGAGTATTACGAAGTCCTTGCCCGCGAGCTGCATGAAGAGGACAGCGACAATCCTGAAGTGGATGCGCTGATGCGTACCGTCCTGAGCCAGTTTGAGCATTATATCAATTTATCCAAAAAGGTAACTCCCGAGACGCTCGCGGCGGTCTCTGACATTGAGGAGCCGGGGCGCTTGGCGGATGTCATAACCAGCCATTTGTCACTCAAAATCAAGGATAAGCAGGAGATACTCGAGACGGTCGATGTCGGCAAGCGTCTTGAAAAGCTGCTGGATATTCTGAATAATGAGCGCGAAGTGCTGGAGCTGGAGCGCAAGATTAATCAGCGCGTCAAAAAGCAGATGGAGAAAACCCAGAAGGAATACTATCTGCGCGAGCAAATGAAGGCGATCCAGAAAGAACTGGGCGAGAAAGAAGGCCGCGCCGGCGAAGTGGAAGAGCTGCGCGACCTGATGGATAAACAGGAGCTTCCGGAAAAGGTGAAGGAAAAGGTCGAGAAGGAAATCGACCGTTTGGAGAAGATGCCTGCCAGCTCTGCTGAGGGCGGCGTCATCCGCAACTATCTGGACTGGTTGCTGGCTCTTCCTTGGAACAACAAAACCGAAGATGACCTGGATATCCATAAAGCCGAACAGGTGTTGAACGAGGATCATTACAGCCTGGATAAACCGAAGGAGCGGGTACTCGAATATTTGGCCGTGCAGCAGCTGGTCAAAAAGATGAAGGGCCCGATTCTTTGCCTTGTTGGCCCTCCGGGCGTAGGTAAAACCTCGCTTGCGCGTTCCATCGCGAGATCGTTGAACCGGAAGTTCGTCCGCATATCGCTAGGCGGAGTGCGTGACGAAGCCGAGATCCGCGGTCACCGCCGCACCTATGTCGGTGCCATGCCGGGACGCATCATCCAGGGGATGAAGAATGCCGGGGCTATTAATCCGGTGTTCCTGCTTGACGAGATTGACAAAATGGCATCGGATTTCCGCGGCGATCCGTCTTCCGCCCTGCTTGAAGTATTGGATCCTGAACAAAACAACACCTTTAGCGATCACTTTATCGAAATACCGTTCGATCTGTCGCAAGTGATGTTTATTACGACGGCGAATGCGATTCATAACATACCGCGGCCGCTCCTGGATCGTATGGAAGTGCTCAACATCCCGGGTTATACGGAGCTGGAAAAGCTGCAGATCGCCAAGCGCTATTTGCTGCCAAAACAGAAACGCGAGCACGGCCTGCAGGATGAGCAGCTTCAGATCAGCGAGGATTCGCTGCTAAAAGTGGTTCGCGAATATACGCGCGAATCCGGTGTCCGCAATCTGGAACAGCAGGTGGCGGCGCTATGCCGCAAAGCGGCTAAGAAAATCGTATCGAATGAGTCGGAATCCATCGTGATCGAGCCGGACGATATCAAGGATTGCCTGGGAGCGCCGAAGTTCCGCCACGGTGTAGCCGACCTGGAGGATCAGATCGGTACGGTTACAGGCCTGGCATGGACAGAGGTTGGCGGCGAAACGCTCGTGATTGAGGTCACCGTCGTACCGGGGTCCGGGAAGCTGACGCTGACCGGCAAGCTGGGCGACGTAATGAAGGAGTCCGCGCAGGCTGCATTCAGCTATACCCGCAGCAAAGCGGCCGAGCTGGGCATCGCAACTGACTTCCATGAGAAGAACGATATCCATATCCATATTCCAGAAGGGGCCATTCCGAAAGACGGTCCTTCTGCCGGCATTACGATCGCCACGGCTCTTATATCGGCTCTTACCAAAAAGCATGTTTCCAAGGATGTGGCCATGACCGGGGAAATCACGCTGCGCGGCCGAGTACTTCCAATCGGCGGTCTGAAGGAAAAATCGCTTGCGGCACACCGCGCAGGCTACAAGAAAATATTGCTCCCGAAAGACAACGAGCGGGATCTGAAAGACATTCCCGACAGCGTCAGAAATGAAGTGGAGTTTGTTCCGGTATCCCATATGGATCAAGTGCTGAAACATGCGCTTGTGGAACAGGCGGGAGTGCATTAGAGAGGAACCATTGACATGAAAGTAACCCAAGCGGAATTCGTAATCAGCGCCGTTGGCCCTGACCAGTATCCTGAGGACGCCTTGCCGGAGATTGCTCTGGCAGGGCGTTCCAATGTAGGTAAGTCTTCACTTATCAATCGTATGATCAACCGCAAAAATTTGGCGAGAACGAGTTCGACGCCGGGCAAGACCCAGCATCTCAACTATTACCGCATCAATGAAGATTTGTATTTCGTCGATTTCCCCGGATACGGTTACGCGAAGGTGTCCAAGACCCAGCGGCAGGTGTGGGGCAAAATGATCGAGAAGTACCTGCTGGAGCGGGATACGCTCAAGCTGGTGCTGCTGATCGTGGATCTGCGCCATCCGCCGACCAAAGACGACGAAATGATGTATGACTGGCTCAAGCATTATGACATTCCGATTTGCGTGGTAGCCACCAAAGCGGACAAGATTCCGAAGAGCCGCTGGCAAAAGCATGTGAAGCAGATGAAGGAAGCTCTTTTACTGCGTAAAACCGACGCGTTTGTCATGTATTCTTCCGAAACCGGGTTGGGCAAAGAAGAGCTGTGGGCCCACATTTCATCTGCTGCCGGACTCGGACAGGAAGAAGCTCAGCAGCAAGAAGGCGAGCATCACGGCGAAGCATAGAGAATGCGCGGGTTATATAGAAATCGCGATATTTTCGGCGTATCGCCTAGGGATCGAGACTTTATCCGGCAGGAAAGTGAGCATCCCGTAAAAAGTTTGCTTAAAAATCCGTTTTAATCCGGTTTTTTATGAAATATGAAGAAAATTCATGCTTTCATCCGCAAGCAATCGTTTCGAGATGTGCTGTATAATAATACTAAGGATCTTTAGAAGTTCGTCTTCGGCGTACGTTCACGGAAAGCCAGACCGCCTGACGGCGGAAATTTTTCTTGCGATTATGGAATGAATCCGGTGCAGCAATGGGATTAATTCCGTAATCATAAAAAAGAATTGAGGAGATTTTTATGGCTCAGCGGTTAGCCACAGAGTATGTTAAAGCCACTTTTCAAATGACAGAGCTCCAATTGAACCAGTTTATGCATTCGGCTGAATGCTGTCACATGCACATCATTGTCAAGGTGCTGGACAGCGGAGGACAAGAGATTGTACTGGAAGACGAAAGCGGTGAGGAGGTTCATTTCCCTCTGGAAAGCAAAAATGGCCTGTACTTCTGTGAGTTGTCATGCCGCTTGGTGAACCCTCGTATGACAAACCTGGTACGCAAGCTGTTTGTTGCCTGCAAAGGCGAAGGCATTGTTAACCGGATTTATCAAGGATTCACAATGATGTATTATTATGAAAACGGCTCGGTCCGCATGATTTCGGAAGTGACTCCATCCCGAAGCAAGCTTGTGTATGAATATAAGCATACGGCTGGCGAACTGCAGCGTGTCTATCAGCTCGATGACGTGGAGCAGGAAATATCCCTGCTTTACCAGGATATAAACTACTGGCTGGATGAGCGGAACAAAGCGGAAACCAGCGAACAGATCGCCCGCATCGACGACAAGCTGCGCCAAGGCGCCGCAAAATGGTTTGCTTTAGAGGCCTAATTGCATACATGATGTAGGGAATTCCTTTTTTCGATAAAATGAATGATTATCCAAGAGAAGCAGCGGCTTCCTATCGTTCAATTTATGGAGATGAAGGGGTTCCTTTTTTGTTGAAGATCAGAGCAGAGCGCTTTATGCATAAGTATCGATAACACCCATTTATCCGCATTCCAGCTGGGACAAAAAGGAATAAAATAAAACGCCGGGGAACGTAAAAAAAGTATTGCAATTCGCCCTTATAGATGTTATTTTTAATCTCGTTGAAAAGAATATATTAGGAACCAGGATTCACTCAGGACATTGAATGTTGCGAGAGATTATTCCCTCGGGAAGTGAATGACGTAGGTCCTAGCGGATGAAATTTTCAAATATTTTATTCCTAGGAAGGGGGAAACCGGAAGATGGAATATTCAACTTTCGGAAGACACGTTGCTGTTGATACTTGGGGAGTCGACTTTGATATGCTGAACGACGCTGAGTTTTTGCAGGCCCAGATGGTTGAGGCAGCGGAAGCATGCGGCGCTACAGTGATGTCGGTTCAATCCAAGCAGTTTGAACCTCAAGGAGCGACAGTGCTTGTTTTGCTGTCAGAAAGCCACCTCTCGATTCATACGTATCCTGAGAGAGGATTTGCAGCCATTGATTGCTACACCTGCGGCGAAACAGTCGATCCACAACTGGCAATTGATTACCTGGTGTCCGTATTGAAGCCTGAAAAAACGTATGCGAAAAAGCTTGTGCGCGGTTTGGGTGAGTTGAAGGTGGAAACGCCGGAAATGAAAGAGGCCGAGCTGGTATAAAGGCTGCGCGCTTACCAACGATAATGAATCATGGCCATGGAGATCCTTCTCCGTGGTCATTTGTTTTCTATGGCCCCATATACTATAGGTATGAAACAAGCTCGTGATAAGGGGGCGGGGTCCATGAGAAGACGAAAGCTCAGAGATCTGCTATTTTTGGGACTGATTGTCCTGCTGCTGATCGTTTTGGCGTACCAGGCATACCGGATGATGCGACCGCAGTCCGGACATGCCGATGCGGAGCAAATGTTGTATGAAGTATCCGTTTTTCAAATACAGGTGCTGAACACGTCCCTTTTGGACGCGGCGCATATGAATAACACCGGGGAGCTGAATGCGCTGAAGCTTGCGGCTTATTCGGCTGCCTACACCCATGAGCGGCTGGTGAAATCGCTCGGCATGAATAAGCTTTATTCTTTTCCGGCCATAGATGGGTTGATCGACCTCATCACGACCTGGCAGATTGGAGGCAACCGGCCGTTAAGCGATGCGGAAAAGGAACTGATCGGCAAATACAGTGAGTTATTTTCGAATGTGGTTTTGCCATATCAGCAGCTGCTCAGTGAGAACGGGAAGGTCATCGCTTCCCAGGACGACCAGCTTGAAAAAACGGGCAAGCAGCTTGCAGACCTGGTTAAGGGCAGGTAACGAATGGTTAATAAGACAGTATAATCTCCGGTGGTTTAAGGCAAGATAGTAAAACACAAGCGTACTTTTGACCAATCCATGTATTTTCATAAACATTTCATAAAATCTCTCGGGGTTACTTTACAACTGTGATATAATTAACATGATGAAAATGAATAGCAAGCAAAAAAGTAATCCTGAATTGGATCTTTTTTTTTGAAATGAACCTTAGGCAGGTGAACATGTAATGCATATCGTCGTTGTCGGATTGAACTATCGCACAGCGCCTGTAGAAGTAAGGGAACGTTTTACATTTGAACAAAATGAACTGCCGGAAGCGCTCAGCCAGCTTATGCTGACTAAAAGCGTGATGGAAGGCGTCATCGTTGCGACTTGCAACCGTACGGAGATATATGTTGTGGTGGACCGCCTGCATATGTGCGGATATTTTATTCGCAGCTTTATGGAGCAGTGGTTTGACATTCCCCGTGAGGAATTCACCCAACATTTATATATATATGAAGACGAGCAGGCGATTTCCCACCTCTTCCGCGTGACCTGCGGACTTGATTCCATGGTGATCGGGGAAACGCAAATTCTGGGTCAGGTTCGTACCGCATTTTTGCAAAGTCAGCAGGAAAAAGCGACCGGAACATGGTTTAACATGCTGTTTAAGCAAGCTGTGACGCTTGGCAAAAGAGCACATTCCGAAACTTCGATCGGCGAGAGCGCCGTTTCCGTCAGCTACGCGGCTGTAGAGCTGGGCAAACGGATTTTTGGCATGTTTGATGATAAGAAGGTGCTGATTCTAGGGGCCGGCAAAATGAGCGAGCTTACGGTTAGGCACTTGTACGCGAACGGGGCGGAAGAGGTTATTGTAGCCAATCGTACCCTCGCCCGTGCGGAGGAGCTTGCCAGCAAGTTCAAAGGCACACCGTGCACGATGGAGCAGGCGCTGGAACGTCTGCATGAAGTGGATATCCTGATCAGCTCCACAGGAGCAAAGGATTATGTGCTGGACCGGGCACAAGTGAGCGAAAGTATGAAGAAGCGGCAGTCCCGTCCGCTGTTTATTATCGACATTGCCGTTCCGCGTGACATCGACCCGACCATTGCGGAACTGAACAACGTCTTCCTGTACGATATCGACGATCTGGAAGGCATTGTGGAGAGCAATCTGGAGATGCGCAGAGCCGAGGCAGCCAAAATCGAAGTGATGATTCAGGAAGAAATGGACGAGTTCCATCAATGGCTCAAAACGTTGGGCGTTCGTCCGGCCATTCGGGCCTTGCAGGAAAAATCCTCAAGCATTCACGAAGAGACGCTGCAAAGCTTGTTTAACAAGCTGCCGGAGCTCGATGAGCATCAGCGCAAAGTCATCCGCCGCCTGACCAAGAGCATCGTCAACCAGATGATGCATGATCCGATCAACCGGATCAAGGAAATGACGGCAGGCAAGAACGGAAATGAGGCGCTGGAGTATTTTACGCAAATTTTCGCATTGGAAGACGATTTGAATGAAGCCGGACGGGAGACGGACGCGTTGAAACCATCCGTTTCGGGCAAAAATGAACTCAGCAGAGAGAAGCATGAAAACAAACCATTTGCCATCAAAGGTTCGCTGACGCCAGCAAGCCTGTAAAGGCGCTTAGGGGGAGTGGACATGCTCACTGGATTTTATGATGCCGGTATTTATATCTATGCCCTGAGCCTTCTGTTTTTTATCTCGGATTGCATACGACGCAATCGGGACGCGAAGCGGATGGGAACAGGGCTTCTTGCTGTAGTCGGAGTGTTACAGGCAGGTGCCTTAGTCATCCGGGCGGTTGAGGAGCGGGCGCTTCCTATTTTTACGCCTTTTGATTTTCTGCTTCTGCTATCGTTCAGTCTGGTGGTTGCTTCTTTAATCATCAATCTGCTGCAGCGGGCGGAATTTGCCGTTCTTCTGCTCAGCCTCATCGGCTTTAGCATTCACGTGCTGGACAGGCTCTGGTTCTCGCCGGGGAACAATCCGTTGAAGCACTGGGAGACCGTACACGGACTTCTTGTTCTGCATATTACATTAGCCAATCTCAGCTTTGTCATCTATACGATCGCTGCGGTATTCGCGGTGATGTATCTTTTCCTTCACCGAAAATTGAAAGGAAAGAAATGGACGGATACGGTTCGGCGGCTGCCCAGCCTGGAGCTGATGGACAAATACGCTTACTCGCTGGCCTTCATCGGAACGCCGGTGCTGACCGTCTCCTTTATTGTCGCGGCGCTATCCGTCATTTCAGAAGGAAGGCTGAATCTTCTTCTGGATTTGAAGGTAATAGCCACGTTCGCTGGGCTCGGCTTCTATTATTTCTATTTGTTCAAGAAGCGTTCGCATCAGCATTCGGGCTCTTTCATGGCCAAATGGATTTTGACCGGGTATGTTTTTATTATTCTCATTTTCGTGTTGAATACGTGGTCTGATTTTCACCACTGGAGCGGGGAGTGAGGGCATCCTTGTCTACATATGTACCTGTCATGCTGGACTGCAAAGACCGGGTTTGCATCGTCATCGGCGGGGGGCAAGTAGCTGAAAGAAAGGTGAAGGAGCTGCTGGCCGGACAGGCATCGGTCACGGTCATCAGCCCTTCGGTAACCCCGGCTCTGCGGCATGGTCACGAGCAGGGAGAACTGCGGTGGCTCTGCCGAAAATATGCCGAAGGCGATCTGCAAGGCGCTTTTATGGTCCATGCCGCCTCGGACGATCCCAAAGTGAATGAAAACGTGGTGGCCGAAGCCAGGACGAGAGGGATTCTGGCGAATGTGGCCGATCAGCCGCAGCTAGGGAATTTTATACATCCCAGCGTGCTGCGGCGCGGCCGGCTGGTAATATCCGTTTCGACCTCAGGGGCGGGACCGCTTGCCGCCAGGGCAATCCGGAGAAGGCTGGAAGAGGACTTTGGAAAGGAATTCGAGGCATATCTCGATCTTTTATATGATTTACGGAATGGGATCAAGCAGCAGGTTAGCGATCCGGTTACCCGGCAAGCCTTATTAAGGAAGGCGAGCGATTTGCGGCTGGCGGACGCTCTGCGCCATGGGGCTGCAAGGCCTTGGAGTATGGAAGAGATCGAACAGTGGATCAAAGACAATCAGGAGGAATGGGAATGCGGACAATCGTAGTAGGCAGCAGACAAAGTGCCCTTGCACTGACTCAGACGGGGCAGGTAATCGATGACCTGAAGAGGCTTTGCAAGGAGCATGGCTTTGATTTTGAGTTTGAGGTGAAGAAAATCGTGACCAAGGGCGACCGCATCCTGGATGTGACGCTCTCCAAAGTGGGCGGAAAAGGATTGTTCGTCAAGGAAATCGAGCAGGCCATGATGGATGGCGAAATCGACATGGCTGTTCACAGCATGAAGGATATGCCGTCCGTGCTGCCTGATGGCCTGGTGAACGGAGCGGTGCCCCGCCGTGTGGATCCGCGCGATTGCCTGATCACGCTGGAAGGAAAAAGCATCGATGAGCTGCCGCAAGGCGCCAAGGTGGGGACGAGCAGCCTGCGCCGCTCCAGCCAGCTGAAGGCGTACCGCCCGGATCTTGTGCTTGAGCCAGTTCGCGGCAATATCGACTCGAGGCTGAAAAAGCTGGAGACCGAAGGCTTTGAGGCGATCCTGCTTGCAGCGGCCGGACTGTACCGGATGGGCTGGGAGGACAGGATTACGGCCTATATTCCGGTTGAAACCTGCCTGCCTGCGGTCGGACAAGGGGCGCTCGGCATCGAATGCCGTGAAGACGATACGGAGCTGCTGAAGCTGCTGGCCCTATACAATGATAAGGAATCCGAAATAACGGTTGCGGCAGAGCGCAAGTTTCTGGGCGTTCTGAACGGCGGCTGCCAGGTGCCAATTGGAGCGCACGCGGTCCTGGTGGAAGCGCCGGAAGGACATTCCCTTGCCGGACAAAACGTTATACAATTGACAGGAATGGTCGGCTCTCCGGAAGGGGACGTCATCCTGAAAGAAACGCTGCTTGGCACGGATCCGGTACAGCTTGGGGAAGAAGTTGCCGGGAAGCTGATTGAACGGGGAGCAGAGAAAATTCTCGAACAAGTCCGGGAGTAGGGGGATGTGGAGATGGCGGGAAAAGTATATCTGGTTGGTGCAGGCCCAGGCCACGCCAAGTTAATTACTGTGAAAGGTCTTGAATGCCTGCAAAAAGCGGATGTGGTTGTCTACGACCGTCTTGCTGCTCCTCAATTGCTTGGGGCCGTGAAGCCGGGCGCCCGCAAAATCTATGTGGGAAAGCTGCCGGATCGTCATACGATGAAGCAGGAGGAGATTAACCGGCTTTTGGTCGACTTGGCCTTGGAAGGAAACACGGTTGTGCGCTTAAAAGGCGGCGATCCCACCATTTTCGGACGCGTAGGCGAAGAAGCCGGACTTCTTCAAAAGAACGGAATCCCTTATGAGATTGTCCCTGGCGTAACGGCCGCGATCGGCGTTCCGGCTTATGCCGGCATTCCCGTCACGCACCGGGAGCTGGCATCCTCGCTGTCGATTATTACCGGCCATGAGAGTCCGGACAAGCTGGACCATATGATCGATTGGGAAAAGGTAACGAATGCGACGGGCACGCTGATTTTTATGATGGGCGTGTCCAAAATTGGATATATTGCGGATCAGCTTATGAAGCACGGGCGTCCGGGGCATACGCCCGTAGCCCTTGTCCGCTGGGGAACCCGCGCTGAACAGGATACGCTAACGGGCACGCTTGCTGATATTGAGGAGCGGGTGCTCGCCGCAAACTTTCAGCCTCCAGCCGTCATTGTCGTCGGCGACGTCGTGCTTCAGAGAGAGCAGCTGAAGTGGGCGGAGCATCTTCCGCTTTTCGGCAAACGGATTCTCGTGACGCGCGCCAAGTCGCAAGCTTCCGAGCTCGTGGACCGGATTGATGAGCTTGGCGGCGAACCTTATGAATTTCCCGTCATCGAGACGGTTTATCCGCAGGATCCGGATAAGCTGGACTGGATTCGGGATGCTTTTTCCAGGCTTGAAACCTATGACTGGGTGTTTTTTACGAGCGTTAATGGCGTGGAATATTTCTACCGGCATCTGGCTGAGCAGGGCCTGGATATTCGGAGCCTGCACCGGGCGAAGATTGCCGCGGTCGGCCCGGCTACGGCCCAAGCGCTCAAAGAGCGGGGAGTGATACCGGTCGAGCTGCCCGGAAAATTCCAGGCGGAGGGCATGATCGAAACCTTGGGCGGGCATCTTGAGCCCGGAGATAAGGTGCTGCTGCCCCGCGGCGATCTGGCGCGGACCTGGCTGCCCGAGAAGCTGGAAGAGATGGGGCTGGAGGTTACGGCTGTCGATACGTATCAGACAGTAATTACCGAGGACGAGGATCGGGAGCTGATCCGGCTGCTTGAGGAAGGCGCCATTCATGTCATTACGTTTACCAGCTCTTCCACGGTAACCTATTTGATCGAGAAATTGAAACGGATGGGGATCGGGGACCCGGTTCAACTTCTCAGCAGGTCGGCGACGGCATGCATCGGAGAAGTGACTGCCAAAACGGCCAGTGAAGCAGGCCTGCGGGTCAGCATGGTTGCCGGTCAGGCGACGATCGAAGGGCTTATGGAAGAGATCTGCTGCTATATGAACGGTCAACACCAAGAAGTGAACTGAAAATAATGAACAAATGCGAATTAGGAGGTCACAGATATGAGTTTTCCCATTGTTAGACATCGTCGTCTGCGTCAATCCACAGGCATGCGCAATATGGTGCGCGAAACCGTACTGAATGTGAACGATTTGATCATGCCGATTTTCGTGACATACGGACAAGGAATCAAGAATGAAATATCCTCTATGCCGGGAATCTACCATTTCTCGCTGGATACCTTGAAGGCTGAAGTGGATGAAATCGTGGCGCTCGGCATTCCGGCCGTGCTGCTGTTCGGCATTCCGGAAACGAAGGACAGCGTAGGTACATCCGCTTTCATTGAAGACGGGATCGTACAGGAAGCAACACGGCTGATCAAGAAATGGTATCCGGAACTGCTCGTCGTGGCGGATACCTGCCTATGCGAATTTACCGATCATGGCCACTGCGGCATGGTGCACACGTTTGAGGTGGACGGTCAGGTTCATGGCGATGTCATGAATGACGAATCGCTTGAGCTGCTTACGAAGACCGCCGTATCCCAGGCAAAAGCCGGGGCGGACATTATCGCACCATCCAACATGATGGACGGTTTCGTGCAGGCGATCCGTGCCGGCTTGGACGAAGCCGGATTTGAGCATGTGCCGATTATGTCTTATTCGGTTAAATACGCCTCCGCTTTCTACGGACCTTTCCGTGAAGCGGCGGATTCCGCACCGCAGTTCGGCGACCGCAAAACGTATCAAATGGACCCGGCGAATGCCCGCGAGGCGCTGCGCGAAGCCGAAACCGACGTGCTGGAAGGCGCGGATATGCTGATGGTAAAACCTGCGCTGGCCTACATGGACGTCATCCGTACCTTGAAAGATCAATTTGACCTGCCGCTCGTCGCGTATAACGTCAGCGGTGAATATTCGATGGTGAAGGCTGCCGCTCTGCAGGGCTGGATCAGCGAAAAGGCGATCGTTCAGGAAATGCTTACGGGCATGAAGCGCGCCGGAGCCGACATCATCATTACTTATTTTGCCAAGGACGCCGCCCGCTGGATGCAGGAGCGTTAAAATATCGAAACGGGAGTGACTTTCATGAGTATGTCTGGAAAGCGTAAAGAAGAGGCTTCCCGCACTGCGTTTGAAGAAGCCAAGCACTATCTGCCCGGCGGGGTGAACAGCCCTGTCCGTGCATTTAAATCGGTCGGCCTGACGCCTATTTATGTGGATCATGCCAAGGGATCGCGAATTTACGATATAGACGGCAACAGCTTTATCGATTATATCGGTTCCTGGGGTCCGCTTATTATGGGACATGCCCATCCGGAAGTCATCTCGGCCATTCAGGAGACGGCGGCGAAAGGCACCAGCTTTGGCGCTCCGACCCTGATTGAAACGGAAATGGCGAAGCTCGTCTGCGAACGCGTGCCTTCGATCGATGTCGTGCGGATGGTGAACTCGGGTACGGAAGCGACGATGAGTGCGATCCGTCTTGCGCGCGGGTACACCGGACGCGGCAAGATTTTGAAATTTGAAGGCTCTTATCACGGCCATGCGGACAGCCTGCTGATTAAAGCAGGGTCGGGCGTCGCTACACTGGGTCTGCCTGACAGCCCCGGCGTACCGGAAAGCGTGGCTTCGAGCACCATTACGGTTGCTTACAATGATCTGGAATCGGTAAAAGTAGCGTTTGAACGCTTCGGCGAAGAAATTGCCTGCGTCATTGTGGAGCCGATCGCCGGCAACATGGGGGTTGTGCCTCCGCTGCCAGGCTTCCTGCAAGGTCTGCGCGACATTACGACACGCTACGGCAGCCTCTTGATTTTTGATGAAGTCATGACTGGCTTCCGCGTGAACATTCACTGTGCGCAAGGACTGTTCGGCATCACGCCTGATTTGACCTGCCTCGGCAAGGTTATCGGCGGAGGGCTTCCGGTCGGCGCCTATGGCGGCAAACGCGAAATCATGGAGCAGGTGGCTCCATCCGGACCGATCTACCAGGCGGGAACGCTCAGCGGCAATCCGCTGGCCATGGTAGCCGGGTATACGACACTCAAGCTGTTGACGCCGGCGGTATACGAGCAGCTTGAGGAGCGCGCTTCGCGCCTGGCGGCCGGCTTTACGAAGAATGCCCAGGAGCTTGGCGTTCCGGTGACTCTGAACCGCGTCGGATCGATGGTTTGCCCGTTCTTCACGGAAGGACCGGTTGTCAACTATGATACGGCCAAAGCGAGCGATCTGAAGCGCTTTACGAAGTATTTTGCGAACCTGGTCGAAGAGGGAGTCAGCGTGGCTCCTTCCCAGTTCGAAGGGATGTTTGTGTCGGCTGCGCATAGCGTCGAGGATATCGATGCCACGATCGAAGCCAACTACAACGCCCTGAAAAACCTGTGATCACGTGGTCGCGAAGAGGCCAGTGGCTGGAGCTGTCCCCCGGTAAGAGTCTGAGCGCAGCTTCAAACCGGGATGAGGCAGCAGCGGCTTGGCTGCTGGGTACGCTCGGTATGCCTGAAAAGCTTCTGAACCGCCTGCGTACAAATAAAGAAATAGAGTGGAAAGGGGACCGGCTTAGGCTGGCCCTCTTTCCTGTTCAACCGGCGGGCATCGAACCAATCTGGCGGGAGCTGGACGTTCTGTACGAGGACGATTTTTGCCTGGTGGTGCATAAGCCTGCGGGTATGAATATTCACCCGGACGGTGCAAAAGGGGCTTCGGAGCCGACGCTTGATCATGCAGTCGCCGCGCATTATCAGATGCAGGGGGAGGAAGTGTCCGTACGCCATATCCATAGACTGGATCGGGAGACGTCAGGTCCAGTTGTATATGCCAAAAATGACTGGGCTCAGTTGAAGCTGGATGAAGATATGCGTCATAAGCGAATCGCACGCAGTTATGCGGCTTTTGTACAGGGGAAGGTCTCTTCGGAGCTGTCGGTCATCGACCTGCCGATCGGCAAGGACCGCCATCATAAGCAGCGAAGACGGGTATCCCCGACAGGACAGCACGCCGTTACTCATGTGCGGCTTGCTGAGAGCTATCCCAAGGCATCCTTGGTGCGTTTGGAGCTGGAAACGGGCCGGACGCATCAGATCCGCGTCCACCTCAGCCATGTGGGACACCCGCTGCTGGGGGACGCTTTGTACGGCGGCAGCACGGACTGGATCGCCAGGCAGGCCCTGCATGGTGAGCGGATTGCTTTCAGCCACCCGTTGACCGCAGAGCGGATAGAGATCCATGATCCCTGGCCGGAAGACTTGCAGCAGCTGCATCAAAAGCTGATCAAAACCAAATAAGCAAATATATGGATTACGAGCGACGTAGCGAAGAGGGCGGAATCGTTCTGAAGAAACGCGACAACTATAAGAACAATCCGTTATCGCAGCGGCTCGTATACCGCCAAGAAATGTTCGGCGCAAACCTTAAGACAGGTGCAAAAATGGAATGCCCTCCTATTTGGAGCATATAGATAGAATGAGTAACGCATTTTGGGGCTCATGCCGTGAGCAGACTCTCATGGTTAGAAATATGCCGAAAGGAGGACATTATCTGTGTTTGATCAGTCCTACGGTTTGCGCTTTGATATTTATGAACGAATCCATCTCTCGGAAGATGTGTCCGGCATTGCCGAGCTGGAAGAAATCGAACTGCTGCCTCATATTCAGGTGATCAGCCAAGGCGAGCAGGTTGCGCTTCGGGGCCATTTGCTGCTGAACGGGCTGTATAGAGGAGACGGGGAGGAGGACGAAACGCAGCGTCTGGAACATTTTATTCCTGTTGAAATCACCGTTCCTTCCAATCGCGTATCTTCTCTGGATGAGATTGCAGTAGAAATTGAAAACTTCGATGTAGATCTTTTATCCCAGCGCAGCTTGAATATTACCGGTGTGCTGTCTCTCCGGGGCATTGAGACGGCAGTCAGCGAATCGGCAGGCGCCTGGAACGCTGATGAATTTACGGTTGTACATGCGTCTGACGATCCGGCGGAAGATCCGGTTCTGGCTGCGTTTTTGGAGGAAGAGGAGGAGCGCGCTGATGCGGCAGAGATCAGGGAGACGAATGAGGCACCGGCTGCAGAATACAGCGAAACGCCTGCCTATATCACCGAAACGTCGCCGCCTGAGCCTGCTGAATTGTTCGGCTCCGACGAGGTCCGGCCGCAGCATCCGTCGCCGCAAGAGCCGTCTTTCCAGGAGCGTGCGGATAGCGAGCCGCAGGAGCCTGAAGAGGTATTTGCTCCATCCGCGTTACATACGGACAAGGAATCCGTTGAACGCAGCGGGAACAAAACGGCGTCTAACGTCTGGCATTTCGAGCATGAAGACGAAGCGGAGCTGCTTCACCCGGAAAACTCGGCCATCGCGGCCAACGAAGAAGAGGATCAGGAGACCGATATTTACCTGACTTCCATTGACCAGGAGCCCGCGTTTCCGTTCAGCGCTTTCCACCAGGAAACGGTTCATCAGGAGGAAGGCGCGGATGAACGTGAACTGCGAATCGGACTTAGCAGCAAAAAAGAAACGCAAGCGGATCCCAAGGGCGCTATCGGCTTTTCATCGCTTTTGACTTCCAGCCGTTCTCTGAAAGAGCAGGAGCAGCTGGCCGTGTCGGAAGAACCGCAAAAGGAAGAAGCGGAACGCGAAGCAGCAGGGAACGACGATATCCAGTGGCAAAATCTGTTCCTCGGAAGCAGCTCGGAGAAAAATCAATTCCGTAAGGTAAGGCTCTGCATCGTTCAGCGGGAGGAAACGCTCGAGACGATCGCGAGCCGTTATCAGCTCAGCGCCCGCGAGATTTTGCTGTATAACCGTCTTGCGGAGCAGACCATCGAGGAAGGGCAGATTCTATATATCCCGTAAGGCTGAATATAGAAGCCACAAGAAGAAAGCGTCCGGCGCTGGAAAAAGAGCCCGGGCGCTTTTTGCTGCACCAGGTTTAAGAACGGTACATAGGATAATAATAAAGATAGCGTGCATTCTTAGGCGATATTCCGGTATAATCCAGGCATGTTGACTTAAATCATCAACCAAGTTATGATAATCATATATTTTGTCAAGAACGATGATCGGGAAGAGTAGGATGACATGCCCTTCAGAGAGCGGAATTGCTGCGCTGTAAGATTCCGCAGGATGCATTCAACCCAAAGTCGCCCGGGAGTTGTCTGCTTGAGCCCAGGTACCGTACTTGGGGTAGGGCAGGACCGGCCGCAGCCGTTATCTGCATGAGTGTCGCGTATTTGATGGCAGCTGTCCGAGGGCAGCAGGGCCGCTCGCCAAGATCTGTAGCTATATGATCGGCATACGCGAAACAAAGGTGGTACCGCGAAAGAACAGCTTTCGTCCTTTGAGGACGAGGGCTTTTTTGTTTTTTCATAAACCAAAGCTGATCTTGTGATGGAGGAATGCAAACAATGACAGAGCAGGACAACAAATTAACGACAGAAATGCCGACGACATACGATCCGAAGGCAGCGGAAGAGAAATGGTACAAATACTGGATTGAAGGCGAGTTCTTCAAAGCGGGTCAGCGTAAAGACGCCAAGCCCTACACGATTGTCATTCCGCCGCCGAACGTAACGGGTATGCTCCATATTGGACACGCACTCGATTTCACGCTGCAGGATATCCTGGTGCGCACGAAACGGATGCAGGGCTTTGACGCGCTCTGGCTTCCGGGCTCCGACCATGCGGGCATCGCCACGCAGACGAAAGTGGAGCAGAAGCTCCGCGAAGAGGGCGTAACGCGCTATGATCTGGGACGGGAGAAGTTCCTGGAGAAGGTATGGGAGTGGAAAGACAAATATGCGGAAACCATCCATGAGCAGTGGGCGAAAATGGGCTTTTCCCTCGATTATTCCAGAGAACGGTTTACGCTGGATGAGGGCTTGTCCAAAGCCGTACGCGAGGTTTTCGTCAAACTGCATGAAAAAGGCCTGATTTACCGCGGCAAGCGCATTATCAACTGGGATCCGGCTGCACGCACGGCGCTTTCCGATATCGAAGTCGAATACAAAGAGGTTCAGGGCCACTTGTATCATCTTTCCTATCCACTGAAGGACGGAAGCGGCCATATTACGGTTGCAACCACGCGTCCGGAAACGATGCTCGGCGATTCGGCTGTAGCCGTTCATCCGAAGGATGAGCGCTATAAGGACATGATCGGAAAAATGCTCGTTCTGCCGATTGTCGGCCGGGAAATCCCGATCATTGCCGACGAATACGTTGACAAGGAATTCGGAAGCGGCGCCGTCAAAATCACGCCTTCCCATGACCCGAACGACTTCGAGGTAGGACTGCGCCATGACCTCCCGCAAATCACGGTTATGGACGAAACCGGCACGATGAATGAGCTGGCCGGCAAGTACCAGGGCCTCGACCGCAGCGACTGCCGCAAGCATATCGTTCAGGACCTGAAAGAGCAGGGCGTATTGATCCGAATCGAGGACCATGTCCACCAGGTTGGACACAGCGAGCGCACGGGCGCCGTTGTCGAGCCTTATCTGTCCACCCAGTGGTTCGTTAAAATGCAGCCGCTGGCCGAAGCCGCCATCGAAGCCCAAAAATCAGGCAAAGGCGTAAACTTCGTGCCTGACCGATTCGAAAAAACGTATCTGAACTGGATCGAAAATGTACGCGACTGGTGCATTTCCCGCCAGCTCTGGTGGGGTCACCGCATTCCGGCCTGGTACTGCGAGTCCTGCGGCGAGATTCATGTAGCCCATGAAGACGTAACGAAATGCTCGAAGTGCGGCTCTACCTCGCTCCGTCAGGACGAAGATGTGCTCGACACCTGGTTCAGCTCGGCGCTGTGGCCGTTCTCGACGCTCGGCTGGCCTGACCAGACTGAGGATCTGAAGCGGTATTATCCGACGGACGTGCTGGTAACCGGCTATGACATCATTTATTTCTGGGTAGCCCGCATGATTTTTACCGCGCTGGAGTTTACCGGCGAAATTCCGTTCAAAGACGTGCTGATGCATGGTCTCGTGCGCGATCCGGAAGGCAAGAAGATGTCCAAATCGCTTGGAAACGGCGTCGATCCGCTGGATGTCATTGAAAAGTATGGCGCCGACGCGATGCGCTACATGATTTCCACCAGCAGCACGCCGGGACAGGATCTGCGCTTCCGTTGGGAGCGTGTGGAACAGGCCCGAAACTTCGCGAACAAAATCTGGAACGCTTCGCGCTTTGCCTTGATGAACCTGCAGGGATTCACTTATGACGACATTGACATAAGCGGCAAGCTCAGCACGGCAGACCGCTGGATCCTGCACCGTCTGAACGAAACTTCCCGGGACATCACGCGTCTAATAGATGCCTATGAATTTGGTGAAACCGGCCGCCTGCTGTATAACTTCATTTGGGATGACCTCTGCGACTGGTATATCGAATTCTCCAAGCTGTCCCTGTACGGGGAAGACGAGGCAGCGAAGAATACGACCAAATCCGTGCTTTCCTACGTGCTCGACCGGACGCTGCGCATGATCCATCCGTTCATGCCGTTCATTTCCGAGGAGATCTGGCAGCATATTCCGCATCAAGGGGAAACGATTACGCTGGCTTCCTGGCCTGAATTCGATCCGGCTCTCGAGAATGCTGAGGCCGCGCGCGAAATGTCCGTGCTGATGGACGTCATTCGGGCGGTGCGCAACATCCGTGCCGAAGTCAATGTGCCGATGAGCAAAAAGATCGAGCTGATGCTGAAGGCCGGAGATGATCAGGTGCTTCAGATCGTGAAAAGCAACGAAATTTATGTTCAGCGCTTCTGCAACACGTCCAGCTTTGAAGCAGGCCTTGGGCTTGAAACGCCTGACAAAGCGATGACCGCGGTTGTGACCGGGGCGGAGCTGTACCTGCCGCTTGCGGGATTGATCGATATCGACCAGGAAATTGCCCGCCTTGAAAAAGAGCTCCAGACGCTGAATAGCGAAGTGGAACGCGTTGAGAAGAAGCTCGGCAACCAGGGCTTTGTCGCGAAGGCGCCTGCCAAAGTCATCGAAGAGGAAAAGGCGAAGATGGCAGATTACTCCGACAAGCGGAGCAAAGTGATCGCACGGATCGAGGAACTGAAGGGTTAATATACCGCGAAACGATGAACCGGGGATTAAACAGCATCCTAGGACCAAATAAATTCAGAAGGTGAAATGGTAAATGGGAGATCAATTTGAAGCCTCTGCATACCTGAACACATATACAGAAGCTGTAGACTGGATTAACGGGCTGATTCCTTTTGGAATCCGCCCGGGCATGTCAAGAATCGAAAAAATGATGGAGATGCTGAACAACCCGCATCGCCGTCTCAAATTCATTCACGTGGCAGGAACGAACGGCAAGGGATCGACCTGTGCATTCCTGTCCCGGGTTCTTTTGCAAAGCGGCTATACGGTGGGAACGTTCACTTCCCCGTATATCACCAAATTCACAAACCGTTTTCAGTATAACGGTGAGGACATCCCCGAGGAGATGCTGCTTACGCTTGCCAACCGTCTGTATCCGATCGTGGAAGAAATTGCGGCCACCGAGCTCGGATCGCCAACGATGTTCGAGGTTTCGACGGCACTCGCGATTTTGTATTATGCAGAGGAATGCGTGCCGGATATTGTCGTATGGGAGACCGGACTTGGGGGAAGGCTGGATGTAACCAATATTGTTTTCCCTGTGATCTCCGTCATTACGAACGTGGGCATGGATCATACGGACGTGCTCGGCGACACCGTGGAACAGATCGCTTTCGAGAAAGCGGGCATCATCAAGTCGGGCGTGCCGGTCGTCAGCTGTGTGCAGCAGCCGGAAGCCATTGAGGTTCTGCGGAAAAAAGCCGAGGAATGCCGGACCACGCTGTACCTGGCAGGCGAGAAATTCACGTATGAATATACAGGGGAGCAGGGACCGTATCAGTCCTTTCATTTTACGGGTCCTTTCCGTGAGTACGATATTGAAATCGGCATGAAAGGCGAGCATCAGATCGCCAATGCGGCCGGGGCGCTGATGGCTTTGGAGGTTCTGCGCCAGTACATGGCTTTCGTCATGGATGAGGAGGACATCGTGCAAGGCTTCCGCGATACGGTCTGGGCCGGTCGTATGGAGGAAATCGGCTCCACGCCGCGGATTGTATTGGATGGAGCCCATAACCCGGAGGGAGCGGAATCCCTGCGGAAAAGCATTGAGCGGCATTATCCGCACGCACGTTTAAATTTGATGATGGGAATGCTGTCGAATAAGCATCATGAATCCTACTTGAAGCATATACTTCCTATAGTGGATACGCTTATCCTGACCGAGCCGGACTTCCGGAAAAAAATGGACGCTGCAGCGCTGCATGAACTTGCGGAGGGGCTGAAGCATTCCTACGGCAAACCAGGTTTGCAGATCATCGTAGAACCGGATTGGAAGAACGCACTAGAACAACTTAAGTCACGGACAGAAGCGGAGGATTTGGCGGTGGTATCCGGCACGCTTTATTTAATATCGGATGTGCGGGCCGCTCTGCTGGGTCAGACCGATTCTGAAAAAGGTTGGTGAAAATCTGTTGAATACGGAACATGTTCATTTTATCGGTATTGGTGGCTACGGGATGAGCGCCATTGCAAGAGTCATGCTGGAAATGGGTTATAAGGTCACGGGCTCGGATGTGGCTTCCCAGGAATTAACGGAAAAATTGGCCGCCAAAGGCGCCAAAATTTATATCGGACATACGGCAGAGCAAGTTCACGGAGCCGATCTGGTCGTGTACTCGACGGCTTTATCCAAGGACAACGTCGAGCGGGTGGAAGCGGAGCAGCTTAACATCCCGATCCTTCACCGTTCGCAAATGCTTGCGAGACTGCTGAATGAGCGCAAGGGCGTAGCCGTTGCCGGCGCTCACGGCAAAACCACGACATCCTCCATGATCGCTTTGGTCATGGAAGAATGCGGGGTTGACCCGACATACATTATCGGCGGCGAAATTATGAATGTAGGAACCAATGCGAAGGCTGGAAAAGGCGACTTTGTCGTCGCCGAAGCGGATGAAAGCGACGGTTCATTCCTTCAATATCATCCGTGGCTCGGCATTGTGACCAACATCGAAGCCGACCACCTAGAAAACTATGACGGAGACTTTGAGAAGCTGAAGGGAGCTTACGTTCAGTTCCTGAATCAGATTCGCGAAGACGGCACGGCGGTTGTATGCGGCGATGACGTCAACATACAAGCGATCATTCCGGGTATTCGTTGTCAGGTTGCCACCTACGGCATCGACACGAATGCGGAATACACGGCAACCGATCTGGTGCTTGGCGACCGCCATGTTTCGTTTACGATGAACCACAAAGGCAAGGCGCTTGGAACGGTGGAATTATCTGTGCCAGGACGCCATAACGTGTACAATGCGATGGCAACGGTGATCTCCTGTCTTCTGGCGGGAATTCCGTTCGAGAAGATCGCTGCCGGCATTTCCAAGTTTCATGGTGCCAAACGCCGTTTCCAGGTGCTTGGCGAAAAGAATGATATATTGATCATCGATGATTACGCCCATCATCCGACAGAGATTGAAGCGACGATCAGTGCGGCCAAAGCGACAGGCAAAAAGATTATCGCCGTCTTCCAGCCGCAGCGGTACACTCGCACCTTCTTCCTGCTGGATGCCTTCAGCCGTGCATTCGGCGAAGCGGATGAAGTCATTATTACCGATATTTATTCGCCTGCGGGCGAAAAGCAGATCGAAGGCGTGCATTCCTCCAAGCTGGTCGAGCTGATCGTGAAAAACAGCAATGCCGGCGCGAGATATCTTCCGACCAAGGAAGACGTCCTGTCTGATCTGAAGCAGCGCATTCAGCCGGGAACGCTCGTGATCACCATGGGCGCCGGAGATATTTGGAAGGTCGGCTACCAGCTGGCGAAGGAGCTTTAAGCCTTCGAAGCAAGCGTGAATAGCATCTTCCCCGTCAGACTGTCCCATCGCATGCCAATGCGTCCGGGGCAGTCTTTTTTTTCGGCTGCAAGCGAAATATCACCTTGCCTCATCTTAAGCTTCATGACGTAGTCTCTGTCTAAGCAGCATAAACAGGGACAATCTGTCATATATACTTTGTAATGAGACAAGGGTGAGGTGTATAACCGTGAATAAAGCGAGAATGACTTTCCGCTTCAACGAGGAAAGCTCCCATAAGCCTGAATCCGCGCAAAAAAAAGAAGAGAAGGCTATACCGACGAAGAGCGAGGAAAGGGTTGGACAGGATTTGCCGAGGCTTGAGCATGTGGAAGCCAGCCCAACCTCGCGGCATGAAACACCACGCAAGGCCGCAACGAATAACCGGGATCATCTTACCGTGATTCCGGGCCCTATAGATGGATGGTCGGACCCTTTCAACAAAGAAGACCCGTGGAGTGAAATGCTGGCGGGTCAGCAGCCCTTCAGCGAACGGGAGGATAGCGAGGAGCGCCACGATCTTGATGCATTGGACCATGTCGAAGGATTCATTGATCACACGGATGACTGGCGGAATCTTGCCGATGCCGTCTACCCGGAGATTGGAGAAGGGACCTACCGTCCCAGAAAGCCCGCTTCGCCCTGGAAGATCATCGGTACGATTACAGGCGCGATCGTGACAGGCGCCCTGTTCGGATTCGTGGTGCTTTCCTTTTTCAAAGACGGCTCTGAAGGTTCGATCATTCCTGTCAAGCCAAGCGCGCAAAGCGCGGCTCCGGCCCAGGCGGAAGGAAGCCCAATCGTTCCGGTTACGGTACATGTTCAGAGCCAATCGTATTACATGCTTCAGTACGGCGTGTTCAGCAATCAGGAGCGGGCGCTCCAGGCGCAAAAGGAGCTGCAGCAATTCGGCATTGCCGCAGGTCAGGATCCGGACCAGGAAAACCGCGTGTATGCAGGGATGTCGACCGACCGCGATCAGGCCAAGCTTCTCAGCAGCCAATTAAAATCCGAGGGGATTGAGCTGTACGTCAAAGAAATATCGCTGCCCGCGGCAACGCAAATGGAATTCGCCGGAGATGCCGGCATCGTCAATCAATATTTCGCGGTGAGTTCGGAGCTTGTATCCAAGCTCAGCCAGCTGTCCGCGAGCCTGCTTGCTCAAGAGAATCCGCCGGCGCTGGATGAAGAGAACCAAGCAGCGTTAACGAACCTGCACAGCCGCTGGCTGGAGTCGATCAAATCGCTGCAAACCGGTATCGGAAATGATGCGGAAGAGCTAGGAACCCAAATGGAGCAGTCGATGAACAGCGCGATATCGGCCATCACGGAATATGACCGGAACCGATCCAAGGGACACTTGTGGGAAGTTCAATCCGGCATGATGCAGTATATCGCGCTGCAGAAGCAGCTGATCTCCAGGCTGGAAAAAGCGTAAAAAAGGCGCGCAGGAACAGCTTGGGAGGAAGATGCTGGAAGGTTGGTTTGGAGCCATATTTTGCAGGTCAAGACATGTCCGGTATGGAACTGGAAATAGTTCCCCATACCGGATTTGTGTTTGTATTGGTGTCCAAATAACCGTATAATAAATTGGGTGTCAAAATATGGCGAGGGAAGAGAAGGATGAAAAAGAACGTAGGAATACTGCTCTTGTTTATACTGCTTGGATGGCTGGCGGGTGCCTGGATCGCTAAGGCCCTGGAACCTGTACAAGCCCTTTCTTTTCTGACTGCTTCAACACCGATCAAGTGGTCACCGCAAGCTAATTTGGACATTATCAGCTACGACATCACCATTCAATTGAAACTTAGCCTGCTGAGTTTGATCGGCATCATCGTCTCCGTGTGGCTGTATCGCAGGCTGTAACAACAGAGACAAAGGAGATCCTTTCATTGAAATCAAACCATTCACGCCGGATCGTGCTGGCATCGACATCACCCAGAAGGCAGGAGCTGATTGCTTCTCTACATATTCCGTACGAGATACATCCCAGCCATGCGGATGAACATACTCCTGACGACTGGACACCACAACAGATTGTTGAAGGATTGGCGCTGCGCAAAGCGCGGGCCGTTTACGAACAAATTGCGAATCCATCGGAAAATGCCGTCATCGTCGGCAGCGACACGATCGTTGTCCTGGATGGCCAAGTGCTTGGCAAGCCTGCAGATGACGCAGACGCTATTCGGATGCTGAAGTCGCTTCAGGGCAGAACACATCTCGTTTACACGGGTGTTGCCTGTATTGATGCGGCAAGCGGTGAAACGCTTGTCCGCCACCGCTCAACGAAGGTGAGCATGAAGGAACTTTCGGATGCGAAAATTGATGCTTACGTGAAAAGCGGCGAGCCTAGCGACAAAGCTGGCGCCTATGGCATTCAAGGACTTGGCGCCACTTTGGTGAAACGGATCGAGGGCTGTTATTTTACCGTCGTGGGATTGCCTGTTTCGTTGCTTTCCGACATGCTGTCGGAATTTGGCATAGACGTCCTGTAGGCGTGGATGAGATTTGAGTGAAGGGAAAGTAGGGGAAGCTATGGAGCCGCAAACGTATATGCTGCGCGACATCCCCCATCAGGAACGACCTAGAGAACGCATGCTGCAGTATGGGGCTGGCGCCTTAAGTCACGCGGAGCTGCTGGCTATTTTGCTCCGGACGGGAACGCGGCGGGAGTCCGCCGTGCATTTGGCACAGCGCATTTTGAAGCAGGTCGGGAGCATGCGCCGGCTTGTAGATATGAGCATCGAGGAATTGATGGCGATCAAAGGAATCGGCAGCGCCAAAGCCGTACAACTGAAAGCCGGAATCGAGCTTGGCCAGCGGCTCGCCCGCACCCGCATGGACGAACCGGTGATTATCCGCAGTCCAAGGGATGCGGCTGACGTTCTTATGGAACAGCTGCGTTATCTGCAAAAAGAACATTTTGTATGTTTATTTCTGAATACTAAAAATCACATTATTGCTCAAGAGACGCTTTCGATCGGCAGTCTGAACGCCTCCATCGTCCATCCGCGCGAGGTGTTTCGTGCAGCCATCAAATGCAGCAGTGCATCGTTTGTCTGCGCGCATAACCATCCGAGCGGGGATCCGACGCCAAGTCCCGAGGATATCTCACTGACTTCTCGATTGAAAGAAGCCGGGGAAATCGTCGGTATAGAGGTGCTGGATCATCTGATTATCGGTGACGGGGAATTCGTCAGTTTGAAGGAGCAAGGCTTGATGTAATATAATAGTTGAGATTGACGAAGAAAGGGAGATTACAGCATGTTAGGAAGTTTCACGAAAGACTTGGGAATTGATTTGGGGACAGCGAATACGCTGGTCTATGTCCGTGGTAAAGGAATTGTCGTTAGAGAACCTTCCGTTGTTGCGATCCGTACGGATACGAAAAGCATCGAGGCTGTCGGCGAGTCCGCGAAGAAAATGATCGGACGCACGCCAGGCAACATCCGTGCCATTCGCCCGATGAAAGACGGCGTTATTGCTGATTTCGACACGACGGCAACAATGATCAAATATTTCATCCGTCAGGCTCAAAAACAGCGCTCGATGTTCCAGCGCCATCCGAATGTGATGGTATGCGTACCTTCCGGAATCACCGCGGTTGAACAGCGCGCCGTTGAAGACGCGACCAAGCAGGCGGGAGCCCGCGAAGCGTACACGATCGAAGAACCGTTTGCGGCCGCAATCGGCGCGGATTTGCCGGTATGGGAACCTACAGGCAGCATGGTTGTGGATATTGGCGGAGGTACGACGGAGGTTGCCGTCATTTCCCTCGGCGGGATCGTAACCAGCCGCTCCGTGCGCGTTGCCGGCGATGAAATGGATGAATCGATCATTCAGTACATCAAACGCCAGTACAATCTGATGATTGGCGAAAGAACATCCGAACAACTCAAAATGGAAATCGGCTCCGCATTGCCGCTGGAGCAGGTGGAAACAAGCGAAATCCGCGGCCGTGATCTGGTAACGGGTCTGCCTAAGACCATTACGATCACATCCGACGAGATTAGCGAGGCGCTATCCGACACGGTGAATGCCATCGTTGAAGCCGTAAAAGTGACGCTGGAGAAATGTCCTCCGGAGCTTGCGGCGGATATTATGGACCGCGGCATCGTGCTGACCGGCGGCGGAGCCCTGCTGCGCAACCTGGACAAGCTGCTTGCCGAAGAAACGGGCATGCCTGTCATCGTAGCCGAGAATCCGCTGGACTGCGTTGCGATTGGCACAGGCAAGGCGCTGGAGAACATTCACCTGTTTAAATCCCACAGCAGCTCGGCTGTACGCTCGAAGCGCTAACGCAGGCAATTGTGACTCAACCCCTGATAATGGGAGAGAAATCAGTAGAGTTAGAGGGTGTTGAAACTGTTTAAGCTGCTTGGCAACAAACGCTTATTTGTGATTTTAATCGCCCTTGTCATGTTTATCGCGCTGATGGGTTTTACGCTCGGCCCCAGAGCCTCGCTCTCCTGGCCCGAAAGGTTTGTCAGAGATACGGTCGGCTTTGCCCAGAATATATTTTATAAGCCCGCTGGCTATATAGCGGGCTTGTTTAAAGATGTCGCCAACATGCGCGAGACATACAAGGAGAATGAGCAGTTGAAAATCGCGCTGGCCCAATACACGCGCGAAAAAGCAAAATTCAACTTAATGGAAGACCGTATTGCACAGTTGGAAAAAGATCTGCAATTTACGGAAGCGCAGAAGAATAAATACAATTATTCATATCATATTGCGCAGGTAATCAGCGTTAATGCCGATACGGTGAATCGTACACTTGTGCTTGACCTTGGCGAAAGGGATGGGGTGAAGGCAGGGCAGTCGGTCATTTCGGTAGACGGAATGGTCGGAGTTATTAGTCATGTCAGTAACTTCACATCAACCGTGAAGCTTATTACTACTATGGATGTGAAGGATCCGAATTCCAATGGCATTGCCGTCACTTCGATGAACAATCATGCTACTTTCGGCATCATTGACAATTATGACGAGGCTTCCAAGATGCTAGTCATGAGCCAGATCAAGCAAGAAGATCCAATCAAAGTAAACGACCAAATTGTCTCTCTGGGTGATACAGATAAATATCCGCAAGGACTGATCATCGGGACAGTGAAATCGGTGGAGGAGAGCAAATTCGGAAAAACAAAGACGGCCATGATTGATCCGGCGGCTGAATTCCAGGATTGGAAACAGCTATTTGTAGTCTTTACGCCGGAGGCACCTAAGTAATGATAGGACGTAAGCAAGTTCTGGTGCTGCTGCTGTTTCTTTTGTTCATCCTGCAAGGTACCATCGTTCCTTGGCTGCTGCCCTCCTCCTGGCAAAACGTCATTATGCCGAATCTGGTATTCATCGTCTTGTTGTTTGTGTCCGTGTACCATCATCGGCATACGGCGCTCGTGCTCGGCATCATCTTCGGTTTGCTTCATGATGTAGTTTATTACGGCGATATGATCGGCACTTATTCCCTGGTAATGGGATTTTCCACGTATATTATGGGCTTTATTTTTCGTGCTCCCCGGGCTCCCATGCCGCTGATGATGACGGTGGTTATTTTGGGAAGCCTGCTGTTCGACAGTATGACTTTTGCGATCTACCGGGTATTCTCATTGACGCAGGTTTCTTATGACTGGAATTTGCTGCATCATGTGTTACCCGATCTCGTGGTTCATTTTGTGTTCGGGCTCATCATTTATGTTCCTCTCCGCAAGCAGCTTGAGAAAATTGCTAGACGGGAGAAAAAGGAGAAGGCGGCGTAAACTCACCGCCATTTTTCTTTTCCGGCAGGAACTTTGACATCCGAAGACGAAATGTAAGGAGATAGGGGGGACAGGCATGGCAGTAAAATCGAATCATGTCACGATCAAGGGCATCAAAGATGGCCTGGTATTCCTGCTTGACGATGAATGTGAATATGAGGAACTGCTCGGTGAGCTCCGTTATAAGCTGGAGCACAGCCATCAAAATATTTTGACCGGCCCCATTATTCACGTGGATGTAAAAATGGGCTCGCGGCGGATTACGGAAGATCAGAAGCAGAACATGCTCGACATTTTAAAACAAAAAGGGAATTTGCTCATCCGCTCTGTCGAATTTCCTGCATCCGAGCCTGAGCAGGTTCCGGTGTATGCGATTATGAGCGGCATGGTGCGCTCTGGTCAGGTGCTGCACCATGACGGGGATTTGCTCTTTTTGGGAGACGTCAACCCGGGAGGCAGCATTCTGTGCACGGGTGACATTTATATACTTGGCGCTCTGAGGGGCATGGCGCATGCCGGTGTGGAGGGCAATGAGGAAGCGATCATCGCAGCATCGCATTTTGCCCCGACGCAGCTGCGTATTGCCGAGCAAATCAGCCGTCCGCCGGATGAATGGGAAACGCGTGAAACCAGCATGGAATTTGCTTTTTTGCAAAACGGAGCCATGCAAATCGACAAAATCAGCAACATTGTACGTTTGCGGCGTGATTTTAACGTGTTTAAAGGGGTGTAGCACATGGGAGAGGCTATTGTCATTACTTCCGGCAAAGGCGGTGTCGGCAAAACGACCACGTCGGCGAATATCGGAACTGCGCTTGCGCTGCTCGGCAAAAAGGTCTGTTTGGTGGATACGGACATCGGCCTGCGCAATTTGGACGTGGTTATGGGTCTGGAAAACCGGATCATCTACGATTTATGTGATGTTGCGGAAGGACGCTGCCGCTTGAATCAGGCGCTTGTAAAAGACAAACGTTTCGATGAGCTGTACATGCTTCCGGCCGCCCAGACGAAGGATAAGAACGCCGTGTCGCCAGAGCAGGTCAGAGACATCATATTGGAATTAAAAAAAGAATACGAATACATCATCATTGATTGCCCGGCGGGGATTGAGCAAGGGTTCAAGAATGCCATTGCAGGCGCAGACAAGGCGATCGTTGTAACAACGCCTGAAAATGCCGCCGTCCGCGACGCCGACCGGATCATCGGTCTCCTGGAGAGCTCGGAGATCGAATCTCCGAAGCTGGTCGTCAACCGCATCCGGCCCAATATGGTCAAAACGGGGGACATGCTGGACATCGAGGATGTGCTGCAGGTGCTCAACATCGACCTGATCGGGATCGTTCCGGATGACGAGTACGTCATCAAAGCCGCAAACAGCGGGGAGCCGACGGTGATGAACCCCGATTCCCGTGCGGCGATCGCTTACCGCAACATTGCCCGCCGGATTCTGGGGGACACCGTGCCCCTGATGCATCTGGATCAGAAGAAGGGCATGTTTTCTAAGTTCAAAAAGCTGTTTGGTATGGGTTAACCGACACCCGTCCGATACAACATACTGCAAAAAGGATGAAGTTAACCGCTTCATCCTTTTTTTGCGTATGCCACGATCGAATTTCTTCGTTCAGACGGAAAATAAAGCCATCTGCATGTATAATAGGCCTTTCAATCCGGTTAAGTTACATCAGAAGGAAGTTTTATCCGGCACAGCCGATCGCGCATCAATCAACAAGACTCACGAAGGAGTGAACCGGAATGCTTGGTATTCTCGCATCCATTTTTGTTATTCAAATCGTCTATGTTTCATTTTTTACACTGCGCATGATTTTGACGCTGAAAGGCCAGAAGTATCTGGCCGCGGTTCTCAGCATGTTCGAGATTACCATTTATGTGCTGGGCTTGAGCATTGTCCTGAAATACGTCAACCAGCCGATCAGCTTGATTGTGTATGCTGTTGGCTACGGGCTTGGCGTGCTTGTCGGGTCTTGGATTGAAGGCCGCATCGCCCTGGGGTACATTACGATGAAGGTCATCTTGAACGATCCGGAAAGCGATATGGCCAACACCCTGCGGGACCATGGCTACGGAGTCACCTCCTGGATCGGAAGCGGCCGGGACGGTCATCGTCTGGTGTTCGAGGTGCTTGCCAAGCGCAAAAACCAGAACAAACTCTATCATTCCATTCTGGAGCTGGACCCGAAAGCTTTTATCGTCGTCACGGAGCCGGTTCTTCTTCATGGGGGCTTCTGGACCCGAGGCACTAAACGATAAAATGGAAATCATTCCTTAAGCATGTTTCAACCCGATGCCAAATGGGTAAATGTATAAAACATAATGATTGCAGGAATACAGACCTAATCTTGATGGGAATGTTGCCTGCATACGCATTTTGCATATATCCATTTGGGCGGGGGGAAGCAGAGCGTTTTACGCGAAATGCTAACTTGCTTGCTTGTGTCTTGGAGGACAGCGTTTGAGAGCGCATTCTTTCCTGGATACGAACTCGGGCTGAAGGCTTGGAATGTTTCGGATGGATGGCATGGAAGTTACAGGGTGATGCACAGTTTGTAAAAGCTATACAGCATATCAAGGTGGAATGTAAGGTATGTCCCATACCGTAACGAATACTTGACTGATTTGTAAGTACCTCGTGGCTG
>NZ_BIMK01000039.1 GCF_004001045.1 Paenibacillus chibensis
CTTTCGTCCATCACCGCATCTCAGCGGCGACTTTTATAATATATCATACATGCTCGGTGTTTTGCAAGTCTTTTTTTTAAAAACTTTTTTCAAAGTTTTATTTATTCAGTCCTTGCAGCAACCTCGCTCGCTATCAATTTTATGTAAGTAAAACTGAAGCGAAAATAAATTTATCACAGATTACGCAGGCCCGTCAAGCACTTATTTCACTTTTATTGTTTGGATTGGGACAGCTTGCTGTTACGCGCATATTTGGAGAGTTCCTTCTGCGGGGCGAAACGGGCATACATGCGGAATACGGTTCTATATCGGCTGGCAATCGCGTTTCTGACCTCCAGATCCAATCTCTGATCACTCAGATCAAATAGCATTTCGTCCAGTTCCTTGCGCAGTACATAATCAAGTTCCTTGCATTCCTTGTCATTAAACAGCATCCCCAGCATGTTTGCCTGGCCTCCTTGTCGATTAAAAAGCGATATTTCTGGATCTATATAAAATGAACTAAAGTTTCATCCTGCTTCTCCTTAATTTTGTGATCCTCAGGAAAAGTGGTTACTCTTTCATTCGTTCAATTTATCTGTATTAGCGAAGGATACGAAGAGCATTCATCCGTGCAGCATGAACAACCTCCGAAGATCGAACTACGATGTCTGAACCCTTCCCTATCCCCCGCTTCATTACAATAGATCAGATTAATGCGTATTGATGCGGAGCGAACGAAGCACCTTCGATCGGTGTCATTTCTTCATGAGCTCAGTCAATGACGACTTTGCCGCCTTACTGTTATGCACAGTTTTTGGGAAATTTATGAATATTATTTTTTTAATTCCCCATTTTAGCAATTCATAATGGCTACCCCCTCATCAGGGTGTATGTGATGGTGCTCTCAATAATCGCTGCCACAAACAGGAGAATGACAATCCAGACGGATCCGGTTACGGCCTTCCTGAACATATTCTGCCACCTTCTCCCGACTTCCCCGCTCCCCTTTCCCCCAAGGCTACCCATTACTAACAATCCCATCTGGATTCCATAGGCGCAGGCGATAATAATGGCCGGTATTTCGATGATTCCGTGAGGCAGCAGACCTTTAACGATCAAATCAAACAAGCTGTTTCCCTGCTCCATAGAGCTATGTACTAAAAATCCGACAACCATGCCCTTGATCAACAGGAACAAAAGCGGCAATACCCCCAAGAGCAGCCCGAGAAAGATCATCGCTACGGCCTTGATGCTGTTATTGAAAAAAATAAATACAAAGAAGCTCCACTTGGGATTCGAAGATTGGCTTAGCGACTCTCCGATTTCACGGATCCCGCCCATTTGTTTATCGATAATCTCCGCAAACGCCCCCGTACTGTAACATCCTACAGCAATCCCCAAAATAAACAGTGCTGTTACAAACATCAAGGTTTTACCCATCGAGCCAAGATCTCTGACAAAAGTGCTGAATCGAAGCATATATAACCTCCTTACGGTAATATCTCGCTGGTACGAGCATACATTGAAGTAAACAAGCATTTCAAACGCAGGAAAGGGGCGACGATTCCATCCATGAATTCTTTTTTCTATGTGCTGAACGGTCGCAAAATCAAGCGAACTTTTTTCGTTCTCGCCGCGGCACTGTTCGCAATCGGCATTATTTATGTAGAGTCTGACAACATTACGGTCTTTTCCGAAGGGGCTCCGGCGGCCATTTACAGCGTTCCTACGGACAAAAAGGTGATCGCCCTGACATTTGATATCAGCTGGGGCGAAAAACGCGCTGAGCCTATTCTGAACGTCCTAAAGGACAAGGGAGTCCAAAAAGCGACCTTCTTTCTCTCCTCTCCCTGGAGCAAAAGCCATCCGGATATCGTGAACGAGATCAAAACGGCCGGTTTCGAAATCGGCAGCCATGGCCATAAGCATGTGAACTACAGCAGCCTCAGCGATGAGGAAATCAAAACCCAGTTAATAACGGCCAATTCTATATTAACCGATTTGACCGGAAAGGAACCGAGCTTGCTCCGCCTCCCCAATGGCGATTTCGATAAGCGCGTTCTAAAAATTGCCGACAGCTTAAACTACAAAGTCATCCAGTGGGATACGGATTCGCAGGACTGGAAAAACATCGGCGTGGACAATATCGTAAGCCGCGTCGTCACCAAAGCCCATCCGGGCGATATCGTCCTGCTTCATGCCAGCGATTCGGTCAAGCAGACACATGAGGCGCTGCCGATTATCATTGATGAGCTAAGAAAGCAGGGCTATGAGTTCGTCACGGTCTCCGACCTGATCTCCCAGGCGGACACCAAAGGCAAAGAGGTGCGCGACCAGGCTACGCTTCAGCAGGCCATCGACGATGCCGCAGGCATGTAATCCATTCCGTTCAATGCAATAAAAAAAGAGCTAAGATTTCTTAGCTCTTTTTGGGTTTCAATATTTTATGAAGGACTAAAATCTGGTATGCATTACAGGCTAGCAATGGCACCACAATAAATATCGTGGCGTTGTTGTCGTTGATTTTGAGCCCGCCGACCATCTCAACGATCGTAATCGCTGTCATAAAGAATATGGTTGGAACCCATGCGCTCGGGTTGGTAGCTCTGACCTTCAAGTACGCCACAAGAACGGCAACGATCAAAATGGCGATTCCAAGCAGCAAATCTGCCGTTTGGCTGCTGTTTTCCTTACCGACAAAGGAACGGAAGAACATAACTTCCAGCAGTGCCAGCACCGCGAGAACAAACTGTATGTATTGCCAGGTTTTTCTCTTGAATACGCCAATGGCCGTATAATTCAGGATCATATAAGCAAAAAAACCAAGCTGCGAGTATACGCTCGTCATCGCTCCAAAACCGAATAAGATGAGCAGGTAAAACAAAACATCCTTCATATCCTTGAATGATATGGAATCTCTGCTGTATGGAAGCAGGAAACCGGTAATGATGGAGACAATGGCTCCCACAAGCAAGGTTTTTAAAAATAACTTGGACCAATTTTTCAAGTTCAACTTGTCTGCACCCCCAAGACTTTATTTTACCAACGTTCACATTAAAAAACCATTCCCGGATCGACATATTTCGAAAATCTCCACGGCATACTACATTCAGGATGAAAAGCAAAGGAGTGACGCTCATGAAGTGGCCGGCTTTAGGCATATGGGGGATCATATTTGGGCTATCGGCCGTACTTTCGGGCTGTGGAACAGAACAAAGCTATGCACCGCCTCAAGGCGATTATAAAGAAATGAAAACGATGGTCGTCGATATTCTGAAAAGTGATGAGGGCAAAAAGGCGGTTGAGGACGCAATCAAGCAAAGCGGAAGCGGAAGCTCCTCCGGAGGCATGGGCATGCAGATGATGACGGCTCAGGCGACGGACCAAATCCGCACCGCCGTCAAGGACACCATCACCTCCGAGGAGTACAAAAAGGAATTCGAAAAAATCATGACCGATCCGCAGTTTGCAGGCGAATTCGCGAAGGTGATCAGCTCGCAGGACAAACAGCTGCATATGCAGCTGATCAAAGATCCGACGTATCAAAAATCAATCTCGGACATCATGAAGTCGCCTGAGGTCATGAAGTCGTTCCTGGATTTGACCAAAACGCCGGAATACCGCAAGCAGTCGATGACGGTGATGCAGGAAGCAATGCAAAATCCGATGTTCAAAATGGAAGTGATGTCCCTTCTCAAGAACGTGGTGACGCAGGAGCTGCAGCCAAAAGTCGAGAAAAGCAGTAAAAGCGGTGAAGGCGGCAAACAGGAAGGCGGCAAGGGCAAAGAAAGCGGCGAAGGCGGCGGAGACGGCGGCGGTCAATAATAAAAAGAAATTCAAAAAGAAAAGCCCCTATACGGGGCTTTTTTGTTGTTGCTCGATTATTGCTCGCATTTGGCAATAACATTTGCCGCCAGCTCATTATACAGCTTACCGCTGGCCGATTCGGATTTATACACCGATGGCGAGAAATCCGGTTCGGAAATGTGATTATCCGGCGCGCCGAGCGGGAATTGGGCAAGAAGATTCGTATGGAGCGTTTCGGCAAGCTGCCCGCCGCCTCCGCGACCGAATACATAATCCTTTTCACCGCAATGAGAGCATTCGTAATAAGCCATATTTTCCACGACTCCAAGGATCTCATGGTTGGTTTGAATGGCCATGGCGCCGGCACGGGCGGCAACGAAAGCAGCCGTCGCATGCGGTGTCGTTACGATGATCTCTTTGCTTTGCGGCAGCATCTGATGTACGTCCAGCGCGATATCGCCGGTTCCTGGAGGCAAGTCGAGCAGCAGATAATCCAGCTTGCCCCAATTCACGTCACCGAAAAATTGATGAAGCATTTTGCCGAGCATCGGTCCGCGCCAGACGACCGGGTTGTTCTCACGAATAAAGAAGCCCATGGACATGACCTTAACGCCAAAACGCTCTACAGGAACAATCGATCCTTCTTCGACGACAGGTCCTTCTTCAATTCCCATCATATCCGGAACGCTGAAGCCATAAATGTCTGCGTCGATAAGTCCTACTCTTTTGCCTTGACGGGCCAGCGCAGCAGCCAGGTTCACCGTTACCGTCGACTTGCCTACGCCGCCTTTTCCACTCGCCACCGCGATAAAATGAACATCCGGATCCGTCAGCAGCTCATTTTTCTCAAGTCCCGCCGCATGTCCTTTCACCAGCTTGTCCTGATCGGTCTGGCGTTCATGCTCGCCCAGGATTTTGCTGCGCTCATGCTCATTGGCCTCGCGCAAGCGGATATGAATATCATCGGCTCCGGCTTTTTGCAAACGGTCGCGAATTTCCTTCTCAAGCGCCTGCCCGTAGCCTTCGCGGTTATCCAGTGTAATGACGGAAAGCGATACTCTGTTTTCTTTGACAACGATATCTCTTATCATTTGCAGCTCAATCAGGCTTCTGCCTGTAGCAGTATCTCCGATGGGCTGTAACACTTCTTGAACTTGCTCACGTGACAACATGATGGCAGCACCTCTGCTTTATATATTGGCATCCGTACTTGGATAAGCCCCAGTAGGTATTATACCATCAACACTGATTTTATGACGACAGTTTCACTTTTTCTCCCGATAAATACCGGAGCATGCCTTTGTATACCGCCGCAGCCACCTTCTGCTGATAACTCTCGTCCCTTAAAAGCTGCGATTCTTCTGGATGCGATAAGAAGCCTACCTCTACCAGCGCTGAAGGCACTTTTAATGCCTGCAGGAGATATACCGTATTCACCGTTTTGGCGACGCGGTCCGTGTTCTCGAGATTCCGTTTGATTTCATCCTGAACGAGCGTAGCAAGTAAGGCATTATCGGGATGATTGGGGTAATAAAAGGTCTGCGCCCCGCTCCAGCGGCTCGACGGATAGCTGTTCAGATGGATGCTAAGAAACAGATCTGCCTTGGTATCCTGAATCAGCTTCGCTCTCTGCTTCAAGTCTTCCGTCTTGCGCTTGGAGTAGCCCTTGGTATCCTCGTTTGCGAGGTCGTAATCCCCTTCTCGGGTCAGGTAGACGACAGCTCCCGCCTGTTGCAAATAATCTCGCAGATACAAGGTAATCGCCAGGTTGACATCCTTTTCGATCACTCCCTGTTTACTAACCGCTCCCCCATCGGGTCCGCCATGTCCTGCATCGAGGGCGATGACTTTTCCCGACAAAGGCAGGCTCCAGTGTCCTGTCGTCTTAACCGCAGGAATATTGAATGAGGCGACCGCGATGAACACGATCAGCAGACACATGCCCATCAGCAGTTTTTTAATCGAGCTCAGCCGGATCCATACGACCTGCTTGCCCGAGCTATGCTTGGACATCAAAAATCCACCTCCGTTCCCATATCGACTCTACTCATCTATATGGGGGAAGGTGGACAAATAGTACTTAAAGACATGTCTATGGCGTAACTGACGCTCTCATGCCGTTGATCAGCACTTCTGCGACTTCCGGCCGCGTAAATTCAGGCGGCGGGCATTGTCCGTCGCGCAGCAGCCCACGCACTTTGGTACCGGATAATGTAAGATGATCCTCGTTTGGATGAGGGCAGGTTTTGCTCGAAGCCATATTGCCACACTTCGTGCAGAAAAAGCTGTGTTCGAAAAAGAGCGGCGTAATATCCAGTTCCTCCGGCTTGAAGTTGGAAAAAATCTCTTGGGCTTCGTAGGTGCCGTAGTAATCGCCCACTCCCGCATGGTCACGGCCCACAATAAAGTGGGTACATCCGTAATTTTTGCGTACGATGGCGTGGAAAATAGCCTCGCGTGGACCCGCGTAGCGCATTGCTGCAGGAAATACCCCCAGGAACGTCCGATCCTCCGGATAATAGTTTTCGAGGAGCACCAGATAGCTCTTCATCCGAACATCCGCCGGTACGTCATCTGATTTGGTCTCGCCGACGAGCGGGTTCAGGAAAAGGGCGTCTACGATTTCCATCGCGCTCTTTTGAATATATTCATGCGCCCGGTGAACCGGATTACGCGTTTGGAAGCCTACAACGCTATTCCATCCCTTTTGCCGGAACAGCTCTCTCGTCCTTGCCGGATCGAAATAGAAGTCTCCGAACCGCTCCGGCTTCGGACGGTTCAACACCTTCACGCTTCCGCCTACGTAGATCGGAGAGCGCTCAAGCAGCTTTTTCACACCGGGATGCTCCGGATCGGTTGTCTTGAATACCTGCTGCGCTTCTTCCTCCTGGTTCACCTCATACACGCTTTCAATCGTCAAAACCGCATAGATAACGCCGTCTTCCGCTCCTGTCAGCGCCACTTGCTCCCCGAGATTCAGGCTCCGGGCAGTGTCCCCGCTCACGGACAAGGTGATTGGTATACTCCAGACAGTCCCGTTCGAGAGTCTCATTTCACCGACAACGGAGCGGTAGTCCTTTTCATTCATGAATCCAACGAGCGGAGAGAAAGCGCCGCTGCCTATTAAGTCAAGATCGGATATCGTCCAGTTATTCACCGGAATCTGCTTCAAATGATAAGAAGCTTTCAGAAGCTCCTCCCGTTCCTGCCCTTCGGCAATCCGGTTAATAAGCTTTCCGCCATGCGGAAGTATTGCTGTCATGGTCGTTCCTCCTTAGATCCCTTTATTGATGCAGTCCGCATTCGGTTTTTTCACTGTCAGACCAGCGTCCCGCTCTTGGATCTTCCCCCGGATTCACCGGGCGGGTGCAATGCTCGCAGCCTATACTGGGAAAGTTCTGATCATGAAGCGGATTATAAAGCACTTGATTTTCTCGGATATATGTCCAGACATCGTCGGATGTCCAATCGGCAATCGGATTAAATTTGACCAATCCAAATTTGTGGTCATATTCGACCTTCTTGGCATTGGCGCGGGTAGGAGCCTGATCTCTGCGGATTCCGGTAATCCAGGCGTCATATTGAGAAAGAATGCGGGTTAACGGTTCGACTTTACGGATATTACAGCATTGATTCGGATCCGATTTCCACAATTCCGCACCATGCTGCGCACTTTGCTCCTCCGGAGTCAGCTTCGGGGACACGCGCACGAATTGAATACCGTATTTGGATTCCAGACGGTCTTTGGTTTCATACGTTTCTTTAAAATGAAAATCGGTATCCAGGTAAAAAATATCCGTTGAAGGGCTCACTTTTTGCAAAAGATCCACAAGAACAACATCCTCAGCTCCAAAGCTGCAGGCAAATGTCAAATTCGGAAACGTTTCTACGGCCATACGGATAACCTCTTCTGCAGAAGCATGTTCGAGCTCAGCGGCCTGAACTTCAATCCATTTTTCCTTTTCAAGTAAATTCATTGTGAATGTCTCCCCTTCCAATAGTTCACCTCATTAAATCCGGTTAATACCCAGTGGTTTAATATGATTAAATCCAGTATAAACCAATATGGTTTGTTGTCAATGCTATTTATGTGTTTTTTACAGGAAAACAAATAAAAAAAGCCCTTCATTCGAAGGACTTTTCATCAATTTAAATTAAAGCTCAAGCGCTTTTTGTGCCATCATCTTGTCATTTTCCAGCATCTTGTGCAAATCATATGCGGGATAGAAGCCGCGTTCCAACATAAAATTAAAGATTTTGGCGTGGAGCTTGATGGCATGGTTCAATTGCTTCGTAAATGTATCCCTTAATTGGGGAGTGGCTGTTTCAGTAATCGCCGCCGCGTAATTTTTGATGCATGCCTTTGACATGCCGAGCAGATGGCCGGCGTAGAAGCCAGTCATATCCTCATGCTCGCCTTTGCTTTTGTTGTTCCGGGCTTCCGTTGGAGCCATCGAATAAAAATGCAGCAGTTCCTTCAGGTTGCTTTCCTGAGCACGGATCATTTCCTCATATAGAGCGCGAAGCTGCGGATCGGCAATATCATGAACATGCATTTTAAGGGCAATCAAATTGTTCGCTGTGGAAGCCGTCAGTTCATGAAGCTCCAACGTTTCATGCCAGGCCAAGTGTTTGTGCTTCATACTTGCGTTTGCATTTACATTTGCGTTTACGTTTGCGTTAGGTTGCAAAATAAGATCCCTCCGGTATAAGTAATACCACAGCATATGATAAATATGCCTACTGGGCACGTTGTCTTCTCCAAAAAAACCTAAAATAGTTCACCTACAGGCAAGGAATAATACCAGAGGTACACCACATCACTTTACACTTAAAGGAGGATTTTCATTTTGAATTCCTATAACCAACAACAAATCAACCAGCTTGTGCAGCAATTGATTCAGCAAACGCAGCAGGCATCGCAAAAGTATGAGCAGCTCCTGAGACAAGAGCAAAGCAATGCCGTTCAGCTGGAACAGCTTGCGCAGCGTGAACAACAGGCCGCACAAACGATACAGACCGCTTTACAAGGCCATCAGCATGTCATTCAGCAGCTGCAGCAAATCTCCAACCTGGCACAACAGATGGGCAGCAGCGATAATACCTATACCTTTCATTCCTATGCTCAACAACAGAACCAGGGCATGGGCGGGTTTCAAGGATACCAACGTTAATTAGGACGTATCCGAAAACAGGAAAAAGGGATCGTATTCTTTTACCGGTCCTTTTTCCTCTTTTGGAACCGAAGCGAGGTGATTGATGTGTTAGTCGACTCCGGAAAGCTCGGATCTTCCTTATATTGTGATCATTGCGGCGCAACGGCTGAACAGGTTCACGTATGGTGGAAGGACGGAAGAAACGATGACGGTTTGGGCTTCAGCCAAGTCTTTGCGGAATGCCCTAACTGCCATGCAGAGCTGCTTCACAAAGACGCGTACGGGGAGATCGGGTCCGCTGAGGATGCGCTCCGTATTTTACAAAGTTGATGGTTTCACTCGGGCTGCCTATGGCAGTCTTTTTTACGCAAAACAAAAGCCCCTGACCATATAGGCCAGAGGCTGCGAGTCCTTGATACACAAGGGATATTAACGTTTCGAGAACTGAGGCGCGCGACGAGCCGCTTTGAGACCGTATTTTTTACGTTCTTTCATGCGTGGGTCACGAGTCAGGAATCCTGCTTTTTTCAGAGCTGGACGGAATTCTGGGTCAGCTTTGAGTAGCGCACGGGAGATACCGTGACGGATTGCACCAGCTTGACCGGAAATGCCACCACCGTGAGCAATAACGAGTACGTCGTATTGTCCCAGTGTTTCAGTCAGGTTCAGTGGTTGCTTAACGATCAGTTTGAGGGTTTCCAAACCGAAATATTCATTGATGTCGCGTTTATTGATGACAATGCGTCCTTCACCCGGTACAAGGCGAACACGTGCTACCGAATGTTTACGACGACCTGTCCCATAGTATTGTACTTGTGCCATGAAACTGTCCTCCTTTTAATTATCCGCGAAGTTCGTAAACTTCTGGTTTTTGTGCTGCATGTGGATGATCGGTGCCTGCATATACTTTCAGTCTCAGCTTCATTTTCTCGCCCATGCGAGTTTTAGGAAGCATGCCGTGAACCGCGGATTCGAGAACGCGCTCTGGCTTGCTGTTCAGCAAGTCGTGAGCGTTAGTCACTTTCAAACCGCCTGGATGCATGGAGTGACGATAGTATTTTTTGTTTTGCATTTTCTTGCCTGTCAGGTGAATCTTCTCTGCATTGATGATGACAACGAAGTCACCTGTGTCAACGTGAGTTGTGAATTGTGGTTTATGTTTGCCGCGGATCAAAGCAGCTGCTTCGCTCGCCAAACGACCAAGCGTTTTGCCTTCGGCATCAATGATGTGCCAGTTGCGCTCAACTTCATTTGGCTTCGCCATATAGGTGGTACGCATGAATAGTTCCTCCTTGTATTCGTCCGAAAATCATTTATCTTCGTTCTTTGTCGTTATCAAAAGTCATTTGTAAATGTTAGGTTGTCATTTTCTCGATTGGGGGCTGTGGGATAGCCATCAAGAAAACACAACTTTTATTTTACAGTATAGGCAGATAAAGCGCAAGCTGATTTTCAATGTTTTTAATTGAAATTCTCATACTCCACATTCCATAAAATCAGACCCTTGGATTCTGCCGTCGGTCCTGCCTTCATCCGGTCTTTCGCCCGCAGAATCGACGCCATGTCCTCCGGCTTCTTACGGCCCTTCCCCACTTCCAGCAAGGTGCCCACAATAATGCGGACCATGTGCTGCAAAAAGCCGTTACCGGTGATATAGAGATGAATCAGTCCCTGGTCCCGGGTACCCGGGCGGCACATGGATTGATCCCTTTCAATATGGGCATCATAAACGGTGCGGATATGAGAGGGCTTGGTGGAGTGCCGGGACGCAAATGATGTAAAGTCATGCGTGCCAATCAAATACTTCAGTCCATCGTTCATCGCTACAACATTCAGCTTACCGGGATGATGGAGCTCCGTATTTCGCCGGAATAGATCCGGAAATTGATTGGCATTGATGGTATATCGGTACGTTTTACGTTTCGCCGACCGTCTCGAATGGAACTCCAGCGGAACTTCCCTGGCTTCGGTCACCATGATGTCTCTCGGAAGTCTGGAGTTGAGTGCCATGCACCAGCGTTCCGCCGGAATCTTCGATTCCGTGTGAAAATGAAATACCTGCCCATAAGCATGGACACCGGCATCGGTGCGCCCAGAGGCATGAATTTTCACTTTCTCTCCCGTCAGCATCTCGATCGCTTTCTCCAGGTAATCCTGAATGGCATTTTCATCCGGCTGCGTCTGAAAACCGCTGTAATTCGTGCCGTCATAGCTGACTTTCATACATATGTTACGCATTTCCCCATACAACCTCCTGAATCCTCTGCCATCCTTTTCGCGCGAAAAGGAAACTCATGCGCTGCTTGCACGCTGAAACATAAAACGGCTCCGCCGTACAACACGGCGAAGCCGTTCCAAGGTAAAATCAAAGGAACACGTGCGAGGTCTGTTTCCGGAAAAGATGAACCTCTTTATCCGTGCTCAGGCCCCGGACGTGAAAAAAAGGGTTCGATCAGAATCATGAGATTCCTTCCCCCCTTTCCCCATCCTCACCTGTTTACGCGCGGTCAACCAGTTCCAGATAAACCATAGGCGCGGCGTCACCGCGGCGAGGTCCGAGCTTCAGGATACGAGTGTATCCGCCTGGACGCTCTGCATAACGGGTAGCGAGTTCGCTGAACAATTTTTGGATTGCGTCTTGCTCTCCATCGATCGTTTCACGACGAACGAATGCTGCCACTTGACGGCGAGCATGAAGGTCACCCTTCTTCGCTTTCGTGATCAGCTTTTCAGCGATCGAACGAACTTCTTTCGCCTTCGCTTCCGTAGTTTGGATGCGTTCATATAAGAACAGGTCGGTTACCAGATCGCGGAACAAAGCTTTACGTGCGCTGGAATCGCGACCCAACTTTTGGTATGCCATGTTTTCCCCTCCTTCGCTAACGATTCTAAGAAGTTATTCTTCTGTACGGAGTCCCAGACCCAGTTCCTCGAGCTTCTCTTGAACTTCTTCCAAAGACTTGCGGCCCAGGTTGCGGACTTTCATCATGTCTTCTTCCGTTTTCGTGGTCAGCTCTTGTACCGTATTGATGCCGGCACGCTTGAGGCAGTTGTAGGAACGAACAGAGAGATCAAGCTCTTCGATCGTCATTTCAAGCACTTTTTCTTTTTTGTCTTCTTCTTTTTCGACCATGATCTCTGCATCTTTCGCTTCGTCGGTCAAACCAACGAACAGCATCAAATGCTCGGTCAAAATCTTGGCGCCGAGGCTTACAGCCTCTTCCGGACGAATGCTGCCATCAGTCCAGATTTCAAGCGTCAATTTGTCATAGTTGGTCACTTGACCAACCCGCGTATTCTCCACGCCATAGTTGACGCGGCTAATCGGGGTATAGATAGAATCGACCGGGATGACGCCAATCGGTTGATCATCACGTTTATTCTTATCTGCTTGGACATAGCCACGACCGCGGTTAGCAAAAATACGCATGTGAAGTCTCGAACCTGGACCCATTGTTGCAATATGAAGGTCTGGATTGAGAATTTCCACATCGCTGTCCGCCCGGATATCTCCTGCCGTCACAACACCCTCGCCTTCAGCATCAATCTCGAGGACTTTCTCCTCGTCAGAATGAATTTTCAGGGAAAGAGCCTTCAGGTTCAGAATAATTTCCGTCACGTCTTCCATTACACCCGGAACCGTTGAGAACTCGTGGAGAACGCCATCGATTTGAACGGATGTTACGGCTGCGCCTGGCAGCGAGGACAACAGGATCCGGCGAAGGGAATTCCCCAAAGTCGTTCCATATCCACGCTCAAGCGGTTCAACTACAAACTTGCCATAGGCTCCATCTTCACTGACGTCTACGGTCTCAATTTTCGGCTTTTCGATTTCAATCACGCAAGTACCCCTCCTTCAAACGTCGCTCCTATTTGAAACTGTCACCTTTATCTTGTGTAAACATGTAGTATGCCTAAACAACCATTATTAGCAGATTGTGCCGGAAATATACCACATTCTTCAGGTTGACTTCAATTAGACACGACGACGTTTAGGCGGGCGGCAACCGTTGTGCGGAACTGGAGTTACGTCTTTGATCAGGTTGACTTCCAGACCAGCAGCTTGCAAAGAGCGGATCGCTGCTTCACGGCCTGCACCTGGACCTTTAACCATAACCTCTACCGATTTCATTCCATGTTCCATAGCAGCCTTCGCTGCGGATTCAGCAGCCATTTGAGCTGCAAACGGAGTCGACTTACGGGAACCTTTGAATCCAAGGCCGCCGGAGCTTGCCCAGGAAATCGCGTTTCCATGAGGATCCGTAATTGTTACGATCGTATTATTGAACGTGGAACGGATATGAGCCACTCCGGATTCAATATTTTTGCGGTCACGACGTTTAGTACGTACGACTTTTTTCGGTTTAGCCATTGTCTTTTATCCCCCCTTCTTATTTCTTCTTGTTCGCTACAGTACGACGAGGGCCTTTCCGTGTACGAGCATTCGTTTTAGTACGTTGTCCACGAACCGGCAGACCGCGGCGATGACGCACTCCACGATAGCAACCGATCTCAACGAGACGTTTAATATTCAAGGAAATTTCACGACGCAGGTCACCTTCAACCTTAACCGATTTGTCGATCGTTTCACGCAATTTGCTGACTTCATCTTCCGTCAAATCACGAACACGAGTGTCCGGATTGATGCCTGTTTCGCTCAGAATTTTCTGGGAAGTCGTTTTACCGATTCCGAAAATATAAGTCAAGGCGATCTCAACGCGTTTGTCACGTGGCAAATCCACACCAGCTATACGAGCCATTTTACGCTACACCCCCTTCTCTTAACCTTGTTTTTGTTTGTGTTTCGGATTTTCACAAATAACCATTACAGTACCTTTGCGGCGAATGACTTTGCATTTTTCGCAAATAGGCTTTACAGAAGGTCTCACCTTCATGTTAATTACCTCCCTCAAGTTTTGCAAAAGCAAAACTCGCTTCGTAAGGATTGACTAAAGTTTTGCCATAAGCAAAACCTGCATAAGGATTTACCTCCATCATGAAGGAAGTAAATTCATATCTTATAGGATCAACCGGATTTTACAAGTGTAAAACCAGGAAAGAACATTTTCAAGTGCCATATAGGATCATAACATCCCTGGCGCCATTTTGAAAGAAACGGCAAAAATTACTTACGGTAAGTGATACGGCCTTTGGTTAAATCGTAAGGCGATAACTGCACGACCACTTTGTCGCCTGTCAGAATACGGATAAAGTGCATCCGCAGCTTACCGGAAACGTGAGCAAGAATTTGATGACCGTTCTCAAGCTCTACCTTGAACGTTGCATTCGGCAGCGGTTCGATGACCGTACCTTCCACTTCAATAACATCTTCTTTAGCCACAGTTAGTCTCCTTTCTCTTCAGCATGGGATTCGGTGGACTGCACAAACTTCGAAACTGCGAAACGCAGCTTTCCATTCGTGACCCGACCGCTTTCATTTAAACTGTTTGCGACCTCGCTGCTAATAAAGGACTGGGGCTCCAGATGTTGAAGATTCTTCTTCTTTTTCTGGTCAAACTTTCGTTTGTTCCCATCCGCAATATACACGAACCTGCTGTCTTCAATGGACACGACCACGGCCACCTGTCCGGCGTCTTTGCCTTTCAGGATCTTCACGATCTGACCGATTTGCAGGCTGCTTTGATTACTCAAGACAATCACCTACATATCCAGTTTCGTGAGAATTTCATGACCTTCGCTCGTAACGGCTACCGTATGCTCAAAGTGAGCGCACAAGGATCCGTCGACCGTAACGACCGTCCAGTTGTCTTCCAGCGTTTTGACGAAACGTGATCCGGCATTCACCATCGGTTCAATCGCCAGCACCATGCCGGCTTTAAGCCGAGGTCCCCGATCCGGGACGCCAAAGTTCGGAATATTCGGTTCTTCATGCAGTTCTGCCCCAACTCCGTGTCCGACATACTCACGGACAACCGAGAAGCCGGCGTCTTCAATGACGCGCTGGATGGCATGTGAGATCGTGAACAGGCGCACATCAGGTTTGACAAGCTCCAAGCCTGCATACAGGGATTGCTCGGTGACGTCCAACAGACGCTGGGCTTCATCCGAAATCCTGCCTACAGGATAGGTCCAAGCGGAGTCTCCATGGTAACCACGGTACTGCGCACCGATGTCTAGCGTAATAATGTCGCCTTCGTTTAATTTGCGTTTGCCGGGAAATCCGTGTACCAATTGATCATTGACTGAAGCGCAAATGCTGGCAGGAAAACCATTGTAGCCCTTAAAAGACGGCAGTGCTTGTTGACTGCGGATGTAGTGGTCGGCGATCGCGTCAAGTTCCCCGGTCGTAATGCCCGGTTCCATGTGCTTTGCCATGAGACGGTGCGTTTCCGCAACAATTCGTCCTGCTTCCCGCATAAAGCCGAGTTCCGTTTCGGACTTACAAATGATCATTACGACTAACCTCGCAGCACCGATACGATTTCTTTCGATACCGTATCGATTTCTTGATCACCATCGATCTGACGCAAAAGACCTTTGTTCTCATAAAATGCTAGGAGTGGTGCTGTTTTGTTGATATATTCGTCCAGACGGGTACCGACGCTCTCTTCGTTGTCATCCGAGCGCTGATACAGTTCGCCTCCGCATTTATCACATACACCTTCCTGTTTAGGCGGGTTAAAGATCACATGATAAGTAGCGCCGCAGTTTTTGCAAATCCGGCGTCCTGTAAGGCGCGCCATCAGTTTATCGCGGTCTACTTTCAGGTTGATGACATGATCGAGCTGGGTGTTCAGTCTGCTAAGGATCTCATCCAGCGCTTCCGCTTGCGAAAGGGTTCTTGGAAAACCATCCAATAAAAAACCTTTTTCGCAATCGGACTGCTGCAGACGTTCTTCCACAATGCCGATCGTTACATCATCCGGTACCAAAAGCCCTTGATCCATGTATTCTTTGGCTTTGATCCCAATGGGAGTTCCTTGCTTGATCGCAAGGCGAAATGCATCGCCTGTAGATATGTGAGGAATGCCGAATTCATTGACAATGACTTCTGCCTGTGTGCCTTTACCTGCCCCAGGAGGGCCCATGAATAGTATGTTCACGTTTCTCTCTCCCTCCAACACAAGCTCTTTACAAGAAACAACGCAATAAGTTGCCGGGAAGCTTAAAAATCACTTCACCGGAACCTATCACTTATTTATTGATAAAACCTTTGTAGTGGCGTTTGATCAACTGACTTTCGATGGTTTTCATCGTATCCAGCGCAACCCCGATGACGATCAACAGTGAAGTGCCTCCGATTTTAACTGAGCTAGGCAAGCCAGCCAGTGTACCGAAGCCAATCGGCACCAAGGAAATAACGGCCAGGAAGATGGCACCTGTCATGGTTAGACGGGACATAACCCGGGTCAGATATTTCTCGGTTGCTTTACCAGGACGAATGCCCGGAATATAGCCGCCGTTTTTCTTCATATTGTCTGCCATTTGGTTCGGATTCATCTGCACGAACGTGTAGAAGAATGTGAAACCAATGATCATCAGTACATACAGTACCATACCCAGAGGATAGTCATATCTCAAGTTGGTTTGAATCCACTTCGCCCACTCATGAGTGTTAAAGAATCCAGCGATAATGGTAGGGAACTGCAGCAGGGATACGGCGAAGATGACTGGAATAACGCCGGCCGCATTGATTTTCAGCGGAATATGCGTATTCTGCCCACCGTACATCTTGTTGCCAACCACACGTTTAGCATATTGTACAGGAATTTTACGAATGGCCTGCTGGATGTAGATTACACCCACAATGATCGCGACGATGACAATCACGACGATCACTGTTTTCAGCGTATTCATAAACGCCTGGCCATCTACGATGAAACTAGATTGAGCCGTAGAACGGATGTATGTCGGAATATTTGCGATAATCCCGGAGAAGATCAGAATGGAAATACCATTACCGATTCCTTTTTCCGTAATTTGCTCACCCAGCCACATCAGGAATGCGGTACCCGCTGTCAGCACGATGGCAATCAGCAGATAATCCACAAACGTTGCATTAGGAATCATTTCGGCTGAATACAACCGGTTAAAACCGATTGACATCGCAAATGCCTGAATGAGACCCAATACGATCGTCAAATACCGCGTTAACTGTGCCGATTTCTTTTTCCCGTGCTCGCCTTGTTTTGCCCATTCAGCGAGCTTCGGAATAACATCCATCGATAGCAGCTGCACGATAATGGACGAGGTAATATACGGCACGATCCCGAGCGCAAAGATGGAGAATTGATGCAGCGCGCCACCCGAGAACGTGTTTAAGAGACCAAACAATTCTGAGCCTTGCTGATTCGTCTGTTCCAAGACATCTTTATTGACGCCAGGAACAGGAACGAATGAACCAATACGGTAAACGATCAGTACTAACAAGGTGAACAAAATTCTTTTACGAAGGTCCTCAACCCGCCATATATTTTTCAGGGTCTTAAACATTAGATCACCTCGGTTTTACCGCCGGCAGCCTCGATCTTCTCTACCGCAGATTGAGAGAACTTATTTGCTTTTACAGTCAACTTCACGGTAACTTCACCGTTGCCAAGAATTTTGATGCCGCTCTTCGTGTTTTTCACGACGCCGCTCTCCACCAAAAATTCAGGAGTTACTTCCGTACCCTCTGCAAAGCTGTTCAGTTCCTCGATGTTAACGATCGCATACTCTTTCCGCGTAGGATTTACAAAACCACGTTTTGGCAGACGACGATACAATGGGTTTTGTCCACCCTCGAATCCAGGACGTACACCGCCGCCGGAACGAGAATTTTGCCCTTTGTGACCGCGGCCAGATGTTTTACCCGTTCCGCTACTTGTACCGCGACCTACACGCTTACGATCTTTACGGGATCCTGTAGCTGAAGTAAGTTCATGTAACTTCATCGTTCGTTGCACCTCCTTATTATTTGTAGGTTAATCTGCCGAAGAGATTAACCTTCAATTTCTGTTACAGATACCAGATGGCTCACTTTGTTGATCATGCCGCGAATCGCGGGATTGTCGTTGTGAACCACGCTAGAGTTAAGTTTACGCAAGCCAAGAGTTTTCACGGTAGTACGCTGAGTTTCAGGACGACCGATCACACTACGGACGAGGGTAATTTGAAGTTTAGCCATGACATTCCCTCCTTAACCGAGAAGCTCTTCGACAGATTTGCCACGAAGTTTGGCAACCTCTTCAACACGCTTCAGACGGGACAAGCCTTCCAAAGTCGCATTGACCATGTTCATGGAGTTCGAAGAACCCAAAGATTTTGTCAAGATGTCACCTACACCAGCCAGCTCAAGTACTGCACGAACAGGACCGCCGGCGATTACTCCAGTACCTTCGGAAGCTGGTTTCAGAAGAACGCGTCCAGCACCAAAGTGACCAGTAACCAGGTGAGGAATAGTTGTTCCTACGATTGGAACGTGAATCAGGTTTTTCTTAGCATCTTCGATGCCTTTACGGATAGCGTCAGGTACTTCGCCGGCTTTACCGATGCCTGCACCGACCCAGCCTTTGCCATCACCGACAACAACCAGAGCGCTGAAGCTGAAACGGCGTCCGCCTTTTACAACTTTAGCTACACGGTTAATATTTACAACTCTTTCAGTCAGTTCTAAAGTGTTCGGATCTACACGCAAGTCGTTTACCTCCTTTTTAGAAATTCTTAGAATTCCAAGCCTGCTTCGCGTGCTGCTTCAGCCAGTGCTTGAATCCGTCCATGATACAGGTAACCTCCACGGTCGAATACAACCGCTGTGTGACCTTTTTCTTTCGCGCGCTTCGCGATCAGTTCGCCTACTTGACGAGCGGACTCAACGCTGCCGCCGTTTTTCACAGAACCGCTAAGCTCTTTATCCACTGTAGATGCGGAGACGATGGTTACGCCTGCTACGTCATCGATCAGCTGAGCATACATATGTTTAGAAGAACGGAATACGTTCAGACGTGGACGAGCTGCAGTACCTTGGATTTTCTTGCGTACACGCAGATGACGTCTGACACGTGCCTTGTTCTTATCCTGTTTTGTAATCATGACTTCCCTTTCACTCCTTTCAGTTTGCCATTACAGCTTCACTTTAAGACGCACGGGGTAAAAGACTGATAAGTTTAGAAAGCTTATTTCTTCTTACCAGCTTTACCTTCCTTACGGATGATGCGCTCGCCTTCGTACTTAATCCCTTTACCTTTGTAAGGCTCAGGCTCGCGAACGGAACGGATCTGAGCAGCGTATGCACCTACGCGCTCCTTATCGATACCGCGAACGATGATTTTCGTATTTGCAGGCACTTCGAATTCGATACCTGGTTCTGGAGTGATTTCAACGGGATGAGAGTATCCAACGTTCAGAACGATTTTATCTCCGGATTTGCTTGCACGATATCCGACCCCAACCAATTCCAGAGATTTAGAAAATCCTTCAGTAACGCCGCTCACCATGTTGCTGACAACGCTGCGAGTCGTGCCGTGAAGGGAACGATGCAGTTTGTTGTCGGATGGGCGTTCAACGAGGATCTCGTTGTTTTCCACCGTTACTTTCATATCCTTGTGAAGTTCACGAGTCAAAGTACCTTTAGGTCCTTTAACAGTGATTTCGGTATTGTTCAGTGTGATATCCACACCGCTAGGTACTGCGATTGGTTTGCGACCAATACGGGACATTTGTTGCACCTCCTTGTTTTGTGACGTGTATTACCAAACGTAGCAGACAACTTCTCCGCCAGCTTTGGATTGACGAGCTTCTTTGTCGGTCATAATCCCCTTAGAAGTGGAGATAATCGCAATTCCGAGACCGCCGAGTACACGAGGAATTTCGTTGCTCTTCGTGTAAACGCGCAGACCTGGTTTACTGATTCTTTTCAAACCGGAGATAACGCGTTCGTTGTTTGCACCATATTTCAGGAAAACACGGATAATCCCTTGTTTGTTGTCATCGATATATTCTGCATCACGGATGAAACCTTCACGCTTCAGGATTTCAGCGATTTGTTTTTTCATCGTCGAAGCAGGCATTTCTACTGTTTCGTGACGCACAGTGTTCGCGTTACGAATACGAGTAAGCATATCTGCAATTGGATCAGACATAGTCATGTGTGTAAACCTCCTTCCCGATTATAAACTTCTTACCAGCTTGCTTTTTTGACGCCAGGAATCTGGCCCTTATAAGCTAATTCACGGAAACAAATTCTGCAAATTTTGAACTTTTGCAGTACCGAATGTGGACGACCGCAACGTTCGCAGCGCGTGTAAGCACGAACTTTATATTTAGGCGCACGTTGTTGTTTTACTTTCATCGAAGTTTTTGCCACTTAGCCTGACACCTCCTAAAAATTTTCGGAGAAATGGATTTGCGAATTACTTCGCAAAAGGCATTCCCAATTGAGCGAGCAGCTCGCGGGACTCTTCGTCAGTTTTAGCCGTCGTTACGATAACGATATCCATACCACGGACTTTATCCACTTGATCATACTCGATCTCAGGGAAAATCAGTTGTTCCTTGAGGCCCAGTGTGTAGTTGCCGCGTCCGTCGAATGCTTTCGTAGACACGCCGTGGAAGTCACGTACACGTGGAAGGGTGATGTTGAACAATTTGTCCAGGAAGTAATACATGCGCTCACCGCGCAGTGTTACTTTCACACCGATCGGCATATTCTCACGCAATTTGAATCCTGCGATGGATTTTTTAGCACGAGTAATGACTGGTTTTTGGCCAGCAATCAGCTGCATATCAGTGACTGCGGAATCAAGTACTTTCGAGTTGGATACGGCATCACCCACACCCATGTTGATGACAACCTTCTCGATTTTAGGTACTTGCATTACTGTAGAATAGTTGAACTTCTGCATCAAAGCAGGAGTGATTTCGTTAAGAAAACGTTCTTTCATTCTTGCTGCCATGAATCATAAACCTCCTTTCTATAGCTCTCGATTAGTCGATAACTTCTCCGGATTTCTTAGCAACACGAACCTTTTTACCGTTATCAAGCGTTTTGTAACCCACACGAGTTACTTTTCCACTCTTCGGATCAAGATGCATCACGTTGGATACATGGATCGGTGCTTCCTGTTCAAGAATTCCGCCTTGCGGGTTCATTTGGTTCGGCTTCTGGTGTTTTTTCACCATGTTGACGCCTTCTACCAGCACTCGGTTTTCGCGAGGATAAGCTGCAATGACACGGCCTTTTTTGCCTTTGTCTTTACCGCTGATCACCATAACCGTGTCGTCTTTTTTGACGTGCAGCTTGTTATTGTGCGATTCCAGAACCTTTTTCACTTTTGGCATTTGTTACACCTCCTGCGGCTTGCCTGTAGCAAGCATAACTTGGAACGATCTATTCAATCGGTCATCCGATTCATTTGAAGTCTTAGATAACTTCCGGTGCCAAGGAAACGATTTTCATGAAGTCTTTATCACGAAGTTCGCGAGCCACTGGTCCGAAAATACGAGTTCCGCGTGGGCTCTTGTCGTCTTTAACAACAACCGCTGCGTTTTCGTCAAATGCGATGTAAGATCCGTCCTTACGGCGTACAGAACGCTTCGTACGAACCACAACAGCCTTGACTACGTCACCCTTTTTGACAACGCCGCCTGGTGTTGCTTGTTTTACAGAACAAACGATCAAATCGCCAATTGCTGCAGTACGACGACCTGTACCTCCCAATACGCGGATACACATCAGTTCCTTCGCACCGGAATTGTCAGCCACTTGCAGACGTGTAAATGGTTGAATCATTGAAATTTCCTCCTTTCGGAAAAACTGTCGCTATATCTTTAGATGATAACCGCTTTTTCAACGACTTCTACCAGTCTCCAGCGCTTGTCTTTGGAGAGCGGGCGAGTTTCCATGATTTTAACGGTATCTCCGATTTGTGCTGTATTGTTCTCATCATGCGCTTTAAATTTTTTCGTGTATTTAATGCGTTTGTGATAGAGATCATGCTTTTTGTAAGTTTCAACAGCTACAACGATGGTTTTATCCATTTTGTCACTGACAACTTTACCGATTTGCACTTTACGAGCATTGCGTTCTTCGCTCATCGTTAGCCTCCTTCCTGAATACAGGCAATAATGACTGCTTCAATTAACTAATCCCAAGTTCTCTTTCACGGATGACGGTTTTAGCACGAGCTATTTCCCTGCGCACATCACGGATCCGAGTCGGGTTATCAAGCTGTCCGGTAGCCAATTGAAAACGGAGGTTAAAGAGTTCCTCTTTAAAGCCCGCAATCTTTTGCTCAATTTCTGCAGTGGTCAAGTTACGCAGATCATTAGCTTTCATTTGCTTCACCACCCAATTCTTCACGTTTCACAAACTTCGTTTTGATCGGCAGCTTGTGAGCGGCGAGACGCATCGCTTCGCGAGCAATTTCCTCAGGCACGCCTCCAAGTTCGAACATAATCTTACCTGGTTTTACAACTGCGACCCATTTTTCCACGTTACCTTTACCGCTACCCATACGAACCTCAAGAGGCTTTTGAGTGATTGGTTTGTCCGGGAAAATTTTAATCCATACTTTACCGCCACGCTTGATGTAACGAGTCATCGCAATACGCGCTGCTTCGATTTGGCGGTTCGTGATCCAAGTTGGCTCAAGTGCTTGCAAACCGTATTCGCCGAAGTTCAGCTCGGTGCCGCCTTTTGCCATACCTTTCATGTGACCGCGTTGTTGCTTGCGGTGTTTTACACGTTTTGGTACCAACATGATTAGTTGCCTCCTTCCTGAGCTACTTGTTTCTTAGCCGTAGGAAGAACCTCTCCACGATAGATCCATACTTTTACGCCGATACGGCCGTAAGTTGTATGCGCCTCTGCTGTACCGTAGTCGATGTCAGCGCGAAGCGTATGAAGTGGAACTGTTCCTTCACTGTAGCCTTCTGTACGAGCGATTTCAGCGCCGCCAAGACGTCCGCTGACTTGAGTTTTGATCCCTTTTGCGCCGGAACGCATTGTTCTTTGGATCGCTTGTTTCAATGCACGACGGAAAGAAACGCGACGCTCCAATTGTTGTGCAATGCTTTCTGCAACCAGGATTGCATCCATGTCTGCATGTTTAATTTCAGAAATATTGATGTGAACTTTTTTACCGCCTGCAATTTTCGTAACTTGGCTGCGAAGTACCTCGACTTCGGAACCACCTTTACCGATAACCATGCCTGGTTTCGCAGTGTGGATCGTTACATTCACACGATTTGCCGCTCTCTCGATTTCGATGCGAGATACAGCAGAATCTTTCAATTTATTTTTAAGGTATTCACGAATTTTAACGTCTTCCAGCAAAAGATTTCCGAAATCTTTGCCTGCATACCATTTCGATTCCCAATCACGGATAATACCGATCCGGAGTCCGACTGGATTTACCTTTTGGCCCACACGTTATCCCTCCTTATTTTTCAGATACCACCAAAGTAATGTGGCTGGTGCGTTTATTGATTCTGCTCGCACGACCCATCGCGCGTGGACGGAATCTCTTCATGGTTGGCCCTTGGTTTACGAAAACCTGGCTAACAACCAAATTGTTAATATCCATCGAGTAGTTATGCTCAGCATTCGCAATCGCGGAGTTGAGCAGCTTCTCTACAACCAGGGAAGCCGACTTCGGAGTGTGGCGGAGAATGGCAACCGCCTCACCAACTTGCTTACCACGGATCAAGTCAATCACGAGCTTGACTTTACGAGGAGCAATACGGATCGATCTGGCATGTGCTTTTGCTTCCATTTGTTTTACCTCCTCTCAGAACAAAGAGCTTCAAATTATCTTCTTGTTTTCTTGTCATCGTCCGTATGACCTTTGTAAGTACGTGTTGGAGCGAATTCACCCAACTTGTGACCTACCATGTCTTCCGTTACGTATACAGGCACGTGTTTGCGTCCATCGTATACACCGAACGTGTGACCGATAAATTGCGGGAAAATCGTAGAGCGGCGGGACCAAGTTTTGATAACAGCTTTCTTGTTCGACTCGTTCATCACTTCTACTTTTTTCAGCAGGTACCCATCAATGAAAGGTCCTTTTTTCAAACTGCGACTCATCTATAAAATCCTCCCTTCGTCCAATCTCTCGTTACTTTCGGCACTTTACAAAGTTATGCACAATGTGCATTATTTTGTGCGGCGGCGAACGATATACTTGTCAGAAGCTTTTCCTTTTTTACGCGTTTTGTAACCAAGGGTTGGTTTGCCCCAAGGAGACATAGGCGATTTGCGTCCGATTGGAGCGCGGCCTTCACCACCACCGTGAGGGTGATCGTTAGGGTTCATGACGACACCGCGTACTTCAGGACGTTGTCCGAGCCAGCGGCTGCGGCCTGCTTTACCGATCTTGATCAGCTCGTGATCTTCGTTACCAACGGAACCGATGGTTGCGCGGCAAACTTTCAGAAGCTTACGAACTTCACCGGAAGACAAACGTACGGATACGTATTTCTCTTCTTTACCCAGAAGCTGAGCTTCGGTGCCGGCTGCACGAACCAATTGTCCGCCTTTGCCTGGCTGCAGTTCGATATTGTGGATAACAGTACCTACCGGAATATTTTCCATTGGAAGAGCGTTACCGATTTTGATGTCGGCGCTCGGTCCGGATTCAACTTTGTCTCCAACTTTCAGACCTTTAGGAGCGATGATGTAGCGCTTCTCTCCGTCTGCATAGTGGATCAGAGCGATGTTCGAAGTACGGTTCGGATCATACTCGATCGTAGCAACGGTACCTGGTATGCCGTCTTTCGTACGTTTGAAGTCGATGATACGGTATTTACGTTTGTGTCCGCCGCCGTGGTGACGAACTGTAATTTTACCTTGGTTGTTGCGGCCAGCTTTTTTGCTGAGCGGTGCAAGCAACGATTTCTCCGGCTGATTTGTCGTGATCTCTTCGAACGTAGACACGGACATGTTACGTCTCGCCGGGGATGTCGGTTTATACTTTTTAATAGGCACGTGATTTCCTCCTTACTCTACAGATTCAAAAAACTCGAGCGCTTTGCTGTCCTTGCTCAGCGTTACGATGGCTTTTTTCCACTCGGTTGTGTAACCGTTGTAGCGGCCATAACGTTTCGGCTTAGCTGGAACGCGCATAGTGTTAACGTTGGTTACTTTCACTTTGAAAATAGACTCAACGGCTTGTTTGATTTCGGTTTTGTTGGCACGAATGTCAACTTCGAAAGCATACTTAAGGTCAGCCATGAATTCAGCAGTACGTTCTGTAATCACAGGACGTTTGATAATATCACGAGGATCTTTCATTACGCGAGCACCTCCTCTACCTTCTGAACTGCTTCTTTCGTAATGATCAGCTTGTCGTACAGAAGTACGTCAAGAACATTAATGCCGTCTGCCGCTACGAATTTCACACCAGGAATATTACGAGCGGAAAGAGCCACATTATCATCATAGCTAGGAGCCACGATCAGAGCTTTACGTTCCACTTTAAGGTTGTTCAAGATACTTGCAAATTCCTTCGTTTTAGGCGTGTTCAGTGCAAGTGCATCCAGAACGATAATGTTGTTGTCGATCACTTTGGAAGACAACGCGGATTTGATCGCAAGACGACGAACCTTCTTAGGAAGCTTGAAGGAGTAGCTGCGTGGTGTTGGACCAAATACAGTACCGCCGCCTTTCCATTGTGGTGAACGGATCGAACCTTGACGAGCACGGCCTGTGCCTTTTTGTTTCCAAGGCTTACGTCCGCCGCCGCGTACTTCAGAACGGCCTTTCACTTTATGTGTACCGCGACGCAAAGACGCTCTTTGCAGCAATACAGCTTGGTTCATGACATGAACGTTAGGTTCGATACCGAACACAGCGTCGTTCAGTTCCAATTCTTCAACTTGGCTTCCGCTGACATTAAACACGGATACTTTTGGCATTTTTTGTTCCTCCTTTCCTTAGGTGATTATTTTTTCACCGTTTCATTGATTTTCACGAAACTATTCTTAGGTCCTGGGATTGCGCCTTTGATCAGCAGTACATTGCGTTCTGCGTCAACTTTAACGATCTCAAGCTTTTGAACCGTTACGGTTACGTTACCCATTTGTCCTGGAAGGTGTTTGCCTTTAGGAACACGGTTTGCTTGGATGGAGCCCATGGAACCTGGTCCACGATGGTAACGGGAGCCGTGCGCCATTGGTCCGCGGCTTTGTCCCCAACGTTTGATGTTACCTTGGAAACCTTTACCTTTAGAAGTACCAGTCACGTCAACATATTCGCCTTCTGCAAAAATATCAGCTTTCAGCTCTTGGCCAACCTCGTATGCCCCGAGGTCAACACCGCGAACTTCGCGAACGTAGCGCTTAGGTGCAGTATTAGCCTTTTTGGCATGACCTGCTTCAGGTTTGTTGGATCTGCTTTCTTTCTTATCGGAGAAACCGATTTGGATCGCTTCGTATCCATCGTTCTCGACATCTTTCTTTTGCAGAACAACACAAGGACCTGCTTCGATAACCGTTACAGGAATTACGTTACCTTCTGGGGTAAACACTTGAGTCATTCCGAGTTTTTTTCCTAAGATACCTTTCATGTTGACACCTCTTTTCTCTTCTTAATTCAGAAATTACAATTTGATTTCGATATCTACACCGGACGGCAGGTCCAAGCGCATAAGAGCATCCACAGTTTGTGGAGTTGGGTTTACAATGTCGATCAGACGCTTATGAGTGCGCATTTCGAATTGTTCCCGAGAATCCTTATACTTGTGTACCGCACGGAGAATGGTAATGATTTGTTTTTCAGTTGGAAGCGGAATCGGTCCGGATACACCTGCACCAGAACGTTTCGCAGTTTCAACAATTTTCTCAGCGGATTGATCAAGAATTCTGTGATCGTAAGCTTTCAAACGAATACGAATTTTTTGCTTTGCCATTTTAGTCCCTCCTTCTATCGCCCAATTTGGTATCGGACATACTCCGTGAAAATTTTCTGACTCACTGCTCCATGGCAAAGGGGCCGGGTGTGTCAGTAACCTCTCACATCATCGCAACGTCTCAGAACAACATTCACTATTATATAGAAAGAATGGGTACATTGCAAGCTTTAAATGAAACTTACCTTAATCTTGATGAATAATCGATTTTTCTTTCATTATATAGATTTTAAAGCAGCTTCAATGCCTCTTTGAATCGGTCATCCGACGCTGCAGCTTGGGTTGTCGATAAACCGATTCCTTCTATTGTATAGATCTACGTTCGGATCTGTTCTTCTGCGGATATCATTCCATCTGCGCTGTATGCATCGCATCCTCAATATCGGCAAAATTCTTCATCGCGATTCTTTATCCCCGGAGAACGTGATACCAATACGTTCTGAGCTTTACATAGACTTCTCCAATAAAATATAAAGAAGATGCCTCTCAACGTGAGAAGCATCTTCTTGTCTTTCGTTTACGTCATCTCGTTACTCGTTACAGCACACTGTTGCTTTTATCGGAAATTAAGGCAGAAGCCTTAATTATTTGGAGATTGTTGCTACTGCGCCAGCGCCAACTGTACGTCCGCCTTCACGAATAGAGAACTTTGTTCCTTCTTCGATCGCGATTGGAGCAATCAGTTGAACTGTTACAGTGATGTTGTCGCCAGGCATTACCATTTCGGAACCTTCTGGCAGGTTGATGATACCTGTTACGTCAGTTGTACGGAAGTAGAACTGTGGACGGTATCCAGTGAAGAAAGGCTTATGACGGCCACCTTCTTCTTTAGTCAGAACGTAGATTTGAGCAGAGAATTCAGTGTGAGGCTTAACTGAACCTGGCTTAGCCAGTACTTGACCACGTTCGATTTGTGCACGGTCTACACCACGAAGCAGGGCTCCGATGTTGTCACCAGCTTGAGCGGAATCAAGCAATTTGCGGAACATTTCTACGCCAGTTACGACGGATTTTCTGGACTCTTCAGCGATACCAACGATTTCGATTTCATCGCCGACTTTAACAGTACCACGTTCTACACGGCCTGTAGCAACGGTACCGCGACCAGTGATGGAGAATACGTCCTCGACAGGCATAAGGAAAGGCTTGTCAGTGTCGCGTTCTGGAGTTGGGATGTACTCGTCGATGATGTTGAACATTTCAACGATTTTTTGAGCCCACTCGCCATCTGGGTTTTGCAGAGCTTCACGAGCAGAACCTTGGATGATTGGAGTGTCGTCGCCTGGGAATTCATATTCGTTCAGGAGATCGCGTACTTCCATTTCAACCAGTTCAAGCAGTTCAGCGTCTTCAACCATGTCGCATTTGTTCAAGAATACAACGATGTAAGGAACGCCTACTTGGCGGGACAACAGGATGTGTTCGCGAGTTTGCGGCATAGGGCCGTCAGCTGCGGATACAACCAGGATCGCTCCGTCCATTTGAGCAGCGCCAGTGATCATGTTTTTAACATAGTCGGCGTGTCCAGGGCAGTCAACGTGTGCGTAGTGACGAGCAGGTGTTTCGTATTCTACGTGAGCTGTGGAGATTGTGATACCGCGCTCGCGCTCTTCTGGAGCTTTGTCGATTTGGTCGAATGCTACAGCAGCACCACCGTAAGTTTTGGACAATACAGTTGTGATAGCAGCAGTCAGAGTAGTTTTACCATGGTCAACGTGACCGATAGTACCGATGTTAACGTGCGGTTTGTTACGTTCAAATTTAGCCTTTGCCATTTTGAACAATTCCTCCTTAAATGGAATAATGTTTTGTATGTTTGTGCTGACCGGTACTTATGCAGGTTGTCTTGGATGTTGAATGTTCCGGTCAGTCTTAAAAACGTTGGTTAGCTTATTCAGCAGAACCTTTGGACTTGGATACGATCTCTTCAGAGATGTTCTTAGGAACTTCTTCGTAGTGAGAGAGCTCCATGGAGAACACACCGCGTCCTTGGGTACCGGAACGAAGAGTTGTCGAGTATCCGAACATTTCGGACAGAGGCACCTTCGCACGGATGATTTGAGCACCGGAACGGGAATCCATACCTTCGATCCGTCCACGGCGGGAGTTCAGCATACCCATTACGTCACCCATGTATTCTTCAGGGACTGTAACTTCGACTTTCATGATTGGCTCGAGCAGGACAGGCTTACACTTGTCTTTAGCCGCTTTAAGCGCCATGGAACCGGCAATCTTAAACGCCATTTCATTGGAGTCGACATCATGGTAGGAACCGTCTACGATTGTAGCTTTAACGTCTACAAGCGGGAAGCCGGCGAGTACACCATTCTTCATGGCTTCCTCGATACCATTCAGAGCTGGCTGAATGTATTCTCTTGGTACGGAACCACCGACGATTTTGCTGTCGAATATGCTGCCAGTACCTGCTTCGAGAGGTTCGAACTCAACCCATACGTGACCGTATTGACCACGACCACCGGACTGACGAACGAATTTACCTTCGACGCGAGCTGGTTGACGGAAGGTTTCGCGGTAAGCAACCTGTGGTTTACCCACATTGGTTTCTACTTTGAACTCACGACGCATACGGTCAATGATGATATCAAGGTGAAGCTCACCCATACCAGCCAGGATTGTTTGACCAGTTTCCTCATCTGTATGAGCACGCAGCGTAGGATCTTCTTCTGTCAATTTGCCCAAAGCAACGCCCATTTTGTCTTGGTCGGCTTTGGTTTTTGGTTCTACGGCAATCTCGATAACCGGATCCGGGAAGTTCATGGATTCCAGAATTACCGGAGCCTTTTCATCACAAAGCGTGTCGCCTGTGCCAGTATCTTTCAAACCTACGGCAGCTGCGATATCACCGGAGTAAACTTCGCTGATCTCTTGACGGCTGTTCGCATGCATTTGAAGAATACGGCCAATACGTTCACGTTTGCCTTTGGTTGCATTCAATACGTAAGAACCGGATTGAAGAATACCGGAGTATACGCGGAAGAATGTCAATTTACCAACATAAGGGTCAGTCATGATTTTAAATGCCAGAGCTGCGAACGGTTCTTCGTCGGAAGAATGACGTTCAACTTCAGTTCCGTCTTCCAGATGACCCTGAATAGCTGGAACGTCAACAGGAGCTGGCAGGTAATCGATAACTGCGTCCAGCATCAGCTGAACCCCTTTGTTACGGTAAGAAGATCCACAGATAACCGGGAAGATCTTAACTTCTACAACACCTTTACGGAGTGCAGCTTTCAGTTCTGGAATTGTAATTTCTTCGCCTTCCAGATACTTCATTGTCAGTTCTTCGTCGAGTTCTGCAACCTTCTCGATCAGTTCTGCGCGAAGCTCTTCGACTTTGTCTTTGAACTCTGCAGGAACTTCGGTTTCTTCGATATCTTGACCCAGGTCATCTTTGTACATGTAAGCTTTTTGCTCAACGATGTCGATGATGCCTTTGAAGTCATTTTCCGCACCGATTGGCAGTTGAATAGCAACTGCGTTCGCTTGCAGACGGTCGCGCATATCCGCAACTACGTTCAGATAGTCGGCACCGATAATATCCATTTTGTTTACGTATGCGATCCGTGGTACGCCATAACGATCAGCCTGTCTCCATACGGTTTCAGACTGAGGTTCAACGCCCTCTTTCGCACTGAAAACGCCTACTGCCCCATCCAATACACGAAGGGAACGTTCAACTTCAACAGTGAAGTCAACGTGCCCCGGGGTGTCAATGATATTTACGCGGTGACCTTTCCAAGAAGCGGTCGTCGCAGCGGAAGTAATCGTGATCCCGCGCTCCTGTTCTTGCTCCATCCAGTCCATTGTTGCCGCACCTTCGTGAACTTCACCGATTTTGTGCGTACGGCCTGTGTAGAACAAGATCCGCTCTGTAGTGGTCGTTTTACCAGCGTCAATATGAGCCATGATCCCGATATTACGTGTATTTTTCAAGGAGAACTCTCTTGCCATGAAATAGTCTCCCTTCAAAATTGAAGTGTAATATGTTGAACTGAATCCTACCAGCGGTAGTGTGCAAACGCTTTGTTCGCTTCAGCCATTTTGTGTGTATCTTCGCGTTTCTTAACGGAAGCGCCTGTGTTGTTGGAAGCATCGATAATCTCAGCCGCCAAACGCTCTTCCATGGTTTTTTCACCGCGGTTGCGGGAGTAGTTTACGAGCCAACGAAGACCGAGAGCAGTACGTCTCTCTGGTTTAACTTCGATCGGCACCTGGTAGTTCGCACCGCCGACACGGCGAGCTTTAACTTCCAGAACTGGCATGATGTTTTTGATTGCTGCTTCAAACACTTCCATAGGATCTTTACCTGTACGCTCTTGAATCAACTTGAACGAATTGTAAAGAATGCTTTGAGCAACACCTCTTTTACCATCCAGCATAATGCGGTTGATCAGACGAGTAACCAGCTTGCTGTTGTACACCGGATCTGGCAGCACGTCTCTTTTGGTAACTGGACCTTTGCGTGGCATGGATATCCCCCTTTCTTACGTCATGAACTCTTATAAGATTTATTACGATTTTTTAGCTTTTGGACGCTTAGCGCCGTATTTGGAACGAGCCTGCATACGGTTGTTCACACCAGCTGTATCAAGTGCGCCGCGAACGATGTGGTAACGTACACCCGGAAGGTCTTTTACCCGTCCACCGCGAACCAATACCACGCTGTGCTCTTGCAGGTTGTGTCCGATCCCCGGAATGTAAGCTGTCACCTCGATGCGGTTCGTCAAGCGAACACGGGCATATTTACGAAGTGCGGAGTTCGGTTTCTTCGGAGTCATTGTACCTACACGGGTGCAAACTCCACGTTTTTGAGGAGCGCTCAAATCCGTATCTTCACGCTTCAGAGCGTTATATCCTTTCTGCAGAGCAGGGGATTTCGATTTGTAGATTTTTGCTTGACGTCCTTTGCGAACCAGTTGGTTAATTGTTGGCATTCTAGCCACCCCCTTCCAATATGATTATTCTCGTTACAAACCTCATTTTAAGTCCACAGACCCAGGCGGTTCATAAAAGAACAAATGAAAAGTTTTTGCCGAGAGAAGTTGACCCTTCTCTAACAAAAACGTTCCTTACAGTTTGAACTTACGTTCATTCCATATCGCTATGGTTTAATGATGGCAGCCATGGCTGCACCCACTTCAATACCACATGCTTTCCCCAGATGTACCATGGAGTCCACATAGGTGATCTTCACGCCGTGCTTGCTGCACAAGCTTTCGATCTTGGAAATGAGCCGGTGTTCCGCATCTTCGGCTACATATACTTCAGCAGCCTGGCCCAACTCCACAAGCTTCATGGTTTGTTTGGCCCCGATCTTTACATGAGCATCCTGTAATCCTTTATCATTAGACATCTTTACGATTCCTCCAAAAGCACAGGGGTGTTACTACTCACGCACCTTTGATATATTAGCACCTGCATTAGTCGATGTCAAGAACATCTAACTATTAATTTTCGATATACGATTCAAAAAATAGATGAACCGGCACTTGCCGCATGATATACCGAGAATCAAAAAGCTCTCGCGGAGAAAGCCGGAAACCCGGCAATCACCGCTGGCTTTTCAGATTTATGCTTTACTCTACAGTAGCAGTTTCCAATTCCTTGGAGCTGCCCTCTTCCGCATTCGGATCATCGAATTTGACGCTGCGGTAACGGTTCATACCCGTACCTGCAGGGATCAATTTACCGATGATGACATTTTCTTTCAGGCCGAGCAGCTGGTCGACTTTGCCTTTGATGGCAGCATCGGTCAGCACGCGCGTTGTTTCCTGGAAGGATGCGGCAGACAAGAAGGAGTCTGTTTCCAAGGAAGCTTTGGTAATACCGAGCAGGACAGGTTTGGCTACAGCCGGTTCCTTGCCGCTCAGGATCGCTTCTTTGTTCGCTGCTTCGTATTCATGCATGTCGCTGAATGATCCTGGCAGAAGCGTTGTATCTCCGGCATCGACGATGCGGATCTTACGCAGCATCTGCTTGATCATGACTTCGACGTGCTTGTCGTTGATTTCTACGCCCTGGTTTCGGTAAACGCGCTGAACTTCCTGAAGGATATAGTTCTGCACGCCGCGGATGCCTTTGATGCGCAGCATTTCTTTAGGGTCGATCGAACCTTCGGTCAACTCGTCGCCAGCCTCGATTTCCTGGCCTTCGCTTACGCGCAGACGGGAACCGTAAGTGACGGAGTATACCTTGGTTTCAGCTTCGCCTTGAACTTCGATCTCGCGGCGGTCTTTGCCTTCGCGAATCTCTTTAACCACGCCGTCGATCTCACTGATCGTCGCTTGACCTTTCGGATTCCGGGCTTCAAAGAGCTCCTGGATACGCGGAAGACCCTGCGTGATATCGTCACCTGCTACACCGCCGGTATGGAAGGTACGCATGGTGAGCTGGGTTCCCGGTTCACCGATCGATTGGGCAGCGATAATGCCGACTGCTTCACCGATTTCGACGAATTTACCGGTAGCCAGGTTACGTCCATAGCACTTCTTACATACACCGTGACGGGCACGGCAGCTGAGCACGGAACGGATTTGCAGTTTGGTAACGCCGGAGTTTACGATCAGGTTCGCTTTGTCCGAATCGATCAGCTCGTTGCGGTGAACCAAAATTTCTTTGGTTTCCGGATGGCGAACCGTTTCGAAGCAATAACGTCCCTCGATACGATCGTAAAGATCCTCGATAACCTCTTTACCGTCTTGAATCCGGCTGACGGTGAAGCCTTTATCGGTACCGCAGTCTTCCTCGCGCACAATCACGTCCTGCGCTACGTCAACCAGACGGCGGGTCAAGTAACCGGAGTCAGCGGTACGAAGCGCTGTATCCGCCAGACCTTTCCGCGCGCCGTGTGTGGACAGGAAGTACTCGAGGACGGTAAGTCCTTCACGGAAGTTCGATTTGATTGGGAGCTCGATGATCCGACCCGACGGATTGGCCATCAGACCCCGCATACCGCCCAGCTGGGTGATCTGCGATTTGTTACCCCGCGCTTTGGAGTCAACCATGAGCATGATGGAGTTGAAGCGATCCATCGATTTCATGAGGACTTCGGTAATATCGTCCTTGGCTTTGGACCAAATATCGATAACACGGTCATAACGTTCTTCGTTGGTGATGAGGCCACGACGGTATTGGTTGGTTACAACCGCTACCTTGTCGTCGGATTCCTTCAGAATCGCTTGCTTCTCTTCAGGCACGATAACGTCGGATACCGCTACGGTTACGCCGGCACGGGTAGAATATGTGAATCCGAGCTGTTTGATTTTATCCAGAATAACAGAGGTTTCTGTCGTATGGTAAATTTCAAAGCAGCGTGCAATGATTTGTCCGAGATACTCTTTGCCGACAGCGTTGCTGATCGGAAGAGCGTCCATGCGTTCACGGATGTCCACGCCTTTTTCATACACGAAGTATTTCTCAGGCGTGCCGTTGAACAGATTGTCGCGAGTCGCTTCGTTAATGTACGGGAAGCTGCTCGGGAAAATCTCGTTGAAGATGATGCGTCCAACCGTCGTCAGGAGCATAGCATCCTGCTGCTTATCCGTAAAGCTGGTTTTACCCAGGGCTTTGACAGGGATGGCAACACGGGCATGCAGACCTGCGGAACCGCGCTGATAAGCAGATACGGCTTCGTTAACGGTACGAAGAATCATGCCGCTGCCCTTCTCTTCCTTGTTATCCATCGTGAGATAGAAGGAACCAAGGACCATATCCTGGGAAGGGGTAACGACCGGTTTACCGTCTTTCGGGTTCAGGATGTTACCGGATGCCAGCATCAGAATGCGGGCTTCGGCCTGAGCTTCGGCAGACAGCGGAACGTGAACCGCCATTTGGTCACCGTCAAAGTCGGCATTGTACGCCGTACATACGAGCGGGTGAAGACGGATCGCGTGACCTTCAACCAGAATCGGTTCGAAGGCTTGAATACCCAAGCGGTGAAGCGTCGGTGCACGGTTCAGCAGTACTGGATGCTCCTTGATGACTTCTTCGAGGACATCCCATACTTCCGGACTTACACGTTCAACTTTGCGTTTAGCACTCTTGATGTTATGGGCAAGGCCTTTATTGACCAGTTCTTTCATGACAAACGGTTTGAACAGCTCAAGCGCCATTTTCTTAGGCAGACCGCATTGGTACATTTTCAGGTACGGTCCAACGACGATAACGGAACGGCCGGAGTAGTCTACGCGTTTACCGAGCAGGTTTTGACGGAAACGTCCTTGTTTACCTTTCAGCATATGGCTGAGGGATTTGAGAGGACGGTTACCAGGACCCGTTACAGGACGTCCGCGGCGGCCGTTATCGATCAAGGCGTCAACAGCTTCCTGCAGCATACGTTTTTCGTTCTGCACGATGATGTCAGGCGCGCCAAGATCGAGCAGGCGTTTCAGACGATTGTTACGGTTGATCACGCGGCGGTACAAGTCATTGAGGTCAGACGTCGCAAAACGTCCGCCATCCAGCTGTACCATCGGGCGAAGTTCCGGAGGAATGACCGGAAGAACGTCCATGATCATCCATTCCGGCTTGTTGCCGGAATTGCGGAATGCTTCGATAACTTCAAGGCGTTTGATCGCACGGTTGCGGCGTTGGCCTTGAGCCGTACGAAGCTCTTCTTTAAGGAATTCGAGTTCTTTGTCGATATCGAGATCCTGAAGAAGCTTTTTGATGGCTTCCGCACCCATGCCCGCCTGGAATCCGTAGCCGTATTTTTCACGGTAGCTGCGATATTCTTTTTCAGACAGAAGCTGTTTCTTCTCCAGAGGCGTATCTCCTGGATCGGTTACAACATAAGATGCAAAGTAAATGATCTCTTCCAAAGATCTTGGAGACATATCCAAAGCGAGACCCATACGGCTCGGAATGCCTTTAAAGTACCAGATATGGGATACAGGAGCTGCCAGCTCAATATGGCCCATCCGTTCGCGGCGAACCTTCGCGCGGGTAACTTCAACGCCGCAGCGATCGCAGACAACGCCTTTATAACGGACACGCTTATATTTACCGCAATGGCATTCCCAGTCTTTTTGCGGTCCAAAAATACGTTCGCAGAACAGGCCTTCTTTCTCCGGTTTCAGCGTACGGTAATTGATGGTTTCCGGTTTTTTTACTTCTCCGCGGGACCATGAACGAATTTTTTCCGGGGATGCAAGCCCGATTTTCATGAATTCGAAATTGTTTACGTCCAACAAGGAGCAACCCTCCTAGTCCTATTGTTTTAATCCGAGAATGTGGCAGACGGGTCAGCCCCGTCCGCCACGTGATCCCGAACTTATTCCACTCCGACTTCCGCGCCTTCCAGATTGAGGCTCAGCTTATCGCCTGCAGTCTCATCTTCGTCATCGAGCTCTTTCATCTCGATTTCCTGTTCGTCGCCGCTCAGGATTTTCACATCCATACCCAGAGACTGAAGCTCTTTGATCAAGACCTTGAACGATTCAGGAACACCCGGCTCCGGAACGTTCTCGCCTTTGACGATGGATTCGTACGTCTTCACCCGGCCGACAACGTCGTCGGATTTGACAGTAAGAATTTCCTGCAGCGTATATGCGGCGCCGTAGGCTTCCAGCGCCCACACTTCCATCTCACCGAAGCGCTGTCCACCGAACTGAGCTTTACCACCCAGAGGCTGTTGCGTAACGAGAGAGTAAGGACCCGTGGAACGGGCATGGATTTTATCGTCAACCATGTGCGCCAGTTTGATCATGTGCATGACGCCGACCGTAACTTCGCGCTCGAAGCGCTCACCGGTACGTCCGTCATACAGCACGGTTTTACCGTTACGCTGCATGCCTGCTTCTTCCATCGTATCGAACACGTCATACTCGTTGGCACCGTCGAATACCGGCGTTGCCACGTGAATGCCGAGCTGCATGGCTGCAAAGCCCAGATGGACTTCGAGCACCTGCCCGATATTCATCCGCGATGGTACGCCGAGCGGGTTCAGCACAACCTGTACAGGTGTACCGTCCGGCAGGAACGGCATATCCTCTTCCGGCAGAATACGGGCCACGACCCCTTTGTTACCGTGACGTCCGGCCATTTTGTCACCCTCAGAGATTTTACGCTTCTGAGCGATGTACACACGAACCAGTTGGTTTACGCCAGGAGGCAGCTCATCGCCGTTCTCACGGGTAAACACTTTAACGTCAACGATAATTCCGTCACTACCATGCGGTACGCGGAGGGATGTGTCACGAACCTCACGAGCCTTTTCACCGAAAATCGCATGCAGGAGACGTTCTTCCGCAGTCAGCTCCGTAACACCCTTAGGCGTTACTTTACCAACCAGAATGTCGCCGGCGCTAATTTCGGCACCGATGCGGATGATGCCGCGCTCGTCAAGGTTTCTAAGTGCGTCTTCACCTACGTTAGGAATGTCGCGGGTGATTTCTTCAGGTCCAAGCTTGGTATCACGTGCTTCGGACTCGTACTCCTCAATGTGGATCGAGGTGTAGACATCCTCTTTAACCATTTTCTCGCTCAGCAGAATCGCATCCTCGTAGTTGTAACCTTCCCAGGTCATAAACGCAACGACAACGTTACGTCCCAGAGCAAGTTCGCCCATTTCTGTGGAAGGTCCGTCTGCCAGAATGTCGCCTTTCTTCACGATGTCGCCTTTTTTGGCGAGCGGACGCTGATTAATGCACGTTCCTTGGTTCGAACGCATAAATTTGTGTAATTTATGCTTAACGATATCGCCCTTCACTTCTTTGCCGTCCACGTTTTCGATCCGGCGTACCCAGATCTCATCCGCGCTCGAACGTTCCACGATGCCGTCATGCTTGGAAACGATACATACGCCCGAATCCTTCGCCGACTTGTGTTCCATTCCGGTTCCGACAAGCGGAGCTTTAGGAATGAGCAGCGGCACAGCCTGACGCTGCATGTTCGATCCCATCAGCGCACGGTTGGAGTCATCGTTCTCAAGGAACGGAATGAGCGCCGTCGCGACGGATACAACCTGCTTCGGAGATACGTCCATGTAGTCGACGCGTTCGTTCGGCATCGGCAAAATGTTGTCGGACTGTTTGTTATAGCGGACGATAACCATCTCTTCCGCAAACGTACCGTCATCATTGAGCTGCGCATTGGCCTGGGCGACTACGTAGTTATCTTCTTCATCTGCCGTGAGGTAGTCGATATGATCGGTTACTACACCCGTCTTCGGATCTACCCAGCGGTACGGAGCTTCAATAAAGCCGTACTCGTTGATGCGGGCAAATGTAGACAAGGAGTTGATCAGACCGATGTTCGGACCCTCTGGCGTTTCAATCGGACACATCCGGCCGTAGTGACTGTGATGGACGTCGCGTACTTCAAAGCCCGCGCGCTCACGCGTCAAACCGCCAGGTCCGAGTGCAGACAGACGACGTTTATGCGTCAGCTCGGCAAGCGGGTTGGTCTGGTCCATAAACTGCGAGAGCTGGGAGCTTCCGAAGAACTCCTTGATCGATGCAATCACAGGACGTATGTTGATCAGCGCCTGAGGCGTGATGACATTCGCATCCTGAATCGACATTCTTTCGCGAACCACACGCTCCATACGGGACAAGCCAATACGGAACTGGTTCTGCAGCAGTTCGCCTACGGAACGCAGACGGCGGTTACCCAGATGGTCAATATCATCCGTGTCGCCGATGCCGTGAAGCAGATTAATAAAGTAGCTGATCGAGGAGATAATATCAGCAGGCGTAATATGCTTCACAGATTTATCGATATTTCCGTTAGCGATTACTTTGATGACTTTGCCGTCTTCAATCGGCGAGAACACGTCAATGCTTTGAAGCGGAATGTCATCCGCATCAAGTACGCCGTTGGCAACATGGTAAGTCCGGTGACCCACCATCGTATCCAGGTGAGGCATAATCTCATCCAGCAAGCGGCGGTCTACCATTTGCCCCGCTTCCGCGATAATCTCTCCTGTTTGGCTGTCGATCAACGTTTCAGCAAGACGCTGGTTGAAGAGACGGTTTTTGATGTGAAGCTTTTTATTGATTTTATAACGGCCGACGTTGGCCAGATCATATCGTTTTGGATCAAAGAAGCGCGCTACGAGGAGGCTCTTTGCGTTATCCAGCGTAGGCGGTTCGCCTGGACGGAGGCGTTCGTAGATCTCAATGAGCGCTTTTTCCGTAGAATCGGTATTGTCTTTGTCCAGCGTGTTGCGGATATATTCGTCGTTGCCAAGCAGTTCCAAAATTTCGGCGTCACTGCCGAAACCAAGCGCCCGAAGCAATACGGTAACCGGAATTTTACGGGTACGGTCAATCCGGACATACATGATGTCTTTCGCATCCGTCTCCAGTTCAAGCCATGCGCCGCGGTTCGGAATAACCGTCGCAGTGTATGTCTTTTTGCCGTTTTTATCGACTTTCGTACTGAAGTAGACGCTAGGAGAGCGTACCAACTGGCTGACAATGACCCGTTCTGCGCCATTGATAATAAACGTACCGGTCTCCGTCATCAACGGGAAATCTCCCATGAATACTTCCTGCTCTTTGACTTCACCGGTTTCTTTGTTGATGAGCCGTACCTTAACCCGCAAAGGTGCCGCATACGTCACGTCACGTTCCTTAGCGTCATCGACGGTGTATTTAGGTTCACCAAGGCTGTAGTCAATAAACTCCAGCACCAAATTTCCCGTAAAATCCTGAATTGGCGAGATATCCTGGAACATTTCGCGCAATCCTTCCTCCAAAAACCATTCGTATGATTTCTGTTGGATTTCGATCAGGTTCGGAACCTCTAGTACTTCATTAATTCGCGCATAACTTCGCCGAGTGCGTCGACCATACTGAACAAGATGTCCTGCCAACTTTAACTCACCCCTCATGTCTACTCACTTCAAAAATTGATTGCGAACCTCTGTTTGGAACCTTATAATGGATTCATGCAGAGGATTCATCCACAAATAAAGAAAAGCCCTTACCCGAATGCTTTCGAACAAAGAGCAACTTATCCATGGTCTTCCTAGCTAAACACGGAAGTGACTTCATATCCTGTAGATTTGCCCAAAATGTACATATTATACGTGAACATGCCCCTGTTTATGCACCTCTCCGCATAAAAACCTATTGACATTTCAGCCAACTAAAGACAAGAAGCCTATCCTAATACTGACATTTTATAATAATATCACATCTGCAATTTCAAGTCAATAGTCCTATTGCGCATTATTGAGAAGTTTTTGTAGCCTTAAATATCCGGTACCCTTTATCCTTCGTAACTTCCTCCACCCGTCCAAAAAGACTTTCCAGCTTGGCCTTCGCCGACGGCGCTCCCTGCTTCTTCTGAATCACGATCCACAGCGTTCCGCCATCACGCAAATGCGCATAAGCCTGTTCGAAAATCGCATGAACGGTTTCCTTTCCGGCACGGATCGGGGGATTGGTCAGCACGACGTCAAAGCTTTTGCCTTCTACAGCCGCGAACAGATCGCTTTCCAGAACAGTCACGTTGTGAATACCGTTCAGCTTTGCATTTTCCTTGGCCAGCTCCACCGCACGGGCATTCACGTCAAGCATCGTCACATGACCATGAGCAGCTAGCCGGGCAGCACTAAAGCCGATAGGGCCATATCCGCAGCCGACATCCAATACTTCCGCATTCTCCGGAATATCCATCGCATCGATGAGAACCTTGCTGCCAAAGTCAACGCCTTTCTTGGAAAACACACCTGCATCACTGATAAACCTAAAGGTTTGGCCGCGAAGCTTCTCTTCCAATTGGCGCCGGTCATGACCGACCTCCGGCTGATTCGAATAGTAATGCTGTGACATGCCGTTCCTCCGTATCTTGGTCTTGTATTCACAGAATTCCCCGATCAGCTTTAACTCAGACCTGGGTCATGCTGTTTTTACAAAAACAAACCCCTTGAGAATTCAAGGGGTTTGTTATGTTCAAAGCCGCTTCAAGAAGGAATTACTTCACTTCTACAGTAGCGCCTGCTTCTTCCAATTTTGCTTTAACGGAATCAGCTTCTTCTTTACCCACTTTTTCTTTGAGTGGTTTTGGTGCGTTGTCAACGAGGTCTTTAGCTTCTTTCAAGCCGAGGCCAGTGATTTCGCGAACTGCTTTGATAACGTTGATTTTGGAAGCACCAGCGTTAGTCAGGATTACGTCGAATTCAGTTTGCTCTTCAGCTTCAGCTGCGCCAGCGCCGCCGCCTACCATAGCTACTGGAGCTGCAGCAGTTACGCCGAATTCTTCTTCGATTGCTTTAACAAGATCGTTCAGTTCCAAAACAGTCATACCTTTGATTGCTTCCAAGATTTGCTCTTTACTCATGGTTGAACCTCCATTTTATAATAAAAGTTTTTTGTTGTTGTACTTCATACTGCATGAAGAAGCAAGTGCTTACGCGCCTTGTTCTTCTTTCTCTGCAACGGCTTTAACTGCAAGCGCGAAGTTGCGCATAGGAGCTTGAAGCACGCTGAGGAGCATGGAAAGGAGACCTTCGCGGGATGGCAGTTCTGCCAGCGCTTTGACTTGGTCAACGCCAACTACACGGCCTTCAACCACGCCACCTTTCAATTTCAATGCATCGTTCTTTTTAGCAAAATCGTTAAGGATTTTAGCTGGAGCTACGGCGTCATCCGCGCTGAATGCAATCGCTGTAGGACCGGTCAATACTTCGTCCAGTTCTGTCAGCTCAGCAGCAGCGGTAGCGCGGCGCAGCAATGTGTTTTTAAGCACTTGGAATTCAACGCCAGCTTCACGAAGCTGCTTACGCAGTTCAGTCACCTGGGAAACGTTCAATCCGCGGTAGTCAGCAACAACGGTCGTTGCGCTGTCGCGCAATTTAGCTGTTACAACTTCTACTGCTTCTTGTTTCGCTTGAATCACTTTTGCGTTTGCCATGTCTACACCTCCTGATTTATTTCACTGTCCTTTACGTCCGGCCGATCCGGACCGTCCGGGACATTCACGCAAGTTCTAGGCAAGTAAAAAGCCTCCGTAGAATCACGAAGGCCTGATGAATGATGTTTGTCCGAAATAAATCGCAAGCAAGCATCTATATTCTATCACAACACCTCGGTAGGAAATTAAGCCTATAAAGGGCACCTACTGTCTACGGTAAGCATATTCAACTTTAACGGTCTTTCACAACAACTATAACAGATTATCAGATAACGTGACCGAAGTCAATGTTATTTTTATTATCTGTAAGAAGCTGTGCTCACGCGTGCGCTAGGTCCCATCGTGGAGGATACTGCGATCCCTTTCAGATAAACACCTTTTGCAGCAGCCGGTTTAGCACGGTTGAGTGCGTCGATGAGAGCTTTGAGGTTCTCATTCAGTTGAGTCGCATCAAAGGATACTTTTCCGATTGGAGCGTGGATTTGACCTGCTTTGTCCAGACGGTATTCGATTTTACCAGCTTTGATCTCTTGAACAGCTTTGGAAACATCGAATGTAACTGTACCTGCTTTAGGGTTAGGCATGAGGCCTTTACCACCGAGCAGACGACCCAGTTTACCGACTTCGCTCATCATGTCAGGTGTAGCTACGCAGACATCGAATTCGAACCAGCCTTGTTGGATTTTGTTGATCATATCTTGATCGCCAACATAATCCGCGCCAGCCGCTTCCGCTTCTTTCGCTTTATCACCTTTTGCAAATACCAGTACGCGTTGTGTTTTGCCTGTGCCGTGAGGCAGTACAACAACACCGCGAACAGCCTGGTCTTGTTTACGAGGGTCTACGCCCAGACGAACTGCTACTTCAACGGTTTCGTCGAATTTGGCAGTCGCAGCCTTTTTCACAAGCTCAACAGCTTCTGAAGGCTCGTAAAATGTTTCGCTGTCAATCAGCTTGGCAGCTTCAACATATTTCTTACCATGTTTCGCCATGTTTGTTCCTCCTTTGTGGTTTTAACGGAAATTCCTCCCACATGTTCCGGTCACGCTTGACCGGTTGTCGCAGAAAAACCGAATAAAAAATTAGTCTTCGATAGTGATACCCATAGAACGGGCAGTACCCTCAACCATACGCATAGCAGCTTCTACGGAAGCAGCGTTAAGGTCAGGCATTTTTGTTTCAGCGATTTCACGAACCGCGCTACGTTTAACGGTTGCCACCTTTTTCTTGTTAGGTTCGCCGGAACCCTTCTCGATTTTAGCAGCTACGCGAAGCAGAACTGCAGCCGGTGGAGTTTTAGTGATAAACGTAAAGGAGCGATCTTCAAATACCGAGATTTCAACCGGAATGATCAGACCAGCTTGATCAGCAGTACGAGCGTTGAATTCTTTACAGAATGCCATGATGTTGACACCTGCTTGACCCAATGCTGGACCTACTGGTGGTGCTGGATTCGCTTTACCTGCAGGGATTTGCAGTTTCACCATTTTGATTACCTTTTTTGCCATGTAAGACACCTCCTTCAAAAGTGGTTAGCGGGACTCGATGGCCCCTCCCACAAGAAACCTGAAGAAATTTATATCTTCTCCACTTGAGTATAATCCAGCTCAAGCGGGGTTTCCCGTCCAAACATGTTGACGTGAACTTTGAGCTTGCTCTTGTCGGCTAGAATTTCTTCTACAGAGCCCACAAAATTCGCAAACGGACCAACCTTGATACGCACAGATTCCTTAATGTCGAATTCAATCTTCGGTTTAGGTTCTTCCATGCCCATATGCTTCAGAATTTGATCTACCTCTTCTGGCAGCAATGGTGTCGGTTTGGAACCCGAACCCGTCGATCCGACGAATCCTGTTACTCCAGGCGTGTTGCGGACAACATACCAAGAGTCGTCGGTCTGGATCATTTCAACCAAGACATAACCGGGGTAAACTTTTCTCATGACGGTTTTTTTCTTGCCGTCTTTGTTTACGATTTCTTCTTCCATCGGAACAAGAACGCGGAAAATCTTGTCTTCCATGCCCATGGACTCAACGCGTTTCTCCAAATTGGCCTTTACCTTGTTCTCATACCCGGAATAGGTATGAACAACATACCATCTTTTTTCCATAGTTTCCATATCAAGCCACCCGGGACCCTTCTTAAATAATCCGTTCGATCACAGCGGAAATGCCGATATCCAGAACCCAAAAATAAATCGTGACGAATACAATGGTGCCAAGAACGATTAGAGTATAATTCGTCAGCTCTTTACGATTAGGCCAGCGAACTTTTTTGAGTTCCGCCCAGCTTTCAGAGAAAAAGGAAAACAGAGACTTGAAACTACTTTTCACGCCGACTACACCTCCAAAAAACTATCTGGTTTCGCGATGAGGAGTTTGCTCGTTACAGAACTTGCAAAATTTCTTCATCTCCATGCGGTCGGGGTGATTTCGCTTGTTTTTGGTAGTCGTATAGTTTCTTTGTTTGCAGTTCGTACAAGCCAAAGTGATAATTACCCGCATGCTGTGCACCTCCCGAAGACGTCCTTCTTTTCAGAAGGGTCTATATTTCCTAGCAGAACAGCCCAAGCCCTTCATTGCTGAAAAGAAAATAACCGTTCCTGCGAAATGAATAAGAAACAAAAACCGATTGGTCTTTGCTCGAGCTCATTCATTAAAACACGCGAATTTAGGCCTACCTAAAACACTTTATCATAAGGGTCAACCCGTGTCAACGATAGAATGGCCCTGTTCCAGGCGGGCCGAAGGCGCGTTTTTCCTTATCATTTCAAGTCTTTTTCTCTGCTGAAAGCCGCTTGCATTCATTTACCATTATGATTCATTCCTGAGGCGCTTAAACCTAGGCAAATTCCGTTTGTGAAAAAAAAAGGCTCTGAAATGAGCCTTTTTCTGAACAAAGCGTCTAATTGTCGCGAACTTCCAAATAACGTTCCAGTTTGCGTTTGACACGCTGCAGAGCGTTGTCAATCGATTTCACATGCCGTTTCAGGTCAACCGCTATTTCCTGGTAGGAGCGGCCGTCCAAGTAAAGCATCAGCACTTTGCGTTCCAGGTCACTTAAAATCTCGGACATCTTGTCCTCCAGGCCCACAAACTCTTCCTGGTTAATGATCAGCTCCTCTGGATCTGACACCTGTGAACCGCAAATCACATCAAGTAGCGTCCGGTCGGAATCTTCGTCGTAAATCGGCTTGTCCAACGATACATAAGAATTCAGCGGAATATGCTTCTGCCTCGTCGCCGTCTTGATCGCCGTAATGATCTGCCTTGTAATACAGAGCTCGGCGAAAGCCTTGAACGAAGATTGCTTGTCCATTCTGAAATCACGAATCGATTTGTATAGGCCGATCATGCCTTCCTGAATGATATCTTCTCGGTCGGCACCGATCAAAAAGTAAGACCTGGCTTTGGCGCGCACGAAATTCCGATACTTGTTAATCAAGAACTCCAGCGCTTCGCTATCGCCTTCACGAAAATATTCGACAACGTCCTCATCTGACTTGTACTCGTAATCCGACAACGTTACTTCTTTGAGGTCTACACTCACCAAGAATCCCCCCGGCTGCAACGCAAGGTACCCCGTTACTCTGTGAAATATACGAACATTATATATGATGGCGGTTCATACCGTCAACCACGTATTACCTAAAAAAGAACATCAATAACAAAATTGTCAAGAGATTCAAATTTGTAATAACTTCCATATTTTGTTATTCTCTGCGCCATTTCTCGAATATTTCCCTAAGTTCGGGCTTCAGCTTGCTATCCAGCGTATTGCGCGTCTTCGGGGCATGCTCGTGCTGAATTCGGGTTTGAATCGCCTTTTGGCAATTCTCCACCTCGATCAGCAGCTCCCGGGCAGACAGTCGCAGCGCCCCACGGGCAAAAATCACATGCTGCTCGATAAAATCGCTGGTTGCAACGTATATTTTGCGGCTGCGGAGGCTTAGCTCCCCCACTAGCCGCTCTATACATTCATCGGCAGTTTCCTTCTCTTTTGTGAAGTAAACCTGTACTTTGCTTTGATTAAAGGCTTTGCCAAGTCCCGGCACCCGGTACGCATCGAAGACGGCAATGACTCTGCGGCCGGTAAAGGCCTGGTAATCCGCTAGGCTGCCCAGCAAATTATCGCGCGCCTCCTGCATGCTGATTTGCGACAGCTTCGCAAGAGACGGCCAGGCTCCGATCATATTATAACCGTCTACCAGGAGCACATCCCGCAAATCCGCCATTGCACGTTAACCTTGGTTGCGGCGACGCAATACTTCGTACATGACCACGCCGGCAGCCACCGAGGCATTCAGCGAGTTGATCTGCCCATTCATCGGCAGCTTGATCAGGACATCGCATTTTTCACGGATCAGCCGTCCCATGCCCTTGCCTTCATTGCCGATGACGATGGCTACCGGTCCGTCAAAGACATTCGTTTCATAAATGCCCTGAGCCGCCGACACGTCTGTGCCCACCACCCAGATTCCCTTTTCTTTCAGCGAATCGATGGTTTGGCCCAAATTGGTGACCCTCGCAACAGGTACATATTCCGCCGCTCCGGCCGATGTCTTGGACACGGTTGCCGTCACCTGCGCCGAGCGGCGCTTAGGCACGATCACGCCATGAACGCCGGTGCAATCCGCGGTACGAAGAATCGAGCCCAGGTTATGCGGATCCTCGATTTCGTCGAGCAGCAAAATAAACGGCGGTTCGCCTTTGTTTTCGGCGGCGAGCAGAATGTCTTCCACTTCCGCATAGGCGTAAGGAGCGGCCTGAGCGACGACGCCTTGATGCTGCACGCCGGGTGCGAGCTGGTCCAGCTTGCGCTTATCCACCTGCTGGATGATAATCCCCAGCTTCTTCGCCTCGACGATGATCGGCTGCGTCAAATGCTTTTGGGCACCTTCCGCGATCCAAATTTTATTGATGGTACGGCCGGATTTCAGCGCTTCGATGACCGAGTGCTTCCCGCCGATAATTTCTTCCTCCATATGATCCTCCACGTGTCTTTATTTTGCGTGCTGGTTTTGCTCCATATATTCTATACCCATTCCGATCAGTTCCCTCATCCGATCCAGCTGCTCCGAGTAGTACAGGTAGCCGATCAAGCTTTCAAAAGCCGTGGCATGGCGGTATTCCAGCACATCGGCATTTTTGGGAATGCTCCCGGATTTGGCATTACGTCCTTGTCTGACAACGTCCTTCTCCTCATCCGTCAAAACGGGCTCCAGCGCTGTCACGATACGGCTTTGCGCTTTGGCTGATACCATGCCGGTCGCTTGGCGGTGCAGCTGATGAGGCTTCAGATTCGGTTTGGAAATGAGATACTGCCGGACGGCAACCTCATAAATCGCGTCTCCGATGTACGCAAGCACGATCGGCGGGATCAGCCGAGGCTGCCGGGAAGGCACATAATTGAACCATCCCGCTTCCGGCGTCAGCTCCTGATGATCAGGGCCGCTCATTTCCGCCGCCAGCGCATGCCCTGCGCTGTATCCTCCAGCACGATGCCTTGGGCGGCCAGCAGATCCCGGATTTCGTCGGCCCGGCCCCAGTTTTTGTCCTTGCGGGCCTGCACACGCTCCGCGATGAGGCTCTCCACCTCTTCATCGAGCAGTTCCGCCTCGTCAGCAGCGTACAAGCGCAGCACGGCATTCAGCACCTCGAAGGCATTCAGCATGGCTTTCAGCTCTTCCGGATTCGCGACCGGCTCCTGCAGCAGCAGATTGGCTTCGTTCACCCATTCGAACATGGCCGTAATGGCATCCGGCGTATTGAAGTCGTCGTCCATTTTTTCGTAGTACTGTTTCAGAATCCCGTCCAGCTTCTGCTGCAGCTCTTCCCGAACCGGTCCATGACCGTCAGGGGTTACCGTTTCAAGGCGATGCTTCAGGTTCGAAACGGCGTTCGCGATGCGTTCCACGCTTTTCATCGCCTGATCCATTGTTTCCGCGTTGAAGTTAAGCGGGTTGCGGTAATGGGTCGAGAGCATGAAATAACGGATGGCTTCTTTTTTGAACTCCTTGCGGAGGTCTTTCACCAGAATGCCGTTACCGAGCGATTTCGACATTTTTTCGTTATTGATTTTGATATAGCCGTTATGCATCCAATAGTTAGCCAGCGGCTTGCCGGTAAGCGCTTCGGACTGGGCCACCTCGCATTCATGGTGAGGGAACTGCAAATCCTGTCCGCCGCCGTGAATGTCGATCGTTTCGCCGAGATACCTGCGAGCCATGGCCGAGCATTCGATATGCCAGCCGGGACGGCCGTCTCCCCACGGGCTCGACCAGAAGATCTCGCCCGGCTTCGCGGCTTTCCAAAGCACGAAATCCTCCGGATTTTCCTTCCGCTCATCGACATTGATCCGGATGCCGAACTGAAGCTCATCCAGCTTCTGATGCGAAAGCTTGCCGTAGCCCGGGAATTTATTCGTCCGGTAAAATACGTCGCCGCCCTTTTCGTAAGCAAAACCATTCTGCTCCAGCTCTTGAATAAAGGCAATGATATTGTCCATATTCTCCGTCACGCGCGGATGGATCGTCGCCTTCTGAATGCCGAGACCTTCCAAATCCTCGAAGTAGGCCTTGATGAACCTGTCGGCGACCTCAGGAACCGTGCTGTTCAGCTGCTCCGCCTTACGGATGAGCTTGTCGTCCACGTCCGTGAAGTTCACCACATAGCTGACCTCGTTCCCTATCTGTTCCAAATATGTGCGGACCACGTCAAAAAAGATCATCGGACGCGCATTGCCGATATGAATATAGTCATACACGGTTGGACCGCATACATACATTTTCACTTTGCCGGGTTCCTGCGGAACGAACTCTTGCTTGGACCTGATGAGTGTATTGTAAATTTGAAGTGCCATAATCACATTTCCTTTCGCTCTATAAGTAAAATCACTTTAGGCGAGCGGCTACTCGCCCTGCTCCCTGCCGGTGGCGGCTTTGATTCGCACGAGCTCTGTGTTGTCGCTTGAGATGTTTTCCAGCTCTCTGCGCAGCCGGTCGATCTCCTTCTGCATGCTGCGGATCGAATCCACGATCGGGTCGGGGAGCTGGTGGCTCAGACGGTCCACGCGCCGGCCGTCCTGCTTGACGATGGTACCGGGGATACCAACGACCGTGCTGTTGGGAGGAACCTCCTTGAGCACGACCGAATTCGCTCCAATGTTGCACTGGTCTCCCACTTTAAAAGAACCCAGCACCTTGGCGCCCGAAGCGATAACCACATTGTTTCCGATCGTCGGGTGACGTTTGCCTTTTTCCTTACCCGTACCGCCCAGCGTTACTCCTTGGTAAATGACAACATCATCGCCGATCTCACAGGTTTCCCCGATGACCACGCCCATGCCGTGGTCGATGAAGAGCCTTTGGCCGATTTTGGCGCCCGGATGGATCTCGATTCCCGTCATGAAGCGGCTGAACTGCGAAATGATGCGCGCCAGGGTGAACCACCGGTGCGTATACAGCTTATGGGCAATCCGGTGCGCCCAGATGGCATGCAGCCCGGAGTAGGTGAAAACCACTTCGAACAGTCTTCTGGCCGCCGGATCATTTTCAAATATCGTCTGGATATCCGATTTGATCTGCTTAAACATACCCGTTCCCCTCTTCGTCCTCGTCTGATCTTTCGCATCCCCATGCAAAAGAACGGAAAACCAAAAAACGCCTCGGCAGCTTTCGCTGCAGAGGCGTTATACGCGGTTCCACTCTGCTTGAATCCGTCCTTTCTGTACATATCCATGCACAACTATCTGGTCCGGATTCATCTCATCTGCCCTGGTAACGGAGGACTTTCCGGCATAGTCTAACGGTTCATAAATAGGAACCGCTCATCCATGCAGCTCACAGGCGCATTTCCGCAGTCGGCATATGGATAACTTCCAGCCGCATGGAAAGCAGATTCTCCATGAGGTTATCCTCTCTGGCAAATGCCTGGGTTAAAGCGTACTTCTCCTGTTCGTCGCTATTCACGCATAATCTATTTAGGATCCTGCCGCTTTGGCAGGCTTTATAGATCTTTGATCTTAGTTTGGTAGTTATTATATCCGATAATACATCAGACTGACAAGAAATGTTTTCGAGTACGGGCCGGAAATAGGCGAACGTGGTCCGGGCTTGAATTAAGCGCCTTTGATTTGCGCTCTCAACCGTTCGATAACGCGGTCCTTGCCCATCAGATAGATCGTTTCGTTCAAATCACGTCCATGCATCTGTCCGGTAATCGCGACACGGATCGGCATAAACAGCTGTTTGCCTTTAAATCCGGTTTCCTTCTGCACTTCCTTGATCAGCGCCGCGATATGCGGAGCCGTATAATCCTCGGAAGCCTCGATCTTGTCCAGTAAAGCCTTCAGCACGGTCGGGACCTGTTCTTCGGCTAAAATCGGCTGGGCTTCATGATCCACCTCTAAATGCGTGCGGAAGAACATGTCGGACAATCCCACGATATCCGATGCGGCCACCATTTGCTCCTGGTAGAGCGCCACCAGCTTTCTCGCCCATGCTTCCTGCTCTTCATTCAGCTCCGCCGGCAACCGGCTTGCTTTCTGAAGATGAGGAATGGCGAGCTTGGCAATTCGCTCCGGATCCGCATTTTTGATATAGGCATTGTTCAAATGCGCGAGCTTGTTCTGGTCAAATACGGCCGGGCTCTTGGACAACCGGTCCGGATTGAAGACCTTGATCAGTTCTTCGAGGCTGTAAATTTCCTCTTCCCCTTCCGGCGACCAGCCGAGAAGGGCAATGAAGTTGACGAGCGCTTCAGGCAGATAACCGAGCTGGTCGTACTGCTCGATGAACTGAATGATGGATTCGTCGCGCTTGCTCAGCTTCTTGTGGTTCTCGTTGACGATCAGCGTCATGTGGCCGAAGCGAGGTGCTTCCCATCCCAGCGCTTCATAGATCATCAGCTGGCGAGGCGTATTGGAAATATGGTCCTCGCCGCGCAGCACGTGAGTAATTTTCATCAGGTAGTCGTCGATGACCACGGCATAGTTATACGTCGGAATGCCGTCCTTTTTCACAATGACAAAATCGCCGGTATCCTGCGTATTAAACGAAATTTCACCCTTAACGATATCGTCAAACGTGTAGGTTTTGTCTTCCGGCACACGGAAACGGATGCTGGCCGTGCGTCCTTCTGCTTCAAATGCCTTGCACTGCTCCTCGGTCAGATCACGGTGCTTGCCGGAATAACGCGGAGTTTCCCCGCGCTCCATTTGCTCCTCGCGTTCCTTTTCGAGCTCTTCCTCCGTGCAGTAACAGCGGTAGGCAAGGCCTCTGCTGAGCAGGTCCTGCGTATACTTATTATAAATATCCAGGCGCTCGGTTTGACGGTAAGGGCCGTATTCGCCGCCGATATCGACGCTTTCGTCCCAGTCGAGTCCAAGCCATTTCAAATATTTGAGCTGGCTCTCCTCGCCGCCGGCAATGTTGCGCTTCACGTCCGTGTCTTCGATCCGGATGATGAAGTCCCCGCCTTGATTGCGGGCATACAAGTAGTTGAACAATGCCGTTCTGGCGTTTCCGATATGTAAATGTCCCGTTGGACTCGGTGCGTACCGTACGCGAACTTTATTTGTCATGATAATCCCCTCCGCTATTGTGTTATTAAACCAGTCATAATTCTTGCGTGCTCGTGTACCGCTACGGATCCCGGATCGTTCGTCCGATCGCTGTGGTCTCCATATTTCCTGATTTAATCATCTTTTAAAACGAGAGAAATATGGAGACAAAGCATATGCTTCCGAAGCATCTTTCCTACGGAAATAGGCGACCGCTTCGCTTCTTCAGATCGATTCCGGTCTCCTCCGCTACTTGCGCTTGTCACTATTCAATATATTGATTAATAACTCGAGTGCAATCAAAAATCCTTCAAGATGATAGCACATCTTTCACGAGGCAGACAACCGATTGCGCTGCGACGCCCTCGCCGCGACCGGTAAAGCCGAGCTGCTCGGTCGTCGTCGCCTTGACGTTCACCTGATCGATGTCCGCATCCAGCGCGCGGGCGATGACCTCGACCATCTGTGGGATGTACGGCGCCATTTTCGGCTTTTGCGCGATGATCGTACAATCGATGTTGCCGAGCCGGTAGCCCCGCTCCTTCGCCATTTCCCAGATATGAAGCAGCAGCTTCAGGCTGTCCGCATCTTTGAATTCCGGGTCCGTATCCGGAAAATGCTTTCCGATATCCCCTAGTGCAAGTGCCCCCAGTATCGCATCCGTCACGGCGTGCAGCAGCACGTCGGCGTCCGAATGCCCAAGCAGCCCCTTTTCATAAGGAATCGTGACTCCTCCAATGATGCACGGCCTGTCCTCGACCAGCTGGTGCACGTCAAACCCCTGTCCTACACGTATCATGTATTCTTCTCTCCCTTATGTTGTAACATGAATGAAGCATATGCCAAATCTTCGGGCGTCGTGATTTTGATATTGGTATAGCTGCCCTCAACAACGGCAACCGGGACGCCCATTCGTTCCACGAGCATGGAATCGTCCGTCCCGGTAAATCCGTCGGCTTCGGCCAGCTCATGCGCCTTCTTCAATTCTGAAAGACGAAAAGCCTGTGGGGTATGAATCGCCCACAGACTCCGGCGGTCGGGTGTCGCCTCAATAATTCCCGACTCGCTCACCTGCTTGATGGTATCCTTCACCTTCACCGCGAGTACCGCCGCTCCGGAAAGCTGCGCCTGCCGGCAGCATGCTAAGACATGTTCAGGTTCAACGAACGGGCGTACACCATCATGTACCATTACCCATTCCGTCCCGATTTCCATCAAGCCTTTATATACGGACTCCTGTCTTTCACGGCCGCCCGGTATCACCTTCACTACTTTGCGGAGTCCATACTCCGCAATCCACGCGCTGCATCGGTCGATATCATCCGCCCCGGTTACCAGAACGATTTCCTGAACCAGCGGCATCCGTTCAAAAACCTCGAGTGTATGAATGATGATGGGCTTGTTCTGCAGCAGCAGATACTGCTTGCTTTCGCGGGTCCCCATTCTCGTGCCTCTGCCCGCGGAAACCACGACCACGCCCACACGGCTTTCTGTGTCCAAGCTGCGTCCTGCCTCCCTCAATCACCGAAAGAAAAAATGTATAAACCCATCATACCCCTTTTACTGGGCTTTTTCCAACAGTTTCGGTTTGGCAAAAATCATCCGGCCCGCAGAAGTTTGAAGCACGCTCGTGACCAATACCTCCATCATGCTGCCGATATAATCGCGTCCGCCTTCTACCACGATCATCGTTCCGTCATCCAGATATGCAACTCCCTGGCCGTGCTCTTTCCCGTCCTTGATCACCTGCACCATAATTTCTTCCCCCGGCAGGACGACCGGCTTGACCGCATTCGCCAAATCGTTGATATTCAGGACGGATACGCCCTGCAGCTCGCAAACCTTGTTCAGGTTGAAATCATTGGTTACGACTTTACCCTGAAGCACCTTGGCCAGCTTGACCAATTTGCTGTCGACCTCGGAAATCTCTTCGAAGTCTCCTTCGTAAATCAGCACGCGGACATCCAGTTCCTTTTGAATCTTGTTTAAAATATCAAGTCCTCTGCGGCCGCGATTACGCTTAAGCAGATCTGACGAATCGGCGATATGCTGCAGTTCTTCAAGCACAAATTCCGGTATGACGATCGTGCCCTCAATAAAACCCGTCTTGCAGATATCGGCGATCCGTCCGTCGATAATGACGCTGGTATCCAGAATTTTATGCTCCTCGATTTTCCGGTCCTCGTAAGCGTCCCCCTTGCTCCATCTTCCTGATGTCCACAGCGTCGCAAGCTCGTCCTTTTTATCCAACCCGACCCGGAAGCCCATATATCCGCAGAAGAGCGTCAGTCCTACCGCCGCCAGTTCTCCGACTTTACCTGCCCACGTCAGACTCGGATAAATCAGCAGGGATAGCAGCAGCCCTCCGGTAAGACCCGCCGCTCCCGCAGCCAGCTCATTCATCGGCATACCCGCAAATAGCTGCTGCACGGACCTTAAGCGGGAAGCAACCGCCTGAGCACACAGTGAGCCTATCAACAAAAATAAAATTGCGCCAAGTCCTGCAAACATCAGGCCGCCCCAATACGAGTGATCTATACCTAGCCTCGGGAACGTCCATCCGGCCGCTTGATGAAGGGTATACCCCGTCCATGCTCCGCAAAGCCCGGCAAATGCCATAATCATTTTTCTCAGCATAGGTTCCCACACCTCCTTGATTGTATTAGTTATACATATTTCCTTAGCAGTATGGTCCAAATTTCCGTGGCGTAATCCTATGCGTTCCATTTTTTTCTATCTAAATTTTTGAGGCCTAGCGCCGGAAGATGTGTCATTTCTGGTTGAAAATGGGCAAATGACTGGCATATAATGAATTCAATCTTATGCTAGAGGTGAAAAGGAAAATGAGCGCACCAAGTTTACAGGCTTTTCAGGATCAGGTTTCCGAACTGTTGCTCCGTCACCGCAGTCTATTGGATGTGTTGTCCAAAAACGGACAAAGCAGCGCTTCCGTCAATAGGGCAGTCGTCAAGGCCGTTACGGATTGCGGTTGTATCGAACTGCATGCTACAAAGCAGTCCTTTGAACCTGAGGTTGAGCTGGAGGAAGCCAAGGAATTAGCACGGACTCACGTCCGCGGGGAGCTGTGCGAAAATTGCAGGGAAATTATCAGTACCGAGCTCGGACGCAACATTTTTTACATGTCGGCTTTGTGCAATCTGCTCGATATCAACATGGATGAAGTCGTACAAAAGGAATCGCAGAAATGCTCCACCCTGGGCTTGTTTAATTTGTCATAAACCGAAGGCCTGCTGATGATGTCTGAATATACGTCAAACAAAAAAAGCATTTATTTCTCTGCCGCTGCAGGAAATAAATGCTTTTTATCATTCAGGAACTTGTTCTCTTATGAGTGATCGTTATACACTTTTTGATCGGCCGATTGGTCATGATGACGTCTGCGCGCCCGGGTCAGCTTCTCCACGTTTTGCTTCAAACCGTAGGCGGCATACAGCACCAGCGGAACGAAAATAAGCTTGGAGATTTGATCCGGAAAAATCACGGCTACTGCCACCGCGGCTAGGATGACGACCGGTGCGTACATCACCGCTTTTTTTGGAAGACCTACCTTCTTAAAGTTAGGGTATTTCACCGTGCTGACCATCAGATACGACAAAATCAGCATGGCAATGATCATATAAGGGGCCGAAATTTCTCTATGAAACAGCGACAGTGTGGCGAGGACGCCGCCTGCAGCCGGTATAGGTAATCCAATAAAATATCCCGGAATCCCGGATTGAACATTGAATCGCGCCAGACGAAGCGCACCGCACATCGGAAAAATCGCCGTTACGGTCCAAATGAGCGCATGGTGCATGCCATGGAAAGAAGTTACATACATGATGAGTGCGGGTGCTACACCAAATGAGATCACATCCGAGAGGGAGTCCAGTTCCTTGCCTAATTCGCTCTGCGCATTGAGCGCCCGGGCCATCCGGCCGTCCAAACCGTCACAAAGCATCGCAATAATAATCATGATGGCCGCCAAGCTTAATTTGTTGTCAAAGGCCAGCATAATTCCGACCATTCCGAGAAACAAGTTTCCTAACGTAAACAAGTTCGGAATTGATTTCGTAAACATTTCTTCACCTCGAATATTATTAGTACCCCCGTATCATCCATTGATTGTATGGCATTTAAATTTGTCTGTCAATGAATACTTGTTCCTGTAAACGTTTCAAACCTTCTTTGATGTTACGGGCTCTGACCTCACCAATTCCATCCACTTCATCCAATTCTTCGATGGTGGCCATCATGATGTGCGGCAGCTGTCCGAAGCGTTCGACCAGATTGTGAATAATCACGTTCGGCAGGCGCGGAATCTTGTTCAGAATGCGGTAACCCCTTGGGGCTACGGATTCTTCCGAGGTTGCGGCGGACATTGGATAACCGAGCAGCCGCATCACATAATGAATATCGAGCAGCTCATCGTCGGTCGCCCGCTTCAGTCCGGCGATCATCTCGCGGATTTTCTCGTCGTTATCTTCCCGGGCATAATCCTTGTACAGCAGCCAGGCCTCTTCCTCCATATTGCTGACCAGCTCTTCCATCTGCATGCTGATCAGGCGCCCTTCATTGCCGAGCTCGTTGATGTAGCGCTTGATCTCCATCTTGATGCGCAGCACCATTTCGACCCGTTGAATGACGTTGACGACTTCCGGCACGGTGACCAGTTCTTCAAACTCGGATGCCGACAAATTGGTCAATGACTGGTTCAGCACGGCCCGGTATTTTTCAAGCGTTTGAATGGCCTGGTTGGCCTTGGTCAAAATAACTCCGATTTCTTTAAGCGCATAACGGAGCGTGCCCTGATATAAAGTAATAATGTTACGTCGCTGGGAAATGGAAACGACCAGCTTGCCGGTCTGCTTGGCGACACGCTCCGCCGTGCGGTGGCGGATACCCGTTTCGATCGAGGAAATGGAGGAATCAGGAATCAGCTGGGTATTGGCATACAGGATCCGCTTCAGATCCTCACTCAGTATAATGGCCCCGTCCATCTTCGCTAACTCGTATAAATAGTTGGGTGAAAAATCGCAGTTGATCGAAAATCCGCCATCAACCACTTCCATCACCTCGGGACTATAACCGACGACAAGCAGCCCCCCGGTTTTGGCCCGCAGCACGTTTTCCAGGCCGTCCCGAAACGGCGTGCCCGGTGCGACCAGCTTCAGCAGGTCGTTCATTTTATCCAATTGGCTAGGTTCCTTCATCTCTTTATGCCCCCTAATCTAACGCGACCGCTAGTGCATCTGCCACGGTATTGATGCCAATGATTTCAATTCCTTTGGGATGCTTCCAGCCTTTCAAGCTTTTCTCCGGCATGATGATCCGCTTAAAGCCCAGCTTCTCGGCTTCCTTGACCCGCTGCTCGGCACGGGATACCGCCCGGACCTCGCCGGTCAGTCCAACCTCGCCGAACATGACGTCAAACGGCTTTGTCGGAATATCTCGGAAACTGGAGGCGATGCTGACAGCAATCGCCAAATCGACAGCCGGCTCATCCAGCTTCACGCCCCCGGCCACATTCAAATATGCATCCTGATTCTGAAGGAACATCCCCATCCGCTTCTCCAGGACGGCAATAATCAGTCCCATCCGGTGATGGTCGACCCCGGTACACATCCGCCGCGGAGACGGGAAATGCGTGGACGAGATCAACGCCTGCAGTTCAACCAGGACCGGCCGGGTCCCTTCCATGCTGGCAACCACCGTCGATCCGGCTACCCCCAGCGGACGCTCCGATAAAAACAACTCAGAGGGATTCTCCACTTCCACAAGGCCCGATTCGTTCATTTCAAATATGCCGATCTCATTGGTGGATCCGAAGCGGTTCTTCACCGCCCGCAAAAGCCGGTACGTATGATGGCGTTCGCCTTCAAAATACAATACACAGTCAACCATATGTTCAAGAAGCCGAGGGCCTGCAATGGCCCCTTCCTTCGTAACATGCCCGACTAGCACCGTCGCAATGCCCATGCCTTTGGCGACACGCATGAAGCGTGCCGTGCATTCCCTGACCTGTGCCACGCTGCCGGGAGCGCTCGTCACTTCGGGAATATAGACGGTTTGAATGGAATCGATCACTAAAAATTGCGGCTGTATGCTGTTAATTGCCTCTTCGATGAGATCCATATTCGTCTCGCACAAAACGTACAGCTCAGCGGATAAGGCTCCAAGACGGTCTGCACGGAGCTTCGTCTGTCTCACGGATTCCTCACCGGATACGTAAAGCACCCGCAAGCCCGATTGCGTCAGAGCATGCGAGGTTTGCAGCAGCAGCGTCGACTTCCCGATCCCCGGATCCCCGCCGACCAAAATCAGCGAACCCGGAACGATCCCTCCGCCAAGAACGCGGTTAAGCTCACCGATGCCGGTTTGCACGCGCGCTTCATTGCTGCTTTCTATATTTATGATCGAAAGCGCCTTTTCTTTACTATGAAAAAGCGGGGAATTCATTCCCTGCGTTTTAATGACGCTTTCCGTTTCTTCCACCATCGTGTTCCAAGCCTGACAACCCGGACATTTACCATACCATTTGGCAGCCTCATAGCCGCATTCTGTACAGTAGAATTTTGTTTTTGTTTTAGCCATGATCTCTCCTTTTGGCAATACGGAAATTTGTCTTTTTTTGTCGATCGCTCAGAAAATTGGCATTATTTTAATTTTACCATTTAATAAGTTTTATCGTAAAGTATTTGCAAAAAGTTTACACTCACACGTATAAAGGGATTGACCCGCCGCTTAGGTACAAGCAGCGAGGCAATCCCTTTTCAAATTAATGTTTGTTTAAAGCTTTTCTTACTTTAAATCACGAGTTCGCCGAAACGTTATCGTTCTTTTTTACGGTCAGTCCGCCATTCTCTTCATCGATGACCAGCGAGTCTCCTTTGGCGACATTCCCGGTCAGAAGCTCTTCGGACAAGCGGTCCTCGATATGCTTCTGAATCGCCCGGCGAAGCGGACGGGCACCGAAGGCAGGATCATAACCTTCCTTGGCCAAGAAATCCTTGGCTTTGTCGGTCAGCGTAAAGTCCACATCGTATTCACGCAGGCGTTTACGCAGCTCCTCGGACATCAAGGTGACGATCTCGGCGATATGCTTTTCTTCCAGCGAGTGGAAGACGATAATTTCGTCGATCCGGTTCAGGAACTCCGGACGGAAGCTTTTCTTCAGCTCGCCCATTACCTTATCCTTCATATTATTATAATCGGCCCCGGCATCAGCTACAGCGGTAAAGCCCAAAGTGGAATTCCGCTTGATGGCTTCCGCGCCGACGTTCGAGGTCAGAATGATCAGCGTATTGCGGAAGTCGACCACGCGTCCTTTGGAGTCGGTCAACCGTCCGTCTTCCAGCACTTGAAGCAGGATGTTGAATACTTCCGGATGCGCTTTTTCGATCTCATCCAGCAGGACAACCGAATACGGCTTGCGGCGTACCTTTTCGGTTAGCTGGCCGCCTTCTTCATAACCGACGTATCCCGGAGGCGCTCCGACCAGTCTCGATGTGGAGTGCTTCTCCATGTACTCGGACATGTCGATGCGGATGACCGCATTTTCGTCGCCGAACATAGCTTCCGCAAGTGCACGGGCGAGCTCGGTTTTACCTACGCCGGTAGGTCCAAGGAAAATAAACGAGCCAATCGGGCGCTTCGGATCCTTCAGACCGGCACGGGAACGACGGACAGCACGGCTGACGGCTTTGACGGCCTCTTCCTGGCCGATCACGCGTTCATGCAGGATATTCTCCATATTGAGCAGGCGCTCGGTTTCCTCTTCCTTCAGCTTGCGTACCGGGATGCCGGTCCAGCTGGCCACGACCTGGGCGATATCCTCAGGCGTGACTTCGGAATCGGTGCGACCCTGTTTTTCTTTCCATTGGTTCTTCGTAATCTCAAGCTCTTCGCGGATCTTTTGCTCGGTATCGCGGAGCGCAGCCGCCTTTTCAAATTCCTGGCTTTGCACGGCCGAATCCTTTTCCTTGCGGATATCTTCGAGTCGGCTTTCCAGTTCTTTCAGATTTGGCGGTATCGTATACGTATGAAGCCTTACCTTGGAGCCCGCTTCATCAATCAGGTCGATTGCTTTATCCGGAAGGAACCGGTCCGAAATATAACGGTCGGACAGCTTCACGGCTTCGACGATCGCTTCATCGGTAATTTTCACGCGGTGATGCGCCTCATAACGGTCACGCAGTCCGAACAGGATCTGAACTGCCTCTTCCGGAGAAGGCTGATCCACCGTGATCGGTTGGAAACGGCGTTCCAGAGCGGCATCTTTTTCAATATATTTGCGGTACTCATCCAGTGTCGTGGCACCAATGCACTGCAGCTCGCCGCGGGCCAGGGATGGCTTCAGAATATTCGAAGCGTCGATGGCGCCTTCCGCACCGCCTGCCCCGATCAGCGTGTGCAGCTCATCGATGAACAGGATGATGTTGCCGGCTTGGCGGATCTCATCCATAATTTTTTTCAACCGGTCCTCGAATTCGCCGCGGTATTTCGTTCCTGCGACTACCGAGCCCATATCCAGCGTCATGACGCGCTTATCGCGCAGCGTCTCCGGAATCTCGTTGTTGATGATTTTTTGGGCAAGACCTTCCGCAATCGCGGTTTTACCTACCCCGGGCTCACCGATCAGAACCGGATTGTTTTTCGTACGGCGGCTCAGCACTTGAATGACACGCTCAATTTCTTTACTGCGTCCAATGACCGGGTCCAGGTTGCTCTCTTTAGCCGCCGCCGTCAGATCACGCGCAAGACTATCCAGCGTCGGCGTGCTGACGTTCGCTTGAGAACCATGATGGCTGGATACCGCCTCGCTGCTTCCCAGCAGCTGCAGCACTTGCTGGCGCGCCTTGTTAAGGCTAATGCCCAAATTGTTAAGTACACGCGCTGCGACTCCTTCACCTTCACGGATCAGGCCGAGCAAAATATGTTCTGTGCCCACATAGGTATGACCCAGCTTGCGGGCTTCATCCATCGACAATTCAATCACTTTTTTGGCACGCGGAGTGTATGCGATATTGGTCGGCTGCTCCTGACCTCTGCCGATGAGCGTTTCCACTTCGTCCTGGATTTTTTCAAGTCCGAGTCCGAGACCGATCAAAGCCTTCGCGGCAATGCCGTCTCCCTCGCGGATCAGTCCAAGCAAAATATGCTCCGTACCGATGTTGTTGTGGCCCAAACGAACTGCTTCCTCTTGTGCCAATGCCAGCACTTTCTGAGCGCGTTCCGTAAATCTTCCGAACATCATTCTCCTGCACCTCCATGAGTTTGAAATCTTAATTGGTCTCCATGTTGATTCTTCTTAGCGCGATCGCTTCTGCGTTCACGTATCAATCTTATTATTCATGAATCTAAAGCAAAGCTCAGGCTTTCGCCAGGGTCTCGCGAATCAACCTTGCCCGGTAAATGTCACGTTCCTCGCTGTTCATGTCGTGGCCGTATTTTTTCTGCAAAAAGCCTGGCTGCGTCATCACATTCAGTTCGTTCATTACCGGAATCGAAGGGCCCTGCACAATGCCGAGATCAATGCCCAGACGCACATCCGAGAGTCTCTGCCCTGCTTCTTTGGAATCCAGAACCTCCGCAAATGACAAAATGCCGTAAGACCGTTTGATCCGATCCGTAATGCGAAGGCGAGAGTCGTTCATTAAACGCGTGCGGGCATTTTTCTCATGCTCAATAATTTGCAGCACCACACTATGCAGGTTATCGATAATTTCATTCTCCGTCTGACCCAGCGTAATCTGGTTGGAGATCTGAAACAGGTTTCCTATTGCTTCGCTGCCTTCGCCGTAAATTCCTCTAACGGTCAGCCCCACTTGCGAAACAGCGGACAAAATACGGTTGATTTGCTGCGTCATGACGAGGGCAGGAAGATGCATCATAACCGATGCTCTAAGTCCTGTTCCTACATTGGTTGGGCAGCTGGTCAGATAGCCGCGCTTGTCGTCAAAAGCATAGTCCACCTCGGCCTCGAACAGATCGTCGATGGATGTCGCTTTTTCCCATGCCTCGCGCACCTGAAATCCCGGATACAGACATTGAATGCGAAGATGGTCCTCTTCGTTAATCATAATGCTGACGGATTCGTCCTCGCTGATCAGCACCGCCCCGTTTTGGGACTCGCTGGCCAGGCTGGGGCTGATTAAATGCTTCTCGACCAGAACCTTTTTGTCGAGCGGCTCGATGTCATCCAGTTTGATGGCATAAAAGGTTCCGATAGACTTCATATTCTGCTTCTCCGGCACAGGGGCCAGACGACTCAGCACTTCCTCCGACTGCTGGCGCGTCGCCAAAAGAGGAAAAGGCAAGTGCTGCAGGTTCCGCGCAATCCGCACCCGGCTGCTGATGACGATATCGGAGTCGTTTGCCGTCCCCCGCATCCATTCACTCAGCGCTTTTTCGGTAAATCGGAGATTGGGCATCCGCTATTCCTCCTCGCTTCAAGCGAACTTTACTGTCCTGCCATTTCTTTTTCAAGGTTTCTGATCTGGTCTCGCAGCTGTGCAGCTTCTTCAAATTCCTCCTGCTGAATCCGCTGCTGCAGTTCGAGCTTGAGATCATCGATTCTACGTTTTAATTGGATCCGGCCGCCGCTTCTTTTCGGCACTTTGCCGACATGCACGGTATTTCCATGCACTCTTTTGAAAAGAGGATCCAGACGGTCGCCAAAATATTTATAGCAGGAGCTGCAGCCGAAACGGCCGATTTTGCTGAACTGCGAATACGTCATGCCGCATTCCTCGCAGCGCTGGGATTGTGGTGCCTTAACGCTGCTGGCAGCCCCTTTTCCCGCCGTTTCAAAATCAAGCAGCCCTGATAACAGGCTGTGTATGGAAAATCCGCCCGAAGTGCCGGGAAGCATTTCCCCTTTTTCCCTCGCGCAGGTTTCACAAATATGGAACTCGTTTTTCTCGCCGTTTACGATTTTGGTAAAATGCAGTGTCGCGGGTCTCTTCCCGCATTCTTGACATAGCATATCGATGTCCCTCCTTTTCTCCGCAGACTATTTGCCTAGCAAAGAAATCAGCATCGCCTTCATGATTCTCGCCCGGATCTCGTCGCGGTAAGGCAATTTGACAGCCAAAACCTCCCTGGAAATCGCAGCCCGCATCATATTCGCTTCCCGTTTGCTTAGAAAACGGGCTTCTTCGAGCTGATAAATCAGCCCTTCGGCGACATTCTGCTCGATCATGCTGCCGATCGTCGTATGCAGATGCGTATGAAGCGCTGAATATTGCGGGAGATCAATGCGCTGAATCCGGATGTAACCGCCGCCTCCGCGCTTGCTCTCCACGAGATAGCCCTTCTCCAGCGTGAATCTTGTGCTTATTACATAATTGATCTGGGACGGCACGCACGAAAACTGGTCCGCCAGATCATTACGCTGTATTTCAATCAATCCTTCGGGACTTTCATGCAAAATACCCTTGAGATATTGTTCAATAACATCAGAGATATTACGCATCATTTTTCCTCCACTTATATTGCTGCTAAGAAAGCAGGTTACCTCCCATTCAACAACGCACTCCGGTAAAGAGCCCCATGTATTCCATGAAATCGACGAGCATCTTTAATATGCTTTGCCCAGAGCAGCTACTCTTTATGTAGTCCATTTCATAGCTGTACCAGGTTGTATGTCCGCCGGACAGAAAACATGCCGATACCCTTAAAATTAACCAAAGTTGCCAAGTGCGAACCGAAATAAAAGTATACAAACATGGGCCGCCGGTAACCCCGCAGCTTCTGCTTTGTTTTTAGTGTAACATCAGGTAAATCAGATCATGCATCGCCAGTTTGGTTCTCAAGTTATTCCAAATTTGATCGTCAACTGACTTTGACTTTCTTTGACTATATTATAACACATTCTCATGTTTTGCCAAGGGGGAAGCTGCACTTTTATCATTTTTGACCTTTTTACCTGATTTCATCCCCTGTGAGTGCGAGAAAGTCGCTTCTACCCTAATATATATCACAAAAAGCCCCTGTGCCATGAAAGGCCAAGGGGCTCACGCAGATCAGAAGTAATCCAGCAAAAAGGTATGCCCTGAAGGTATCGCCTGCTCAAGGCGGGCTATGGCAGCTGCATCACCGGTCAGTCTTCCCAGTCTCCACAGCTCTGTTGGGCGCTTGTAGCCCAGCATCAGCGTCGTAAGCGTCTGAATATCACACTGGATATCCGCACTCGACTGCAGCCCGGCTGCTTCTACCGAAGCCTTGCCATCAGGCGAAAGCGTCCACTTCCATATGCCTTCGTTCCATGGGGCATGAGCATCGGATAAGCTTACCGTCCAGGATTGCTCCTCGCCGCTTCCGTGGAATGCGTAGGCTTGGACAAAGCTTGCAGCATTTACGATCCTCGCCATCCCATAAGGTACAATCTCCTGCGTAATTCGCGGATCTGCGAGCGTATAGGTCAGTGCATCATCCGCAGGCATTTGAGCCAGAACCGTCTGCGTTACCATCGAATCATGATTGCTGATAAACGTCCATAAAGCTTTGCGGGATTCCTCGGTCAGCCAGACAAATTCCTCCACTAACAACTCCTTTTTCGCCGCTTTATAGAGCAGGTAACCTTGCGGTTCGCCGGAAGTAGAATAATAAACGGCAGTATGACCATCATCGTCCAAAATGGAGTGCTTCCACCGTTCCTCGCTCCGGAGCATCATACCGTTATAGTTTATGGCGTAAGCCTCGTATATCTGATTTAAGGTCGCAATGTCAGCCGTGTCCCGACGAACCTCACCCTCCGTCATTTCTTTTGACGGCAGCTTATCGGTTGGTATGACGTATTTTTTGTAATCGCCGAACATTTCAAAACCGAACTTACGGTAAAAGGGAAATGAAAAGGGATGCAGCATCGAGATGAGCTTGCCCGACTCATTCATTATTTTCAGCGAATGCGTGAGAAGCTGTTTTACGAAGCCTTGCCGGCGGTATTCCGGCCAAGTGGCAACTCCCCCGATTCCCGCCATCGGCATGCGCTGCCCATTCACAAAAATATCGGCATGAAGCAGTCCGAGCTTAGCGGTTAGACGGCCCTCTTCGTCAAATGCGCCCCAAATGTTCTCCGGCTTAAAACGCATCTTGGCGTCAGCCTTCTCTTCTGCCGACAACCGGTATTGGAAAGCATATTCGCCAAGCTTCATCATCGCATCGAACTCTTCAGCTCGCAGTGTTCTGATCTCCAATCTCTTCACCTCGCTTATGTATTTACAAGAAAATTGCAAACTGGCTATTTCACTTATGGCTCATTCTGTGGATACAAGTCGAGTATGGCAAAGGGTAGAGTCAAAGTCAATGAATTACCCACAGGCAGGGCTTGCCGAATAATAAAAATCAATGGAAAGGGTCTATAGCCTGTGAATGATGGGGATGAATATGTGAATTTGTGGACGGATTTTTGCGAATACGAAGAAAAGTCAAGGTAAGGCTGTTAGCGAAGTGTATATCTTTGTGCACAAGTGCGAAGTTCAAACGGGGATATCGACGTTTCTGTGGATGATATCCTGTGAAATGCCATTCATCCACAACCGATATCGATCATTTTAACGATAAAAAAACCACCGTCGATTGTTATCAAC
>NZ_BIMK01000040.1 GCF_004001045.1 Paenibacillus chibensis
TTCGACCGAGTTTTGCAAGCTTTTTTTGAAATCTTTTTTTCAGGATTTTCAAAGTCATATGCTTGCTGCCTTGCAGTTTTCACTGCATTTCTTGGCCGGAATAATAATATACCATGGATTCAGAGAGTATGCAAGTGTTTTGTGAAAAATGTTTTAAAAGCATGTTCATATCGTATTACGTGTAAAACCCTTCGAACACACCAGCTCGGTTCCTCACCATGCAAGCACATCGATCTGCGCTTCCATATACGATGCAGTTCCTTGCGACCAATTACAATTCAAGATGGGTTCATCTATTGAAACCGGGTCATGCCAAGCCCTGTTCCTCTAGCGGAGGGTATACGACAACAAACCTCTCCTTTCTCGATTAAGGCTGTACCCCGTGGGACTCGTAAGCACCCTCCCCCCGTCTAGAATGGACCTCTTTGCACGAATGGACGGTATGATGTTCTATGCGATGCTGTCACCCCTTGTAATCGCCATCTGATTTCACGCTGACCATGAGTTCAGCATCCATCGTAGTCAGCAGCTTTGAACGCAAAAAAGGAACAGTCGTGATCAAGCCACGCTGTTCCTTTTATATAACAGAGGGAATGCCTCTGTCAGGCTATAACTGAATACTACTCCTGCGTACGGTTTCTCATATGCGGGAAGAGCAGCACGTCGCGAATGGACGGCGAATTGGTCAACAGCATCACGAGACGGTCCACACCGATGCCCAGACCGCCTGTAGGCGGCATGCCGTATTCCAGGGCATTAAGGAAGTCCTCATCCATCTCATGCGCTTCGTCATTGCCCTGCTCACGTTCTTTGATCTGTGCTTCGAAACGTTGACGCTGGTCGATCGGGTCGTTCAGCTCGCTGAAGGCATTGGCATGCTCACGCGCCACGACAAACAGCTCGAAACGGTCCGTGAAGCGCGGATCCTGCTCGTTTTTCTTCGCCAGCGGCGAAATTTCAACCGGATGTCCGGTCACAAAGGTCGGCTGAATCAGCGTCTCTTCCACGAACTCCTCGAAGAACGCATTCAGGATATGGCCGAAGGTCATATGCGGCTCCACTTTCACGTTATGCTCTTTGGCGAGACGGTGTGCTTCTTCATCGGTCATGTGAACGCCGAAATCGACACCCTTCACTTCTTTAACCGCATCCACCATGGATACGCGGCGCCATCCCGGTGCCAGGTTGACCTCATGCCCTTGATAGTTAACGACTTGAGTTCCCAGCACTTCCTGCGCGATATGCGCGATCAGGCTTTCGGTCAGGTTCATGATGTCCTTATAATCCGCATAGGCTTCATACAGCTCGATCATGGTGAATTCCGGATTGTGGCGTGTGGAAATGCCTTCATTACGGTATACGCGTCCGATTTCGTATACTTTCTCCAGCCCGCCGACGATCAGGCGTTTCAGATGCAGCTCGATTGCGATACGCATGTAAAGCTGCATGTCCAGCGCATTATGATGCGTAATGAACGGCTTGGCCGCCGCGCCGCCTGCGATGGCATGCAGGGTTGGCGTTTCGACTTCCAGATAACCTTGCGAATCGAGATAACGGCGCATCGACTGGATGATCCGGGAACGGGTAATGAAGGTTTGCTGCACTTCAGGGTTAATGATCAGATCGACATAACGCTGACGGTAGCGAAGCTCCACATCCTTCAGTCCGTGATATTTGTCAGGCAGCGGATAGAGAGACTTGGAAAGAACCTCGACTTCGCTTGCTTTGATCGTGGTCTCGCCTGTTTTGGTTTTGAACATGGTGCCGGCGATGCCGACAATATCTCCGAGATCCAGCAGACGGAAGGCTTCAAACGCTGCTTCAGGAACGGAATCCTGGCGCACATAGATTTGAATTTTACCGCTGAGGTCCTGGATATGGGCAAAAATAGCCTTGCCCATGCCGCGCTTTGCCATAATTCGGCCTGCTACGCGAACTTCCGCATGCTGCTCGTCCAGCTCCTCTTTGGTCATGCCGTCGTACTTCGCGATCAGATCGCCCGCATGATGCGTCCGGTCGTATTTTTTACCGAAAGGATCAATGCCCAAGCTGCGAAGCTCGTCCAATTTGCCGCGGCGAATCTGCAGCATCTCGCTAAGTTCAATTTCTTGTTCGTGGTTGTTTGTTTCTTCCGACATTTTAAATTGTCACTCCTTCTATCTCACTGCCTGCCGCCAATCACGTTACAGGGGTCTAGCATCGATTGAATCAAAGAAAGACTCAGCCGCACTGCGCTACATTCCATTATATCTGAAAAAAAAGCTTCCTAAAGGAAGCTTTCTAACAATCCTAAAGACGGATCTTACTTTTTGATATCGATAATTTTGTATTGGATGACGCCAGCAGGAACGTTAACGTCCACCGTAGTACCTTTTTGCTTGCCCAAAATCGCTTTGCCAACCGGGCTTTCGTTCGAAATTTTATTGTTAAGGGGATCGGATTCAGCCGTACCCACAATGGTGTACTCCATGGTATCGCCGTACTCCAGATCCTTCACGATGACCGTTGCGCCGACACCGACAATATCCGTATTGATTTCGTCGTTGTTGATAATGCGCGCGTTGCGAAGCATTTTTTCCAGGGTAATGATGCGCCCTTCAATAAAAGCCTGCTCGTTCTTGGCATCTTCGTATTCCGAGTTTTCGCTGATATCCCCGTAGCCGATGGCTACTTTAATCCGTTCCGCAACCTCGCGCCGTTTGACTGATTTCAGGTTCTCGAGTTCGTCTTCCAGCTTTTTGAGTCCGTCCTGTGTCAGAATGACTTCTTTATCGCTCATCTTAACCGATTCTCCTGTCATGTAAATAAATTTAAAACTACACGATTATAGAGTGAACTACCATGTTAGCTTTAGATCAATCTATATTTATGCAAAGTTTGAAGGATCAGAACATCCCTCTGCTGTTTTAAGGATAAGTCGAATTTATACTGAAAAATTATATGGTAAGCATTTCAAAATGTCAATCGCACCCTCCAGTGGATGCACATGGGCATTATTGGGAAGCGGCAGCCTGTTCCATTTCTTGCACTTCCCGCTCCTCGCGTTCATGCAAACTCGCCACAAATTCCTGCAAAATTCGAACCATTTCATCCCGCTTGGTTCCTTCCATAATCTCGTCCTTGATGCGGGCGGAACCTCGAAGGCCTTTGAGGTACCAGGCCATATGCTTGCGCATTTCGCGCACGGCTACCGCTTCACCTCTCAGGGCAATCAGACGGTCCATATGCAAAATGGCAATGCGGATTTTCTCTTCCGCGCTCGGATCGGGCAACAGCTCGCCGGTCTTCAAATATTCGATCGTTCGATACAGCATCCACGGGTTTCCCAAGGCTCCGCGGCCGATCATGACGCCGTCCACTCCGGTTTGATCCAGCATCCGGCGCGCATCCTCCGGCGTCACCACGTCACCGTTACCAATCACGGGAATGGAAACCGCCTCTTTGACCTGCTTTATCATATCCCAATCGGCATGTCCGGTATACAGCTGCTCGCGGGTACGGCCGTGAACGCTGACCGCTTGGCCACCAGCACGCTCAACCGCCTGCGCGTTCTCGATGGCATAGATATGGTCGCTGTCCCAGCCCGTACGCATTTTCACCGTTACCGGCTTATCCACGGCATCGACCACCGCCGCTACCATTTCGTAAATTTTGTTCGAATCCAGCAGCCAGCGGGCACCGGCATCGATTTTGGTTACCTTGGGCGCAGGGCAGCCCATGTTGATGTCGATAATGTCCGCGTTGGTCTGCGTATCGACCACTTTTGCGGCTTCGACCAGCGAATGGCGGTCCCCTCCAAAAATCTGCAGGCTCAGCGGCTTTTCGCGCTCATCGACAAAAAGCATTTCCTGTGTACGCTGGTTCCCATGGACAATCGCCTTACCGCTGACCATCTCGGCGCAAACGAGTCCCGTTCCGAATTCCTTGGCGATCAGCCGGAAGGCTGGATTGCATACGCCTGCCATCGGAGCCAGAACGACCTGGTTCTTCATTTCAATACCGCCGATTTTCAGCATGTAGTCTATTCGCTCCCTTTCAATTCATGTCTATTCCTATATAAAAACCGTGCCTCATGTTATTCGTTAGTAAGCTCCCGGACTGTAATATTCAACACCTCGGCAATTTTCGCAAGCGTCTGCTCGTCAGCGCGCCGGTTCCCCCGTTCAATGGCACCGAGCACCGCCAGCGAGATGCCGCACCCGGCCGATAGTTCCTGCTGCGTAAATCCCTTTAGTTTCCGGAAGGCGCGGATGCGCTGTGCCAGCTGCAAGTTTTCCAAAGCTGTAATCCTTCCTTTCCATCCAGTCTTTCCATAGAAGCAATCATGACCGTGCGTAAACCGGAAGGCTCATCCGCGGGGACGATGTCCTTCAAAGGGACCAGCACAAATAAGCGTTCGTCCATGCGGGGATGAGGCAAAATCAATTCTTCCGTATTCTCTTTCCGCCCTTCCATCCAGATCAAATCCAGATCGACGGTTCTTGGGCCCCAATGGATATGACGTACTCTTCCGAGTTCCTTCTCGATGTGCTGCATCACATGCAGCAGCCCGTACGGATCAAGGTTCGTGCGAATCCGCACCGCCATATTCAAAAACAGCGGCTGGTCCACATAGCCGACAGGCTCGGTCTCGTAAATATTCGAGCATTCCAGGACGGTAACACCGGGGGTTGCGTCCAGGCGCCGCAGCGCCTCCATGAGCGTATCCTCGCGGTCACCCAAATTGGCCCCTAAAGCAATATAAGCCTCTGATGACTCAGAGGTGGAATGTGCATTCATGATGGGTTCTCACTTTCTTGTTCTGTAAAGCTCCACGGTGACGCCCTGAAAATGGATGTCAAAGGGAGGGTGCGGTTTGGTCACTTGGACCGTTAATGCATCGATATTAGTATAAGTGTCCAGTAAACAGGATGCAATACGTTCGGCCAAAGCCTCGATCAGGCGGAAAGACTCGGTCTCAACGACTTTTTTCACAACTTCATGCACTTCGGCATAATTTACCGTTTGCGTCAGATCGTCATGCTCCCCGGCAGCCCGCAAATCAAGCTCCAGCTCCAGATCGATATAAAAGCGTTGGCCCAGCTTACGCTCCTCTTCAAATACGCCATGGTACCCGTAATATTCCATGCGATGCAGCTTCATTTTATCCATATTTCCGTCATCCCTTCCGTCCGCGTTCGGAGCTTGATTATCCGATAATCTTCGATTTAAGAACGTATCCGTCTCGTGCTCTCGGATGCATACAGCATCGCGTCGCACATCGTGACGGTCCGTTTGATTGACTTCACGTCATGCACGCGTACCATCTGGCACCCCTGCGCGATGCCGAAAGCGACGGTCGCAGCCGTACCTTCGACAATGTCATCCACCGGCAGGTCCAGCACGGCCCGAATGAATTTCTTGCGCGATGTCGCGAGCAGCACCGGATATCCGATATCGACCAGCCGGTCGAGCTGCGTCATGATCTGCAGATTTTCCGTTCCGTTCTTGGCAAACCCGACCCCCGGATCCAGGATGATTTGGCTGTCCTGCACGCCGGCCTCATGCGCCAACCGAACGCTTTCCTTCAAATCCTCCACCACATCAGCCGCGAAATCCCGGTAGTTCATATCTTTCCTGTTATGCATCAAAATAATCGGGCAGCCGAGCTCTGCTGCAGCCTTCAGCATGTCCGGGTCTTTTTTGCCGCCCCAGATATCGTTCATGATGTGGGCTCCGGCTGAAATGGCATGACGGGCAACCTCCGCTTTATAGGTGTCCACCGAGATCGGAATATGCGGAGCCGCTTGATGAAGAGCCTCAATGACCGGAATAATCCGCCGCAGCTCTTCCTCGGCACTGATGGGCTCATAGCCGGGTCGCGTGGATTCGCCTCCGATGTCAATCAGATCTGCCCCGTCCCGCATCATCTGCAGGGCATGCTCTACTGCTTGCCGGGGATCGATGTACCGGCCCCCATCCGAGAAGGAATCGGGCGTGACATTCAGAATCCCCATGATTTTCGTGGATGTTCCTAGCTCCAGCACGGCTTCTCCCATCGTATAGGTCCGCTCATAAATGGTCGTTCTCATGATAACCTCCTGTATGCTGCCGGTATAGTTGAAGCAGCCTCTCCGTCACGGGGCCGATCCGGCCGTCGCCGATGACTGCCGCGTATCCCGAAGCATCGATTAACGTCGTCACGGGGACGAGCTCCTGGACCGAGGTGGTCAGCCAGATTTCATCCGCGTGCATCAAATCCTCCCACGTATAAAAGCCCTCCTCGCAGCTTAACCCTTCCCCATGCGCCAGCTCCATACAGAACCCGCGCGTGATGCCGGGGAGCAGGCCACAGGAGGTATCGGGCGTGTAAATGCGGCGATGTTTTACGAAGAAAAGATTGCTTACCATCCCTTCGGACAAATACCCGTCCGCATTCAGCATCAATCCTTCCGCATGAAGACGGACGGCCTCAGGATAGGTGGAAAGCTCCCTTTTCGCCAAAATGTTATTCATATAATGAAGCGACTTCAGACGCACAGGACCTTCGGGCGAATTGCGGCGGGTGGTAAGCAGCTGCAGCGCTTTGCCATGCGTGTACAGCCGATCCGGCGCCATCGGCAGCGGCTTGGCCATCAGGATCTGATTGGGCTGGCTGTACATCCCTGCCGGCAGGCCAAGGATATCCTCGCCCGCGCTGACCGTGTACCTGATATAAGCCTCTTCCAATTCGTTCGCCTTCATCAATTGTTCGATCAACAACCGCAGTTCATCGGGACCGGGCAAAGACGACGTCTCGATTCCCAGCGCCGCACATCCGGCAGCGAGCCGATTCAGGTGCCGTTCCAGCAGAAACGGTCTGCCTTTGTAGGTCCGGAAGGTTTCAAACAAGCCCATGCCGTATAAAAAGCCGTGATCCATAACGGATACCACGGCTTCAGCAGCATCAATACATTGACCGTTCAGGCAAATCCATTTCATACGTTCGTCGCTTCGGTCCGCTTCAGGAAGTTGCGAAGCATCTGGTGTCCGTGATCGGTAATGATCGACTCCGGATGAAACTGGACGCCCTCCACCAGAAACTCCTTATGGCGCAGTCCCATGATTTCGCCTTCTTCCGTCTCTGCCGTAATTTCGAGGCATTCAGGCAGCGTGCTGCGCTCTACCAGCAGGGAATGATACCGCGTCGCCGTAAATGGGGACGGCAGCCCTTCGAACACGGAGGTCCCATTGTGGAGTATCGGCGAGGTCTTGCCGTGCATCAGCCGCTCCGCGCGAACCACCTGGCCGCCAAACGCCTGACCGATGGCCTGATGGCCTAGGCAGACGCCGAAAATCGGAATCTTTCCTTTGAAATGCTCGATCGTTTCCAGGCTGATTCCCGCTTCATTTGGCGTACAGGGTCCCGGAGAGATCAGAATATGGTCCGGCGCAAGCGCTTCGATCCCTTGAATATCGATTTCGTCATTGCGGAATACCTTCACTTCTTCCCCCAGCTCCCCGAGGTACTGCACCAGGTTATACGTAAAAGAATCATAATTATCGATGACCAGAATCATACGCTCATCTCCTCTTCATGCCGGTTCATGTCGGCAGCCGCTTCCTCTTCGCTCAGCAGGACGGCCTTGACGATGGCTTTGGCTTTGTTATGGCATTCGCGATATTCGCGGTACGGCTCCGAATCGATGACGACGCCGGCGCCGGTCTGAATCATGCCCGTTCCATCCTTAACGACCAGTGTTCTTATGATAATATTTAATTCTAAATTCCCGTTGTAGTCAATCCAGCCCATCGAGCCTGTATATGGCCCGCGCCTTACCGGCTCCAGCTCCTCGATGATTTCCATCGTGCGCACTTTCGGCGCTCCCGTAATCGTTCCGCCGGGGAACAGCGCCGCAATGACGTCAAAAGCTCCCTTTTCTTCAGCCAAACGGCCTTCCACCTGGGAGACCAGATGCATGACATGCGAGTAATGCTCGATGGTCATCAGCTCAGGTACCTTCACGGTACCATAGGCGGCCACCTTGCCGATATCGTTGCGCTCCAGATCCACGAGCATGACATGCTCCGCCCGCTCCTTCTCACTGCCGAGAAGCTCTCCGGCCATGGCTTCATCCTCCTCTGGCGTATGCCCGCGGCGGCGCGTGCCGGCAATCGGCCGGGCGCTGATAAGGTCTCCCTGACGCTTCACCAGCAGCTCGGGCGAAGCGCTCACCAGGCTGAAGCCCGGCGATCGGAGCAGTCCCATGTAAGGGGACGGATTCAGTATCCGCAGCCATTCATAGATGCGCTCCGGCTCCGACTGAAGCTCCCGCTCCTGACGGAGCGACAGGTTCACCTGGAACACGTCACCCTGCCGGATATAAGCCTGAATGCGGGACACGGCCTGCTCGAACGCTGACTGCGAGAATGCGCTTCTCATGCCGGGCCACTGCCCCTCGTCATGCCTGGATTGAGCCTCTGCCATGTATTTTTGCCGAACAAACCGCTCTTCAGCCCGTTCGGCCTGCATTCGACTGGTAAATTGACGCCATTGCTCCAGCATGGACTGTGCCTGATCCCAAGCGGCGCTGTAACGAAGCTCCAGCTCGGCCGAATCCGGATCATCGACCTGACAGTACACGGCGCAGATCAGCTTGCACTCTGCATGGTCATAAATCCACACTTCATTCATCCGCATCCAGAGATAATCGGGAATATCAGGGTCGTCTGCTGCACTGTCGGGCAGGGACTCGAGAAACCGGACTACGTCGTAGCCTATAAATCCGACACAGCCGCCAAGAAATGGAGGTAGCCCGGCTAAAACCGCCGTCAGATCCTGGGATGATGGAGCCTTGAACGGCTCCATCCACCGCTTGATGATCTCGAGCGGTGCTCCGGTCGTATGCTCCGTACTCCCCGCCGGCAATGCGCTGATTTCGGCCTGATCTCCCTTGCCTTTTAACACCGATACAGGCTCAAGGCCCAAATACGTATACCGTCCATCCTTGCCGTTTTCGAGGACAAAGGAATGTGCAGCCGCCTGCTCCCAGGCATCTGCCCACGAGGCCGGCAAACCTGGAGCCTCCTCGGGCAGCTTCGTTTCGAGCACGAACGGAAGCGCCGAGCAGCCCTGCTGGGTCCACCTTTGCCAATGTTTAAGTGTGATCCTGTTGTCGCCTGTCACATTCTTCATCCCCTTTACAGCAAGAGCTCTCTATTGGTTGTCAGTATACTTCGCCCGCAGCCTATTTGAAAAGACATTTCCAAGTTTTTTTCAAAAGCCGGCTAAAATGCAGAAAAAAACCTGCTGCCATAGAAACGGCAGCAGGGGCGAGAATCATAATCAGATGACTCCGGGAACGCTTAGGTCCCGTCGTCTTATCCTTCAAAATTGTAAAGAGGCGTGCTCAGGTAACGTTCTCCGTTACTTGGGATAATCACGACGACGCGTTTGCCTTTTCCAAGCTCCTTGGCAACCTTCAATGCGGCAAATACCGCAGCGCCGGAGGAAATGCCCGCCAGAACGCCTTCTTCTTTCGCGACGCGGCGTGCCGTTTCAAAGGCTTCGTCATTTTCCACGTGAATGATTTCATCGTAAATTTCACGATTCAGAATGTCAGGGATGAAGTTCGCGCCAAGTCCCTGGATTTTGTGAGGACCTGGTTTGCCACCGGCAAGAATCGGGGAGGCTGCTGGCTCTACCGCTACGATTTTGACGTCCGGAAAGCTCTGCTTCAGAACTTCGCCCGCACCGGAAATCGTACCGCCCGTACCGATCCCTGCCACGAAAGCGTCCAGCGTACCGCCGATGGATTCGATCGCTTCCACGATTTCCGGACCTGTCGTTTCCTTATGAATTTTCAGGTTGGCCGGATTCTTGAACTGCTCGGCCATGAAATAGCCATCGTTCTCGCGCACGATTTCCTCCGCTTTTTTAACCGCGCCATTCATGCCCTCCGCTCCCGGTGTAAGCACGAGCTCCGCTCCATAAGCACGAAGCAGATTGCGGCGTTCCAAGCTCATCGTTTCCGGCATTACGATGACGGCTTTGTAGCCCTTCGCCGCAGCAACCATGGCCAGGCCAATACCGGTATTGCCGCTTGTTGCTTCAACGATCGTTCCGCCCGGTTTCAGCGTGCCGTCCTTTTCCGCTTCTTCCACGATGCTGATGGCGATCCGGTCTTTGACGCTGGAACCCGGGTTTTGGTATTCGAGCTTCAAATAAATTTCGGCGCTATCTTCCGATACCAGACGGTTCAGACGGACAAGCGGAGTACTACCGATGAGTTCAGTAACATTGTTAACGACTTTAGCCATAGAAAAAATCCTCCCTTTTTCACTGTAATAATCAAGTGTGAATCTATACGAATTCAGATGGTATATCTGGCTGTTTAAAGGTTTATATCCGAGTAATTAAGTGGGTATTTAGTACCTTTATCTTATCAACCTTCCCTGCGAATGTCAATATGAACCCCGCTGTTCTTAAGGGATTCTTTCGCTGAAGTGACTTGCCAAAAAAACAAACCCCGCTTTTCCGGATGGTGATCCAAAAGCAAAGGTTTGTCTAATCCATTCGGCACTGGAACCTCGTTTAAGGAGTGCCTTTGGCTATCAGTTTGGCTCCGTACTTGTCCCGCAATTCGGCTTCCAGCTGCGTCAGCAGCACCGCTTCGTTCAAGGCAAGCTGCTTGCTCACGCGGGCGCGGATCTCGGCTTCGCTGAGCTCTCCGGTCTTCACGATATCCCGCACCTGCATGACGGCATATCCGTCGTCCCTCAGCTGAATCGGGCCGGCAATATCGCCGGCTTCGAGGTCTTTGGCTGCATCGAGCAGCTCTCCTTGCACGAAAGGATCATCCTCATCGATCATGCCCAGTCTTCCACCCTGCATGCGCGTGTACTCGTCCAGGGAAAGCTCTTCGGCCAGCTTGCCGAAATCCTCGCCCTGCTCGAGGCGATCCAAGGTCCGATTCGCTTCCTTGCGGCTTTTCACCTTGATCCAGGCCAAATCGTACTGCTTCTTCGGCTCGAACTCTTCCTTATGCTGCTCCATATAGCGGTCGATCTCTTCATCCCGGATATGGATGCCCGCAATGGCGATCTTTTCGAGGGTCAGCTGATAAGCCGCATCAGCTCGTATATCCCCGGCCGTCATGCCAAGCTGTGTCGACATTTCCTGGAGGTAAGCGTCCTCCGATTCATAACCCGCGGCGTCAGACCGGATCTTTTCCGCAATTTCCTCCGGTGTGACCTGAATCCGCAGCGACCTTGCCTCCGCGGCAACCGCCTTCTGATTCAGCATTTGCAGCAGCACCTCATGTCCGCGCGCACGCTTCAGTTCGTTCACCCACTCGTCTTCCGTGATGGCTTGTCCGTCAAAGGATGCCACCGCATCCCGGCCGCTTTGCTCTTCTTCCGGCTCATGCACGTCACCCGCCGGCTTCAGTCCGCGGATGATAATCAGGCTTCCCATCAGCAGTACGCCGGCCGTCAAAATGATGACTGCCGCCCACAGCGCCTTATCTTGTCTGGTCATCATCTTCTTGTACCGTGCCTTAATGAATCGCTTTATTCAGGATCTGCTGCAGCTCTTCTTTTTCAAACGTATATTTCTCATTGCAAAAATGGCACACGACTTCCGCCTGCCCATCCTCTTCAATCAACTGCTCCAGCTCGCTTTTGCCCAAGCTGACCAGCGTCTGCTCCACCCGTTCCCGCGAGCAGTGGCATTGGAAGCTGATATCCATCTGCTCCAGGATTTCCACATCCGGAAGCAGCCGGCGCAGCATTTCGTCAAGCTCCAGACCTTGATCCAGCAGCGACGTGACCGGCGGCATAGCCCCGACAGCCTGCTCAATCATCGTAAGCTCCTCTTCGCTGAGACCCGGGAGGATCTGCACGATAAAGCCTCCCGCTACAATGACGGAATTGTCCGGAGCGACGAGTACGCCAAGCCCCACTGCCGAAGGCGTCTGCTCCGACACCGCGAAGTAGTACGTAAAATCCTCACCGAGCTCACCGGAGATGATGGGAATGCTGCCGCGGTAAGGGTCTTTCAATCCCAAATCCTTGGTCACGTGCAAAAATCCTTCTCGGCCCACTGCTCCCGCGACATCCAGCTTCCCCTTGCTGTTGCTGGGCAGATGCACATGCGGCTCATTCACGTAGCCCCGCACTTCGCCTTTGGCGTTCGCATCGACGACGATTTGACCGAGCGGGCCATTGCCCTTCACCTGAATCGTCAGTCTCTCCTCACCCTTCAGCATCGCGCCCATCATCGCGCCCGCCGTCAGCGTGCGTCCCAGGGCTGCCGTAGCGGTCGGCCAGGTATCATGCCGTCTGCGAAGCTCTTCGACAAGCACGGTCGTTCTTACGGCGAAGGCCCGGACGCGTCCGTTCATTGCGGTGCCTCGAATGAGGCAATCTTGTTTATTTTCCATGTCGTATCCAGCCTCCCTTGCTCTCTATTTAACCGAAATCGCAGGTGTCATTCACTGCTCTTTCCCCTATTGTTTCCAAAATACAAAAGAAAAACATGCCTCAGCCTGGTGCTTAAGCACAAGCATGGGCCTCAGTTAGCCACAGAAGTTTTAACTGTTGCGTTCATAAATAATCCGCAGACCTTCCAGGGTCAACAGCGGATTCACTTCATCGATCGCTTCGGTTTCGCTTGCAATAAGCTCCGCCAGGCCTCCCGTGGCAACGACCTTAAGATGGGGAGCGTTCATCTCCTGCTTCATGCGCTTCACGATACCGTCCACCTGCCCGGCATATCCGAAAATAATGCCTGCCTGCATCGCATGCACCGTATTGCGGCCGATGACCTTTTTAGGCTTCTCCAGCTCAATACGCGGCAGCTTGGACGCCCGTTCCACCAGAGCCTCGGTCGCAATCCCGATTCCCGGCACGATGGCGCCGCCAAGATAAGCCCCTTTTTCATCAATGCAGTCAAACGTGGTTGCAGTGCCGAAATCCACCACCACCAGCGGTCCTTTGTACAGATCGACGGCGGCCACCGCGTTAACGATCCGATCCGCGCCAACCTCGCGCGGGTTCTCGTAGCGGAGATTCAGCCCCGTTTTGATGCCAGGCCCAACCATGAGCGGCTGTTTATGAATATATTTGCGGCACATCTCCTCGATGACATGCACCATCGGCGGGACCACGGAGGACATGATAACCCCGCGGATATCCGAAACCGGGATCCCGGACATGTGGAACAAGTTGTGAAACCAAACACCATACTCATCCGCTGTAGACTGCCGAACGGTGCTGAGACGGAAATGATGCAGGAGCTCGCGCCCCTTGTAGATGCCCAGCACAATGTTGGTGTTCCCGATATCGATGACAAGGATCACCGGGACGATCCCTCCTTTACTTAACAGCGTTGAGGTCCAGACTGATATCAAGACTCTCAAAAGAATAGGTTAACCGCCCTACGGATATCACGTCAACCCCGCACTCGGCGATTCCTTTGACGGTTTGCAGCGAAACGTTGCCGGAAGCTTCCACACGGACATGCGGGGCCTTGGTCTTGATGCGTCTGACCGCCTCTTTCATCATATCCTTGTCCATGTTATCCAGCATAATGATATCTGCACCGGCTTCCAAAGCCTCCTCGACCTGCTGCAGCGATTCCGTCTCCACTTCGATTGTCATCGTGTGCGGAATATGCGCGCGTGCCCGCTCCACCGCTCTGCGGATACCACCCGCTCCTTTGATATGGTTGTCCTTAATCATGACGGCGTCATACAGGCCAAACCGGTGATTGGCCCCGCCGCCGATCCGGACCGCGTATTTCTCGAGCATGCGGTGTCCCGGCGTCGTTTTCCGCGTATCGACCAGGCGCGTTGGCAGCCCTTCCAGCGCACTGACGAACATGCGCGTCCGAGTGGCGATGCCGGATAGCCGCTGCAGCAAATTGAGCGCGATCCGCTCCCCCGTCAAAATATGATGGGTGCTTCCCTCCACGACCGCCAGCACGGTGCCTTTCTTCACCTGATCCCCGTCTTTCACATGAGCCGTGAAGGACAAGGACGGATCCACCACCTGAAAAACTAGCTCCGCCACGGGGATACCTGCCACAATGCCATCTTCCTTGGCATGAATAATCCCTTTCGATTCATGTCCTGCCGGAATGGTCGTCATGGTGGTTATATCGCCGGAGCCCACATCCTCTTTCAGCCATAAGCGGATCGATTCCACCAGATTTTCGTTATATCCATTAAACATCATCGCTGAATTCCTCCATGATTTCATGTTGGCGATGCAAAAGCAAATGCTTGCGCCATACCGCGTCGTCCTTCTGAGGGTAATCCTCTCTGTAATGCGCCCCACGGCTCTCCTTGCGCTCCAAGGCCGCCTGTGTAACCAGCAAGCAGCTGGTCAGCATGTTCGCGAATTCGAACTCCTCCTTCTTGGAGAGCTCAGAGGTAAAGATGGATAGCTGGCGTTTCAGCTCATCCAGCCCTTTGTGCAGCAGCGCCTCATTGCGGCGCAGTCCGGCGTAACGCACCATGACCTTCTGCAGCTTCAGTCTGCGTTCAATCATGGCCTGCTTCGGAACTCCTGTCCGATCCTGCTCCTGATAAGCAATGGCCGCAGGGGCGACGAGCGGAACAAGCTCCCGAATCCGGTTGACGATCCGCTTGCCAAATACAATAGCCTCGGACAGCGAATTGCTCGCAAGACGGTTCGCGCCATGAACGCCTGTCGAGGAAACCTCGCCGCAGGCAAACAATCGCGGTACGCTGCTCTCGCCGTTCAAATCCGTTTTGACCCCGCCCATCATATAATGCGCAGCCGGCGCCACGGGAATCCAGTCCGCCGCCATATCGAGCCCATAATTCATGCAGGTTTCATAGATGGTTGGAAAACGATGCTTGATCATATCTTCCGGTTCATGCGTAATATCCAGGTATACGAATGTGGACTTCGTTTCCTCCATCTCGCTCACGATGGCGCGGGCGACGATATCGCGCGGTGCCAGTTCGAGCAGTTCATGGTATTTTTCCATAAAACGCTCGCCTTTGATATTCCGCAGCACTGCGCCCTCGCCCCGGACAGCTTCCGAGATGAGAAAACGCGGCGCGCCGGGATAGCACAGAGCCGTAGGATGGAACTGGATGAATTCCATATCACGGATTTGCGCCCCGGCCCGGTAGGCCATGGCTATGCCATCCGCAGTCGCCACTTCGGGATTCGTCGTATAGCGGTAGAGCTGACCGGCGCCTCCGGTACATAAAATGGTGGCAGCGGCTTTGACGTATACCCGCTGCCCATCCGGCCGCTGCAGCAGCACGCCGATACACTCGTTGCCGTCGTTCAGTACGTCAATGACGAAATGATGTTCCCATACCTGCACCCGCTCGTGCATCCGCACCTGTGCAGCAAGCGCCCGCACGATCTCGAAGCCGGTCGCATCCCCGTTGGCATGCAGGATGCGTCGCCGGCTGTGCGCCCCCTCCTGCGTCAAGGCCAGCTCCCCGTTCTCCACATCGAAGGCCGTTCCGAGACGGATCAATTCCTGCACGTTATCTGGACCCTCGTTCACGAGGACATCCACCGCAGCGGAGGAGCATAATCCGGCGCCTGCCATCAACGTATCCTCGCGGTGGTAAGCCGGGGAGTCGTCCTCCGAGGTCACGGCAGCGATTCCGCCCTGTGCATAGCGGGTGTTGCTCTCGAGAAGCGCGTTTTTGGTAATCATGATAACGTGATGGTCTTTGCCAGCCTCAATAGCCGTATACAATCCCGCAATTCCCGAGCCGATCACGATGACATCCGTTTTGACGCAGGGGAGCGTTTGCAAATCGAAATCAACCAAATACTGTGGAATCATAGTTCCGTTCACCTGTCTTAAGAGAGTAGCGCATGCAAGCGATCAAAAAATGGTTGCTATAATTAGAAAGTGCCCACTGTTAAGGGCACCTAATTGTTCTATTATTTTTTTGATCGCGCCCTGCTAAACCTGTAACATGCGCTCTAAGGAAATGCGGGCTTGGTCTGCAACAGCCGGCGGCACATAAATCTGCGGCTTCATCGTTTCCAGACACTTCACCAATTTTTTGAGGTTGTTGACTTTCATGTTCGGACATACCAGATATTTCGTTGCGAAATGGAAGGTTTTGTTCGGGCTGTCGAGGCGCAGCTGATATCCCGTGCCATCCTCGGTACCGACGATAAATTCCTGGCAATCGGATTTTTTGCAGTAATCGATAATTGCGGTGGTGCTGCCGACGAAATCACCCATGGCCACAACTTCAGGACGGCACTCGGGATGCACGACGAACTGGGCGGTCGGATGCTTCGCTTTCATTTCGACAACGTCCTTGACGGTCAGCATATCGTGCGTGTTGCAGTACCCTTCCCAGATGATCATTTTTTTGTCGGTATGCTGCTGCACGTAATGCCCCAGGTTTTTATCCGGCACCCAGATGATCTCATCGCAGTCCAGCGACTGAATCACTTTGACGGCATTGGCCGATGTGCAGCATATATCTGTTTCAGCTTTGACGTCCGCGGAAGAGTTGATATAAGTAACGACTTTGGCATTCGGATGCTGCGCCTTCAGTTTGCGGAGACCGTCTACATTGACCATGTCGGCCATCGGGCAGCCTGCGCGTTCGTCCGGGATCAGCACCGTCTTGTTTGGAGCCAGAATCTTCGCGCTCTCCCCCATGAAATGCACGCCGCAGAATACGATGACGTCCGCATCCGTTTGCGCCGCTTTTTGGGCAAGTAAAAAGGAATCGCCGCGGAAATCAGCAACCTCCTGAATTTCGTCCCTTTGATAATAATGAGCAAGAATGATTGCGTTTCTTTCTTTTTTGAGCTGCATGAGCCTTTCCGTCAATTCGCGTTTTTGTTCCTCTTTATGCTGCAGCGCAAGAGCTTCCACCAGCGACCCACTCCTTTTATGAAGTCATGACATGATTAAAATGATTGTGAAAATTCTCTCAAAGTTGGGTGTCTAAGCTTCGAGGGCTTTTCAGTTACCAACTAATGTACACAAGGTTTCTCGGGCTGTCAATCCGCCCCAATGCGGCTCCGGCGCCGTTTCAGCAATCAGGAAAACGCTTTGCAGCGCGCTTTCATCCGCTTCCTTTTCATCTCATGCCCGCGTGAATTAAAAAATAAAATTTTAAATACGGTGAAATGCCTCTCCTCAAACAGCAAAAAAGCCCGGAGGACGATTGCCGTCGTCTTCCGGGCTATTCATTCTAAGCTATGGTACTAAGCAGCAAGGCCAAGGCCGAATCCGTTTAGGATCTGGACTCCGGAGGCGTGCCTCCATTGCCAGGATTTCCGTCGTTTCCAGGGCCTGGGTTCGGAACATCATTCGGAATGTCTCCAGGAAGGTCCGCCGGACCTTCCTGTGTGTTGTCATTCGTGATATTCTCAGGAACGTCATTCGGAATTTCACTCGTCGGCAGATCGGATGCATCATCCTTGCCTTGAATGCGGACGCGTACATCGCCAATGTTGTCGATGACAGGTGCGCCGCCTTCGGAGGAGCCTCCGTCTTCGCCGTCACGCGGTCCGTCTTCCGTCAGATATCCTTGCTCGATCAGTTCTCTGATCTGATCCAGCTCCAGTGTTTCCTTCTCAAGCAGCGTGTTGGCAATGAGATGAACTTCTTTGGAGTGCTTGATCAGCAGGTCCTTACAACGCTGATAACATTCGTTGGTCATGCGCTGCATTTCCTGATCGATTTCGTAAGCGATGGAATCACTGTAGTTCTGCTCATGTCCGAGATCGCGGCCCAGGAATACCTGGCCTTGGGTCGAACCGAACTGCAGCGGTCCAAGCTTCTCGCTCATACCGTATTCCATAATCATGCTGCGGACAATGCCCGTGGCCTGTTGGAAGTCGCTGTATGCGCCTGTACCGATTTCTCCGATGAAAATTTCTTCGGATACACGGCCGCCCAAGAGACCCGTTACTTTATCCAGCAATTCCTGCTTGGTTACAAGCATACGGTCTTCCTTCGGCATCATGATGACGTATCCGCCGGCACGGCCGCGAGGAATAATGGTAACCTTGTGCACCATATCGGCATTCTCAAGGAAATAACCGACGATGGTATGACCTGCTTCGTGATAAGCCACGATACGCTTCTCGCGGTCACTGATTACGCGGCTGCGTTTCTCCGTACCGACGATGACGCGGTCAATCGCCTCGTCAACCTCACGCATGGAGATGTCTTTCCGGTTGCGGCGTGCCGCAAGCAGGGCAGCTTCGTTCATCAGGTTCTCGAGCTCCGCACCCGTAAAGCCTGTGGTGCGTTTTGCAACAATATCCAGCTTAACATCTTTCGTCAGCGGCTTATTGCGCGCATGGACTTTCAGTACAGCTTCGCGGCCTTTTACGTCTGGGCGGTCCACCGTGATTTGACGGTCAAAACGTCCCGGACGCAGGAGTGCAGGGTCGAGGATATCGGCACGGTTGGTTGCCGCAACGATAATGATACCCTCGTTGCCGCCGAAACCGTCCATCTCGACGAGCAATTGGTTCAGCGTTTGCTCGCGCTCGTCATGGCCACCGCCAAGACCGGCACCGCGCTGACGGCCAACCGCGTCAATCTCATCGATAAAGATAATACATGGGGCATTCTTTTTGGCGTTCTCGAACAAATCACGCACACGGGATGCACCCACACCTACGAACATTTCCACAAAGTCGGAACCGGAAATGCTGAAGAATGGAACGCCGGCTTCACCAGCGACCGCACGGGCGAGGAGTGTTTTACCGGTTCCCGGAGGACCTACAAGCAATACCCCTTTCGGAATACGCGCGCCTACGGCGGCAAACTTGCGTGGATCCTTCAGGAATTCCACGACCTCAACGAGTTCCTGCTTCTCTTCATCGGCTCCAGCCACATCCTCGAATGTGACTCTCTTCTTCTCTTCATTATACAGACGGGCACGGCTTTTGCCGAAGTTCATGACTTTGCCTCCGCCGCCTTGCGCCTGATTAAACAGGAAGAAGAAGAGAATGAACATAATGACCAAAGGAATCATGGAAGATAGCAGCGTCAGCCAGATGCTTTCGCCTTCCATTTTCTTTTGGGTATATGTCATGCCGTTTTTGTCACTGGCATCCACCAGTTCCTGAATCGCGGCATCTGTAGCCGGAATGTAGGTTGAGAAGCTGTCGGATTTGACCCCGTCCGGTTTTTGATTATATTTACCGGTTACGAGATAGGCGTAACCGTCAAATTGAACCGTGATATCCTTCACATTGCCAGCCTTGATCTCTTGCCGAAATTCATCGTATCTAGGATTGTGAGCAGATTCACCGCTGTTGCTTACAAACTGGACAATGCCCACCACAACTAAAAAAAGAATCAAATAAAAACCAGAATTCCGGATGAACCGATTCATCCCCTACCTCCTCTCAAAACACTTTAATTATTTTACCATAGCCCGTCTGACCATCTCAACAGAGGTGGTATGAGCATGAACCAAGGATAGGTCCATAGGCTGGAGTATCACCATTAGTGGGAATAGATTTCCGGTTTCAAGATCCCGATGTAGGGCAAGTTCCGGTAGTGTTCGGCGTAATCCAAACCGTATCCGACGACAAAAGCGTCAGGTAAGGAGAAGCCCGTATAATCCGCTTCCAGATTTACGGTGCGGCGCGCCGGTTTGTCAAACAAGGTGACCACGCACGTCGATTTGGCGTTGCGGCTCTTCAGAAGTTCGATCAAATGGCTGAGCGTGAGACCGCTGTCGATAATGTCCTCAACGATCAGCACGTCGCGTCCTTCAACTGGCACATCCAAATCCTTGATGATTTTGACGACGCCCGACGATTTGGTGGACACGCCGTAGCTCGACACAGCCATGAAATCGAGTTCCATCGGCACTGTAATATTTTTAACCAAATCAGCCATGAAAATAAACGCACCTTTGAGCACGCAAATCACCAAAGGATTCCGTCCTTCATAAACCTTGCTGAGCTCTGCTCCAAGTTCCTTAATTTTCTTCTGGATTTCTTCTTCGCTGATGAGAACTTCTTGAATATCGTTTTGCAACTGAGCGAACCTCCTACGTTTATACTATGAAAGTCTTACAATGACCATTACAGTTGCTCCACTGCTGTATCCTCCAGACACATGTGGAGAACCGATGTCGTTTGTAACCCGACTGCTGCATGCATGGAGCGCCGGACCCCCGGTATCCAGATCATGTTGCCTGAACCATCAACTAACACAGGAATGCGGGAGCGAACGGATGGAGGTATCTTCGCGTCAATGAAAATATCTTTTACCTTTTTGCTTCCGTTTAATCCCATGACTTTCATGGTATCTCCAGGCAGCCTTGAGCGGAGTGTTAATGGAAACTTCAGCTGACCGGCATCAAAGACGGCTTCGGCGCACGAGCCAGCCATTTCAGAAAAATAACGGTCATGCGGCGACTGCACCTTCATTTTCAACGTTTTGCCAATCTCAGGAATAAAGAGCTCTGGAACAGCAGTTTGAAGCTCATATGTATAGCTCTTGGACTGCTCTGGCGGCTTTTGCATAAACCATATCATATCGTATTCGCGTATGCAGGCCAAGCCTCCTCCAATATCGAGGCTCCAGGTGGTACTTTTGTTCTGAATAATACCTTGGCGGATCAATTCAATCTTGTGAAAATCGGTGATTTCAATGCCTGCCGACAGATAATTTAATATTAGTTTAATCAACCTTCGTTGTAAAGCGACATGTAAGGCCAAAAAGGAAGGCGCTTTAAAGTAGAGCCTCCCACCCTTATGCTGCACCAAATCATGATAGGTATGATCGGCAGCCTGCTCCATGTAATCATCTTCCATACCCGCAATATCGGCCAGTTGAATCAGCGATTGCCGGATCTGTCCATTATATTGCCCCAAAAACGGGAGGACATCCAGCCGGATCGCATTTCTGCGGTACTGATTGGAGTGATTGGAGCTGTCTAGGGCATAGGCGTAGCCATTTTGCTCGCATATGCCCAAAAGGTCCGTTTTGTATATACGTAGAAAAGGACGAATGAGTTCCACATTTTTTTCGCGTCTTTTAATTTTCATGCCTTTGAGGCCTCCGGGGCCGCTTCCGCGGAGCAAGTGCAGCAGCACCGTCTCGGCCTGGTCGTCGGCATGATGGGCAAGCGCGATCGAAGCCGCCCCATACCGCTGCGCGATTTCATGCAAAAAAGCATACCGTTTGTCCCGCGCCGCCTCCTCCATTCCTTTGCCGCTTTCCTTCATATAAGAAGGAACATCGATGCGGACCCCCTCAAACGGCAGATGGAGCTCCCGCGCAAGTTCTTGGACAAGCTCCTCCTCTTGATCGGATTCTGCCCGCAGGCCGTGATGGACATGCGCACAAACAAGGTGCAGCGGGACATACTGCTGCGAAATGCGATGCAGGACATGCAAAAGAGCCACAGAATCCGGTCCGCCGGATACTGCGACTACGATGGTGTCGTGAGGCAGCCATAGGTCATCCTCCCGAGCCGTTCGGAGAACATGATCCATCAGCATATTCAAGTCAGTCCTGCTCTCCATTTGAGATCCCCTCTTCTAAAGCACAACTATGTATTCATCCAAGCCCAGAGAAAAGCCAGAAGCACGATGACGATCGATAAGGCAAACGCGTTCATCAGCCAGCGCGGCGTCTTGCCGGGCAGCCTGCCCACCAGCGCCGGTGCATAAATGGTATCCTTCCACAGCTTAAGCGCTTCCTGTGAACCGGAAAATTCCCCGCGGATTGCCCGGCGCAGCCACTCCGAATACGGCTTGAGCTTTGGACTCCGCTGGATCAAGGACAGCAGCTGTCCCGGACTCCGGGTCTGCGGCAGATGCTGCGCAGCGGTTTTTTTCAACTCTTCTTCGTTTAAAAGCTGAATAATGAGCACGGCAAAAGCAAACAGATCATAACCCTCATCGCTTGTGCGGGAGCCGGCATTCCAATAGCCTCTGTCATACCACTCCGTAAACTGCTTGACGCTCCGACCGATGGAGCTCACGCCGCCGTAATCGACCAGCTCGACCTGACCGACATCGGATACCATGACATTTTCCGGCTTCAAGTCGCCGAATATAAAGCCCGAACGATGCAGCCCGTTGAGCTTCTCCAGCAGTCGCAGACCGGTCAAACCCATCCATTCCTTCCCGCGTTTGCGCATGAAATGGCTCAGCGAGCTGCCACGGATGTAGCGCATCACATAGAACGGGATGTCTCCGTCCTCTCCCTTGAAGTCATCCACTTCCAACAAAAACGTGCGAGGCCCGTTTTTAAGCGGATCAGCGGCCTTGCGCTTCGATTGCAGCGACATCAATACATTGATCTCGGACTGCAAATCGAGCGTGTCATAGCCCATTTTAAGCGCATAAGGGTGGCTCGCCCCCTCCTTTTGCACCAGATACACAATCCCGTTGGCACCCTGACCCAGCACGCGCCGGATGATAAAGCGGCCCTTGCGCCATTTCCCCGTAATGACCATTCCGGCCGGATACGCCGGATTAGACGACGTAATCACCGAGCATCCCTTCTCCTTCATCGGTACTTCCCCGCCATGTTAGATGTTCATCTAGTGTACCATAACGGAAGAAATCAATCACCCTCATGATCGCGGGACCGGTCGGCGTTGCCCCTTTCATCTGAAGGCGCTGGAACAGAGATCGAAGCGTACCCGCATCGCGCGTCCAGTCGCTGTCCATTACCGCATGCTCTTCGCCGCGGCGGCCCGGGAAGTGGAATACCGCTAACTCGCTCATGCCCTCCCTGGCTTGAAGGCTGAGCATCAGATCGCGGATCGCGTCCTCGACCGCACTGAGCTTCGGCTTCATGCTGGCGCTTGCATCGATCAGAAGGGCAACCTTCAGCGGCGTCGTTTCGGTCATTTCATCGACGACCTGCACGACCTGCGAACGCTGCGAAGGCGGGAGATCCTCCAAAGCGGTCCCTCCCAATATTTGTTTTAGCTCTTTATTAACCGCCTGCTGAATGGTTTGAACCACTGTTTTCCGCGTCATCATTTGCATCGTCTGTGCAAGCTGCCTTGTCCCGACGATCCGGCTGATTCCCCCGCCTGCTTTGGCGATCTCCGCGATTTCCAGGCTGCCTAGCTCCCCGATCGTTCCGTAATCCACCACGCCCGCCACATTGACCGTAATCCCCTCCTGAAAAGCATGGGCTGCCGCCAGCACCGGGCTTGTCCCTACGTTCGAGCATCCATCCGTTATCAAAAGAATTTGTTTCACGATCTATCATCCTCCCAAAAGTGGCTTTCTCTACCCTCCTATCATTTCCACTTTTGAGAGATTCCAAACGCGCATCCCCTCCTTAAGCCGCATTTCCCGGGCAATGCTGAAGGCCGGTCAGCTCACCGTGCGCGGCCGTTCCATCCGCTCCAGACCAGGCACATGCAGCGTTGTCCATTCCGGGCGGAGGTGCTCGACTTTGCCTACGACGACCGTCATGTCGTCATGAATAATATTTTGCTGGTACCGGATCACTTTTTCCAAGAGGACATCGGCAATCTGCTGCGGATCCTCGCTGTCGATTTCCTGAATCAGCCGTTTCATCCACAGCTCTTTGTTCACCGCATGCCCTGGCGCATCATAAATTCCATCGGTCATCATGATGACAATGTCCCCGGCCTGCAGTGTCAGCGTAACCAGATCCACCTCGATATCCTGAATGATGCCGATCGGCAAATTGCTCGCGGACACTGGAATCACTTCGAGACCGCGTTTAATGAAGCTTGGTGTTGAGGCGATTTTCATAAAGGTCGTTTCGGCCGTATATTGGTCGATCAGCGCCATATCGACGGTCGCATATACCTCATCCGGGGAGCGCAGCATGAGAATCGAGTTGACGGATTTGATCGCCAGCTTTTCGTCCATCCCGCTCTGCAGCAGCTGCTCCAGAATCGACAGCGCGCTGCTGCTCTCCTGTTTGGCGCGTTCCCCATTCCCCATGCCGTCGCTGAGCGCGACCGCAAAGGTGCCGTTGCCAAGCTCCATCATGCTGAAGCTATCCCCCGACAGCAGATCTCCGCCTTTGGCCGCTCCGGCAATGCCCGTCGTAATCTCGAAGGTTTTGGCGGAGCCGAACATAACCGTGGCCAATCCGTCTTTGGAAGAAACAGCAGACTCTTGAAGAACGGCAACATGCTCGTCCAAAATATCCGAAAGCAGCGGTGCAATGATTTTCCGGCACTCGTCATAGCCCCGCGTAAATGCATGCACGATTTCAATCTCGACATGGCCCGGATCCAGACTGATGATCTCAATGCCCTGGATGGAGAGGCCGAGCTGTTCCAGCGCTTCGCGGATTTGCTCCTCCTGACGGTACATGGCTTGTCCTTCCCGTTGGATTTCCCGCGCGAGATCCTCCATGACCTGCGAAACTCCCGACAATTGTTCTGCAACCAGATGACGGCTGTCGTATATTTGGCGTTTCCACTGCATATCATGCTGGTAGAGGCTGTACTGCTGCTTCATCTCCTGAAGCACTTCACCGGTTTTCCCGCAGATCCGCATCCATTCTTTCGGAATCTGTTTATCCGTCATTTCCGGACGTTCTTCCACGGCGGTCATCACGTCGGTCATATATTTATAGGTTTGATAGAATTTTGCATCCCAGCAATGGTTTCTTTTCACGCAGCTTGAACAGACGCCTTCCGCTACGGCATTCATGAAATGATCCATTTCACCGCTGCGCTTGCTCACTTCCTCGGTACCGGCCATCTGGCCGAAGCTTTGAGACAGTTGCCGGAATACCTGGGAAAACTGGGTTACCCGCTCGGCTGTCAGATCACGGACTCTTTTGGCATACTCATGTTGGGATTTGCTGTGATCATTCGTGCCGGGCACATATTTGGAAATCATCGTGATGACCGTTTTCGGTGTCAGTAAAAATAAAACGATGGCCGCGCAGGACTCCCAAGTCGATGTCATTACATCTTTCGGTCCGCTGAAATATATAGATAGAATCGAGGAGCCGAGCAGCATCCCGAGCATCACTGCTCCCTTCCTGCCTTCACGCAGCATGCCGGCCAGCATGCCGGAAAAAGCGAGCAGGCTCATCTGGTAAATCGCCGATATATCGGCAAGGCTGAGGATCAATCCGGTTACAACCCCTACCGAGGCCCCGAGCGGCGCACCGCCCACCAATGCAAAGAGGAGAATGAGATAACGTGACAGCACATGCTCCACGGACAGGGAATATACCGTCCAGCCTACCGCCCCTGTCATTACGGAAGCCAGCAGAATGATCAGACATAGAATTTCTTCGCTGCGCAGCTGATAATTTTTCTTGCGGTAGGTGAATACGGGGATCGCTTGGATGAACACCAGCGTGAGCACGAAGCTGAGAACGGCGTCCAGCGAGCCCATCATCAGCGTGTACCAGGTAAACGGCGGGCCGGTCATGATCGTAAACAGCTTGATGACAAAGGAAGAGACGAAAACCATCAGAGGCGCATACGACAATTCGGCATGCTCGAAAGCGTTCAATCCGCGGTGGATTAAATAAAATATGAGAAGTTCCGACGCAACGATCAGCGGTGCAGGAAACGGGGCAAACAAGCTGCCTGCAATGAGCGCGACGGATACGGGCAAGAGATAATCACGGCGCATAAAGGCAATGACGGCAAAGTAGGCGATCGCAAATGGCGACAGTTCGTTCAAGATCATGGCTTTCCCCAGCAAAAACGCCATCAGCGTCAGCAGCAGCATCCACTTCTTGGCTGCAAACAGCTGAAGCGGGCGCTGGAGCATCGGAAGGCCTCGCAGCCTGCCCATCCAGCCGTTATCCTCCGTCACCGCTTCTGATTGCATCGTTTTAAATCCGGGAATGTTTATGTTCAACTTCTCCATGTGACTTCGCACCACCATTTCGTATGATTTGATGGTACCCATTATAGTGTCCCTGAAACATGAAAGTTTGTCATAACAGCGGACGGGCTTCAAAAAACTTTCCGACAAAAAAGCCCGTCCTGCGAAATGTCGGGAATCGCATGCGGTACCCTTTAGCCATAACCGTTTGCGCGTTCCTGAAGCTGACGCCGGCTGTAAAGACTTCACTGCCCGGCTCCAAGAATCCGCTAGCGATTGCGAAAGACAGAGCCGGAAAACCGTTGGATGCTGTCGGTAATTTTTTTTGGAGCGACAAAAAAACCGCAGCAGGCTCGAACCTGCTGCGGTTTATCTCAATTCAAGTCTTTGGCGCACGCGCCGGAAGCATGATACTACATGCGTTTGGCGCCGCGTCCTCCGCGCTTGGATTCCGTTTGTTTCTTGATCGAAGAAATGCGCTCTTCGCTATCCTTCAGGAAACGTGACATTTTATCCTCAAACGAAGTTTTGCTGGCTGCAGGCTTGAATGGGCGCCCGCCACGTTCACGATTATAGCCTCCACCGCCGCCGCCAAAACGCTCTCCACTTCCGCCACCGGTACGTTCCGGTCTTGGTCCTCTCGGAGGCCTAGCTTCGGATGCCGGTTTATCGACAGCTTGTTTGATGGAAAGTCCGATCTTGCCGTCCTTGTCGACATTGATCACCTTCACGGTTACAACATCATTGATCTTCAGGTGATCGTTGACATCCTTGACGTAATTATCGGCGATTTCCGAGATGTGAACGAGACCCGTGACACCTCCTGACAGATCCACAAATGCTCCAAAATGCGTTATGCCTGTCACCTTGCCTTCTAACTTGGTGCCCACTTCGATTGCCATAGAATAAAATGATCCTCCCTTAAAAATATACAACAAGATTTGAGTCAAACCTTGGCTGTGGTGATTTGATTATACATAAAGCGCAAACCGAGGTCAACTGAGTAATAACCCAGTTTCAGCGCGATATTACGGGCTTGTTTCCTCCGTATGGATGGGGGTTTCCCCTGGTAAATACATTCCGAAATTCTTGCGTGCCAGCTGTCCGATGTATTCGGGATCGTTCAGCCTCTTGACGTCGTTGTTCAGCTGCATTTCGGTGTTCTTCGTCGTATCGTGCTCCACCTTCTTCTTGGAGAGCTCGGCACTCTTGGCCGAAATTTGCGATTGCTGGGAAATGTAGGTGTAGCCCGCCCAACTCATAAAGACAACCATAAAAGAAACCCAGATCATGATCCGCCTGCGCGCACCGGCACTTTTGACGGTTTTGCTCTCCTGCGTGGTTCTTGCCGTTTTTGTCCGTGCTTGCTCTTTGGCAGCATACTTTCCCATGGGTCTCCTCCTTCTAAAGGATTGGCATCCTGATTATTAGGGCAGCTGCATCCTTCCCTATTCCTCATCCTTACGGAACCACTTGTTCCACAGAACGATCGCAGCCTTGACTGGCTTGTCAAGCCACTTCGGCGTCCGAAGACGCGAGGTGATCGGCCTTGCCATCCACTTGGCCAACTTCCAGAAAGGCAGCAGAATTTTCAGCACGACGTGGAAAACAAACATCAACAAGCCGCCGAGCATGACAGCCAGTCCCTTCAGCAGCTTCAGCAGCAGCCGGATTGGCGTCCATACCATAAGCCTGAAAAGTCGCTTCAGCACATCGATTAAATAACGCACTACCTTTATTAACATTACCACAAATCGCTGAGTTGTAACACTTAAGAATAAAAAATATAACCATACTCCTAGAAAGAGTCCCACGAATACGTAGAACCGAAGCTGCCCGTAGTTGCTTACATACAGCATTCGGAACACAAAAAGGGCTGCCCCGCACCAATAGAAGAGGTCCAGAACATGGAGGGTCCATCTCGGAAAATGCAGCTGGCCCGACAGCACCCGGTAGCTGTCATAGGCCAGTCCCATCGCCGCTCCCGAAAACAGCATCCAGAGCAGGGTGATCCACTGAATATGCGGACTCATTTAAACAGCTTGCCGAGCATTCCCTTATTTTTGCCGTGTGAACCGGGATCCAGGTAAATCAGGGAATGGACCATACCTTCAATGGAGAGCAGGCCTTCTTCCAGGCTTAAGTTTTTGATATGTAAATTCTGTCCTTTGATAGTCAGGTGTCCAAGCTCGGTATGGAGCAGAAATTCTTCACTGTCAAAGCTCTCCACGTTATGGACTCCCGTCAGGTTCAGCTGCTTGCGGTTAAGCATATGCAGCTCATGCTGCTTGCTTTTGGCTGGCTCGATCATGGCATGTACCCCTCCTTCTTACCAATAGCTTATGGAGGGGATATGCGGTTTAGAACCATGCATCGCCGAAGAACTTGAGCCGTTTCCGGTCATGGATTCAGCCTGTAAAAACGTCTATCTCGCCTGGAGGTTTCGTCTTTCGGATGGCTATAAAAAAAGCATGGCACCCCCCGAATGCTCGGGAGGTGCCTGTATATGCTGACTATGAAAGTGCTTGCCGTTACCAGTTCAAACCGTTATCTTTTGCAATCGGCTCTTCCTTGACCAAGGAATACAGGCTTGTCGCCTCATCCTTGCGGGTGCTCTCGGCGAGGCGTTCCACCTTCACGGTGACGAGCTTCTGACCGAACTGAACCGTGATCTCGTCGCCGATCTTCACGGTGCTGCTCGGCTTGGCTTCCCTGCCGTTAATGAGAACCCGTCCTTGATCCGAGACATCCTTGGCTACGGTACGCCGTTTAATCAGCCTGGATACCTTCAGGAATTTGTCGACACGCATTTATTTTACGGCTTCTTTAAGCTTGTTGCCTGCTTTGAACGCAGGTACGTTAGCTTCTGGAATTTCAATGGTCTTGCCGGTTTGAGGGTTACGACCCGTACGTCCGGAACGCTTGCGAGTTTCGAAGGTACCGAAGCCGATCAGTTGCACTTTGTCGCCGCTTGCCAGAGCATCTGTGATTTCACCAAGGAAACCGTTCAGAACGGACTCCACGTCTTTTTTGGTCAAGCCGCTTTTAGTCGAAATGTTGTTGATCAAGTCTGTCTTGTTCATAAATTATTATCCTCCCAATATACAAAGAAATAAGTATTGGCGCGTCATGGATGCAGGATGTTGCATTCACTACCGCAAATTTTCATGAGTATGGTTATTCTGGATGCCTTACCCGAATTCCTGCTTCGAGCTGCCAAAATTTTATCATTTATGAGGAAATTCTTGTCAAAAACCCTAAACTCGACGCAATTCCCTCAGAAATATAGTAAATTTTAGCAATCAGGCGCTTGGGTTGCCTCAATGCAGTCCCTGTCCCAAGCAGGTCGAGTCCTTATCATACCTGATTTTTTGCCTGTTGCCAAATTTCGTCCATTTCCTCCAGGCTGCTTTCCTGCACGGTCTTGCCTCTTGCTTTCAGCTCTTCTTCAATAAAACGGAACCGTTTGATGAATTTGCGATTGGTTCGGGCCAGAGCCTCTTCCGGATCGGCATGAAGGAATCTCGCTGCATTGGAAACCGCAAAAAGCAGGTCCCCGAGCTCCGCCACTTGCTCTTCAGGATCGAAGCCCTGCTCGACGGCTTCGCGCAGCTCCCCGAGCTCCTCTTCGATTTTGAGGAAAACATGGCCGATCTGATCCCAGTCGAAGCCGACCTTGGATGCCTTTTTCTGCAGCTTGTACGCCTTCATCAGCGCAGGCAGATCGCGTGGAATGCCGTCGAGAACGGAAGCCTCCTCCGGCATCAGTCCCTTGCGGCGCTTCTCCTCCGCCTTCATTTGCTCCCAGTTTGCAAGCGCGGCATCGGCATCTTCGGCCTGATTTTGCCCGAACACATGCGGATGGCGGAAGATAAGCTTGTCGTTCAGCCCTTGAATGACGTCAAAGACGTTAAAGGTTCCGACTTCCTCCTCCATCTGGGAATGCAGCATGACCTGCAGCAGCAGGTCTCCGAGCTCCTCCTGCATATGCTCCGGATCATCCTCGTCGATCGTTTCGATGACCTCATACGTTTCCTCGATCAGGTTCTTGCGGATGGATTCATGCGTCTGCTCCCGGTCCCAAGGACAGCCTCCCGGGCTGCGCAGAATGCCGACGATCTCATGAAGCCGGGCAAAGGTGCGCTGGCGCAGCATATCATCCTCGCTCCGGGGCACGTAGATGAGAGACAGATTCCCATATCCCTCCACCCGATCAAGTTCATAGACAGGCACCTGGAGGATCTCCTCCTGCCCGTCCACGCCGAGCGCATGGCCGACGGTCACCAGGTAATCATCCGGATACAGCTCCATCAGCGCCAGCTTCACGTCCGAGGCTGTAAATGCGTCATATACCTGTCCGATAACGGTATGCAGCTGCGGTTGAAGAAGGCTTGCATTCAGGCCGCTGGCATCGAGCAGCTGGAAGCCCTCGATCGGATCGAAGCCGAGCCGTACGAACGCTTCATCCAGAAAGGATTCCCCGCCCAGAATGCTCAGCCCGATGCCTTCGTTCGCGCAGCGTTCCCGCAATATCTGCACCGTGGATTCGGCCACCATCGGATGGCCCGGAACGGCATAGACGATCACGCTGCCTTCATCTGCCGTCGCCGCTTTTTCAAGCAAAATGTCGGCGATGGACGCGTAGACCTCGGGAAAGGAATCCCGGGCCTCGTAAATATGGTCAAACGACTGGATGGCTACCTTCAGCTCGTCCAGCACGGACATCACCGGATGCTCCTTGGTCCGGACGTATACCTCCGATGCCGTCTGCAATGTTTTGACAATCCCCATCGTCAGGCGATCCGGATTTCCGGAGCCCAAGCCGACTATTGTTATGGATGCACTCACCCTTCATTCCCCCCGCTCTATCAATCATTCTTCCGGTAATTGGCAACAGCTATACTATATCACGCCCGGCATCCGCACAAAAATATGAATGACGCCGCGGCTAGGCAAGCAGCCGGAGCCGGCGCAGCAGACCGGCAAGCGAAGCGCCGATCTTCGGCAGCATGCGCAGCTCCTGCTCGCTGAGCAGGCGTGTCTTCACGGCGCCGGCCAGGAACGCGGCGCCACCGGCCGCGGCCCCGGCCAGACTGGCCGCGGCGGCCGTGAGGCGGGCGTGCAGCCCGGCCGCGGACAGCAGCGCGTCCGCGGCGAGCATGGCGGCGCCCGCCGCCAGCGCCATGCCGGCGAGTACGGCCGCCGGCTTGAATAGCGTCGTACCGGCGCGAATGCGCAGGCCGGTACGGCGGGTCAGCAGCGCGATATTGAGCGCGGCTGCCAGGAAATGCGCGGCGACGCTGGCGATGGCCGCGCCGGTAATGCCAAGCTGCGGTACGAGCAGCAGGTTGAGAAGCGTCTTCGCCGCCGCTGCGGCCAGCAGATGCAGCGCCGGCGCCTTCACGATGCTGATGCCCTGCAGCAGGGCGGCCGAAATAATGCTGAGGGCGCTGCCGGCCGCCGTAAACGCGATCCAGCGGATCACGCTTGTTCCGTCCGTATCCTGATACAGGGCGATATTGACCGGCTGCGCGAGCATGGCGATTCCGATCGAAGCCGCCATGCCCGTCAGCCAGAACCAGCGCAGCGACAGGCGGCTCCGCTCCGCGACCAGCTGCTTGTCCCCCGTCACCTTGGCTTCAGCCAGCGCCGGAATGAACAGGACGGATAGCGAGGTCGCCAGCATTGTAATCAGCTGAACAATCGGCATGCCGCGGTTATACACGCCAAACTGCACCATCGCACCTGCCTCGCCGGCTCCCCCCGCTTTCAAGAGGCGCGGTACGGTAAAGGTATCGGCCAGGCTGACCAGCGATACGGCCAAAGCACCCAGGCAAACGGGAATCGCATACTTCAGCATGCTCCACAGCAGCTTGCCGCTGCCTTCGCGTTCACCTTCGTTCCCGGACCGTAAACTGTCTTCTATAACCGCATGGTGGCTGCGGCGATACCGGCGCCAATAGCCGCCCATCACGACCAGGCCTGCCGCTCCGCCGGCCGCCGAGCCGATGAGCGCTCCCGCAGCGATATGCTCCGCCGTGGCACCTGTGCTCGTTAAATAAACAAGCAGCACAATCATGACGCCAACCCGGACGCTCTGCTCCGTAATTTGCGATACGGCGGTCGGCATCATGTCCTGATATCCCTGAAAAAAGCCTCTTAGGCCGGACATGACCGGAACGAACAGCATGGCGATTGCCGAAGCCCGCAGCGCGGGCTCGACGCTCGCATTGTCGATCCAGCCTCCGATCAGCGGTGCGCCGAAATAAATCAATGAGCCTAACAGCAGGCCCGAGCAGGCAAGAGTCACTGATGCAATCCCGATAACCTGCCTGCTGCGGGCTTGCCTGCCCAGCGCAGCGTCCTCGGCCACAAATTTGGAAATGGCCGCCGGGAATCCGGCCAGCGCGAGCACAACCATCAAATTATAAAAGGGATATACCGTGTTATAAATACCAAATACCACGTCGCCGCCCATATTTTGCAGCGGTATTTTTTGCACTGTTCCGATCAGCTTCGACAGCACCATCGCGATGCTCAGCACGAACGCGCCCTGCAATATTTTCGAGGTTGTCCCCGCTTCTTTCATAGTCGTTTCCCTACTTCTTCCCCGAATTCAGACGATCAAGACCTGTTGATACCAGGCCGTATGGCCGTCAGCTTTCATTATACCTGGGAATCCGGACACAAAAAACTCCCGCTTCTTCTCCTGAACGCGGTATGCGTCCCGGAAGCGGGAGTTTGCCTTTCTTACTGCTCCATTTGTTTACCGAGAAACGCCGCAGCGGTTTCGGCCATTTTGATTTCAAGCTGCGACATTTTAACCGAGTCGTCCTTACTCAGGAGAATCACGGTACCGATCGGGTCACCGCCGGAGATGATCGGCGCCGCCACGAAGGACGACAGCGTTTCCTGATGATCTTTGCCAATCTCATAGCTGCCGGCGTTGGTTTCCAGCAGCGTCTTCCGGTTATCCATGCAGCTTTCGATCGGAGCCCCGATTTGCTTCTCCAGATACTCTTTCTTGGAGCCGCCGGCTACGGCGATGAACGTGTCTCGATCCGAAATAATGGTCGTGTGTCCCGTACCTTCATACAGCGATTCGGCATATTCCTTGGCGAAATCGCCAAGCTCTCCGATCGGCGAGTATTTCTTCAAAATGACTTCACCATCACGGTCAACAAAAATTTCAAGCGGATCTCCTTCACGGATTCGCAGTGTTCTTCTAATTTCTTTGGGGATGACCACTCTGCCCAGGTCATCGATTCGACGGACTATTCCAGTAGCTTTCATTGACATGTTGCCCCGCTTTCTCGAGAAGATTTTTCAACTACTGTTCGGATGGGAAGAGGTGTGTCCCAGGAATATAAGTGTGATATCTGACCATAGTATTCATCCTTTCCCAAATCCTTATACATGATCTTGGAATGAATAGTTGCGGTCCAATTGCGCACTTGCTCAGTAATGTATCCCCGTTTCCGGTCATGATAAAAACGCGGATCGCTCCGCGTTTTATATCTTATCACGGCATGTTGAGGCCAAGCCCGGGAGGTGTTACTTCGCGCTTGTGTCCCCGGATTTCACGTCTTCTTTGTTTGCTCCCGTGGAGTCTTGTTTATTCGTGCCGTCCGTGCTGCCGGACGTCTTGTCATCGGTCTTCGGCAAGTCGATTTTCGTAATGATATCCTTCAGCTCGTTCTGCATGAAGTTATCAATTTTGGCCGCGCCCAGGTTCTGCTTAATAATATCCTTCTGTTCCGCGGTGAGTTTGTCGTAAGGGGTCTCCTGCCGGGAATCGACCTTGAGGATATGGTAACCCAGCGTGGATTCGAACGGGTCGCTGACTTTGTCTAGCGGCAGCGTCAGCACCTTTTCTTTGAATTCCTGAACGCTCGTTTGACCCAGCGTGAATTTCTCGTACAATCCGCCGCTTTCCTTGGTGGCCGAATCATCGGAATACTTTTTGGCCATCTCGGCAAAATCCGCACCATTGTCCAGCTGCGCTTTCACGTCCTTGGCGATTTTAAGCGCCTCTTCCTTCGTGCGCTCCTTCTTGTCGCCGTACTGCAGACCAATCAGCACATGATGAAGCGTTGCCACCGTATAATCCTGCTTGGAGGATTCGTATTTGTTCTTGATATCGTCTTCGGTAACCTTTCCGGTCATATCCGCCAAAGCCGTCATGGCTTGTACCAGATATGCTTTCAGGTCCTCTTCCTTCAGGTTTTGGCCATCAAGCAGCTTTTTGAACTGCGCATCCCCCATGCTCTTTTTGTTCTGGTCGAGCACCTGGGTGGCTTGCTTCTCGCCCTCTTTTTTTGCCGTCTCATCCGCTTTGTTGCTCAAATATTCAAAAGCAATCTTCTGCTTTACCACATAATCCTGAAAATCGCTTAAGTTAATGAACTGGGAATATTCCGGCGACATGAAGGAGATGATCTTTTTCTGATTATCCAGCTCCTGCTCGGTAATTTCCCCGCCTTTATAGGTTGCTACGATCTTGCTAGAGTCGCTTTGATCCGCAGACTGGCTCTTTTCGCAAGCAGCCAGCATGGACACGGTCACCGCGGCGACGAGCGTCAGCACGAGACCCTTCCATGCCTTTTTGTTATTGAACAACATCCTGAAGCTCCTCCTTCGATTTAAACAGCTCTCGAATTGCCTTCAAGAATTGCTCCAGCAAACCCAGCAGCTGCCCGTCATCGAGCCCCTTACCCTTGATTCGGATCGACAAATGGGACTCCTGCTCAAATTGTACACGTCTTTCGAACTTATTGCCAACCTGGGCCAGCTTCGACGTGCTAAGCTTCTTCTCTTGTCCTTCATAAAACTTCAGCACGAGATCATCGCCGCGCCGGGTAATCGAGTCGATGCCGTACATTTTTCCGTATATTTTGAGGCGTGCGACCGTCAGCAGATTGACGACTGCGGCAGGCAGCTCTCCGAAGCGGTCGAGCAGCTCATCCTCGAGCTCCCGTTCATCGTTGAACGTTCCGACCGCCGCCACTTTTTTATAAATTTCGATCTTCTGAATGCTGTCATAAATATAATCGGCCGGCAAATACGCATCGATGCCGATGTCGATCATCGTGTTCCAAGCCTTCGAAGGCTCTTCCTTTTCGCCGAGCATGGAGACCTTGCGTTTCTTGATCTCTTCCGCAAGCATTTGCGAATACAGGTCAAAGCCGACAGAGGCAATAAAGCCGTGCTGCTCCGCCCCGAGCAGGTTCCCTGCGCCGCGGATGGACAAGTCGCGCATCGCGATCTTGAAGCCGGAACCGAGCTCCGTGAATTCCTTGATGGACTGCAGCCGCTTCTCCGCCACTTCGGTCAATACCTTGTCCCGCTGGTAGGTGAAATACGCATACGCGATCCGGTTGGACCGGCCTACGCGGCCGCGCAGCTGATACAGCTGGGACAGGCCCATTTTATCCGCATCATGCACGATCAACGTGTTGACGTTCGGGATGTCCACCCCGGTTTCAATGATGCTCGTGCTGACGAGTACATCGTATTCACCGTCGAGGAAATCGAGAATAGTCTTCTCAAGCTCCGATTCGGACATCTGTCCATGACCCACGCCGACTCTTGCCTCAGGGACAAGCGCCGTGATCTGGCTTGCCATTTCCTGAATGCCCTGAACCCGGTTGTACAGATAGTACACCTGTCCGCCGCGCGCCAGCTCGCGCTCGATCGCCTCGCGCACGAGCGTCTGACTGTACTCCACGACATAGGTTTGCACAGGAAAACGATTTTCCGGCGGAGTTTCGATGACCGACAAATCACGCACGCCCAGCATCGACATATGCAGCGTACGCGGAATTGGCGTCGCCGTCAGGGTGAGCACGTCGACATTCGTTTTCAGCTTCTTCAGCTTTTCCTTGTGCGTCACGCCAAAGCGCTGCTCCTCGTCCACGATGAGGAGTCCCAAATCCTTGAAGATTAAATCCTGGGAGAGCAGGCGGTGAGTACCGATGACGATGTCCACGGTTCCCTGGCGGATGCCCTTAATCGTCTCGTTTTGCTCCTTGCGGGAGCGGAAACGGCTCAGCACCTGAATATTGATCGGATATCCGGAAAAACGCTCTCGGAACGTCTCGTAATGCTGCTGCGCCAAAATGGTCGTTGGTACGAGAACCGCAACCTGTTTGCCTTCCATGGCCGCCTTGAAGGCCGCCCGGATGGCCACCTCTGTTTTGCCGTAACCTACGTCTCCGCACAGCAGCCGGTCCATCGGACGATTCTGCTCCATGTCTTTCTTGATTTCCTCGATGGCGCGCAGCTGATCCCGCGTCTCATCATACGGGAACATCTCCTCGAATTCGCGCTGCTCGGCCGTATCCTTTTCAAAGCCAAATCCCGTCGTCGACTGGCGCTCCGCGTACAGCTTAATAAGATCGTCGGCGATATCCTGCACGGATGAACGGACTTTGCTTTTGACCTTATTCCACTCGTTGCCGCCAAGCTTATATACTTTGGGCTCCTTGTCCTCGGAACCGACATATTTCTGGATCAGATCGATTTGTTCAATCGGTACGGACAGCTTGTCGCCGCCGGCGTAAAGAATATGCATATAATCTTTATGGATGCCGTTGATTTCCAGGGTGCCGATCCCCATATATTTACCGATCCCGTGATTTTGGTGGACGACGTAATCTCCCACCTTCAGCTCGGTATAGCTCTTGATGCGTTCGGCATTGTCGATGTTCTTGCCCAGCTTGCGGATTTTACGCTGTTTCTGCGAGAACATTTCGCCTTCGGTAATGACGGCCAGATGAATGGAAGGCATTTCGAAACCGGTCTGGAGGTTACCCTGCAGCATCACCGGCTCATCAATGTTATAGTCCTGCAGCACGCGCCGCATCCGGTCCAGCCGCTCCTCGCCGCTTGCGAGCATAATGACCTGGACGCCGGACTTATGCCAACGCTCCATTTCGGATTTGAGCACGTTCATTTGTCCATGAAAATCCTGCATTCCGCGGCTAATGAAGTTCAGAATGTTTTGCGGCTGGGTATGCGGCACCTGACGCAGGAAAATGGACATGAATACCGTCTGGAACGGACGGTGGTAGAGGACCGTTTCATTTTCCACCGATAAATGAAGCTGCGGTAACGTTTTACCGTTCTGAAGCAGATGCAGGTTCCACTCCGACTCATCACGCTCCAGTTGTCTTGCCGTCTCCAGGAGACGGGCGGGCTCATCCAGAATCAGTACCGTATCCTTCGGCATGTAATCATATAACGTTTTGCGCTCCGGATAGAGGAGAGATATATATTTATAGATTTCAGGAAAATAGACCTGCTCGCGCAAAAGCTCCATTTCCCGGTTCATTTCTTCCGTCAGGCGAAGCTTGGCTTGGCGGTCGGTCATTTTGCCGAGCTGCTCCTCCAGCAAATGCCCTGCAGCCTCCGCGGCCTGCACCAGCCGGTGCTGATCGGCAATGATTTCCTTGCACGGCGTAATGTTCACTTCTTTGACCTTATCAATCGAACGCTGATCCGCGGGGTCGAAGGTGCGGATCGAGTCCACCTCGTCGTCAAACAGCTCCACACGGAATGCCAACTGCGAGGTCATCGGGTAGAAATCGATGATTCCGCCTCGCAGGCTCATCTCGCCTTTGCCTTCCACGCGCTCCACACGCTCATAACCCATTTCAATCATGCGGGCCATGAATTCATCCACGCTCAGCGTGCCGCCGTCTTCAATGCGAATCCGTGCGCTTCTCATGACTTCCGGCGCAGGCAGAAACCGGCGCACCCCCGAAAAAGGTGCCACCACGACGCCCGAAAAGCCCTGGGCACATTTCATCAGCACATCGATGCGCTGAGCCAGGGTTTCCGGACTGGAGACGGCTGACTCCGCAGCTACCAGTTCATTCGCCGGATACAGAAGAACCTGCTCGGGTGTAAGCGCTTCCTGTAAATCCTCCGCGATTTTTTGTGCGGAAAACATATTATGGGTCACAATCAGCATCGGACGTTTCACTTCTTCAAACAACGCCGCCAGCATGATCTGCCGCGCAGAGCCCGACAAGCCGGACACCAGCTGTTCTTTCATTCCGGCCTTCACGCCGGCCATAACGGACTGTAGATCCGGATCTTTGGAAAACGCTTCTATAAGTGCTTGTAACAAAAGGGGCACCTCTCTCATGCTAACTTTTAGGGACTTTTCAAAAAGACTGCTCTATGTTTATTCATCCATAGCCTGTTGATTCTTGTACTCATTGCCGGGTATCCGAAATTTTACCATAAAAATGGTTCGATGTTGCGATTCTTTCTTTTCCTTGTACAAAGAATCCTCAGGGAATACCGAAAAGAAGCCTCAGCAAACCGCCAAGGCCCCAAAAACGAAGGGTATCCCGATCGTAACGTTATTGCAGCGGACTTGTTACCAAGCTCAGCTCCGGATTCTGTTCCAGTGCCTCTCTGCAGTAATCGCAGATCACTTTTACCGTCATATCTCCGCTTAAATCATACGCTATTATATCTCTACGTTCCGCAGGGGTCAAGGAATGAAGCCCCAGCTGCATGTCGGTCACTTGGGCCGAATCAATACTTCCTAGCGGCGTGCGGCAGTGTCGGCAGATATAATTTATAGCCATCTTATGCCTCCTGAAGGTGTTTTATACCCTCATTATGCCCTTTATCCGCCAGATTTAGCCCTGGCTCCGCAGCAGTCCCCCATTTTTTTGCCTACCCGTTAAACTTCGCCATCGTTTGCTCATACGTATGACCGAGACTGAATTCAGCGGCGTCGCATGCATGCTCGATCATTCGTTCAAGGGGCTCCTTTTCCTTTTTGGGAAAAGCGGACAAGACATAATCCACAACAGCAAAGCCCGGCTCCGGACGCGAAATCCCCATGCGGATGCGGTTGAACACCTGCGTTCCCGTATGCTGAATGATCGACTTGATGCCATTGTGGCCGCCGGCGCTGCCCTGATATCGCAGACGAATTTTGCCGATCTCCGTATCCAGGTCATCATACACGACGATCATATCTTCCAATTTGACCTTGTAATAATCCATATAGGCACGCACGGCTTCGCCTGATAGATTCATGTAAGTCATCGGCTTGATGAGCACGACCTTGTCCGTTCCGATAAAGCCTTCACCGATCAGGGCTTTGCATTTGCTCGGACCAAAGCTGATTCCATGTCTCTTTGCCAAAGCGTCGAGCATCATAAATCCGACATTATGGCGAGTCTTCTCGTAATTTGAACCGGGATTCCCGAGTCCGACAATCCATTTCATGTTGATTCTATTCCTCCAGGCCGCATGATATGGCGAGAAGGGTTATATTTCCCTTGGCGGGAAACATAACCCTCTCTGCACTTTTCTATCGAGTAAACGCAAGTTCACGAGAACTTGCCCCACTCCATAGCTCTATTCGATTTCAAACAGCTTGCTGATCGACAGTTCTTCATGAACCCGGATAATCGCTTCGCCCATAAGCGGAGCTACCGAAAGCACTTTAATTTTGTTGCTAGGGTCAGGATGCATGATCGGAATGGTATCCGTCACAATCACTTCACTCAGCGGAGAGTTTTCAAGACGTTCCATCGCCGGTCCGGAGAATACCGGATGCGTACAGCAGGCGTAGACTTCCTTCACGCCGCCTTCCATCAGTGCGTTGGCACCCAGGACGATCGTTCCGGCTGTGTCGATGATATCATCGATCAGAATCGCGGTTTTGCCTTCGATGTTCCCGATGATGTTCATGACTTCACTCACATTTGGTTCCGGACGGCGCTTGTCGATGATCGCGAGCGGCGCATTCAGGAAATCCGCCAGCTTTCTGGCACGTACCACGCCGCCATGGTCAGGCGATACGACGACCGGATTTTCGATCTGCTTGGAACGGAAATACTGTGCCAGAATCGGCACGCCCAGCAAATGATCCACCGGAATATCGAAAAAACCTTGAATCTGCATCGCATGCAAATCCATCGTGATGACACGATGCGCACCCGCTTTTTCAATCAGGTTCGCCACCAGCTTCGCCGTGATCGGATCGCGGGAACGGGCCTTGCGGTCCTGACGCGCATAACCGTAGTAAGGAATAACCACGTTAATGCTTTTCGCGGAAGCGCGTTTCAAGGCATCGACCATGATGAGCAGCTCCATCAAATTGTCGTTAACCGGCCCGCAGGTAGACTGCACTACGTACACATGGCAGCCGCGAACGCTCTCATTCAGTTTTACCTGAATTTCGCCGTCGCTGAAGCTGGTCGTATGAGAATCGCCCATAGGAATTCCGATGTAATCAGCAATTTGCTGCGCGAGCTTCGGATTGGAGTTACAAGTAAAAATCTTTAATTTCGAATCACAATAAGTCATAGAATAAAAACCCTCCGTGCTGGTTCATTGAAATTCATGCCTGTCTCCATTGCCGTTTGAACAATGTTCGTTTCCTATTACTATTTAATCATCCTTTGGACGTGAAAGCTACTTCTTGTCTTTTTTTGCCTTTGCGCGGGCGCGGATTTTCTCTGCATATCCCGGTTTGTTCTCTTGACGCTGTCTGGCGATTGCCAGATCATTCTCAGGCACGGACTGCGTAATGGTCGAGCCGGCAACCACGTAGGCACCTTTTCCAACCGTCACAGGGGCAATCAGATTCACGTTGCTGCCGATAAAAGCATCATCTTTGATATCCGTTACGAACTTATTATACCCATCGTAGTTGACAGTTATCGCTCCGCAGCCGACATTGACGTTTTTGCCTACGTTCGCGTCACCGATGTAGCTGAGATGAGACACCTTGGAACCGTTATCGATCTTGGCATTTTTAATCTCCACGAAATCGCCGACCTTCACGTCTTCGCCGAGGCACGCCTTCGGACGCAGATATGCAAAAGGACCGACAGTGGTACGGCTACCGACTTCGGCCTGATCGAGCACGGAATGCTTGATGGCGACGCCGTCGCCAATTACGGAATCCTTGATATCGCTTTGCGGTCCGATGTGGCAGTCTTCACCGATCACGGTGCTGCCCTTCAGCACGGTACCCGGATGAACAACGGTATCGGAACCTATGGTTACGTCTGCGCCAATATACGTAGAAGCCGGATCAATGATCGTTACCCCGTTCAGCATATGGCGTTTGTTGATGCGCTCGCGCATCAGCCGTTCTGCTTCCGAGAGGGCCAGACGGTCATTCACGCCGATGGATTCTGCATAGTCCTCGGTCATGTGTCCCAGAACCGTCTCATTTTGATTCACCAGAATGCCGATGACATCGGTCAAATAATATTCCTGCTGCACGTTCTGGTTGGTTACCTTCTCCAAGGCTGCGAACAGCTTGGCATTATCAAAGCAGTAAGTACCTGTATTAAATTCACGAACGGCATCCTCTTCCGGCGAGCAGTCCTTCTGTTCGACGATGCGAAGAACACTGCCATCCTCGCTGCGGATGACGCGTCCGTAGCCCTTTGGATTTTCCGTATACGCAGTGAGTACCGTTGCGGCCGCATGGTTGCTTTCATGAAGCTCGGTCAGAGCCTCCAGCGTTTCGGCGGTCACAAGTGGGGTATCTCCGCAAATCACAATGGTGGAGCCTTGCTCCGAGCCCAGCAGATCCTTCGCCATTTTGACGGCATGACCTGTTCCGAGCTGCTGCTCCTGCAGTACATATTCAGCGGTCTCACCCAGATAAGATTGGACAGCTTCCGCGCCGTGTCCTACAATAACAACGCTGCGCTCACAGTTGACTTGTTTCACCGTATCCAGCACATGCCCTACCATAGGCTTTCCACAGACGGGGTGCAGCACTTTGTACAGTTTCGATTTCATTCGTTTACCCTGCCCTGCGGCAAGAACAATCGCCATTCTTTTCAAGGGTCTTGACCTCCTACTCTTGAACTCACTACTGAATATATCGTATTCTACGCAAAAAGAAAAGAGAGCCATAGTCCTGGCTCTCTTTTCCTTGAACCCCAATTGTAAAGCTTAAGCGCCTTCCTCAATCACTTCTTCTTCATTGGCAGCGCGTTCATATTCCGCCAGAACAGCCGTTTGGATCTTCTCCCGAGTACCGGAAGAGATCGGATGGGCGATGTCGCGGAATTCTCCGTCAGGAGTACGCTTGCTCGGCATAGCAACGAACATTCCATTGTTTCCATCGATGACCCGAATATCATGAACCACAAATTCGTTATCAATGGTAATGGATGCGATTGCTTTCATTCTCCCCTCAGAGTTGACTCGGCGGAGTCTGACATCCGTAATTTGCATGTGTGTCACCACCTTTTTCCATCAGAGACTTGGGTAGTATAATTCCACACAGCGAAGCGAAATCCTCTTTTTTGGGGCAACAAAATGTCCTAAATTCAGGAATTTTTTTATAAGATTGAAAATGTCGACAGACTTCGGAACTATTCGCCGATAAAAGATTTTAATCGACAAAATTTGCAGCATCCACCAACATTTATCGTTTGTTAAAATAGTTTCCGGGATTGACGTCAATTTCCTTCGATTTCGAATCGACCCCTGTCAGGGTCGCCAGCGAAACGTAATCATGAAGTAAACGCTCCTCCGACTCCACGGCTCCCGACTCGACCAAAACACCGACGCCTGCCACTTCCGCATCAAATTCAGCCAGCAGGTCCACCATGCCTTGAATCGTCCCGCCCGCCTTCATGAAGTCATCCACGATCAGGACTTTGGATTTCTCCTTCAGCGCGCGGCGCGACAGAGACATCGTATGGATGCTCTTATGTGAACCGGACACATAGTTGATGCTTACCGCCGAACCTTCCGTCACCTGATGGTCCCTCCGAACCAGAACAACCGGCAGGTTCAGCTGGGCTCCGGTCGCATAGGCCAAAGGAATGCCTTTGGTTTCCACCGTCATGACCACATCGATTTCCTGATCGCCAAAGACGGTGGCGAAAATTTTGCCCGCTTCGTTCATCAGCGACGGCTGCCCCAGCAGATCAGACATGTACAAATATCCGCCCGGAAGAATCCGGTCCTTCTGCTGCAGCTGGCTGCACAGCTCCTGAGCAAACACGAGAGCCCGCTCCTTCGGGATCTTGGGAATAAACTTGACCCCACCCGCAGCCCCGGCCAGCGTCAGCAGTTCTCCCATGCCCTCGTCCTCGAACACTTCCTTGATAATGACCAGATCCTCGCTGATGGAGGATTTGGCGGCCCCGTACCGGTCAGCGAACGTGGTAAGCGGGATTAATGTATGGGGTCTGGACAGCAGATACTGGGTCATCTCAACCAGACGCGCGCTTCGCTTTAACTTTTTCACGAAAGACTCCTCGCTATCACTTATTCATTAAAAATCCAGTCCCAAAATTAAAGTCGAATGCGTAATTTCAAGACATTTTCCAATTCATTTCCTTTTATATGTGCAAAATCCGAATATTATAGTATAAATATAACATTTTTGTACGTGTTTGTACAATCCCTGGAAGCTCTTAGGTCAGCAGCCGCACCGCGTAAACTTCTTTGCAGAAGCCCCGCAGTCCATTGTAAATCCGCGCTACCTTCGATTCCTTATATACCAGACCAAAGACTGTAGGTCCGCTCCCCGACATCAAGGCGCCGTCGGCTCCGAGCTTCAGCATGGCTTCCTTCAGCTGTTCCACCTGCGGATGGAGCCTAAGCGTGACATCCTCCAGCACATTGCCGAGACCGGCGCATACCGCGCCGAAATCGCCCGCTTCAATCGCCTGGATCATCCCGCTTGCGGACGGATGCCGTTTGACCTCTGCCGCTCTGAATTTTCCATAAACCTCGGCGGTCGATACGTTAATCGGCGGCTTGGCCAAAATCACCCAGCACTGCAGCGGATTGCTGACAGGCGTCAGCTTTTCTCCGCGGCCCGTCGCCAGGGCAGTTCCTCCCGTTACGCAGAAGGGAACATCCGAGCCCAGCTCAGCGCCCAGCTCCTGCAGCTCTGAGACCGGGATGTTTAAGTTCCACAGCCGGTTTAATCCCCGCAGTGCCGCGGCTGCATCACTGCTTCCTCCGGCCAGGCCTGCGGCTACCGGTATTTTTTTATCCAGATGGATATGCACGCCGCTTCTGACATCATAACGGTCTTTAATCAGCTTGGCCGCCTGAAAGGCTAGGTTCTTCTCATCCAGCGGAATATATCCGGCCTGGCTCGTAATAATGATTGTATCGCGCGGCAGTGCCGACATCTCTAAGCGATCCGCCAGGTCCACCATCGTCATGACCATTTCGACCTCGTGAAACCCGTCAGGCCGTTTATGTAGTACGTCCAGCATCAAATTAATTTTGGCTGGCGCTTTCTCGTAAATTTTCAAGGCGTTCACCCACCCTTAAGTATCCCTCTTATCAGCTTCAAATCATTATATCAAACTGGACCATGCAAGTCATTTCGAACCTGATTTTCGTTATGAAAAACGGAGATCCCCATGCAACATGGAGGTCTCCGCCGCAATTCCGTTATTCTTTTACGACTTGCGCGCGGCTGCCTCTTCGGCGAGCTGAATGGCGCGTTTCACCATATTGCCGGCATCCTTGGCTTTGATTCCGCCCCAGCCTTCCTGCTGCACGGTCTCGTAAAAGCCCAAATCCTTGGCAAGCTCGTTTTTCAGCTCTTCCGACATGACGCTGCGACGTCTGCGGCTCATGGCAAAATCCCCCTTCTCATCCTCTTCTACGATTACTGCGAAAAGCGGTCCTGCACCCGCCCCCTGGCAGAGACGGCTCCCTTCAGATTGAATCCATGGATATAGGCCATGCTTTATGTATTATTTCTCACCACGGATCAGCTCATTCGAAAAAATCGCTGCCAACAAAAAACAGCCCTCCGCGAAGGATGGCTGTTCCGAAATAATAAAGTTACGCTTTTTCCAGCTCAATCCGCGTGTTCACATTATCATCGCAAATGGTGACTTCCACGGATTCAGTAAGAATATCTGCATAGCTGTATGAAACACGTTTAAAGGTTTGCTGTTCTTGGTCCAGCTTGACGATAAAAACAGATGGGTACGTTTCTTCCAAGACACCAGTTCGTTCGACGGTCTTTCGGCGACCACCGTTTGCCCGAAGCGATATTTTTTGACCCACATGGGCTTCGAGATTTCGTTTGATTTCCAACAGCGCATTTTTAGCCATTGTCGACGACCACCTCTTTCCTTGTCCATTATAACTCAGACAGAAGTTTTTGTCAAATAAAACTTAAATTATATCAGCATTAATTTTATGTTGTCAACGGATTTTTTTGCGGGATTTTGTCATCTTTCCGCATACACGCCGTAAACGACAAAAAACCTTAATCGATAAAGCATGATTAAGGTTCAAGGAACTTATTTTCACATGACCGAAGGCGTGACCTTCAGCTGCGTGAGATCATTCAGACGCGGCAATCCGATGCGGTAGCTGCCGCGGGTCTCGATGCCGCCTACGCCCTGCGTTCCACTGATCGTATTGTGAAGCACATCCGTCATGTCGATCGTCTCCCTGATGGACGTAAATGAAGCCTTAGCCGCGACATAGACCGGATCCAGCGCATGGATGAGGATGCGCCCCGGCGAGCTGGCGAAGTTCGCTCCCGCTTGCAGCAGCGCCTCAAAATGCGACTGGCACGCACCCGCGATCACCGTCAGGGTGTCATAATGCCGTTCGTACTGTCTAGCCACCTGAATGGCTGTCACGAAATTTTGCGAATTTTTGTAGCTGTTCAAGCTGTACAAGTCATTATTCGGACGCTGCTTCAGCACCCCGTCATGGCCTGTGATGACGACGATATCCGGCCTTACTCTCGGCAAAAGCCGGTATAGCGCATCCGCCATCCCCGATTCGTTGACATAATGGCCTTCCACCGGTACGCGCAGCTGCTGGTATAGGCTGAGACTCTTCTTTAAGTAATTTAAATCTCCATCGAGATGGAGCACTTTACCCGGAACCTCAAAATAAGACGGCTGTTCCACCATCGGCCAATCTCCGCCCAGATTCACCTGATTGCGCTGGGTTTGTTCCTCGCGGAGGCGCTTCAGCCTGCTCAGTGACTCGTTTGCTCTAATATTGGCCTTCTGGGATCTCTCGCTAAGCGGTGCATACGGCACCCTGACGAGATCATCCAGGGGCGAATCAGCCAGCAGCCGAAACTCGGTCCCCTTGATTACAGCCAGATTGCTCCGCATATCCTCCACACGAAAAGCGACATCACCGCCATATGATTTGCGGACGACCAGGTCTCCTACATTCATCACAACATCACCCCTACCCCATGGTATGGGCAAATCTCCCTAATGGTTCTTCCCTTTTGCCAAAATAAGCTTGGAACGCCGCTTCGGGCCTGTCCCCCGTGAATCCTGTCATACGCCCATTTCGAAGGGTTTTATCCGCGGATTCCTGCCTTCAGCAGTATATTGCTAAGCGTGGCATACTCCTGCAGGCTCAGGGTTTCGCCGCGGCGTGAAGGCTCGATTCCCGCTTCGGACAGCAAAGCCTCCAGCCGTTCTCTTCCCTCCCCCGGGAAGAAGCGCGACTTCAAATTGTTGGCGATCGTCTTCCGCCGCTGCGCGAAGGAAGCTTGGACAACCAGGAAGAAGAACGCCTCGTCGTCGACTTCGACCGGAGGCTGCTCGCGCACGGTCAGCCGGATGACGGCCGATTCCACGTTAGGCTGAGGAATAAACACCGTCCTTGGTACGATGCAGACCAGCTCCGGAACGCTGTAGTACTGCACGGCGATGCTGAGGCTGCCGTAATCCTTCGTTCCCGGTGATGCGGCCATGCGCTCCGCTACCTCTTTTTGGATCATAACGACGATGTTCTCGAGCGGCAGCTTCTCTTCCAGCAGCTTCATCAGAATCGGGGTCGTTACGTAGTACGGCAGATTAGCTACAACGCTTACCTTGGAGACATCGGCAAAATCCTGCTGAAAGAGCGCCTCCAGATCGGTTTTCAGTACATCGGCGTGATGGATACGTACATGCGGGTACGGCTCCAGAACCTCCTGGAGGATCGGTACCAGCCTTTGGTCGATCTCGACAGCCGTTACCGCCTTGGCCTGCTGCGCCAGCTTCTCGGTCAGCGCCCCGATCCCGGGTCCGATTTCAAGCGCTCCCTTGGTGGAATCCAGGTCGGCAGCCGCAACGATTTTATTCAAAATATTCTGGTCGATCAAAAAGTTCTGCCCCAGGCTTTTCTTGAATGAAAAACCATGGCGCTGAATAATCTCCTTCGTCCGCCTTGGCGAGGCGATATCATCCATGCCGTTCATCATATATTATTGTCCCCTTCCTGTTCCAAACGGGCCAGCGCCTCCGCAAATTCCTCCCGCGTGATCTGAAAAACGGCCAAGCGCTTGTAAAACTGCTTGCCGTTGCAATATCCGATGCCGAGAAGGTTCCCCATCGTCATTCGTCTGTGAGCCGCATCCGGATGCACCAGCAGACCGGCTGTTACCAGGTCCTCCATCTCAATCTGGCTCTCAGCTCCCTCATAGGACGTATGTACGCGCGAGAGCGCCTTTCGGATCGCCTCCGGCGAGGCGTTCTCTACGCCGATATCGCCTTTTCGCGTCGCGTCCTCTTCCGGGATGAAGGCATGCTTGCATCCGGGCACCTTGTTTGCAATAATTTTGCGGATCCGCTCACCCGCATGATCCGGATCAGTCAGCACGATGACCCCGCGGCGCTCCTGTGCGAGCGCGATCCGCTTCAGAATCCGGCTGTTGATTGCCGAGCCCCCGGTTTCGATCGTATCGGCCTCCACCGCACGTTTGATTGCCACGGTGTCGTCCCGTCCCTCAACGACGATGACTTCTTTAATCATGACCCTTTCTTCCTTTCCACAAAAAGCTCATCCGTCCTTGCGCCAAGCGTTTTTCGGACATCCAAACAACAAAAAGAAGAGGAGTGCTCCTCTTCTTTAGCATGACATTTTCATGATCATAATACTATAACATTAGAATGGCAATGTAAAACCAAATTAATTCAGTTCCGGCTTCACCGGACCGATGACATATACCTTGAGTCCGGACTTGCGGCCAAAGCTGTTAGCACGCTTCGTGGAGTCATAATAGATGTCGATCTTATTGCCCTTGATGGCTCCGCCTGTATCTTCTGCGCGGCGGAAGCCTACGCCTTCGATGTATACCCACCAGCCGAGCGGAATCACGCTTGGGTCCACGGCAATGGTACGGCCTTCCGTGACGCGCGTTCCTGTGGCGGTTCGGGTTCCGATGCCCGGCTCGCCGGCGGAATAGGCGGTCATGGATACATGAATCATTTTTTTATATGAGAAATCAACGCCGGCCTTACTTACCCGGTTATTGCTGCTGACAGCATTTTTGGTCTGGACCTTGCTCGCCGGTTTCGCCGACGCCGTTTTGACGACAGCTTCAACCGGTTTCTTTTTGGTGCCGACCGCAATGACTTTATCCAGTGTTTTGGTCTGCACTTCTTTGCCTACCATGCGCATGGAAACCATTTTCCCGTCATGGTATACCTTTTCGATGTGCTGCACCATCACGCCCGGCGAACCTTGCTGCACGACGCGGACCTCACCGGCCGTCAAGCTGGGATCAGCCGTCTTAATGACGCGGAAAGGCAGGCTTTCCTGGCGCTGTACAACCTGTTTGCTGACACGCACGATTCGAATATCCGTTTGACCTGTCACAGGCTCGTTCAGAGCCGGCGTTACTTTGTCTGTCTCTTTCAGCGAAATGCCCATTTCCTTCAGGACTTCGCTCACGGTGTTGCCCGTTGTATTCCAATGCTTTGTTGCTCTATCAGCTGTCAGTGAAACAGATACCGCACGATCGATGACCACTTTGTCTCCATCCTGAAGCGAACCGCTCAGCGGCATGGAAATCTGATCTTCCGGTCTAAGACTGATAGACTGCTCCTCCAGCATTTCTTGTAATAAAGATGTATGGGTCTGTATCGATTTGACCTGACCGTCTACCACCAGGTATACCTGCTTACGCGTCTGCGTGTTGACAAGCAGCAGTACCATGACGGTAACCGCGATTGAAACGATAGCTGCAGTAGAGATTTGGCGCAAATTCTCATGCTTCCATCGCAATGCGTAAGACATGCTGGAGTTTTTGGAATCATGGGACTCTTCTGGTCGGAAAATGCCCACTTTCTCGATCCTCCTTCATAGCCTCGCCATTTTAGAGTTACGCATGAATGACTTTGACGCGGGCTATACTCAGATTTTTACAAGGTCGCACAAGGATCATGCGCTCTCGCACCATGAACCTGTCTTTTTTTCATGATTTGTCACCTCCTGTTATACAACAGTATGACGACGCCTTCTCCTTTATTCAAAACAAAAGAAGCCGGATAAAGAGCTTATGAGGACTCTTTCGTGGCTTCTCGGATGTCGGAATGACGGAAAAGGATATGCACGAATACCTCTCTTATTGGCGCTTACGGGGTTAGCTGTCGGGTTTGGGCGAAAGAGAGCCGCCCGATCTCCATCAGCCCGCTCATGGCGGACGATGCAGAATTCACCCCAGAGACCCTGGAAAAGAAATCAAATACATAACGAGTTTCACACCGGCTTGCTGCCTTGCATTTTCACTCTATGTATCGGTTCCCCCGCTCCTTCGTTACCCGAAGGACTCAGCGAGACTAGGTTCACGGAAGCCGCCGAAGAGGAAGTCTCTTACAGCGGCTCAAGGTTACTGACAAGATGATATCCTGTTTTGATGCATGTTGTAAAGCGGGAATCAACCACGTTTATTTGAATATATGGTTAAAAAAATGTAATATTCTTCGTTTTTTTGGTTAAAATTCTTTAATCCATCGTTTATCCTCGTTTTTTTAGCTGTTTTTCTCCCGTTTTCATACAATTCCAAATCGTTCCAGTGCGTTCTGGGTTGTGATTTGAGCAATTTCTTCCAGTTCAACCCCTTTGATTTGGGCTGCCGCTTCCGCGACCAGACGGACGTGGGCGGACTCGTTTCGCTTCCCACGAAATGGATGCGGCGTTAAATATGGGGAGTCGGTTTCGATCAGCAAACGGTCCATCGGCACCTGTGCGAGCACCTCTTTAGGCTGTCTGGCATTTTTGAACGTGATCGGTCCGCCGAAGGAAAGGTGAAAGCCCATATGGAGGCATAATTTGGCCGTTTCCCAGCTGCCGGAATAAGAGTGCATGACCCCTCCGACTTCACTGGCCCTCTCTTCGCGCAAAATTTTCACGATATCCTCATGCGCATCCCGGTTATGGATGACGATCGGCATCTTCAGCTCGCGGGCAAGTCCGATCTGCTGGCGCAGAACATGATGCTGGACTTCCTTCGGTGAAGTATCCCAGTAATAATCCAGGCCAATCTCGCCGATGGCGACGACCTTCTCATGGCTGCATAAGGATGCAATCCATTCCAGGTCGCCTTCCTGCATCGTAATCGCATCCTGCGGGTGCCAGCCGACGGCGGCATATATAAAATCATGCGTCTCCGCGAGCTTCATCGTGGACGGGATTGTCTCCCGGTTGAAGCCGACGTTAATCATCCGGCTGACGCCGGCATCCAGTGCCCGCTGGATGATTTCCTCACGGTCTTCGTCGAACTGCGGCGCGTCAAGATGCGTATGTGTGTCGAATAAATTCATCGGTAAATCTCCCTTCATGTCGCAAAGCAGGGCTTCGCAATCCTGTAGTATTTGTCGTTATCGCTTGAAAATATGGGATACGGCGTCGGGAAGTGAAGAAATGACATCCTTCACCTTCGACCCCGGATAATATAAGTGGTATTTGCCGCGGTGAATGCCGCTGATCGAGCGGACAATATCCGACACCTCCGAAATTTCACGCAGCCGCTCCTCACGGTCCAGCAGGAGAATCTGTTTTTGGCTGGCCTCGTCTCCGGGACGAAATACATCGTACGGAAGATCCGTCGGAAAATCAATCTCGAGATCATACTCCGGGTTCAGTCCTGCCCGTTTGAATGCTCTGCGGATTTCGTCAATCATCTCTAGGTCCACCGATTCAACCTCTACATATTTATACAACCTGCGATGCATAAAACGGCAGCATAATTCACTCAGCACCGCATCCTTTTCAGTCGTCCATTGTAAAAATGCCGTTTGAATCAGGGCTTCATCCAGCTGAAGATAATCCTGCACCGTGAGGCGGTCTTCAAAAAGTCCCGGAAGCGGCTTCACCATAAAGCCAAAATCGTAGCCCTCTGTATACAGCTCCTTGGCACGCCGGAAAATCTGCCGCAAAATAATCTCCGAGCTGCGGGTCACCGGATGGAAATAAACCTGCCAGTACATCTGATATCTAGACATCAGGTAATCCTCCACGGCATGCATCCCCGATTCTTTCACAACGACTCTTCCCTGATAGGGACGCAGCATGCGGAGAATCCGGTCGATATCGATGGTGCCGTAGTTGACCCCCGTATAATACGCATCCCGCAGCAAATAATCCATCCGGTCCGCATCCAGCGGGCTCGATACCAGATTTACCACGATCGGGTTCACATAGTCCTTGGCGATAACCGATGCGACTTTAGCCGGAAAATCCACGGCCACCTCGGTCAGGATTTCATTCACTTCGGTATCCCCTAGAATGATTCGGCGGGTCCATTCCTCATGGTCCATATGAAATGCCTCTTCAATGGAATGGGAAAATGGGCCGTGTCCGAGGTCATGCAGCAGGGCCGCGCACAATGCCAGCAGCTTCTCGCTGCTCGGCCAGTCGGAGTATCCGCTTCGCTCAAACTGCGAAATAATCCGGCGGGTAATTTCGTACACGCCAAGCGAATGCGAGAAACGGCTGTGCTCTGCCCCATGGAAAGTCAGGTACGACGTGCCCAGCTGGCGGATGCGCCGCAGCCGCTGAAATTCCCTGGTGTTGATCAGTCGCCAAATGGTCGAGTGCTGCACATGAATATAATTATGTACCGGGTCTTTAAAAACTTTTTCTTCATTCAAGGTATGCATGAATAGCCGCTCCTCTCTTTTCAATACCTATAATTTAAAATAATTTTGAAATTTTTTCGACAATCTATGTCGAAATGTGTCGTTCAAGGTAGAAAAAGTGATTTCCAAATCGACATTATCCTACCAACCTTATATAATGGGAAAAGAATCCTGATATGAGTGATATCCCAGCAAATACGCGATCTGTACAGATTTCGATGACAAATTTCCAGGTTGACTGTTTTGGGAATCGTTGGTATTATTGATATCATAAAAGAGAGAACGTTGTCGAATTATGACACTTTTAAACTATGGCGAGAGGAGCAATGATCAGTTATGATGAAATCAACTGGTATTGTAAGAAAAGTAGATGAACTGGGCCGGGTCGTTATTCCAATTGAATTGCGCCGCACATTGGGCATCGGGGAAAAAGACGCTTTGGAAATTTATGTGGACGGCGAGCGCATCATGCTCAAGAAATACGAGCCAGCCTGCATCTTCTGTGGAAACGCTGAGAACGTGACATACTTCAAAGGAAAAATTGTTTGCCACGAATGTATCTCGGAAATCCCAACACCTGTGACAAATTAAGTTTTTTAGTATATAATAGTATTATTCTATTTGTTAATTCTAACCTTTTTCATATCTCCTTGGTGTCTCCTAGGCTATGAACCCGGCCTTGGGAGACATTTTTTTGCCGTTTTTTCGGTTGCTCTCCTCTGCGGGGGTGCATTAACGCGGCAATCCCCCGCTGAAGAGCCATATGCTTTCGATTATTTTCCAAGGAAAACCGTTAAATCAGAGCATTATAAATATCCCGCTTCGAAACGCCGCGATCTCCCGCTGTCTTTTTCATCGCTTCCTTGCGCGGATGTCCTTCCGCCTCGTAATGAGCCACATGCTCCTCGATGCTCAAGTTCTGCCACCATGCCGATAGCTGCTCCTGTTCTTCTTCTACGCTTGTCCCTTCGACAACGATGCAATATTCGCCCAGAGGCGGATGCTCTTCCAGGTATGCCAGGCATTCTTCCACGCTGCCGCGCACAAATTCCTCATAACGCTTCGTCAGCTCCCGGGCCAGTGCTACCCGCCGGTTGCCGTATACGCTCAGCACCGCGTTCAGGGTTTTGATTACCCGATGCGGCGATTCATAAAACAATAACGTTCCCTGCGCTGCGCGGAATGACGAAAGTACAGCCTCCACCTCTTTACGCTCCCGTGGAAGAAAACCGATAAAGGTAAACCGCTCCGTCGGCAAGCCTGACGCGATCAAGGATGATAATGCGGCATTGGCTCCAGGGATCGGAATGACGCTGATTCCTTCCTCCACCGCCAGCCTCACAAGATCTGCGCCGGGATCGGAAATCGCCGGCAAACCGGCGTCGCTGACGAGCGCCAAATTTTTTCCTTCTATTATATAGCGTATCAGCTCCGGTCCGCTGGCTGCCTTATTATGCTCATGGTAGCTGAACAGCATTTGCGGGCTGATTTCGAAATGGGTCAGCAGTTTTCGCGTTTGACGCGTGTCCTCTGCCGCGATAATCTCGCATTCCTTTAACGTCCGGATGGCCCGGAAAGTCATATCCTCCAGATTCCCGATCGGCGTGCCGACGAGATACAAGGATCCTTTGCTGCCACTGGACGGCTCTTGAAAGCTGCTTTGACGTGTCAGACTCATGCTTCTCCCTCTTTGGAACCATAGTAAATGTCCATAATTTCCGGACAATATTGATTATGCTCATCATAGACGATCAGCGGCGGAAGCAGCCGAACCTCCGGTTTGCCGTCCCGCATGGCTTCGATCAGTACCATATTCGCCTCCAAATGGGCGCGCGGGTGGACAAAACGGATACGCTTCGGCTCTAGACGGTATTGCCGCATAAGCGCCATAATATCGCCTAACCGCTGCGGTTTATGCACCATGCTTACCTTTCCGCCCGGCTTAACCAATTTGAAGCAGGATTGAATGACTTCCTCCAGCGTGCAGCTGATTTCGTGACGCGCGATCGCCTGATGGGGATTCAGCTTGATGTCGCTCCCGTTTAACGGCATATACGGCGGATTCACCGTGATCGCGTCGTACACGCCATGCCCCGTTTCCTTATGAAGCTCACGCAAATCGCCTTCCCGGATCGTAACCCGATCCTGCAAATCATTCAAAGCCACGCTGCGTCGTGCCATGCCGGCAAGCCTTGGCTGTATTTCAATGCCCTCGATTTCGGCCTTTGTACGCGTCGTCAAGAGTAACGGAATCACCCCGTTGCCCGTACATAAATCAAGTACTTTTCCGCGCGGCGGAATACCGGCAAAGCGGGCCAGCAGGACAGCGTCCATGGAGAAGCTGAACACCTCGTCGCTTTGAATAATATGCAAATCATGGGTCAGCAGATCGTCAATGCGCTCCGATGGCTCTAATAGCGTATGTTCTTTATTCATCATTCCATTATCCTTTATCCGTTGTTCTCTAGTTTTACCATTCCATCCATCAACATAACTTCCCGTGTGCGACTCGCTACGGACTATCGAATAAACGCATGAGTCCCGTTTACCTGAAAAAAAACCGTAGGAATCGCTCCTACGGCCTCATTTATTCAAAAAAGACAGGCAGAAAAGGCAATCGCCTTCCGTGCGCAAATGTCCATAATAGACGTTGCAAATGTGAAAGCCCTCATGATAAAGCCGCGCCAAGTTGTCGTAGCCTTCACCGACCACGTCACTCGGATGCTCCGGCTTCAACGAAGGATGAGGCGGTTGCGGCAGAGCAATGCCTTCTTCAGCGGGTAAAGCTTCCTTCAAGATTTTGCGGAGATGCTCATTTTCCAACGTCAGACGATGATTCTCCTCCAGCAGCTCTTTCATGATCAGCTTCATTTCACCCAGATCACTGTGGATCTGTCCCATTTGTGTTTCCATTTCTTGAATGTGTGCAAAAATACTTTTCTTTTCCAAGTTTCCACCTCGAAAGTAACCCTATGGTCTACTTAATGACAACGTCATCCATTTGCAGTTCCTTGACCTTGCCGACTTCAAACAGCTGGACATGAACAGAACGTGCGTCGGCGTTAATTCCGACGACTTTGCCTTCGCCCAAGGACGTGATGACGATTTTGCCTACCGATGGCAGTTCTTCCTTCACACTTTCATAATTATCATGCTCAAATTTCAGGCAGCACATCAGTCTTCCGCACAGACCGGAAATTTTGGTCGGATTCAGCGACAAGCTTTGATCCTTGGCCATTTTGATCGATACTGGTTCGAAATCGCCGAGCCACGAGGAGCAGCAAAGAATGCGACCGCATGGGCCAATACCGCCCAACATCTTCGCTTCGTCCCGTACCCCGATTTGTCTTAACTCAATTCTGGTCCGGAAGATCCCGGCCAGATCCTTCACCAGCTCCCGGAAATCCACTCTTCCCTCAGCCGTGAAATAAAAAATGATTTTGTTACGGTCGAATGTAAATTCCACGTCCACCAGCTTCATTTTGAGCCCATGGTCACGGATTTTATTTAAACAGGTGGTAAAAGCCTCTTTCGCAGCCTGCTTGTTCTCTTCCACAACTCGTGCGTCCGAGTCACCGGCGATGCGGATGACTTTTTTCAAAGGCAGCACCACATCGGCTTCCTGCACCTCTTTTTTTCCAACGACAACTTTACCGTACTCGATACCGCGCGCCGTTTCGACGATAACGCTGTTATCTTTCTCAATCGGAAAATCCAGCGGATCGAAGTAATAAATTTTGCCCGCTTTTTTAAAACGGACACCCACTACACTGTACAAAAACTAACCCCCTTGTATGCCAGAGAAAAATGGCTGGCCTTGAAGCTATCCTTCCAAACCGATCAAAAATTGTTCAAGACAAAGTTGGCCGTTCACATTGTAGCGCAATTTTTTCCTACACTCTGCGGCCAAATCCATATAGGAGACCCATTGTGCGGTGCTGCGGGATGAAGCATGTGTGGATAAGAACTCCAACTGATCTATAAAAACGATACTTTCGTGCTTTCCGTATTGGACGTGAAGCATATCCTTGAACCACAAATGAAACAAACTAAACAGGTAATCCAGATGGTCGGAAAGTCCGGCTTTGAACACCTTCTGCCCTGCGGTCACCAGAGCGGAGCTGCCTCTTCCCAGAGCTTCCTTCCCTAATTGTAACATTACGTTTCTAATTTCTGCAAACCAATTCTGCTCCATCAGCTCACGGCATCCGTCAAGTCCAGAGGACAGCTGCACTGCACAGCGCGCGAGTACTGGCGCAAAGCCCTCATCCACCAGCTGCTGCAGCATTAACGCCGGTTTCAATGGAAAAAATGGAATCGTCTGCGCCCGCGATTGAATCGTCGGCAGCAGTGCTTGTCCATTCTCCGTGATCAGGATGGCCACCGCCGGAACGGGCGGCTCCTCCAAAAATTTCAGCAGGCTGTTTGCCGCTTGTACGGTCATGGTGTCCGCATGGTCAATAATATATACCTTCGGATTTTTCGATTCCGAACGATAGGAAAAGACCCGCTGCAATTCGCGGATCTGGTCGATTTTGATAGAAGATCCGTCCGGTGCCAGCAGATGAAGATCAGGATGGTTGCCGTGCAGAACCTTACGGCATTCGAGGCATTGTCCACAGGCATCATCCACCTGTTCGGTACAGAATAATGCCTGGGCAAACGTCATGGCCGTCTTCATCTGCCCGCATCCGGCGGGTCCGCTGAATATATAAGCGTGGTTGACGGAGTCGCTGCGGAGCGCAGTTTGCAGCATTTGCTTGGCAGCATCCTGCCCTAGTGTATCCTGAAAAGACATATTGCCTCTCTTCCTTTGATGATTTTGCACATCCAAGCGTGGATGGCCGCAAAATCTCTCCTTCAATCTAGTTCTTAAATCGTCTTATGCTGCTCGATAGATAGCTCAAAAATCGAACGAAAGAAAGAACGCTTACTTCCCCTTTAGTTCTTTTATATATACCTTAGTGTATCACGAGTCGAGCCGAATGTTCATTCCTATTTCTTCAAAATGCGAGATTGATGAGCATCCCGCGGATTTCGCCGATCTTCTGCAGCAGTTCGATTTTGCCCTGCTCGCTGTCCAGCATCTCATCCGCCATGCCCAGCAGGGCAGAGTCGATTTCATCGATCAGCTTGTAGCGCTTTCCCCGGCCGCGCCGGTCCCAGCCCCGGGCTTCCTTCATCGTAACGCCGCGTCTGACCGTGTCCTCCAAAAAACGTTTGACCAGCATACGATACGCCTTTAACTCCCGAATGGTCATCGCTTTGGCTAATCGGTCGCCCTGCATCTGAATCTCTTTGAACCGGCGCCCGAGCTCCTCCTGGGAAGCATTAGCCGTCTGCTGCTGCATCACGTCAAGAAAGGATTTCTGCTGAACCGGCTTTGCCGAACTGTCTGTTACCGGAAGTTCGCTTTTGATGGGCCTAAACCCCGGGTTGATTTTCACGATAATCTCCTGCCTTTATACATCGCACATCATGAATTTACGAACGAAAGCCTTGCTGATCCCGCAAAGCTTCAATGACGTTCGGATGATTATATTTCGAAGAATCTAATATACAATCCAGTACAAGTGAATGTGACTTAGAAATGCTCAAAGCGGTCAACCGGCAGCACGAACACCGTGGCTCCGCCCACTTGAACTTCAACGGGAAGAGGCAAATAGGAATCTGTCGTGCCGCTCATCGGCGTAACCGGAGTGACAAGCTGCTCCCTAACCTTGCAACTGCTGCGGATGACATTCATCACTGCCTCAACCTGACTGTCGTCCACCCCGATCATAAATGTGGTGTTACCCGCCCGAAGAAACCCGCCAGTACTTGCCAGCTTGGTCGCCCGGAAATTGGCTTTTACCAGTCCCCCCGACAGACGGTTGCTGTCTTTATCCTGTACAATCGCAATGATCAGTTTCATTCTGCATTCCCTCCTTTTTGATTTGAAGCCTGCATGCAAAGCGCAAATACAAGCCATACCTTACTTATTTGACAAAGATCCTCAAAAATCCTTTAAAATCCGCTCTTCCAGGCTCCGGATGATATCCCTCTCGACTTCTTCCAATGTTTGCGAAGCATCAATCACCACAATTCGATCAGAAAAACGCTCCGCAAGCATGAAATACCCCTCCCGTACTTTATGGTGGAAGGGCAGTCCCTCCAGATCGAGACGGTTCACCTCGCGTTCACGGCTGGCCGCGATCCGCGCCAATCCGGCTTCGGGTTCAATATCGAGATAGAAGGTCAGCTGAGGCATGCGGTCATGGATGGCGAACTGGTTAATGCTCCACACCTCCTCCATCCCGATGCCTCGGGCATACCCCTGATAAACCAGGCTGCTGTCCACAAACCGGTCGCACATTACCAATTTGCCCTCCGCCAGCGCGGGCTCTACTTTCTCCGCCAAATGCTGGCTGCGCGATGCGGCGTACAGCAAAGCCTCGGTCCGCGAATCCATGGCGGTATGGCTTGGATTCAAAATAATTTCGCGTATTTTCTCGGCAATTTCGATGCCTCCCGGCTCGCGTGTAATGATATGGGGAATCGAGCGGCTCTCAAGGTAATCCTTCAGCTTGCCGATGACCGTCGTTTTTCCGGATCCCTCCCCTCCCTCTAGCGTTACGAATATGCCCTGGCCCTTGTTCATCTATGGTTCCCTGCTTTCTGCTATTCTTTGTATACGAGTATCGTCTCCAGTTTCGGATCCTGCACGCCCTGACACTTGGCGCCTGCTTGAGCAAGCTGCTGCAGATGGACCGCTGCTGCAGCCGTAATCGGCTCGCCCGGATACAGCATCGGAATGCCCGGCGGGTAAGGAATGACCATTTCGGCAGCCCGTCTGCCCGCGCTTACCTGCACCGGTACCGCTTCAATCTCATCCGGATCCAGCGGCGTCAAAGAGAACCGGACCGGCTTAGAAAAGTGGCTTGTGTGAGAATTGTTCCACGTGGAAAATTCGACAAATGTCTTCTCTGCCTCGCTTGGATACGCTATCGAATGACCAGGGGAGGCATCTGCTCCAGTCGAAAAACTTGCTGGCTGGGCATCCGCCTTCTCTATACCTATATGCGTAAGTGCCTCCAAAAGGTGACAGGTGTCCTCCTCTGTCGAACCCAAACTGTAGAGCAGGACGACATACCGGTCGTCGCTCATCTCCGGAATGCAGCCGCGCGCTTCCAGCCGGCGCTGCAGCTCGTAACCGCTCAGGCCCCCGGTGCGGTCATAAATGACCACCTTGAACGGGTCCTGCGCGGTGTAGGCCGCCGCGGCGGAGCCGGCGGCCAGCCCCTCCTGCTGCCGCGCCTGCGGCTGCAGCAGCCCAAAGCGCGGCAGCTCCGCCAAGCCGCGCTGCAGCGCTTCCACGGCGGCAAGCCCCGCCGTGAAGGCTTCGGCGCCCTGCACATGCAGGAGGCGCCGCGCCAGGTCCAGCGAGCCCATCACGGGGTAAGATGGGCTCGAGCTCTGCACCATGGCGAGCCGCTGGCGAAGCAGTCCGCGATTCACGCGCGGACCCTGCACATGCAGCATGGCTCCCATGGTGAGCGCGGCTAGCATCTTGTGCGTCGACTGGACGACGACGTCCGCGCCGCTGGCCAAAGCACTGGCGGGCAGCAGCGGATGCTGCCCGTAATGCGCGCCATGCGCCTCGTCGACTAGCAGCGGCACATCGTGCCGGTGGCAGACTTCGGCAATCGGCGCCAGATCCGTTCCCATCCCGTAATAGTTTGGCATGGTCACCAGTACGCCTCTAGCCTCCGGATATGAGGCTAGTGCCGCTGCGACCTTCTCGGGGGCCGGGGCGGTCAGGAGCCCGCTGGACTCATCCAGCTGCGGCTGCAGGAATACCGCTTCCGCACCTGCCAGCATCAATCCGTTCAGCACCGATTTATGGACATTGCGCTGCACCAGCAGCAGGTCCCCAGGCTTGGTGCAGACCGTGAGAATCATCGCCAGGTTCCCCGACGTGCTCCCGCCGACCAGGAAAAAGCTCTCCTCTGCCCCAAAACATTCCGCGGCCAGCTGCTGCGCATCGCGTATAACACCCTCCGGATGATGTAGATCATCCGTCCCGGTAATTTCCGTGACATCCGCCTCCATGACTTGTTCCAGGAAGCCGGCACCGCCTTCAGGGGCGTAGGCTCTTCCCTTTTTATGACCGGGCACATGAAATGAAGCTTGTCTGCTGTTTTTATATTCATAAAGCGCCTCATACAGCGGCGCATGCTCTTTTTGCAGTTTCTCGCGTTTCATTCTTTTAATTCCTTCCGGTTCCTATCTCTACCCTATTTTATCGTAAATTGAACCATCAGGCTATTGAGACATGGTGTTACGCCTTTGGCCGAGCCCACAAAAAAAGGGCAGCAGCCGGTTGGCCCTCCCTTATCCGCCGTCGATGCGGGGCATGATCTATCTTTATCATCGGATTCTTGAAGTCGCTGGAGTTACACATGGGTTTTCATGCTGATTTGTCTCATTTGATGAATAAAGTAATGATATTTTGCGTCATCGGCATCGGTATGCACCATTTCGCTTTCGCAATCCTCACAAATGAATTGGGATACGATCGTAATGCCTTCTTCTTTCGCATGCCCGCAAATAATACAGACGTGTTCGGTATGATCTTCCATCATCCATCCCACCTTGTTTCATTAATTACTATGAAGTATGGCTCATTTTCTATTATTTTAAACCTTTTCATAGTCATTTCATATCCCAAGTGACCTACACCAATCATATGCACCTGCGACTTTATGCGTGTTTGTACCGAAAACTTAAATAATTGCCCATCAAAATCCGATATATGAATTAAGACCTGCAAGGGAGGAACGCTATTTTCTATGGCTGAGGAGAATCATATGAACGCTACCTTCTACCACTATAAATTAATTAAAAAAATACCGGTAACGCGGATTTGGGTTCGCTGCTACCTCCTTCTACCCTATATCGCCATTATTGCGGAAATGGTTCTCATCTCATGGACAAGCCTGTTTTACTTCGCATTGGCCGGGCCGCTGGTCTTGTGGATTCATTATGTGATATCACGTTCCGTCCTGCTTCTATCCGGTGCTTCTTATCATAAACGCTGGAAGTTCTCCATGCAGATCCCCTGGATTGGGTACATAACGGATCAACATATCAGTTTCCGCTTGTTCCGTAAAGTTTATACTTATATTACGGCCATTGGCCTCCTGCTCTTTCTAATCTTTATTTTTGTTTCACCGCTGTCCTTTGTCGTTTCCTTGCTTTTCTGGCATCTTTGGCTGCTGCTGCCCCGTTTTTATGCTTATGCCCGGCTCAAAGGTGTACGCCAAGACGGAATGATCAAATTCAATAATCAAGATATCAGCTACTATCAGCAATAACGCACGTAAACTATATATAGCCTCAAAATAGAAAAAGACCTGCATCCTCGGATGCGGGTCTTTATGGTTTGGAAGAGTCCGTACTTTTCACTGTCGCCTTTCCTTTAGCTAAAACAGTGACCGTGAAATAGTTATCATGGATTGTTAGATGAACGATCCGGTTCTGCTTCTCAAAAACCCTTGAAGCATCCTCCGACTCATCCGTATTTTCTTTCCATCCCCATTCTTTAATCTTCTGCAAATAAGCATCAGGAATACTATCTTCTTCTTTCAGGCCATTCATGGAATAGCGGACATAATCTATTTTAGTGTTTCCTGCATTACGGTCAGTTCGATTGGCTTCTTTGGGCACTGGAAAGGTTTTTTCATTGGCAGCTCCTTCAAAATTAGTCCAGGAAGGCTCCGTCTTTCCACAGCCCGTTATCAGCAAAACAACAATTCCAAACAAAAGAAGAGCATGCAGCCATGATTGTCTGTGCATGTATGTCCTCCTTCTTCTAAGATCGCGTAACATCAATAATCCGAAAAGCACCTCCTGACATGTACACTCATTATTATACTTACAACTTTTGGTGCGTCGGTAACAAAAATGTTACATTAATTTATCGATTATACCGAAGTAAGCTTAAAATAGTCTTAAGCCCTCTTCCCTCATCCATGGCTGCGAAGCCCTGGATCCGCTGTGTACGTCCCTAAGCCTTCCCCTTTGCACACTTCATCACACGCACCACTTAAGCACTTCTCTACAGAAACAAACACCATGAACTTAAACATTCCGGTAAATCACTTTCCCCTTTATATCATGAACTAAAGTATTATTATATGGCTTCTCAAAATCATGATGATCCAGGAAAAGTAACCCGTCCTTCTTTAATCTAATGTATATGAAAAA
>NZ_BIMK01000041.1 GCF_004001045.1 Paenibacillus chibensis
ACAATGAACATTTTCGATTAAGCAAAGCCAAATCGGAAATTTCATTATATTAATCTCATTTATGCTCCGCGAATCATTCAGCCAGAAGGCTCGAACCAATTCGCTTCGCTATCGGCTTTGCAAGCAAAGCCTTATCTCACTCGTTGTTCAGTTTTCAAAGATCAAATTTTTTCTCGTTTCCGCTTCAACATTTTGTCTCAGCAGCAACTCTTATATAATATCATGTTCTTTCGAGCTTTGCAAGAAGTTTTTTTAATTTCTTTTTTCAAGCTCTTTTTAAAACTCATTTCCGATCGATGTTCATCGGCCGGATTTATAATGTACCATGATTAGATTTTGAGTGCAAGCGACAAAATTTTACAATGACCAACTTTATTTTTCACCGCGTTCATTGGATCATTGCAGCCCTAACATGCAAACCGGCCCGGGCATCCTTCCGCCCAGACCGATTCAATAGGATATCTGATATTACTACATCTATTATATAGTTAGTTTTTCTCTCCTACGACCGTGAAGCGTTCATTCACGTGCTTCGGATTCTCGATCTCATCTATGACTGCGATTGCATAGTCGGCATAGCTGATATAGCTCTCTCCCTTGGAGTTCGTCAGCAGATGATCCTTGCCTGCCTGATATTTTCCTGTTCTCTTGCCCTCATGATCAAAAAATGCCGAAGGGCTGAGGAAAGTCCATGTAATGCCTTCCGACTGCTGCAGATCCTCCAGGTTTTTGCCTTGATTCGAAGCGGTTGGATAATAGATGCTCGGGAAATCAGGCGTATCCATCACCTTCAAGGTTTCGGCCTCGTCCGCGAACAAGCTTCCCGCGCCGCCAACGACAAACAGCTTCGTATTCGGAGCGCCTTTTAATGCTTCAATGAGGGCTCTTCCCGCTTCTACGTGCAGATGCTCGCTTCCCGGAGGTGCCTGGAAGGCATTCACTACCACATCAAATGGTTTCAGATCCTCAGAGGTTAAGTGGAACACATCCTTTTCGATGACCGATGGATGCTCCCCTTGAAGTCTGGATGCGTTTCTAACGATGGCGGTTACTTCATGCCCCCGGTTTACGGCCTCCTGATAGATTAAACTGCCTGCTTTGCCACTTGCGCCTACGACTGCGATTTTCAATATATTCTACCTCCCCAGTTTGAGTTGCCGGCGTGGATGAAAATTCTGTCATATCCAGCTAGATGTAAACATTACGTTTACATGTAACTATAATAGTTACAATATGAGTTTTTGTCAAGCATATGGATATCTCCATGAACTTGTAACGATAGTATAGGCATGTTATAAATGAGTATATTCGTATAGGAAGAAAGAAGGGATGTACCGTGTCCATCAGCAGCAGATTCTCTGTCGCGATACACATTTTGTGCTTGCTGGCAATCAACAAGGATAAGGCAACCAACACTTCCGAGCACCTTGCCGGCAGCGTCAATACCAATCCCGTCGTCATTCGTAAAGTCATGAGCATGCTGAAGGGGGCTGGCCTCGTGAATGTACGGGCAGGCGTACCGGGGTCAGAACTTGCCAAGGGGCTTTCGGAAATTACGCTCCTGGATGTATATAAGGCTGTGAACGTTGTAGCAGAAAACGATTTATTCAACTCTCACGAGCATCCCAATCCGGATTGCATCGTCGGCAGAAATATTCAGCAGTCACTGAACAAACAGTTTTCTACCGCACAGAAAGCCATGGAACATTCGCTCGAGATTGTCACCCTTGCAGAGGTGGTCCAAGATATTTTGGATTCCGATAACGTTTAAGGTTCAACCATAGATGAGCGCAACAAAAAGCCGACTGCCTCCGCAGCCGGCTTTTTCGCCTTTCGAAACCTGAATCCATGAACTCGTTGCATTGGGCTCCTCCTTGAAAATACGCTCCTTTTTCCACTGCCTTATTATGCAGCAGTAAAATCCTCTTTTTCTTCAGTTCTATATGTATATAGCGAACAAAGCGGTTAAGCTTATTTAACTCGTGCAGGCCCTGTACGCCGTAGGCGACAGGCCGGTGTGACCCTTAAACTGCCGCGAAAAATAAGCCAGCTGCATGCCGATCTGATCCGCAATATCCGAAATGGGTGCATCCGTGTAGGACAGCAGTCGCTTGGCAACCTCCATGCGTTTGCGCTGAACGTAATGCATCGGTGTGACCCCCATGATCTTTTTGAAATACGGAATAAAATAATTCGGATGCAAATGCACGATATCCGCCAGCAGTTCGATCTCCATCGGTTCATGCAGATGTCCATGGATATAGGCCAGTACATCCCTAAGCTTGCTCGATTCGGTTTGCTGCAAAAAATCCTTCCAGAAATCCGTATAACCCCCATCTTCGAGACAACTGGCGAGCAAGGTGAACAGACATGCCTGCAAACGCAGAACCGAAAAAGGGCCGCCATTGTGAAAAAGCTCCACCATTTCTGTAAACGTACGCGCTATGAATTCGGGATCCTTGGCGTCACAGATATAGAGCTTGCTATCCGCCGAAAACAAGGGCCACTCTCCCACCTGTGCATCAAAATGGCAAAAATACCGCGAATAAGGATCCTCCTGCTCCGTCAGCGCCATCTGGCTCGTGCCCGCCGGCATAATCATCATCTGATTCGCTTTGGGCGTATAGGTAACGCCGTTCAGGACAACCGACCCGCTGCCTCCAGCAATAAAATACAGACGGTGAAATGCTGGTGCGATCTCGGTCCGGTTCCATCCCGGAAACCCCTCACGGTATTGGGCATAGCTGATATTCATCGTCAAGCTTTCCGGCAGCCGTCCAGACACTTCAAGCTCCTGAGCCATCGATATCCCCTCCCCTGTGTTTCAGCCTTATTGTAACATTTGTATTTATCCAAAACACCTTAATTTTGTGCAAAAGCCTCTTAGTCTAATTCATTCTCAACGCGTTCGTTTCAAGCTAAGCTAAGGGTGAATAGCAGATAGGAAAGGTGGAATACCTTCATGGAAAAAGTACGCTTTGGCATTATTGGAATCGGAAATATGGGCTCCACGCATGCCCTCAGTCTGAGCGGGGAAATTCGCGGCGCCGAACTGGCAGCCGTTTGCGATACGAATCCTGACAGGCTGCATTGGGCAAAAAACAACCTGTCCGAATCGGTGCAGCTCTTTGATACGCCGGAAGCATTTTTTGCCTCCCAAGCGATGGACGTGGTGCTGATCGCCACGCCGCATTATGATCATCCGGGCATGGCCATTCAGGCATTTGAAAACGGTTACCATGTGCTGGTGGAAAAGCCCGCCGGCGTATTCACCAAAGCGGTTCGGGAAATGAACGAGGCCGCGGCCAAATCCGGCAAGCAATTCGGCATTATGTATAACCAGCGCACCAATCCGCTCTATGCCAAGCTGCGTGACTTGATTCAATCCGGCGAGCTAGGCACGGTCAGAAGAACAAATTGGATCATTACAAACTGGTACCGTTCACAGAGCTACTACAATTCGGGCGGCTGGCGTGCGACTTGGGCCGGCGAAGGCGGCGGCGTGCTGCTGAATCAGGACCCCCATCAGCTCGACCTGTGGCAGTGGACGACCGGCATGATGCCGAAACGGGTACGCGCGTTTTGTCAGTTCGGCAAATACCGCAACATTGAGGTTGAAGACGATGTCACCGCCTACGTGGAATACGAAAACGGCGCCACGGGCGTATTCGTGACGACGGTCGGCGAAAGCCCGGGAACCAACCGCTATGAGATCAGCGGCGATAACGGCAAAATCCTGATCGAAGACGGCAAGCTGACCTTCTGGCGTTTGCGAGTACCCGAGCCGCAGTTCAACCGCGAATATACAGGCGGGTTCGGGCAGCCGGAATGCTGGACCTGCGACATCCCGGTACCGGACGGACACGGACCCCAGCATAAAGGCATCCTGCAAAACTTCACGAATGCCCTACTGCATGGCGAAAAGCTGCTTGCTCCTGGAGAAGACGGCATTCTCGGCCTGACGATCTCCAACGCGATGCATCTGTCGGCTTGGACCGATGACTGGGTGGATCTGCCGCTGGACGAAGATCTTTTCTACGACAAGCTCCAGGAGAGAATCCGGAATTCTACCTTCCGTAAAGAAGCATCCGCACAAACTGTGCTTGACGTTAAAGGAACACACTAATACAAGGCAGGAGGCAAAGGCGATGAAACTTTCCGTATTTACTGTAGTCACTCCGGACCTAAACCCGGAAGAATTGGTGAAAGCTGCCCGTGAAGCCGGTCTGGACGGCGTGGAATGGAGATTCAAGGAAGTGCCGGCCGAGGCCGCGGGTGAACAAACGTCATTCTGGGGGAATAACCTGTGCTCGATCGATCCTTCCCTCTCGGACGCTGAAATGCTCAAATATAAAGAAATCACCGAAGGCGGAGGCCTGGAGATCGTCAGCATTACGCCTTACTTGAACGACCTTAACCTCGATGCCACCGAGCATGTTTTCCATACAGCCCGCTTATTGGGGGCTCAAATGATCCGCATCGGCGTCGCGTCTTATGACGGGAGCAAGCCTTACCCCGAGCTGTACGAAGCCACGGCGCGCTACATAAAGGAAGCCGAGCGGATGGCCAAGCAATACGGCGTGAAAGGCGTTATTGAGACGCATCATCGAACCATTTCACCTAGCGCAAGCCTCGCTCACCGGCTCGTCAGCGCATGCGACCCTGACCACATCGGCGTCCTGTTCGATCCCGGAAACATGGTCCACGAAGGCTACGAGCATTTCCGCATGGGCATCGAGCTGCTTGGACCTTACCTTGCGCATGTCCACATCAAAAACGCCCGCTGGGTTCAGGACGGACGCCGCGAGGACGGAACGGCCAACTGGCGCTCGGAATGGGCCCCGATGCGAGAGGGCATCGTGAATTTCGGAAGCCTGCTTCAGGATCTGAAGAGCGTCGGCTACGACGGCTACCTCGGCATTGAAGATTTCAGCGAGCAGTATGACTCGAAGGAGCTGTTGAAGCAGTACGGGCAATTCATGTGGGAAGGGATGCAGCAGCTATGACGCAGAAACAGGACGGAATGAATTATGCTCCGCAGGGCAAACCCAACCCTGTGGTGAAGCCGGGCGAATTCATTTTCGCCGCAGCCGCCCTGGACCATGGTCATATTCAGGGGATGAGCCAGGGACTTATCGAAGCGGGCGCTTCGATGAAATGGGTATTTGATCCGGACCGCGCCAAGGCCGAAGCCTTCGCAGCCCACTTCCCGGGTGCTGCCGTGGCGGACAGCCTGGAGCAGATTCTGGAGGATCCGTCCGTGCGCCTGGTAGCGGCAGCGGCAGTGCCATCAGAGCGCTGCGCCCTTGGTCTGCGGGTGATGGACGCCGGAAAGGATTATTTTACCGACAAGACTCCCTTCACCTCGCTGGAGCAGCTCGAGTCCGCCCGGGCCAAGGTCCGTGAAACCGGCCGGAAGTATATGGTGTATTTCAGCGAACGGCTGCATGTGGAGTCCGCTATCTATGCCGGGCAGCTCATCCATGACGGAGCCATCGGGCGCGTGCTGCAGGTGACCGGGTTCGGCCCGCACCGGCTGAGCGCGGCTTCGCGGCCGGATTGGTTTTTCCGGAAGGCGCAATATGGCGGCATTCTCTGCGACATCGGCAGCCATCAAATTGAACAGTTTCTGTATTATACAGGCAGCAAGGACGCGCAGGTGCTTCACAGCAAAATCGCTAACTATAACCATCCCGAATACCCGGAGCTGGAGGACTATGGGGATGCCACGCTGGTTGGCGATACCGGAGCCACCCAATACTTCCGCGTGGACTGGTTTACGCCGGACGGACTCCGTACCTGGGGCGATGGTAGAACGTTCATCATCGGAACGGAAGGAACCATCGAGCTCCGCAAATACATTGACGTTGCACGGGACTCGGAAGGGGATCACGTCTTCCTCGTCAATAAGGACGGCGAGCAGCATTTTGCCGTTCACGGACAGATCGGATATCCGTTCTTCGGACAACTGATTCTCGACTGCCTCAACCGTACCGAGAACGCTATGACGCAGGAGCATGCCTTCAAGGCCGCCGAACTCTGCCTGAAAGCGCAGGAAATGGCGGTCCGCATCTCTTAAGCCATTGCCGAGCGCCTACTCGTTCCATTATCCAGGTAAATTCTTAAAAGAGGACGGGATATGATGAATAAGACAGGAGCAGCCATCATCGGCTGCGGAGCTATTTTCCCCCTTCATGCGGATGCGGTTATGGAACTGGATGATGCGGGGCTTCGCCTCGTGGTAGATTCAGACCTGCCGAAAGCGCAAGCAGCCGCTGCGCGTTATGCATGCGAGGCTGCCGCCGACTACCGGGTTTTGCTGGAGCGGGACGACATTCAGGTCATTCATCTATGCACGCCCCATCATCTCCATGCGGAAATGGCGGTGGAGCTGTTGGCAGCCGGAAAGCATGTTCTGACCGAAAAGCCGATGGCCGAAAACCCGGCATCCGCCGACGCCTTGCTGGAGGCGGCCCGAAACAGCCGTGGACAGCTTGGCGTCACGTTCCAGAACCGGTACAACGCCGCCTCGCAGATGATTCACGAATACATCGCCTCCGGAAGCTTGGGCAGGCTGATCTGCATGAAAGGCATTGTCACCTGGCACCGCGATCAAGCTTATTATGAAAGCGCGCCGTGGAGGGGCCGCTGGGCCACGGAAGGCGGCGGCGTCCTGATCAACCAGACGCTCCATACCCTGGATCTGCTGCAGTGGTTCGGTGGAGCCATATCCTCGGTCAAGGGCAGCGTGACCGCCGACGCGCTCGCCGATTTAATTGAAGTGGAAGATACCGCCCATGCATGCATCGATTTCACGAGCGGTGCCAGGGCACTCTTTTACGGGACGACGGCCTACGGAACGGATTCGCCCGTGGAGCTGGAGATCGTGTTTGAGAACGGGGTTTTGACCCAGCGCCGCGATTCGCTCTATCTATGGAAGGATGGAGAGGAAACCCGGCTATGCGAGCCTCCGCAGACCAAAGCAGGCGGCAAATCCTATTGGGGAACGAGCCACCGGAAGCTGATCGCGGATTTTTACCGGCATGTCCGGGATGGACGGCCATTTTGGATCGATGCGGAAGAAGGCAAGAAGTCGCTGGAGCTGATGGCCGGATTATATGAATATACCCGCAGCCGCCAGGGCTTGAGATTCCCGCCCGAATAAGCTCATCTCCTCCATACAAGAATCGTCATGCAGAGCAGCATGCATGGGAAGTTCAGAAAAAAGCTCCCGCACCGGAAGCAGCGCCTTGATCCATCAAGCACTGCACGGTGCGGGAGCTTTATTGTGATTCATGCCGTTTCATGGGCATGGCAAGTTATTTCTTGACCGCAACGGAGAATACTACGGTCTTCTGCGCGTTGTCGACCAAAGCGTTAACCGTATATGGACCGACATTCGCTTGTTTGGATGCCAGAGGCCGTCCTGCCTCCACCTCGGTACAGATCGAATCGAACCAGCGCTGGAACAGAGCGGCATCATAACTGAACAGCTGATTGGAGAACAGCTCGATCGACTCCTTGTTACGCGCCAGCGTGCCTTCGCGAAGCCGGACGGTAATGCCGTAGGTATTGAACGTCGGATCCAGCCAGATCGCGGCTTCTTCCTGCGGAACCGGCGTCCCTGCCCCTACGTTGCCGATGCCGGTGCTTTGCTGCACGGCCTTCTTCTCCTTCTCGTCCTTGTACAGGCGCAGCGTTGTCTCAAACAGGTCATAGTTGGTACCGCGCAGCTTGCCGGCTTTGATCAACGTTTCATAAGCATCCCACATGGATTTGTCGGGGAAGGCTACGATTTTTTGCCCGCCGCCTGCCGTCGGTACAAGCCGTTGAAGCTTATCCGATTCGGGCTTGATTGGTACACGCTTTGCTTTATCCGTGAGACGGTTCAAGATAACAAGAGATTCCGCGCGGGTCACGTAGCGCCCCACGCCGAAGCTGCCGTCCGGGTACCCCTGCATAATCCCCTTAATGAGCGATTCGGCAATAAATTTCTGCTCCCGGTCATTCGCGCTCGTCAAATCCCCGTATGCCTGGGCCACCGAGCGGCTGAACTGCTCATCCTCCAGAAACTCCGTTTCCTGAAGCGTATAGAAAACAATCTCGGCCACGTTTTCCCGGGTCATATCTGACTGGAAATCGCTGAATCGGCTTTTACTCAAAAAGTTCAGGTCGCTTGCGACGTCTATGTATGGCTTGGCCCAATATCCGGTCATGGCAGGCTTAAAGTTAAAATAACGGTAATCCTGCTTCAGGATCGTCCGGTTCTCTTCGGACAGCATATCGAGAAAGGAACCTTTCCAGCTCCGTTCCTGATTCGGATGCAAATCGCTGAAGGACAGGATCAGCATCTTGATGAACTGGTCCACCTTCACCGGCTCGTTCGGCCGGAAGCTTCCGTCGGGATATCCGTCCAAAATCCCCTGCTTCACCATATCCCCGATCTGCTCCTGCGCCCAATGCCCTTTAATATCCGTAAAGGTCTGGCGCTGCACCGCCGGAGCTGCCGCCGCTGAAGCATGATGTCCCTCACCCCAGCCGGACTCGCCCACAAGTCCTGTCAAAAATAAGGCGGATAGCAGTATTCGAATTGAAAAAGACAGTTTTCTTCTACCTATTTGTTCCGTCATTCCTAGGCCTCCTGCATTAGTCAAACTTCGGCTCGATTTAAGCAAGCCAGTCACCCATCGTCACTATTATTCAGAAAACCACAATTGTCATGCCTTGTGAATAGGCCAAACGGGTCGAGAGATCGGCCTAGCAACCCAGGAAAACTTGACTACGACAAGGTAACTAGAAGCATCTTTTCCGCTTCAGGGAAATAGGCTATCAGGCTATGGAACGCATATCTTTTTGACTATAAAGGCGATCTCATCCTAAGGAATTAGAAAATTTTGCTACATGCTGTATTGCAGAATTTAACATACCGATACAGGTGCGACCGGAAGACGAAAGCAAAAATGGAGATAAACGCAAATATCGCTGGTGCTTAAGGCACCAGCGATACAAAGGACAGGTAGGTAAAAACATGCAATTTCCTTCGGCCTATGCGTAAACCGAGTTAAATGCGGCTTCAACCTGCGGCAGAATGTCGTCCCAGTCGGCATCCGGCGTCTTGCTGATCGTTACGAAATCCCGGATACCAAAGATGTTATCGACCCCTTCGATGCGGATCAAAGCGCTCGCAAGCGGATGGTCGGTTGCTTCCCCGCTTTTCAGGGATGTGCTTTTCGGACCTTCAAACAGGGTTGTATTCGTGTTAATTTTGATGGAATTCGGATTGGGTGTAGCTTGAACTTGGAATTCTACTGTCATGAGATCACTCCTTTTTTGGTAATTATACCATGCAAGAAGGCAAGTTAGAAATGAGGGCACTTGCTTTACGAGAAGCGGCTACACTACAATAGAGGAAGAGAAAAAACATGGAAACGGGGTGAAGCTGTGGGAGGATTTAATCTGGACTTTGGGGATGACGGTGCCAAGTATATCGTGTCGGGCGATTCCATCTCCAAGGGCGTTATCTATGACGAGGTTCGAAAGAAGTACGTGATTTTGGAGGACAATTATGTATCCCTTCTGCAAAATAAACTGAAGGGCGCGGTCCGCAATACGGCAAGATTCGGAAACACGCTGTTGAAAGGAATCAGCAACCTGAAAAAGGATGTGCTGAAGGAGAAACCCAACATCGTGCTGATCGAGTACGGCGGCAATGATTGCGACTTTAACTGGAACGAAATCGCAACCAATCCCGAGGCGGAGCATTATCCGAAAACCGACTTTAATATGTTTGAACAAATGCTCACTGAAACGGTGAACGAGCTGAAAAACCAGCAGATCATTCCGATTCTCATGAGCCTTCCCCCGCTGAATGCGGACAAGTATTTTAAATGGGTCAGCCAGAACGATCCCGAGGCGGAGCGCAACATCCTGAAATGGCTCGGCAGCGTGACTAAAATTTATTGGTGGCAGGAACGCTACAATTCGACCATCCTGAAGGTATCGGAGCTGACCAAAACCAAGTACATCGATGTGCGCGGGGCTTTTCTGGAGCATCCTGATTTCACCCAATTCCTCTGCTCCGACGGCATCCATCCGAATCGGGAGGGGCACCGGATCATCTGCGACAAGGTCGTTGAGTTCGTGAAATCGAATTACCGGCATTTGCTGCGCGAAGGCGGCGCAGGCCAAGTCGCTTACGAATCTTGAATAGACGCGAAAAAAACGGCAGTCCCATGGGACTGCCGTTTTCGTTAGGCTTCATATAGGTCATACCTGAATCGCCGGCTGCACCGGACGAATCTTCCATATATCGGCGGCGTAGCGGTTAATCGTGCAGTCGCTGGAAAAATGTCCGGCATGCGCGATATTGACGATGGACTTGGCGGCCCAGGCCTGGGTATCGAGGTAAGCCCGGTCAATCGCCGCCTGCGTGTCAGCATAGCTGCCGAAATCCCGCAGCACGAAAAATTCGTCATTCAAATCCAATATGGATTGGGATATGAGGCCAAACTCGAGGTCATGGCAGCAAAACGGACCGGCAGACACCAGCTGATCCATTACCCGCTTGATCCGCGAATCCCGTTCATACATCTCCCTGGCATGATAGCCGCCGGATCGGTAATACTGCAGCACCTCTTCCGACCTTAGGCCGAACAGGAACATGTTGTCGTCGCCCAGCATTTGATGCATTTCCACATTGGCGCCGTCCAGCGTACCGATCGTCAGTGCGCCGTTCATCATGAACTTCATGTTGCCTGTACCGGACGCCTCTTTGCCAGCCGTGGAAATTTGCTCGCTGACATTGGCTGCCGGGATGATTTTCTCCGCCAAAGACACCGAATAGTTTTCCAGAAACAGCACCTTCAGCTTGCCGTTCATCTGCGGATCCTTATTGACCACGTCGGCCACGACATTGATCAGCTTGATGATGCTTTTCGCCAAATAATACCCCGGCGCCGCCTTGGCCCCGAAAATGAAGGTCCGCGGAACCCGTTCTTCCGACGGATGATCCTTGATCTCGTTATACAAGTGCATGACGTGCAAAATGTTCATCAGCTGCCTTTTATAGCCATGAAGCCGTTTCACCTGAACATCGAAGATGGAATCGGGATCGACGGAGATCCCCTGCTTCTGCCGGATATAATCCGCGAGACGCAGCTTGTTGCCGCGCTTGATGCGCATGATCGATTCCTGGAATGCCGGATCGTCTTTATATTCCTCCAGCTTCAGCAGCTGATGCGGATTCAGAATCCATTCCGTCCCGATGGTCTCGCTGATCAAACGGCTTAGCTCCGGATTCGCGTGCATCAGCCAGCGGCGATGGGTAATGCCGTTCGTCTTGTTGTTGAAGCGTTCCGGATACAGCTCGTAAAACGGCTTCATGACGTCTTGTTTCAACAGATCCGTATGCAGCTGGGCCACGCCGTTAACGCTGTAGCTGCCGACCACCGCCAGATGGGCCATTTTCACCTGGTCGCTTTCGATGATGGCCATCTGGTCGACAAGGTCCTGCCGCCCCGGAAAACGTTCCAGCAGCATGCCGCAGAAACGCTTGTTGATTTCCTCGATGATCATGTACACGCGCGGCAGCAGTTCCCTGACCATATTAACGGGCCACTTCTCCAGCGCTTCGCTGAGCAGCGTATGGTTGGTGTAGGATACGGTGCGCGTGGTAATATCCCAGGCTTCATCCCAGCCGAACCCCTGATCATCGATCAATATCCGCATCAGCTCCGGAATCAGCAAGGTCGGATGGGTATCGTTAATATGGAGGGCCACCTTGTCGGGGAGCTCGGTGTAAGGCCGGCCCAGCTTCTCAAAGGTTCGCAGCACGCTGTGAAGCCCTGCAGAACACAGGAAGTATTGCTGCTTCAGACGAAGCAGCTTGCCTTCGTAGCCGGAATCGTCCGGATACAGAAATTCGGAAATGGATTCGACCGAACGGTTGTAATCCAGAAATTTATAATAACTGTTTTGGCCCTGCATCCGCATTCGGGCCGGATCCATCGCCGATTCGGCGCTCCACAGCCGCAGGGTGTTCACATGAAGGTCGCCGTAACCGATCACCGGCACATCGTAAGGCACAGCCCAAATTTTCTCGTCGTTTACCGTGCGGAAAACCGTTCTGCCGTTCTCCTCGGATATCTCCACCTGGCCCCAGAAGCTCACCAAGACCCTTTTGTCAGGCCGGCGCTCTTCCCATACATTTCCTTTTTGAAGCCAGTCATCCGGAAGCTCAACCTGATGCCCATCGATGATCTTTTGTTCGAACAGGCCGTACTTGTAACGGATTCCGCAGCCATGGCCCGCATAGCCGAGGGAAGCGAGAGAGTCGAGGAAACAGGCAGCAAGTCGGCCCAGGCCTCCGTTACCGAGACCGGCATCCGGCTCCTGCTCCTCGATCTCCTCCAGATTCCAGCCCAGCTCGAGCAGGCCGTCCCGCACAGTTTCAAGCAGTCCCAGGTTCAAGAGATTATTCCCGAGCAGCCGCCCGATGAGGAACTCCATCGAAAAATAATACACCTGCTTCTGCTGCTGGATTTTGTATTCCTGATTGGTCTCCGCCCACTCGCGTCCGATCACTTCGCGGATCAGATTGCCGAGAATTTTGTAAATATCGCCTGCGGTCGCTTCATCCATGCTTTTTCCCAAACGGCTGACCAGTTGCTCCTTAAACGCAGTCTTGAATAATTCCTTGTTGTTAAACAAAAGAAGTGTCCTCCTGACGCATAGGTTTAAATCGCGGTGTCTTTCGCCACTACAAACGGCTTTCTAATATCGCCCTGCAGTTTGCGGCCTCTGGAGATGACGACGTCTTTGTCTAAAATGACGTTCTCCAGCACCACGTCTTCTTCAATAATGCATTTTTGCATAATAATCGAGTTATGGATCCGGGCCCCTTCCTTGACCTGGACCCCGCGGAACAAGATGCTGCCGTCCACCGATCCTCCGATTTGGCAGCCATTCGCCACCAGAGAATTGCTCACATCGGCAGTATTCAGGTATTTGGCCGGCACCTCGTATTTGATCTTCGTGTGGACTGGCTGCTCGCGGAACAGCGAATGATACGTGTCCGGCTTCAGCAAATCCAGGCTGTTGCGGTAATAGCTCTCGAGCGAGTTGATCACCGCATGGTATCCTTTGTATTCATAACCGGCAATGTTCAGCTTTCTGCGGTTCTTCTGGATGGCGTCGCGGAAAAAGTGGCTCTCCCCGTGAGCGATGCACTGTCTGACGAGATGAAGGAACATGTTCTTCTCCATGATGAACATTTCCATATACAGGTTGGGATGCTCGCGCTCCAGATGAATATCGGTCACCCTTCCGTTTTCATCCACGTCCAGTCGGGTACAGGCCTGATGCTCGGGCCGAATCTGCTGCGTCTTAGTATAAATTAGCGTAACGTCGGCTCCCTGCTCGAGATGGTAGGCATAGGCATCGCAGAAATCGACATTGCTCAAATGCTGGCTTCCGGAGTACACGACGTACCGGGCCGAACCTCGCTCAAAAAAGTCCAGATTATTATGAATATGCTGGAGTTCGCCCGTGGAAACATCCGTCGGATCGTTCCAATCGGGAGGCAGAACGAACAGCCCGCCCCGTTTACGGTCCAAATCCCAGGGCTTCCCTTCCCCGAGATGGTCGAGCAGCGACCGGTATTTCCGCCGGACGAACAGCGCGATATCCAGAATGCCTGCATGCATCATGTTGGACATCACAAAATCGATCAGCCGGTAACGGCCGGCAAACGGCACGGCCGCCCCGCAGCGGAAATACGTCAGCTCATTCAATTGATCCAGCTCATGATCCAGGTTAATGACGCCCATCAGTTCCTTCATGATTGACACCGTCCTTTTTATTTTGGGTTTCAGGATGATGCAGTCCTATTAAAGGGTTGGGGTTGGGGACGAATCCAGGATGCTTGGTGCGGCTTCATTGTCGCCCGTAACCAATAAAATTTCGCTGTCCTCTCCGAGTCCCTCGCCGATGACCGTGCCGTCTTCAATCACAAGGTTCTCGGTAATGATCGCGCGGTGAATCCGCACGTTTCGTCCGATCTTCACCTGCGGCATGATGACGGAATCGGTCACGACGCTGCCTTCTCCCACTTCGACCCCGTAAAAAAGAACGGAATGGCTCACCTCGCCGTATACGGAGCAGCCCTCATTGATCATGCAGCCCCGCACCTTCGCTCCCGGCGCGATATACTCAGCCGGCTGGTTCGGATTGCGTGTATAGATCCGCCAGTCCGGATCGTTCAGATTCAGCTCCGACGTCTCTGACAACAGATCCATATTCGCTTCCCACAGGCTGTTGATCGTGCCGACATCCTTCCAGTATCCTTGGAACGGATAGGCATACAGCGTTTTTTCTTCAGCCAGCATCATCGGAATGATGTCTTTGCCGAAATCATGGCTCGTATCCGGCTGCTCCACGTTTTGCAGCAAATATTGTTTCAGCACGTCCCATTTAAACAAATACACCCCCATCGATGCCAAGGTGCTCTTCGGCTTCTCAGGCTTCTCTTCGAATTCGTAAATTTGCAAATCGTCGTCCGTATTCAGAATCCCGAAACGCGTAGCTTCCTCCAGGGTCACGTCGATGACGGAAATGGTGCAGTCGGCATGTTTTTGCTTGTGGTACTGCAGCATGCGGTCATAATCCATCTTGTATATGTGATCGCCTGACAATATCAGCACATGCTCCGGATCATACTGTTCGATGAACTTCATATTCCGGTAGATGGCATCCGCGGTTCCGCGGTACCAGCTTGTTCCATCTTCCCGCTCGTAAGGAGGCAGCACGTAAACGCCCCCGCTGCGGCGGTCCATGTCCCAGTCGCTGCCGACGCCGATATAGGAGTGCAGCACAAGCGGCTCGTATTGAGTCAGAACGCCGACCGTATCGATGCCAGAATTGGAGCAGTTGCTTAAGGGGAAATCGATGATCCGGTATGTACCTCCGAAATAGACCGCGGGCTTCGCCAGCGTTTTCGTTAAGCTCTTCAAGCGCTTGCCCTGCCCTCCAGCCAGCAGCATGGCCACAACTTCTTTTCTTTTCATGGCTGATTCTCCTTTGATTAAAATAGAGAGGCGCTGATTCACTTGATATGAAAAAAGCATACTCGCGGCGTCATGCCACGCTTAGGCTTCTTTTACCGTGTACAAGTATGGACAATCACCCTATCTGTTATTAAACGGGAAACCTGCCTGATAATCCTTGTAGGAATGGGTTTGATATTCAAAAGAGTCATGATACGGAAGAGAAAGTCATGAAGTGGTGATGTTTCGGAATTGATTTGCAGGAAAAAGATACATGTTGGGCCAGGCTGCGGAAGATTCAAGAGGTCATGCAAGCGGATCCAGAGAAGTTGTTTACTCTATTATATCGTATCGTAACCGACTATAGAAGCTTGGAATGGACGCTGAAGATGCTTTTCCGAAAAACTAAAGAGGCCCTAAAAGGGCCTCTTGAACGCATGAACCTGATTGGCTCACGCTTGGCTTTGCGTCTGCAGCTCCGGGCTCGTTTTCTTCAAATAGGCGCGCCATGTAATGCACCACTGCTTCGGATCGTCGAGCGATGATTCGTCATTGCGGTGTACCGTGCTGCTGTGCGGGGCGGATTTGACGATCTCCGGATTCGTATAAGCTTCATGCGAGATATGCTCGAGCGCATGGATATATTCGTCCAAATCCTCCTTGGAATAGGATTCGGTCGGCTCCAGCGTGAACGGCTGCGGTACGATGTACGGGTGATGGGACGTCCAGTAATGAAGTCCGAAATCGCACATCCGGCGCGTGATATCCTCCGTCGTGACGCCCGTTTCGTCCGTCAGCTGCTTCCAGCTGTAGCGCACCTGCTCGAGCCGCCGCCCTTTGATGTAAGGAGCGCTTGCACCGCGAATTTGCAGGATTTTATGGTACAGGTAATTGTTGTTCAATACGGCGACCTGAGCCACGTCTTTCAGTCCTTCAGCGCCAAGGCTCAGGATCCAGGCATAGGAGCGGAGAACGGTTTGGGCGACGCCGTGGAAGCTTCGCACCTTGCCGATGCTCAGATCGCCCTGCTGCTTCAGCACATAATGCCCGTCAGCTTCGCGGTCTACCAGCGGTCCCGGCAGGAACGGCTTCAATGCATCGGTCACGCCGAGCGCTCCGGTCGCCGGTCCTCCGCACATATGAGGAGCAGCGAAGGTTTTGTGCAGGTTGAAGAAGCACATATCAAAGCCCGCTTCCTTGGCCCGGGTAATGCCGAGCAGACCATTGGCGTTCGCCTGGTCATAATAGCAGATGCCGCCGGCGGCATGCACGACGTCCGTAAATTCCCGGATACGGTGATTGTAAATGCCGGTGTCTTCCGGGTTCGCGACGACAAAGCCTGCCGTCCGTTCGGAAACGGCATTCTTCAGCTTCTCCAGATCCGGGAACCCGTCCTCGTCCGGATGCAGCGTAATAATCTTATATCCCTTCACCGCTGCGGTTGCAGCCTGGGAAGGATGCGAAAAGATGGTCGTGATGATCTCGTCGCGCTGCTCTCCCTCGCCGCGGGAATCATGATAGGCACGGACGATCGAGGCCATGGCGAGCAGCGCCTGCGTTCCGCTGCTGGGCTGGAACGAGAATGCATCCATGCCGGAAATTTCACGCATCGCCAGATCGAGGTTATGGAAAATTTCCAGCATACCCTGCACGGAATCGACATCCTGGAGCGGATGCAGTTCGGTCATGCGCGAATTGCGGATCAGCATTTCGTTGATCCGGGGAATGTATTTCATCGTGCAGGTCCCCTGCCCGATCTCGACGTTCAAGTCCGATCCCAGCGTTTCCTGGGACAATCGGAGATAATGCCGCAGCACTTTGGCCTGGCCGATTTCCGGAAGCGCGGGTGCGGCGGCCCGCTGCATGGAAGCCGGAATCCGGTCCGCCGCGCTGCCGATCTCGGCGGCCACGGCGGCTTCGGTTCCCGGCGGGATGACGCCCCGCTCGCCCGCGCGGTGAAGCTCGAAAATGACGGGCTCATCCCATTTGGCTTGGTGGAACTGGCGTACCTTGCGGTCTCTGATGATCCGTTTCATGGCGTATTCGTCCTCCTCCTTATGATCCGTTCGATGATGTGCCTGCAATCGAGCGAAGCGCTGCCGCCAGACGGTCCAGGTCGGCTTGGGTATGAATCTCCGTCACGCAGTACAGCGCGCATTGTCCCCATGTCGGATAGCCCGCGGACAGATCTTTGCCTCCAAAAATCCCCTCGTCCATTAAACGGCGGTTGATCTCGGCGACCGTCAGCCCTGTCTTGTTGAAATCGACGACGAATTCCTTGAAGAAGGCGCCCTCAAAGCGAAGGGAAACCCCCGGAATTTCTGCCAGACGCTTGGCGGCATAGCCCGACTTCTGAATGATGGTGCTGCCGACCTCCTGCATGCCGGCCGGTCCGAGCAGCGCCAAGTAGACGCCTGCCGTGATTCCCCATAAGGCGGTCTGGGTCCCTACGGACTCCTTGCCTTTCTCGCGCAGAGCGAAGGACGTACGTTCATAAGCGACGTCTCCGAAGCCGTACTCGCCTTCCACCTCGGTCGGCACGATGCCGAACAGGCGCGAAGGGTACTCCATCACGAACTTCTCTTCATCGCGCGTGGCGATGAAGCCCGCCTGCCCGCCGCCATAGTTCATATGCATGCCGAGCGGCTGCAAATCGCCGCAGACGATATCCGCGCCGTAGCGTGCCGGCGGCTCCAATACCCCGAGCGAGATCGGATCGACGCCCACGACGGAAACCGCGCCCGCTTCATGGGCAAGAGCGGAGATCGTCCCCCCCTGGTCCTCGATGATGCCGAGATATCCCGGATTCTCGAAATAAACCGCGGCCACATCGCTGCTCAGCTTGCCGCGAAGATCGTCCACGTCGATTTTTCCGGTAGCCGGATCGATCTCGATATATTGAATATCCATCACGGGCATGCAGTAATTGCGGATGATCGCCGCCTTATCCGGGTCGACGGATCGCGGCATCAGCGCCGTCTTCCGGCCCGTAACGCGCCCGGCCATCCGGATGGCGGTGGAAGCCGCCTGCGCCCAGTCAAAGGTCGGCACGTTCACGACGTCCATATCCACCAGCTCGGCGAGCAGGCTCTGATATTCGAACAGGGCCTGGAAACGGCCGTGGTCCTCGTACGGCTCTCCCGCATAGGCGGTGACGAATTCCGAGCGCTGGTTGATCTCATCGCATACGGCGGGGATGAAATGCTGCCAGCAGCCGGCGCCGAGGAAATTCAAGTAATCGGCGCCATGCTTGTTCTTGGCCAGCAGGCCCTCGATATGGCGGCGCAGCTCATACTCGTTCATCGCCGGCGGGATGTTCATCTCCCGGTCCAGCTTCAGGCTGTCCGGAATGGCGTCATGGAGCTGATCCATGGATGTCAGGCCAATTTCCTTCAGCATGGCGTCCCGGACTTCCGGGACGGTATTCGGAATATAAGGATGGGCATACGTTCTGTTGTCAGCCAAATGAAACGCCTCCGTTCGTGTTGAATGAATGAAAGAAATGTCCGATTTAAGCAATGCCGCCCCCGTCAACGACAAGCACGCTGCCGGTCACCCAAGAGGAAAGATCGCTCGCCAGGAACAATACGGCATTCGCGATGTCGCGCGGCGTGCCGAGACGCTCGAGCGGACGTCCGCCGGCGGAAGCGACCAGGAACGCGGCCTCGTCCTGTTTTAGCTGCTTCGCTTCGTCGCGCAGCAGCGGCGTATCCGTGTCGCCGGGCGACACGCAGTTGACGCGGATATTGGCTGCTCCGTGATCGATCGCCATCGCCTTCGTCAGATTCACGACGCCGGCCTTGGCCGCGCAGTATGCCGCCGCGCGGTCTCCGCCTTTGAGGCCCCAGCCGGAGCCGGTGTTGATGATGCTGCCTCCCCCGCATTGCTCCATGACCGGAATGACATACTTGGAGAGGAGGAAGACCCCTTTGAGCGAAACGTCCAGCACCAGATCCCAATCCTTCTCCTCCAGCTCGGTTACCGTCTTGCGGCGGATCACCCCGGCATTATTGAACAGGATATGGATGCCTCCAAGCGCAGCGCTGATTTCCGAGACAACGCGTTCACAGTCCTCGGCCGAGGTGACATTGCAGCGGAAAAAGCTGGCCTGTCCTCCCTGCCCGCGGATGTCTGCAGCCGCCTTCTCCCCGGCTGTCTCATTAATATCGAGCAGCACGGCATGTGCCCCGAAATTCGCCAGCAGCTCGGCCGTGGCCAGGCCGATCCCCGAGGCTCCCCCCGTAACGACCGCCACCTTGCCGGTTAAGTTCAAAACGTCCTGTGTATTAAGCATGGTTCTCCTCCTCCATTTCATGGTGTTTGGCTTCCGACGCCATTCTCCGGCTCAAGCGTTCAGGCGAAGAATCCTCTGCCGTGTACGCCTGAAGCAGAATCCGGAACCGGAAAGGCTCCGGCTTGACGGCATGCTCCGGCGACTGGGCCGGTCCGCAGCTGTTGCTGCCGAGACCGTTTTGCCGGTAGTCCAGATTGAGCGTAATAAAATCACGTGCCGTCAGATCGCTTCGATGCTGGGCGGCTTCCACATCGCCATCCGTATAACGGCTTGCGCCGAATTCGAATACTGGCGCGCCTGCGGCGAGCAGGCCGATGCCGGCTCCGTCCGTGATGGACATCCAGCGGACATCCGTCCGGTTTCCGTTCTCCTGCGGATAGACATACGGCGTGAATAGTCCATCCACTGTATCCGTATATACGCCGACTCGTGCCGCTTCCTTGCTGTCGGAGTAGCTTTCGCCCGGCCCGCGGCCGTACCAGCGAACATGCTCCATGTCGCCCGGAATTTCCAGCTGCAGACCAATTTTCGGCAGCATGGATGGCGGCGTTCCTTCCGGCTTGCCGCTGACATCCATTGTAATCAGTCCGCTTGCGGTCACGGTATAGGAGACTTGGCAGCGGAAGCCCCAGTCATGAACCGGCGGCGCAATCCGCGAAATCCAGGTCATCCGTACCGCAGCTTCATCCAGCCGCTCCCAACGGAAGCCGTCGACCCGCTCCGAGAGCCGGTCGAGATGGGCTTTGCGCCAATCCGGCAGCACGTACATGTCGTTGTCGATCGGCGCGCGCCAGAAATTCAGGCGGGGACCGCGCCGGATCAGCTCCCTGCCGCCGATGCGGAGCGAAGCGATGCCCGGACGCAGGCGATCCACGGCCATGCGGAACCGGTCACTCGCGAGAACAAGCTCCCGGTCCGCTTCAGAAACGGTAAGCGTATCCCGATGCTTATGCGTTTCAGCCGATATGCCGGATGGACCATCCGAAGCCGCAGGCAGCTCGAACTGCGCCCAAGCCACTTCATGCCCCTGCGGAGCCCAATCGCATTCCGCCGCCAGCGTAAAGCCGATGTTCAGCCAGTGCTCCATGGCAGGCTCCGCCGATGCAAGCGGGAAATCGCTCCGCATCGGAACCGTGACCTCCCGGCTTTCTCCGGCGCCGATATCCGGCAGGTCCAGCACGCCGCTGTCCAAGACGCGTCCGTCAGCCGTAACGCTGTAATGCGCCCGCAGATGATCCAGGCCGATAAAATCATACCGGTTCGTGATGCGGATCCGGCCGGCGCCGATCATTTCGACCCGGACGGGTTCGATTATTTTCTTATATTCGATCAGCCCCGGCGATGGCGTCCGATCCGGGCGGATGAGCCCGTCAATGACGAAGTTGCTGTTGTTCGGCACATCGTCGTAATCTCCGCCGTACGCGTAATCTTCTTTGCCGTCCGCCGACTTGCGGCTGAGGCCATGGTCGATCCACTCCCAGACGAAGCCGCCCTGCAGGCGCCGGTACTTGTCGAAGACGTCGAAGTACGCCCGCAGACCTCCGGGTCCGTTCCCCATCGCATGGGCGAACTCGCATAAGATATGCGGCTTTGGATGGTCCTCCATTTGCCCGAAGCCTTCCATTTTTTCCACGGAAGAATACATCGTGCTCACAACGTCGCACACTTCCGCTTCCCGGTCCTCTTCGTAGTGCACAAGCCGCGTGGAATCATGCGCCTTGCACCATTCGGACATCGCGCGGAAGTTGCAGCCGAAGCCCGATTCATTGCCAAGCGACCAGAAAATGACCGACGGATGGTTTTTGTCCCGTTCCACCATGCGGCGAACCCGGTCCACATAAGCTTCCTTCCAGGCCGGATCATCGCTCAGCCTCGAAATATTGCCGAGCGGCTCGAAGCCATGGGTTTCGAGATCCGTTTCCTCCATCACGTAGAGGCCATATTCGTCGCACAGATCATAGAACCGCGGATCATTGGGGTAATGCGCCGTACGCACGGCGTTAATGTTATGCTGCTTCATCAGCTTGATATCCTGCAGCATCGTGGACGGTGTCACCGTACGGCCCGTATTCGGATGATGGTCATGACGGTTGACGCCCTTGAGCAGGATCGCCTTCCCGTTGACCAGGAACTGACCGTTCTGCACCTCCACGCGGCGGAAGCCCACCCGTTGGGCGATAGACTCCGTAACCTGATCCGACGAATCGAGCACGGTCAGCACAAGATGATACAAGTATGGGGACTCCGCATTCCATAAGACAGGTCTGGAAACAGGCAGATTGAACTCGGCCTGCACCTGCCCGGACAACGGCTTTTCGGCGGATAACAGCTCTTTTCCCGCATGATCCAGCAGCTGCAGCCGGATTTTGCCTGCGGCGTCCTCCCCCTCCACATCTGCATGGACCGACAGCACCGCATTCGAGAATGCCGCGTCCAGCTCGGTTACGACCCGGAAATCGGTCAGGCGGACGCTCGCAGGCTCAGCCACCAGATAGACGTCCCGGAAAATGCCGCTCATCCACCACATATCCTGATCCTCCAGATAACTGCCATCCGACCACTGATATACGCGGACGGCCAGACGGTTGGTCCCGGCCTGCAAGTACGGCGTCAGATCGAACTCGGAGGTAAGGCGGCTGCCCTGGCTGTAGCCGACCAGCGAACCGTTCAGCCATACATGAAAGGCGCTGTCCACGCCGTCGAATTTGATGCATACCTTTTGTCCGTCCCAATGGGAAGGAATATCAAACTCCCTTACGTAGCTGCCCGTCGGATTGTCGTTCGGCACATGCGGAGGATCTACCGGAAACGGGTAATACAGATCCGTGTAATGCGGATGCCCGTATCCCTGCAGCTGCCAGTGTCCGGGTACGCGGATATCGTCCCATCCGGCAGTGTCAAATTCCGGCTTATCAAAATCTTTTGGTGCCAGCTCCGGCCCCTCCGCAAAATCAAACTTCCAGATGCCGTTTAACGATTTGAACCAAGGCGAGCTTCCTCTGTCATAGCTCAAAGCGCCCTCCCGGTCCGAATAAGGGATAAAATAAGCCCGGCTCTTGGCGCGGTTTCTGGCCAGCACGCCGAGGTTATCCCAATCCCGCTGCATCATGATGTCATACATGGTCCTCTTCCTTTCTCTCTATCCTTTAATGCCCGTCGTCGCAATGCCTCCGACAATATAGCGCTGCGCAAAGAAGAAAATAGCCAGCGGCGGAATGGAAATCAGGCAGGTAATCGCCATAATCGACTGCATATCGACGCCGTACATCCCCTTAAACTGCGACAGGCCGAGCGTCAGCGTATATTTCGTTTGGTCGTTCAGGAAAATGAGCGGTCCGAGATAGTCGTTCCAGCAGCTCATCACCTGGAATACGGCCACCAAGATGAGCGAAGGCGCCATCAGCGGCACGATAATCCGGAACAACACGGTGATTTTGCTGGCTCCGTCGATCGTTGCTGCTTCGTCCAGCTCCCGCGGCAGGGTCAGAATAAACTGGCGCAGCAAAAAGATATAATAGGCGGATCCGAACCAAGACGGCACGATCAGCGGCTTCAGCGTATTGATCCAGCCCAAATAGTTGAATTCCATGTACTGCGGAATCATCGTTACTTCCCACGGAATCATCATCGTTGCCAGAACGACGAGAAACAGGAAATCGCGCCCCTTGAACTGAAACCGGGCGAAGCCGTAAGCGACGAGCGTACAGGAGATCAGCTGCCCGAGCGTAGACAAGGCCGTGATGACCAGCGTGTTTTTCAGAAACAGGTTAAACGGCTGCGTGTTCCATGCCTCGGCAAAGTTGCTGAATTTCCAGACGGAAGGAATCCATTTGGGCGGAAACAGATACAGCTCCTGCTGCGATTTGAGCGCCGTCGTCACCGCCCAGAACAAGGGCGCGATAAACAGGAGCGAGCATAGGATCAGCAGCGTGTACGTCAGTGCTTTTTTCATCCGGCCTGGCCTCCTTTCCGGGCTTTCGGCTTCTTCTTGGAACCCTTTTTCATTTCGCCTTCATAGAACACCCAGGCTTCCGATGACTTGAAGACGAGGAACGTCAGTGCGAGCACGATCAGGAACATGAACCAGGCGTTGGCGGCGGAATAGCCCATCTTAAAATATTTGAATGCGTTTTCGTACATGTACATGGCATAGAAATACGTGGATTTCAGCGGCCCGCCTCCTGTCAGCAATAATGCCAAGGTCAGCTGCTGGAATGCCGCGATAATGGACGTAATCAGGTTGAACAAAATGGTGGGCGTTATCATCGGAATCGTCACGCTGAAGAATTGGCGGATTTTGCCCGCGCCATCGATCGAGGCCGATTCGTAGAGATCCTTCGGAATGCCCTTCAGCCCTGCCAGGAAAATCAGCATCATCGAGCCCTGTCCCCACAGGCTGGCCACGACCATCGCCACCAGCGACCATTTCGTGTCATTCAGCCAGTCGGGTCCTTGAATGCCGAACACCGACAGGAAGTAGTTCAAAATGCCGTAATCCCCGCTGTATACCCACGACCAGATCATCGCCAGCGCCACGCCCGAAATGACGGAAGGCAGGTAAAAGGCAGTGCGGAAGATCGCGCTTCCACGAACCTTCTGGTTCAGCAGCATGGCGAGTCCCAGCGCGATGATAATGTTGAGAGGAACGAATAATACCGCAAATTTCAAAGTGACGAAAAGCGACTTCCAGAACATCGGATCATCCGTAAACATCTCGATGTAGTTATCGATGCCGATAAACGTGACCTTGCCGACGATCGGCCAGTCAAAGAACGAAATGAACAAGGAAAACAACAAGGGACCCAGCGTAAAGACGACAAATCCGAAGATCCAAGGAAAGATGAAGAGGTAGGGAGCAGCCCCACCCCATCTGCGTTTTCTCAAGGGCTTAAGGGCGGCTGTCTGTTCCCGTGTGCTGTGCAGGTAGGTCTGAGCCATCTCCTAACCTTCTTTCTGTAGAGGTTGTTTAAAAGTCCGGCTGAAAACCGACCTTATCAAACTCGAAATTCAAGTTTTTATTTCAAATACCGCTCGCTGTCCTTGACGGCTTGATTCAGCACTTCCTGGGCATTGCTGCCGTGCATGACCGCTTCGACCGCTGCGGACAGCTGACGGTTCACTTCATTCCATTTCGGATTCAGCAGGAAAGCCGGCGTATCGCTCGAACGTTCAAGCATCGTGTAAAAAGGCTTATAGAGCGGATCCTGATCCTTCTTCAGCTCGGTAACGACGCTTTGGCGGACAGGCAGGTCGGCTACGCGCATTTTAATCGATTCGCCGCCTACGTAGAATTTGACGAATTCCCAGGCCAGATCCTTTTGTTTGGAGTCTTTGGCGATGGACAGCGCGGACTCAGCCAGAACGCCTTTGACCGGTTTGCCAGGGAAAGCCGGCATTTCCACCGTTCCGACATCGATGCCTGCTTGCTTGAACGATTCCAGCGGCCAGATGCCGCTTTCCCACATGGCGATTTTGCCTGCCTTGAAAATATCGTCGCCGCTTTGCTGTCCTTTGCCTCCGGTCAGCACGGCCGAACCATTTTTGACCATATCGCCGAACATTTGGATGGACTCGGCAGTTTCCTTGCTGTTCATGTAACCGTCGATCGTCTTGCCATCCGGTGAAATGAAGGAGCTGCCGTTGCTCCAGACAAAGCCCTGAAGGTCATACGTGTCATTTTCGGCGCGGACGCCAAAACCGTACTGCTTCTTGGATTTGTCGGAAAGCTTCTGGGCAATCGCCTGGAATTCGTCCCAAGTCCACCCGTCCTTCGGATAAGGGACCCCCGCGGCATCAAACAGCTTCTTGTTGTAATACACGACACGGGTCGTAAATCCGGCCGGAATGCCGTACAGCTTGCCGTCGATTTTGCCGTAGTTGAACAATCCTTTGTAGAAGTCATCTATTTTGAGGTCATTGTCTTTGTCCGCGTAGCTGTCCAGCGGCTCCAGGGATTGATGATAGGTCGGGAAATCCCACATGTACATGACATCCGGCGGGTTTGCCGCACCGAAGCCGGCAGCCAGCTTCTGGTCGAAGCCATCGGCGTAAGCCTCTACCTGCACCTTCGTGCCGGGATGCTCCGTCTCGAACTTTTTGGCAATATCCTGCTCGATTTTGAGCGCATCTCCGGTATCCCAGGTCGCGAAACGAAGCGTCTTCGATTGTGCCGAGCCGCTTTCCCCTTTGCCGGCCGTTCCGGCGCTGCTGCCGCTGTCGCCGCAGGCGGATAGAACGGATACCATCACGGTTGTTGCAAGGACAATGAGTGAAACTCTCTTTTTCATCTTGTCAGCTCCCCTGTTTATTGAGGTGTATAATAATTGAACCGCTTTCATCGTAACTCGAATGAAAGCGGTTCAAAACGTGCATCGATTTGAATGTTGTTGTGATTTTGTTCGAATTTTCAAAGGCGGGTGTCATTCTGTTCGGATCATGTCTTCTTTTTGTTGGGCCCGGTATTGGCTCGGCGTCTGACCCGTGCAGCGCTTGAACCATTTGCTGAAATATTTGCTGTCGCCAAGTCCCGTGCGCTCGGCAATGTCCTGCATCGTGAGCGTCGTGTCCCGCAGCAGGCCGGAAGCGAGCCGCAGCTTCCGCTTGTATTGAAATGCGATAAAGCTGTCGCCCACCGCCTTCTTGAACAAAATGGAGAAATGGCTGCGGCTGAGCCCGACTTCTTCCGCCAGATCGCTCGCGGACCAATCCGCCGCCGGATTGGCGTGCAGCAGATGAACGGCCTTCCAGATCGGCTCCGGCCAATCCTCTCCGGACACGCCGTAGATTCGCTCCAGCTCCGCTTCCTTATGCAGGGACAGAAACGCCTCCCTTAAATCCTCGCTGTGCAGCAGCGAGCATCTGCGGCTCCATTGCAGCCGGCCGCAGCGGCTTTTGCATTCGACGAGCAATCCGTCTGCCGCTACCCTCAAGGCGTCGGGCACGATCCAATAACAGTAATCTCCCCCGTACGGGATGAGCTTTCCATCCGCAATGCACCGTTCATCCTGCCCCGCATCCGCTAAAAGCCAGCTCCAGGAGGCTCCGCATTCCGCCGTCCGGATCAAATACAGATGGATCGGCTGCCCGCCAAAATGCTTCGGGTCTTCCTGCACATTCGCAAGCTCCTGCGGAAACTTGTCGCTGTGCCCGTTCAGCCAGGCGAATAACATCGTTTCCAGCCGTTCGCCATCTTGCCCCGGCTCGGATGATGGGGCCGAAAGATCGCGCTGAAATTGCTTCAGCAGCTCTTCCAGCTCCTCATCCTCGAAAGCGGTCTTCAGCAGATACCCTGACGCCCCCAGCCGCATCCCCTGCTGCGCATATTCGAAATCCCGGTGGCAGCTGAGCAGTATGATTTTCGTATGCTTCGCCGTTTCCTTGACCTTGCGGGTCAGCTCAATCCCGTCCATCTCCGGCATGACGATGTCCGTGATCACCACGTCGGGGCGATATTCCAAAAATGCTTCCCATGCTTTGAGGCCGTTGGGCGCATCGGCGACGACTTCCATTCCGAACTGCTCCCAAGGTACGGTTGAGCGGAGTCCCTTGCGAACAATGCTCTCATCATCAGCGATCAGCACCTTAATTTTCCTGGCTGTTACCATCGGAACGCTCCTCCTTTTTGGGCCAACGAATGAGGATCTCCGTCCCCTCGCCCTTCGTCGAATGTACCGTAAGCCCATACTGCGGGCCAAAATGCAGCTTGAATTTCTGGTCTGCGTTCTGAACGCCCAATCCGCCGCGCCCTTGGCGTTTGGCACCCGGGACGAATAAGCGTGCAAGCTTCTCCGCCGTAATGCCCGCGCCGTCATCCTTCAGCGTCAGCAGCAGCTCTTCGCCGCTCTCCCTGACCTCCAGTTCGATGATGCCAACGCCGTCGGTGAAGCCGTGAAAAAATATATTCTCGAAAAGCGGCTGCAGCGTCATCCGCGGAATGAGGTACTGCTTCAGCTCCTCCCCGCAGCGGAGATCATAGCGGAACACGCAGCCGTACCGGATCTCCTGGATCTTCAGAAAATGCTCGATCATGCGCAGCTCCCGGCCGAGCGTAATCAGCTCCTGCGAAATATCCAGGTTACCCTCCAGCACCATGGTCAGGTGGTAGAGCATCTGCCGGATATCCTCCGCGCCTTGGAGACGGGCCTTCCACTGGATCGAGTTCAGCGTGTTGAACAGCAGATGCGGATTGATCTGGTAATGAAAAGCTTTCAGCTCGGCTTCCTTTTTCAGTCGCTCGCTTTGCTCCACCTCCTGCACCAGCGTCTGCACGCCGCTGACCATCCGGTTGAAGCTCATGTCCAGGCTTCCCAGCTCATCCCTGCCCTCGACGGGCATCCGGGTATCCAGCTTGCCGAAGCTGACCTTCTGCATGGAATCCTTGAGCGAACGGATCCGCGCGGTAAAATGGGAAGAAAATATATAAGCCAGCCCAAAGGCTAATAAACAAGAAAGAATCGCCACGAGGATGGTGTTGGACCGGATGATGCCCGACGACAGATAAAACGCTTTGGCCGGCAGCCTGGCCTCGATCGTCCACTGGCTCACGGCCAGCGTCCGGTCCCAGACGATATCGCTGTCTTTCGGCGTGAACGCCGATGCGCTCTTATAGACAATTCTTCCATCCGGCGCTTTGATCGTCAGATGCGCCTTCGTATCCTCTTCGAACAATCGGAACATATGAAGAAGCTCCTGGGCATTCTCCTCGATCAATATCGTGCTGCCATCCTGTGCCCCGCCGGGATTATGAATCGGAACCGCAAGCCCCAATACGGGCTCACTTACGCTGCCCGCGCTGCTCATCGCATGATCCTGCATGTAAAAGCCGAGCCAGTACGTGCCTTGGTAGGAAGCAGGCTTGTCTTTCCAGGCCGGAATATGTTCAAGTTTACCCACATCGAGATTGCTCTCCCCGTAATAATAGCCTGAAGGCGTAAGGATATAAATTCCCGCGGTCAGATCGGTTCGGAGCGACTTAAGCAGCGCTTCAAAGTCATTTTTCTCGATAATTTCATTATAGGTAACAGGCGTCTTGCTCCCCAGATCCGTGCGGGCCGGATCCAGCAAATAGGAATAGATGGTCTCGCTCATCTGCTTCATCCGGCTCAGCGACGAGCCGGTCTGCTGCTGCAGCTGCGCTACGGCGTTCTCCCCGTATTTTCCGAACTGCGAGTTAATAATTTTGGCAGACTGGTAATAGGACAAAGCTCCGAGCGAGAGCAGCGGGATCAGTGTGACAATGAGGAAACAGATAAGCAGCTTCGTCCGGATGCTGCGGTAGGAACCGGACAGGACGCGGCGGTATTGCTGCTGAAGCCACTGGAATTTCATACACGGATCACCTCCCACCAGCAGGTGCTTATAACTGCATTCTAGCATGGACAAGCCTGCAATGGTTAAAACCAGCTTCTTCATGTTACCGCTTTCAATTCGGGTTTGCCTTTAACTTCCAATTGGCGTGACGGACATTCCTGTCAAGCAGGAAAAGCACCTCCCGGCGGCTGTGAAAAAAAACAGTCGGAGAAGTGCATTTCATGCTTATCCTTGTGTATATTCATGCCCCAAAATGAGGAACACGCTTGAAGTCCATGTAAACGCCCGGTCACGGAGGCCTGCTCCCGTCAGAGCATCGAAATTCTCCGCCATGCCGCTGCGGCTGAGCATGCTGCAGAAGCGGCTTGATACATCCTTTGCCAGCTCCAAATCACCCGCAGCCGCCACGCCCTCCACCAGCAGCATCGTGGATGGCGCCCAAATCGGGCCGCGCCAATATCCGTCCGGCTGATAATAAGGACTGCGAATGCTTTCCGTGGCCCAGCCGTTATCCGTCAGGAAGCGGTTCTCTTCCCTCAAGCCGGCCAGCAGCGAGGCGCGGATCTGTTCCGGCAGCCGTTCTCCAAGGAGAATCGGGACAAACAGCAGCAGGCTGTCCCCTTCAGAAGACTCGTGCGTCCCCGAACGGCAGGAAATGAATTTCCCGTCCCTCCAGAAGTGGGAGATCATCTTCGTCAGCGTATCCTCCGAGAGGCGTCTCCACGCTGCCGAATCCTCCGCGAATCCGAGCAGTCCGGCGATTTCAGCGAGAAGCTCGGTCTGGATGATGAGAAATGCCGCCAAGTCGGGGCTTTCGACCGGGATTCCGTTATTGAACGCCGTGCTGTTGTCCCAGCCCGAATCGTTGCCGTGATTGTACTGCGGAATGCCGTCGCCATCCCCGTCGCGGTAACGGAACCACCATTTCGTCCATTGGGATAATGGACCGTAAACCTCGCGCAGCTGGGCTTCCCGGATGTAATCCGTCCGCTGCATCATCCATGCGAGCGTCCAGCCATGGATCGGCGGTTTATTGCAGTTCCACAGCTCGTATTTATCATTGATGAAATCGGGGATTAAGCCGCTCTCATCCTGCCGGTCGAAAAAAATCATGAACTGGTCCCAGGCCAGCTTCGGATCGTGGCGAACGAGGGCCATTGCATTGAAGCAGTGATCCCAGCTCCATATATTCGTCATCCAGTTCTTGGACATGTACATGGCCGGACGCGTCAGGCATCCTTCTGCCGGTACCAGACACGACCAGGTAATATAGGCCGCCAGCTCCCGTCCCTCCTGCCAGCGGTGCGGAACGGACAAGCTGTTCTCCAGCCATTGTTCGAAATCGGCTTTGGCCGAGGCGACGGCGTCATCAAAGGACACCCAGGCTTCCCGCGGTTCCCATACCGTCCGGAATTCCTCGACGGCAAACTCGGCCGTGTCCGTTTCCGGGTCGGCGCTGAATTCGGCCACGACGCGCGAGCTTTTGATCTTGTCCCATGGTACCTCCATCTTCATGCCGCCAAGGAGCCTCGTCAGCATAAAGCGGCATTCATGGGTAAAGCTGTTCATTTCCCAGCTGTCCGGATTCACCTCGTAAGCATAATCATATGCCGCCGGCACAAAGGTAAGCCGGATACCGCAGCCCTTAGCCCGGAAGCGGAACGTGCGGCTGTCTGAGATGCAGATGTCCGCATAAGCGGATGAAGCGTTCACATGAAGCCGTATGGACTCGGGAGCGGCTTCCGGCGTATACGGAAGCGCCTGTCCCTGACGGTCCACCAGCTCGATGCGGAACGCTTCGCCAAACTTGTCGTCGCCGCCGCGAACCGTGCGAAGATACAATCCTTCTTGTCTATTTTTCCCTTCGGGCAGAAGCGATACCGCGAGAAACGTCTCTCTCCGGCTGAAGGGCACAATGCTCAGGTCAAATGTCATGGCTGCTCTCCTTTATCAAGAGGAATACGCTTTCATTGTACTCCCGATCCGGAAAGGCAGGAACGTTCAGGTGTTTTCTAAGGGAAGGCAATTTGTTGGAAATGCGCGTTCAAGCGCTTCCCCGGGTGTCTTTTTGTTCGATAAAGGGAGTTATAGTGTTCGATTCATCCCAAGCCCATGCTACCGGACATCCAGCATCTGCTTGTCCAGCTGCTCAAGGACAAACGGCCATGCCTGCTCGTGTCCGTCTCTGGCTGCCTCATCCGGGAATCCGGCGTGCACAAGACGCAGCAGCGTACCGCTTTCCAGCGGCTCAAGCGTAACGGTGACCACCGTTTCAGCTCCTTTGGTTCCCCCTTCGCCGGTTACCCATGTCAGCTCGATCAGACGGTCTGGCTCCAGTCGCAGAAATCGCCCATAATGCGGATGGCGCTGCTCTTCGCTGTTTGCATCCGGTTTAAAGACCGTCTCGAAGAAGAAAGGGGTATTCACTTCCCCCTGCATGATAACGGAGTCCGGCGCAGCAAACCAGCGGTCGAACTGCCGCGTCCATGCGCTGTAAAGCACCTCCGGCGTACAATTCATTCGGCGTTCCACCTCTAAATGATACGGTCTGGAGGATAAGTCGGGTATGCGAATCGGTTCAGGCATATGCTTCGTTCCTTTCAATAGGGTATGGGTTATAAAAAATACCCCGCGGCTGGAGCAGACAACCAAAGGCTGCCTGCTCGTCCGCAGGGTGTATCCGGAATTCCTAAAAGCATGGGATGCTATTTACCGTGGCATTTCTTGTATTTCAAACCGCTTCCGCATGGGCATGGTTCGTTTCTTCCTACTTTAGGGATAACGTTTTCGTTATCGTCCACCAGCCGGACCAGACCTTTTTGGGAATCGCTGCCCTCTTCCATGGCGCTGACTTCAACGAGCGTATGGCCGGCGTTGGCCCACATTCTCGTATTGTTGTACACTTCGGCCAGCAGGGAGATGATGCGCTGCGCATGCACCGGCGACTTGAAAGGCACCTTGCGCTTGTCGAACAGATCGATCAGCTCCTGCATGGAGGATTTGTTCGCACATCCGAGCTGGATATCGTCCATCAGGGCTTCGACGAGCTCTTTGTCCTTGGACATGTTGTTCAAGACGAAGGTCTGAAGCTCATCCAGCTGCGGGGTCATTTCGAAGTATGCGAAGTCCGCGTAACGGAGCAGCTCTTCTTTGTCCGGTACATAGTAAGGCTTGCCGGATTGGCTCTCCGCCAGTTCAGCGAGCTTGCTTTCATCCCCGCCGGCAATAAACCCGTTAAACAGGGTTCCGTCGTGAAGGATGATATTCTGGCCGCGTTCGATCATTTCGGCGGCAGCCTGCGCAAGCTCTTCTTCCGTCATGGCCAAATCATGCTGCGAATTGAATATTTGAACAAGCTTGTCCAGCTTGATAACACCGTACAAATGCGCGGCAGCCGCGATATACTCGTGAATTTCCTGCGATGAATCATGCTCCTGCTTCAGCCTGGACAAATCGAGGGTCGCTGCGGCAGCCTTCACTTCTTCCGGCATCAATACATGCAGCTTGCCTTCATTGAAAAAGCTGAACACCAGTCCGCGCTCCAGATAATAGGAATATTGCTCGAACGGAAGCGCATTGTCCTGAATGGAGGATTCCTTCATCAGGGGTTCCAGAAGAGCCCACTCGTCGCCATCCGTCGCAAGAACGATGGATTTCAACTGTTCGGGATCGGTCAAATATGCTGAAAGAGCATCTGCAAGCTCTTCCTTCTTCATCTTGGAACGTCCGGAAATTTGATTGACGGTAGCAAGCGAAGAAAGTCTTGATTTGGTCAAGCTTTGCAGAATTTCCGGCAAACGGGTCATCACGTCTCCAATGATGGCGTGCTGTATATTACGTTCTTCCATTTGTATCCTTGGGTCTTCCAACATTTACACCTCTTCCAGATTGATAAGCATGTACATCCCGCTAACGGGACGCACCTTTAACATTATACACTATTCCTGCAAATTCATCTTCTATAAGAAAGCATCGGCATGATTTCATGGGCAAAAAGGACCCTCATAGAGATGCACATTGATTCTGATTTTGAGGCCCTGACATGAACGCACCCAGCCTTCCGGAAGGCCGGGCTGCATTCACTGTGTATTATGAATAGACTACACCATGATTTTACAAATGTCATTCGTAAATTCGACGGGATCCTGAAGCGGAAGTCCTTCGATCAGCAGTGCCTGATTGTACAACAGGCTGGTAAACAGACCCAGCTTTTCCCGATCCTTTTCAAAAGCATCCTTCAGCGACTGGAACACTTCATGATGCACGTTGATCTCCAACACCTTGTCGGCCTGAATGCCTTCCCCGCTTGGCATGGATTTCAGAACCTTTTCCATTTCGATGGACAGATCGCCTTCCGCGGTCAGACAAACCGGATGCGATTTCAGGCGCTTCGAGGCTTTGACGCTCTTCACCTTGCCGGACAGAAGGCTCGACATCGCTTCGAAGAGCTCCTTGTTCTCGGCTTTCTCCTCTTCGGAGGCGGCTTCGTCCGCATCGGCTTCGATGCCGAGATCACTGCTCGATACCGACTTGAATTCCTTCTCCTTGTAATTCATCAGCATCTTGATCGCGAACTCGTCAATGTCGTCGGTCAGGTACAGAATTTCAAAGCCCTTGTCGGCAACAAGCTCGGTTTGCGGCAGCTTCTCGATGCGTTCGACGGATGTACCGGAAGCATAGTAAATGTATTTCTGGTCTTCCGGCATTCTCGACACGTACTCGTCGAGGGTCACCAGTTTTTTCTCCTTGGAGGATGTGAACAGCAGCAGGTCGGACAACACATCCTTGTTGGCGCCGTAGTCGTTGTACACGCCGAACTTCAGCTGTCTGCCGAACGCCTTGAAGAACGATTCGTATTTCTCGCGGTCATCCTTCAAGAGAGACTGCAGCTGGCTTTTGATTTTGCTCTTGATGTTCTTCGCGATCAGCGTCAGCTGACGGTCATGCTGCAGCATTTCACGCGAGATGTTGAGCGACAGATCCTCGGAATCAACCATGCCTTTGACGAAGCTGAAATAATCCGGCAGGAGGTCTCCGCACTTATCCATGATCAGGACGCCGTTCGAATACAGCTCCAGCCCCTTCTCGTATTCTTTCGTATAATAATCGAATGGCGTATTTTCCGGAATGAACAAAATCGCGTTATACACGACGGCGCCGTCCGCCTTCACGTGCACGTAAGTCAGCGGCTTATCGAAGCCGTAGCGTTTCTCGGCATAGAAGTTCTCGTAATCTTCCTGCGTCAGCTCGCTTTTGTTTTTGCGCCAGATCGGCACCATGCTGTTGACGGTTTGCTCTTCCTTGTATTCCTCAAACCCGCCGTCTTCGCCTTCCTTCGGACGATGTCCGGTGACTTCCATTTTGATCGGGTAGCGGATAAAGTCGGAGTATTTCTTGATGATGCTTCTTAGGCGATATTCCTCGAGGTATTCGTCATAGCGGTCATCCTCGGTGTTTTCTTTGATTTTAAGCGTAATTTCGGTACCCACCGCATCCTTCTCGCAAGGCTCGATCGTGTAGCCGTCCGTTCCCTCGGATTCCCAGCGGTAAGCCTGGTCACTGCCGAGCGCTTTACTGATCACCGTCACCTGGTCGGCCACCATGAACGCGGAATAGAAGCCTACCCCGAACTGCCCGATGATGTTATGACCGTCTTTCGCCTCATTCTCATTTTTGAACGCCAGCGAACCGCTCTTGGCGATGATGCCCAGATTGTTCTCCAGGTCCTCCTGCGTCATACCGATCCCCGTATCCGCAATCGTCAAGGTACGGTTCTCTTTGTCCGCCGTAATGCGGATGTAATAATCGTCTTTATTGAATACGAGCTGTTCGTCGGTCAGCGCTTTATAGTAAATTTTGTCAATCGCATCGCTGGCATTGGAGATCAATTCTCTCAGAAAAATTTCCTTCTGCGTATAAATCGAGTTGATCATCATTTCCAGCAATCGTTTTGATTCGGCTTTAAACTCTTTTTTAATCATGAGTCTGGCTCCCTTCGGTTCAAACGATTCGTTAGCACTCATTCATCAAGAGTGCTAATTCTTTCTTTTATATATCATATCTTGTTTTTCGAAGTCAATATGTAACGGGTTACGCAGCCGCCACGATTGTATTTGCGTATCGTGCAGAGGTCATCCGCTCGCAGGATGTCTGCAGCCTGCATAAGTTCATGGTACAGACAAGAAGCATGGAATCCCTAAAACGCAAAAAAGCCCACGACATTGTGGGCTTTTACACATTTCTGCTATGTTACCGCAAACAGCTTACGCAAGTAATCGTTCTGGAACACGCCGTCCGGATCCATCTGCTCACGAATCTCGCGGAAAGCCTCCCACTGCGGATACAGGCCGGCCAGCTCCTCCGCCGTCCGCGTATGCATTTTGCCCCAATGCGGCCGGCCTTCATGGCGCCGGAAGATCTCCTCGATATCGCGGAAATAGGCTGTATGCTCCATGCCCTTGTACATATGGACCGCGATATAGGCCGAATCGCGTCCATACGCGGGGCTCAGCCAAATATCGTCGCCTTTGACGTACCGGCATTCCACCGGAAAATGCACCGCATGGCTTTGTGCCGCGACGCTCGCCCGGATCTCGCTGACGACCTCCTCCATTTTCCCGGCAGTCACGCTGTATTCCATTTCGTTGAAACGGACCAGGCGCTGCGTGGTAAAAAGCTGATGGCTGTATGCAACATCCTTGCCCGTCGGGACAAACCGCGCCGACAAGCGGCTGACCGGCTTGCACAACCCCGGGAAGGCGCGACAACCCGCCGACATGAATCCGAACAAGCCGTTCTCCATCACCATCTGATTCATATGGATCCAGAAACGGCTGCCCGAAGGCTTTTCATCCGTCGCATCCAAGCGCTTCACCTGCACAACATCCGTATGCGGAAACCAGAAAAATTCGAAGTGATCATGCTCATCCCGGAATTCGGCCAACCGCCGGAAGCACTCGTCAACGGAGAATCGCTCGCTCTTATAATGGAGTACGGTCAGCGGCACAACCCGAATGCGGACCTTCACGATAATGCCCAGCATGCCGAGTGAAACCTGGAGTGCTTTGAACAGGTCACGGTTCTGTTCCGCGCTGCAGGTCAGCAGCTCGCCTGACGCCGTAACGACTTGAACCTCCAGCAGCTGCGTCGATAACGAGCCAAACCGGATGCCTGTTCCATGCGTACCGGTTCCGATGGCACCGCCGATGGACTGGGTATCGATATCGCCCAGGTTCTCCTGCGCCCACCCCTGCCGGTGCAAATCCCCGCTCAAATCCCTGAGCCGGGTTCCCGCCCAAATCCAGACGCTCCGCGTGGCTTCATCCACCGGCTCGACACCGGCCAGATGATCCAGCGACACCAGCACGTCTTCGGTCTGAACCAGCGGCGTAAACGAATGTCCCGCTCCGATTACACGGATGCCCTTGCCCGATTCGGCGCAGGATTGCACCAGCGACACGACTTCATCGACGATCGAAGGATAGGCGATATGCCTTGGCTTGCTGCGGACGACTCCCGACCAATTTTTCCACACCTTCTGATTTTCATTTAGAGAAAGCATTGCCCGTCCCCCCGGTATGTTGAGATTTGATCCACAACTTGGCCTTGTGACACTCCATATAAATGGGTAAAACGCTCGCAAAGCTCTCCGGCCTTGGCATGCCTGAAAAATACAGGGTCTCCCAAATCTAGCTGCTCCTCCCCCTTGTATAACACCGGCGTCTGCACCTCTCCGGCACCTTCCAGAGACAAAAGCGCCGCGCCTTGCGGCAGGTACGGCTTGGGAAGCTTATCCTTGCCCGCTGCCCCGGACGCAGCATAACCTCCGCCAAGGCAGGTGTACAAATGTTCTGCCGGTTTGCGCACGATTTCCACCGCGAATCCCGCCGCCGGCTGGTATCTGAAATCCTTGTAGTAATCGAACAGTCCGGGGGAGAAGAACCCCGAGCCGACCGTGACCTCGGTTACCGCCTCCTCCTGCGTCGTCGTACGGAGGCTTCCGGTGCCGCCGCCATTGACGAACCGTAGGGGCGAGCCTAAGGCATCCTCGATCATCGCGACCAGCTCCGCCCTTTTCTCGGCAATCCGCTTGACCGAACGCCGCTTCAGAGTTCGTACTAATGCGTTTTTCGCGGCCATGCCCGGCGCATGATCGCCGATGCCGGCGATCTGGGCTTCGTAGCCCATCACCCCGTCCATGGTGACGCCGCCGGAAGACAGAATTCGTGCCACGACCGGCCTGGCATCCTCCACGGTGCGGATCGGCGAGCGCCAGACGCCAAAATGAAGTCCGGGCACATCCATCGACATATCCATGTCGAGACAGACCGGAAAACGTACGCCATACCGCTTCGCAATCCCTTCAATATGCTCGATGTGCGCGATGGAATCGACCATCAGGGTCACGGATTTCCCGTGGCGGATCAGCTCAGCCAGACCGGATAGCGCCCCAGGCTCCCACACCGGATAGCCCATGACGATATCGTCCATCCCCTGCTTGAGCAGGTAGATGGCCTCCTGCGGCGAAAAGCACATGAGTCCGCAAAAAAACGGACTGCTATGCAGAATCCGTTTGATCAGCGGCGTGCTTCGAACCGACTTGGTCGCGATGCGGATGTTCTTCGAGCCGGCCCGGGCGGTAATTCGGGCGATGTTATAGTCAAGCAGATCCAAATCGACAAAGCCGAAGGGCTTCGGTATGCCGTCGAATGCTTTTTTATAGTAGGCATAATTTCTCTGCATGTTCTCCCCCTTGTGTAAGGATGCGTTAAATCCATCGTAAACGGGAAAGCGCTATCATGAATGCATATGAACAGGGTTGTTCGTAAAGAACTTGCTTTCACAAATCAGAATGGATATTGCAGGAGTCGTTTCGGCTGTGGGAAGTTCGTCTTGAAAATGAAACGAAGGTTGTATTCTTGCTGCGTTGCATCAATGTGTGGATTCTTGAAGGTGTGGATTCTTGAAGGTGTGGTGCTGGAGTCAATATTTTCATTCATTTTATCCGAAAAGATTTCGGAGGGCAATCCCTTATTTCCCCCATTCTTATGTCGGCTAGGATGTTGCTGCCGAGTCTCCTTAATTCACGCCCTATTCCGCCTCTGAATAGGCTAATGCAACAATCATGAACAGATGGGAGCGAACGCAATGGCTATCTACCAACCACCCGTGAACGTGCGCACGTTGACCTATACGGCCCCTGGCACCGTCATCCATTATCCTCAGGTCACCGGGCTTGCCAACAGACAGGCGGAGGAGCGAATCAACCGCGCGATCATCCAGCAAATCCAGGAGATGCAGCGGACCCAGCAGCAGATGCAGACAGGCACGAATCCGTCCACGACCGGAACTTTCGAAATCAAGACCAATGAACGCGGCATTCTCAGCCTCGTGCTCAGCAACTACACGTACTCGATCCCCATGGCCCACGGCTATACGGTCGCCAAAGGCTTGACCTTCAATACGGCCACTGGTGCCAGCTATGCCCTCTCGGATCTGTTCAAGCCCGGTTCGAACTACCAGGGGGTACTCACTGCGGAGATCAACGCGCAGATCAAAAAGCGAAGCCTGCCCGTGCTCGAGGGCGCAACCGTGACGGTACAGCCGAATCAGGACTTTTATCTGGCCGATAAGGCGCTGGTCGTTTTCTATCCGCTGTATGCCATTACGCCGTATTACGTCGGGTTCCCGATGTTCCCGATTTCGGTGTACGACCTGCAAAGCGTCGCGGCGGAGGAAGGGCCGCTGACGCTGCTGGCTGCCGATATCGCGTAATGGTTAGCCGTTACGGCCTCTGCGACAACACGAGCGGTGTACCCGCCAGAATCTATTCACAAAAGGAAAAAGCTCCGGGGAACCCTCCCGGAGCTTTTCCTTCATCGAATTCTAGCTTGTGTTTGCGTCGTGCTTAGATGTCCTTGACCTGTTCACGCCAGCGATGCTTCGGCTGCCAGCCAAGCAAGCGCTTCGCCTTCTCGTTGCTGAACAGAGACTCGTATCCTTCGAGCGGTGCCCTGAAGTCGGTTACGTCCGGATAGCATTCGGCCATCAGCTCGCGGCTCGGGATGTCCATGCTCGAATCATCGGAAGCCAGATTCAGCGCCACCGCGCCCAGTCCGTCCGCTTCGATCGCCAGCCTGCAGGCTTCAGCAGCGTCGCGGGTGTCGATGTAGCTCCACAAAATGCGCTCGCGTTCCCGAGGCTTGCGAATAAAGGAAGGAAACCGTTCGTACCACTCCGGAGGAATGACGTTGCCCAAGCGGAGCGACACGACCTGGATGCCCGTGCGGCGGTTGAACATTTCGGCCGTCTGTTCGTTGACGATTTTGGATAATCCATAGCTGTCCTGAGGAAGCTGCGGATGCTCTTCATCCAGCGGCACGTACTGCGGCGCGATCGGATTCTCGGCGAACACGATGCCGTATGAGGATTCGCTCGACGCGATCACTGCCTTGCGGATCCCGAGGCCCGACGCGGCCTCCAGCACATTGTACGTCGACATGACGTTGTTGCGGAACGTCACTTCCGGTGTCCGGATATGCGCGGCAGGAATGGCAGCCAAATGCACGACGGCATCTGCGCCGGCCAGGGCGCTGTAGGTTTCGCCCAGATCCTCCAGATCGGCAATCAGCGTTGGACATAGCTCCTCTGCCGGCCGCCGGGAATCGACGTTCAGTACCTCATATCCCTGCTCCACGAAATGCTTCACGACCCAGCGTCCAAGCATGCCGCTTCCGCCCGTAATCACAACCTTTGCCATTGAAAAATGCCTCCTCGCTCAAGAGTGGTCCATGTAGAAATGAATACGCTATTTCAAAATCTCTTCAATGCGGTCGATGACGTCGGCACTCAGCTCGACGCCGGATGCTTTGGCATTCTCCGTCACCTGATCCGGACGGCTTGCGCCAACCAGGGCACTGGCAACGTTGCTGTTGCGCAGAATCCAGGCCAAAGCCAGGTTGCCTACCGAAATGCCGAGTTCGCTTGCAATGCCTTCAAGCTGCTTCACCTGATTGATTTTTTGCTCGGTGATGCCTTTGCGCATCCATTCGAGTCTCGCAGCGCGGCTGTCCTGCGGAATATCCGAAGCAGATGTATATTTGCCTGTCAGCAAGCCCTGAGCCAGCGGCGAGAAGACGACTTGTCCGATGCCGGAACGCTCGCACAGCGGCATGATTTCTTTTTCGATGTAACGCTCGAACATATTGTATTGCGGCTGGTTGACCACGATGCGGTCCAGCAGGTAACGGTCGGCTACGCCCAGCGCTTCCGCGATTTGCGATGCCTGCCATTCGCTTACGCCCACATACAGCACTTTGCCCTGGCGAACCAGATCGTCGAGCGCACGCAGCGTTTCGTCAAGCGGCGTTTCCGGATCATGACGGTGGCAGTAGAAAATATCCACATAGTCATGCTGCAAACGCTTCAAGCTGGCGTGAGCCTGCTCCATGATATGCTTGCGGGACAGACCGCGGTCGTTCGGACCGTCGCCCATCGGCCAAAAGGCTTTCGTAGCCAGTACATAAGATTCGCGCGGATACGCTTTCAGCGCTTCGCCTACTAACACTTCCGCCGCGCCTCTTTCGTACACGTTCGCTGTATCAAAAAAGTTAATGCCCAAATCATATGCTGTTTTAATCGAATTGACCGCATTTTCCCGTTCCACGTAACCGCCATATGTAAGCCAGCTTCCCAAGCTGATTTCGCTGACCTTGAGGCCGCTGCCGCCTAATCTCCGGTATTTCATGTTTACATTCCTCCTTGAGGTTATCCTTGATTACATGTTCATTCTATAGAAGTTCGTGCCGGATTAGAAGAAGTGAAATGTTTTTCACTTAATTATACGAAGGATATCTAGTATACTAAGTATAGTAAATACATATGGAGGATGATGCGCGTGACAACGACCAAAAAAGCGAGCAGCTATATCCCGAAAAATCCGGATTTCATTGAATGCAATATTGAAAAGACACTGGATGTGCTAGGCGGCAAATGGGCTTTTCTCGTCATCCGCGAGCTCTTCGGCGGCACCCTTCGTTTCGGCGAGCTGCAGCGCCGCATTCCAAGCGTCAGCCCCCGGGCGCTGACCAGTACCCTCCGGCATCTTGAAGAGCATGGCGTGCTTGAGCGCGAAGTTTTCCCCACGGTACCGGTGACCGTCGAATACACGCTGACGCCGAAGGGCCAGGATTTGCACGTGATTTGCCATGAAATGAAGCTATGGGCGGCCCGGTGGACGTAAACGTTCCGCCCCGCCTTTTTTTCATTACAGCCATTCCAAAAATTCCAGCCGGTTGCCGAACGGATCGTTCAGATAAAACCGCGTCACCCCTTCGTCTGCACGAGCCTCATCATCCATGACACGGATGTTGTTTTGCAGCAAAACCTCCCGCAGCTCCCGAATGCCCTGCACATGAAAGGCCGGATGCGCTTTGGTCGCCGGTACAAAATCCTTCTGCACGCCGATATGCACCTGATGCCTGCCGCACAGAAACCATACGCCGCCGCGTTTACGCAGATTCTCAGGCTTCGGAATTTCTTCCCATCCCAGCAGGTCCGCGAAAAATGCTCTTGCTTCCGCTTCGCACCCCTCCGGTGCTGCCAGCTGGACATGATCGATGCCGGTGAATGAATAAGACATAAGAACTCCTCCTCAATTCGTTTCATTATATGAAACCGAGTTTCATTCATGCTCCAATTTTAACGGATATCATTGGGATAATCCAGGTTATTTTCCATTTTTGCAGCAAAAAAAACGGTTACCGGGGGTTTCCGATAACCGTGTTCGCCGTCGTGACCATAAGAGCAGCAGGTGACCTTCTTAGTTTGCCAAAATCTGATTCAGCTTTTTCTCCAGCGCCGCCAATCCTTGCTCGGGGACAATTCGGTTCTGTACGATGTTCTGAAGATCCTCCGAAATGGTGGTGTACAGCGCCGCGTACTTATCCGTCTTGGGCGCAAACTTGACCGAATCACGGGATACCACAAACTGCTTGCGGTACGGAAGCTCCAGGTAGGCTTCGCTCTGTACAATGGCATGGTTCGCAGGAACATGCCCCGCCTGTCCCCAGATCGCTCCGCCGACCTCCGAGAAATATCTCATGAAATCCATGGCGGCATGCTGCTTCTGCTCCGAGACGTAAGCCGGCACGACCAACGTATGGGAACTCCCCCAGTGAACGCTGGTGCCGAAGATCGGCGGTAATGGCATGATCCCGACATGCAAGGACGGATTGCCGAGATGGTGACCTGCTTCCCATACCCCTCCAAACCATAGACCTGCCTGCCCATGATCAAAGGAGTCCCATGGCGTCTTGTCATTCAAATCGCTTAAATTCCTGTCGAATAGCTGTTGATAGAAGGTCAGTACCTGCATCGCTTTCTCATTATGTATAGCCGCCTTTTTCAAGTCGGGACTCAGCAGCTCCCCACCAGCTTCATAGTACAGATCCAGAAACGATTCCTGAAAATAGGGCGTATTCACCGCCATCGGCTGTACACCGGGAACCCGCTCGTGAATCTGCTGCAAAAACTCCATGAAACCGGCCGGCGTGGGCTCCCCCAGCTTCGGTGTCCCGTCGTCGTTTAATAATCCGGCTCTGTCCAGGATGTCTTTATTGTAATAGAGCATATGAAAATGGGTATCCAGAGGCACGGCATAATCGTTTCCGTTATATCTCACGCTCAGGCGGTTCGATGCCTCGATTTCATTAAAATCAAACCCCGCCTCGTTTGCTAACGCATCAAGCTGTACGATTTGCTTGGCTTTGATAAACGGGGACAGACGGTCCACATGCGCCACGGCCACATCCGGTCCCTTCCCCAGAGAAAGGGCCGTGCTCAGCCGTGCGTAATACTCGTTGGACTCGAGCCGCAGCTGCTTCACAAACACCCGATGTTGTGAGTCGTTATAATCCTTGATGATCTGCTCGACGAATTCGCCTTCCCCGCCCCCAAAGGGATTCCAAAATGACAGCTCGACGGGCGGTACGATCTTCTCTGCCTTGACCCTGACGTCAGAAGAGGAATCCGAACAACCCGATATGATGAACGCACACAGCATGATAACCGGCAGGAGGGAACCCCTGATGTTCACCACACTCCACCTCCCTGATCCAACCATCTTTAACTTAATTAGTAAGCGCTTGCAAACTTACACAGGCCCTCTGTCTTCACCGTAGTCACGAATCCGCTGGCGGTATTCCGACGGCGACAGCCCGGTAATTTTTTTGAACACCTTGGAGAAATACTTCGGATCATGAATGCCAACCAGGCTTCCGACATCCCCCGCCTTCAGATCCCCGGTCAGCAGCGACTTGGCTTTTTCGATCCGGATTCGCGTCAAGTATTCCAGAAAGCTTTCCCCGACTTCCTTCCGGAACAAATTGGCGAAATAGTTCTTGCTTAAATGCACCAGGCTGCTGATCGATTGAAGCGAGATCTCCTGATGATAAAACTGCTGAATATACTGGGTTGCTTTAATGATGCTGTTACGGTCGCTATGATACATCTCGTTCATATGCCGCGCCAATGCTTCAAATGCTTCTATGAACCAGCTCCGGCTCTGCTCCAGCGTCTCAAGCTTGGCCAGCTCATCAAAATACTGCTTTTTCAGCCGCAGCACCTGCTGGGCATCGTTGGATACATCGGGCCATAAGGTCGTCAGGATCATCAGCAGCTCCAGCGAAACGATTTGGACCAGCTCGACATCCCGGCGTGCAGCGAGCTGCCCGAACAGCGCCTCCAGATATTCCATCAGCTCTTTGGTTTGGAACGCATACACCATGGATTGGATCTGATGCGTGCTGATCTTGAAATGATCCGCCTGCACGTCAGACGCCTGCAATTCATCGCTGCCGTGTACCATGACGCGGCCGCTTCCAAGAAACATTTTCTGCTTGGCCGCCCTGACCGCTTGGGCATATGCCTCTTTGATATCCGTCCATTCCCGGATGCGCCCCCCGATTCCGATCGTGGCCGTAAGCCCGAACTCCTTGGATAATCGCCGGATCATTTCTTCCGCCTGATGAATCAGCAGCTCCATTGGCGTGGAACCTATGACCCTTTCCCCAGCAGCGTCCATGAAAAGCACATTCATGTCGCCCTGTTTATCCGGAAAGGTTTCGACCTTCCAAGGAAGCTCATCCCGCATTCGTTCCACCATATGCCGGATCGCGGATTGCCTTTCCGTGTAGCCCTGCTCCGCCGCATTCAGGCTGATATGCAACAGATGCGCGGAATGAAGCGGAGCCATGCCTAATAACCGTGCCTGCTCCATGGACTCAGCTGCATTGGCAATGCTTCCCTCCATCAATTCGAGCAGGAATTTCTCCTTATGTACCGGCTCAGACTGAAAGGACGGCGTATCCCCGGACGGTCCCTTCCGGACCGCGTCGAGGCTTTCCTTGACCTTGAGCAGTGCCTGCTCGAAGTCCCGGGGCATCATGTCCGATTTGATCAGATATTCGGATACGCCATGCCTGATCGCTTCCTTGGCATATTGAAAATCCTCAAGGTTGCTGAGAATGATGATCTTCATATCCGGTGAGGCGGCCCGCACTTCAGCGATAAGCTCAATGCCGTCCATCACGGGCATTTTGATATCTGTAATGAGGATATCCGGCATTTCCGACTCCATAAGCTCAAGTGCTTCTTTTCCGTTGGCGGCCTCGCCGATTAGCTGCAGCCCTATTTTTTCCCAATCAATCATCGAGCAGATGCCATACCTTACGATAAACTCGTCTTCAACAATAATGACGCGATGCATGATACCTCATTCCCCCTCTATGTCATCAAAGGAAGTCTAATTCGGATGACGGTTCCTGTACCGGGTTCGCTTTCGATTTCAATGCCGTACATTTTTCCGCAAATGAGTTTGATCCGTTCATCCACGTTCGCCAGGCCGATCCCGCCTGATTTTTCGCCATCGGCAGCGTGCTCTGTCAGCAGACTGCGTGCAAATGAAGGCTCCATTCCCTTTCCGTTATCCGCTACCTCAAACCGCAGACCTTCACCCGGCACCTTGAAGCAGGTAATATCGATTCTTCCCCCGGATTCCTGCTCCCCGAAAGCATGCATGATCGCGTTCTCGACAATAGGCTGCAGAATCAGCTTGGGCGTACGCAGCTGCCTTACATCGTCGTCCATTTCGACCCGCGTCTCGATATTGAAATTGAAGCGGAATTTCTGAATGCCCAAATAACATTGGACATGCTCTATTTCCTCTTCGACGGTTACGGTCTCCTCCCCCTTTCCGATGCTGATCCGGAGCAGGCGCGACAGCAGGCTGACCATTTCCGCAGCATGATTCGCCTTTTGAATGAGGGCCGTCCACTTAATAATATCAAGGGTATTGTATAGAAAATGGGGGTTGATCTGGGCTTGCAGCGCTTTCAGCTCCGCAACTCTCTTCTGGTCCTGCTCAACATACACAGCCTTCAGGAGCTCGTCGATGCGAGTCACCATATAGTTGAAGTTGTTGCCCAAAATATCAAATTCGTCATGCCGGCGCTTGGCTTTATAACGGACCGTCAATTCTCCGGACATCACCTGTCTCATCAAACGGATCATCTTAAGAATCGGGTTCGTGATCGAGTTGGCCAGCAGCATGGCGGTAATAATCGAAAAGACGATGCACAGCAGGGCGATGACCAGAATGATTTGCAGCAGACGGTTCGAATCCTGGTACAGCGCAGCCTTGGAAATGACATTGACGACCATCCAGTCGTTGGTATGAAGCTTTTTCGCGTTCACGATGAGATGGTTGCCCTTGTAGATGAGCGGAAACCGTTGTTCCCCCGAGCCCGAGTTCACAATTTTATCATATCCGCCGCTCCCAAGCACCTCCGTCACGCTTTTGCCGATCATGGCGTTATCCGGATAAGAGACCAGCTGTCCGCGGCCATCCACGACGAAGCTTTGCAGATCCTGATTGTTGCTCACAGCCTTCGATACAAGCTCCTTGATCACGTCTTCCCGGATATCCAGCACGGCAATAATGCCGAGCGGGCTGTCATCGGATGTTTTATACAGCTGTTTGGCCAAGGAAAAGACATGCGCGCTCTGGGAATTCAAGCTATCCACGTACGTACCGTAGCGGGTAGGATACCAGCGGAAGTTGCTGCCATCCTCAAGCGTCCGAAGGAAGGGCTCGACTTCCGTCCGGGTCCGCTTGCTCCAGCGGTAAATGCCTTTGATGTAATGCTTCTCCGATACAAACGATATCGACTGCACATCCTGATTAATCGCCACAATGGTCGACAGCTTCGTCGTGAGCGACAGGCTATCCACATCGTAACGGGCAGGGTCCGTTTGATCAAGGGTCCGCAGCATATTGACGATCTCATTGTTATTCAGGACTTGCATCATCATATCCTTATAAATGCCCAGGCGCGTATCCAGATTGTCCGCCGTTTGATACAACAAATGCTCCGAGTATTCGGTGACTTTATCGTTGATGGTGGACTTCGATATCGAAAACGAAATAATCCCCATGACGACCAGCGGCGTCAAGGAGAACAGAAATAAAAGCAGCATCCATTTATAACGTATGCTGCTCTTCCATATTTTCATCCAGGATCGAACGCGGTCCCAGGGTTGTACGGTCTTGCCAGGTGGATGGGTCATGCTTGTAACCCTTTCTATTCAAGAGATCTCTGCCGGCGCTTGCTTAGCCCTTAACGCCCGACATCGATACCCCTTGGACAATGTGGCGTTGAAGCAGGATAAACACGATAATGGTCGGAATCGCCGCAATGGCGCTTGCCGTCATGATCAGGTTTAAGGACATTGTATTATTCGACAAAAAGGTAGGGAGCCCTGCCGAGAGGATCATATTTTCCTCAGACGTAATCGAAAGGTACGGCCACAGAAAATTGTTCCAGGACATGATGAAGAAGAAAATACCTACGGACACCATCGCCGTACGGGTCAGCGGCAGGCAGATGCTCCACCAGAGACGGAAATTACGGCTGCCGTCGATTTGCGCGGCCTCGATATAATCCTTGGGCACGCCGTCCATGAACTGCTTCAATAACAAAATACCGATCGGATTCGTCAATCCCGGCAAAATGATCGCCCAGATGTTATCGATCAGCTTCAGATGAAGCGCCGTTTCATACAGCGGGATCAATATCGCTTCCGTCGGAATCAGCAGCCCCGAGACGATGATGACATAAAAGATGCCCCGTGTCCGAAAAGGCAGCTTCGAGAACGAAAATGCCGCCAGCGAGCTGAACAGGATGGAAATGACGGTCGTAAGGACGCCAATCACCAAGCTGTTCCAGGTCCAGCGCAAAATGGGCGAGTCACGGATGACTTTGACATAGTTATCCACGTTCAGATCAGACCAGTTCACCCAATCCGATAGGCTGTATACGTTCACGCCGTCAGGTTTCAGAGAAACGAGAAGCATCCAGATCAGCGGAAAAATAAATAAAATTGCAAGGACGATAGCGATCATATTCAAAAGGATCTTATTCATGTTCTTCTCTCCTTATCCGTCGTTGCGGTCGGTCATTTTAAATTGAATGACGGCGATAAGCAGCATGATGAAGCAGAAGATCATCGACTGCGCGGAAGCCAGACCGAACATATCCTTTTTGAATCCGGTCACGTAGATATAGCGGATCATCGTATTCGTGGAGTCTCCGGGTCCGCCTCCGGTCATAATTTGTACTTGACCGAACAGCTTCAGGCAGCTGATAATCTGATAAAAAATTTGGACCTTCATGACTCTGGACAATCCCGGCAGCGTAATATGCAGGAATCTCTTCCACGCATTCGCGCCGTCTATCTTGGCCGCTTCATATTGATCGGTTGGAATCTCCTGCAAGCCCGCCAGGAACAGCACCATAACAAATCCGACCGTCCACCAATCGGTTGCGATCGTAATGGCCCACCACACGAATCGGTGATCCGTGAGCCAGTTGATGTCTGTAGGAAGTCCGAGCACATGCAGAAGTGCATTTACGGGTCCATTCTTCGCATCAAACAGGCGCAGCCATATAAAACTGATTACGGAAACGGACAGTACGTAAGGCAGGAAAAAAACCGAGCGGATCAAGGTCCGCAGCCAAATGTTCTGATTAATGATCAGCGCCAGCACCAGGCCGAGAACAATTACGGTCGGCGCGCACAGCAGCACAAAATAAAACGAGTGCCACAAATACGTATAGAAATCCGAATTGGTGAGAATTTTCTTATAGTTGGCGAACGCCGAATACTTCTCCATCCCCTGGATGCCCCATACATGCAGGCTCATCCACGCTCCCCGCAGCACCGGCCACAAGTAGAACACGGCGAAAGGCACCAGGAACGGGATCAGGTAGATGATTGCTTTCAGTTCGGATCGAATGCGCAAGGGAGCAGGCTTGTGCAGCACCACGGATCCCTTGCCTTCTCTCAACTTCGTCTCCATTGGTCATTCTCCTCAGCAGTAGCATTAGCGGTAGTTTCTCATGCGATATCAGGAGGCCGATCCTTCGACGCTGATCTTTTCTGATATCTGAATGAGAAGAAGCTCCCTGCCAACCGGGCCAGGTCGCTTCCCCTCCAATTTACATTCTAGTTATCGAGGACTTCATTGATTTGTTTCTCCATGTTCGCAAGGCCGTCTTCCGGCTTCTCGTTGCCGAAAATAATGTTCTGCAGCGATTCCGAGATCGTCGTGATGATCGTCGTGTATTTATCTGTCGGCGGCGCGAATTTCACCGTTTTCTGGGCTTCGATGAATTCGTTGCGGTATGGAAGGCTCTTGTATTCTTCGCTTGCCGTAACCTTGCTGTTTGCCGGCACGTGTCCTGCCTGACCCCAAGTCTTGCCGCCAACTTCAGAGAAGTACTTCATAAATTTGGCTGCGGCTTCCTGCTTTTCCGGGGATACGTAGGAAGGAATGACAAGGGTATGGGAGCTGGCCCAATGCGTTTGACTGCCGAAGATCGGTGGAAGCGGCATGGCGCCGATATTCAGGGATTTATCCCCGAGGAGCAGCCCGGCTTCCCAAACGCCGCCGAACCAGAATGCGGCTTTGCCGTTGTGGAACGTATCCCATGGCGTTTTATCGTTCAAATCGCTGTATTTGTTCTTGTAGAGATCCATATAGAAGTTTAAGACCTTCAGTGCCTTATCATTATTGATCGCGGCTTTGGTCATGTCTGCGTTGAGGATATCCCCGCCCGCTTCGTAATACATATTCAGGAACGGTTCCTGGAAATAAGGCGTGTTCACGGCAAGCGCCTGCACGTCAGGCACTTTGGCATGAATATCAGCCAGCGTCTTTTCGAACCCTTCAGGCGTCATCTCGCCCAGCTTCGGCGTGCCATCCTCGTTCAGCAGGTCGGCCTTTTTCAGAATGTCCTTGTTGTAATAGAACATATGGAAGTGAGTATCCAGCGGCACGGCATAAGGCTTGCCGTCATAGGTCACGCTCGTGATGTTGGATTCGGTAATCTGCTTGAGATCGAAACCGGCCTTGTTCGCCAGCTCATCCACCGGTACGATCTGCTTCGCCTTCACGAACGGCGAGATCCGGTCCACGTGCGCTACGGCGACGTCAGGACCTTTGGACGAAGACAGCGCCGTGCTGAGCTTCGCGTAGTACTCGTTCGACTCCAGGCGCAACTGCTTGACTGAAACTTCCTTTTGGGAATCATTGAAGCCTTTGATGATTTGATCTACGAAATCGCCTTCCCCTCCGCCGAACATATTCCAGAAGGTAATCTCCACAGGAGCACTGCCTGTGCTTTCTGTCTTTGGCGTTTCGGTCCCGGTAGAACCCGAGGCGCCGCTGTCTTTGGTGCCGGACGAGCAGCCCGCCATCACCAAGGCCAGCGTCAGGCTTGCCGTTAACAGGCCCGTTAATTTCTTTCTCATCTTCATATTTGACCCACCCTCTCGTGCAATTGTATTTGCTTTGCGAAAGCCCTTTCAGCTTTATGTAAGTGCTTTCTTCATCACCTACTTTACCTGGATTAGAGCCGGTCAAGAACCGACAAAAAGCCGATCCTTGGGGAACAAATCACAGATGTTTGACCTGGGCGGAGCCTTCACAGGTGGAGAAAGTTAAGGTAGGTGGCGAAACGTACGGTAAGCGTCCGCTGGCATGAGAACAAAGGGCATACAAGAAAAAGAGCCCTTGAAGGGCTCTTTCACGTTCGATCTAATTCAGGGTAATATTGTCGAAGCTGACGCTGTTGTTGAAGCCTCCGCGTACGCCAATCGTGCCGCCGGTATACACGGCGTCATTATAGCTGATTTTGGGCGTCGACATATCTCCGACATACACTTTTATGTTCCCGTTGTTCACAACCACCTTCATATGGTACCACGTGTTCGCCGCAATCGCCGTGTTTACGGATTGAAGCTGCGTCCAGCTATTGTTGAACCGTCCTAACCAGACCATTCCTGCCGAGTCGATGCCGGCTCCGTAGCCAGACTGCTGATCCGCTCCGGTGGATGGGTTCGTCACGTTGAAGATCAAGCTCCCTTGACCCGCATTATTGAGCTTAATATCTCCCTCAAGAGAATAATTCATCTTGGAAGGGTACGGCGTAAGCACCGATTTATCCGCGTTCGCCGAATTCACATTATAGGTGCCCCCGGCGACGGACCAGGTTCCCCCGTAGCGAACCCAGCCATTATCATTCGCGGCAAAATCGTTCGTATAGGAACCGGTTAAGGTTCCGAATCGGACCTGCACATTATGTCCGCCGACGCTTCGCTCCACGGAGTTGACCATGGCAATTTCATTGGGTCCTGTCTGGTAGAGGGCTCCCCACCAGGAGTTGCCGAATGCGGGAACGTCATTGTTATACCAGGTCGTTCCGTAGTCATTGCTGAGCGAGAGCACGTTGGAGTTCGAGCTGAGGACAAGCCGGCCGTCACCCAGTGACAGGATGTATGGCCCGCCATGCTGCGCCGTAGATACCTTGGTCCCAATTCCGCTCGACCAGGTCTTCCCATCCGTGCTCTTCTTGGTGAAGATTTCGCAGTTCTGGGTGCCGCAGACTTCAAATGCGACGATATACTGCCCGTTGGTCATTTTGGTCCATACCGGCATGCCCGGACGTGCCCCCGCATTCGCAGGATCCCAAGCGACGTAGATTTCATTCCCCCAGCTGGCTCCGCCATTCGTCGAAATCTTCTCGGAGATCAACTGGCTATATGATGGATTCTCGGTCACATGCTTCTCGTTCGCGTACATGACGGCAACCGATCCGTCATTCAGCAGCTGCATATGCGGCTCATATACGCCCTTGTCCGGGTTCCCCAGCGCGCCGGGCGCACCCGTATTCTCGTCAATCGTGCTCAGGAAGTTCCAATTGGAGCCTCCATTTACGCTCTTGTATACCCGGAGCTGGTACGATTCCTGCCAACGCACCGAACGCATGGCGAGCAGAATATCCCCGTTAGGCAATTGGAGAAGCTGACCGTTGTCCAGGTCGCGTCCATCCTCCCATAAGGTCGCTGCGAGCGACCATGTACGGCAGTTGTCCGTGCTGCGGAATACCTGAAGCCGCGTTCCGCCCCAGGAAACCTTCGTGTATCCGTTATTATCGTAAATGGCGGCAACCGCCAGCCAATCGCCGTTTGCAAGCTTGATCATGCGCGCATATTCGGCACCGAATGTGCCCGGTCTTAAGCCCCGCGCATCAGGACCGGCATCGTTGAAGGTTTTAATATCCGTAATGGTGGACGAAGAGCCCCATACAATCGGCCCGCTGGCCGCCGCAAAGGCGGGGATGGCCGCAAACATCATGATCAAGCACATGAGACCCGCAAACGAGGTGAACAGTTTTCGCTTCAAATGGTTTCCCTCCCGATTAAATTTCATTGGTGATCTTGAAGAAGCCTTGAACGCCATGCAGGCAAAACCGCTTAGTCTTCACCTCCGATCTAGTCGCCCTATTTTCTGTGATTTTCGGTGGTCCAGTTTAAATGTAAGGGCTTTCTTTTATACAAGTGTAATCGCAACGGATGGGGCGTTGAACCGATAATCGGCATGCTTTTGGGGGACAATGTTACGAATTTGAAGGATAATCTTGCTGTCTTTGTGCTAAGAGGTGGACATTGTTACGCTTAAACAAGAGAAGCCTGATCCGGGCTCCCCCCAGACCAGACTTCATTCGTTCTTATATATTAGGAGAGGTTGATCTCCTTAATCACTTCCAAAGGAACCTTCGGCTGCCGGTCCTCCGTAAGAAGTCCGTTCACTTCCTGCTGGACATCGGTAATTTGCGTATAGCAATATCCGCAGATATAATCCGTCGCTTTAATCGCCTGCGTTATATTTCTAAACCTCTCGATGAAGGCTTCCTCGCCGTTCACCTGATTGCCGTAACCCCAGCCCGTGTTGGACTGAAAAGCGATGCCGCCGAATTCGCTGACGATCACCGGCTGCCCCCGATATTCGTAGCCCTGCGCCATGGCATACTTCCAGTTGTTGAAGGAAATGCCGCCGCCCAGCAGCGCCTGGGAGTCCGCATAACGTTCCTGCAAAGCTGAACCATGCTCCTCGTAATCATGCAGCGTAATGATATCGCTGACCGTGTGCTCCCACCCGTCGTTCACGATCACCGGACGATACGGATCGATCGACTTCGTCAGATGGTAAATGGCTTCGGTGAACTGCTGCTGTTTGCGATGCGTTAAAATCTGCGGAATGCCCCAGGACTCGTTAAAGGGAACCCACGTCACGATCGACGGGTGATTGTACTGCTGCCTCACGATCTCCGTCCATTCCTTCGTGAAGGATTCCACCGCCTCATCATTAAACTCGAACGTCGCCGCCATTTCCGACCAGACGAGCAACCCCTTCACGTCGCACCAGTACAGGAATCTTGCGTCTTCGATTTTCATATGCTTGCGGACCCCGTTATATCCCATGGCCAGAATCGCATCGATATCCGCGATCAGCGCCTCCTCCGAAGGCGGAGTCAGGTGGCTTTCCGGCCAATACCCCTGATCCAGGATCAGCCTTTGATACACCGGCGTATTGTTCAGCAGCACTTTGCCTTGTTCAATGGAGATTTTGCGCAGCCCGAAATATGAATACACCCGGTCGATCACGACGTCATTCTCGTATACAACAAACTCCACATCGTATAGATTCGGCGTCTGCGGAGACCAGGCGATGGTCTTCCACGGTCCATTGGCTTCATGAGTTAAATCTACTTCCAACTGCAGCCATGGGCGGTCTATATGAAGCTGGACCTGCTTCAGCATCCTGTTTTGATAGCTAATCCGCGTCTCCACCCGTAGCTGGGAGGTGGAATCTGCCGCCCTATGGGTCTGATATTCAAAACGAACGGAGCGCTGATCGAAGTCCGGCGTGATTTTGACTGCCTTCAAATACGACTCGGAGGTATATTCGATCCATACGCTCTGCCAGATCCCGGTGGTCTGCACATAAAAGCATTCGAAGTTCTGATCCACCCAACGCTGTTTTCCCCGCGGCTGCGTGCAGTTCTGGCTGTCTTCCGCTTTCACAACGATCCGGTTGCGCGCACCCGCATCCAGATTTAAGTAATCCGTAATATCAAATGAAAATGCCGCATACCCGCCTTGATGCTGACCTGCAAAGCTGCCGTTGACCCATACTTTGGCGATATAATCTACGGCCTGAAAATTCAGCCTTACCCGCTGATCCCCCAAATTTTGCGGCAGCTCCAGTTCCCGCTGATACCATACATAGGGATGAAATGCTTCCTCGCCGATTCCGCTGGCCTGCGTTTCATAAGTAAAAGGAACCTGAATCTTCAAGTCTCCCTGCAGATCTTCCTGCCACTTCTCTTTCTCTCCCACGTTGGCATCGTCAAAACGGAAGTCCCATTCCCCATTCAAGCTTTGCCATGCATCACGGACAAACTGCGGCCGAGGATAATCCTTGATGTACTTCAGAGTCGTCATGATCCGTATACACTCCTTTTCATACATAAATATTGTTTTTATACAAAAATAATGTATTAATAGTTACAGCATAGAGTCCCCTTTTTCAAAAGTCAATGCGTGCACAAAAAAAGAGCCTCTGCGTCAAAGCAGAAAGCTCGCTTATAAATAATGGATTTTCATCCTCAAATCCTGCTCATGATCCCCAAACCGCTTTCCGAACAGGTTCAGTCCGCCTTTGTACACGGCATCCTCCTTAACGCCGATACGCATATCCACGTAACTGCGGCTTGCCAGATTCAGCTCGTTGAGCGTAACCGCCGAGATTTCCTTCTCATCCAGCATGCTCCGTGTGTCATCGATGCACCACGTTTTGAGAAGGCCAAACTGCGTGCCCGAATCGCTCCACCAGGAAGGATTCAGCTTACCGCGTCTCCCGCCGAAGTCGCCGGGCGATGTCCATGTGCCAATCTCCACCCCATTAATCCATAAGGTGATATCCGAAGGCCAATCAGGATCGTAATTCGGGGCTTCCGAACATATTTCCATAGAAAACTGAATCGATTGGATCTGCGCGCCCGGCGGAAGCTCAAGCGGATAACGGTACTCCAAGTATCCCTTGCGAAGCCAGATCAGCTGCGCCTGGAGCCGACTGGGATGGAAAAAGCCCGCAGGCGAGTCTTCCGCGATCATCGGACCCTCCTCACTGACCATGCCGCAGGTGGGAGCCGCCTCGCAGGCAATGAAGCTGCCGATGGGCATTTCGATTTCATAACACCGGTTAAGATCGCTTCCATGCAGCTCCGGTGCATTCATCCGGATTTTAATATCATCATACGTCCGTCGGCATACCTTCATTGCGCCGCGAGACGCAGGCAGCAGCTCCGTTTCGATCAGCTTGGCCTGCTCAAGCACCTTCACGTTCGATGCGGCCGTGGATACGGGAATGTCCAGTGCTTCCGCAAGCTCCGCAACGTTCATTCTGCGGGTGTTCAGCAGCCTCATCATGCTCAGCCTTAGTTCTGTCGAGAGGGCATGGGTTACCTTCACAAGTTCCTCGGGCCGCGCCATCGAAAGTTCCAGAATAACAATCCCTCCGATCCCATTGGTTTCATACGTCTTTTCATTTTATCAAGAATCCTTGGATCCAGTCTACTGAGCCGCTCCCGCGCAGGAAGGATCGCTGAACGAAAAAAGCGCAGCCTGTGCCGGCGCGCTCTTCGTGGATATTTATTCTACTTTCCCTTATACTCCGCATTGGCTTGATCCAGCATGGATTTCCAGTCGGCGAAGTCCGTCTCTCTCGAGACATGGCGGTCATACAGCTCATCCGGTATGTTCGCGATATCTTCATAGGATTCGATGTGAAAGTTGCCCTTCTCCGCGAATTCCTCGAAGCTGTCAAAAGAAGAATGCTTCCGCATAAATGCGGCGTTAAACAGCTCTTTCAGCGGAACATGGTCCGGATCTTCCTGAATCGTTTTTTGCCCCTTCAGCTCCAGCAACAGGTCGTCAAATGACATCGGTTTTTGTTTTCTCAGAATACCACTCCTATATTTGTATTGGTTCAATCCTGGTTACAGCTTTTTCCACGTTTCTTCAAGCCAGGTGTCAAAATCAGCGCCTTTATCCCCTTCATAGGTGTCGTAGACGTCGATTCTCATTTTTTTCAGCTTCTCTTTAAACGCTTCGTACGAATGCTCCCGCGGAAGGCTTTTCTTTACGCGCAGCAAAATTTTCTGGATGCCTTTGACCACGTCATACTTGCTGCGGACCGGCTTCTCGACATCCTCTCCCCATGCCTTCAGCTGCTCATAGGCTGCCTCCTGCACCTGGAATACCGGATCGGTATGCAATCTGCGCGTCAGAATATCGACCGATTGCTGGCTTTTCCACTGGCCCAGCTGCTTGACCGCATCCAGCCGCTCTCTCCAGTTCGCTGTGCGGTTCGCCGCATTCTTAAGTTCATTATAGTTCTCCGGGAGATCGCTTGCTACCGAAGTTACTTCCTGTTCCGTATTTTCCAATTTCATGTCATCTCCTTATGATGGTCAGCTGCGCGTGGCGTCGTTGTTTTTGCCTTGTCCTTCGACTTTAGCTTCGCTGGCTTTTTTCGTCCCTTTACTCGTATAAGGCTTCGGGGCGCTCTTCGCCCGGCGGGCTTTCGCATCCCAGCGGGTCCAGCCCTTTTTATCCGTTCCCCTGCCTGTTCCGCCCTTGCCTTTTGATTTGCTCAAATGATCACTCCGTTACCGTGTAGTGTTCTAGGTTTAGTCATATCCATTTCTTCTGATTAATTAACCAGCAAGTTGAAATATACACCACTATGGGCCATATGTACATGTTCCGACCGGAAATAATCATTTATCCGCCGGGCATTCTTTCGTTTGACTATTATTTTCCAGCGTGTTATTTTAAATTTGTACTGACCAGTCAGATTAGTTTTGTCCGAAATTACGCTTCTGAAAGGTAGATTAACCTTGAGTAAAGATAAAATCATACGCGCAGCCATCGAAGTCTTCTCCGAAAATGGCTACCACCGGGCAAGCATGGACGAGATTGCCCTGCGGGCACAGGTGGCCAAAGGTACGCTCTACTACAATTTCCCGGGAAAATCCCAGCTGTTCAAAACCATCGTCAAAGAGGGCTTTGAGGATATCATGCATCGCACGCAAGCCGACCTGAACGCCCCGCTCCCGATCAAAGAACAGATCCTGCGGATTATCCGCCATCATCTGGATTTATTTCTGGAATCGCGCCACTTTTCGCATATCGTGTTCAATGAGCTTTCGAACGGCATCGAGCAGGATGTGCTGGATGAACTGAAGCAGCTCCGGCGCGACCATCTTCACTTTTTGGCTTCGATTCTCGAAGCTGGGAAATGCGAGGAAAATTTGCTTCGCGACGTGGATTCCAATTTGGCGGCGGCAAGCATCATCGGCACAATGGAGAGTACCTGCAACTACTATCTGAGCCATCCGGAAGCCTATTCGCGCGATGAGCTGGAACACTTCGTCTTTACCATCATTACCAAAGGCCTGTTTATATCGATCGATTAGCACGGCCTTTTTTTTAAGTTCATTAAACTGACCAGTCAGTTTTACACAAATCCAATACGAAAGCGACGGTGTCTACGAATGGAATGGAACAAAAACGGTCTGCTGCCTTTGGAATGGTTTAAGCAAATGCGGGAACAATCTCCGGTGATCCTATCCGAAAACAACATGGTCTGGAACGTGTTCAAGTATGAGGACGTCAAAGCCGTCTTTACGAATTACGAGGTATTCTCCTCACAAGGCGCTCCCGATTCCGAGGACCCGCTGGAGTACAGCATTCTGCGGCAGGACCCGCCAAAGCACCGTCAGCTGCGTAAGCTGGTTTCCCAGGCCTTTACCCCGCGCGTCATCGAATCCCTTGCCCCGAAAATCAAGGCGATCACGTCCTCGCTTCTGGACGAAGCGGAGAAGAAGGGACATATGGACGCTGTGGCCGAGTTTACCAGTCCGCTCCCGATCACCGTCATCGCTGAGATGCTGGGCGTATCCATGGAGCACCGGGAAAAATTCAAGGAATGGTCGGATGCCCTTGTCGGCGATCATGCGGAGGACTTTTACCAATGCCAGCGGGAGATGAGCGAATATTTCTCGGTCATCGCCGAGGACCGCCGCCGCCATCCGCAGGAGGATCTGATTACCAAGCTGGTTCAGGCACGCATCGATAACGAGCACTTAAGCGATCTGGAGATCATCGGATTCTGCATTCTTCTGCTCGTCGCCGGCAACGAAACGACGACCAACCTGATCTCCTCGGCCATGCTTGGCATTGACAGCCTTCCGGAGGTACGGGCACAGCTGCTGGCAGATCCGACGCTGATCCCGGGAGCGATCGAGGAAACCTTCCGCTATTTCTCGCCGGTTCAGCTGATGTTCCGTCATGTAAAAGAGGATACCGTGCTGCGCGGGCAAGAACTGAAGAAAGGGCAATTCGTCCACATCTGGATGGCATCGGCCAACCATGATGAGGACGTGTTCGAACGGCCGGAACAATTCAATATCCACCGGAATCCGAATCCCCATCTGGGTCTCGGGAGCGGCATTCACTTCTGTCTGGGCTCCCAGCTGGCCCGCCTCGAATCGAAAATCGCCATCGAAACGCTGCTCGAGAGGTTTCCGGATTTCCGGCGCGACCGTTCCGCAGAGCTCGCCCGGATGAACAGTTCAATGATGTTCGCGCTGAAAGAACTACCGATCCGATTCCGCTGAAGGCTTACTGCTTACCACAGATTATTCCTTGGTTTCTTCCTAAATATATCGGTCTTATTAAAAAACAACACCTTGGGAGCTTTTCAAGCTTCCAGGGTGTTTCCTTGTTCAAGCCGCATATAGAACAAGAACCTCTTCGTTTTTGTGCGAAAATGTTCATGACAATAGCGTAAAATAACCGCAAAAACAAGATAGTATGAAACAAATCCCTCTTTCCGGGTTAATGAATGGATACATCCAATGATTTGGAACTTTTTATAAATGTAAGCGTTATATAAATAAGAGAACTCGAGGCGGTGAAAATGTGAAATCCAAATCCACGCACTCCCTTGTCGCTGCTGTGTTGACTTTGAGCATCCTGATGGTGAACTGTGCTGAAGCCAGGCGCACCGTCGATTCGTCTTCCCATTCATCCTACAGGCCCCCGAAAGGGACGCTTTCCTATAATGAAAGCCTGGACTGTCCTGGCGAAAAATCGGAATAGCGGGATTCGAACCCGCATCCATTACCATCCCAAAATCAGCAGAAAAAAATCTGTGATATAATCAGGCTCAGCAATACGATATAGACTAACGGGCGGGGATACACACATGAAATTGGAGCGATTGATCTCCATCATCTACAAGCTGCTGAATCACGAAATTTTGTCTGCCTCCATGCTGGCTGAAGAGTTTCAGGTTTCCCCAAGAACCATCTACCGGGATATCGATGCGATCTGCGCCGCGGGCTTCCCGGTTGTATCGTATCAAGGGACGAATGGCGGATACGGCATCATGGACGGATATAAAATGGATAAAAGCCTGCTCGGTTCTTATGATGTCAACTCCCTGATCACCGTGCTCAGAAGCCTTTCCACCGTATTTGAAGACAAGCGTGCGCAGGGGACCATCGAAAGACTGCAAACGATTGGACCGGAGCACCAAGCCGCGAGTCTGTCCGTGGACCTCGAAACCTGCCGGACGGAGCCCGACGCGCTTCCTCATTTACGTACGGCCATTGCCGAGCGAAAGGTCGTCCGTTTTGATTATATCGATGTAAAGAATGAACGTACGACCCGGGATATGGAGCCGCTAAGGCTGCATTATAAATATCGTAATTGGTACATGCATGGGTTTTGCCGAACTCGGCGGGATTATCGGGAGTTCCGGCTGTCCCGGTTAATGAATCTATTCGTGACGCAGGAAACCTTCGAGCCGCATGATGAGATGCCGGAAGCGGCTGCCTTGTCAAACAAGGAATGGCAGGATCCGATGGAGGATGTCGTGATCCGGGTGGATGCGGAGGCTTTGGCGGAAGCGATGGATCAGTTCAACCAGGTGGATAAGCAATTTCATGCGGATGGGAGCATGACGATGCGAATTCCTGTTTATCGTCCCTTGGAAGCGCGATGGCTTTGGACGATTCTGCTGAGTTTCGGCAGTGGAGCTGAAGTTCTTGAACCTCCTGCTCTGCGAGGGATTATAAAAGAACAGCTTCAACATGCGCTCAAACTTTATAAAGATGTATGACAGGCTGTTGTCATACATCTTTTTTTATTATAGCTGCAGAAACATAAAACCAATCCCTGACCCATCAAAGGAGACGATCTAAATGAATCATCCGGTACAAATGTTTAATTACCACGTGTGGGCCACCCAAACCCTCTTGGGACGAATCCAGGAGCTTCCGTCCTCGGTGCTGCAGCAAGAAGTGAACACCTCGTTCCCCACCATCGGCGAAGCATTCGCGCATATCTATGCGATCGACAAATGTTGGCTTCAGGTTCTGAAGGGGGCCAGTATGCCCGAGGCGCTGGAAGAGTGCCTTCCGCTTCAACAACAAATGCTGCGTTACTCTGCCGATGAGTTCGCGGAGGCTTTTAGGGAGTTAGCGGAAGAATACGGTGCATGGTTCCGAGGCCAAGACGATTTGGAGCAAATCATCATGCTCGAGAATCCGTACGCCGGAGCGCGCAACACCCGGTTATCGGAAATCGTGCTGCAAACGGTCAACCACGGAACCTACCACCGGGGCAATATTTCAACCATGCTGCGCCAGCTGGGCCACGCCTCCACAATGAACGATTATGTGCTGTTTTGGTATCAGCAGCCTGCGGAATCCAGATCACTCTGACGCCAAGCTGGCGGTTGTGTTGAATGATATCCACCTAAAAAGGGCGATTCTTCAGGGAACAGAGATATCGCCCTTTTTACTTCGTTTGCTGCATTTTTTTGAAAGGAGAAGGTATGGTATCTATGGAAATTGAAAATCAGATTCCGGTAAAATCGAGAGAAGATTTGAGGATATGGTTGCAGGAACATGGTAGGACTGAAAAATCTTGCTGGGTCTCGGTAAGCATGACGCCAAGCCCGGATACGCTGCTATATCTGGACGCGGTCGAGGAAGCCTTGTGCTTTGGATGGATCGATGGGGTCAAAAAGAAAATATCCGACACGGAGCTGGCGCAGAGACTGTCTCCCCGAAGCAAAAAAAGCTCATGGACCGAACTGAATAAAGAACGCGTCCGCCGCCTCGAAAAGCTGGGATTCATGAGCGACGAAGGAAGAATGGTTCTTCCGGATATGAACCCGGATTGTTTCAGAATAGATAGGGAGATTGAACGAAGGTTAAACGAGGATCAGCAATTACATAAGAATTTCATGGCCTTTCCGGAGCTGTATCGAAGAGTTCGGATCGACACCATCCAGAGCAACAGGAAGCAGCCGGAATTATTCAGGAGCAGATTAGACAAATTCATAACAAACACAAGGCACAACAAAATGTACGGCCAGTGGCATGATCATGGACGCCTGCTCGATTATTAACATCAGAGCACAATAAAACACTTCCTCATTTTGTTATAGCAACAAGATGGGAAGTGCGCTTGATACATAAGGCATCGATCGGAGTAGCGGGATTCGAACCCACGGCCTCACCCACCCCAAGGGTGCGCGCTACCAGACTGCGCCATACCCCGATGAAAGCGATTACTTCACTTGTTATTTTATTTTAGCGCCAATTTCCATATATTTCAATATGATTTCCATACCGTTTATTTCCGCCCGGGATCCAGACGAACGCCATGCTGCAATTTCCGGCTAAACGGCAATCCCCTGCTGCAACAAAAAAAACCTGCTGAATAA
>NZ_BIMK01000042.1 GCF_004001045.1 Paenibacillus chibensis
TATTTGACCGAGGTTCCTTCCTATATGAAAACAGGGAGTATGACGCTGCAATTCGTGCAGGAAGACACGGCTGCGAAAGTGAATCTGCCGGTCCGCTCGTTCTCGCTTCCCGCAATAACATCCTATGACGCTGCGGTAGGCGACTACGCCATCAAGAAAATATCCATTGCCGGCAATGCCGTCGAAACGCAGCTGAGGAGAGCTTCGGTCTACTCGGAGAATGATTCGGCGAAATGGAAGCTGACGCTCCGCATGAAAAATCTCGGCAATAAACCCGTAACCATACCGGCTTACGTGCTTGCTGTTCAAGCTGCCGAAGGCTACAGCATACCGATAGACGGAAAGGCATTTTCGAATCTGACGCTTAAGCCGCTCGAAGAGAGACTCATAGAACTCAGCGCGGACGTGCCGCTGAAGCTGAATCAAGGCACGCTGCTGCTGCAGTTATCCGAGCCTGCCGATGAGGGCAAGATCATTTTCCCGACGGCATTATACAACATACCGTACGTCCTGGAGAGTAATAAACTCGTAGGAGCGGAGTATCCACTCGAAAACAACCATGGAACGTTCGGAGTAAAGCTCGATTCCCTCCAGCGTCTGCCATGGGCGGATGGCGATCAGCTGACGGCCAAGATCAGCATTCGCAACACATCGCTTCGTTCCGTACAACTACCTGCGTTCCAAGCGTTGGTCAAAGCTGGATCGTCGGATCTTAGCGGTACGGCCCAGATCGTGGCACCGAATGGACCAACAACGCTCGCTCCGAATGCTGCGGCTGAGGTATATGTGCTTGCTAACGTTCCATATTCGGAAGCCGTTAACCAACTACGGATCATTCTGCAGGAGAAGTCAGCAGACGATGTCACGACATTTCTCACATTGAATACCAATGCGCTCAACAGCGCGATTCCAACCGTTGATGCAGGCAGCGCTTTCCAAATCGGATTCCGAGGTAAAAATGCAGCGGTCCGAGAACGGCGCACAACCGTCTATGGAGAAAGCGGATCAAGCCTTGTCTATAGCGAGCTGGAAGTGATGAACGAAGAACCGCGGCAGTCCAAACAAGCCCAGCTTGTCGCTTATTACAAAACCTCCGACGATCAATATTATGAAGCGGAGGTAAGCCAATCTCCCAATACAACGGGCCCGGGCAGCAAGAGCTTGGTAACGGTCTGGAGCAAGCTTCCACAGAATGTGAATACTTCGAATCTGAAGCTTTATATCGGTGAAGGCGTAGCTGAAGGCAAGCTCATCGATGTAGGGGGCACTCCTACTGGATATATTTGCCCAGTCGGATTATCCCTTAACATGACGCCTGTCAAACCGTCCAACCTGAAGAATGTGGATTTGTTCCCTTACAACCTTTCGGTCGTTAATGTTGTAAGTACCCTGAGTGAGGGAAAAGATACTTTGGATATGGTCATCTATTACAACTTGTCCAAGAATGAGGATTACGAAGCAGGGCCATATGGACACAAGCTTATATTGGAAGTTATCGACCCTTACGGCGATTCCACGGAAAAGACGCTGGCCATGGGGACGGATTGGACGATCGGCCGTAACAAATCATACGCCGTAAGCATCAATCGTACGCTTCGTAACATGTACGGAGGAACCATTCGATTGAATCTGTACGATGAGTTCGAGGGCCGGAGAATTTTGCTGGGCAGCCAAGCTTCAAACGTAACCATCGTCAAAGCATCCAGTGATGCGGACGAAAGACGTTAGGGATATCAATCAACATATCGTCAACATAAAGAGCAGCGAAATGCCAACACCGAAGATTAACGGTGGCATTCCGCTGCTTGTTCATTTTATTAAACACAAAATGAAATAAGTTAAGTCGAACTGCGAACAACCAAGCGGGTAGGCAAGATAACTTTTTTAGGAAGCAGACGGTTTCCGTTCATTCTGTCGAGCAAGTGATCGACGGCGACCATGCCGATTTCTTTGGTTGGCACTTCGATCGTCGAGAGAGGTGGGTTGGAATATTTGGATACCTCAATATTGGACAGACCGATCACAGCGACTTCATTAGGAACAGAGATGCCGTTGTTATACAAGCCGTTAAGGGCAGCCATGGCCATTAAATCGCTTCCGACGAAAAAAGCGGTGGGGTAATGGTTCGTTTGGCATAAACGATTGATTTGCTCGATGCAAACCGTTTCATCCCACATGCAGTCGATAACCCAATCGGGATTGACGGACAACCCGGCAGCATGCATGGTGGCAGAGTAACCCCGATAGCGGCGGCTGTCTTTCAGGTTCCCCTTTAAGCCACGTCCCCCGATATATCCAATCTGGGTATGACCTTTTTCGATGAGATGGCCGACGGCCATCGAAGCAACATGGTAATGATCATAACCTACGTTATCAATATCCTCGCGTTCCGTATCAATACCCACGATATACTGCACTTGCTCGCGAATGTACTCATAGGTTTCGTTGTTCAAGGATTCCATGAGGATCAGGCCGGTAATCGGTTCACTGAACGTGTTGAATAGAATTTTGCTATCATTCAGCTCGATACCCGTCCGAATAAAAGCAATGCTATATCCTGCGCCGAGCAAGCGCTCTTCCACGCCGGAAAGAATCGACATGAAATATGGATCGTTATATTTTTCTTTGGTCACGCTCAAAACGCACCCGATTTTTATATGCGCTTTGTTGTCGAATTGCTCTTTGAGCGAGACTTTTCGCTTAGGGCTTGAACTGATTTTATAGTTAAGCTGCGTTATGGCTTGCCAGACTTTTTCCCGGGTTTCGTCCGTGATTTTATATTTCGTATCATTGTTTATCACTCTGGATACGGTGGCGGTGGATACATCGGCCAATTTAGCAACATCCCGAATCGTACTCATGAATAAACACATTCTCCTTTTTTGTTGATGGCATTATGAAACGGATTCTAATAAATCATCAATTAGAGTTTAAAGGAATGTTACGTCGTAAACAATGATCGGCCCGATATTTTAATTTCTCGATTTTGTTACGTATTGTTGTTACGTTGTTTCGGCATCTATCTGTTTAGAATTAAAGACAATAATAACACGAATTTAACGTCATTTGTAACTTAAAAATTTATAATTTTTTAAAAATGCATATTGCCAAAATCCATACGAATGTTATAACATAAAATCACTAAACAAATAGAAAGAATACGTAATTTATAACGTAACAACAACGTAACAAATTGAGGCTCTGATCGTACAAAGCAGGGAGCTGATCAAACGTGACCAAAGCAGTGACAATTTATCCAAAAGCAATAGACGACATCATAAGCAATCCAGGCATTGGCTTTACGGCCGCACCAGAATTAATGGGGAACCCGGAACGCATTTGTGATAACCGAGGGGAAGAGGTTACACCCTATAGGTTTACAGAAGACAGTAGAACCTGGAACCATCCCGACGGTAAAGTTTATTTTTGCGGCGTGCGCTGGCGTGATATGGAGGCGGTTCAAGGGGAATACAACTGGGATGTGCTGGAGGAGAAGCTGGAGTATGCCAAATCGATAGGCTGCACGGCCGTCGTCCGTTGTTCCCCCTACGCGCTAAGCGCAGAGGATGATATACCGGCATGGTTCCGGGCGGAATATCCGGAGGAGCCAGACTTCCCGTTCTGGAGAGTAGATCCGGAAAAAACGCCGTATGTGTTGTACTGGTCCGAATTTATCAAAGCATTTGCCGCAAGGTTTGACGGGCATCCGGTCATCAGTTCCGTCGATTTGACGATTGTAGGAGCCTGGGGAGAAGGCGGGGGAACCGAGTTTTTAAAGCCGGAGGCCATTCAGCAAATTACGGATGCCTACTTGGATGGGTTTAAAATAACACCCCTTCAAGCACTGCTGCATGATTCGGTCTCCATCAAGATGATCACGGACCGCAAAACCAAAGTAGGCTTTCGTGTCGATTGCCTGGGGGATATGGGAGGCTTTCACGGCGAAGCGTGGTCCCATATGACGGATTTCTATCCCCAGAATATCCAGAATTTCAGAATGGGTGATGCCTGGGAGAAGGCACCTGTTCTATTTGAAGCATGCTGGCACATGAATGACTGGTTTCTTCAGGGCTGGGATATCGATTACATCATTCAAGAAACGCTGAAGTGGCATATCACTTCCTTTAACAACAAAGGAACGGTCGTACCGGAACCGTGGAAGGAGAGCGTCAAGGCGTGGCTGAACAAGATGGGTTACCGCTTTGAGTTAAGGAAATTCACGTATGACTCCGGGGTGAAGGCGGGCGGAAAGCTGGAAATTCGTGCTTTATGGGCTAATGTGGGAGTGGCCCCGATCTATAATCATTATCCGCTTGTGGTCAGGCTCACCGGCCACGATCAAACGTATACACTGCATAGCAAAGAAGATATTAGGGAATGGCTGCCGGACGAGGATATCGCCTGGGAAGAAAGCTTCGTTCTGCCTGAGAGTATGACCGCAGGAGAGTATCGTTTGGACATTGGCATTGAAACTGGAGTGAAAGAAATCGGAAATATCCGGTTAGCGATCGAGGGATTCGCGCAAGGCTATTACCCGATGGGCAAGATCTACATAGAACGGGAGGACGAAGGGAATGGATAGGCGATTGAATTATGACGAATGCACGGCCTTCTGCGACTTTGATTACCTGCCTGAAGGATTGGAAGCCAAATACAACCGTTATCATGGAAATGATGCGCCCCATATCATTCCGCGCGATTTCCTGTCTGACATTTTTGATCAATATAACCTCCCCGAGCACACCCGGCAGCGACTCATTCGCGGGATTGAGAATGTAGAATCCAATGCGGTATTATTTCACTTCACCAAATTTTTAGTGGGGGAGCTGATCTTGGCGCGCCAACGCTGCGATGAAGCCCACTATACCAATATGACGCCGGGGTGTATGAACGAAGATGGAGAGTTATACTCTTTCCTCCTGCTGCTGGCCTGCGTAATCCCTTCCATGGAAATGCTGAAAAAACGTTCTATACCCCAAGCGTATTACGAGCAGATTCCTCACCAGCCCCTGAAACTCCAATTGGACAAATTGGTGCTGCACGGTGATGCCAAGGTCCAGGATTTCCCGTGGGTGATGAATTTTTATACTTGTTCCATCTTTTTGCTAGACCGGTTTTATTTTATTCCATACCGATTCGGGGATCCCTTCACCATGTTCCGTCATGTGAACACAAAGCAGGTTGTGGCTCTCCGGCATGCGGGAGAGGAGTTTCGCAGCGACGGACAACGAAACGGAACCAATGATGTGTATGATCCGCCAGGATGCTTCGTTTCCGAATGGATCGAGGATGAAGACGGAATCGTAGCGAACCGGATCAATCCCATGGGATTCGTCGAAAGGAACATGACGCCGATGTTGAAGAAGGAATGGAAAGCGGCTCTTCGGGAAGGGGATTTGCTTCTGGCGCTTCACATTCCATCCGGGCCGGGATATACACCGGAGCGGCTGAAGAATTCCATGTCGCTGGCCATTGAATTTTATGGAACATATTTTCCGGAGATGCCCGTCAAAGGCTTCTGGAGTGCAAGCTGGCTATACGATACCCGATTATCACTCATACTCGATAACGAGCGAAGCAACATCGTGCACGTTCAACGCCAATTTTATAATTATCCGACCCTGGACGGAGACGGCATGCTGCGACATGAAGTCTTTGGAGATCGGCATGCAGATCCTGCCGCTGATTCAGGCCAGTTCACAACCTCGCTGCAAAAAGCAGCTGCGGCTTATATGCAGACGGGAGCCCGGTTCAACACACTAAGCATGATCGTATTGAAGGAAGAAATCGAACGGATCGGCAGCATGCCATATATAACAGACGCAGATATTGGGCAATTCCGCAGGATTGTTGACAGCCATTTGAGGGAGGTGTACGGATGAGCCGATATTCACTCGAAAACTATGAGAAGTATAAAACCGTCAAAATCCGGCCGGAACCCTTATCGAAAAAAGGGCATATCTCCTACCACGGCCAGTTCGAATACGCTGCCTTGTCCTGGAGAGAACTTGAGCCGGTCCGTGGAGATTACAAGCTTGAAGGAATCATAGAAATGCTCAGTACGATCCCCAATCCGATTCTGATCCTGACCCCCGATATGCCTTCATGGGTTCAAGGATGTGCCGATGTTTGTTTTGCGGCTTTGATCCGAAAAGTCGGGAGTTATATCGGCTCGGGCATACATCTTGCAGCCGTCGTGTTATCGACGCTTGCGGACAGCACAGAAGAATGGAACGCATATATCGATTCGTTCGAAGCCCAAACGCTGCTTGCCGATCCCCTGAATGATAAACAAATTCAGCATTTAAGAAAACGAGGGCGAGGATTTGGTCTGCTGGTCAAATGCGGCGAAGAGAACTGGATCGAATGCTGCGAGGCGTTCGCGAGAAATCATCTGCAAAAAACATGGAAGCATGATCCCGTTGTCCTCCATGCGACCGATGACATTTGCGGGCCTGCTACTAGACGGGAAGCGTATCGCTGGCATGCTTGCCTTTCCAATGTCGATATCGGGCTTGGAGGCAGTCTTACACTACGGAGGCTGACTTATCCGGAAACGGTATCCAGCCGTGGGAGCTTGCCGCTGCGATTTTGGTTCGTGAACACGGGCAGCTCGAGGATTTACCGGGAATTCCGGTTGTGGGTGCGGTTAAAGCAGGGGAACGTTGCCTTTGAACTCCCGCTGATTGCGGCAACGCATTCATGGTTAACCGGGGACCTGGTTCACAATGAAATTATACCGCTGCAGGACATGCCGCCGGGGACCTACACGCTCCATTTCGGACTCTTTTTCGAAGACCGTTCTTATATCCCGCTGAATATACGGAATCCGGAGCAAGACGGATATTACGAAGCGGGTACGGTACAAGTCGAAATAATGAACGAAGATCCGCTGATGAATATTTGGAACACGTACGACCCGGAAGGATATTATCCATTGGAAGATCCGAAGCTTCCAGAAGCATAAAAAGGCAAGAGGGAAAATTTAAAGAGCCATTTCCCGGCTGCCTGTTCAATAACAAAATACGAGTTGACTGGAGGTAATGGAGTTGAAATTAGCATTAATCGGTGCAGGACAGAGAGGCTTGATCTATTCCAGGCATGCATATCAGAGCGAGGAGATTGTCGCGGTGGTTGAACCGGATGCCGGCAGAAGAAAGGCGGCGGCGGATGAATTTCAAATTCCTGTCGAAAAGCAATTTGAAAATGTAGACGAATTTTTTCAACTCGGGAAAATTTGCGATGCCGTTATCATTTCCTCCATGGATCGAGACCATTACGCACAAACGATGGAAGCGCTTCATATCGGTTATGATATTTTGCTCGAAAAGCCTATTTCGCCAAGTCCGGAAGAATGTCTCAGAATCCAGCAGAAAGCCAATGAAAAAGGCCGTAAGGTGATCGTATGCCATGTTCTCAGATACACGAATTTCTTCGCGGAGATCAAGAGAATCATCGATAGCAGGGAGCTCGGCAAAATCATCACCATTCAGCATAACGAGAACATCGGCAATTTCCACATGGCCCATTCCTTTGTCAGAGGCAACTGGAGAAGAGGTGACCTGGCGAGCCCAATCATCATGCAGAAGTCCTGCCATGACATGGATATTCTGGCTTGGCTGGTGGACAGTGGCGCCAAACGCATCTCCTCATACGGCAGCCTTGCTTATTTTAAAGAGGAGAATGCTCCGGCAGGCAGCGCTGAGCGATGCCTGGACTGCAAGGTGGCTGCGGACTGCCGGTTCGATGCAAAAAAAGCCTATCTGCCCGTTAGAGGGCAATGGCCGGCTACGGTCATTTCGGCGGACCAATCGGAAGAGGGGCTGCTGCAAGAGCTTCAAACAAGTCCGTATGGACGGTGTGTTTATCGCATGGACAACAACGTGTGCGATCATCAAGTGACTCTTATCGAGTTTAAGAACGGGGTCACGGCAACGTTTAATTTAAGCGGGTTTACGAACAACATGCACCGCACGCTTAAAATCATGTGTGAGCATGGAGAAATTCGCGGGGATGATTTATCGAATATCATTGAGGTTACCAAGTTTGCCTCCAACATGGCTGAATCGAGCCAGCAAACGGTCATTCGCCCTGCAGCCGTGGACGGGGGACATCACGGCGGCGATACCGGTCTGATGAACGACTTTCTGGGGAACCTGGAGCGTGCGGATTTCAACAGCAGATCCTCCATTGACATGTCCGTCGAAAGTCACCTGATGGCTTATGCGGCAGAAGAAGCAAGGGTGACCGGCACGATCATCGATCTGGATCAATTAAGGGAACAAGTTCAGCAAGGCGTTACGGCATAATCGTTAAAACCCAATGCAAAGGTAGTGATGGAATGAATTCAGCTGGTAAGGGGTTTCTATATGAAATAAGGAAAAACAAAATCTTGTATCTCATGTGCGTGCCTGCCCTGATCGTTCTGATCATGTTCTCCTATATCCCTTTTGCTGGCATATGGATGGCATTTACCGATTTCAATGTGGTTGATGGCGTCTTTGGCAGTAAATTCGTGGGTCTGGACAATTTCAAGTATTTTTTCTCGGCGAACAGCATGGGCTGGAAGGTTACTTATAACACGCTTTATATTAATTTCTTCGGCCTCATACTAGGCATCATCGTTCCGGTCAGCATCGCCATTATGATTAATGAAATCCGGAGTAAAACCTACAAAAAAATTGCCCAAAGCATGATGTTTTTCCCTTATTTCATATCCTGGGTCGTCGTTGGCGCGATCCTATACGGAATCTTCTCCACGGACGTGGGCGTCGCCAATCAAATTCTGAAGTTTTTTGGAGCAGAACCGGTCAGCTGGTACTCGGAGCCGAAGTACTGGAAATGGATCATCATCCTGGCAAACGTCTGGAAATGGAGTGGATATAGTTCCATTATCTATATCGCGGCGATGGCGAACTTTGATGCCAGCTTATACGAAGCGGCCAAAGTCGACGGAGCCAACAAATTGCAGCGCATTCTACATTTAACCGTCCCCATGCTGAAACCGACCATTATTGTCTTAAGCTTGCTGAATATCGGACGGATCTTTTATGGCGATTTCGGTATGATTTACGGGATTGTCGGCAATAACCCGGTCCTGATTGACGAGGTAACGGTCATCGATACCTATGTGTATCAATCCATGCGTACGCTGGGCTTTTCCTACGCTACGGCAATCGGATTATTCCAGTCCTTGATGGGATTAATTCTGATTACGGCTGCGAATAAGTCCGCCAAGAAAATAAACGATGGAGAGGGTTTATTTTAATGGTAGAAAAAAATAGATTGCTCGGCGATAAATTGGTGGTGGGCATCGCCTATGCTTTGATTGGCCTATTTGCGCTCATATGTCTATATCCTCTGATTTTAACCTTGAGCGTATCCTTTTCGTCGGAACAGGCGATTGCAAGAAAAGGGTATGCGATCCTTCCCATGAGCCCCAGTTTTGATACGTATAAATATATTTTCGTGAACAGCGGCATGAAAATATTGAAATCCTACGGCGTGACCATTTTCGTAACCGTTGTGGGTACGGCAGGCGCTCTGTTGATTACAAGCATGATTGCATTTTCTCTATCCATAAAAAAGCTGAAATACCGGAACGTGCTTGCCTTTATCAGCAATTTCACGATTATTTTCTCGGCTGGCTTGATTCCGTGGTATATGGTCAGTGTCAATTACTACGGACTGAAAAATAGCATTCTGGCCTTAATCCTTCCTTCCATATTCAGCGTGTGGAACATGTTTCTGCTGCGAACGTATTTTGGAAGCATTTCTCCTTCTTTGTATGAAGCAGCCGAGATGGATGGAGCCAATTATTTCACAATTTATGTTAAGGTAGCGCTTCCATTAAGCAAGACCGCACTGCTTACAGTTGGTTTGATGTATGCGCTGCAATATTGGAATGATTGGTGGCATGCCCTGATTTTCATCAATGACCGTGATCTGTTTCCACTGCAGTACTACCTCTACAACATTCTGTCTAACGTCAATGCCATTAGTTCCGGGCGTATTCCATCCGGTGCTTCAGGCAACATCACATTGCCAGCTGAAACGGTGAAGATGGCCGTAACGATGATCACGATTGGACCGATCATTTTCCTGTTCCCTTACATACAAAAATATTTCGTGCAGGGGATTATGACCGGCGCAGTCAAGGAATAGACACCTGCACGGTTACTGGCCGATACAGGCTTTTAACATAGATAACCATTTTGTTAGGGAGGGTCTTTCATGAAAGCAAGGAAAATGCTGATCTTTTTGGTTGTGTTGATCGCGTCCGTTTCCGTGATGGCAGGATGCAGCGGCAAGAAAAAAGAAGAGGGGACAGCTAAAAAACTCGAAACCGTCAGAATCTTGTACCCTGGGGAACGAAGCGATCGGATGAACGATTTTCTTGAACATGAATTTGCCGAGAAAATGGCGGCCGATCTTGGCCTGAAGGTGGAAGTCGTATTTGTGCCTTGGGCCCAGTATTGGGAGCAAAAAGACATTATGCTGGCAGCGAATGAACCGATTGATCTCTATTGGGACGGACTCCCGGACCTGTCGACGATCGTGAACAAGAAGCAAGCCAGGGTATTGGACGATTTAATCGAGAAATATGGTCAGGATATGCTGAAGGTCCTGCCGGCAGAGCAGCTCCAAGGCGCAACAATCGACGGGAAAATTTATGGCATTCCGTCCTCTTACGCACCTTCCTCGGCCATGTATCAGCTGGTCGCCGTTCGACAGGATCTGCTCGAAGCTGTGGGAATGACCGACATCAAGACAGCCGAGGATCTACAAGAATTCGCGACAAAGGCCAAAGCCAAGTTTCCTGAATTGAAAGGTCCTGCAGATATCGTATTCAAACCGTTAACCCGATATTTTGCCGACGAGCAATACAATTGGATCGCCGTCGAGGATTTGGTCGTATTCGGAGAAGAAAGCAAAAAAGCATACAGCTATTATGAAACGGATGCATTCCAGAAAGTGGCGAAATTTAACCGCGAGATGAATAAAGCCGGGTTGTATTCGGAGGATCTGACCATTAAATATAATGAAAGAGACTCGCGTATGCAGACAGGTTTGTATCTATGGGTCGAAGGATCAGTGGGCAAGGAAATGGAAATTATTAATGCGATCAAAGCCAATGCGCCGGATGCCAGAGTGAAAACATACCTGTTGGCACAGGATAAGCCGCGTTATATTACGGCTGCGGGCGGCGAGGTCCTGGGCATTCCGGTAAACGCCCCGAATCCAGAAGGAGCGATGAAGTTCATTAACTGGATTTATAAATCCAAAGAAAATTATCTGTTTGCTCTCTATGGCGTCGAAGGCAAGGATTACAAGATTGAGGATGGAAGAATCCATAAGCTGACCCCGAGCGAATTCTTCTATGAATGGATGTTTAGAAACCAAAACTATCAAATGTTCGGGCCGGAAGTATCGCAGGAGTCCATCGATCAGTATAAAAGCTGGGATGACCAGGCAATCCGATCCGCTTCGCTCGGCTTCCGTTTTAATAACGAGAAGGTTAAAAATATCGAGACTGCCCTGAAAGAAATCGCGGGCAAGGACTTAGCCGCGATACGTTCCGGTTTTATTGACTTCGAAACAGGATATCCCAAGGCCATTCAGAAGCTGAAGAAGGCAGGGATCGATGAATATGTAGCCGAAGTGCAGCGTCAGTTAGATGAGTTTTTAGCGAAAAAATAAGGGAAGGACCAAGGCGTCTACAAATGCCTTGGTCCTTTTTTAACATGCTTGTCCGATGGATACTCCGTGAGCATTAATACTACCAATCAAGTAAATTCCGTTATGAGAATTGTGATTGTGCTTGCTCGTATAATCATGTCAAAATAGTAATGTTGAAGATCAGTTTAAATTAAAAGGAGGTCATCGTCATGAACGGCAGAAAACGGATGGAGTGGAAAGCGGGAGCATGGCTTAATCCCCCGCAATCTTCCCGGGAAGAAGGCGAAATGCTTAAAGTTGTGCCCGAGAAGGGCAGGGATTTCTGGAAAAAGACTTTATACGGTTTTGAGTTTGAAGACGGGCCGGCATTGCTGGCACATTGGGAGCCCGGCACCGCGGTCGAGGTGTCTTTTGAGCTCGCTTCCTTTACCGAGTTATACGACCAGGCAGGCCTGCTGTTATACCACGGCCCGGGGCAGTGGATTAAGGCTGGCATTGAAATCAACGACGGCATTCCCCAGCTCGCCGCAGTCGTCACGGACGGTTATTCCGACTGGTCGCTGGCAGCCGTGCCGGAATGGGCAGGGGAAGAAGTCACCCTGCGCGCTTCGATCATGAAAGATGCCGTGATTTTGCGGGCCCGGAGCGGGCATCATCCATGGCGGACGATTCGGGTCGCTCGATTTCCATACCCGTCGGATAATCAAGCGGGTCCTTATACATGCTCGCCAACGCGCGACGGTTTTGAGGTGACGTTTACCCGCTGGGAATGCACGGAACCGGACCGGGAACTCCATTCGGATCCTCCGATGGAGTAATGCGATTTCACTGCTTGTCATCTGTACTCTTCTAAGTCAGGAAGTCATCTGATCTTGTGAATATTGCCTTACATGTAACAAATTGCGATTCCATCCCGTTTACATAATAGAAGGATAGGAAGATCAGCTCGGAAGGGATGGAAAACGATGAAAAAATGGTTGGGTCTGATGATTTCGGCTGCCGCGGCGCTAAGCCTCGGGACAGGTGCTTTTGCGGCTCCCGCTTCCGGGAGCGATGCGAATGACGATGTCGCGAAAATGTATCGCGTGAATCATGAAATGAAGTTCGATCTCCAAGGCAAGGGCGCGTCGCTCGACGGGAAAGCTATTCCGGCAGACAAGCCCATTCTGAAAGGAGGCCGGGTCTATGTTCCGCTGCGCACCCTCCGGCAGTCCGGTGCTGCGGACAGCGTTACCTGGAACGCAGCCAAACGGGAGGTGAACGTTACGGTTCATCCTGAATTGATGCCGCAGCTGTATCAACTTACGTTTCGAATCGGATCAGAGGATGTATATCTTCCGGATGGAAGCCCGATCGGAACAAGGATTCCGGCACCGTTCCTCGCTTCGGGAAAAGCTTATGTACCGGCTTTTGCGTTGTCTTGGCTCAGAATAGCCGTTTCGACCGCAAAGGACCAAGTCATCTGGAAGTGGAGCGATAAGGTGATCGAAGTCGCCAAACCGGAGTGGGTGACCGATCAGGACAGCACCACGTTCACCATGCTGTATCAAAAAGACATGAATACGCCCCAGTACATGGTATCGCTGGGAAGCGGAGGTTGGCTTGGAGAAACAGGCCAGGTCATCGAAAAAGATATATCCATGGACGGGCGGCACTATAACCGGATCCGGTTTACGGCAAATCTTCGACCAGGGCCGAATCCGTTAATGCTCACGGCGATTTCGGCCGGCAGCAAGATCGTGACGGTGAAAAGGAACGTCGCCGATGCAAGCAAAGTACCGGTCACCATACTCGTAGACGGAAAACAGAATATCGCGTTCTCGCAACCGAGATATGGCTATGTCGAGGCAAGCCCGGGACAAAACATCGATATATCGGGAGATATCCTGCAGTACAATGACCTATACGACAAGCTGACGGTTCAGGTGGAGCGTTTCCAGCCGTCCAGTAGGGATGGTTCTCCGGACTATGAGCAAGTGAAAAGCTTCGAACTTCCGATTCGGAACCAATCCTTTGCAGGATCGTTTTTCTTAAAAGACCCGGGAAGTTATTTGATCAGCGTCCTCAGTCCGGCTTATATTCCTTTCATTGAAGATGGTCCGACTTGGACGCAATGGGCCGAATTCATGGTGGAAGTGGAATAGGTCACGTTTTTAGTCCGAGAAGAAAACCCTGTTTTGTTCATAACAAAATGGTGGCTTGGCATTCGTATGATAGAATTCCAGATTTGGATGAACATAGTTGGATCCGGAAGGGTGAAGGCATGCAGAAATTGTTCGAATATAATTGGCAGGTTCGCAAGGATTGGTTCGATTGGTGCGAAACAGTAGACCCGGAAGAGCTGATGAAAAAACGCACCGGGGGATTGGGATATATCCTGCCCACGCTGTATCACATCGTGGCCGTCGAGTATGGCTGGATTTGCGGAGGCTTGCAGGGACAGGAGATCAATATTCCCTCGTTCGATCAAGTGGCCTGTTTGCATGATGTTAAAGCTTTTTCCGAACGCTGCCACGAGGAGATTGCTCAGTTTGTCTATGATTGGAATGATGCCCTTGAAGATAAGATGATGATCGACATCACGGATGACGGAGAACGAGCGGCCCATGCATACGGCGAAGTCATGCGGCATGTCATCGCCCACGAAATTCATCATGTCGGACAATTGTCCATATGGTCACGTGAAATCGGCAAGAAGCCGGTGAATGCCAACTTGATCGGTCGTGGATTATTCCATATTTGACGACACGTTATCCTCTTGCGGACTCCCGTACCACAAACAGTACATTCCCCGAGTCCGCAATGTAGACCTATCATCGTTTTTGTGAGCCGCATTATGCATGTGCATCATCTAATTTGAAGTCATCCTGTATCGAATAAAACAAACAAGCAATGCTCGCGACGAGCATTGCTTGTTTGTTTTATTTTCCAAACCCATTAAGGATCATGATAGGGATTTTATAGAGAGCCGAGAACTCAGTCTGAGCGAAGATCCGTATTGGTTGAGAATAACAAAAAAACGTACCGATCGGCCTAAAGTCACAAAAAACATTGAACGACTAAAAGCGCTATGATATAATCATTAGCGCCATTGAAAATCATATTAACTGGTTATTATAATAACTTTTCCTAATATTATTATACGCCAGTGACCACTGATTTGTCAATGCCCATTTTACCGGACTGTAAAGGAGCGTGTTCAAACCCCTATGGACGCAAAGGAATGGCAGACAGAACAAGAACGGCTGAATATGGTAAGGGAAAAGCTGACAGCGAGGAAAGACGAATTAGAACCGTTGGTTACCGGGCTAAGCGATCAGGCTGCAGAAATTCGCAGGCGGTTCTGGGAAGAAGTTACGGTGAATACGAGCTCGGACGAAGAATTCGAAGAAACCTTCTATACGATCAAGCAACAGGCAGCGGTGTTATCCGAACGGGAACGGCGCCATCGGCTTCTGACGCAACAATGGAGGAGCCTGAATCGTCTGTTGCCCTCTCCTTATTTTGGAAGAGTCGATTTTCTGGAGCACGGCCAGAGCTCGAGTGAGCAGATTTATATCGGCGTATCTTCATTTGTCGATGAAGATGGGTTGACCTTCCTGGTGTATGATTGGCGTACTCCCATCGCAAGTCTTTACTACGACCATTCACCGGGCGCAGCTTCTTACGACACGCCGGGCGGGCAAATTACGGGTGAAATGGAGCTGAAACGGCAGTATCAGATCCAGAACGGGCACATCCGTAATCTGTTCGATGCGAATGTAACGATCGGTGACGAGCTTCTTCAGCAAATGCTGTCCAAAGGCGCGGACTCGCAAATGAAAAGCATCGTAGCGACGATCCAGAAGGAGCAGAACGAGATCATCCGTAACGAACGCAGCCGGATGCTTATCGTTCAAGGGGCGGCCGGGAGCGGGAAGACCTCCGCGGCTTTGCAGCGCGTGGCGTACTTGCTGTACAAAAATCGCGATACGCTTAAAGCCGACCAGATCGTTCTCTTTTCGCCGAATCCGATCTTTAACAGTTATGTATCCTCCGTCCTTCCCGAGCTCGGGGAGGAAAACATGCAGCAGACGACGCTGCAGGAATATCTCGAATATTGGCTTGGATCGACCTTGCGTCTTGAGGATCCTTTCGATCAAATTGAATATGTGCTGACCGCACAATCTGCTCCGGATTACGAGGCTCGACTGCAAGGAGTGAAGTACAAGGCTTCCGAGGCTTTCCTGGAGGCTCTGCAGAACTATGCGAAGTGGCTGGGGCGTGAAGGCATGTTGTTCACCGGCATTCGGTATCGGGACCGCGAATTGATCCCCGCGCAGCAAATAAGCTCGAAGTTTTACAGCTACGACACCTCCTTGAGCTTGGCCAATCGCGTCGAGTTGCTGCAGAAATGGCTTTTGAAGGAACTGTCGATACTGGAACGCAAGGAACGCGAAGCGTCCTGGGTCAAGGAGGAGATCCATTACCTCGACAACGATCAATATGCCGAAGTGTATGGCGCACTGCATAAAGATCGGGAAGTGTTTGACATTGCCGAACGTTACGCCCTTGTCCACGAGAAAATACGCAATAAACGCCGGGAAGATGAAGGGGACTTCGACTATGCCGAGCGGGAGGAGGATTTACTCAGCCAAAAGATCGTAAAGGCAAGCTTTAAACCTTTAAGAAGAAGCGTCAAGAAATTCTCGTTTATTCATGTTCAAGGCCTATACGCTGAGCTGTTTAGCGATGAAGCTGCTTACCGGGAGAAGACGAAAGAGGACGACATCCCGGCTTTATGGGCTGAAATCTGCAAGCAAACCAAAGAAAAGCTGTCCCGGCAACAATTATTCTATGAGGATGCGACTCCATATTTGTATTTAAAAGAACTGATCGAGGGCGTTCGGACGAACACCGAGATTCGGCATGTATTCGTTGATGAAGGACAGGATTATTCGCCGTTTCAATACGAGTATCTCAAAAAACTTTTCCCGCGTGCCCGCATGACGGTACTCGGCGATTTCGGCCAGGCGATCTTCATGCAGTCTACAAAGCTGCAGGGGCAAGATTCACCACTGCTTCGGTTATATGGCGAATCCGAAACAAGCTTAATCCGTCTTGTGCGCAGTTATCGTTCAATGCGGGAGATCGTGGAGTTCACGAAAGAGCTGCTCACGGATGAGTCGGAAATTATGCCTTTTGAAAGGAGAGGACCGAAGCCTCTGCTTACCAGAATCGAGGGTAGAGAAAACCGTGACCTGCAATTGCTGAACGACATCGAGCGGTTAAAAGCCGATGGCTTTGACTCTATTGCCGTCATTACGAAGACTGCGGCCGAAAGCCGTACAGCCTTTGAATCCTTACGGGAGCAAGGCAGCGGAGTATTGCATCTCATTACGAAAGAGACGATCAATTTTCAAAAAGGGGTCATGGTTGTTCCTGTCTATCTCGCCAAGGGGATCGAGTTCGATGCGGTTCTGATATATGATGCTTCGCCTCAAGCCTACGGCAGGGAAAATGAGCGCAAGCTTCTGTATACGGCATGTACGAGAGCCATGCATCGGCTGCAGCTGTATACGACAGGCGAATGGACACCGTTCGTGCAGGCGCTTCCTGTGCATTTGTACGAGAATGCAACGGATTGATGGATCGGTCGTACGCAAACCGAGATCGGAGTGAAATCGTCTTGCCGTGCCAAGATATTCCCTAAAAGAGCGAAACGACTCTAACAGCTAAAAGAAATTGCCGCCTAGAAACGATAACAAAAAGGAAGCCGCAGCTGGAGGTGTACCCCTGTGAGGCTTCCTTTTTTTATACCTTACAAGCTGCTGAATACGATATTGCGAAGCTTTCGCGTAATCGACATCGTACCGGCATCTTTTTTCTGGATCATAAACAGGATCGTCAGACCGTCCTGAGGACTGTTGCAGAAATAAGCTCCAAGCCAGCCGTCCCAGCCATATTCACCGCGGCTGCCGATAAATCCGGCTTGACCGGGATCGGTCATGATGCGCATTTGGTTGCCATAGCTATGACCGCATAGCGAATGCCATGTATCGAAGCCTTTTTGCTGCCAATCGGTTAAAGCGGCAGAAGTCAAATATTGAACCGTTCTAGGCTTGAGTAGTTGCATGCCGTTCAGGCAGCCTCGATTCATGAGCATTGTCGTAAATTTAGCCGCATCGTCAATCGTGGACACCAGCCCCGCGCCCCCAGACTCGAATGCCGGATCACGGTCCATCTGATGCACGATGCCAAGATGGCTTTCCGCGTACAGCTTCAATCCGCCTTCGCCGTCGTCTTGATACGTTTTCGCAAGCCGGTCTCGTTTGGCTTCAGGCAGCCAGAAGCCGGTATCGTTCATTCCGAGCGGCTCGAATATTTCTTTTTGCAAAAATTGCCCGTATCGCATGCCGCTCACCGTTTCCACTAGCGCACCAAGAACGTCTGCCGACGTCCCATATTGCCAACCCGATCCCGGCTCGAACGAGAGCGGCCCTTGGCCCAGGCGGTTCGCAAATTCCAATGTGCTCATTGGATGTTCACCATATAATCTGCTGCCCAATTCTTGGAATAATGCCTCCGTGTTCATTCCGGCCAAATCGGTTCCGCCATATACCAATCCCGAGGTCATATTGAGCAGATCGTGAATGTTGACTTCCCTGCCGGCAGGAACCAATTCGCCATTTTTCTCGATCCGTTGGTGTTTGAAGCCCGGAATATAACGGCTTACAGAATCAAACAAATCGATTTTCCCGCGTTCCAGCAGCAACATGACGGAAGTGGCGGTAATCGGCTTTGTCATTGAATATAACCGGAAAATCGTATCCCTGGCTATAGGGCGCCCCGATTCCATGTCGGCCATTCCATCTTCATGGTAAAAGATTTCGCTGCCGTCCTTGATTACCATGAAATTCGCACCGGCGATTTCTTTGTTATCGATACTTGCTTTCAGCGTTGTTTGCAATAGGTTGGTTATGTATGACTCCAGCATGTTCGTAGGACTCCTTCACGAATAAGTTCTGTTTATCGATAGTGGATGTTAACCATTCACTATTGAAAATAGTAAGCGTTTTGGAATCGGATGTATAGCGGCGTAGAGCCGAAATCCAGGTCATTTTATAAAAAAATCAACAGAAACGCCGTCGATTACTATTTGATGTAGAATTAATGATATATTGTTAGTAATCTCTTATATGACGACAAAATGGTGGTGTTTTCATTTGGGTAATATAGAAGTCAGACAGTTTGCAAAAGATGATATGCAGAAGTTAGGTGATTTGTATCGTGCCGTTACTTCAAAAGGCAACTCCGTTTTTTGGTGGGTTGGAGAAGAAGAGAATTGGCCGAACGTATTCGTTGCGATTGAGAATGAACGAATCATAGCCAAGGGCCAAGTTCGTGTGATTTCCACGATACCGCCGGGCTGTCCACAAGAGCGTGCACACTCTATTTATTTCAATCTGAAGACGCTTCCACAAAGAGAAGATGATTATCCACTCCATGATCTTTTATACGAATGTCTGTTACGCAGGGCTTACGAATTAAAAGAAACACTGCCTAAATCGAATCGAACCGTAATTGGAATCGGGAATCAATCGACGGAAGTGAGAAACAATAACTATTTCATATCGAAGGGATTTGTCTATTCGAAGAGCTTGTATACTATGCGGAGAGACTTATTCGAGTACATAGAAGAGAGCGTTCTTTCAGCCCCTTATCGAAGCTCGCAAGAGACAATGATTTCAAAGGAAGGTATCGATGAGTACTTGGCAATGGACATGGAAATTTGGCCGGATGCCCCGATCGGCTATGAACAGTTCATCGATAGGCAGAAGAATTCCTCGTGGACCATGTTTGTTGTAAGAGAAGGCGTATCCCTCGTGGGGAACATCATGGCTTGGGTGGATGAAAATGGGGATGGGATGATTGAAGATCTATTTGTGAGACATCCTTGGCGGAAGCAGGGGATTGCAAGGTTTTTGCTTTCACAGGCACTGGCTTATCTCAAGGATCATGGATGCTCGTTCGCATAACTGCAGGTCGAGACGGCCAACATTTTCGCGTTATCCCTGTATTACGCTGTTGGCTTTAAGGAAGTATCGGAAGAAGTGCGTTTCCATCGAGAACTCTAAAATTGAAGGGGCGATATACTGTAAAAAGGACTTACGATTTTACATTTATTATTCCACAATCATACAGCATTCAATCCGCTAACCGGATGAAATAATCAGGTATGAAAACCAGGTCATGCGCTCATGTTATACATGGAGGTGAACGTCATGACAGGAAGAAACAACAAGCCGAAGAACGACGGACCTGCCTCTTCTCCCGGACGGTTGGATCAATTCGGCGAGAAGATGACAGAAGCTGAAGTGAATAAGCCGATGAACCCAGGTAAAAACAGCAGGAAGAGCTGAGTGAAGAGCAATTCAAAAAACGGTCTTCTTTAAAAAGAGGTCGTTTTTTATGCTAAATCCCTGGGAACCTAGAAGAAATCGCCGCCATAAACCGTTCTTTCAGTAAAAAACAGCCTGTCGATTCTTCATCGACAGGCTGTTTCAATGGAACCATCAATTCGAAGGTACTCATACGCATTCCGGATCCCGAATCTTGATTCCTAAGCCTCATTGATCACGAATTTTCTAATAGCGGCTTCAGAAGATTCCTCCTTGCTCCGAGACGTGCGTTTAATAAAGAAAGGCAGCTCTGGGTTGAATTCCAGAAGCTGCCTTCATTAATTTAGGGATATGGCTGCTGTCGAAAATACACGCAACAATGATATGTGTACCTAGCTCATGAGCCGACCACCCACGCCCCTAAGATCCGGTCGTACGCTTCTAACTCATGTTCTGCTGTAATTCCGGGGTGCTTGCCTTTTTATGCTGCGGCATGAAAGCTGTACCTAAGATGATCACCATGCCCGCGAGTCCAATCCACACGAGAACGGAAAGCGGCCCATTCCAGGTCAAACCTTGACCGAAGAAGAAAATCTCCCGCAATCCTTCGACCATGTATCTCATAGGGAGCCAAGAGAAAACCCAGTTTTGGTAAAAAGGAGACATCATTTCTGGCGCTAAAGCGAGCAGCGGACCGCCGAAGAAGAGCAGTAACGCAAAGATCGCTATGCCGCCAAATCCCAACAGGGAAATCACGGCAGAAATCAGCAGGAAGAAGCTGAATGACGAAATGGTCAGGAACAAAGCGGTATCCGTAAAATTCGGGATATGCAGCCCGACCATCCCGTCGGCGATCCAGGTAAAGCCGAATCCCACCACGACGGCGATGACCGCTCCGGTTAGAATCTGCCCTATTTTAACGGAAAGACGGCCCTTTCTCGTGCGGGATTGAACTTTTTTGACCGCTGTGAAAATGATAGCGGAACTTGCCAGGCTGGCCATCCACAGAGGCTGGAACAAGGACACAGGCGCGTTGCCGTTGGCACTATGGGTGCCGATCTCGTGCACGTTCATGACTTTCTTGGCAATCGGGTTCGCCAAAAGCGAAGCTTGATCGACCGACAATGTGGCTCCTTGAGCTTTGAAGCCTTCGAGGAGCTGCGTGCGGACCGTGTTATTGATATTATCGACGACACCGTTCAGAATTTGTCCCGCCGCTGTTGACGCCGCCATATTCATGCCCTGGTTGATCAGAATTTGAATCTCCGGTGAAGCAGGGGCGGAAGTTCTAAGGGAGGCCTGTTTTGAACTGAAATCCTGCGGAATGACCAAGGCTGCGTAGTACTCCTGCTGGTCGAGTCCTGTTTGAACTTCTTCCAGGCTTTTCACCATCACCCACTTGACCGCCGGATCTTCGCCATTCGCTGTTGCGGATGTATTTTGCATCATGTCAACGATATTTTGTCCCATGTTCATTTCCGGCTGGTTTGGGATTTGAACCCCCTGATCCTCGTTCACGACCGCAATCGGCAAATTTTTGGGCTGGGGCTGCACCGATGGAAACAAAGTCAATGAAAAGATGAAGATGATAACCAAAGCAAGGATGGGCGATAGAACGACCATCTTATTTTTAAAAAGATCCAACAAGTTTCACTCCCTTTTAATGACCATTATGTTGATTAGCAATCACAATGTTGATTATAATTATTGTACGGAGAAAAACAATAATCACATTTTTATAAAATGAATATTACTCAACACGATCTGAAAAAATGTTGATAAGGAGCGTAACGAAGTGGAACATGAAATGAAAAAGGACCGCCGCAAAATCCGAACGAAGAAACTGATTCGTCAGGCTTTGCTCGAGTTAACGGAGGAAAAGGGTTTAAGCCGGATCAGCGTCATGGACCTGGCGGAACGGGCTGAGATTAACCGCGGTACATTTTATCTGCATTATCATGATGTTGCCGACCTCGTAGACCAGCTGAAGCAGGAAATTTTCGAAGGAATAAAGCTTATTGCAGTCGAGCTGAATCCGATGGAAGTGAGATTATATGCGGAGCGCGGGGAGGCCTATCCGACACTGCTTAAGATCCTGGAGTACTTATTGTCGCATGCGGATTATCTGCGTGTCATGCTCAGCCCAAACGGTGACCTGCAGCTGCCCGTTGAACTGAAAGAACTGATGGCGGAGCGGATGCTTCAGCAGTTCCAATCGCATATGGATATTCCAGGTGAATCAACTGCCGTCATTCCATGGAGTTACTTTTTGGCTTTTACCGCCTCGGCCAATATCGGGCTATTAACGCACTGGATGTCCCGCGGGAACGATTTGACGACCCGGGAGCTTGCCACGATGATGACTCAAATTTTGAGCCGGGGTCCTTTGGAAACGCTGATGCGGGGAGTAGGGAATACGCCATGATGCAGATTAGCGTCATTTGCTGAAAGGGTCGAGGAATATGGCAGAGAAAATACATGATCAAATGGTGGAAAGGACGCGCCGATTGATTCAAGACACCATGCTGCTTTTAATCGAGGACACGGGTTTCAGCCATGTCACGGTTAGAAATTTGACGCAGAAGGCCCAGATTAATCGGGGGACATTCTATCTCCATTATCTGGACAAGTATGATTTGATCGAACAAATGGAAGATGAATTGCTGAATGGATTACGTCAATCAATGCACACGATAAAATACCCCGATATGCTGCAATGTTATGAAGAAAATGCGCCATATTTTCCATTGGTTGAGGTTTTTCGATATTTGAAACAGAACGGGCGGTTATTAAAAGGGTTGTTGGGTCCGAAAGGCGATCCAGCTTTTTCGCAGAAAATGAGATTGTTTTTAAAAGACGGCATTTTCGCGGATTTCATTGATAGCTTAGAGGATGAAACGATATCCAAATCATATTTTTCCGCGTTTGCCACATCGGCATATCTCGGCATCATTGAGGACTGGCTGAATCATGGTATGCAGCAATCACCGGAAGAAATGGCGGTCATCTATGCCAAAATCAAATTTTTCGGAATGAAACCCTGAAGCGGTTCATGGATTCATATCGTTTCGAGAAAGCTGCTATTGCAATATTTTCATGCGGAACAGCTTCGCCACCGCTTCCGTCCGATTTTGGCTGTTCGTTTTTTGCATCACATTTTTCAAGAAATATTTCACTGTCGATTCAACAATATGAAGGATGTGACTGATTTCTTTTGTTGTATAGCCGTTGGAAATATACTGCATGATAATGAGTTCCTTATCTGTAAACTGGGCAGTCTTCCCTAGGTCCATTGTATGGAGCATATGTATACAGCTATCACTAAAACTGCGCATTTCGATGAGCACGTCGTCGGTCACTTGGAACTGGACATTGACACCGGTCATAAAGCCAACCACGACGCCATTCATCGAAAATGGAACGAGCAGCATATTATGAATGGGCTCGGAAAGTACAAACTGATTACCGATGGAGGTCTGGAATTTGCTGCCGGTAAAAAATTGAACCTCATTGTCTTCAACAGCCGCATGAACATACGAGTTTATGGCCATCATTTCGTGTATATAAGCAATCGACTGAACATTCGGATGCTCATAGGACAAAATACCGCTAAACGTACCGTTAAAGCTAGAGTATTGAAACAACTGCATAATTCGGCATGGAAAGGTTTCGAAAAATATTTTCATCATTTCCAAAAAACGCTCATTAACAGAATATGCATGCGGAATCGAAAACAGCTGCTCTTGCCAAATTTTGATCACAGAACCACCTCCTATACCGATTATAACGTTTGTACTATACATAAGTATAGGTAAATACATGATGACTATCCTTTTGGATAGTCTTTTTTTGTACTTAAAGATAAGTATTCATGCGGAAAAGCGAGCGTTATCATGAATATGTTGCCAAACAATATCTCAGCAGGAGGCGTTTCTATGAAAATAAAAGCAGCCGTATTAAACGGGCTTCATCAACCGTATGAAATAGAAGAACTCGAATTAAGCGAGATCCGCGATGATGAAGTTTTGGTGAGAATCGTCGCATCTGGTATGTGCCATTCCGACGATGTGGTTCGTCAAGGATACACCGAATATCAAATGCCAATCGTTCTCGGGCATGAGGGATCCGGGATTATCGACAAGGTAGGGAAGAATGTCGTCGGCTACGAGCCTGGAGATCATGTCGTTATCTCCTTTGCTTATTGCGGACATTGCGATAGCTGTTTAACCGGCTTGCCAGCCTCATGCGATGACTGGAACCATCTGAATTTCCATGGGAAACGGAAAGATGATACGCCATATCTAACGAAAAGTGATGGTACGCCTGTTACTCGTTTCTTCGGACAATCTTCATTTTCGACGTTTGCGGTTGTAAGTCCGTCGAGCTTAACCAAAGTTGATAAATCGGTCGATTTACGTTTGGTCGGACCTTTTGGCTGCGGCTTCTTGACAGGCAGCGGTACCGTATTCAACGGTTTACGACCAGAGCCCGGATCTACGATAGCTATTTTCGGTACAGGAGCTGTGGGTCTGGCGGCGATGATGGCAGCGAAAATTTCAGGGTGCACCAAAGTGATCGCAGTCGATATTCACGATCATCGCTTGGAACTCGCGAAAGAGCTCGGCGCAACGCACACCATCAATAGCAAAAACGCCGACGTGAAAGAAGCCATCCTGGAGTTAACCCATGGCAAAGGCGTCAACTACAGCGTGGATACGACCGGCGTGAATGCAGTCGTCCGTAATTCAATCGACGTATTGGCCGTAGGCGGCTCCGTAGCACCCGTTGCAGCGGCACGCGAAATGGAAATAAACACGACAAATGACTTTACGATGCAAAATCGCAATCTAGTTGGTGCGCGTATGGGTAAGGCTGTTCCGCAATTATCCATCCGCCAAATGGTTGATTTCTACAAAGCAGGCAACTTCGGATTCGACAAGCTCGCGAAATTTTATACATTTGATAAAATCAATGAGGCAGCTGAGGAATCGCTTTCGGGTAAAGTGATCAAACCGATCTTAATTATGGATGAGACCTACGCACCGGAGGCATAGAATCAAGAAAAGAAGGCATTATTAAAATAACCCCTTAACTAGAGACGAATAGTTCGTCTAGTTAGGGGGTTTCTTTATAAGTAACTACTACCCAAAGGGTGGCGTTACTTACACGGGTATATCCTGGAACAAGGAATTACACTTTTCTTGCTAGCCGATTTATTCTGCTCTATTCACAGGTTATCACTGACATGAAGTACAATTTTGCCGCGTGTTTGTCCTGCCTTATCATGCACGGACGCAATGCTGCTCAGCGGCAAACGTTCCGTAATGAATGGTTTGACAACTCCTTGATCGACGAGGGCCGCGATGTGGGACAACTGTTCCGCATTCCGCTGCACAGCCATCCGCACCACATGGACCCCTAAGTCGTTAGCTGCGCTTTCATCTGCCGGATGTAGTGCCGTTACGAGCGTGCCACCTTCTTTGAGCACTTGCAGCAATTTCGTCACTTCATCGGACGGAATAGGGGAAAGGTTGAAAATCAAGTCAACCTTTTCTGTGATGACATCGGCTGCAGACGCTTTTTTATAATCCACGATTTCATCGATTCCCATGGCTTGAAGTGCAGGGAAGCTTGGTTCGGAAGCCGTTCCGATCACGTAAGCGCCTTTCCATTTCGCAAGTTGAACCGCGAAGGAGCCTACGCCGCCTGCTGCCGCCGTAATCAATACCCGTTGACCCGATTGAAGATGTCCATGGTCGAACAGGCCTTGCCATGCCGTCAATGCGCCGCCCGGAATCGCGGCAGCATCCTGCAGATCGATATTTGCAGGCGCATGGGCGACATCGGCAGCCTTACAGACGACATACTCTGCGGCAGCTCCGTTTTTAGTCATATCGAGAAAAGCAAATACTTGATCCCCTCGTGAAAATCCCTTCACGGATTCACCCATCTTATCGATGACGCCAGATACGTCCACGTTCGGAATGAAAGGCAATGCCAGTGGCAGAACATCCTTCATCACGCCCATTCTCAACATGGCATCGGCCGGATTGAACGCCGTCGCCGAAACTTTGATCAATATTTCGTCCGCAAGCACTTCCGGAACGGGAGCCTCCTCATACCGAAGAACATCTGAATTTCCATATTGATGATATCGTACTGCTTTCATATATGACGCACCTCTTCTTTGAATAATTTGGTGAATGAACAACGTGTTGATCGTTGATCTGACTCTATCTTAGGCGACAGTCTCACCATATTCAATCAACATTGTTGCGCCAGGTGTTGAGCGAATGCCATTATTCTTTTTTCAAGCCGGCCGCCGTGAACGGGCCCTTCACAGTGATCGTCGCAAGAATACGGGCCATTTCTTCCGGAGTCTCCGTTCCGTCGCCATCCAGCCAGTGCTGGAGGACGCCGATATGGGCTGAGGCGATATAAGCAATTAAATATTCACTTGGGACAAGCAGATTCTCTTGCTTGATCAGAGGAAATTCATTTCGGACAAACAGCGTTTTCCACATGAATTCCTTCAAATTCGTATGAAAGGTGAGGTCTCCCTTCGAGATGGCTTTCATAAACCTTCTTTTTTGATTCAAATATTCAAAAAAACAAGTGAGAATCGTATAAGGTATGTTTTGGGGAATGGTTGAGTTATTTTCCAGCTTCGTATTGGCAAAGTTCTGCCTCACAATGTCTGCCAAATCGCTCATAATTTCTTCTTGGCAACGGGTCATGAGATCATATTTATCCTGGTAATGCGAATAAAAGCTTCCCCGGTTAATTCTGGCTCTTGTCGTAATGTCCTTCACGGTAATGGCTTCGAAACCTTTTTCCTCGATTAAATCGATCAATGCTTCCCGAATGAACTCCTTCGTTCGAATAATTCGCAAATCCTTGTCTGATTCTCGCATCGTTTGGCCATCTCCTTTATGAATAAATGTACACAATGACAGAAGGTGTTGGATATCCATCACAACGGATGATTCTGATTGTTGTTGACCGTTTCTTTTGTCATTATAATGAATGGCGTAGAGATAAACAACACGTTGTTTATATAGTGAAGCAGAGAGGGTGAATTCTATAATGCCTGTCATCGAGATTGAGCATTTGACGAAGGATTATGGTCATTAACGCGGGATATTTGACGTTTCCTTTCGCATTGAAAAAGGGGAAGTGTATGGATTTTTAGGTCCGAACGGGGCCGGCAAAACAACGACCATTCGCCATATCATGGGCTTTTCCCGTCCGCAGCGGGGCAAAACCATCGTGAACGGAATGAACAGCTGGGAACGCGCGGCAGACATTCAAAAGGAACTGGGGTATTTACCGGGAAAAATTGCTTTGCCGGAATCCCTGACCGGAACGCAATTCATCCAAATGATGGCAGAACTGCGCGGGATCACCGACATGTCGCATACCCAGGAATTGATTAAAAAATTCGAGCTGGAACCAAGCGGAAGCTTGAAGCGGATGTCGCTCGGCATGAAGCGCAAGCTCGCCATCGTCACCGCATTCATGCATGATCCCGCCGTGCTGGTGTTGGATGAACCAACAAGCGGATTGGATCCGATCATGCAGAACTTATTTATTGAATTCATTAAGGAGCAGAAGGCAAAAGGTAAAACCATTTTGATCTCAAGCCATATTTTCTCCGAAATCGACGCGACCTGCGACAAAATATCCATCATCAAGGATGGCAAGCTGATCTCTTCGTTCGTAGCGGATGATTTGCGCCATAGCGAACTCAAAACGTATGAGATCGAATTCAAAACAGAGGAAGCATTCCAGCGTTTTGACAAGGAAATCCAAGCTCAGGACCGGATTGAAGTGGTATCGTTGACACCACACAAGCATCAAACGGTACTTCGGTTTCGCGATGCAGATATCAATCGCTTCATCTCCTTCATTGCCGATTATGACGTGAAGTTCTTTTCGGAGATTAAATTTACGTTAGAGGATTATTTCATGAAGTTTTATGACCGTAACGAAACGCAAGCGGGAGGGGGCGAACCGAATGCCATTCATCGATATTAAACATTTGACCAAAGACTTTGGAGAAGAGCAGGGCGTATTCGATCTGAACCTATCCATTGAAAGAGGCGAGGTATTCGGATTCGTAGGAACGAATGGAGCCGGCAAAACGACGACCATCCGCCATATGATGGGTTTTTTGAAGCCCCAAAGCGGTAGCGTTGTAATTAACGGAAAAGATTGCTGGAACGATTCCGCGGAGATCAAAAAGTGGATCGGCTATATTCCAGGAGAAATTGCGTTCCCCGATGCTCCGACAGGGACGGCCTTTCTGAAAAGGCAAGCGGAGCTCCTGGGATTACAGGATATGTCGTACGCGGAGAGCCTCATCCAAAAGCTGCAGCTTGATCCGACAGCCAACTTGAAAAGAATGTCCAAAGGGATGAAGCAGAAAACGGCGATCGTCGCTGCTTTGATGGCCGATCCCGACATTTTGATCCTGGATGAACCTACCACTGGTTTGGACCCGCTCATGCGTGCCGAGTTCGTAGACATTTTGATGGAAGAGAAAAAGAAAGGGAAAACGATCTTCATGTCGAGCCACATGTTCGAGGAAGTGGAGCATACATGCGACAAGGTAGCCTTGATCAAGGGAGGAAAGCTGGTCGCGATCAAGCCGACTGCCGAGATCAAGCATAACGAAAACAAGGTGTATAAAATCGAGTTCATTTCCCCTGAGGATTATCGGCGCTTTTTGTCCGAACGGTTTGATCTGGAGGAAACGCGTGAGAGCCGAAATCAAGTGCTGGTGCGGATTCACGACCGGGATATCAATGGATTATTCGGGACATTGAAAGGATATCCGATCAAATTCATTTCAGAAATAAAGTTTACTCTGGCAGACTATTTCAAGGGATTACTATAAGGAGGAAGCATCATGCTAAGCAAACCGATTTTCAGACAAACACTGAAAGCAAATTTTAAATTGTGGTTGATCTTTACGGTCATTATGATGGTGTTCCACGTTGTCCTCATTGCCGTATTCGATCCTAGTACCTTATCGAGCATGTCGGGCATGGTGAAGGACACACCGCTGGCGAACCTGCTTGGAGAGGCAACTTTCCTTGGCATGCTGGCCAAAACCTTTTACGGCATTCAGGGCGTACTCCTGCCCGTGGTGTTCATCATCATGACCGCGAACAGCTTGATCGCATCCCAGGTGGATCGGGGTTCAATGGCGCGTTAATTATACCGGGCATGTTCGGAAATATTGCAACGATCTTCTTCTTCCGTCAATTTATGCAGGGTTCCATTCCGAATGATCTTATTGATGCGGCAAAAATAGACGGTTGCGGGTATTTTCGTACGTTTTCGACCGTCGCTCTTCCCATCATTAAGCCCGCGATCGCAGCCCAGGCTGCGCTTGGTTTCATGGGGATATGGAACGACTTTCTGGGACCGCTTATTTATCTGCATACGCCAGAACGGCAAACCATTCAGGTGTTGATCGCAAGCATGCAATCCAATTATATCTCCACCTCCAATTATCCGTCACTCATGGCTGCTTCGATTATTGCACTTGTACCGGTCGTTATCGTCTTTTTCTTTGCCCAACGTTACTTCATTGAATCTCTTGCCATCACGGGCATCAAAGGCTAACCTATGAAGCAAAATCGCAAAACATGGAGACACGCAGGGATTGCGCTGGTAGCGGCCGGCGTTGTGGTGGCAGCAACAGTCTTTGCTTTAAGAGATAAGAACGGAAACGAGCAGACATCCGGAGGAGAGATTGCAATGAAACAAACCTACCAAAATCCGATGAAACTGGATCAGGTATGGGAGGACTATGGGATAGGCGATCCCTTTGTACTGAGATTCAACGGGAAGTATTATCTGTACTGCAGTACGAAGGATAGGCGGGTTGGAATTAAGTCGTGGAGCTCGGAGGATCTTATCCACTGGCAATATGAGGGGCTGGTAACGGAAGATCCACTGACGGAAGGAGCCTATGCACCGGAGGTCGTTTACTGGAACGGATCCTTTTATATGTACACTTCTCCCGCCGGCAATGGGCATTATGTCCTGAGAAGCGATAATCCGACGGGGCCGTTTAAAGTGCAAACCGACAATTTGGGATTAAGCATCGACGGATCCGTGTTTATTGATGACGATGCGAAATGGTATTTTACGAACGCTGCATCCGGCGGTATCATGGCAAGCCTCATGGAGGATCCTTACACCATCGGTCCTGGAGACAAGCTGAATACGTCATTAGGACATTGGACTGAGGGGTCCATGATTCTTAAGCGTCAGGGCCGTTATTTTATAACCTATACAGGCAACCATGTCTTCAGTCGCGGATACCGCGTCAATTATGCGGTTGCTCACGACTCGCCAAACGGAATCTATACGATACCGGAAAATAACCCGATCCTCATATCGACGAAAGAGGACTTTAACGGCTTAGGGCACAGTTCAACCGTGATGGGACCGGATATGGACTCCTATTATATCGTGTATCACAATCTGATCGGCAGATCGGCTGAAGGCCCGCCGGTTCGGATGATGAATATAGATCGGCTGCTTTTTAATGGAGATAAGATGTCCGTTGCCGGCCCGACGTATGGAATGCCAGTACAAGCGCCCGAACGTCCTGCTTTTTATGACTATGTAGCGGGGGTGCCACGTGAAGACCATTGGGAACATCAAGAAACGCAGCAAAATAAAGAGACATGGATATCCAAAGCTAGCACTGGAAGCAAATTTACAACTGAGTTTAATGCGGTAATCTCCGACCGGGAGGATCAGACGACTTCGGGTCCTCGCACGTTTGAGGCGCTGTTTTCTTATCATGGTACAGATCAATTCCGCGGTATTCGGGTGGATATGGAAACAAAAACGTTATCTTTATTTGAAGCGGACCAAGGAAAAGAACGGGTCGTCCACACCGGGGATTTGCCAAAAGGAATGGATCTGACCAAGCATCATACCCTGCGGGTAGAATCGGATCAAGCGGGGACATGGGTTTATTGGGATGGACTGCTTCTGCTGAGCGACGAGCAAATGAAAGGGGAAGCCGGTGCAATCGGTTACCGCTGGTCAACGGCTCTGAAACCGACTTTGAGCTACACGGCCTTTTCGAACGAAGCGAGAGGCAGCAGTGACCATAAGGTTCTTCACCCGCTTCCGGGAACGATGGAGGCCATTCACGGTATTCCGGGCGAGGATGAGGGGCAGGCATTTTCCATGAATGATGAGAATACACCGGATGGAAGCTACTCGGTAACCCTCACAAAGAATGACTCGGAACTGTCCTTTCCTGTTTATGTCAAGGAAGAAGGCACTTACCTGATCTCGGCTATGGTGGCAAAAGATAGCGCGGGAGGCAAGATGTCGGTTCATGCAGGAGGAAAGGGCACAGAGATCAAGTTAAAGGCAGAAGATTTCTCGAATGAGTCGGAGTGGTCGAAGATTCCGTTGGCATCATTCCATCTCGGCGAAGGGCCCCAATGGATATCCTTGTCAAAAGAAAAGGGAGAAGTGTCCATCCGGTACATCGAAGTGAGCAAAACAGTCCCTGCACCATCCCGGCAAACCGTCGAATTCACGGCTCAATTCGGAAATTGGGATTTGAGTGGGGAACAAATAACGCTTCTTTCACAAGATCGGGAAGGCAAGCTGTTCGGCGGAGATCCGGGCTGGAGCGATTATGAAGTGAATTTTCAAATGACTCATACGGAAGAGGCGCCGTCGAAAGCAGCTCTCCTGCTTAGAACATCCAATGAATCCGATTTCAAAGATCAGGTAGCGGATTCGTTTATGGGTTATGAACTCTCCTTCAATAACGGGTTTGTGAGACTGAACAGGATCGATTACGAGGTAAACGAAGAGGTGGCATCGGAGCTCCTGGAGCTTGAAAATAACAAGGCCCTAAACATCCGGGTACAGCTTGAAGGCGCTGTCATCAGCGTATTTATCGGTGACTCGAAAAAACCGTTGTTAACCTGGACCGATCCCAATGCTTTCCTGACAGGACGTGTTGGATTGCGCACGGCATCGAAAGGCTGGTTGTTCTCGCCGATTACGGTCTCACCCATCAAATAGACGAAAAGTGATCAGAAGATCTGCTCGAGATCATCCGTGAATAAACATACCAAAAAGGAGGAGTAACATGTCGCAGCAAACTTTCCATAATCCGATGTTTGCCAGGGGGGCTGATCCTTGGGTTATACAGCATACGGATGGGTTCTATTATATGTCCGTTACATTGCGTGACCGCATTGATCTTTGGCGGAGCCGGACATTGACGGGCTTGGCTAATGCAAAGCCGACAACCATATGGATGCCGGAGCCGGATGACCCGTATTCGTATCGTTTATGGGCGCCGGAGCTGCACTTTATTGATGGATGCTGGTACATCTATTATACTGCCGACGATGGCGCCGGCGATGATACACGAAAAGTATGCGTCCTTCAACTAGCGGGTGATGACCCCATGCAGGATCCGTGGATCTTTAAGGGGGCCGTCAATACGGAATTTTCCGGCCTCGACGGAACGGTGTTGCAGCATCATGGTGAATGGTATTTCTTCTATGCCGGATATGGACGTTTCCCGGATTATGGTTCAGCGATTTATGCCGCACGTATGGTCAATCCATGGACCTTGACCGGACCGAATATTCTGATTACGGCCCCCACAGAACCTTGGGAGAAGCAGGGCGGGATGGCAATTAATGAGGGGCCTGTGTTCTTGCGGCGCAACGGGCGGATATTTCTTATATTTTCCGCCAGCGCCACTTGGTCCGATGATTACTGTCTTGGGATGGCGACGATTCAGGATTCGGAAGATTTATTGGATGCCACGGCATGGACGAAGCATGACGGTCCCGTATTCGCCAAAAATCCCGGACAGGGCGTATACGCACCTGGGCATAATAGCTTCACCGTTTCGACGGACGGCTCGGAAGATTGGATAGCCTATCACGCCTATTCCTATTCCGAGTCCGAACAGGACCGTTCATCCGGAACACCGCGAAGCATGCGGATTCAGAGGTTTGGATGGAAGGAGGATGGAACGCCGGATTTTGGAGTTCCCCTTTCTACTGAAGTTCCTATTCCTTTGCCTGCTGGAGAGGAGTAGGGCCATTGTGTGCCCGGGCAAGCCAAAAGCTTGTCCGGGTTTTCTTGTTTTTTAGGTTCCATCTCTTTATGGGTAATCATTATCATGAGTGGTGGATGCCGGTTTGCTGATCATATAGTATATAGACCCTTGTTCGAAAGGAGCGATCCTATTGAAAAGTAGATATTATAATTGGATAAAAGCACCAATTGTTGTTATGGTTATTATTCTTACCGCTTGTACAAGCGAAACCGATCCTTCCGCTACCCCAGAAGCTGAAACGGTTTCGCATCCTTCATCCGAGCAGAAGCCATCCGTAGAAACAACTCGCCCAGAAACCAAGAGCTTTGAAATGATGACGGCTGAGGGAAATCAGTCATTGCAGGCGGTTCTACAGCAGGGTAAAGGATTTTCTTTGTATGTATTTGAGAAATTTGTATTGGATGCAGATGCGAGCCGCTTATCGTTAAGCAGCAATCCGGATTACTATGTAGACATTGAACCGTTGCCTTCCGATTATGATTTGGCAAAGCTTAAAGCTGCGGGCAAGGAAGAATTGAGTCGAGTAGGTGAGGTGTCTGATTATAGCGGCGAATTGGTTGAACATCCTCTGGGTTCCGCGAAACTCTATCTCCAAGTTTCCGGAGAAAAAGGAATCAGCGATTATCTGGTGTGGACATCAGAAGCAGGAGATGCATTTCTGTTCCGCCTCCATAATCCGAAAGGGGATGAGGCTTCCGCTTTCGCCGGACCGGTTCTTGTTTCCCTATCTACCGTACAACGCAATACGTAGCTTAAAAGCCATTGCAACTGCACCGATGGATCCTGTTTGTTGTATGGTGGGGATGGAAGCAGGCTGGAGGTCGACCAGTAAGTTCTGGTGTCCTCCTAATATAACCGGGTAGGATACCCAAATCAAAAATCTCATAAATCCATCGTATTATTGCTCCTTTCAATATGAAACCATATATTTAGAGTGTAAATATTGAAAGTTAAAGGAGGAGAGTAAGATGGAAATACGCCAGCTGAATACGTTCCGCACGGTTGCGTCCACTTTAAATTATTTCAGTCATGTCTTTTCCTCGTTTGGGAGGGCGTCATCCCCATATACTTTTTATAGATCCTCGTAAAATAATTCGGATTCTCACAGCCCACAAGGGCCGCGATCTCGGTAATCGAATCATTGCTTTCCATGAGGAGACGTTTGGCCTCTTTCATCCGGGACATATTGACATAATCGACAAAGGTTCGGCCGGTCAGGCGTTTGAACATCTTGCAGAAGTAATAGGGATTCAGGCTTACCTCCTTGGCTGCCTGTTCAACGGTCACTTTATCCGCACAGTTGGATTCCATTCGCCGGATCAATTGCTTAAAGCGCTCCCGGTTGGGAAAATAAGCTGTTCCACCTTGTTCCGCAAACTGCCGCGGCATAAAGCTGCGCGACATCAACGTGAGGAAAAGGTGAAGCTTGGATTTGACCACGAGCTGGTAAGCTGGGGCTTTTACGGATAATTCCTGAATAATCTCATCCAAAAGAACGTAATAAGGTTTGCAGGTATCGTCCTGGTCCGCCGGCTTGACGGGAAGATGAAATCTGCCCTCCAAATAAGGAGCGACATACTGCGTGTGAACCGAATCCGACAACCATTCGTTAAACAGCGAAGCATTGAGCACAATACAATCATAATTTACATCCCCGTCAACGAGTGAATAACCGACATGGAGACTGCCGGCAGGAATGAGGATGATATCGCCTTGCTGAACGACATAGGGTCGGCTGTCGATGTGGAAAACAGCACTGCCGGTTTGCATCACGAGAAATTCAAAATGCTCATGCCAGTGCAAATACAGGATACAATCCCCTGCTTTTGCGGAAGCACAACGATTCTGAAAAAGCTGAAACGGATATTCTGCAAGCTCAAGAACCGTGTCCTCCCACAGCTCCTTTGGATAGGTCATAACATACTCCCCCTACAAAATCGGACTATTATTACACAAGATTGAGTAGAGAAAACGGGAAACATGCCCGTTATAATGGTGGTGTTACGAATACTATAAGCCAATATAGGAGTGATAAACAAGATTGGAGCATACATTGCGCATTGGGACGCTGGTGGGTGGACATGATGCTGTAAAGATCATTCCACAGATCGTAAAGCATGGTTTTGAATCCTTTAATCTCACGTTCTGGTAATCCTCAGGCGAGACAGACTTGGGTGAAATGGCCCGAAAAGTGCGTGAGCTTGCAGACAAGCATGATGTTGTGATATCCGCAATCAGTGTGTTCGGCAACCCGCTGACAGGTGAGGGGGATAATGCTGATACCCTTGCCACTTGGGAGCGCCTTATCGATCATGCCCGCCTGTTCGGGACGAATCTTGTATCCGGTTTCACAGGAAGACTGCCAGGCCGCCCGATCGACGAGTCGATCCCCAAATTTAAAGAGGTTTTCGGTGAATTAACGAAGCGCGCGGCGGATAAGGGAGTCCGGATCGCTTTTGAAAATTGTGATATGGGCGGTACTTGGGAGACGGGGGATTGGAATATTGCGAATAGCCCGGCAGCCTGGGAGCTGATGTTTAATGCCGTTCCTGAGGATAACATCGGTCTCGAATGGGAGCCATGTCACCAAATGGTCAGCTTAATCGACCCGATCCCGCAGCTTCGCAAATGGGTGTCCAAGGTGTTTCATGTACATGGCAAGGATGCCACGATTGCCTGGGACATGATAAAAGAACATGGGATTCACGGAAACCAGCCTTATGTGTGGCACCGGACACCCGGCTTTGGCGACACCAATTGGACGGATATTATCACTATCCTAAGGCAGCATGGGTATCAGGGAACGATTGATATCGAAGGCTGGCATGATCCGGTTTACAGAGGTGAGCTTGAAATGACGGGACAGGTACATGCGCTAAATTATTTAAAACGCTGCCGGGGCGGTGATTTTGTCCCGAATCCGGTTTGAATGACAGGGCTGGAGAGGGGGCTGAAGTAATGGCAGTACAACACCGGATCATTGTAGCTGGCTGTGGAGGCATGGCCAATACATGGATTGATTATGCCATGGGCAGGGAAGATGCAGAAATCGTTGGACTGGTTGACCTTAAGGAAGAGTTTGCCGCAGCCATGGCGGAACGAAAAGGCCTATCCTGTCCGATATTCACGGATATTCAGCAGGCTGTCACGGCTACCCAAGCGAACCTGGTTTTTGATGTGACGATACCGTCGAGCCATCACAAGGTCAGCACAACTGCGCTTGAACTGGGGTGCCATGTTTTTTCCGAAAAACCTCTGGCAGAATCGATGCTGGACTGCAAAGATATTGTTCATCAAGCAGAGCAAAACCGGAAGACACATGCCGTGATGCAGAATCGTCGTTATGATCCGCGCATTCGCGCATACCGCCATCTGATCGCGGAGGGGACGATTGGACGACCAGGATTCATTAGTGCGGACTTTTTTATTGGTGCCCACTTGTTAAGAGCGCCTACAAGGGGGATGCTCCGGCCGGGCCTACCGGGGAGTGGATCACCTACCTTTCCGGCGTACCATTTTCCTATGAAGTATGGGAGACGGCCAAGCCAAGAGGCGAACGAAAAACGAGTCATTATAGCGAGTGGGCCGAAGATGTGGAGCGTGTTTTGCAGCAGCTTCCGGATCGGTCTATTACGGATGCGCAGCGCAAGCTTGCGTCTTATTTCGGCATGTCGCTATCTACTTATCAGGCAGTTGTCGCCCTGATGGTGGAGTCCGGCAGAATTACCGTGGAGGTACATGGTAAAGGGCGCGGAGCGGCAACTACGTTAAGACTGGTTTCAAGTCCCGAACCGGCTCCAGAAGTGCCAGTTATAACACCGGTTAAAAATGTACCCGATTCCAACACACTTACCCTAGTTGGGGTGGCGGGTGGGATTCTGCCGCGCTCTCCGGGGGATCGTATTCGTGGAGGGCTTTCTTTCTTGGTTTCGTCTTGGGGTCCGCCTGGTTGATTGATTCTCTTTCTTTTGGGTCGCGATATTGTATGGTTCTAGGGTTGGGGGACGTAGCCCCAGCGGAGGCGCGGGAGGCCGCTTTTTTTCTGGGACTGCTGTTTTCTGTCAGTTATTTCCTCCTAACCTGACTAGGAGATATTATCCATTTTCCCCCTAATTTATTCCATCCTGTGTACGGTAGTGATATACTCCGCGTATATCCTCTCTGTTAACTCTCCTAGACCATGAGTGTCTAACTAAGGCGTTAACTAGCATGTACATGGTGTATGGTTTTAGTTGTTATTCTTCTGCTGGGAAAACCCTTGCTGTTGCTGCGTGCAGGCGTTCTGGTACCGCTCGAAGGCATTTCCCGACCCCACCCTCACAACGTCCGAGGCTGGGGTCGGGAAAACGAGCGGTACCAGAACGCAGATACTTTGGGTGAGGGGAGAGACTTTTTAAATGCAGGAGAGGATACAGGATATGTGAGGAAGGAGGGATTCGGGGGAGAAAGGGATTTAAGTTCAAAGTCGAAAGATAAGATCAAAATCAAGATCAAAAGCAAAATCTTTGTGGGTAATTCAGAGAAGCAAAGTCAAAACCTTGAAAGTTGTTCGAGGAAGAATAACCCTGTGGGCAATTTCATGGATGCCAATCATTGTGAGCTGTTTAGGGAAGATGGTTGGTATGCTGTCGCATACCGTGATCAAAGTTTGAATGCCTAATCAATGATGCTGTGGGGAGCTGATCGGGGAAGTTTGTAGGCTGATTCAGGATGTATTCTGAAGGGAGATCAAATGAAGAATAGCGGCTTTCCGCTGACGATTTTTGTTGCATAGTTAGTTGCAAGTCTAGTTGTACCTTGAGCAGCGGGTTCCCAGGAGGCACACGGACGGATGTGAGCGGGCTTCGGAGCTTTGATATTGATAGCGGGGAGCGTGGTGTGACGCTAGAAACGGTAGCATGGAGGGAGTCGTTTCATGTTAACGAAATACTCGGATTTCAAGGAGAAAGACCTTGAGATTTTACGTTTTGTGTTGAAGCAGGGAATTGTTACGTCTCAACAAATTTTGCGGTACACCGGTGAAACTTCGCTACACAACGTATACAGGCGACTTCGGAAATTGGAAGCGGCGGGACTTGTGTGGAAGAAGAAATTAACGCTGCGTCTGAATGTGTACTTTCCGAAACGTGAGGCGAGGGATTACTTGGACTATCCGGTTACGGTTGCGAACGATACGTCATTGTACACGGCCGAACACGACCTCATCATCAATGATCTTATCCTGCATCTGAAGGCGTCGGTGAAGGCTGAAGGTTTTGATTACAAGACCGAGCGGGAATACCGTTTTGAGCTGCTGGAAGATACCGAGGGCAAGCAGGAAATGCTTCAAAAATGGAACAAAATTCGGGATACATTGCCTGATGTAGTGCTGCTGCTTCCGGGGTTTATGATTGCAGTCGAGGCCGAATTGCATACCAAATCGAACGGCCGTTTGCAAAAAAAGATGCATCGCTATGCAGCCGAGCTGGTTGCAGGAAAGTATACCGATGTGTGGTATTTTGTCCCGAACCAAACGATAGGGAATGCCCTCAAACGAGCGATTGAGCATGTGGCGCAGGAATGGCGATCTGTCGGACGCCCGGCGCAAACTCAATCCGGAAAAAACGTGTTTCAGCAGATTCAAGTACGGTCGCTACCTGCGGAGGTTGTGGGAGAGTGAACCAATGGCTCGTCGGAGCGAGGAGGAATTATTGCTTCCCCAACAACGGGAGAGCGAAGGTGCAACAACGGTTGGCTATATCGTCATAGCGGCACTGGCATTCGTCCTGCTTATTGTGGGGCTTCCAGCCGTGCTTATGGCGGCGGTACTTTATGGCCTGTTTGTGTTCGTAATAAAGAAACCTTGGATATTGTACGCGATCATGCCGGTGAGCTGCATCGGTCTATTTGTGCTACACGGCGCAGGGGAGTGGGCGTCGATCCTGGGCTTTTTGTCGATTCTGAACATACCCATTCTCACGGAAGCGGCCGAACAGTATTTGTATTTACATGGGAACGAACCTTTCCGGATAACCAGTTTTAGCTATGCGTCCGCCTTCATTTTCGGCAATCTTTTGGCAGGGGCAGCGCACCCGTTTATTGACTATTACCGAAGCAAAATTGTGAAAACGAAATACGATGCGCTGCGGAAAAAACGCTCTTCGGGAAGCTATCGGTATTTCCGGGCCAAGCGGTTTAAATTGGTGCAGAAGGCGCAGCTCAAATTCCGGAAATCGAACTCGAAAGAAAATTTTATCGGCTACGACGAGTTTCAAGAGCGCGTTGCGCTAGAGCCTCATGAGCCGAATCAGCATGTGTTTGCGGTAGCGACGACCGGAGGCGGGAAGACCGTCATTATCGGGACGATGGTTGAAAATGCTATACGCCAGGACAAGCCGGTTGTATTTATGGACGGCAAGGGCGAACGGGCATCGATGTTGGAGTTTAAGGAACTTTGCGAACGGTACGGCAAGCGCGTCCATATGTTTACGGATGTGGACGAGATTAGTTTTAACTTTTTGCGACATGGTTCCGCGACGCAGCTCCGGGACAAAATTATGAATTTGTTTGAATGGTCCGAGCCGTACTACAAGCTCAATTGCTCCCGATTTTTGCAGCTTGTTCTCAAAATGATGAAAGAATTTGATTTGACGATCGATCTAAAAAATTTGTATGACCTCACCTATCCATCTAAGGTTGCGGCTGTGTTGAACCGGCAATTAGAATTGGCCAAAACGGAAGTTTTCGTAACTGACGAAGGCAATGAAAAAGCCGTCCCCCATCACGACGAACCCAATATCACATACGAAGATGAACATGAAGTAACAACAGCAGAAGTGACGGCGATTGAAGACGTACCAAATGCGAAGCCGATTTTGGAAGAGCATGAACAAGAGCCGAAAACAGCTTTGTCATTAGAGGAAATCGATGCTTTGCTACAAGGGCAGACCGTTGGGGAACCAAATGTAGCGCCAACGAACGTGCGGGAATCGGCTGCCTCATTATTTGAGGGTTTAGAACCGGCGCCTGTATCAGTCGCTCTCGATATGGAGCCGGAAGCGGAATATGTGCGTGAAGGAGATCCATTGGCGGAAGAATCGTTGCAGGAGGAGCCTGTTTCCGAATCGGAGGAAGAAGGGGAGCCGCCGCGCGATACCGTTCATGTGCAACCGGCCAAAGCAAGCGCTTTATTTACCGGTATGGAAGAAGAAACAGAACAGGAAGAACCTGCGGCCGCGCGTCGATTGGTTTGGGACGAGGCGCGGCGGGCCAGAGTGGAATATTACCGTGAGCGTTTTTTTGGCATAGACGACGAAGAGGAAAGCACGGGTATTCCGTTCGGGACGCTCACCAGTTTGCGCAATCAGCTCGCAGAACTGATGGAAAGTGATCTTGGGCCATTGTTCGAGGAAACCGGCGAAGGAATTGACTTGAAAGAAATTACGGATCGGGACGAGGTTGCTATTTTCTCGCTATCCGGGAACAAGTACCGGGACTATATCAAGACACTCGGGCGGCTTGTTATATCCGAAGTGAACACGCTTGTCGATTACCGGCAGAAGGAAGGCAAAAAGTCGATCATGTCCGTCTATGACGAATTTTCGGCCTATGTCTCCCATGAGGTTGTAGACGTGATCAACAAGAGCCGGTCGGCTGGGTTTGAATGTCTTATATCGGTGCAGGGCTTATCTGACATCGACGCCGTTGATCCGGTGTTGACGCGGCAGATCATCAACAACTGTAATACGTATTTCGTCGGTCGCGTCAACGAAAGTGAGGATGCGTCCACGCTTGCCGCCACGTTCGGCACCTATGAGGACGGTGACATTACAAAGCAAGTCCAGAAAACAGCCGTCAAGCTTCGGATGGAATCGGAAATGGGGACGGTTCGTAGTGTGCAGCGGTTCCGGGCGCATCCGGACGAAATCAAGACGCTAGCGACCGGCGAGGTATTTTTAGCACGGAAGACCATTGAGAAAAACGGGGAGCCGTATGTAGCCCGCGTTTACGTGCGAAATGCGCTGGATACAACCGGCATTCCTGCGAGAAAGGAGCAGCAGTATGCCTAAAAGTTTAGCCAAACTGAAAGCGGCGTCTGATGCGCCGCAGCGGGAAAAAGGAGCGATCCTTCGACAATTCAAAAGTTGGATGCGTAAGGAGAAGCCCGAGAAGCGGCGGGCTTACCGGCCGCGCGGCTATATGACGCGGAAAATTGGAGCTGCCGCATTTTGGCTCGCCTTTGCCTTTATGTTCCTGGTTGTGTTTTTCTCGGCCATTCAACCGAACGATCCGGCAGACGCCCAAACGCGAAATGAAGGAGCCGAGCTGACGCTAAACCCGGCCACGACAACGACGGCCGTCCAATATGCCGAAAATTTTGCCAAGGAGTATTTTACGTGGAAGCCTGGCGACGAGGCGACTCAAGACCGGAAAAAGCGTCTGACTCCGTTTCTGGCGAAAGGGCTTGATCCGCAAGCTGGACTACAAACTTCCGGCCTGAAAACAACTTCGACCTTCCTGAAGGCCGAAATCAAGCACATTAAAGAAATGGGGCCGAACCGGGCGTATGTGACCTTGGAAGTGTTCTATAAGCTTGGTCTGCCGAAAGAAGTTGAGCAGCCCCCGGCGTCGCCACCGTCCGGAACGGATGCTGCAAATGGGGGTACGGCCCAAGACGGACAAACTCCCCCACCGGAAAACACGGCGCAGCCTCCAACGAAGACGATTCAATACGAGCCAAAAGAAGTCAGCAAATTTTTTGTCGTGCCGGTTGGTTACGACAAAAATTACGGCATCTACGACTTGCCGAAATTCACGTACATTGATCGGCAAACGACGATGGAGGCAGATGATCGGGCCAAGGGGTTGCGAGCCGCGGATGAACCGTATGAAATCAAAGAAAACATCCGCAATTTCCTGACTACGTTTTTTAGCTCCTTTGCCGCCGATCCGAAGGACAAGCTAGGCTATTTGTTGTCTGATCCGGAGCATCAAAACGGGTTAAATGGAGCCTTACATTTTGTCAGTGTTACGTCGACCGAGATTTATCAATCGGGCGAGAGTCAGACAAAACCGGCCGACGCTGCTCCGAAGGAAACGGAAGCGAACGGATCGCAGCAAGCCGGAACAGCGGCCTCCCCTGTGTCCGGTGAAGTGACTGGCGCGGCAACGGCAACGCCGGTTACGCGAACGTATATCGTGCTGTGCAGCGTAACCTACGAAGACCCGGTTTCCAAAGATCGTTTTATGACCAACTACCGGCTGACCGTAACCGAAAAGGAAGGCCGATATATCGTAACCAAAATGGACGAAAAATAGGAGGGATCGGCTATGGACTTCAAGGGACTACTGGATTGGGCTTCCGAGCAAGGCGGGTATCTTATTCTGTTTGGCGGCATTATTTTCATTGTTGTCCTGGCGTTCCGGCGACATTTCATCGGGGCGGTTGGTACACTTGTCATTTTGATCATTGGGTATGCCGTCGTCAAAAATCCGACGATACTTGGCAACATTTCCGAGTTCTTCACCGAGAAGATCGGCCTGAAAAAGTGAAGGAGGGCCAGCGATGGAACAACAGCGAAAAGAACTGTGGGCTTTAAACGATTTTTTGAAGTTTGAACGCAGGCTGTATCAGTTTGCGGGCTTGAAGTTTGGCCGAGAGATTAAAATTAAGGCCGTTTTATACTGGTTGTCGTTTTCTGCAATTGAGTTCGTGTGGTATTGGATTCCGGTTCTGAATTTCCCCTTGCGGCTGCTTCCGGAATCGATCCTGTTTGCTTTGCCGTTTGCAGCAACGTATCTGCTTATGGATGTAGGGACGGAGAATCGGCCTCCGATCAAATTTCTAAAAAGCGCTGCTGCTTACCACTGGCGTAAAGGAAAACGCGTGACCTACTACAAAGGCAAGGAGCTGGAGCAATCCAAGTCATATGGGTTCGGCGGCCAATTGGCCGCCAAGGACTTTCCCGTCGCCAAGAAAAAGCCCAATCCGAGCTATCAATTTCGAGGCTACTTTACAGTAGACGATTGAAAGGCGGGTGAATGTGCATGAAGGTATTTACGGACTTTCCGGTGCGTCATATTGAAGGCAATTTGGCGTTTGGCAGGGACGGCAGCGTATGGGCCTATTATCAAGTGGAAGGGTTCGGCTACGATTTTCGAGACACGATGCAGAAGATCCATCCGTACAATCGGCAGCTCTCTTTCTACGTTGAAAATGTACACGACCTGCATTTCCTGATGATACCGTCACTGACAGACGTTTCCGGGATCATTGACGAGACGATAGAGGAGATCGGCCGCAAGGACTATGCGCTAAAAGAAAACAGGATTCGTTATTTTCAAAGTCTGAAACGAACGCTCGCCGCGCAGCGTTCGTCCCGAGAAACCAACGAATATCATTCCTATATTGGGGTGCAGCTCGATCCGAGGAAAAACGAAATGCGCAAAATCGGCAATTTGGGTTTGGCAGCGGTGACAACGCTAAAAGACTTGGTTGCCGGATTTACTTCTCCCGTTTACCGAGCTGTGGGCCTGGAACCGAATGACATCCTCAAACGGGATATTGAGCAATGGAGGCGGCAGGCCGATGGCTTAAGGGAAACGCTCGGCCAATCGATGTCGTCGCTCGTACGGGCGCTGACGAAGGAAGAAACGGTTTTTTTAATCGAACAGAACTTTAGCGTCACACATAACGATACCCGGCTGCGAAAAGGATATGAAACCGGTATGGACGTAAACGGGATCGAGGATAGCGGCCGGGTTCATGAGGCACGGCGCGGTAATTCCAAAGCGTTCTACGAACTGCAAAATGCGGAAATCGAGGAGTACGACCAAAAGACGCTCAAGCTTTATAAGATGGTTGGGGAAGAGATCGAAGAAAATTATGTGCAATACCTGGTTGCCGATAAAATCAGCCCGCGCAGCTTGCATCCGGGATCAGAATGGATGCTTCATTTGCAAAACAGGCTGCGCTTCCCGGTATCGGTGTCGATTAAAGCAAGCTTCATGCGTAACGATCAGATTATTAAGCAACTCTCTGATGTGCGCTTGGCCTATGAAGATCAGCGAATAGAAGCGGCCAAGGGCGGCAGTGAAGTTGACCTGAAGGTATCCAAGTCGGAGAGCGGCGCAATTCAGATGGAGGCGCGGTTCCAAGAAACAGGCTATCCGGCGTATGTCTGCTCGTTTGTTTTCAAAGTGACGGCCAAAGACCCCGACGAGCTGCGTGTCCGGGTAGACGAATTGAAACGCGAGATGAACCAATTCGGCATGCACTTGCTGTCGCCATATGGGGAAATGATTTCGTATTTTATGGAGTTCATTCCAACTTCGCCGCGCTACAATGCTGACTATTTGCAATATGTTGAGCCGACGAAGCTCGCGGGAATGATGTTCGCGGCCACGACGAATATAGGAGACAACCGCGGATTCTATCTCGGCCAAACGCTTAAACTCAACCGGCCGGTATTCATCAAGCCGGACTTGGCCGCAAAAGCATTTGAAGGCGTCCAAAACGTTGTCGATTCATTAGCTGTCATGATTGCCGGAATGACCGGTAAAGGCAAATCGTTCTTGATCAACCTGTTCGCATACTTGTCCGTCTTGAGCGGATCGCTTGCGCTGATTGTAGACCCGAAGGGCGACCGGAAACGTTGGGCCGAGGGGTTGCCGTTTATTCCTCCGGAATTTATATCGGTGTGGACACTAGGAGCCGACGAGCGCGATGCGGGTTGCCTTGATCCGTTCCGGACAAGCGTTTCGACTTCCGAGGCCAAAGATATTGCAATGGACATTCTCTCGTTCCTGTGCGACAAGCACCTGGGGGATGTTGGCTTTACGCAGCTCTCCGAAGCCATCGAGCATGAGGGAGAGCAAGACGACCCGTGCTTGGGCGGACTGCGGGATTATTTGAAAGCACGTTTGCCTCAAGAGACGACGGAGCGCCGCCGCGAATCCTGCATGGAGCTGATCGAAACGCTGGAGACGTTGGGGCGTCTGCAAATCTCGCGTCTGCTGTTTGGCGAAAAGGGGCAGCGCTATCGCGTCCTGGAAGTGAGCAAGCCGCTGCAAGTGCTGATGGTGCAAAACTTGCAGCTCCCGAAAAACGATAAGGACCGGGGCAAAATTCGGCCGATTGAAAAGATTTCCGAAGCGATCCTGATTTCGATTGCGGCCTTTACGAAGCAGTACATGTTCAATCAGGACCGGCACATTCATAAAATAGTGGTGCAGGATGAGGCGAAAACGGTAGAGCGATCCGCAGAAGGCAAGGCCCAACTCGACTTTATTACGCGTATGGGGCGGCATTACAACACAACTTTAATGAAAGGGACGCAAAACGCCAGTGACTATGACGAGGACGTGGCCAATATGGGGATGAAGTTCTCGTTTGCGCTCAAGAAATATGATGAATCGCTGGAAATGTTGCGTTACTTCAATCTGCCGGACACTCCGGCCAATGCGGAGTACCTGAACAGTTTAGATCGGGGAACGGCGCTGTTCCAAGACATTTACGGCCGGACGGCGGCGATTCGCATTCATCCGGTTTATAAGGAAATCGAGGAAGCGTTCGACAGCTCCACGGCGACCGAAGAGGAACGGACCTACGAACGCCAAAGGCAGGAACGCATCCGGACGGGAGTGTGAGACAAATGCGAAAAGGACTATTCATAGGAATGCTGATCGGGGCGCTGCTGCTGTTGGCCGCATGCGGATCATCCAGCGGCGGCAAGCCATCGGCTGATGTAAAAGCAGCGGATGACCTAGCGTTGCAATATGTTCAAGCGTCAGTCGATGGAGATGACGAGCTTTTCCGGAAAATTCTTTCTCCAGAAGAACCGCACTATCGCATTTTAGAGAAAGACGAGCTTACGTTTCCAGGAAGATTTAAAGAGATTGGAGAACGTTACAGTATTTATCGGTTTGAAAAGGAACCAGGCGAAAAAGGAGTGTTACATTATGAAGTGATTTATTATTTGCCAAACCATAATGGAAACGCTAAAGACTTCCTGGAAATGAAGAAAGAAAAAGGCGAGTGGAAAATACGTGAATTAAAAGCCGAGGAAGCAGAACAAAAAGTCGAGAACCCGAAGGATGGTGTTTACATTCACAAATATGTAAAAGAAGGTGAGGGCTGATGAAACGGCTGCGGCCCTTCCTGGTATTGATGGTACTGTTCCTCTTATTGCCGGTAACGGCGGCGGGTGCAGCAACCGGAAACACGGGTACGGGCATATCTGATAATTTGTTTGATACCAAACATGAGGTGACTAGCGACGGTTCCAAGGCATATTACCAAATCGATGTAACAAGCAAGCAACCGGGTGAAGACGACGACGGTGGAGGTTTCAAAAACCCATTCAAGACCATCGGGAGTTGGATTTCCGGCGACGCCATTAAGGATACCGTGCTGGCTCAATTCTATGAGGGCATGAATTTCGTTGTTAACATTTTGTTCAAGGTCAATGTGTACATGACGAACATGATGCTCACGGTCCTGAACTACGCCTACCATTTCGATGTGATCAACCGGATCATCGAACAGATCGAAGGTGTCGTTCAAAAAATTACAGGCATCTCCAATTTTCATTTTGAGCAATACGGGCTTTACGGTGATTTTCTTATAGCCATAGGTGTAAGTGTAGGCTTGATGTTTGTCTATAAATATTTCTTTCAACATGCGCAGCTTGAGGCGACCGGCAGTGTTGCAAAAAGCGTGATCATTCTGGTGGCGGCTCTGTTCTTTTTCACGAACTATGGCACGGTTCTGAAAGGCGCGAACAATATTACAACCGAACTGACGGGTCATGTCATCGGTGCGTCTTCCGGTTTGTTTGAAGGGAAGGAAGGTGATTCGACCAGCGGCCTTGGTGAAAATATGTGGAATCTGTTCGTTCACCGGCCTTATCTCTATATGCAGTACGGCAATGATGACGAAAGCACAGTCGGAAAAGATCGGGTCAATGCGCTGCTCAAGCTTCCGCCAGGCGAGGACCGGCAAGAGTATGTTGAGAGAACTGAAGTAAATAAGCGCTCCAATATGATGATGACCTATTCAATGGTTCCGGATCGGCTCGTGTTTACCGTTCTGTATACGATTGTCAACGGCATTACGTCGATACCGATTTTCGCTTTAGCATTGCTGCTCATTCTATTCCAGTTTTGGTTTTTGACGATTGCGGTTGCTGCGCCGTTCTATATGGTGATTGCTGCATTTCCGGGCGGGGGAGGCGTATTCCGCCGATATACCGAGGAACTGGCGTTGCCGCTGCTGTTGAAAATCGCGGTGTCCGTCATTGCTTTAGTCGTCTTCACCATGTCGGCCATCGTATATGAAGTCAGCAATTCTGACAGCATCGGCTATTTCGCGACGGCCTTTGTGGAATTTATTGTGCTGTTGCTTATTTTTGTACTGCGCAAGCGATTTATGCGTATTCTCATGGAAGGAAACAGTTTAATCCGCAGCGTGGCCCATGAGGTATCGAACTTTGACCATCATGTGAGTAATACCGCCCGCGAAATGAAACGTAAAGCGACTAAGGCGGCTGCGCAAGCGGCGGGTGCAGCGGTTGCCGGTCCGGAAGGGGCGGCGGTCGCCGGTGCTGCCGCAGATGGAGCGATGGGCGACGATAACAAAAGCGAATCGCTTGAAAACGTATCGATGCACGATGATGAAGGTAAAGAAAAGGACGAAACGGTATACGCCGATGCGGAAATTGTTTCACCCGGATCGCAAGTCGTGCCGCATAGCAAGCAGGCGGATCGCGACCCCGATATTATCGATATGCCGCTCACTCGTTTATCTGACGCAGGGTCGTGGCATCCTGGCGGTCAGTCAGCGGCAGCAGAGGCGGCAGCGGCAAGCGAAATGCCGGGTACCGGAGAAGCTTTGCCGATGTTGATGGCTTCTGCAGGGGCGAGAGGCAGCAGAAATCCTTCTCGCTATCGTCTATCTAAGGGCGGTATGGGCAGGGCGGCAATGACTGCGCGGCGCGGACAAGCCGTATCCGGTAGGAATTATGCTCATACCCGGACTGCTTCCAACACGCCGATAGCGCCGGATGGGATCACTACACCCGATTTGACAGCAAGTGAGGCGGTTCATCGAGAGCAGGGCCGTGCCGCCCTGCCTAATACAAGTCTTTCTTCAGCCATGATGGACAAGCCAAGGGAGCAAATGGCGACGCCGCCGCAACCCATGAATGCATCGGCACCAGTTCATGAGACAATGCAGCAACCGGCGCAGCAGGAGGGGAGAACCGTACCTTCGGCCGTTCCTGAATATGTCCAAGCTATTCCACATGGAACGAGAACAGCAGCGCCAGAGGTCGTTTCATTAGACTCCCGACGTCAGGGAGGGGAGCGTAGAAGGCAGACCAAGTCCGAGGCCCGTTCCGATTCGTTCCGGACGGCGCGAGGATCAGCCATATTGGAATCATTGGAGATGCCATTCGTTTCGCATGAAGCAGCTCCGATGACTTCACAGGATAACCTTATCCCCCGAACCGGGGCGACGGAACTGCCGTCGAAGAATGCCTCCTTAGAGGAGGACGAAGGGGAGCGTGAGAGCTAATGGCGCGTTCCCCACAGCTTCCTGATCGGGCTAAAACATGGTTCAGTATTATCATTGGTCTGCTGCTGATCGCGCTTTTTATCGGATCATTGTTTTCCGGAAGACGTGCCGCGCAGCCGAAAGAAACCAAACCGGCTGCGGTCCATAAACAACAAGGAGACGTATACCAGTACGAGGCTCAGCCGGAGCCAGAGGAAACGACAAGCAAAACACCACCTATTACCGAGGAAGCGGTAAGTAGCGCACAGGCCGTTCTTCCGGATTTTCTGAAAGCGTATGTGCCGTTCGATAGCAAACAGCCGGACGCTTACGTGGATCGCTCCAAACCCTATATTACCGATTCCTTTTATAAGCAGCTTTCATCGTTTCAGCGGCGGGGAACGCTTTCTCGCGCGAAGACCGATTATGTCACAGCCGAATGGACACCGGCCGAGCTGAAAGCAGACGAGCAATGGTACAACGTGGATGTAACAGTGACCCATACCGATATAAACGGTAAGAATGAAGATGGCTTGCTGCTTTATGTGGTGTTGCTCAAACGGGTTGATGGGAAATGGAAGGTTGATGATGTCGGTATTCGTCCGGGATCGGGGGCGATTCCGGAATGAAAAAATGGGGATGGCTGATCGCAGCAATTCCGATCCTGCTCGTTGTCGCCTTATGCGGGATGTTTCTTTTTCCGCTGTTGTTCATGGGCGGGGGAAGTATCGGATACGGCTTTTTAGGAGGGTCAATCTCGCCGGTTGGGGAACGTGAAATACCGGCCGAATATATTCCAATCTATAAAGAGGCGGAAGCCAGGTACGGCGTTCCTTGGAATTTGTTGGCCGCGCATCATCGCGTCGAGACGGTATTTTCTACGCTTCAGCCAATGATTTCGAGCGTCGGAGCAGAGGGACATATGCAGTTTATGCCGTGTACGTGGGTAGGTTGGTCGCATCCATCTTGCTACGGTGCCGGGCGGGGGAGTTTTACCGAAGAAGAAAAAACGAGCTTGGCCATGATCGCCCGGTACGCCGGGTATGGTGTGGATGCAGACCGTGACGGCCGGGCGAGTATGTGGAGCCTGCAAGACTCCATCTTTTCCGCCGCGAACTATTTAGCCAAAAACGGCGCGTCGACCGGCAACCTGGAACGTGCCATTTTTGCCTACAATCACAGTCAGGATTATGTAGCGGAAGTGATGATGTATGCAAGACTCTACGTGACCGAAGGATTTATTCCGATTGAAGTGATTGAACCATCCGAAAGCGGCTTTGCACGGCCGGTTTCCGGTGAAGTCACATCCGGTTTCGGTATCCGGATCGATCCAGTGACCGGCAAGCCGGGCGCATCTCATGAGGGCATCGATTTTGCTTGTCAGGCCGGGCAACGCATTCCGGCTTCCAAAGCCGGTAAGGTTGTGTTTGCCGGTTGGCAGGATGCAAACGATAAAAGTAAAGGCTACGGCTTATTTGTTTGGGTAGACCATGGCGGCGGCTTTAAGACTACGTATGCGCATATGTCACAGACGACTGTTCAGGTCGGGGATATCGTTCAGGCAGGGGATGTGGTCGGCGTGTGCGGTTCCACGGGCAAAAGCACCGGCCTGCATTTGCACTTTGAAATCTTTGTAAATGGGCGGCGCGTCGATCCGTCTCCATTTATCGGTTTGTAATGTTCGGGGTTTTTAGTAGAATGGATCTCCTGTAGCCAACTTGAAGCAAGTGGGTCTCGCTGTAAAAACGAACGATCGCAGACTGCTCTGCCGGCGAAAAAAACCGTCAGATTACGAATAATGGAAACAAAACAGCTCCGCCCATTTTACACTCCTCTAAGTAGGCAATTGCATAGGATGAAGGAGAGTAATGAAACAGGAAAGGAGAATGCATTTGTACCGCCAATCAAGCTATCATCATCAATGGCTTAATCCGATGTATTACAACTGGCATTTCAACAATTGGAGTAACCAAGGTAGCCCTTGTTTTATCGATTATGCCTATAATTGCTATGAAAGAAATCACTTTTACGGAAACATTGCATTAAAGGACTATGGGCCAAATCCATTTGCAATTAATATTGAAGAGGCTGCAAAGCAAAACAGTAACTACCGTACCGCATTATGGACAGGAGAACATTTACAGGTTACTTTGATGAGTATCAATGTTGGGGAAGATATCGGCTTAGAAATTCATCCGGCACTCGATCAATTCCTACGCATCGAAGAAGGTCAAGGACTTTTTCAAATGGGTAGGAGTAAAGACAGATTAGATTTTCAAGAAAAGGTCTTTGAAAATTTTGCAATCATGGTCCCTGCTGGAACATGGCACAATCTAACCAATACGGGTAATAAGCCAATTAAACTTTACTCTATTTATGCACCACCTCAACATCCGTATGGCACAGTTCAACAAACAAAACCAATTGCCATAGCTACCGAAGAAAGCCATCATTACTAGATGGGCGACCGCCAACATAATGCGGATTTTGTACGCTAAGGATCGAAAGCCCTGAAAACCATGTATTTTCTGTACGCTAAGCCTATACCAGCGTTCGTGTCACCAAGGGGCAAACGTATGGAAACAGATGGTAACCACTTTGCGGGCTGTGACAGCTACGCTGGTTTTCTTAACGTAGTAAATTCGCGTTTTGCTGGCGGCACCATAGCTAATTAATATGACCGCTAATTGGCATTATCGGACATGAGAGTGCTGGAAAACGGCTGTTCATGTCCACTAACGTAGTCGGTATATCAGAAAATCTATGTCCACTAAGCTCTTAACGTACAATTTTCGCATTTGGTTGGCGGTACCCTAGATGGTTGAAGTGGAAATCGTTTATTTGTAGCACCTTATTTAAAAACGGATACAAAGTTGAATGGCAGGAAAAGCAGGTTCCAATTGTGACCTGCTTTTTGTGATTCCCTAACAAAATACGTTGATTACATGTAGGCAATATGTAACCCCCCATGTTTCGGGGGGCGCTAGCTCGTTTAGATACTCAGACAATATTAGCAGGTCTTTGGGTAGGAGACATTAGTGGAACTGTAATTGTTCCCTGTTTAGTAGTTATCGAAAATGAAGTACGTCTCGAAAAGCATGCTTTTTGATACGCGGGAAAAATGCCTGTATTTACGTCTCAAAATATCCTAAAATAACTTTAGAGACGTTTCACATTCGACATGGATATTTTGAGACGAATATGGGGGAGAAAGTCATATGAAGCTGGGATATGGCCGTGTGTCGGCTAAGGATCAAAATCCGGAACGGCAGCTCGTCAAGTTTCGGGAGCTGGGCATTGAAGATCGGTTTATTTTTGTCGATAAGCAGAGCGGCAAGGACTTCGACCGCCCACGCTATCAGGCTATGCGTCTGATGATCCGGGAAGGCGACTTGGTGTATATTGATGCGCTGGACCGGCTTGGCCGGGATTACGATGGCATAATTACCGAGTGGAAGTACATCACGAGGGAAGTCGGCGCTGACATCGTATGCCTGGATAACGAAACGTTGTTCGACTCCCGGAAGTTTAAAACGATGGGCGATTTCGGCAAAGTGATGGAAGACCAATTTTTAAGCCTGCTGGCATACGTGGCCGAGCAGGAGCGCAAGAAGAACCGGCAGCGGCAGGCGGAAGGGATCGAGGTTGCCCGGGCGGACGGCGTTATATTCGGTCGGCCCAAGCAGGAGATCGACGAAAAGTTTGTGGAAGCGTACCAGGAATGGAAAGCTGGCCAGCTTTCCGCGATGGAGGCTATGCGTCGGATCGGTATGAAAAAGCCTACGTTTTACCGGCGAGTGAAGGAATACGAGGAAATCAATGAGCGATTCTAGCTGTTGCCACGGCGTCTATTTCGTTTCGCCCGGTGCCAGTTATAATTAATCGAAAACAATGATCGCAGCTCCTTCACCGGCGCTGCTTTTTTCTTTTTGGGGTAGTACCAGCGAAGCTGACACCACCCGCAAAGTAAATCACTCAAACATCAAGGTGAAAGTTTATACCTGCCAGAGTACACGATTTGTACATTAACATTGATATTTCGTAAGGAATCTTTGTTTAGCACAGTCCCGGATGCAATCCGTGTCCATTCATAAGGATTCTTGCGAAAAAGAGATTCCCCCAGATTATAAATATCTATTTTCTTTTCGAACGCGTTTTGAAAGGTATGCCTAATTTGATGCTCAATTTCTTTTTGAGCCATCTGCGTAAGTTCTTGCTCCGTAATTTCTGCATGTAGCTCGTTTACTCCAGCCTTCACCTTAATGGAAATATCGAAATATGCTTTGTCATATTTAACCCATGGTTTGACATCATATTCGGGTTTTTCAGCAACGAGAACTGCAACAAGCTTGTTATCAGTAAACAAGTTAATGGGCATCCGAACTGTATGTTTATTCAGCCATGGCATTCCTTTTATTTCTTCGAGGCTCATGCGTGCGTAGTAGTTGTCCTTATCGTATATTTGTATGCCTGAAAATCTAAGCAACTCGTGCGGTTTTTCATTTTCTTTCCACTGATCCTTTCGAACAGAAATTTCTGGTATGTAGCTTATCTTCGCCTTTTCGTTTGAATCCATTACAAAATTTTGAATACGGATCGGAGCGAGGATAGAACGCTGCCGATAATTCTGTTCGGGGTTATGCAGAATCGATGCTTTTGGCGATAATTTGAAAAATGAAGTCGCAAGCAAGATCTCGTCGAGAGGGTCGCGCGTACTGAACACCCACGCTAAATACCTGATCTCACGATATCGGTTAATCAGTTCTAACACTTCACCGACTTTTCGTTCCTTCAATAACCTTTCGCTAAACAAGATTGCAGAGATTTGTCCCCAGTTTAACCTTTGTTGCGAAGTGCTGTATAAATCATTCGCTGCTTCTGTAAACGAGATACCTTTTCCTCTACCGATCCAGACCGGGGGCTGTTCCGCTTTCTGCTGTCCTTCCAATTTTGCCACTGTCGAGAAATCGAGCATTTGCGCATAAATGATGTACTGACCATCCACATAGTCAATTCCAACAGCCGTTGCATAATTCATGTTTTGCAATTCATATTTGCTCCAGCATCCGGTGAGAATGCAGGGGAGCAAGAGAAGAGCGGCACATTTGTATACGTTCATTGCTGACCCTCCCCTTGGCGTGTGGGATCTTGAGTGTTTAGCATGTCAGGGCGGGTTTTCCGCCATTTCCAAGGTAATCGAAACAAGGCATTGGCGAAATCTTTATATGGAGGCGAAACCGGAGCCAGGTAAGGCAAACCGCATGAATGTAAAGAGGCTAAGTGAGTTATTAAGATAAACAACGCAAGTAAGAAACCATAGATCCCCAAAATCGATGACATAGCGAACAGAAAAAAGCGCAAAATGCTTATTGTCCCAGATAGTGACTGGCTGGATAAAGTTGAACCGAATACTTGCGTAATTGCACCTATGACGACGATGCTGGGGGACAAAAATCCTGCACGAATGGCTGCATCCCCTAAAATGAGCCCTCCTACTACCGTAACTGTAGACCCAACCGCGGAGGGCAATCGAACACCGGCTTCCCGCAATATTTCCAAAAAGATGAGCGCGAGAAACATTTCCCCTGCCACGCCAAGAGGAATACCTAGCCGGTTGACGCCAAGTGTTGCAAGAAGGTAATAGGGTAGTTGATCTTGATGATACGCAAGAATTGCGATCCAAAAACCGGGTAGCATAAGTGATACGGATAATCCAAGCAAACGAAGCGATTGTCCAAACGTAGCAGACAAAGCAGTATAGTGGATGTCTTCTGGCGTTTTCAGGAGCAGGAACAAATTGGCCGGAGCGATCAAAGCAGCTGGTGTACCATCCACTATCAGCGCTACACGTCCATTCAGCATGCAGTTAACGGCAAAGTCTGGTCTTCCCGTATAGCCCATCAAAGGAAACAAAGCTTTGGTCGGTTCCATTAGCTCTTCCAGTTGAGTGGCGCTGAATGCTCCGTCAATGTGAAGGCGATCCAATTTCGCCTTAATATCTTGGACAATTTTCGGATCAACAATGTCTTGCATATAGAAAATTGCAATGGTTGTTTTTGTTCGGACACCTACGGTTTTCGTTTCGTATACCATGCTGGTTGACTTGATTCGTTTTCGAATTAACGCAACATTGACACCGAGTTCCTCAACAAACCCGTCTTTCGGCCCACGAATGGAGACTTCGATATTGGATTCTTCGGGCTGGCGTGCCGGTTTTTTCGATATGTCGAGGGAGAACAATGAAGTTAGCGCCGAAATAAACAATAGCAGTTTTCCTTCGAAAATGTCCGTTTCTGCTCCCACTCCTCGAAGGAAATGCTCTCAAGCTGTAATTGACTCGACTCAAGAAGTTCCTGATTCTTATGAAAACCGTGATTTTCGTAAAACCGAGTCAAGTGAGGAAGCACTACATCCTGAATGAGTTGTTGATTGTCACATAATCCATCGCAATACAGCAAAACGATGCTTGATTGATCGTCGCCAGCTACTAATTTATAAACATGATGCTTGACATCACGACACATCTGGAACTGTTGAAGAAGTGCTTGTTCATTAAGAGGTTGCGTATCAGGAGTCCCTTTTTGTGTCGACGATTTCATGTGATTTATCCATTTATGTTTGAAAAGATTGATCATCTTCACGTGCTCCTTTTACTTCTTGTTGAAATAAATATTCGCGCGACATAAACGAGCATGGCCCCCAAGGTAAAGATACAAAACGAAGGGAAGTAAAATTGGCTGAGCAGATCTTGAAAAAGCATATCGCTGATTGGCAACAATGTAGCAGCCAGCATGAGTAAAGCGCCCAGAAACATAGGCAACCACCTATACTTTTGCATTTTCCACAATTCGCTTAAGAGATACAGCGAAAGAGAAACTCGAATGTACATACCGGATAGCCATTGGTATATTGAGAAAAAATCAACATGCTCGACATATTCGCCTAGTCGAACCATCCTCCATTGTGCGTATGCGGGATATCGTTGATGTGCTGCCTCATCAGGCCCAAACATGGAAATCGAACCCATTAAAGGACCTATCGTAAGTCCGCATAGTAAGATGCACATAATCATTAAGTTTTTGAAACCCGGCTTCTTTGTTAACTTGTGCTGAAACAAGGTAAGCACCATCAATTCCAACAATCCCCCAGCCGCGTAGGGAACACCTTTCCAAATTGGAGGTGTTCCGTTTTCGAGATAAGGCAAAAGCAGGGTGTAGTCTTTAAACTGAAAGTTTGCAGCCATGACAAAGTCGCCTAGAATAACAACAAAAGGCAACAATATTCCACTTAAAATTGCAATGGTGCGAAGCCCTTGAAATGCCGCAAAAATGCATCCGATCAGCGTTGTTCCAGTAAGAACAAGCAGAGGTGTTTGAGGCATATACGTTGCAATCGTCCATGTTGTAGTATCCTTTAAAGAAATGAACCCCATAAGCCATACAAGCACACTGTATAGGACAATTAAGGCTGCTGAGAAAAATCTTCCGAAGTGTTTCGTTAACCAATCCCTAACATGCATGCCGTTCATGTTGTTTAGGATAATACTCAGAATGCCAACCCATATTGGCGAACAGATTAATACAAGAAGTACCACAAGCCAGGCATCTCGTCCCGATGCACCGAGCAGCAACGGGATGATGATAACATGGTTAAGCAATCCTACTGAAAGCAATATGATCATGTATGACTGTAACACCGAAATTTTTTGCATTAACTCACCGCATCCTCATAAAGTTCCGTCTTTAATTTTGTAAAATGAACTTCAAAGCATTTATTCCCATATTGTCTCATTAAGAATGCATTTGTATACTGGATTTGTCTCGGAGGGGATCATGTGAAGCGAAACTGGATGAGTTAATCGAGCATTTTACATTTCTTCCAAACGAAATGCAGCAAGTCGGGAACAAATCTGGGGAGACTCGTATGGGATTTGCGGTACTGTTTAAGTTTTTCCAATACGAGGCGAGGTTCCCCACGTATAAATTCGAAGTGCCCAAAGCGGTCATTCAATACATTGCGAAGCAGATCGAAACACCGGCAGAGCTCTATGCACAATATGATTGGGCTGGCCGATCCATTACCTATCACCGAACACAAATCAGAGAGTTTTTCGGCTTTCGTGAGGATACCATCCAAGATGCTGAAGAGGTAATCGATTGGCTATGCAAAAATGTGTTATTCCAGGATCACGACTTCGAACATTTGGTTGAGATTGTATACCGGCGATTTCGGGAGATAAAAGTTGTACCGCCTACGCCCGATCGCATCGAGCGACTTATTAGAGCGGCAATCCGTACATATGAAGAGCAATTTTTCCAAGCCACACTGGGCAAGATGCCCACGTCGTCTTTGTCTAAATTGGATTCACTTGTAGAGCGCATCGCATTTCTGGATGAAGAACAGGGCGGTTCAAGCAGCGACGAGGGACTTCTTTCTTTTCAAGAGCTGAAGTCCGATCCAGGCAAACCAGGTGTTGAAAGTGTGTTAAGAGAAGTAAGCAAGCTACGAACGATTCGAAATCTGGAACTTCCGGATGATCTGTTTCGTGATATCCCTCTTAAAGTATTGACCAAGTACCGACAGCGGACCGCAACAGAGGATCTCAGGGAACTTCGCCGGCATCCTGATCCGATCCGTTATACACTGTTGGCCGCCTTCTTCCGGCTAAGAAGCATGGAAATAACGGACAATTTGATCGAGCTGCTTATTCAGATCGTCCATCGGATAGGAGTAAGAGCAGAACGTAAAGTCGAAAAGGAAATTCTGAATGACTTACGCAAGGTAAGCAATAAGTATGGAATTTTATTCAACATGGCGCAGTCCGCAATCAATAATCCAGATGGAGTAATTCGTGATGTCATTTTCCCGGTTGTTAATGAACAAACATTACGGGATTTGATTAAAGAATTCAAACACACCGGACCGGCCTACCGAGAGAAAATTCATACCATTATTCGGGCTTCTTATGGGAGTCAGCCCGAGATTCTTCAATACGATATTCCGATGGCCGAGATTATTCGAGATTTCGGGCGGTTTTTTCATGTATTGTTTTTGCTCGTAATCTATGGAGAAATATTCACCACATTGATAGGCAATGTTTTCGGAATTTCTCGTCAAATCCAAAGTCTATATAATCTTCCTAAAAGTTGGTTAGTTCTTGGCATATTACTTGCTAGTTTTTTGATTAGTCAAGCCGGTTTCACCTCCTTACTTACTTATCTTTATCCGCTATTTGGGTATATGGGTTTGATACTTCTTATTTTTTTAGCAGCTCAACGGATGCCCAGGGACTAAGTCTCCATATTTTTATAAGTTGATTCGGCACGAAATCCAACTATTGGGTAATTATGCTACTATCGGAATTAAGGCACAGGGTTAATCGATCCAACTTCTTATTTCCAAGACTTTTGGCCTGCCGTTTAATAGCTAACATAAAATGACCTCCATAAGAATAAAGAATACAGCATAGGGTAGACAGTTGCATGTCATATAGAGTATTTCCAACGACTTCACCTAAAAAATAGCTGAAATGAAGTCAAACGGTGTTACTTGACTAAATTGGTTTTTCCCTAACATCTTTGTAATGATGGACAATCCTACAAAACCTAGCAAGAACTCAATTGAGAATTGAAGAAACAACTTTTCATTTCCTCTTTCATCAAATGATTGGTGAAAGCAAGCACGCCGTTTGATCGAGAATCCGCTGCAAATGCGTGCGTTGAGGCGGGACTTCCATCCGTAAGGGAATGGAGTCCGCAAGATCATGCTCGAATTGTTCCGCCAGTTTTCGTGCTACTTCAGAACTGTACACAACTTCGCACACTTCATAATTCAGACGGTAGCTTCTTAAATCAACATTTGAGGAGCCTATCTCGGCAATTTCTCCGTCAATGATCATTAACTTCGCATGCAACACGCCTTTATTGTAGAGGTAGATATGAACCCCGGCTTCCAAAAGTTCTCCATAGTAGGTCCGACTTGCAGCTCCAACGATGATCGATACCACGTGGCGGGGAACTAAGCGCACTCGGACACCGCGAACCAAAGCTGCTTTAATCGCCATAATAATGTCTGCATCTGGCACAAAGTAAGGCGCGATATTCCAATGGGCGTCGAAGACTGCTTGCAGTTCGTTTGCAGGTTAACCCACTATTCGAATATGGGTGTCGCGTCAAAAGCCGACATTCGACTTTAATCCGGTATATTCATCCCCGATATTGATGCCTCCAGTAAAAGCTTCCTGACCATCGAATACAACAATCTTACAATGATTTCGGCAACTCCAATAGGACAGCGCCCAAGGGAAGCGAATGGGGAAAAAAGATCGGCATTCAATTCCAACCTTCATCATTTGGCGGCCGTAGCCATGGGCGTGCGTTGGGCCGAGGGGGAACTTGGATACTGTCAGCTTTAGCAGTGGCGATGGGGGCGGCAGTGTTTAGGATTATCCAAGGTTAGCTGTCTAAACAAATGAATAGTGGCGAAAAGAGATCAAACCCTACTCAACTTGTAGGGTTTGATCTCTTTTCTAATCTGTTCACCGATGAAAACAGACAAGCCATGTCCTCAATATTCATAGTTTGTCTGTTTTTCTTAAAACCCCTTATATTGAGGCTCTTCATTTTCCAACTGTTGTACGCGGCTTGCTACTTGCTGCACGATTTGTTGGGTTTGTTGGGCCGCATTCGTAAAGAGCGATTTTGCTTCTTGATTTTGTGTTTCCAAAGCAAATTGTTCCAGACTCGCCTGAGCACTTTTTAAAGATGCTACGCACGTTTTCACTTGAGAAGCAACTGTCACGGAATGTCACCTCCTTTACCTTAGGATAGGATAATGTTTCAGGGGTAATAGGAATAGATGCTTACATTCTCCTAATACTCAAATTAATATTTCCGTCTCGCAACAAAAGCATACGTTAGAAAAATTTTCAAATGGAAATGAATGAAAATAATGGAATAGGGACATATTAACTTTTGTCGATTAATGTGATTGGAAAGGAATGGTGATATTATGCCGGATTGGGTAGAAATCGCTTTGCGAACGTTATTGGCTATGGGGGTTCTTTTTGTCCTAACGAAGATATTGGGTAAACGACAGGTATCACAGCTTTCATTGTTTGAGTATATCACCGGAATCACGATCGGCAACCTTGCAGCTTACGTTTCGTTGGATCTGGAGTCCACTTGGTATCTGGGCTTGGTTTCGATGACGGTTTGGACCGTTGTTTCTTTAGGGATTTTACTTTTACAGCTGAAAAGCAAAACGGCAAGAGACCTATTCGACGGCAAAGCAACAGTGCTCATTAAGGACGGCAAGATCATGGAGGATAACCTAAAAAAAGAAAGGATTACCACGGATGAACTTATGGAACAGCTTCGAACAAAGAA
>NZ_BIMK01000043.1 GCF_004001045.1 Paenibacillus chibensis
ATAAAAATATTTGTCCCAAAGCATGATATGACTGATAACATCTTTCAATGACCATTTCCCTTCTGAAATGGGACTATTCCAATGTTCCTCATCTATAGTCTTTAACTCTTGTACAAAATCAATAAAGGTTTTGAATTCTTCTACCATTTCCAAAGAGGTCTTCGCCATGTACATTACTCCTTTGAGTTGTTTTTTATATCCTTTGCCCCAATTTCTTATAACGTTTCTTGTATCTACGAACCCGAGAGGCTTAAGGCGTGCACACGCCGGGTCCGACGGACTTAGCCACGCAGAGTTGTGAGCTGAATTCACTTCTTGCCTATTCCTCCTGCGAACCAAGAGCCGAACGGCTCGCAGTGTAGATATGTTGTTAAGCGAAGTTACTGACTTCATTGAATCACCAAGTATCTAATTCCTAGTTCAACATTATACATACTAATAGTGATATAATTATAAAAAAATCTTCGAGGATGATACCATGCCTATATCGATGTCAATAAAACTCCCTTATAAAAAAATCAACAAGAAAACCATAAATAAATTTTATCAATTGGCTACAAATTTAATGACTTTGCATGGAATCGATGATTACAATCAGATAATACAACAAGTAAGTATCAATAATGATAAGAGTATAATTTTTGATTTCAGTTCTTTCGATGATCTGAATAAGGAAATTTTATTGAAAGAAAGAATCACCTCTATTATCTACACATTCTATACAGCTAGAAATGATTCAATCATAAACAAACTAACATTTAGTCACTTTATAAATGAATTTACATTACTTGAGGTAGAAACTCATGAAAAATCCTTTGCTGAACAAATTTTACTTGAATTTAAAAATCAATTTAAAAATAATCATCAACTAGTTCAAGGCAAAAATAGTATTAGTAATGTAAGTATTTCACCTACTCACAATATGAAAGTTCTCGATACCAATAATAATTCAAAAACTAAATCTTCTAAATGGTTTCTAATAATCTCAACAACTATTACATTACTTGCAGGAATAGCTACTATCATCGAGTTGTTCTTATAATTTTTTTCATTATTTTCAGTAATTTCGCTTAACGTCTCTCGTATTCACGAACCCGAGAACCTTAAGGTCACGAAGTGACCGGCCGCGATGCGGTTAGGTTCGCAGGGTTGTCCGCTTGATTCAGCTTCCTCGAAAATGTCTCGGGCGGACCGAGCAGCCGCAAGGCTGCGATGCGTGAATACGATGTTATATGAAGTTACTGTCTCCTTCGGAATACTCACAAATGCTTCTTCAATTCAATGAAATCTCTATACTTATCATGGAGTTGAATTTTATTCATAATTGATTCTTTAGTGTTTTTATCAATTAGATCCGCCTCAAAGTTTAAGTTTTTATATCCATCAAGCATTTCTAGGATTGAGTAAATTACCTCTTCGATTATTTCAGTTTGTATTGATCGAAACTTCGATGCGCTGAATACTTCCCCGAGTTCTTCATAAGCCTCTTTATGTTCTGTCCATGTCATTTTTGAGTTTTTATCTAAGCTTGAAGTACTTAGGTCGACATAAGTTTCTTTGATATCTTCTAATTCTTGAAATAAGCTATTTAATTTGTCATTTATAACCGTCATAAGATCTCCCTATCTTGTCTTTCTTTATCAGCAGTAATTTCATATAACGTTCTTGTATTCACGACGTCCATTCCCCTTAGATAGCTCTTATCTTAGGGGAATGGATGTATCTGCCAGAATCTTCTTCTTCGATAATACTTCTTGGCAGATCTAGGGCCGAATGGCCCGCAGCGTGAATACTGTGTTATATGAAGTCTGAGCCTTCCATGATATGCCTCACAAAATATCTATACCTTAGTTATTAAATTCTATTAAAAATGGTTCTTGTTGGTTTATACAATATTCAATTTGTTCTTTAAAGCTCCTCCAAGTTATCTTTTTCAATGCAACTTCTATTGAAAAATAACCAATTTCATGACTTTCTTCCGAGGTTCTGAATTCACCACCGACGGGTCTTCCCAAAAATAAGGTGTTACAAACAGATGACTTAACATCCTGAAACATCCCACAAAATTTAATAATTTCAATATCTATTCCAGTTTCTTCTTTGGTCTCTCTTATAGCTGCAGAGGATATTGATTCGCCTTCCTCAACACGCCCCCCAGGAATCTCCCATCCTCTCTTGGGCCCATTTATCAATAAAATTTCATTATTATCGTTCAAAACAACCGCGGCAGCGGTCACTATATGCTTCGGAGAATTATCCATTTACTTTGCTCCCTTTCTTTAATAGATTTGCTCAGATTTCATATAACGTTTCTGTATTCACGACATCCGACAAAGTCGGATATGTCCGGCTGATTCATCTCCGGGGCTTCATAACTTCGGCCGGACCAAGGGCCGCAAGGCCCGACGCTTGAATATTATGTTCTCCGATGCTGCTGACTTCTTCGGACTACTCCCATTTACAGATTAAAAGGACCTTCTTGGAGATTACTTCGTTCATATTCGTTTTTTCATCAACGGAAGACATCCTCGAATTTGCTTCGTTCATATCGCTCTTCGTCAACGTAAGACATCCCCGAATCACTTCGTTCATATCGCTCTTCGTCAACAGAAGACATCCCGAATTTGCTTCATCCCTCTTGTTCAGCTTATTTAAATATTGTCTACAGCAGTTTCGGAGAACTCCCAATCCACGAATGTCGCAAATCCCACCCTTTCTCGGTAAAATGCGACATTCGTTTTTGTCTCTTACAGAGTATGTTATGCGAAGTTTCCATTTTATTCAATATCCTTCATCTCTTTCAATCGATCCAATGGGCTCTGGATTCGGCGGATATCTCTGATGCTCACATGTGTGTAGATCTCTGTCGTTTTGGAACTGGCATGGCCGAGCAGTTCCTGAATGTAGCGGATATCTGTTCCCGCTTCCAGCAGATGCGTTGCAAAGGAATGCCTCAGGGTATGCACCGTCGCCGGTTTTTGAATCCCCGCATGCTGCTTGGCTTTTTCAAACACGTGCTGAATGCTTCTCACGGTGATGGGCCTTCCGTCCGTTCCTCCTGGTAACAGCCATTCTCGGGGGCGCTCTGTCTGGATATACTCCTCCAGAAGCTTATATGCGGTTTGTGACAGCAGCGTGTACCGGTCCTTTCTCCCCTTGGCCTGGCGAACATGGATGATACCCCGCTCTGTATCCAGGTCCTGCACTCTCAATCGCACAACCTCACTGATCCGAAGACCCGCAGAGTAAATCAGTGTTAACGCTGCTCGATGCTTGATGTTCGTGACACTGCCGAGCAGCAGCGATACCTCGGAGGCCGAAAGAACGGCAGGGAGCTTTTTCTCACGTTTTGGCCTTGCCCACTCTTTTGGAAAATCGCAAATAGTCCCTTACATCCGGCATCAGCATGTTGTCGATATGTACTCCGGTGAGATGCATGCATCTTTCCAAATGTCCTACATATGCTTTTTCCGTACTTCCGCGGTACCCTTTCAATTTCAACGCATCCGTACATTTTTTCCGCCAGCGTCCGCCCTGAGGCGAGCACCTGCGCAGCTGCGGAAACTGCTCCTGCACGCAAGAATCCCTCCCAACCGGTAAGTCCACAAACCTTCTTACGAACGTATCGATGGTTCCCTCTGTTACCGGAATGCTCCACTGTTTGACGTCCGGATGCCACTTTCGCCCCTGAACGCTGCGCATATGCTCCACCCAATCCTTCTCAGGGGGCATAGTTACCCATAGCCTGCCCTCTGACGCTGTCCTTACTTTAATCTGTTTTCCGTCTATAATTCCTCTCCTTTTTTGAGCTGGAAGGTTAAACACATCTACATAGAATCTGACTAGAATGGTCACGATGCTCCTTCAACTTCGATTCCTAGAACATAGAGATCATATATTTGAGCTCCATGCCCACAAAAAAAAGAGACGGTTTCTCAACCGTCTCCAATACCTTCGGAAACATCACATGCCCTATTCATTAATCTCTTTCGATTGTTACGATTTGCTCTTTGGCATCCCAATTTCCTTGCGCTCCCAGGGCTTTTGTAATAAAGCGCATCGGCACGTAGGCGTAGCCGTCCAGATTTTGCACCGGCTGGCTGAGGGTCTCGGTAACGCCGTCGATGGACGCCTGATTGGAGCCCATTTTCAAGACGATTTTGGAGCCTGTCAGATCGTCGATCAGCGTTATGGATTTCGTCTTCGCGTCCCACAGCAGCTGAGCGTCGAGCTCATCGGCCACATATTTGACCGGCACCATCATGACGTTCTTCACGATGACCGGCTCATAGCCTGGATCATACAGCACGGTTGGATCTTCGTCCGTGTACATATAGAAGGATTTGCTCGTAATGTTCAGGTCATCCTTCAGCAAATGGTACAGATCGGATTGGCGGTCCAGGTGGCGCAGCACCTCGCCTGGTGTCGCCTCGCTTGCGCTGACATCCCACACGCCTTTGGACGTGTCTACGTTATGGATAGTCACCGGCTCGTTAATCTTCCAGGTCTCGGCTTCGGAATGCACCTTCACCTGCTTGATCGGCAGATCCTCGCTAGCCGGAAGCTGTACGGTCAGGTCCATGTTTTGCTTGCGGATGTTGAGCTTGCTGTCGAGCATGAAATCCATGGACAGCACGGTGTTTTTACTCAGCATGTCGCTCAGCTCAGGGGCTTCCCCGAGCAGTTCATCCACGTTCTTGTCATAATCCGGCAGGATTTCATCCAGCGCAGCCATCAGCTCATCCACGGCTTCATTGATGTTCTTTTCCTTTTCGGCTTGACTCGGCGCGGCGGTCTCTTCCTCAGGCGCTCCGGCATAAGCGGCAAACAGCGGATAGTACGCGTCATACAGACGGGTCACCAGTTGCTTTACCCCTTCCTTATCCTTGGAGAGACTTGTCAGGAAGCCTTTTGCCATGCCAACCAGCTCATCCCCGCGGATATCGATATGCAGCTTTTGCAGGGAAAGCGTCTCGCCGTTCACCTTTTCCGACACCGGACTGACCGAGATGGAAGAAGGATTCGGCGTATGCTTCAGCAGGAAGCCGAGCACGTCCTTGTACGTTTGAATCATGCTTTCGTTGTTCATATCGAGACCTGGCATCATCATGCCCAGATCCATGTTTTCCAGCTCCAGCGGCACGGATATCGGCTGCGTCATGCCATCGACCGCCAGGGTCATTGCCTTCTTGTCCATCGCCAGATGGAAAGGCAGCTTCTTGCCCTTCACCTGGACCGATCCTTCAAGCGATGCCGTGTTGGCATCCTGCATGGCGGCCTGATCGATCGTAAGAGACAATGAGTTCAGCAGCTCGATCGCCTTCTGGTCGTCTTCATTCAATTTCCCGTCTACCGGGACCAACTGCAGAGACAGCGTCTGCTTCGACATGGATGATTTGACATCCAGCGTGCTCAGCGCAGCTTTGCTGACATCCACGCCGCCAACGGCTTGACAGCCTGCAAGCAGCACCAGCAGCAGAGGCAGCACCGCGGTGATCCCCCATTTGAAACGCTTCATCATTATGTTCCTCCTTATGTATCCATGATGATTCATGGCTTTTCCATATCCCGGTAAAATATCCGGTTGAATATAGTATGCCAGTGCTTATCCGCTCATGTAAATACAATATTTAATAAATCTATATTTTCTGATAACCTGTGCTTTCCGCGCAAAAAAAAGCCTCCCCCGGCGCTGCTGCGGCAGTTCGCCTGGAGAGGGCTTGATTCCATGATATGCTGAGAGCTTCGGCATTTTTTCGTATAACCGATGGAGCAAAAATTTCTTATGCGGATGCCTCCACCCTTTTGCCAACGATGACCAGATCCCGCTCGATTCCATCCAGCTCGGCCACGCCGGGCAGAAAGCCCCAATCCTCAAATCCGTACTTTCGCAGCAGCTTCAGACTCGGATCATTATGTCCGAAAACAAAGCCGACAAGGCGCTTAATGCCCAGCTCCGGGCAGGCTGCAAATGCCTTTTCCAGCAAAATCCCGCCTACACCCTTGCCGCGGCAGGCTTCCGATACATAAATGCTGATCTCAGCCGTCGCGTTATACGCGGCCCGTCCGTAAAAGGACTGGAAGCTGAGCCAAGCCAGCGTCTCGCCTTCCGACTTCATGACCCACAGCGGCCGATGATGGCTGTTATGCTCATTGAACCAGCGCTGCCGGCTCTCCACCGTCACAGGCTCCAGGTCCGCGGTCACTTTTCTACCGTCAATCGTGGAGTTATAAATGGCTACAATGGCGGGCAAATCCTCCGTTTGTGCATCTTCGATCGTATAGCTGTCCAGTTTCATGATGCGTTCATTCCCCCTGCGGTGATCCGAATGGTTTTGTCTCTATTTTATCGAAAGAACGCCGGATGCGCTATCGGTCCTTGGCTCCACAGAAGGAAAAGTCCAAATATTATGTATAATCATCCTGCTGCAATAGCTCTCTGAAGCTTCCTTTCTCATTCGCTCACGCACCCGGTCACCTCAAAGAAAGACGATCCTCGATCCCTACCTGCTCGCAGCTCCACGACCATAACCGCTTGGCGTTCTCCTTGCTTTCGGCTTTAGCGGTGAGCTTTTGAGGTTTCTTCTTGTAAAAATACTGCCCGGTGACTCGCTCCATCTCGGGCGCCGTTGCCAGATAAACAGCCGTGTCCGCCCCCTGTTCTGGTGTCAAAAAGAACGGCTTCAGCATCGCCAGCACCGTTTTGCCGAATCCGGTATCGCGGTTGACGCCGATCTGGGTGCCGACAGCCCCCGGATGTACGCAGTTGGCCGTGACATTCGTGCCTGAGAGGCGAGCCGCCAGCTCCTTCGTGAACAGGATGTTCGCCAGCTTCGATTGGGCGTAGGCTTTGGCCGGATTGAATCCCCGCATCAGGAACGGATCGTCAAAATGGATGTTCCCTGCCTTATAGGCGCCCGAGGCGACGGTCACGACTCTACCTTGGGGAGAAGCAATCAGCGTATCCAGCAGCAGGTTCGTCAGCAGAAAATGCCCCAGATGATTGACCCCAAGGTCCATCTCGAAGCCATCGGCCGTTTCTTGCCGCTTGATCATCACGACGCCCGCATTGTTGAGAAGCACGTCCAGCCTGGAATAGCGCTCCTTAAAGGCATGCGCAAAATTCCGGATACTGGACAACTTGCCTAAATCGCAGAGCATCAGCCGGATCTGGTCCGATCCGCTTTGCCGGATGGCCTCCGCCAGCGCCGCTTGTCCTCGCTGTTCATGGCGGCATACCATGATCACCTCTGCACCCTGCTTGGCCAAAGCGACCGTTGAAGCAAGCCCCATCCCTGAATTGGCTCCTGTTACGACCACAACCTTCGACATCCTTATTCCTCCCGTCCCATATTCCATTTAAGGGTTCTACATGTAATTAAACATGTCCGTGTTACCAAATCAATTGTTTTATTTTTCAACATCATCTCCATATTTATCTTCATCTTTATGTTTATCTTCATCTTTATGTTTTCACAGCGAATTTTAATCTCGGACCCTTATGATCAGTTTCAAGAATCCGTTTCTTTTCAATCTTAGGAGGAATTTGAATGAGTATGCCCCTTCATCCCTTGATCGTCCATTTTCCCATTGCGTTATTGTTTCTGGCCGCGGTGGTACAGATTCTTGCCCTATGGCGCCCACGACTTTTTGACTGGCCGGCGGATGCTCTGCTGGGACTGGGGTTTATCAGCGGAATCATAGCCTACATGACAGGAGACGGCGGAGAAGATTATGCCAGATCCGTCTTTGGCGCAACCGGAGCCATGATTCACAAGCATGAAAGCATGGCTTTCGATGCCCTGGTGGTCTTCGGAGTGCTGCTTGCCCTCAAAGTACTGATGCGGCTGCCATGGGTGAAGAAGCGCTTTGACAAAGCACTGCGCTGGGTGGCTCCTCTGCTGCTGGTCATTTCATTGGCGGGGCTCGTACTCATTTATTTGACCGGACACTACGGCGGAGAGATCGTCTATCACGGCGGCACTGCGCAATAGGGCATGTTCTATTTAAAATGTTCAGCTGGCTTCTCCTTGTATTCCATATGAAACGCTAAACACCTGTCTGCACGTCGATGCAGTCAGGTGTTTTTATTTTTGCAGCCCGCGGCTTTATAATAGGTAAGAATAGAAATCCGAACCAGAGGAGGTGCACCGGATCTTCATCCGGATACCCTATGAAACTTGGACAACGAATCGCTTCGATTGAACTATATGCGCAGCCCGGTGCTGCCGAGCCTGCTTATCAGCCTGTGCTGCTGTGGGATGACAACGGCGCCACGCTGGTGGACACAGGCAATGTCGGTCAAATGGATCAGCTTACCCGGGCCGTGCAGGATGCCGGGCTTCAGCTATCTGATATTAAACGGATTATTATCACGCATCAGGATATTGACCATGTCGGCAATTTGGCCGCTTTAACGAAGGCCTTCCCGGAGATTGAGGTCTGGGCACATCCGGACGACATCCCCTATATCACGGGCGCAAAACGCATCATCAAAATGACGGACGAGCGATTGTCCCGCATGCCGGAAGAGGCAAGGAACCCGATCCTCGCACTGTTCGACCAGCTTCCCTCCATTCGCATCTCCCGGGAACTCCGGGACGGTGAAACGCTCGATATCCATGGAGGCATGCAAGTGATCCATACGCCGGGACACACGCCGGGACATATCTGCCTGTACCTGCCAGAGGACAAGCTCCTGCTTGCCGCAGATGAGCTGCGTGTGGTGGACGGCGAGCTCGTCGGCCCGGCAGAAGCCTTCACGCCGGATATGAAGGAAGCCGTACGAAGCATGCATAAGCTGGCCGGCCTTCCGCTCGACGAAGTATTCTGCTATCACGGCGGCCTATATGACAAGCATCCTGCCGCGCGGATCGCCGAGCTCATTCAAAGTCTGGAGCAGCAGTGAAATATGAAATGGACCCTTCAGGCATATGAAGCTTGGGTGGTATAATAGGATCTATCGATGTATTTCCGCCAGCGACGACAACGCCTTTGGTGGAAGTTTGACCCTTGAACGAACAACCTTGGTTTGGAAAGGAAGACCTGAATATGAGCAGCCGTATTGAACAATTGGAACAATCGATGAATGACCAGGGACTGGACAGCCTGCTGGTGACCGACCCCAAACATGTGTATTACCTGACCGGATTCGCAAGCGATCCGCATGAGCGTTTTCTTGGCCTCCTGCTGTCGCGCGGAGAAGAGCCGCTGCTGATCGTGCCCGCACTGGACGCCGAAGCTGCGAATGCAGCCTCCAGCGTTACAAAAATCGTTACGCACAGCGATACCGACAACCCTTACCAGCTGCTGCAGCAGCAGTTTAAAGGCAGCGTGGGAACACTTGGCATCGAAAAGGAGCAGCTCACCGTTGCACGCTACGAAGAGCTGTCCGCATCCGTATCGGCTGGGCAGTTTGCCGATATCGGGCCGCTGCTCCGCAGCATGCGCGTCAACAAATCCCCTGAAGAAATCAAACGCATGAAGCATGCGATGGAGCTCATCGAGGAAGTGCTCCGCCAAGGACTGAAAAGCGTGAAAACCGGCGTCACCGAAATCGAGATCGTGGCCGAGCTCGAGTATCTGATGAAGAAACTCGGCGCGCAGGGTCCATCCTTCGACACGATGGTGCTGTCAGGTCCAAAGACCGCGCTGCCGCACGGCACACCGGGCGACCGCAAGATCCAGCATGGCGACCTGCTCATGTTCGACATGGGCGTCTACGCGGATGGCTATGCCTCCGATATTACCCGCACCTTTGCGGTAGGTGAGATTTCACCCGAACAGAAGAACATTTACAACGCGGTGCTCGAAGCCAATTTGCAGGGCATTCAGGCGATCAAGCCCGGCGTAACCCTGGCATCGGTCGATCAGGCAGCCCGCGCAGCGATCGAAAAAGCCGGCTACGGTCCTTATTTCCTCCATCGCCTGGGTCATGGCCTCGGCATGGACGTGCATGAATATCCTTCCGTTCACGGCAACAATACCGACCTGGTTCAGCCGGGCATGGTATTTACCGTTGAGCCGGGGGTCTACGTGGCGGGACTTGGCGGCGTACGGATCGAGGACGATATTTTCGTCACGGACAACGGCGTCGAGGTGCTGACCTCCTACCCCAAAGAGCTGATCACGCTCGAAGGCTGATCGTCGCCTTGACGGCCTGAATCATCAAAAAACCGGAAGCTTCATCCCGTGCGGGGATGCTGCCTCCGGTTTTTTGTTGCAGTCTTATGATGAATGAGTCAAACCCTCTATTCCTTATCCTCATCGGCAAATTTGAAATCGCGGGCAATGTAGAGAAATGGCGTTCCCACGGCTGTAAGCACGAACTTGATGATATACGTCGTCAGGAATACCTCCAGCCAGATCGTCCAGGTAAACCCTTCTCGTCCGGCAAAAGCGATCACGCAGAAAATGAGCGTGTCCACGAGCGAACTGATCATCGTGCTGCCGTTGTTCCGGATCCAGAACTGATGACGCTTGCCGTAAAATTTGCGGATCCAGGTGTACAGCTTCACGTCGAGGAACTGGCTTACGAAATACGCCGTCAGACTTCCCAGCGCAAGCCGCGGCATCAGGCCGAAAATGCTTTGCAGCGCTTTTTGCATCTCGTCGTCACTTCCGCCGAGCGGCGAGAAGTACAAAGCCATCTGCATGAGCACCGTGGTCATGATCAGGGTGAAAAAGCCGAACCAGACCGCCTTTTGCGCTTCCTTCCTGCCGTACTTTTCGTTCAGCAGATCGCTTGTCATATACAAGCTGACGTACATCGTATTGCCGAGCGTCATGGCAATGCCGAAAATATCGATCGTTTTGGTCACCTGAATGTTGGCTACCACGGTCGCAACACCGATCCAGGCGTATAAGCCCTTTTTGCCGAACAGACGGTAACACAGTAAATACAGCGAAAAATTAACGAGTACGTAAACGATACCCCATAGCAAGTTAAACATGGTGCTTCCTCCTAGTTTTGATTACGCGGGATGGTTACGAACCGCGGTTTTTAAGCCCGGCGTGTCACCGGACAAAAACATGTTCTAATGTAACATAATCTCGCCTTCGTGGCTACGATTATTTTAGGGGATGCCGCGAATGAAGACAAACCGCTGTCCTCGTAACAAAAAAAGAGCCCCGGCTTTCAGCCGGGACTCTGCTCTTAGGTTTGAAATTCAGATTTAAGCTTGAACGGCGTTATCGAGATCCACATGATTGTTGAAGACGTCATGATCGTTCTCTTTCAGCACCTTGCTGGATACGAGCCCTGCCACCATCGAGTCGTTGACGTTCAGCGCCGTACGGCCCATGTCAATCAGCGGCTCAACCGAGATCAGCAGACCCGCCAGCGCGACCGGCAGGTTCATCGTCGACAGCACGATCAGGGAAGCGAAGGTTGCACCGCCGCCTACACCCGCCACGCCGAAGGAACTGATGACCACGATCAGAATCAGCTTCACGATGAAGCTCCAGCTCAGCGGATCAATGCCGACCGTCGGTGCGATCATGCAGGCGAGCATGGCCGGATAGATGCCGGCACAGCCATTCTGGCCGATCGTTGCGCCAAACGTCGCGGACAGGTTCGCAATCCCTTCGGATACGCCCAGTCTCTTCGTTTGGGTCTCCACGTTCAGCGGAATCGTCGCCGCGCTAGAGCGGGACGTGAACGCGAATGTCAACGTAGGCAGCACTTTTCTGACATATTGGATCGGATTGAATCCGAACAGCGCGATGATGATCAGGTGAATGATGAACATAATCGCCAAAGCGACGTAAGAAGCACCCACAAATTTGATCAGCTTGAGGATTTCGTCGACGTTGGTGGTCGCCACCGTCTTCGTAATCAAGGCCAGGATGCCGTATGGCGTCAGCCTCAGCACGAGCGTAACGATCCTCAGCACGACGGCGTAAACGGCTTCAACCAATTTCCGGAATGTTGCGGCCTGCTCCGGCTTTTTGCGGTCAATGCCGAGTACCGCCACTCCGATGAATGCGGAGAAAATAACGACGGCCAGCGTGGAAGAGCGGCGGGCGCCCGTCATATCGGCAAACGGATTCGTCGGTACGAATTCCAGAATCTGCTGCGGAATGGTTTTATCCTGTACATCGCCGAGCTTCTGCTCCAGCTTTTGGCCCTGCGCATTTTCGCGGTCACCCGCTTTAATGTCAATGGCTTTCAGGTTGAAGCTCAGGCTGACCGCAATACTGACGGCCGCTGCGATCGCAACGGTAACCAGCAGCACGGCGATGATCGATCCGCTCATTTTGCCGAGGTTCTGTCTGCCCTTCAGATTCATGATCGCGGAAATGATCGAGACCATGATCAGCGGCACAACCACCATTTGCAGCAGGCCGACATAACCGTAACCCGCCAGGTTGAACCAATCGGTCGATTTCGCAATGACGGCGGAATCAACGCCGAAGATCAGCTGCAAAACAACGCCGAACACGACCCCAAGACCAAGTCCGGTAAACACGCGTTTCGTGAACGAGACATGCTTCTTCTGCATCCAGAGCAATAGTCCGATGAGAGCCAGCATGACGATCACATTGACAATAACCCATAGTGTATTCATCTTCTTATCTGCACCCCTTTATCGTAAGGCCTTGAGTGAATCACCCATCCGCACATGGATGTCCACATGACCTGATTAAAAAATTGTATGTTGGCGGACATGGATTTAAACTTTGCGAAAAGTCAAGTTTTAAGCCTCCAGTCCGAAACTGTTTTTTATATTAGCACAATTCATAGTATTTGGATAGGATTAATTTTAGAAAATGTATAAAGCTTTCTCTTCCAAAAAAAGAAGCCATCCCATGAATGAATCTGGATGACTTCTTACTTCCTTTTTACCCAATTCTATAAAAAATAACCTGAAATGCCCGCGCGCAGCTCCTGCTAAATGCTTTTTCCAAGCAAACCGTAAATTTCGTCCATGCGTAGATGCGCCCGCACCGTTGCGGCGATTCGATCGAATTCTTGTTCCTTAAGCTCCTTTACCGCAACCGTGGTTCCTGTCTGCGCAAGACCCTTAACCGCCCGTATGCCGTTCAGCCAACCGCTGCGGAAGGCGTCATTATGGAACACCCCATGCAGGTAGGTTCCCCAGACCCTGCCGCTGCCCGCGCCGCACCCTTCCGGCTTGCTTACACCGTTCGCTTCTTGAATCTCAAACAAGGGAAATACCTGTTCATCCGGATGATCGAGCGTCTGCGTGGTTCCCATATGGATTTCATATCCTTCGATCGGCAGCGATGCTTCAGGGCTCCCGGCTTCAATCCTCACCGGGCACTCCGCCAGAAGCGTGCCGCTCACGCGTACGGTTCGTTTGTCTCCGGCAAATACCGTCGCAAGCGGCAGGTACCCGAGTCCTTCCGCTTCCGCTGCTTCGGTGCTCTCCACGCCATTCGGGTCGGAAAGCGTTCTGCCCAGCATCTGGTATCCGCCGCAAATGCCGACAAGCTGCGCTTCGCCGTTACACATCACATGCGCGATCGCTGTCTCAAAGCCCTGTTCGCGCAAGAAACCGAGGTCTCCGATCGTATTTTTCGTTCCCGGCAGAATGATCACGTCCGGCATTCCAAGCTCTTCGGCACGGCTGACAAAACGGACTGAAACTCCGGCTTCCGCCATGAGCGGGTCCACATCGGTAAAATTCGATATGCGGGGGCTGCGGATGACGGCAATATCGATATCCGGTGCGATAGAAGCCAATCCCGCCCGGGTCCGGCTTTCGAGAACGACGGAATCCTCCGCCTCCAGCCTCATATCGGGAATGTAAGGCAGCACCCCCAGGACGGGAATGCCCGTCCGCTCTTCCAGCCAATCCAGGCCCGGCTGAAGCAGTGACAGGTCGCCGCGGAACTTGTTGATGATAAACCCTTTGACCCGTTTACGTTCGTGAGGTTCGAGCAGCTCCAGCGTACCGACCAGAAAGGCAAACACGCCGCCGCGATCAATATCGGCCACCAGCAGCACCGGCGCATCCGCCCATCCCGCCAGGTTCATGTTGACGATGTCCCGGTCCTTGAGATTAATTTCAGCCGGACTCCCCGCTCCTTCCATCACAACAATGTCATATTGGGAGCGAAGGCGTCCCAGCGCTTCCATGACCGTTTCTTTGGCGGTCGGCAAATATTTGCTGCGGTAATCCGAAGCGCTCATGTTCGACAGCGGGCGTCCATGAACCACAATCTGGGAATGCATATCGCCCGTCGGCTTGATCAGGATCGGGTTCATGTCGGTCGTTGCGACGATCCCGCAGGCTTCGGCCTGCATGCCTTGAGCCCGTCCGATTTCTTTGCCGTCCTCCGTAACGTAGGAATTCAGCGCCATATTTTGCGATTTGAAGGGAGCCGTACGGAAGCCGTCCTGCATGAAAACACGGCAAAGCGCGGCTGTAATGACGCTTTTGCCTACATCGGATGCGGTTCCCTGCAGCATCAGCACAGCCGCGCTTCCGCCGCTTCCTTCCTGTAAAGCATGCCTCATATTGGCTGTTCCTCCTTCGGTATTCAAGAACAAAGGCGGCTGCTTCACGATATAAGCACGCCGCCTTTCTCTTTTAGAATGTATTATGTACGACTATAAACGATATTGAATGATCACGAGCACAAGCAGCAGCACCGTTTCGATGCCCTCGTTCAGCGCGCCGTAGGTATCGCCGGTCAGTCCGCCGAGCTTGCCGGTCATTCGGCGCGCCGCCCAGGTTCCGATCCCCCAGGCTGCAAGCGGCAGCAGCAGCCATGACAGACCGGCCTGCAGCAGGCTGAAGTCTCCAATGCCAAGCAGCGGGAACACTGCCGCTGCCGCTGCCGTCCAGATCGCAGCACCCGGCACTGCTGCCAGACTGTGGCGCTTCTGCATACCGTTAAAGTTCTGCCCGGCCAGACCTTCTTTGCCCCTGGCCATCGGCCAGGAGGCCATGGCGTGCACCATGAACCAGCGGCTCCAGATCGGCGGCAGCAGTAGTAGCAGAGGCGGCCAGCCGCCGGTCAGCAGGGAGTATATCAGCGACAGCTTCAGCAGCAGAAGAAGCACGCAGGCCAGCACGCCCATGGCGCCCACACGGCTGTCCTTCATGATCTCCAGCATCTTCTCCCTCGATCTGTAGCTAAGCAGCCCATCTGCGGTATCCATCCATCCGTCCAGATGCAGGCCGCCTGTCAAAGCGACCCACAGCGCAAGAATCAGCGCCGCCGCCGGCAGCGGCGGCAGCAGGTACGACGCTGCGGCGGCAAAGCACCATACCGCGGCGCCTATGGCCGCGCCTACCAGCGGATAGAAGCGCGTGCTCCGCCGGAACAGCTCCGGCGAGTAATCCAGCTGCACCTTGACGGGAAAACGCGATAAAAATTGAAAGGCGGCGGCAACCGACTGCATGCGCGGATTCATAGCTTATACTCCCTGCTCTTCAGCTCGATGGGGATGCCCGCAGTCACGAGAAACACCTGGCTGCTCACGCGCGCCACCGCTTGGTTCAGAATCCCGGCGTAATCACGGAACAGCCGCCCGAGCGCATACTCCGGCACGATGCCGTCGCCGACCTCATTGGTCACGAGCACTAGCGTGCCCGAATATTGCTGTATTTGCTCCACCAGGGAATCGATCGCTTCGCGGATGCGCTGCTCCCGGTCCGGCTCGCCTTCCACCATCAATATCACATTGGACAGCCATAAGGTCAGACAGTCCACCAGCACCGCAGGCGCTTCCGGCTCGGCATGCCAGGACGCCAGCAGCTCCGCGAGTTCCACCGGCTCTTCAACCGTTCGCCAGGCGAAATCCGCCCGGCTTCGCTGCTCCCGATGCAGGGCGATCCGCTCCTTCATCTCCTGGTCGAAAGCCTGCGCTGTCGCCACGTACACGGCATGCTTCGCATGGGCCATGATCCACCGCTCCGCGAAGGAGCTCTTTCCGCTTCTGGCTCCGCCCGTAACGAGGATGCTCATGGCTGCTCCGCTGCTCCGCTTCCGGAGATGCCTGCGCTCTCGAACGTCGCCATCTCGCTGACGATGCGGCAAGCCGCATCCACCAGCGTCAGGCCGAGCACGCCGCCGGTGCCCTCGCCGATGCGCATGTCCAAATCCAGACCCGGACGCAGGTCCAGCACCTGCAGCAGCTGCCGGTGGCCCTGCTCATGGGACGCATGGGACGCGATCATAAACGCCGCCGCTTCAGGCGAAATGGCCCGCGCCAGCAGCGCCGCCGCGCTTGAAATAAATCCGTCGATCATCACCGGGCAGCGGTTTGCCGCGGCACCCAGAATGACGCCTGTCAAGCCGCCGATTTCAAGTCCTCCGACCTTCGCGAGCACATCGATTGGATCGGACGCATCCGGCGCGTTTAATTCCAGTGCCCGTTCGATAACGGAAACTTTATGCTTCAACCGCTCGTCATCCAGTCCCGTCCCCCGACCTGCCGCATCCCGCGGCTCCGTGTTGGTCAGGGCGCACATGACGGCCGCGCTCGCGGTCGTATTCCCGATGCCCATCTCCCCTGTGACGAATATGCTTACGCCGCGCTGCACCGCTTCCTCTACGATTCGGATGCCGGTCTCGATAGAGAGCTCCGCTTCTTCGCGCGTCATGGCTGGACCCTTGGCCATATTTGCCGTGCCGCAGCGGATCTTGCGGGAGAGCAAGCTGGGATGCGCAAGGTCGTTATTCACGCCGATATCCACGCACACCACTTCGGCTCCGGCCTGCCGTGCCAGCACGTTAACCGCCGCGCCGCCGGACAGGAAATTATAGATCATTTGCGTCGTCACTTCCTGCGGAAAGGCGCTGACGCCTTCCTCGCAGACCCCGTGGTCTGCGGCCATGACGATGACTTCTCTTTTCGGAAAAGAAGGCTTGAGGTCCCCCGTGATCCCCGCCAGCTGCACGGCCAGCGATTCCAGCTTCCCAAGCGCGCCGGGAGGAACCGTCAGATTGCCGATATGCGAAGCTTCCGCGCGGGAAGCCTCGATGTCGAGCCCGGTGATGCGTTCAACGTATTGTTCCAAAAATGAATTCATAATCTTCCTCCCTAGTTCGATGCATTCTATCAATCCTATTATAACGGCTTCCTTGATAAAAGCACCTGCGGCACGCCGCTTGCGGGATGCGGCACCACGACCGGCTCCACCTCGTATACGAGCCGGATGCGCTCCGCCGTCAGCATTTCCTGCGGCGTGCCCATGCCGACCGCCCGCCCGTCCCGGAGGACGAGGAGCTTGTCGCAGTACTGGGCTGCCAGATTCAGATCATGAAGGACGGCGATGACCGTAATTCCCGCCTCCCTCCGCCAGTCCGCCACCAGCTCCATAAACTGCTGCTGGTAGCGGATGTCGAGAAACGTGGTCGGTTCATCCAGCAGCAAAATTTGTGGCTCCTGGGCCATGACTTGCCCCAGCGCCACCCGCTGCCGCTGTCCCCCGCTCAGCTCGTCGAGCGGGCGATCGGCTAGCTCCTGCAGTTCCAGCTTCTCCATGATGCCGTCGATCAATGTGTCGGCATCGTCCTTGGCGTCCCGCCCGAGCCAGTCCAGATAAGGATAGCGCCCCATCTCAAGCACTTCCCGGACCGGATAATGAATAGGCGCAATGCCTTCCTGCTGCAGCACCGCCATCATACGCGAGAGCTCTTTGCGGCTGTAGGCAGTGACATGTTTGCCGCTGATGGTAATCGTCCCCGAGCTCGCAGACTCGACGCCGGACAAGAGACGCATCAGCGTTGACTTGCCGCTGCCGTTCGGCCCGATGATCCCCCACCACTCGCCTTCCCCAATGGTCCAGTTCAGACGGCTCAAGGCCGTCATGCCATGAAACTGCTTGGATGCATCCGATACCTCGATCACGAGATTCTCCCTCCCCGCTGTTTCTTGCTGCGGTACAGCAGATAGCCGAAGAACGGCGCGCCGACGAATGCGGTCACGACGCCCAGCGGAATTTCGGTCGGAGCGAGCACGGACCGCGCAAGCGTGTCCGCCCATACCATGAAGATGCCGCCGCCGATCGCCGAGAGCGGTACGATATACCGGTAATCAGGACCGGTGATCAGCCGGATGACATGCGGGATTACGAGTCCCACGAAACCGATAACGCCGGCCATCGACACCGCCGCCGCCGTGAGCAGCGTGCTGACCAGAAGCACCGTAATTTTGAGTCCTTCCACGTTCACGCCCAGATGCGCCGCCTGCCGCTCCCCTAGAGACAGCAGGTTTAAAGAACGGGCCCGGCTCCAAATGATTGCGAATCCCACCAGAAAATACGGCAAAAGGATGGCCGTATACGACCATCCACGCAGGCTTAAGCTGCCCATTGTCCAGTATAAAATTTCGTTGACCGTCCGCTTGGACATCGCCGTCAGGAACGAGACGACCGCCCCGAGAAACGACTGCATCACGACGCCCGAAAGAATCAGGCTGTTCGTCGGGATTTTGCCCCGCTCGCGGGCCAGCGCCATCACGCCCCATAGCGTCAATGAACCGGTCACAAAAGCGAGCGCAGGCAGCGTCCATGCTCCTAGCAGAGAATACTGCAGCCCGTAATAGATGAGCATCGACGCGCCGACCGCCGACCCGGAGGATACGCCGAGCGTGAACGGATCGGCGAGCGGATTGCGCAGCACGCCTTGAAACCCGGAGCCGGCGACCGCAAGCGACGCGCCGACCAGCATGCCCAGCAGCACGCGGGGCAGCCGTACTTTGATGATGATTTGTTCAAAGGAAGGATTCCATGTCGGATGAATCGCATCCCCGATCCATGGCAGCCGGTGCAGCACGATCAAGGCAATATCCTTGACCGGCAGCGCGACCGAGCCGATCCCCAGACAGATCAGCAGGGTCAGCACCAGCAGCACGATGCCGATCCCTCCGTAACCTGCCAGCTTTTTGCTCATTATTTGAACAGGTCCGGATAAATCGCTTTGGCGACTTCCTGAAGTCCTTGCGTGACGCGCGGACCCGGACGGCTCAGCAGATTGTCATCCAATCCGATGACCGCTCCGTTCTTCACGGCTGTAATCTGGTCCCAGCCGCTGCGGCCTTTGATGATGTCGCCCAGGCCTTTTTTGGTTTTGTCGTCAATGACGCTCTTTGCATACAAGATCACGTCAGGGTTATCCTTGATGATCTTCTCTTCGCTGATTTCGCTCCAACCCTGCGTATCGGATGCCACGTTGATGCCGCCGGCGAGGCTGATGAGCTCATCCATGAACTCGCCTTTGCCTACGGTCCAGCCTGGGGAGAACTCGATATATACTTTTTTCTTCTGATCGTCGCTTAAGGATTTGACCGCTTCCACGACCGCGCTTTCCTCTGCTTTCATTTGGTCGACAACTTTTTTCGCTTCAGCCTGGTGATCCGTGATTTGCCCGTAAGTTTCGATGTTTTTGATAACATCGTCCACGTTCTTCGGATCGGTCTTGAAAATCGGAATGCTGAGCTCGCGCAGCTTCTTCACCGCTTCTTCGCTCATGGAGATGCCCGTGAATACAACGTCAGGCTGCGCCGCGATGATGGCTTCCTCGTTCGGCTTCATGATCCCGCCCATTTTCGGCTTGGACTTGGCCGTTTCCGGGTAGTCGTCATAGTCGGATACGCCTACGATTTCATTATCCAGCCCGATGGCGAAGAGGGCTTCCGTCTCTGCCGGAGACACGGATACGATATGCTTAGGCGCTTCCTTAAACGTAAAGGATTGTCCGGTCGCATCCTGCAGCGTTAACGGGTATGTTGTTTTCAGGCTCTCTGCCGCAGCCGGCTGCGTGTTCTCCTGTTTCGATGTCTCCGGCTGCGTTGCCGCCGAATTATCTTTGGTATTGTTGCCGCAAGCCGCAAGCGATAACGCGAGCAACAGCGCCGCAATTCCGGTGGACCATCTTTTTACTGGCGATTTCAAGTTCATTTTCTCGTTCTCTCCTCTTTTTGTCTCGTTTTCTGTTACGTAAAAGAGGCCTGGCGAATGGGTTCTACATGAATATGGCTTGACGGAAGACATCAAGGGATAACCAAACGACTATAATGAAAGGCCATAGCACGTCTTTTTCCCAATAAAAAACCCCGGTTCTTGAAAAAAGAACCAGGGATTACGTCTGCTCGGACCTTGGCGGCAGCAAACCGCGGACAGGCCGGCGCCGAATCTCGCGTTGAATCACGCTGCATACAACAAGGCGCTAGAACGTAATCCTTTCCTCGAAGGACCGTCAGTATTCTCATGAGGCAGGTCTCCTGACTTACAGGCTTGGGCCATATCACCCCGGCCTTCCCATTCTGCCTTTAAGGCGGAACAGTGGCTTATCGGGGCATACCTGTTTTACAGTGGCGGGACCGTGCCGGATTTGCACCGGCTTCCCTTTTCACCCGGATTCAACAATACGGCAGCAGCCGTATCCGGGACCTCATCAGTATCATTATTCACTTATTTTCCAGGCAATGCATCTCTAGCTCTTGATTATAGGTGAAAATATCATTCCTTACAATGATATCTTTCCCGGATAAAAAGAAAGAGAGGAGCATGCGCATCCGCTCCCCGTGCATCCGGAGGATCTATTTCATGGCCTTACAGGATGCGCAGCTCCGCACCGGTCCAGCTTTCTTCCCGCTGCTCCAACGTCAACCCGAGCAATTGCCCCGGCCCCGCCTCGATCTCCCAGAAGGCCAAGCCTGACACGAGCTGAGTCGCGATCTGGCGGATGACGCCGCCATGGGCTACCGCCAGTACGTTCGTTGAAAAAGAAGGCGGTTCCGGTTGAGTAACCTCCGATGATGGCAGCATCCGCCCGAGAAAAGCCGCGATTCTTCCTTCAAAGGAAGCCCATGCCTCTCCTTCCGGCGGCGTCACCTGCTGCGGATCGTCAAGCCATTGCCTGTATAAAGCTGTATCCTTCAGCTGGTCATAGGTATGCCCTTCCCAGGCTCCGAAATCCATCTCACGCAGTGCCCTGTCATAGATAGCCCCAGCTGCAAGATCCGGTCGTACGGCATTCAGGCTTTCGCGGCAGCGCGCTAGATCGCTGCAATACACGCGGTCGAAATTCATGCCGATCAGCTTGGCCTGAGCCGATGTCAGTTCCTCTCGCCCTCGCGGACTCAGACTCAAATCCGTGTGTCCCAAATATCGCTTCTGCTCGTTCCAGAGCGTGGAGCCGTGTCTCATAAGGACAAGGTTCATCCGCCTTATGTCCATAGCGTACCCCCCGCTCCCCATATCGCCAGCAGCGAAAGAACAACGAACATGACCGAGACTGTATACAGCAGCCGGTTCGTGAGCCGGATATCCCGGGCTTCCATCGGTCTCTTCGCGTCGCCCATGTAGGCTCTGAAGGATGAAACGCCATGGTATACATTGGTACCGCCGAGGCGGATCCCCAGCGCTCCGGCGACCGCCGATTCCGGAAAGCCGCTGTTCGGGCTTGGATGCTTCCTCGCGTCACGCCGCACCATGCGGAAGGCGCTGCGGTAATCCAGGCCCAGAAGCAGAGCGGATAGCATGAGCAGGAGCGCCGTCAGCCGTGCCGGAATCCAGTTGGCGATATCGTCCAGACGGGCTGATGCCCAGCCCAGATGAATATATTTGTCGTTTTTGTAGCCGACCATGGAGTCGAGCGTGTTCACTGCCCGGTACGCCATCGCGAGGGGCGCTCCTCCGATAAGCGCATACAGAAGCGGGGAGATCACCGCATCGACGATATTTTCGGCTACCGTTTCCACGGTTCCCCGGACCACCTCCGGCTCATCCAGATGCGACGTTTCCCTTCCGACAATCATACCGAGGCCGCTCCGGGCAGCCGGAAGATCGCCTTGAACCAGATGCCGGTACACCTCAAGCCCGGCGTCCTTCAAGCCCTTGACGGCGATCGTCGTCGCGATGAGCACCGCTTCGGCGCCCCAGGCGAGCCACGGGTGAATCCAGCCGAGAAGCAGGAGCAGCAGCCACGTAAGGATGAAGGAGCCACCAGCTACCAGCACCGGCAGCAGAACGCCCGCTTTCTTCAAGCTTTCAGGCTGAAAGCGGCGGCGGATCCATGCCTCCAGCCTTTTGATTGCTTTCCCCATGCCGATGACCGGATGCGGAATCCAGCGCGGATCGCCGATCAGCAGGTCGATAACGAAGGCCGCCGCCAGAATGAGGATAGCTGTCAGCTGCGCTCCGCCCATGCCGCAAGCAGTCCCTCCTTCACCGCGCCATACACGGTCCGGCCGATCATGGCGCCCAGATGGGTTGCCGTTCCTGCGTATTGATGCTCCACCGGATAAGCGCTGCTCTGGCTTACGCCCAACATGATCGCGTCCGATGTGGTGCCCGTTGCCAGAAGTCCGTTCTCCGCGTCGCGCACGTTGAGATCGGCAAGCGCGGCCGCCTTGGCCTCCACCGCCGTCATCAACGCATTCACCATCGCCGCCTTCGTCAGCTTGGCATCGATCAGGAGCATGATGTTCACCGTGCCAGGGCTATAGGCCGGATATGACGTACGCTCCGATCCTGCCCTTGCCGCATTGGAGGTTCCGGAGGTAACGCAGCAGAACACCGCCGCTTCCGCATTTTTCTCCTCCATGACCGACGCATGCCGCAGCTGCACCGCCGTCAGCAGCCCGGCTGTCGTATCGATCGGATATCTCCATTCCCGCAGCCACTCGATAACGTCGCGCACGGGATCGGAGCAGTCGTAAGTCCGGTCCACGTAAATGTTCGTCATCCGCCGCAGGCGTGTTACCCCGCCGCCGTGAACGGCGCTTCCCATGGCTTCCACCATCGATGGCATTTGCAGCAGCAGATGCCGCTCTCCATGCTTCAATACAAGGCCGGGCCAAACTTCAGACTGATAATCTGCCGTCTGCCCGTCCAAAAAAGGCGTTGCCACTTTATTTTCCCCCTTTAATATCCCATGAACTGGTTCTATACTCTTCGTTATCATATTGAATTCATCTATCGGCCAGCTCATCCGCCTGATCTCGCATAACATCAGCCATCGCCAAGACCAGCTGCTCATTCGCCTCCGGCCCTTTGACCGCGACCCGTATGTGCTCCGCTCCAAGTCCCGGATACATCGCACAGCTGCGGATCAGCACGCCCCTTGCGCCCAGTTCGGACTGCATGCGTGCCGCCGTCCACGGCGCCGGAAGAGCCGCCAGCAGAAAATTCGCTTCCCCTTCGTCTACCTCACACCCCAGCTTGCGCATTTCCGCCATAAGCCATTGCCTCTGCTCCGTAATCAGCGTGATCGTGGCATTCTCATAATCGTCACCGCTCTGCAGGCAGGCCTCTCCTGCCAAAAGCGCCAACCCGTTGACGCTCCAGGTCACCTGCTTCCCGGTCATCGCCTGGATCACATCGGGATGGGCGGCCGCATACCCGAGCCGAAGGCCCGGAATGGCATAAAATTTCGTCATTGAGCGGACGAGGATCAAACGCCGATAACGATGCAGCACCTTCACCAGCGTCTGCCTTTGCTCTTCGGGGATGAAATCGATAAACGCCTCGTCCACCATCAGATATGTACCGCAGCGCTCGGCTTCGTCCGCCAGGCTTCGCACAAGCTTCGCGTCGTATTGAACGCCATTCGGATTATTGGGCTGTCCGAGAAACAATAAATCCACCGACCGCATCAGGCCGGCGATTGCTTCCGGATCCGCTCTCCATCCGCTGTTACGGTTTCCGAATACGGACAACACCTGCGCGCCGAACTGCTCGGAGAGCTGCCTGTATTCCGAGAAGCAGGGCTCCACGATCCCGACCCTGCGGGGTTGAAGACCGAGCAATATCAAGGCCATGCACTCTGCCGCCCCGTTGCCTATGCACAGCTGTTCAGGCTGCAGGCCCAATCGGCCGCCGAGCAGCGCCTTTAGCGCGCGGTGTCCCGGATCCGGGTAGCGGATGACCGACGGCAGCGACTCCCGAAGCCGCTCCATTACACCGGGAGGCGGCCCCAGCGGATTAATGTTGGCGCTAAAATCCAAAAAGCCGCTTCGCCCGTAAGCTTCGGCAGCACTTTCCAAATCTCCGCCATGACCGTATCGTTCCAGCATTCGTGAGGTTCCTCCTGTCTTCCTCCGGCCTGTTCACAGCCAAAGTCGTGATAGAATCCATTATTGCGCCAATTTTTCGGCCCCGTCAATGCAAATTCTTTTTTGTTTCTTGCAATCGGTTGGTTTACAATAGAAGCTGTTGAGACTATTAAACAGGCCTTTAAACGGAGGAATCAAGCCATGCTGTTTATCGATAACCAAGGCATTACAGATCCGGCCATCAACCTGGCCATCGAGGAATTCACGCTGAAGCATCTGCCGATGGAGGAGGACAGCTACCTGCTGTTCTACATTAACCGCCCGTCGATCATTATCGGCAAGCATCAGAATACTATCGAAGAGATCAACCAGGAATACGTCAAAGATCACCATATACAAATCGTGCGCCGTCTTTCGGGCGGCGGAGCGGTCTACCACGACCTCGGCAATCTTAACTTCAGCTTTATTACGAAGGATGACGGCCAGTCGTTCCATAACTTCCTGAAGTTCACCCAGCCGGTCATTGACGCGCTGCGCTGCATGGGCGTGAACGCCGAGCTGAGCGGACGCAACGACCTGCAGGTCGGCGAGCAGAAAATTTCCGGAAACGCGCAGTTTGCGACCCGCGGACGGATGTTCAGCCATGGTACGCTCATGTTCAACCTGAACTTGGATGATGTACAAGCGTCCCTGAACGCTAACCCGGAGAAATTCAAATCCAAGAGCACCAAGTCCGTGCGCAGCCGGGTAGCGAATATCAGCGACCTGATGGATGGCAGCATGACGATCGAGGAGTTCCGCTCCGAGCTGCTCCGCGCCATTTTCAAGATGGATCCGCAAGACGTGCCGCAGTACCATCTGACGGAAGCCGATTGGGAGAAAATCCATGAAATTTCCAAGGAACGCTACCAGAACTGGGAATGGAACTACGGCCAATCGCCGGAATCCAACGTCAAGCATACCAAACGTTTTCCTGTCGGTATCATCGACATCCGCATGGATATCAAGGACGCGCGCATTCAGGACATTAAAATTTACGGCGACTTCTTCGGCGTAGGCGATGTGGCGGATATCGAGGACAAGCTGCGCGGCAAGCGCTACGAAGAGTCCGAGGTCCGTGAAGCGCTGGCTGAGGTCGATATCAAGCATTACTTCGGCAACATCGAGATGGACGACTTTATCGGACTGGTATTTTTGGAAGAGTAGCCGTTCCGGTATGCCCCGCTGCACCAAGAGAGGCCATGAATAACATGGACCTCTCTTTTTTGTCTCGAAATGAAACTTCTTTCGCCTTACATCCATTTTTAACAAAAAATGTTCTTCGCGATGTAACCTATCCCTCTCTGCTTCCGTCTAACCATTAACTACATTTAAAGCAGAGGAGCCATATCATGAAACGAATCGTAAGCATGTCGGTTCTGCTTGTCCTGATGATGTCATTGGCGGCATGCGGAGGCGGGGACAAGTCCGGTTCAGATCCAGCCGCGAATACCAATAAGCCCGATACGGCAGCAAACGGCAGTACTTCAGGTAACAACGAGAATAAATCGGACCAAGACGATAAAGAAGCAGCAGTGGATAACACGAAAGGTAGCGAAGAGAGCAGCTCCGCGGACGAAGCAGATCCCATGGATTTGTCCCAATACTCCGTGAGCGATAAACCCATCGAAAAGGAAGACGATAAAAGCCATATATTATGGAAACAGGGCAGCGTCACGCTGAAAGCCACCCTCGGTAAACCGACCGCACAGGAAAGGCCGGAGACTTCGCAGGTCGTAACCTCCTTGTCAGTGGACCAGAACGACCGGCATATTGACATCAAGCTGGAGCCCCGCCCATACAGCATTCCTAATGCGGAGCTGTCCGCGGATGAGTCGTATCTGGCTTTGAGCGCCACTTATCTTGAGACCAGCACCCTCGTCATCGTGGATTTAAGGAATGGAACGTATACGACCCTGAATCAGCAGCTCGAAAAAAACGGCAAGACCAAACTTGAGGTTCTCCAGACCTTTTCCTGGTCGCCTCAAAGCCATGTACTGGCGTTCAGTTACGGTCTTATATCAGAGCTCTCATTAGGACTTTATGATGCAGATCAGCAGACGCTTACTTTTATCGGGGCTGCAGAAGGCGTTCCCCATTATATCAGCACCTCTTATATTTTGTGGGGCAAGGATGGCGGTTCCGTCAGTTTTATCGCTGAACATCCCTCCGATCAGATGAAGCTCTATCGTTTCGGCCTTGCCGATCCCTCCAAAGTCAACGCCCTCAAGGATTTGACACGTGACGAATTCGACAAGTTCCGAAAGTTCAGCAACTATATTCCCAAGCTGCCGTAAGCACGCATGTGATACGAATTACGAATTACGAAATACGAAATACGAAATACGAAAAAACCGCCGTCTGCCTATACAGGTCAAACCGCGGTTTCTTTCTTATGGATGACAAGCCGGCAGCCAAATGCCGCCTTACGGCAGCTTCGGACATAGGGCTTATTTATATTTTTTCCAGTCCATGCTGCTGTTCTCGAGCAGATATTCGAAGTCGTTGTCCCGCCGCTTTTGCTCGGCTTTGCGTTCTTCCTCCGCCTTTTTCAGCTGCGCTTCCTTCTTCTGCTGCTCCTCCGCCTTCAGCTCTACCGACTGCTGCTTCAGCTTGTTCAGAACATCGCTACTCAGAAGATCCTTCAGGGTTGCCGGCTTGTCAGCCGCCTGCGGCTTCACGGCCGCGTCCTGTTTTCTTTTCTTGGCCATATGATCAACTCCGTTTCACCCACATTATAACAGGTTTGACGCCTTGCGTCAGGTGCCTTGGCATCATATTTCCTTGTCCGCTTTTCGGATATGCGATACAATTTGGTGACTTGCTTACAAGGAAAGGAATGACCTCATTGAACCGCTCACGTCTTGCCGATCTCAGCCTGCTTATCGTCGCTATGATGTGGGGATGCACGTTCCTCATCGTACAGCATGCGGTAAGAGTGCTCCCACCGCTTGCTTTTAACGGCATCCGCTTTCTTGGGGCGGCAATTTTGCTCGCTTTGATCATCACCGTTTTTTACCGGAATCAATGGCGGACCATCAACCGCCGGATGCTGATGCACTCCTGCCTGCTGGGCCTTTTTTTGTTTATGGGCTATGCGTTTCAAACGGTTGGACTCTTGTATACGACAACATCGAATGCCGGCTTTATTACGGGCTTATCGGTAGTGCTTGTCCCCTTTTTGGCGCTCCTCCTGCTCAAGCATCCGATTTCCAGATTCACCTGGCTCAGCGCCGTGCTTGCGGCTTGCGGACTGTACTTGCTGGCCTTTGCCGGCTCCGCTTTGATGTTTAACCGCGGGGATTTTCTCGTCTTCCTGTGCGCAGTCGCCTTCGCGCTCCACATCGCGTATACCGGAATTTTTGCCCCGAAGCATGCGGCTCTGCCGCTGGCTGCGCTCCAAATGGCCGTGGTCGGCATCCTCAGCTTCATCACCTCGCTGCTGTTTGAGGATATGGGACCGATTGCCCAAACGGTGGAGCGGCTTTCACAGCCCGAGGTGCTGTGGGCGCTGCTCGTTTCCATCGGACCGACCAGTGCCTTTGCCTTCTGGATTCAGACCGTCTGCCAAAAATACACCAGCCCCTCCCGGGTAGCCGTTATTTTCGCCATGGAACCGGTCTTCGCTGCGCTTACCGGCATGTGGTTCGGCGGAGAAAAGCTGGGTATCGCCGCAGGGCTCGGCTGCTTATGCATTTTTAGCGGCATGATTCTGGCCGAATTGAAATCTGCGCCCCGTACGGTACAATAGAAGGAACATCCGATAGAGAAAAACAAGGGAGAGAGACTGCCATGTACAAACTGATTGCCATTGACATCGACGACACGCTGATCAACGACGACAAGGAAGTCACGCCGGCCACGCAGCAGGCGCTTGAGCAAGCCGTAGCCAAAGACGTGGTCGTGACGCTGGCCACCGGCCGCGCGTACGCTTCCGCCCAGGCGATTGCCCGCCAGACCCGCCTGAACGTTCCGATCATTACGTATCAAGGGTCGCTGATCAAAAACCTGATGGACGAAAAGGTGCTCTACGAGCGTTATGTACCGAAGGACGCCGCCCGCAAGCTTTTTGAATACTGCATCGCGCATGATCTTCACCTGCAGGTTTATATCGATGACAAGTTGTATGCCCGTGAAGAGAATCAAAAGCTGATCGACTACTGCAACCTGAACCGTACTCCGTATTATATCGAGCCTGACTTCGAAAAGCTGATCGAGCAGAAAACGCCGAAAATGCTCATCATCGACGATCCGGATTATCTCGACACGCTGATTCCGGTCTTCCGCGAGCTGCTTGGCAGCGAGGTGCACATCACCAAGTCCAAGCCTCATTTTCTGGAAATCATGCATCACGAGGGCACCAAGGGCGACGCCCTGACCTTCCTGGCGAAGCATTTTGGCGTCGATATGTCCGAAACGATGGCGATCGGCGACTCCTGGAACGACCATGAGATGCTGGAAGCCGCGGGACTCGGCGTCGCCATGGGCAACGCCATTCAAGGGCTGAAGGATATCGCGGACTTCGTGACGCTCAGCAATAATGAGGACGGTGTGAAAGCTGCCATCGATCAATTTATATTGAATGCTTAAACGAAAAAGACAGCCCGGCCATTACAGGACCTATCCCTGAATGTGCCCGCTGTCTTTTGTTTATCGGGTTATTTTACAGCCTTCGCCCGGTCCTTTCCTTTGTCGGATTCGCCGGCGTTTTTGGTGGCCGCCTCCCGGTCAAGCTGCATCTCTTCAACGGTCTTGACCTTCAGACGCGCCGCGCCCTGATAGCCTTCTCTCGTCGGAATCAGATGACCTGCAGCCAGCCGAACGGAGGCTTCGGCAATGGCTTCCCCGTACTGAGGCAGCCACTGTGCCTGCGCGACAAGCATTTCGTCGACCATCTGCCAGATTTCCCGCGGGTTGCAGACGGCGCCCACCAGCGGATCCATCATAAACGCCTGCCGCAGCAATTGGTCATTCCCCTGAACCGCTGCCTCGACCGCCAGTCGCTGTACCGAAATGCTCGCATTGCATACGGCTGCCGGTCCCAAAGGAAGCTCTCCCACGACTGGCATGGAAATTCCGTTGCGGTCCACATATCCGGGGGCTTCAATCACAGCATCGTTCGGAAGATTCGTAATGATCCCGTTATTCACCATATTAAAATGGCCGCGGTAGACGCGCCCGGTCTCGAGCCCTTCAATAATGTATGACCCGTGTTCATGGCTGCGTTCTTCCTGTTGATACGTGAAGGGTTTATCCTTCATCCAGTTGGGAAAATCGGTTTCAAACCAGTTGCGTCCTTCCGTGCATACCCGCAAATATCCTCCGGTTTCCCCGTTGATCCAGCTCCCCAGATCGATCCAGTCGCCAATTTCGTCTGCCCGCTTGCGGTACCACGGTACATACTCGCTTAGATGTCCGTTGGACTCCGTGCTGTAGTAGCCGAAACGGCGCAGCATATCGATCCGCACCTTTTCGGTCCGGCTGAATTCGGGATGCTTCTCAAAAGCCTCCAGCAGCTTGCCGGTCAAATCCTCCCCATTGTGGCAGATCTGGATATACCAGGTCTGGTGGTTGATACCCGCGCAAATAATATCGACTTCTTCCTGCTTCAGACCGAACGCCTCGGCGATTTGCCAATGTCCGCCTTGAACACCATGACAGAGCCCGACGGTACGGACGCCTCCATACTTATTGCATGCCCATGTCAGCATCGCCATCGGGTTCGCGTAATTGAGCAGCAGCACGTCTTGGGAAGCCATCTCCCGGATATCCCGGCAAATGTTCAGCATCTCCGCGATACCGCGCTGGCCGTACATGATGCCTCCTGCGCAAAGAGTATCGCCGACGCATTGATCCACGCCGTATTTCAGAGGGATGTCCACATCTGTCGCAAACGCTTCAAGTCCGCCGACGCGAATCGTGCAAATCACATATTTGGCATCCTTCAGCGCTTCTCTCCGGTCTGTCGTTGCTTGTATGGTAATATTCAAGCCATTTTCCCGAATGTCTCTCTGACACAGCTCGGTAACCATCTGCAGATTATGCGGATGGATATCCGTAAAAGCAACTTCCACATCTTGAAATTCGGGAACGGACAACAGATCGCGCAGCAAGCCACGGGTAAATCCGATGCTTCCGGCTCCGATAAAAGTAATTTTGAATGGCACGGCAAAGCAGCCTCCTTCTAGATAAGTTGCCGGGAACACCCCGCATAGGGACATTGTAGCAACCTATCTTAGGTAAGCGTTATCAAATTCCTGACCACTTTGTTTGCCAAGTGTCAACGATTCTCACTTTTTTCCTTCATCAAAAGAACCTGCTATTCGGGAAGCCTTTCGGTACTCCACGGGCGTCCTGCCTGTATGCTTCTTAAACAGCATGTGCAGATACTGCCTGCTGCCGATGCCTACATAATCAGCGATATCCGCGACCGGAATCTCGGTTTGGCGCAGCAGCATCGCCGTTTTTTCCATCCGGTAATCCTTCAGATATTCCATTATGGAAAATCCCGTCTTTTGCTTGAAGACCCGCTGCAGGTAGCCCGGGTGAAGCCGGACATGCTCGGCGACATCCTTCACCTGAATGCCCCGATCATAGTTTTGGTACAAAAATTCGATGCATTGCCGGACATACGTGCTCAGAGCATCGGATCCGGCTTCCGCAAGCTCCTGATGCAGTCTGGCGACACGAATCAGAAGCTGGGCCAGCATGAGCTGCGGCATAAGCCTCAGACCTGTTCCTGCCTCATCCAGTTCAATGACGAGGCTTTTCAGCAGCTGATGCAGGTCATGAAATTCCCGGAACACCACGAACGGGGCCGGATTCCGGAAAAGAGACGCCAGCGCGATCTCACGTCCGGCCAGTTCCCTCATCGCGGGAAGCACGCCCTCCCGTTCCACAAACCGGAATTCGATATTCAGCATCCGGCAGGCATCCGGCACGAGCAGACGGTGTGGAACGGTCCCGTCGAGCAAAATAAAACCGCCTTTCGCGAGCCGGACCACCGCTTCCTGTTCACCGGAAGGCAGCAGTCCGACAGAACATTTCCCGTCAATCACGTACATGATTTCCGAGGAATCATGCGTATGAAAAGGCATATCAAACCCGTTCCATTCTTTGAAATAATAGGCGCTGACCTCCGGACAGCAGTCCAGAAGCATCACCTTGTCAGGGAACAAACCGCCGCTAGGCATGACGTATCCTCCTTCACCGAAAAGCATGCGTGGCCCTTGTTCTTCTCCTTCGTGTTCCATCTTCAGCCCCCTGCGCAGCAGCCAAACGACTAACGCAGTCCCACCCTAAAACCGGTGCGTGCAAGCAGGACATTCGGCGGCAGTGTATAATCGGCGTTCACGTCGACGTCGTGGGACATATGGGTATAGACCGCTTTGACCGGGCTCACCTCGGCGAGCAGTTCTGCCGCCTCCTGCATGTCATACACGGAGCGCGACGAATATTCGGCGGTTTCGTGGTAAAAGCTTGTGCCGAGCACCAGCAGATCGAGGTCATGCAGCGGCTTCTTCTCCTCCTCGTTCAAACCGATGGAATCGGAACAATAAACCCAGCGGAAGCCGTTCTTCTCCAGGCGGTAAGCATAGGAGTACCCGTTGGCTCCATGGCACACCTTCCAGCCGTGAATTTTCCAGCCTCCCAGCTCGATTCCCGCATCGACCGCGATCGTCTTCATATGCTTCGCAAGCCAGGGAAACTGTTTCAGGATCGTATCGATGACTTCCTGCGGTGCGTACAGCTCTCCTTTTCGCCCAAGCCAGCGGCAGGCATCCGCCCATTCGGGCAGTCCGCCGATATGATCAAAATGGGCATGCGTGACCAGTATTTTTTCAGCAAAACGAAGGCCCTGCATCTCCATCTGGCTGCGCCAATCCGGGCCGCAGTCGATCAGGAAATCGCCGTCCTGCCCTTGAATCATGACCAACGAACGCAGGCGCCGGTTGCTTCCCGTCATTCTCGCTTCCATGCAAACTTCGCACTCACAGTAGACCCGGGGCACGCCCATCGCATCGCCGGTTCCCAGGAAAACCAGGGTATCCATACTCTCATCTCCTCATCCGTTCATCACTTAACTTCTCTGTTGATTTTACCATCGGATCGTTGATGAGTGAAACCCCGCTAAGGGAGGACTATTCGTATTTCCGTCAAATCAACAACTATAAGGATTATCACTTCATACCCTAGTAAATGCACCTTTTATTAGGAATCTTCGAGTTGGGATAAATGCAGACAAAAAAAGAAACCCATAGTCCGTTAAAAGGACGGGTTTCTCCACTGGTCTGTTAATCTTTTGCTGCTCGCACCTTACCGCTTGGTTACAACCCTGCGAGCACCTGGTACCAAACGCCTTTTTTGGAATACAGCGTTTTGCGCACCTGATCCCAGCCGCCAAGATAGGAAATATCGAACTGTCCCGCCGGTACCTTGAAGCGGCCCGCGTTCGCTTGCAGCACCTCATCATTGACCGGCCGGAAGCCGTAATCCGCAAAGACCGTTTGCGCCTCGGTTCCCCGGAGATACTCGACAAAAGCCTCGGCAACCTTGCGCGTGCCATGGGCATCGGCATATTTGTCAACGACCGCTGCGGGATTTTCAATCTTGATGGTGTATTCAGGAATCACGATATCATACTTCTTGCCCTGCTTGATGCGGGCCAGCAGTTCATTCTCATAGGTGACCACCACATCGCCCACGCCGTATTCAAAAGCGGCCATCGAAGCTCTTCCGCTTTTATCCAGCGACTCGACGTTGTGATGCACCTTCTCCAAAAACGCCTTGGCGTAAGCCGGGTCCTTGGCTCCCTGCTTTTCCGACAGCTTCAGGCCCGCGCCATAGATCGCGTTGATATCCCACTGCGCTCCGCCTGAGGTCTGCGGATTCGGATACAGCACCTTGACGCCCGGCTTGGTCAAATCCGCGAAGTCGCGGATGCCCAGCGGATTCCCTTCCCGGGTTCCCAGCACGACGATGGAGCGCGTGATCATGCCCTGATCGGGTGCCTCGCGCCACTGCTTGCTGACAAGGCCGGCTTTGACGAGCTTGTCGACGTCTCCTTCCATCGCTAGCAGCGTCACGTCCGCTTCGAAGCCGCCGATGATCGCCCGGGCCTGGGTGCCGGAGGCTTCGTACGACTCCTGAAATTTGACCGTTTGCCCGGTCTTGGCCTTCCATTCCTGCTGAAACTTCGGCAAAATATCGGCCAGCGCGTCTTTGGCGATGCTGTACGCCCCGATAACCAGCGTGACCTCTTTGCTGCCGGAAGCCGCAGCCGACGCCTCCTTGGCAGGCTCTCCGCCGCAGCCCGTGAGGACAACCGACAGCAGCAGAAGGAAGCTGACCATACTTGCCATATATAAGTTCAACCGGCCTCGGGATCGTTTCATATGCGCTTCCTCCTGTTAACGAATACTTGAGTCCCTATATCATCACCGGCATTGGATCGACCTTCAGCCGGTTTTCCTCCATCCAGCTTCGTTCATTGTTGAACAGGTACGCCCGGTGCACCAGCACGCGTACCTCCTGTCCCGGCGTCAGCGCCGGCTTCTCCAGCGAACGGTAGGTCATCAGCTTATGACGCCCGACCTCCACTTCGACCATCCATTCGCTGCCGCGGAAATGCAGCCGATGCACGGTGCCTTCCTCCGTGGCGGACAGCATGCTGAATTCATGCGCATCGCCCACCTCGATATATTCCGGCCGGATCAAGGCGCGCGTCTCCTGGCCCTCACCGCCTTCTTCGAAGCCCTTCAGCTCGGAGACATCGTCAATCATCGTGGATTCGCCGATAAACGAGGCCACGAACGGCGTCTTCGGCTCCTTGTAAATGTCCCAAGGCGTGCCCTTCTGCTCCAGGCGTCCCTGATTCATGATCATGATTTCGTCGGCGACCTCGATTGCCTCATCCTGGTCATGGGTGACGAAAATCGAAGTAATGCCCACACGCTCGATCAGTTCGCGCAGCCAGGAGCGCAGCTCCTGCCTGATTTTGGCGTCGATCGCCGCAAACGGCTCATCGAGCAGCAGCAGCTGCGGCTCCGGCGCAAGCGCCCGTGCAAACGCGACACGCAACCGCTGACCGCCGGATAGCTGGTGCGGGTAACGCTTTTCAAAGCCCTTAAGCCCGGTTAGCTCTACCAGCTCCATGACGCGTTCCTTCAAAGCCGGCTTCGCGACCTTCTTCACCTTGAGCCCGAATGCGATATTATCGTATACGGTCATATGCTTGAACAGCGCGTAGTTCTGAAATACGAAGCCGATCCCGCGTTCCTGGGGCAGCAGCTGATTGACCAGATCGCCATGGAAACGGATCTCGCCCGCATCCGGCTGCTCCAGTCCCGCAAGCATGCGCAGCACGGAGGTTTTACCGCCTCCGCTTGGGCCGAGCAGTCCGATCAAATGGCCCTTCGCAATCTCGAAGCTGACGTCCTTGACGGCATGAAAATCGCCAAAATGTTTGTTTAAACCGCGAACCTCAATATGCATTGTCAGTGCACTCCCCTTCTTTTTTTCGCCCATTCCATCATCAGCATGAGTCCTATGGAGAACGCCGCGAGTACCAGAGCAGCCCCATTCGCCGAAGTGACGTTGAAATTTTCGACATCCTGATAGATCAGCGTCGTTGCGGTTTGGGTCCGGTTAATAATGTTGCCCGACACGACCAGCACCGCGCCGAATTCGCCGAGCGCGCGAGCGATCGTTAATACCACGCCGTAAATGACCGCCCAGCGGATCGAAGGCCAGGTGACCTTCCAGAACGTCGTCCAGCTATACGCCCCGAGCGTGGAAGCCGCCTCCTCCTGCTGGGTGCCGATTTCCTGCAGTACCGGCATCACCTCGCGCACCATCAGCGGAAACGTCACGAACAGCGTCGCAATCACCATTCCCGGAAACGCATATACGATTTTGAAGCCCATCGAATCAAAAAACGTCCCCGCCGCGCTTCCCGGTCCCAGCAGCAGCACGATCATCAAGCCGCCGATGACAGGGGATACCGCATAAGGCAGGTCTACAATGCTGTTCAGCAGGCGTCTGATGCCCCGGCTCATCCAGGTGCCGCGCACCAGATAAACCGCCGTCATCATGCCAAGCAGCGTATTGAGCAGCGTTACCGTCACCACGACAAGCGCAGTCATCATAAAGGCATGCAGCGCTTCAGGCCGGGACAGGGCTGACCCCAGTTCGCCGAGGCCGCCGCTGAACGCGGCTATCGTCATTTTGCCAAGCGGGATGATCAGAAGCACGGTAAATACGGCATAGGTTAGCGTGATCCACAGCTTGTTCATTGGCGGCTCCCCCGTGTCTGCACCCAGTTCACAACCCACAGGATGACAAAGGATAGCGTCAACAGCAGCACGGATACCGCCGCCGCCCCCGCCGTATTATCGCTTTCGACCTGGCCGTATATATAGACGGATGCGACCAGCGTCCGCCCCGGAATATTCCCGGCTACGAGCACCACCGCGCCGAATTCCGCCAGCGCCCGGGAGAACGCGAGCATCCCCCCGCTGAGAATTCCCGGCAGCATGGACGGAAGCACCACTTGAAAGAACACTTTCGTGCCGGAAGCTCCGAGCGTCCGCGCCGCTTCTTCCTCGGAGGAATCGATTTCCTCCAGCAGCGGCTGCACCGCACGGATGACGAACGGAAAGGTGACGAACACCATCGCGATCACGATCGCCGGCGGATGAAAAACGATATCAAATCCTAAGGCGCCGGCGGCTTTGCCGACCCAACTGACCGGTCCGAGCAGCAGCAGAATCATCAGCCCTCCGACCGCGGTAGGCAGCGCAAACGGCAAATCCACCAAACTATTCAGCAGCGATCTACCCGGAAACCGGCAGCGCACCAACACCCATCCGATCATCGTTCCAATGAGTACATTAATGACCGCAGCCGTCAGCGCCAGACGTACGGTCAACAGCACCGCCTTCCACGCGATCGGATCCGTGACGTTCTCGGCGAACAGGCGCCAGCCTTCCGAGAAGGAATGAACATATACCCCCAGCAGGGGAAGAATCACGAGCAGCAAAAAGTAAAGCAGCAGCGTGCTGCGGAATCCCCAAGTCCAGCCTTTGTGTCGAAGCAGCGTATTCATACGGTTCTCTCCCTGCCTTCCCGAGTCCAGTCGCAAGCAAATCTATCATTGCCAAATCCGATATTTGCTTTTACAATTAATTTAATTCCTATTTGTATACTTGGTTTTTACTTAAGAGATACTTTACCAAAAACTGTATGACATCGTCAATATGGAAATTCGGGAAAATGAAGCGAATTATTTTGACATTGCGAAGGAAGCCCGGCATTGGGGTATACATATAAAAGCAAGTCTTTTTCAAGAAAACCGCGTCGACAGACATATGTTCATGGAATTTGAAAAAAGGTATGCTTATCACCGAGAATGGTAAAAAACGGATATCGCGAAAGGGGAATTTTGCTTTATGCTGCACACGCTTGATCTGGCCACGACCGGCCGTGACGAAATGAGGGATATTACGCGGGAGATTTTGGCTCTCGTTCATAAAAGCGGAGTGAAGGAAGGCACGGTGCTGATCTATTGTCCGCACACGACAGCCGGTATCGCCATAAACGAAAACGCCGATCCGGATGTCAAAAAGGATGTGCTGATGCGGCTGGATGAGGTCTATCCGTGGAAGCATCCCAAATACCGGCATGCCGAAGGGAACACGGCTTCCCATTTAAAATCCATCACCTGCGGTCCATCCCAAACGGTCATCATTACCGGAGGCGAGCTGCTGCTGGGACGCTGGCAGGGCATTTATTTCTGCGAGTTCGACGGTCCCCGGCGCAGACAATATCATGTCAAAATCATGCAGGGATAGAGACCATCTCTTCAAGACTGCTGGAGAGCTTGGCAAAACAAATCAGGCGTTGGGGTGTTAGGCAAAACCTGCCTATCCCCTTCACCATCCAAGCGGCATGCTTTTACGCAATACCAATTCAACGCTATAAAGTGCCTATCTAAATCGAAAAAGCTACCTCAGGCATTCGCAGCATATTTTCACATGCGTAATGGCCGCAGGTTTGATTTCCTCAAACGTAACCCGATCCTGTATGTAGTAGGATATGAAGCCGTGCATCGATAAAAACAGCGTCAGCGGAAGGTTCCGGCAGAACTCCGCGCCATGCTTTTCTTCATTCATGTAACGGCGCACGATGGATGAAAACAGCTCCAAACAGCGTCCCTGCTCCGTCCTGCAGTAAGAGAGCAGCTCCTCGTCCCGGATCATGAACATAATTTCATACTGGTACGGATGATCCAATCCGAATCGGATAAACTCGATCATCAGATGCTCCACCTTGGTCAAATCCTGCATGGGAGAAGCTTTGATGACCTTATTCAGCTGGACCGCAAGATTATTGAAATCCTCCACGACAATGGCGTAAAATAGCTCCGCCTTTTCCTTGAAATGATAATACAAGGAACCATGACTATAACCCAAATGCTGACCTATACTGCGCATGGAGATGGCCCTGTAGCCTTTTGTGACGAACAAATGCCTGGCTGCTTCCAGAATCCTCTCCCTGGATAACTCCTGTTCCACTGCTCTTCTTGCCATAGACCTTATTCCCCTTCAATAAAATAAAGCTGCTCACCCTCCGTAATCAAGGATTGCCCTTGAGTCAGATCCACCATCCACGACATGAACTCCTGAGTCTCCGTTTCCAGCGGCAGGCATTCCAGCGTCACCTTGTCGGTAAAGCGCGTTTCCCCCATGCGTACCTCCCGGCTGCGGAGCTCGTTCTCAACCTTACCTAACCATGTATATTCTAATTCTACAAAAATTTGACGATGAAGTATACGGGTAATCGCTTCCCCGGCTTCAATCGCTGCCACGGCGCCATCTGTATACGCACGAATCAGGCCGCCTGCACCCAGCATAATCCCTCCGAAATAACGCGTCACCACGATCGCCACATTTTTGAGACCCTGATTGCGGATGACCTCAAGTATCGGTTTGCCTGCGGTACCGCTCGGCTCGCCGTCATCGGACTGCTTCTGGATGTCATCACGTTCGCCGATCATATAGGCAAAACAGTTATGCGTCGCGTTCCAGTGCTTTTTTCGGATGTCTTCGATAAAAGCGTTTGCATCTTCTTCGTTCTCGACCGGCATGATATGGCCGATGAATCTGGATTTTTTAATTACGATTTCCTTCTCCCCGCTCTTGCGAACGGTACGATAACGTTCAATCATGGCGCAACCCTTCCCCTGATTGGCAAGAAAGCAGTCCCCCGTTGCAACTGCGACCGGTGAACTGCTTCCTTCTGCCTTATGTCTGTTCTTAAGAAGTTGTTTTATTCAGAAAGTCTGGCTTCCAGATCAGCCTTTTCCTTTTCATAGCCTGGCTTGCCAAGCAACGCGAACATATTTTTCTTGTACGCTTCAACGCCCGGCTGGTCGAATGGGTTCACGCCAGACAGATAGCCGCTGATGCCGCAAGCTTTTTCAAAGAAGTATACCAGATATCCGAAAGAATATGGCGTCAAGTCCGGCACGGTTACGATCAGGTTCGGAACCTGTCCGTCGGTATGTGCCAGCATCGTCCCTTGGAAAGCCTTCTTGTTGACGAAGTCCATCGTCTTGCCTGCCAGGAAGTTCAGGCCGTCAAGATCATCCGGATCGCTTTCGATCGTGATTTCATGAGGAACCTTCTCCACCTGAATCACGGTCTCGAAAATGTTGCGGCTGCCTTCCTGAATGAATTGTCCCATGGAATGCAGATCGGTCGAGAAATCGACGGATGCAGGATAAATACCTTTATAGTCCTTGCCTTCGCTTTCGCCGAAGAGCTGCTTCCACCATTCGGATACATAGTGCAGGGAAGGCTCGTAGTTAACGAGAATTTCAATCGCTTTGCCCTTGCGGTACAGCGCATTGCGGACAGCCGCATATTGGTAAGCCTGGTTCTCGGCAACGTCCGGGTTGCTGAATTCCTTCGCAGCGTCGGCTGCGCCTTTCATCATGTCTTCGATGTTGATGCCTGCCGTTGCGATTGGCAACAGGCCTACAGCCGTCAGCACGGAATAACGTCCGCCTACATCGTCCGGAATCACAAAGGATTCATAGCCTTCTTCGGTCGCCAGCTTCTTCAGGGCGCCTCTTTCTTTATCGGTCGTAGCGTAGATGCGTTTCTTCGCTTCTTCCTTGCCGTATTTCTTCTCCAGGGCTGCGCGGAAAATGCGGAATGCGATCGCAGGCTCTGTGGTTGTGCCGGATTTGGAGATGACGTTCACGGAGAAGTCCTTGCCTTCCACCAGATCAAGCAGATGGGTTACATACGTTGAACTGATGTTGTTTCCGGCAAAATAAACTTCAGGCGTTTTACGCTTGTCCTTCGGCAGGGTGTTATAGAAGGAATGCGACAGGGCTTCGATGGCCGCGCGTGCGCCAAGGTAGGAACCGCCGATACCGATGACGATCAGAACGTCGGAGTCGCTTTGGATCTTCGCCGCAGCTTTTTGAATCCGTGCAAACTCTTCCTTGTCGTAAGCCGTTGGCAGGTCGATCCAGCCAAGATAGTCGGAGCCTGTGCCGGTTTGGTTATGCAGCTGCTCATGAGCCAGCTTGATCGGTGCCGCAAAATAATCCACTTCATGCTGGTTGACGAATTGAAGGGCTTTACTGTAATCGAATTTCAATGGGTTTGACATTTGTCGTTACCTCCTGGTTTCTCTCTACTCTACGCTCCGATAAAACAGCTTTAGAATAGGATACTGTAATTTCTTGCTACTAGCAAGCACGCCTGGATTTCTCGAAGCAACCTTCGATGAAGGACAGCGGAAGGCCGCCCGGTTCACTCAAAATATTTTACCCGGCTTACTTTCTCAGAAAACGGATCGATTTCAGCCGAAGTTTGCTGACCATATCAGATTGCATTTCCCAAGACGTGATACTTTCTGATATCTTAAAAGAAACGAAGCTTCTTATCTTCGGGATTCACACTGCCTCCGATTAGACAAGAGCGCTGTGAACGATCCTCACTATATTTCAAGAAAAGGTGATCACATGAAAAAAATAGGTTTTATCGGACTGGGAACCATGGGAGCGCCGATGGCCTCCATCCTCCTCAAGCAAGGCCATGAAGTGACCGTATACAACCGCACGGCTTCCAAATGCGAGCCGCTTGTCGCGGAAGGAGCCGCATCCGCCGCTACTCCGCGCGAAGCCGCAGCTGGCCGCGATGCGGTAATCACCATGGTCAGCAATGACGACTCCATCCGTGAAGTGTTTTACGGCGAAAACGGAATTCTGCAATCGCTCGAAAGCGGCATGACCGTCATCGATTCCAGCACCATTTCCCCGGCACTCGTCAAAGAACTTGCGGCTTCCGTCCATGAGAAGGGCGGCCATTTCCTCGACGCTCCGGTCACCGGCAGCAAGCCGGCGGCGGAAGACGGAACCCTCGTGTTCATGGTCGGAGGCGAGGCTTCCGTTCTGGAAAACGCCGCCGAGCTTTTTGACGCTATGGGTAAAAAGGTGATTCATATGGGACCAAACGGCAGCGGCTCCGTCGCCAAGCTCGCACATAATACGATGGTCGGTATCAACAATCTGGCTCTGGCTGAGGGCTTCGCTATTGCCACGAAATCCGGCATTCCCGCAGACAGCTTCCTCGAGCTGGTGCAGCTCGGTTCTGCAGGCAGCAAGGCCGCCGAGCTCAAAGGCCGCAAAATCATCGAAGCGGATTTCAGCAATCAGTTCTCGCTTGCCCTGATGCTGAAGGATCTGAAGCTAGCAGCTTCCATGACCGACAGCGCCGGCATCCCGACGCCGCTGCTCAACCTGACCAAGAACCTCTTTCAAGCTGGCCAAACTCAAGGGTATGGCGAGGAAGATCTCTCGGCCGTCGTGAAGTGCTATGAAGCCTGGATCGGGCAAACAATCGGCGGTAAGCCGCTGCAATAGTGTGACGTTCATCCCTTCCATATATGCATGATCCGTTCAATCTCAAACGAGCTGCATGGATATCAAGAAGGAAGAAGGGTAAGATTGCCGGATCGGCAGTCTTACCCTTTTTGTATGGCTTCAGTTGCACGGAATAACCCGTGAAGCGACCGCCGAGCGAAGAAGGCTACGGCTTGACGCTTCACGGAACACGCGTCATTCCGCAGGATAGGAGCAGCAATAATCCGTAACGCTGAACACTTCCAGAGCAAATTTGGAACGGGCTGGCACATGGAAAGTGGCCGATCCGTTGATTTCCTGCCAGGTGTCTTCACCTGGGAGAAGCACTTTAAGCTGGCCGGAAAGAATCTCCATAATTTCCGGGCCGTCCGTACCGAATTCATAAGTGCCGGGAAGCATAATGCCAAGGGTGACCTTGCTTCCGTCTTCCTGGATGACGGTCCGGCTCGTTACCTGACCGTCATAATAAATATTGGCTGCTTTCACAATGGTTGCATTCTTCAATTGCGACATGAATACTCACTGCTCCTCGTCTTCTGGAACTTGATCTATGCAGGGGCGAACGCCTTACAGCAGCGCTTTGACGCGGCTGACAACGTTCTCCACCGTAAATCCGTATTCTTTGATCACGGTGTCGCCAGGAGCGGATGCACCGAAGGTCGTGATGCCGAGAATGTCGCCTTTGTCGCCGACATAACGTTCCCAGCCGAAGGTTTGAGCCATTTCCACCGCAAGGCGGGCTTTCACTTCAGGCAGGATGACGGAATCCTTGTAAGCCTGGTCTTGTTTCTCGAACAGATCCCAGCTTGGCATGCTGATCACGCGCACTTCGATGCCTTCTTGGGCGAGAGCTTCCTGCGCTTTGACAGCCAGCTGCACCTCGGAGCCCGTAGCGATAATTTGCGCGACCGGTTTGCCATTTTTCGCATCAGATACCACGTATGCGCCACGCTTGATGCCTTCTTTAGCCCCGTCAACAGTTCCGGCCAGAATCGGCAGGTTTTGACGAGTAAGCACAAGGGCAACCGGGTTTTCTTTGTTTTCTACCGCATATGCCCATGCTGCGGAGGTCTCATTGCCGTCAGCCGGACGAATGACGGTCAAGCCCGGAATGATACGCAGGGAAGCAAGCTGCTCGATCGGCTCATGGGTTGGGCCGTCTTCGCCGACAGCAATACTGTCATGCGTCAGAACATAAGTTACCGGCAGCTTCATGATCGATGCCAGGCGAACCGCAGGGCGCAGGTAATCGGTAAATACGAAGAACGTACCGCCGTACACTTTTACGCCGCCATGGAGCATCATGCCGTTCATCGCTGCAGCCATGCCGAATTCACGGACGCCGAAGTAAATGTTGCGGCCGTCGCGGGTTTCCGGTGTAAAGTTGCCGATGCCTTTCAGATGCGTCATTGTGGAGCTTTCCAGGTCGGCAGATCCGCCTGTCAGCTGCGGCACGTTGTTCACGAGTCCGTTCAATGCGTTACCGGAAGCCACGCGCGTAGATACCGCTTTGTCTTCGGTCGAATATTTCGGAAGATCCTTATCCCATCCTTCCGCAAGGTCGCCTGCAACGGCCTTGTTGAATTGAGCGGCAAGCTCAGGATAAGCTTTTTGATAAGCAGCGAACTGCTCGTTCCATGCTTTGTTTACTTGGATGCCATGCTCTTTCACTTTGGCGAAATGCTCGCGCACTTCTTCCGGTACATAGAAGTCTTCCTCGTAAACCCAGTTGTAGGCTTCCTTGGTCAGCTTGGCTTCGTCGGCACCCAGTGGAGATCCGTGCGTACCGCCATGGCCGCCTTTGCCCTGCTTGTTCGGGCTGCCGTAACCGATGATCGTTTTGACTTCGATCAGGGTTGGTTTTTCTGTTTCGCCCTGCGCTTCGGCAATCGCCTTTTCGATGGCAGGAAGATCGTTTCCGTCCTCGACGCGCAGCACTTGCCAGCCGTAAGCTTCAAAGCGTTTTTGCACATTTTCGGAGAAGGAGAGATTCAGTGCTCCATCCAGGGAAATGTCGTTGGAATCATAAAGAACGACCAATTTGCCGAGCTTCAGATGGCCTGCAAGGGAAGCGGCTTCCGAAGAAATGCCTTCCATCAGGTCGCCGTCGCCGCAAATGGCGTATGTGTAGTGGTCAACCACTTTGAATTGGTCTTTGTTATAAGTTGCGCCCAGCTGCGCTTCGGCCATCGCCATACCCACAGCCATGGCAATTCCCTGACCCAGAGGTCCGGTTGTTGCGTCAACGCCGGCGGTATGTCCGAATTCAGGGTGACCCGGAGTCAAGCTTCCCCATTGACGGAATTGCTTCAGTTCCTCCATCGGAAGATCATAACCGCTCAGGTGCAGCAAGCTGTACAGCAGCATGGAGCCGTGACCAGCGGACAATACGAACCGGTCGCGGTTGATCCAAGTCGGATTTTCCGGATTGTGGTTCATCGTTTTGGCGAACAATTGGTAGCCCATCGGCGCGGAACCCATTGGCATCCCCGGATGTCCGGAATTTGCTTTTTCAATGGCATCGATCGCCAAAGTACGGATGGTCGTGATCGAAAGATTGTCGATGGTCGAGTTCTCTTTTTTGTCGATCGCTTGATTCTTGTCAGTCATGTTTATCCTCCTCAGTCACTCTGGGAAATTTAAAAGCGGCAGGAATCCTGCTTCATAATCCTGGTTAAATCAACTACAATGATACCAAAAAGAAAGCGTCAAAAGCCTTCTCCCGCTTGCGGATTATGAAGAAGCTCTGCTTGAATGTTTCATTTTGACTTATTGTAACACTTGGCAGTCTTCTTTTCCATATCCTTTATCACCATTCCCTGCCGTGAGGGTCATTATGCGGCAGGATTTTACAGAATCCAAAAGCGGCTCAAATCTGAATGCACCGCGGGTTAAAGCGGTCACACTTTCCTTCCCCCGTGCTAATTTCTCTACATAATTTGTCACAATTTTTTCTGTCATCATTCCTTATTGTGAGAGGTGTTCTTATGAATAACCCTGGCAGGCAGATCGCCGCTTCCGCCGCTTTCTGGATGAAAGGACTTTCCTGCGGCCTTACCGGAGGTATTGTTCTCGCCTTCTTTCTGAAGCTTGCCGAGCTTGGCTCCGGGCATAAAGTGTACCGGCTGCTGCTGAACGTGGATTTTATAAGCTTGATGCCGCCTCGCCTGCCCGAGTGGTTCGAGCTAACGCTCCATCTGATCGTATCCCTCGCCATCGGGCTTGTCTACGCCGCCTGGATCATGTTCCGCTCAAAGCCGGCTCCGCTTGCAAGCGCCCTCTGGATCGGCTTCTTGTCCTCGCTCCTGTACTTTCCTCTGGCTTCGTTGTCCGATCGGGTCCCGGCCCCTGGCGACATGAAATCTTTCGGCTGGTGGCTTGCCGGTCATCTCCTCTTCGGCATGGTGCTGTTTGGCTCCAACCGAATGTTGAACCCCCTGATAGGAACAAACGGATCCCCTAAGGCATAATCCTTATTCATTACCCGCATCCGGGGGAAAACATGCAGCGCGAACAAAAAAATCATGGAAAACGGCTGGTGAACATGCTGGAATCCACACAAAGAGACCCGCGACACGATGCTCGTTGCGGGTCTCTTGTTATGGTTATGGCATATAGGCGAAGCTCATGGCCTCAAAGTTAGTCCGGGCTAGCGCGAGTTGCGCTTTCGCGCGGCCAGCAGGCGGTCCATCGCTGCGGACCGCTGCTCCTCCTGCGGCGGCTTGTCCGATGCCGCCGCCTTAAGACCCGGCCCTGCCGCGGGCGGCCGGTCTGCGGGCGTTCCCTGCGGCTGCACGCTTGCCGCCGCAGGGCCTGAAGCCGGACGCTCTGCTCCGGCTTCCTGCGGGCTGCGCCCGCCGGCGCCAGCCGGGCCGCCCTCCGCGCGCGCCTGCGGCGCCGGGGCGGACGGCGGCTTGGCTGCGCCGCCGTAAAAGGCGGCCGCGCGTTCCTTGCGCGCGGCGAGCCTGCCGAGGCCGGCGTCCGGGGCCGAAGCCCCGCCGGCCGGCTGCGGCCGCCTCCGGATCGCGGCGGCCACGGATGCGCCGATCCGGTCCCATGGGAGGGCCAGGCGGCGCACCGCGATATCCGCGACCCAGAGCAGCAGGGCCAAGATAAGCAGCGCGTAGCCGAGATCATGAGGCTCGCGGCTTGGGCGCGGAGCAGCGGCGAACACCTGCTCCGGCTGATCCCAGGACAGGACGCGCCCGCCGGTCATCTCGGCCAGCCGCTCCAGCTCCTGCTGCGCGTCTCCGGTCTCGATCCGGTATTCCGGTGAATACGGGACAATCAGTCCGCTTGGCGGCGCCACACTCTGGCCTGATCCATCCTGCAGCGACATCAGAAAGGAGCCCGGCTCATCCACATGAATTTCCCCGCTGTAGCTGCCCGGCGATTCCTGTACCAGATCCACCGGAGTCGGCTTCAGTTGATCCCCGGTTACGATAGCCTGCAGCTGTTCCGGTCCGTTTCCGCCGGGGGCGCTCACTTCAAACCGGACCTTGCTGCCCTCCACCTGCGTGTTCACTTGATACGAAGAAGACGCAAACTGCGGGAAGGTCCATTTCACCATCTGCGTCAGCACGTTGGAAAAGGCGGGCCACGATACCCAATCCTTGGACCATTTGCCCATCATGTCACTCGTCCAGGCGACGGTACGGCCAGAACCGTACTGCCAACGGGCCAGGAGCGGATCGGGCTCCGGACTCGACAGCACCGTCTGGGCAGCCGGCTTTGCCGTCGTCGCCACATAGCCGTAAATTTCCGGCGCCCCGTTCCCGAATAAGGCTTTCCAGTCTCCCGGATCCTGCAGAGCCGGTACGAACGGCTTGTCCACAATATATGATTTCGAGATCATAGCCGCCTCGCGGCTGAATATCGCGGGAATCGTCGATTCGTCCTGGGCGAAGTAAAACCGCCCCTTGGCACCGTCCGCAAGGGTTTGCAGCAGGTTGACGTCCGCATCGCTGCCCACCGCCACGGTCGACATCGTGATGCTTTCATCCACCATCTTGGCCAGCAGGTCACCATAGCCCCCGTTTCCGGCCGACTGTCCGTCCGTCATCAGAATGATGTGCTTGCGCTGGGCTTGAACCTTGAGCATTTCCTCCACGGCCGAGGCTGCGGCAGGATAAATGTCTGTTCCGCCGTCGCTCTGGATCGACTGAATCTTTTGAATGACCTCCTGCTTTTTATCGTTCAGCTGCATCGGTGGCACGACCCACCAATTGCTGGAATCGAAAGCTAGCACGCCCACGGTATCCTTCGCCCGCAGCATTTCGACGGTGCGGACGGCCGCTTCCTTGGCCATCTCCATTTTATCGCCGGACATGCTGCCCGAGCGGTCGATGACAAGGATCAGACCGAGCGACGGAATTTGCCGCTTGCCCTCCAGGTCCATGGATACCGGCAAAGCACGCTCGATCGGCGTTTTGAAGTATCCGCCCATGCCATAGCTGTTTTCGCCGCCCACCATCATAAAGCCGATGCCGTAGCTTTTCACCGCCTGCTCAATCATTTCCATGCGCCGCTCGCCCACCTGGTCGCCGGACACGTTGTTGAAAATAATCGAATCATATTCCGCATATTTGGCCATCTCGCTTGGCAGCAGCGCCGGGCTCGGCATCACCTCAAACTGCACGAGACCGGATGACAAGGCGGATGTAATATTCGCAGACGTCCCTTTTTTGCCTTCGACGATCAGAACCTTCGGCGGGCCGTCTACCCGCGTAAACGCATATCCGGCATTGTTCGCCGACTGCTGGTCACCGTTCATGAACACTTCCGCACGATATCGGTGAAGGCCCGGCGTTTTGGCGAGCGCTTTGACCGCATACCGGTTGTCGCCTGATGCGATGTCCACGCTCTCCCTGCCGATTTCGCGGCTGTCCTCATATAACCTGAGCTCTCCCTGGCCCTTAAATGTGCTTCGCACGAGAACTTCAATCGAGAAGGACTCCGCTTGGTATAGCTTTTGCGGCACACTGACCTCCTCGACCGATACATCCTGCAGCTGCCGCGAAGGCGAAGGCAGAACATCGACGGGAATGCCCTGATTTTTCAGCATCCGTCCGGCAGCGAGCATGCTGCCGACGTTTTCTTTGCCGTCGCTGATCAGCACGATCCGCGAATCAGCGCGTCCGTCCAGCAGATTTCCCGCCAGCATCAGTCCAGATTCCAGATTGCTGAAATCCGGATTCTGCGCTGCATTCAGCGTCAGGCTGCGCGGCATCTGCTTCAGCAGCTTCTGTTCGTATGCGGACTGCAGGGAAGAGGAAACGATGCCGATAGCATCATCCTCCTTTTTGCCCCCTGCCGACTGCAGCATCCAAGCTTCCGCCTGGCCTTCCTGCGGCATGCTCGCGGACCTGTCCACCACGTATACGATTTTTTTCTGCTGCAGAACGGTATAGGACTGCATACCGGAAATGGCCAGCACAAGCAGCAGCAGAACGGCGGAGCGAAGGAGGACGGCTCCGGTTTTCCGTGCGCCGTTTAATCGGAAATCCGATTTGTAGGCGTACAGCATGACTCCCGCCAGAGGGACCAGGAGCAGCAGCAGCCAGGGGTGGCTAAATTGAACGCCCACGCTGATACACCCCCCATTCCGCTAAAATAACAAGCAGGACCAAAACCGCAAGCGGCGTTGTCAGCGGTACCTTGCTTCGGTTGCCTTCTCGGTCATCTGAAGCTGATGCCTGCGTCGCCGCCCCGGCGGCTTCCCCGGCGTTATCGCCTTTCCCGATCTCCGCCAGCTTGCCGGAATCTTTGCTCCACTGCGATTCATACGGGTCCGCAGCCGATTCGGCAAGATATTCGAGCTTCTTGCCCGCAGCGTTCACCTGCTCAAATGCATACAAGCCCGGCACCGGAGGCACCTGCTGCAATACGCTGATCCCCTTCTCTCCGGCTTCCGCTTCGAGATCAGGTACCTTCCTCTCCTTAGCCATGCCGTCTTTGGCAACCCAACGGGCCGAAACCACATCGGCGGCAAGCGGAATTTCAATTCGCGTACCTGCCGTATAACGGCCCAGGCTCTTGCCGCCGCTTCCGGTCAACCAGGAAACGGCATCATGCACCGCAATCGGAAATTCCGAAGAGAGCGGAAAGTCCGTTTCCTGCAGATCAAACAAATAAGATAGCCGCGGCTCCCCGTTGGCGCTTCCTGCGATCACCGCAGGGTGATCTTCGATGCTCACGATCGGCGAAGCCCACTCGGGCAGCTTTCGGTCGATGACGCTGCCGATATAGATGCCGTTGTAGCTCATGTACTGGTTGGCCGGATGGCTGGCCAGCTTTGGCTGCGCGCCGTTCACGGCAACCTTCTTGCCCTCTCCTCCAAGCGTCCACACCGGGGTGCTGTCAAGAAGCTTTTTCCATTCCCCCTGGGAAGCAAAGGACGGGACCGTTCCGTCGATCACCACCAGATCCGGCTTTTTCTCCGGCAGCGGCGCCGTGCTTAACGAATTCGCAGCCGCGCCTTCCGCCGTTTCGGGAATGCTCATTTTAACGACCTCGGCGCCCGTCAGCTGAAGTCCTTTTTCCAGAAATAAATTCCCGCGGGTCATGAGCAAAATCCGGGCGGTATCCGCCCGCCGCGAAAAAGCGTATGCCGAGTTGTCGGCCATGTAATCGTCTTTGCCGTCCAGCTCTGCCTTGTACACTCCGGCTTCCGGCAAGCCCTTGAACGTTAACGTTGCCGAAGCACCCGCCTTCATCTCGGCGGATGCCGTTTTGAGCAGCTTGCCGTCACCGTATATATTGACTTCCGCGGGCTTTCCCGCCTCGCTGTTGTTTTTTACAACCGCTACGGCGGTCATGCCGCTCGGCTCCTCTTTGACGCCAAACTGCTGCACGGAAAGGTTCATTCCCTTTGCCGATTCCAGCGATATTACCCGCACGGTGGCACGAAACGGGATGGACGAGGGATTGCCTCTCCACTGGCCGTCGGTAAACACGACCACTTCCGCGCCTTGATCGTCGCGGGTGAAGGCTGAAGCCAGCGACAGCGTCTCGTCATAGGCGGCTTTGCCAAAATAAGCTTCCAACGAATCGATGGCCTCATTAACGCGGCTGCGGTCTTTTTCCCGGGAAATGATCACATTTGGCTCCGCGTTCATGCTTAACACCGTGATTTCGCTGTTCTTCGCTTCCCGCTTCATATAATCTTTCATCTGCTGCTTGATCTGCTCCAGCCTGTCAGCGGAGGAACTGCCTGCTTCCGCTCCGTTCAGCGTACTCATGCTCCCCGAAGTGTCTGCCAAGAGCACGACATGCTCTTTCCCTCCGTCCGCCGCCCACCAGAAGGGCTTCATCAGCGCCAACACAAGCAGTGCAGCGGCCAGCAGCTGGAGCCACAGGAGGAGCCGGTTGCGCAGCTTTTGCCACGGACGGTTGGCCTCCAGGTTTTTCAGGACTCGCTGCCACAACAAATGGCTCGGCACCCGGGTGTCAATAAACTTCCGTTTCAGCAGATACATTGCCAGTATGGCCGGTAAGCTAAGACCGAACCACAACCCGAGCCATGAACCGATTCCCACTTGATCCCCTCCTTTCCTTACGACGCCTGAGCAGGTCAGACACGGACAAGGCCGGCCCCGGCAAAAGCCCCGAACACCGCTTCCTGCAGCGTCATGCCGCTTGAAAGCGCGACATACGATATGCCCCGCTCCGATGCCATTTGCCGGAGCTCGTTCTGGTAATGCACCAGCTCCTCGCGGTATCTCTGCAGCACGCGTCCGGTAAAGGCAACCTCCTTGCCGGTATTCAGCTCGCTGTCGATGAGCCGCAGGTCGCCGCTAAGCTCCGGATCGATCTCTTCCGGCGATAGCACCTGCACGAGCACGACCTCCTGACCGGCACCTGCGAGCCGGGAAAGGACGCTCCCGAGCGACGACTCTGCCTCGCCCAGCCAAAAATCGGAGAAAATCCAGGTCATACCGGACAAACGCGGTACGGCTCCCGGCTCCCTGAGCGCTGTTGACAGGCTGCCCTCGGCTCCTGGGGGCATATCCTGCAAAAACTGGAACAATCTCATCGCTGCCCCCCGTCCCCGCAGAACCGGCAGCCTGCCCTGAATGCGGTCGCTGTAGCAGCTGGCCCCCACCCGCTCATAGGAACACAAGGCGATATAACCGATGCTTGCTGCCAGCCTTTTTGCGAATAGAAGCTTGTTTTCGCCTTTTCCTCCACCTTTATCGCTCTCCGGTGAAGAACCCCCAAAATCCATGGAAGCCGAGCAATCTACATAAAGGCTGACCATCAGCTCCTGCTCATCCATAAACTGGCGGACAAACGGCTTCCCGGTGCGGGAATACACGCCCCAGTCAAAGCGGCGGATGTCGTCACCGGGCGCATAGGAACGATAGTCGGCGAATTCCAGCGAAGAGCCCAGCCTGCTGGACCGGCGCTTCCCCTGGAGAGTACCTGCGACGCGCCTGCCCGAGCCGAGCGCCAGTCTTTCCAGCCGTGCCATCCAGTCGGTCGTCAGCAGATGGGAAGGGCTCATGGCCGTCCTCCAAGCGCCTGCAGCATCTCCTTAATGACCTGATCGGTTGTAATGCCCAGGGCTTGTCCTTCGAAATTCAAGAAAATGCGATGCCGAAGTGCGGGAACGGCCACGGCGTTGATGTCGCTTTGGGACAAATGCATCCTGCCTTGGCATACCGCCCGAACCTTCCCTGCCGAAATGATCGACTGAATGCCGCGCGGTCCGGAACCGAAACGCACGTACTTCTTCACGCCTTCCGGAGCCGTCCCCTCTTCCGGATGGGACATCATCAGCAGCCTTGCCGCGTAATCCAGCACCTCGTCCGCTACGAGGACCTCCCTGGCCCCATGCTGGATTTCCAGAAGCTCTTCCGGACCCGCCTGCTTCACGATGGTGGGCGCATGGTTGGACGTCGTCCGTCTCACGATTTCCTTAAGCTCGTCGGCGCTTGGGTACGGCACGAGTATTTTCAGAAGAAATCGGTCCAGCTGCGCTTCCGGCAGCGGATAGGTTCCCTCGTTCTCAAGCGGGTTTTGCGTTGCGAGCACGAAAAACGGGCTCGGCAGCCGATGCGTTTCATTGCCGACCGTCACCGTTTTTTCCTGCATGGCTTCCAGCAGTGCGCTTTGGGTTTTGGGCGTTGCCCGGTTGATTTCATCCGCCAGCACGATGCTGCTGAATAACGGCCCGCTTTGGAACGTCATCCCGGTCTCGCCCTGTCTGCCGAATGACAAAATTTGCGTCCCTGTAATATCGCTCGGCATCAGGTCAGGCGTAAACTGGATGCGAGAGAAGGACAGGTCCAGCGTGTCTGCGATCGTGCGGACGAGCATCGTTTTCCCCAGCCCCGGAATCCCCTCCAGCAGCGCATGCCCGCCGGCAAAGATGCACCAGAGCATCTGCTCGACAACCTCCTGCTGGCCGACAATGATTTCGCCGATCTGTCCGCGTACGCGAGAGATCGTTTCTTTCCAGGCCTCAGGCTGGATTACGGTTTCCTGCATGTTGTTGTCCTCCCGATTCCTCGAATATTGGTGAGTATGATTCAGGGACTCGGATTAATCCCCGTAAAATAGTTCTCGACCAGGCTTTGCATCTGCTGCGGCAGTTCCTGCCGCCCCAGCGATTTTTTCGCCTCAGCCGCATATTCCTTGTACACTTCCTCGTACGGACGGCTGGCTCCGTCCACGGCCGGGGCGGTTCCGCCCTTCTGGATCGTGCCGCCCTGCCCTTTCAGCGGCCCTTTGTCGTTTTGCTTATTGCCGGAGCCTTCAAATTTACGCGGCGTCATGATCAAATCACGCCCGCCAGCTCCGAGGCCAGCCCCGGAGCCTCCGGACCCCGAACCGCCTGAACCGCGGCCGTTGCCCGAACCATTCTCGGAACCAGCGCCCGAGCCGCTTCCAGAGCCGTTACCGGAACCAGCGCCTGACCCTTGCGTTCCACTGCTGCCTGGGGAGGATGAAGGATCGCCATCCGGCTCGGCTCCTCCGGCTTCCTCACCCAATGCAAGCTCTTCCGCGCTGCCCCCGCTGCTCCACGTATCGGAGACCGGCATGCCGGCCGCCGCCATTTGCGTAGAGAGGCCGAGCCCTTGCGAGGCTAGCTTGGAGCTCATCGCGGATGCCGCTGCGGATTGGCTGGATGCGGCCGCCCGGGCCGCAAGCGCTTTGGCAAGCGCCGATTCCAGGTCATTCAGCGCCTCTTCCTTTTCTTGATCTCCGGTTCCTTCGGTCAGCGCTTTTTGCGTTTTTTTCAAAGCATCCGCCAGTTCCTTGGTCTCCGGTTGTTTGCCGGCTTCCTCTGCCAGCTTATCCAGCGCTTCGCGCAGCTTCTGCTTTTGCTCAGGCGTCAGCTGCTTCACCTGCTTCTTGAACGACTCCATGGCCTTTTTCAAGTCCTCAGGCTTTCCTTCGGCCAGACTTTTGCCCAGCGATGCCATCTGAGGGGCATTCTGCATTTTTTTGCCCAGCTCGGACAGGTTTTGAACGGCGGCATCCTGCTTCGCGGCCATTTTCTCCATGTCCTTCATCGTTTTCTCCAGCTCGGCCAGCGCTTTCTCGGGATCCTTCTCGGCTGCCAGTTTTTTTTGCAGCGTCTTGAGCGAGTCCTCCAGCGGCTTATTTACCACCGGGTCCAGCTTCTGAGCCTGCAGCTGCGAAACCAGCTGCTCCGTTTGCTGCTTCTGATCCTGAACCCACTCTTTGTGACGCTTGGCTTCCGCCAGCTTCTCATCCGCGGGATTGGGAAGCACGGACAACACGCCTGCTGCGACGAGCAGAACCGCGGCCGTTGCCGCTATTTTTTTGTAACTCGGGTAAGGAAGCCTTTTCTTCAGCTGAGCGGCGAAGCTGTTTCCATATGCCTCGGCCTGGGTTCGCTGCCACCTTGCTGCCGCGCTGTCCTCCCCGGCAAAAGCCAGCGCCGTCACCATCATGTCGCTCCGCTCGGCTCCGCCTGTCGCCGTGTCCATGGCCTGCGCAGCCTCCTGCTCCTTTACCCGGTGCAGAGCGCCCCAGAGCGCACCTCCAAGCAGGCCGGCTCCAATGGTCCCCAGCGCAAGAAAGCGATACCCCGCAATCGGCCACAGCCGGGCCGCGAGCAGCAGCACAATCGCACACCCCAGCCCGGCGGCAATCCCGCAGCAGGCAAAGCGGATCAGCCTGAACATCTGCAGCCGTGACCGCGCCTTTGCGACCGCACTCCAAATGGCGTCCATCAGCTCTCCTCCTTTTTGCGTCCCTGTTTATCGTTAATGCCCCATCATGCTTTTCTTGATTAAGCCGTCTTCACTTACACGCTCCTTGTCAGGAAGGATCGTTCCCGCCTGTATCCATGGAAAGAGCCTGAGTCCCGCGCTTCTTGAATTTGCGTCCTGCATCCGGTCGAATCCGGCGGATGCTGATCCATATTGCGGCGATGATAACCACCGTGTATACCAATAGAAACTCCTGCCACAGCTGAATCGGCGCATCGGAGTTCAGATTGCCGTTTCGCAGCAGGAAGGCCGATTTCGAAAAGCTCGGTTCAAACAAGCTGATCAGCGCTCCCGCAGGGTTCAAGCCGAGAATGTATCCGACCCAGGAGTATGTGGTCCCCGTTCCGGGCTGCAAGGCATACTGATGCCGCTGAACGATGCTCATGGCGAACAAATAAATCAGCCCCGTCATCAGAAAAATACAGAGCCCGACGCCGTAGGTCACGATAACCGAGATCATCGTCCGCTTAAATAGCGTCGAGAACAGAACGCCAAGCGCTCCGAGCAGCAGCATCACGAACAGATAAAATAAAAAGATGAAGATCATCTGCTTCAGCGAAATGCCGCCGTACAGGAAGACGATGCTGTAAATCGGCATCGTTGCCACAATGATCAGCGTCATGAAGCTCAGCGAGGAAAACAGCTTGCTCAAAATAATGGTGGCCGAGCTTTGCTGCGTCGTCAGCAGCATGCTCAGCGTCTGCTTCTCCCGTTCGCCGCTGATTACGCCCGCCGTCAGGGCTGGCGCCATAAAAGCAATCAAGACCAGCTGCGCAAAGCTCAGCACATAGAACATCATGCGTCCGGCGCTGGAATTGAACGGCTGATTGCCGTTATTCCCCAGGTACAGGGTGACGTAGATAAATCCAAGCGCGATCAATCCAAGCACCAAAATGTAGGCCAGCAGGGAAATCGCCGATCGGGGCGTCCGCATTCTCAGGCGGAATTCCTTGTCCAGTACCGGGTTTATCCATTTACGGCTCCAGTTCATATGACAGCCCCTCCCTTTGTGATTTCGAGGAACACGTCCTCCAGATTGGTTTGCGCTTCATGGAAGGAAACAACCCCATAGCCCCATGCAATCATCTTCTGCAGCAGCTGCACCTGTTCCAGGTCTCCGCCTCCAAAATGGACATGAATGCCTGTATTGTCCGAAAGCACGGCGGATACGAGCGGTTCGTCCTGCAGGCGGGCGGAGAGCTCGTCTTCGCGCTCCAATACACGGATATGAAGCACTTTTTTGACGCGAAGACGGGCCTGAATATCCGCAACCCTGCCTTGCGCCACCATCTGACCATGCTCGATGACGCCGATCTCGTCCACCATCTCTGCCAGCTCCGGCAAAATATGCGAGGAAATAATGATCGTCTTGCCCATCTGCTTGAGCTCTTTCAAAATTTCCCGCATCTCGATTCTTGCCCGCGGGTCCAGACCCGATGCCGGCTCATCCAGAATCAGCACTTTCGGATCATGAATCAGACAGCGCGCCAGGCATAAACGCTGCTTCATTCCGCGCGAGAGGCCATCCACGTACACATCGCTTTTGTCGCTCAGGTTCACCAGCTCCAGCAGCTGCGGAATGAGCTGATCGCGTTCAGCGCGCGGGATATTGTAGCTCGCCCCGTAGAAATGAAGATACTCCGTCGTTTTCAGCTGGTCATATACGCCGAAGAAATCCGGCATATATCCGATTCTTTTGCGCACTTCCTTCGGATGCTGCGTCACGTCGAAGCCATCGACCTTGGCCACGCCCGAGGTCGGAAGCATCAAGGTGGCGAGAATGGACATCGTCGTCGATTTGCCGGCGCCGTTCGGGCCTACGAATCCGAAGACCGTACCCTCCGGAATAAATAGATTAATATCTTTTAACGCATCGAAATTGCCGTAACGCTTGCTCAAATGCTGAATGTCGATCATGGCTTTACTGCCCCCTTTACTGCAAGCTCAGGCAGCATAAGGTCCGTCGCCGCTTTGGCCGTCACTTTGACACGGATGCGTCCCTGCGATGCATACTGCTCATTCGGATTGGCCGCGCTCCACTGCTTGGAGGCATCCCACTTCATCGGCTCCCAGTCCTGCTTATGATCATTAAAAATATAATATTCCGTTTGTTTCCCGGGATTCGTGCCCTGAAGCTTCAGCGTGCCGCCCGTCATGCTTTTCATGTCCGGAACGTCATAATCAAAGGTGACACTGCCCTGTTCCATATGGCTCATGCCGTTTGGCTCCTGATACCAGTTCGGTGAAGAAATCTGGTTAACGATCGGCATGATAAAACCGAAAGGAATGTTCAACTGACCGTTTTGAACCCAGCTGATTTGCACCGGCTGCAGCCACAGGTTCAGCTGATCGCTTTCCATGTCGCGGCCGTCGCTGCGGTAATTAAGCAGCTTATCCTTGCTGAACGCCAAAATATAGGCATCTCTTCCTGACCAATCCGAATTCTGGAGATAGTTATCGAGCATCCCCTTCTCCCTGATGTAAGGATCTTTATTGCCCCCGGTATTCGGGAATAAAGACATGCTGATGCTCCCGCCCCGGTAGGACTGCGTCTGCTTCACCGCTGCCAGGGATACGGATTTGCCGGGTTCAAGGCTTCCCAGCGAGTAGATTTTCCCGCCGACGACAAGTCCGGCATCCTTCAGGCTTTTCGTCGTCGAATTTACGACCTTCCCGTCAATATCGCCCTTGGCGTTAATCATGAGACTGACGTCCAGCTGGCCCATATTTTCATTTTGCTTGCGCTGCTCGACCCACAGCTTGGCCAGGGACCACTGCGGCATGTCCAGCAGCTCGACGCCCGTTTCCTTCGGACCGGTCTCCACCAGATTCCGGCTGTCCCCGCCGCCCGAGAACGATCCTTCCCGTTGAACGGTCACATAGGAATTGGCAGGCAGCTCCAAATGATAGTTTCCGCTTCCCGGCGAGAAGAACGCCGTCGCGCTTTTGAACTTTCCTTGGCCCTTGCCGTCCAGTTCCACGACATTCAGCGTATGGGCCAATTCTTTCGTTTTATCCGAGGCTCCGATGGCATACACCGTTCCGCTCGCGATCAACGCAACCAGCGGAATGATCCACCACGACCATTCGCGCTTGTCCATTCTCTTCAGAATCAGGTACAGCAACGGCGCAACGAGAATGGCATACACGACCAGCAGCCAGGCAAGCACCTGGAACGACGGCATGTTCAAAGATGGAAAAAAGTTCAATATGTAGTTCAGATTCATCATCGGATTGAAATTTCCGCGGCTCGTTTTTTGGTTATCCGCCTGAAGCTCGCTGCCAAGCAGGGCCGACCATACGGATGAATTTCCGGCCCATGAGGCCATCGGCTCCTGGGCAAGGTCGTATGCGGCATAGAGCACCTTGCCGTTCTCGACCTGCCGGCTCGCGAACAGCGGCTTGCCCCCGGCGGAATACAGCAGGTTGGCATCCGGGACAAGCTGGGCATCGGATAACGTAAGCTCGCCGCCCAAATTGAGCTTGGTGCCGCCTTTGCCGCTTCCCTGCTTCGATGCCCCAAGCTGCTCCAGCTCGGGCAGCTCCGTGACGCTGAAGGTGCCTTGATAGGCAACCGGCGAGATGGAAGCAAACGGAGCGGAAGTTTTCGGATAAGCGGCTCCTCCTCCGAGAATCAGCTGACCTCCGGTTTTGACCCATTGCTCAATCGATGTCACCTGCGCAGGCGAGAGCGTGTCCGATGCAAACCGGTCCAACACCATTACATCAATGCCGTCCATCAGCATCGGATCCGCCGGGATCTCCGGCTGCTTCATATGCATGACGTTAATCTTGGAATTTCCGCTCTGGATCAACGCCAGGAAGTTCATCGCGTCAGGATCATCCGACAAGACGGCGACATTCATGGAATTAATGACAAAGCCGTTGACATAGCCTTGGCCGGAAGAAAAGCTGATCAGCTTCCCCTTCTGCACACTGCCTTCGTAAAAACGGATGGCGTTATTGGCTTCGTAATACTGCTGTCCCGGAATGGGGATTACAACCTCCTTCGGCGTATCCTTCGGCAGCTCGACATGCTGCACGTAAGAAGTCGGACTGTTGCCGAATTGGTCCTGAATGACCTGAAACACAATATCTCCCGATAAATCCTGATTGCTCGTCAGAGTAAGCTTCAGCGGATTCCATGTTCCGTTTTTCATCATTCCGTTATAGCCTGCTTCGCTTTTCACGGCAATGGAAGGCTTATCCTCCGCATGGGCAACGCCGGCGCCAAATCCTAGCAGCAGCAGCAACAGCGCGAGTGCCCATAACGGCAGCCTTGTCCATGCGGGATCTTTTTTTATCAAAGACAACTTCTCTCCCCCTCTCTATTCGTTGCTTGATTTGATCTTACAATATTAAAGACGTTCCGTTTCTTAAGTTCACTTCATGATTTCATAAAATTTTATAAAGAAAAATTTCGGCGAATCGCTTTACAATAATTAGTACATGTGCTAAAAATATGTTTTTCTCCATATTCCGATAAGCTTTGACGTTCGTTCTTCAAAATCATGATCCGCCTCAGTACCTTTCACAGCAGCGGGGATCGAAGAGAGCAGAGGCTGTACGGTGCAACGCGAGGAGGTGGTTTCGAGGTCATGCCTGCTGATATAACTAAATTGTCCATCGACGTATTTCCAAAGATGGCATACCGCTTTCGCTGGTGTTATTCATGCGCTGCAGGTTTGCCCTGTTTCGGATGTTCTAACTTCCTGATATTTAAAAAAAGCCCGCTTCATTCCGAAGCAGGCTTGTATCACTGTATTCTCTTGGGCTAAATCGAATCAGCCGTTAAAAACGACCGTTTTATTGTCATGCACCAGAATCCGGTCCTCAATATGCCATTTGACGGCCCGCGCCAGCACGACGCGCTCGATGGTGCGGCCGATCCGTTTCAGCTCGCTGACATCGTCGCGGTGACTCACGCGCTGCACGTCCTGCTCGATGATCGGACCGCCGTCCAGCACCTCGGTGACGTAGTGGGCGGTAGCCCCGATGATTTTCACGCCGCGGTCATACGCCTGGGCATATGGCTTGCCCCCGACAAAAGCCGGGAGGAACGAATGGTGAATATTGATGATCCGGTTCCGGTAATGCTCGATGAAGAACGGAGAAATAATCTGCATGTAACGTGCCAAAATGATCACATCAATGTCATCTCCCACGACTTCCAGCTGGCGCTGCTCGGCTTCTTTCTTCGTATCGGCGGTTACCGGGATATGATGATAAGGGATGCCGAAGGATTCGACGTATTCCTTCATGTCCGGGTGATTGCTGACTACCATTGCGATTTCGGCGTCAAGATCGCCGGCCTGCCACTGCCACAGGAGCTCGACCAGGCAATGATCCTCTTTAGAGACGAAGATCGCCAGTCTTTGCTTGCGGCTGACATTATTCAGCTTCCAATCCATGCCGAACTTGCCCGCTACGTCAGCGAACTGCTTTTCAAGTTCAGGTAGTCGCTGCTCCAGATCCGCCAGGTCGAATTCGATCCGCATGAAGAACATGCCGCCCTTCGGATCCATCGAATATTGGTCGGATTGAACGATATTGGCTCCATGCTGATGCAGAAAATGCGATACGGCGGCAACGATCCCCGGTCCGTCCGGACAAGAAATGAGCATGCGCGCACGGTTTTGGTGGGCTTGCGAAGATGATGCGTTCTTTTTGACATGTAGTTCCATGAGACTCCTGCTCCTCCCTCATACTATCTCTCTAAGATGAAATATGGTTTCTATTTCAATGCCTCTTTGCCTGCCAGACAAGCAATCAGACGCTCATTGATCTGCTTCTCGCTGAGATCCGGGAACACGTTCGCTTCGGCGACCATATCGTACAAACGTTCCAGCGGCTCGCGGGAATCCGCCTTTTTCGCTTTGGCATCGTTCTTCAGCAGCGTCCAGACGTCCAGCACGAACTGGCGGGGGTCGATGTCCTGCTTCGCATAAAAGGCATGCAGGTCCTCGACCTGGTTGATAAACTCGGCGCCGAAGCGTTCTGCCACATTGCCGCGCAGAAGCGCAATTTCGATCTCGTACATCGGAGACTGTGTTTTCGCGTCTTTACCGATCCAAGGCGTCTCCAGAATGAACGGTCTACCGGCAAGCTTCTCGTGATGCACGACGCTGTTAATCGTGTCGAAGCCGATCCAGCCCGTGCCGATGGGTGTGTGACGGTCTTTCCCCGCACCGCGCGGGTTTTTGCTGTCATTGATATGCACGACACCGATCCGGTTCAAGCCGATGATCCGGTCGAACTCTTCCAGCACTCCGTCGAGGTCGCTCACAATATCGTAACCGGCATCATGGATGTGACAGGTGTCCATGCAGATGGTGAGGCGTTCGTTATGCTCCACCTTCTCAATCATACTCGCGATTTCTTCAAAGGTTCGGCCCATCTCCGTCCCTTTGCCGGCCATCGTTTCGAGCGCGATATGGACTTCCGTTTCGTTGGTGCCGTTCAATACCTCGTTCAGGCCGTCGGCAATCCGCTGAATGCCGTATTCCGGATCCTTGTCCGTATATGCCCCCGGATGAAGCACGATGTTCTTGACGCCGATGGCATGCGTGCGGCGGATTTCCTCTTGCAGGAAGCTGACCGCAAGCTCAAACGTGCTCGGCTTGTACGATCCGAGATTGATGATATAAGGCGCATGCACCACGATTTCCTCGAAGCCGCTTTCCTTCATGAGCTGCTTGCCTTCCTCCAGATACATCGATTCCATCGGCTTGCGGCGCGTGTTTTGCGGAGCGCCGGTATATATCATAAACGAGCTCGATCCATAGGTGTTAGCTTCGTTGGTTGCACTTAACAGTCCCTTGTCCGAAAAGGACACATGAGAACCGATTTTAAGCATAATCCAT
>NZ_BIMK01000044.1 GCF_004001045.1 Paenibacillus chibensis
CGTTTTCGAAGCTGCTCAGTTAGCTCAGCAGCAACTCTTATAATATATCATGCGGCCCGTTATTTCGTCAAGTACTTTTTTTAAATCTTTTTTTCGCTTCGCTTACCGAACCGGTAAGCTTGTACCTTTTTTGAAAGGGGCGAGAATTAATGTACCACAGAATGAAGAGCCGCGTCAACTATCCTATCAAAGAAATTTTCAAGCTGTACAGAAGCGCGACACCAGGAAGGCCGAGGACCATCACCGTCCCGATCGTTGTCGGGTTTAACGGGATATATACTTCCGTCATTAAACCCGAAAAATTCACCAGATAAAGCCCCAATGCTGCGAGCACCAAATGCGTACCAAACACGGTCAACCACCCAAAACCGATTCTTTTGCGCACCACAATAAACAAAAGCAGCATTAAACATAAGATCATGATTCCCATGACAGCCATTCTCATTTCGGTTCCCCTCCCCTATGTCCCGACAACAATTCGGTCCTTTTTCCCCGCTTAAGCTTCCGCTCTCTGATTCAGTATCATTTGCGCACGGTTCAGCCCGATGCGTTTAGCCGCTCTCAATTGCATCTGATACTTCAGTTCAGCCGCTTCGAGCATGTAAATCGCATAATCGATCTGTTCCTCGCCCAAGGCCTCATCAAAAAAACGCCTTGCACGCTCCCACTCGGCCTGTGCCGCCCGCACATCCATATAAACGGCTATTTCTTCCTCCCGCTTCTCCTTGAGCTGCCACGCAGGCACCTGCGGCTCTCTCCGTCGAAACCACGCCATTCCGATCCGCCCCCGATCCTGGTTATTGAAACAAGGTTTGCTATACGCTCTCCTAGTTCATTCATACGGCCCAGGGGACAAACTTAGAACTACAAAAGGAGGCCCCACACGGGACCTCCTTTGTTCTGCAGCTATGTTCACGTCGTAAATTCAATCAGTTCAACTGACGCCGTCCTTCCAGCGCCTTGGATAACGTCACTTCATCCGCGTACTCCAAATCTCCGCCTACCGGCAGTCCATGGGCAATCCGCGTCACGATGAGCTCGAATGGGCGTACCAGCCGCGAGATATACATAGCGGTCGCTTCACCCTCGATGTTGGGATTGGTCGCCAAGATCAGCTCTTTCACGCGTTCGTCGCTAAGGCGCGTAAGGAGCTCCTTCAGACGGATGTCGTCAGGACCGATGCCTTCCATCGGCGAAATGGCTCCCTGAAGCACATGATAATAGCCGTTAAACTCTTTGGTGCGCTCCATGGCAACCAGGTCCTTCGGATCCTGCACCACGCAAATCACGGATGAGTCTCGCGTTTTATCCTGGCATATGCGGCAGGGGTCGGTGTCGGTGATATTGCAGCAAACCGAGCAGTAATGAAGATTGCGCTTCACGCTGACCAGCGCTTTAGCAAAATCAATGACGTCGTCTTCCTTCATATTCAGCACATGGAAAGCCAGACGGGCCGCGGTTTTCGGCCCAATGCCCGGCAATCGTGTAAATGCGTCGATCAACTTGGCGATCGGTTCGGGATAATACAAAACGCGGGCCCCTTTTCTGGTTTAAATTATTAGAACAGGCCTGGGATTTTCATACCGCCTGTGAATTTGCTCATATCTGCATTCGCAATGTCATCGGCTTTAGTCAATGCGTCGTTAACAGCCGTCATCACGAGATCCTGCAGCATTTCTACGTCTTCCGGATCTACGGCTTCAGGTTTGATGGTAATGGAGAGCAATTTTTTGTGGCCGTTGACTTCAACGGTAACCACGCCGCCGCCGGAGCTGCCTTCTACCTTTTTTTCAGCTAGAGCTTCTTGAGCTTTCAGCATTTGCTCCTGCATCTTTTTCACTTGCTTCATCATTTGGTTCATATTATTCACGCGTATCGTCTCCTCTTTGATCTTAGTGTATAAATTGAACTGAAGTTTGATCTTGCTTCCCCTTGAATTCATAACCATGCCGGAGAAGTCGTTACCCATGCCTTAGTTCAATTTATATGGGCCGCACGGAATGTGCAAATTAATCTTTTATGATCACGAGATCTTCTCCAAACATGTGGAGTGCCTCATCAATCCATGGCTTTGCGTTCGGATCCTTGTCCTCATGCTCGTGCTCGAGCTTCAGCTCCTCTTTCTGCTGGGTTCCGGCACCCTCGAGCGCCGCCGCCCAGTCCCTCTGCATCATGGTGACCAGATGGTAAGGCTTGCCGAGCTTGTCATGCATGACGCCTTCGATCACCTGCTTATTGGCGGGCTTCTCCGTCGTCTCGCGGTGGATGTTGTTTTTGAAAGCAACCAAAACCGCATCCTCCGTTACCGAAACCGGATCTCCATCCATAAACCAGGCGTGCACCGTAACCTTCTCCTCCTTGACCCCCTGGAGAACCTGTCCCCACTGGCGCTGGACCTCCAAAAAGTCCGGGCTGCCCTTCTGGGCAAGGAATTGGTCCATGTTAGACGGGATTTTGGCTGCTGAAGATGCCCGTGGCGCAGGAGCGCTGTGAGACCGCGCAGGGGCTTGAGCCGAAGCGCCGGAAGGCACGGATCCGCTCTGTATGAGCTTCTCCAGCTTTTTCTCCAGCGCGGCAACCTGCCGCTTGAGCTGGTTTACTTCACCGGAGTCCGCCGGAGCCGCCGCTTGCTGGGCATGCGCCTGTTCATAGCCCGCTGCCGCTCCCTGCGAGCCGCACAGCTTCAGCAGCGCCACTTCGAACAACGTCTGCGGCTGTGAGGCATATTTCATCTCGCTTTGATAATGATTCAAGGTGTCGATCATATGAAACAGCTGCTGCCTTGAAAAGGAAGCGGCCATCTCCTGGTATTCCTCCGGATGCAGCACCCGGTCCGTCAGTTTATTGGCATTCGGAATCATCTGGATCATTAGCAGGTCGCGGAAATAGTACAACAGATTCTCCATGCATTTATCGGCGCTTTTGCCTTCCTGCATAAAGTCCTCCACCATTTGGAGCACGAGGCCCGCATCACCCTTCTGAATCGCTCCCGCCAATCTGCCGAACTGTTCGGAGGCAATGCCCCCGGTCATGCTCAGCACCTGCTCATAGGATACATGACCGCCCGTAAAGGATGCAATCTGATCCAGGATGCTGAGGGCATCCCGCATGCCGCCATCGGATAAACGGGCTATATATTGAAGAGCCTCATCGTCGGCTTCCATTCCCTCTTCCCGGGCAATCTGCGCAAGCCGCTGCGTCTGCTCCTCCAGGGAAACCCTGCGGAAGTCAAAACGCTGACAGCGTGAAATGATGGTTGCCGGCAGCTTGTGAGGCTCGGTTGTTGCCAAAATAAACATGACATGCGGAGGCGGCTCCTCCAGCGTTTTGAGCAATGCGTTGAATGCTTCGGTCGTAAGCATATGCACTTCGTCGATGATATACACTTTTTGTCTGACTTCGGTCGGCGCATACTTCACCTTTTCGCGCAGATCACGGATCTCTTCCACGCCGCGGTTCGATGCGGCATCGATCTCCTGTACGTCCATCACTGCCCCGGCTGTAATTCTCCGGCAGGCTTCGCATTCGTTACAGGGCTCTGCCCCCGGGCCGCGTTCACAGTTAACGGCCTTCGCCAGTACTTTGGCCGCGGTCGTCTTCCCGGTTCCGCGCGGACCGCTGAACAGGTATGCATGGGAAACCCGCTGTTCGCGAATGGCATTCTGCAGCGTCTGAATGATATGCTGTTGTCCAACCATGTCCTGGAACGACTGCGGCCGCCAGGCACGGTAGAGCGCGATATGTTTCACTTAGCCATACCCTCTTTCAACTTCCACTAGCGCGCGTTCGCCGCTTCATCATTATACTATAATCCGGCTTTATACAAAACGTCTATCCGCCACCAATGTATTCGCTTTTTTTAACATTTGGATGAATCCTGATGCTTAAGGTCTAGAACATCCGTCTCTGCAAAATAAAAAGCACCCTTGTCCTGCGGACAAAGATGCTGACATGTTATTCGTAAGTTATACCGTGCACCTGTTATTGATAATTGCGATCCAAGCGGCACCCCTGAGTAACAACTCGGGCTAGGCCACCCTCCGGCACAAGAGCGATCTTGCTTATGGCTGCTTCCTTCCGGACCTGACCAGGTTCACAAGTGCTCATTGCGGAGGACCCAGCCGTCAACATTGCACGCAGGGACCAAACCTCACATCGACAAAACCTCTAACAGGAGTTCAACCTCGCTACAGCGGATTGCGAGTTACAGGGCACCGCTACCTCCCCGTCTAGCACGGTAAGGATTAGTATAGTTCATTTTAAGACAAAGTGCAACCAGAGCCCAAAAGTTGTCAAAAAAATCCCCTGCCGCCGAAGCAGACAAGGGATTTGGGTTTATGCCTATTAGATACCGTATTTCTTTTTAAATCTATCAACACGGCCGCCGGCATCCAGGAATTTCTGTTTGCCTGTGAAGAACGGATGGCAGTTGGAGCAAATCTCAACGCGCAGATCTTCTTTCACGGAACCTGTTTCGAACGTATTGCCGCAAGCACATGTTACGGTCGTTACGTGGTATTTTGGTTGAATTTCTTGTTTCATGTCTTTCACCTCTTTTTGCCCTGAGTCTCATGCGTACACAGAGTTATAATGACACAATACTTATATTATAGCAGGGACGAACATAATAATCAACGGGTTGCTCAAAACTGCTAATCCCGTGCCAGGACAGGCTTTTTAGGGCGTCTCTGCCCTACAGGCGGCACATGGGTATATGAACCAATGACGACATCCGGCAGTTCGGCCTGGAATATTTCGATCATCTGCTTCATCCCGAGTATCTCGCCTTGAGCCGGCGGAATCAGTTCCAGATAGCTCTCCGGATCAATGTTCAAATTACGCATCTGAATCAGCTTGAGGCCTGTACGGCGCGCAAATTCCACCATCGCCTCAATCTCTTCCTCGCGATCGGTAACGCCCGGGAAAATCAGGTAGTTGATGGACGTATAGACACCTTGGTCGGAGGCATACTTAAGGGACTTCTCCACGTTCGCAAGCGTATATTTGCGCGGCTTGTAATACGCGTTGTAATGGTCGTCCAGGGCACTGATTGTGCTTACCCGCATCAAATCAAGACCGGCATCGACAATCCCGCGGATGAAATCCGTCAGGCCGGCGTTGGTGTTGATGTTGATGTAGCCCATATCGGTAATGGAGCGGACTTCACGCATCGCTTCAATAATGATTTTGGCCTGCGTGGATGGCTCACCCTCACAGCCTTGTCCGAAACTGATGATGGATTCCGGCGTTTTTAGATGCTCAAGCATAATCTGAACCAGTTCTTCCACCTTCGGCTTGAAATTCATGCGCGTCTGCGGCGCAACGAACCCACTGTCATCCGGTTGCTCGGAAATACAGCCGAAGCAGCCGGCATTGCACGAATAGGACACCGGAACAGCACCTTCCCAGCGGTTCAGGAACGTGTTGGATGCGGTGAGGCATTCGTAGCCGAGAGCACAATTGGACAGATGCTCATACAGCCGGTTTTCGGGATATTTCTGGGTCAGCTTCTTGACGCCAAGCTTCAACTCATCCAGGTTGCAATTCAGCGGATTCCACTTCTCGGGGTCATCGGAAAGACGGGCCGTTGTATAGAAACGTCCATCCTTCCAGACGACGGCGGAATATCCGAAGAGCGGCAGCTTATATTCCTTATCCGTCTTCACATAACCAGGAAGACATAACCGGGTGAATCCCTGCGGGAGAAGCGCTCCTACAGCCTGGGCATCGCCAGGCAGCGGCATCATCTCTCCGGTTTCGGGATCCATGCCGATCGCCCGCGTATTCGGAAGTCCCACCAAGGTGGCCCCATCCGGCAGAGGGATCAGCTCGTCCTCCAATATTTCCACGATCATATCACCGCTGCGGGCCAGGCCATACAGCGTCGGATGATCGAATACATTGCCTTTCTCATCTGCATATACCAGGTACATGATGTGTCTCCTCTTTGTTCGTTAAAATCAGGTCAGCGGCACGGAAGCCGCGGGCCGCGACGTGCGGCGGTTGCCGCTGCTATTGTGGCTGCCAGAGCCTTTGCTGCCGTTGCCAACGCTGCTGACATCGAAGGATGCCAGGAACTCCGCATTGGTTTTGCAGTCGCGCAGCTTTTTCAAGAAGCCTTCTACAAAATCAGCCGATTCATTCATATTTTTACGGATCGCCCAAATGGTATCCAGTTCTTCCTTCGTTAAGAGCACTTCTTCACGACGCGTGCCCGAGCGGCGAATGTCGATCGCAGGGAAAATGCGGCGCTCCGCCAATTTGCGGTCCAAATGAAGCTCCATGTTGCCCGTTCCCTTGAACTCCTCGTAAATGATGTCGTCCATCCGGGATCCCGTATCGATCAGCGCCGTGGCCAAAATCGTCAGGCTGCCGCCTTCCTCCACGTTCCGCGCCGAGCCGAAAAAGCGTTTCGGACGGTGGAAAGCAGCAGGGTCGATACCGCCGCTCAGCGTACGCCCGGACGGTGGGATCACAAGGTTGTAGGCGCGTGCCAAACGAGTGATGCTGTCCATCAGAATCACGACATCCTTCTTATGCTCCACCAGACGAAGCGCGCGTTCCAATACAAGCTCCGCCACTTTAATATGGTTCTCCGGCAGTTCGTCGAATGTCGAAGCAACCACTTCTCCTTTAACGGAACGCTGCATGTCCGTCACTTCCTCCGGACGTTCATCAATAAGCAGTACAAAAAGTTCGATTTCGGGATTGTTGGTAGAGATGCTGTTGGCAATTTCTTTTAAGAGGAGCGTTTTACCTGCTTTTGGAGGCGCAACGATCAAGCCGCGCTGTCCCAAACCAACGGGAGCGAGCAAATCCATAATCCGGGTAGACAAATGGTTAGGGGATGTTTCAAGCACGAGCTTCTTTTGAGGAAAGAGAGGTGTAAGTGCAGGGAAGTGAAGTCGTTCCGATGCCGCGTCCGGACTTTCGCCGTTAACTGCATTTACCTGCAGCAGCCCGAAATAACGTTCGTTTTCCTTCGGTGCGCGGCATTTCCCTGAGACCAAATCTCCCGTCCTAAGATCAAACTTACGGATCTGTGATGCTGAGATGTAAATATCCTCGGTACTCGGCAGATAGTTGATCGGACGGAGGAAGCCGTAGCCTTCAGGAAGAATTTCCAGTACACCCTCCATAAACATGAGTCCGCTATGCTCTGCCTGTGCTCTTAAGATAGCAAAAATCAGCTCTTTCTTCTTCAGCTGTCCGTAGTACGGGATCTGATACTTCTTCGCAAGCTTGTACAGATCGGTCAGCTTCATTTCTTCCAAATCGGCAATTTGCAAATCCATGTAATAACCACCTATTCAATTTTATAAGTCCAGTCAAACTATATCGCGTCGTTGCTTTCTATCAGTCTATAAGAAGTCTACCAATACGTTTAAATGAAGTTTTTCTTGCGAATATAGAATAGCTTCTCTGAATTGTATAAATCTATAATCTTGAAAAATCCTCATTAGGATAGCATTACCCAAATTAGAAGGAGATATGCAGTTCCACCGTAAAAAACGTGATTCCGGCATGGAGCGCTAAACTGCAAATCCCCTTCGTTATATGTCACTTACTCGTTTTCACGCCAAACATCCGCACCGAGCATGCGCAGATTGGTGACCAAATGGTCATAGCCGCGGTCGATATACTCGACACCGGTGACTTCAGTTACGCCCTCCGCGACGGTAAGTCCCGCAATCACCAGCGCAGCTCCGGCCCGAAGGTCCGTCGCTTTCACTTTGGCAGCGTTGAGCCGGCTGCGTTCAATAATGGCGGAACGGCCCTCCACGCGGATCTTGGCACCCATGCGAACAAGCTCTGGCACATGTTTAAACCGGTTGCTGTACACGAAATCGCTCAGTACGCTTACACCTTCCGCCTGCGTCAGCAAGCTGGTCATCGGCGACTGTAAATCCGTAGCAAATCCTGGATAAATCAGTGCTTTCACGTCTACATGCCCGTAGTTCGGCTGACCAAGTACACGGATGCTTTCATCCAGCTCCTCGATCTGCACGCCCATTTCAATCAGTTTAGCGGTCAATGCTTCAAGGTGTTTGGGAATAATGTTGTCAATCAGCACATCTCCTCGGGTTGCGGCAGCGGCGACCATATAAGTACCCGCCTGTATCCGGTCCGGGATAATGGAGTGACGGCAGCCGTGCAGCTCGGAAACGCCCTCGATCCGGATGGTTTCCGTACCTGCACCTTTGATGACTGCCCCCATGGAATTGAGAAGAGTTGCTACATCTATAATCTCAGGCTCTTTGGCCGCGTTTTCGATAATTGTGGAGCCTTTGGCCTTGGAAGCCGCCAGCATGATGTTAATCGTCGCACCCACGCTGGATACGTCAAGATAAATTTTAGCGCCCTTCAGCTCTTTGGCGTGAAGGTGAATCGCACCATGCTCATTGGTCACGGTCGCTCCTAATGCTTCAAAACCTTTAATATGCTGATCAATCGGACGGGGTTCAAAGTTGCAGCCCCCGGGAAGGCCGATCACCGCTTCTTTAAAACGGCCAAGCATCGCTCCCATCATATAGTAGGAAGCTCTCAGCTTTTTGACAGGACCGTTTGGCATCGGGATCGATTTGATATCGGAAGGGTCGATTTTCATCTGACTGTCCTTCCAGCTTACTTTAGCGCCAAGTTCTTCGAGGATTTCGGCATAAACCGCCACGTCGCTCAGGAGCGGCAGGTTGTCGAGCACAACTTCGGACTCGGCCAAAATCGCGGCAGGTATTAGGGCAATAGCGCTGTTCTTGGCTCCGCTAATCGTTACGGTACCATGCAGCGGCTGTCCACCGCTAATCATCAATTTTTCCATACGTTTCAGGTTCCCCCCACATACTTCGCAGCAGCAAAATCGTTTGGTGTTAATTTTAGTGTATGAAATGGAAAAACACCGGCTAAGCGGTGTGCTCTCCATTCCAAACTATTCGATTGGACAACCCCGGATGGGGTTGTCCGCCTTCTTATCAAACAACACTTAAGCTCTCTTGTGCGGCAAAGCACAGAAACAATGAAAAGCGTCTTACGCTTTGTTGTTGGAGCCGAATTCGCGGATCTTACCGATAACTGTTGCTTTAATCGCATCGCGGCCTGGCACGATGTATTTACGCGGATCATAAGCATCCGGTTTAGCAGCGAGTACTTCACGTACTGCTTTTGTAAACTCGATTTGGTTCTCGGTGTTTACGTTGATTTTGGATGTGCCCAAAGAAATAGCTTTTTGAATGTCATGAGTCGGAATACCTGTACCACCATGAAGAACCAGTGGAAGGTGAATTTCGTTCTTGATTTCTTCCATTTCTTTAAAGCCAAGGTTCGGCTCGCCTTTGTAAGGACCATGAACGGAACCCAGTGCTGGAGCAAGCGTGTCGATTCCGGTTTCTTTGACGATACGAACGCAGTCTTCAAGCTTCGCGTACATTACGCCGCCGACAACGTCGTCTTCTTGTCCGCCGACTGTTCCCACTTCAGCTTCAACGGAAACGCCTTTGGAATGCGCATACTCAACCACTTTTTTGGTGGTTTCAATGTTGTGGTCAATCGGGCTGTGAGAATCGTCGATCATAACGGAAGTGAATCCGGCGTCGATCGCTTCTTTACATTTTTCGAAACTGGAGCCATGGTCCAGGTGAATGGCTACAGGAACGGTAATTTTCATATCATGAATAAGGCCTTCAACCATTTTTACTACCGTATAAAAACCGCTCATATGACGAGCAGCACCTTCAGATACGCCCAGAATCACTGGAGATTTCTCTTCTTCGGCAGCCGCGAGAATCGCTTGCGTCCATTCAAGGTTGTTGATGTTGAATTGACCTACCGCGTATTTACCCTCAAGGGCTTTGTTTAACATGTCAGTCATAGATACTAATGGCATGGTTTCAATCCTCCTAAAGTATTTGTTTTTTTCTATGGTTTTTAGCCGACTTCTCTCATTCGGAATTATTATACCACATCATGTTATAAATACTAAACAAGCATTTAAATTTCGGCTGTGCCCTATGATACACAGGCGCAAAAAAAGGATTCTGCCTAGGCAGAATCCAATTTTCACTACCCGAACTGTACCGGGTTATGTTTAAGCTGCATATTTACGGCAACGCGCATTTCATCGATATCAAACGGCTTGGTGAAATGCATTAACGCTCCGAGCTCGGTGGCCTCCTTGATCATATCAAGCTCACCATAAGCAGTCATCATGATGACTTTGATTGCCGGATTCATCTCTTTAATGTGCTTTAAAATTTCCAGCCCGTCCATTCCGGGTATTTTCATATCGAGCAGAACCAGATCGGGCGCGTCTCTCTCTACGATCTCTAACGCGATTTTACCGTTGGCCGCCTGATACGTCGTATAACCCTCACTGCTGAACACTTCCATCAATAGAATCCGTATTCCGTTCTGGTCATCGACGATCAAAACCTTCTTCTTATCCACTAACGCAAACCTCCCAACATCAGCCTGACCCTGCGTATCCGTGAATCTTCATTAAATGTTAATTTCAGACGCTTTATATCCAATTAATGTTATTCGCTCTCTGGTTACGAATTCCTGCCTCTGCGCAAAAATGAAAATAGGACCTCCGAAGAGGTCCATCGTTATCGCAAATTTACAGGGTTTTATGTGCAATCGAAGCTTTGACAAACTCGCGGAACAGCGGCTGAGGGCGGTTCGGGCGAGATGTGAATTCTGGATGGAACTGCACAGCCAGGAACCAAGGATGGCCCGGAAGCTCGACGATTTCAACCAGGCGTCCGTCCGGGGAGGTACCGGAAATACGGAGTCCCGCTTTTTCGATCGTTTCGCGGTACTGGTTGTTGAATTCATACCGGTGACGGTGTCTTTCGTACACCAGCTCATCGTTATAGCATTCCATGGCGAGCGAGCCTTCCACCAATTTACATGGATACAAGCCAAGGCGCATCGTGCCGCCCAGATCCTCGATATCCTTTTGCTCCGGCAGCAGGTCAATGACCGGATAAGGCGTTGCCGGATTGATCTCGGAGCTGTTGGCATCTTCCATGCCGACAAGCGCACGGGCGTATTCGATTACCGAAACCTGCATGCCCAGGCAAATGCCGAAGAACGGAATTTGCTGCTCGCGAGCGTAACGGATCGCGGAGATCTTGCCTTCGATACCACGGTCACCGAAGCCGCCCGGAACGAGGATGCCGCCAATGCCGTTCAGCAGCTCGCCGACATTCTCGTCCGTGATTTCTTCAGCATTGACCCAGCGGATTTTCACCTCGGCATTCGCATCAAATCCGGCATGGGAAAGGGATTCAACCACACTCAAATAAGCGTCATGGAGTGCAACATATTTGCCTACAATGGCAATTTCCACGGTTTTCTCGAGCTTGTTGATCCGGTCCACGAGAGCTTCCCATTCGGTCATATCCGGTTTTGGCGTCGTCAGCTTCAGGTAGTTCACGACGATTTCGTCGAGGCCTTCGTCACGAAGGTTCAGCGGAACCTCGTACAAGGTCGACGCGTCGCGGCATTCCACCACGGCATTCTCGTCAATATCGCAGAACAGGGCGATTTTAGCTTTCATGTCTGCGGATAATTCATGCTCGGTGCGGCATACGATCACGTTCGGTTGAATACCGATGCTGCGGAGCTCCTTCACGCTGTGCTGGGTCGGCTTCGTTTTCACTTCACCGGCTGCTTTAATGTAAGGAATCAGCGTCACATGGATGTACATGACATTTTCACGGCCGATTTCGCTCTTGATCTGACGAATCGCTTCAAGGAACGGCAAGCTCTCGATGTCGCCCACGGTGCCGCCGATTTCCGTAATAACCACGTCCGAACCCGCTTCGCGGCCGGCGCGGAATACGCGTTCTTTAATTTCGTTGGTAATATGAGGGATAACCTGTACAGTGCCGCCCAAATATTCGCCGCGGCGTTCCTTGCTGATCACCGACGAATATACTTTACCTGTGGTGACATTACTGTTTTTGGACAGGTTGATGTCAATAAATCGTTCATAATGTCCCAAATCGAGGTCCGTCTCGGCGCCGTCGTCGGTGACGAATACTTCACCGTGCTGATAAGGACTCATGGTTCCTGGATCCACGTTCAAATAGGGATCGAATTTCTGGATCGTAACCTTTAATCCTCTGTTTTTCAGCAGCCTACCCAGTGAAGCCGCAGTAATCCCTTTACCCAGGGAAGACACAACCCCGCCCGTCACAAAAATATACTTTGTCACTATAAAAACCCTCCTATTAAAGTCCAGTAAATTCAGGAACATAAATTGAGCTAAAGATATTTCGGAAGGCTTATCTTTCTTTAGTTCAATTTATATACATATGATGTTTAGCGTAACCCTTTTTCGCGATTTCCACCCGAAATAAGCTGCGCCGGTTTATTGCACTTTACCGTCCGCTTGAACAACAATGCGCCATTTGAAATCAAATGGCACAAAGTGGGTAATCCGGCATCTATATAGAATGAACATCTCGAACAAAAGTCCATTCTACAGAGACAAACCAGCCTGAAAACAAGCTGTTTTGGCCCCATAAAAACAAAAAAAGTGACACCCGTAGGACGGGGCACTTTTTATTATTTTCGCGCATATTTAAATCTTAATCATAAGCCCATGCAATAGTTTACTCTGTGCCTTGTCCTCTGTCAAGAGAGAAAGGCAAACGGATGAATATTTCTATTCTTCCTCAGCGTCTTCTTCGGAATCCTCTTCATCCTCGTCGATATCTTCTTCCTCTTCGTCGAGTTCTTCGTCTTCCAGGATGCCGTCATCTTCAACCTCGTCATCGGAGTCATCGTCCGAATAGATATCGTCATGGTCCTCGTCGATGCGATCGAAGTCCTCGTCGCTGTCGTCCGCGCTGAAGGTATCTTCCTCATCGGTAAAGTCGTCGTCATCGTCGTCGTCATCATCGTCGTTAATGATGCGCGGACGCTTGGCGCTCGAAATCGGATCCTCCGAACGATCGATCGGATACCAACGCTTGAGTCCCCACAGGTTCGTGCCAACGCAGGCAAAACGGCCGTCGATATTAATTTCTGTATATAGCTGCGCAACGGTATCTTGAATTTCTTCTTCGGTCAGGCCACGAAGCTTAGCAACCTCTTTCATCAGATCGAGATAGTAAAATGGCGTATTCGCTGCCTTTAGCACGGCAAAGGCCAAATCCACCAGCGGCATTTCCCTGATCTTTTCAGGGTCCAGCTTTAATTGGAGTGAGTTACTCACTAACGGACACTTCCTCTCACGCAATGTTCACTTATACGGAAATCTTGAAGTCGAATTCGTCCGTATAACCTCTACTTTATAACAACATATCCATTATCAAAACTAAGTAAAACCTATTTAGAAATAAATTGCAAGTTTTAATGTTGTGAACAAAAGCGCAGCATGCTTCCCAGCAAAATAACTTCCAAAGCGGGGACATGCGCCAAAGACCATACCGGAGCTTCGCAGGGAGGTCCGGCTGGCAGCTTATACATTCCGTCATATCAAAAAAGGCAGGGTTGCCCCTGCCCGTTGACTGTATCCGTCCCGGCAGGGCCTGCCCACCAGGATGATGTAAAGAGCGCCTATCGCCCTCTTCCATTTATTTTATGTCCACGGGTTTTTTTTGCCATTCAGGCAGGGCCTATTTCCGCAAAAAAGGGCAAGTTCCCACTCGTAGCGACCCGCTCCCACATACAATGCAAAAGCAGGGTTCATTATGAGGGGGACTGCCCAATATGGACTACACCGGATTGATACAGATGCTGCTCAAAAACATGGAGAGTCCCGCACCATCCGGAGCCAAACGAATCATTACTTTTGTAAATCCCCAGCATTACGAAGCATTCCAGCAAACCCTTCGGGAGCTCAAAGCCCGTCACCCTGATTGGCCCGATCTGCCTTCCTCCAGTCTGCTCCAATCTGTCATGACACCTTTGTCGGGCAGTACGAAAATGCTGGATGCGTATAAGGATGACATCATCATCGAAGAAGACAGCCTGATCCAGGTGCATACGCTGGCGAACAAAATACAGGGTCCGGGTATTCCCTATGGCGTCAAGCAGATTAAAGCCCCCAAGGCCTGGTCCACTTCAACCGGATACCGGGTAAAAATCGGGGTTATCGACACCGGGGCCGACTATTACCACCCGGACCTCCGTCAATCCCTGGCAAAAGGAATCAATCTGCTGAACCGGCACATGCTGCCGATGGATGACAACGGGCATGGAACCCATATCGCGGGCACCATTGCAGCCGCCAACAGCACAGAAGGCATGATCGGCGTTGCGCCGCGCGCGACCATTTATCCGGTTAAGGCCTTTGATCATAACGGATCCGCCTACGTTTCCGATATTATCCAAGGCATCGACTGGTGTATCCGGAACCACATGCATCTCATCAACATGAGCTTCGGGATGAAGACGCGCAGCAAGGCTCTGCTGGATATCGTGAACAAAGCCTATGTCTCCGGCATATCCATCGTCGCTTCATCCGGTAATGACGGAAAAAGGCGAAGCATTGATTATCCCGCCAAATATCCGCAGACGATCTCGGTGGGGGCAACCGACCGCAATCGCCGTATTGCCAGCTTCAGCAACCGCGGCGAGTTTATTGATATTTATGCACCCGGAGACAAAATAATCTCCTCCTGGACCCACGGCAAGTACCATGAAATGAGTGGCACTTCCATGGCAACATCCCATGTGAGCGGCGCCATTGCGCTTTTGCTTGCGCAAAACCCCGATTTACAGCCTGCGGAAATCAAGGCGTTGCTTCTGCAAACCGCCACGCCGCTGCGGAGCAAGAAGGGGCAGCAGCGTACCGGCGAAGGGCTGGAGGTCAACGCTTTAAGGCTGCTGCGGGAAGGAATGAAGAGAAAAACACCAGCCCCGTAGACAGAATTTAACCGGTCACACCTTCATGCTTTGCATGCGCTAGCCGGATGGTCATGCTTCAAATGTTATATTTTCTGGACACCTTAAAAGGAGTCGGTCCTTTAGGTTCTTGCAACCTATAAAGACCGCCTCCTGATACATAATCATGAATGATGCAGTGGTTCCCTTCGATTCCCGCTTCCCTCCGTAAGGGGTGGATAAGGGAGCTACAAGCCACCTTTTGCCGGGTTATATACCATACATCGCAGCGCTCTCTCCGGATAACGCAATTCCAAGGTGTATGAAGCTCCGTCCGCAAGTTCCAATGCTATGGCGACGACGCCGCGCTTATCGTATACGCTATCCTGAATAAATGATGACTTTATAATGGCTTGTTCTTCGCTTTGTTTATGCATAACAATGGATTTGGCCGCCTCGATCCAACTTGGATCCTGCCTGATTTTTTTGTTCATTTCAGGCGTAATCGGCGTCCTCTTATAGGACGGGTTAACCACGGTGGTGTCCACTACCACGCCGCTGAGGGAATCAATAAACACATCGTACATTAAATAAGATTCACCATGGGCTTCCAGGGCTCCGACTCGGTACGGCGCGAAATGAAGAACCCAACTCCCCTGCTGCTCCGGGCCGAATTTGTGATACGCGGCTGTCGCTTCCATAAGACTCACATCGGCATCATACAAACGTTTGATGCTATCAACCGCTTTGTCCAGAGCCTCCTCCTTCCCGATATCCTTGGCATCCGGCTGCAGTTTGACGATTCGCTTGCTCAGGGCAAAGTTCATTCGGGCATACCAGTCAATGTATTGAAGCAGCTCTTCATCCGTCAGTTCCCGCGCAGGGTAGAATAAATAATCATTTGCGATGTCAAGGTAGAAGCTTGACACTCCCGATTTGAGCGGAAGTTGCCTTTGGGGACGTACCCCTTCATACCGATAAAGGTCCTCCAAAGCTTTCAGCCTTTTCAGTTCCGCAGCATTCATGGTTCGACTGCTTGGTTCGCTTTCCTTTTTGATATGGTCTCCGTAATGGTAAATTTGCTGTATTTCTGCTTCCGTCATGGTTCTCTCCAAATCTTCCTCAACGGTCGATACAGGTTCCTTACCCTCCACCTTGAGTAAAGGAGTCTTTTGGCTAACCAACAACGCAGGTGGCTTATCATGCTTGGTCACTGCATCTGCCGCTTGGGGAGCGGCATTCGCCATCATAGTGCCGACGAAGTATGGGACAGTCAAAGCACTTACCATAAGCAGCCCGCTGGATACGGCTAAAACGGCAACTCCCACCAGAATGTTCTTTCTTTTCACTTTTAACAACCCCTTTTTCGCTTGAGTAGGCCTGGCCAATCCATACTATAAAGCCAACATGTTATCAAGTATGGACCTCGTTGTTATGGAGTTGTAAAAAGATTCGCATGCGGGTCCCTCGATTCTCTTCGGATTCGAGTAATAGCTTGGCTTGATGTGCCTCCGCGATTTGCCTGCATATCGATAAGCCCAGCCCGGCTCCCCCGTGCTCCCTGGACCGTGCCGGATCGGCACGGTAAAACGGTTCAAACGCTTGTTTAACCTGCTTTGGGCTCATCCCTCTGCCGAAATCCCGAACCTCCAGCACTACTTGTGCATCTTGCTCGTATGCCAGCAATCGTATTTCGGAGTCTTCGTGTGAGGCATGGATCGCATTGTCAATGCAATTGACTAAATAAGATGCGAGCAAATCTGGATCTCCCCAAACGTTTGCAGTGGAGGTATGCATGAACAGATGTATGCGCGCCTGCTCTAAATTTCCCTGCTCCATGAGCCGGACGGATTCGAATAACTCATCGACTTGGATGCATGTCATTTCGATGGATTGACGACGCAAAGTTGAGAGATCCAGCAGCTTAAAAACCAGATTCTTCAGTCTCATCGTTTCACTCCAGATGTAGCCGCTTGCTGTTATCCTTTCCTCCTCGCCGATGTGGGCAGCATTCAAGTATTGCGCAAACCCCTGCATGCTGGTCAGAGGGGTCCGCAATTCATGAGCCAGGTTATCGACGATTCGCTGCTTTTCCTCTGCCATCACCGAAAGATCTACGACATGGCTCTCGACGGCGGAAGCCATTTGATTGAAATGCTGCGCCAATTCTCCAAACTCATCCTTATTTTTCAGGGCCACCCTCTCCCCGTACTTTCCTTCCGCAATCGTTTGGGTTGTCCTGGACAGCTGTCGTAAAGGTCTTGTGATCTGCCGGATCAACATATACAGCGCTGCAGCCAGCAACGGACCTGCGATCAGCTGGATGAATACAATATAACGATTCAATTCGCGTTGGCTCGCATACAGATCTTCAATGCTCCGGGAATATACGAGAATCAAATGGTCATAAGGAGCGGGAAGCTTGCTTGATCTTTCAATTTGGTGTCCCTCCTGTCCTGCCCTATCTCCTGTCTCATTCCCCGCTGCAGCGCCGCCTCTTCCATAAATCCGTTGGCCGCGATCCCACAACTGCAGGTCGATCTTTTGCCGCCGGTAATATTCAGCATAAGAGCGTGCAACATCGAGCAGCACATTATCGCCAACTACCATCCCCCGGGATTTGATGGAGTTCAAGTTTTCATAAATATTGTTGGCGATCAAGGCCAGCTCGTTATCCGACCTCTGCACCTCTCTTTGCCTATTCAGCTGCCAGCTTTTGTTCATGATCATCCCGACGCTAAGATCAAGCGCTACAATAAACAGGATCATCACGACCAACAGCGTCTTCTGCCAAAATCTCATGATTCACCCTGCACTTCGAGACGGTAGCCGAGCTTGAAAATCGTTTTGATGCGGTCTTCCCATCCGAGCTTACGGCGCAATTGCCGAATATGAACGTCCACCGTTCGAGTCTCGCCTTCAAAGTCGTACCCCCAAGCCAACTCCAGCAGCTTTTCCCTCGATAGCGCGATATTGCGGTTTTGAATCAATACCTCCAGCAGCTCAAATTCGCGCGCGGTCAATTCGACAGCCTGTCCATGTTTATAGACCTGCCGCTCGGCCAAACGCACTTCAACGCCGTCTAAGCTCCATCCGGCTTGTTCCTTGGTGCTGCGTCTTAACGCGACATGGATTCGGGCCAGCATTTCCAAGATTTCAAAAGGTTTGATGATATAATCATCCGCGCCGAGCTCGAAGCCCGTAATGCGGTCGGCTAAAGAATCTTTGGCTGTAATAAAAATGACGGGAACATTCAAATGGCGGATACGCCTCATCACTTCATAACCGTCCAGCCCCGGAAGCATCACGTCCAACAAAATCAAATCGACCTCTTCCCGCTCCAAAACGGACAGCGCCGACGATCCGTCAAAGGATTTCAAGAACTCATGCCCGACAAGCTTTAAATTCATCGTAATCAAGTCGTTAATCGGCTTCTCATCCTCCACGACCAATATCTTTGCCATACCAAAACCCCTTCTCTCGTCTCTTCTCCTGCCGTCGTTATTCGACAATATATGTGAAAATCCTTTTATGCAGCATATCAGCGACAAAACAAAAATACCCCGTACCGTATCACTGGACAGGGTTATCCAACGGATACGATAAGGGGCTCCATTTCACCGATATGACAGGATTACATTTGTTCCGGCGCGCTCACGCCAACCAGTCTGAGCACGTTGGCAATAACCGTGCGAACGGCGCCAAGCAAGGCAAATCGGGCTTGCGTCTGCGCGGCATCCTCGGTAATAACACGCTGCGCTCTGTAGTAGCTGTGGAACAGCGATGCCAAGTCATAGACATAGCGGATCATGCGATGCGGCGCATAGTTGGCTGCTGCCATGGCGATTTCCTCCGGAAGCTCGCCGATTTTGCGGAGCAGGTCATATTCATGCTCGGTGTTCAGCACGCTGAGATCCACCTCGGACAGCGGCAGGAGTGTAACGCCCTGCTCTTCGGCCTGACGGTAAATGCTGCAAATCCGGGCATGGGCATACTGTACATAGAATACCGGGTTTTCGTTGGACGTCGAAATCGCCAAATCCATGTCAAAATCCAGATGGGAATCCATGCTCCGCATCGTAAAGAAATAGCGGATCGCGTCGATGCCGACTTCTTCCATCAAATCCTCCATCGTGACGGCTTTGCCCGTCCGTTTGGACATTTTGACCTTTTCCCCATTCTGGAACAAGCTCACCATCTGGGCGATCAGCACGGTCAATTTTTCCGGATCGTAACCGATAGCCTCCATGGCAGCCTTCATCCGCGGAATATATCCGTGATGGTCAGCTCCCCAAATGTTGATGAGACGGTCATAGCCGCGTTCGAATTTATTGCGGTGGTAAGCGATGTCCGGCGTCAAATAGGTGTACGTACCGTCATTTTTCACGAGCACGCGGTCCTTGTCGTCCCCGAAGTCGGTCGTGCGAAGCCATGTTGCGCCGTCCTGCTCATAGACTTGTCCCTTATTTTTAAGCTCGTTCAGTGATTCCTCTACAAGCCCCTTTTCATAAAGAGACGTCTCGCTGAACCATTCGTCGAAATGGACTCTGAACCGGTTCAGGTCGCGTTTGATTTTGCTTAATTCCTTTTCAAGTCCATACTGGCGGAAAAACGCCGCGCGTTCGCCCGGTTCCATCGACAGCAGGGAATCCCCCTTCTCGGCGACCAGCTCCTTGGCAAAACCTTTAATGTCTTCGCCGTGATAGCCGTCTTCCGGCATCTCGGCATTTTGCCCAAGCTCCTGCAGGTAACGGGCCTCGATGGATTTGCACAGGTTCTCCACCTGGTTGCCGGCGTCATTGATATAGTATTCGCGCGTCATTTCATATCCGGCGAAGTCGAGCACATTGCACAGTGCATCCCCTACGGCTGCCCCGCGCGCATGGCCCAAATGCAGGCTGCCCGTCGGATTGGCGCTGACGAACTCCACTTGCACTCTTTGGCCCTTGCCCAGATCGATGCGTCCGTAGTTTTCGCCCTGCTCATGAACCTGATGCACTACCGGATACAGATAGCTTTTGTTCAAGGTAAAGTTAATGAAGCCAGGGCCGGCAATGTCGGCCTTCTCGATGGAAGCTTTCTTCATGTCGAAATGCTCCAGAATCGCTTCAGCGATCTGGCGCGGGTTTTTCTTGGCGATCCGGGTCAGCTGCATGGCCGCGTTGGTGGCCAAATCCCCGTGGGACTTGTCCTTCGGCACCTCGAGCGCAAATACCGGAAGTTCCTCCCGGCTTACGATTCCTGCAGCAATAACTGCGTCGGCTAACGCTTCGGTCACCAGCTGGTTGATATGTTCCAATGGATTGGTTGTTGTCATGAATGTTCCTCCTGTATATGCAAACTAATGTCGAAATGTCCTGTGCATTCCTCATAAACATACAGATCATACGCCCAGGCTACCGTGCCTGACCCGCCGTCCAGCCGGATCGAAAGCGTGCTTGTCTGTGTGGACAGGTTAAAAGAGGTGTACGGTGAACGGTAAAATCCGGGCAGCTGCTGCCCTTCCTGAAAGGTCTGTTCCGATTCTACCGCGCCGTGCCGGATCATCTTGAGACGATCCCGGGTAATTTTCAGCAGCGTGCGGGTCTTCTGCCCCTTCAGGTCCGCTTCCGGTTCCTCGTATTTGAGATAAAGCGCCCCGCCGCGTTCAAACATGTCGGCTTCCGTCTCCTGTAAGACCTGCTCACCTTGATGCCGGCTCTGAAGACGGATACGGGCTCTTCTGGCTTCTTGCATAAGTATACGGCTCCAATCTGTTCTTTCCTATTGTAATACTATATCCAGTTCAGTGGTTCAATTCAACAGCAAGAAACATCCTGTGAATCGCAATCCGCCCTTTTCCCTTCTGCTATTATACAGCTTTCACACGTGCCGTTCTTCATATTCTTGCAAATATCGCTTGATATGAAGAAAATATCGGATCTGTAGAGAAAAGAGGAAGTATCCCTGGCGACTCCGAAATAGTAGGCAGGTGATTTAGGAAGATCAACCGCCGGCAAAGCTGCCTTGCTTAAGGAGGATTGGATATTGATAATCAAAGCAGATAACAATCTGATGATACGTCCCGTAAGGGAACAGGACCTTCCCCTTTTGTGGGAGCTGTCCGTCAAAGAAGAGGCGCCCGAGTGGAAAAAATGGGATGCGCCCTATTATGAACACCAGGCCATTCCCTACGAGAACTATATGGAGCGGAAAGAGCATTTGATCGGCCAGAAGAATTTTTGGGCGATTGAAGTAGATGGAGATCTGATCGGAACGGTCAGCTATTACTGGGAGCATGAACCTTCCCACTGGCTGGAAATGGGTATTGTGATTTATCATCCCTCCTATTGGAGCGGGGGCTACGGGACGCGGGCGCTGACGCTGTGGATTGAGCATTTGTTCGAGACGCTGCCGCTGGTTCGCGTGGGTTATACGACCTGGTCGGGCAACCACCGCATGATCCGTGTCGGCGAAAAGCTGGGCTTCACCATGGAAGCGAGACTTCGCAAATGCCGGCTGCATAACGGCGTTTATTACGATTCCATTCGCATGGGGATGCTGCGCGAGGAGTGGAATGATTTCCGGACAAAACAAAAAGGATAAGCCCTTCGTGGCCTATCCTTTTTTAATATTTTTATGGCTCCATCGCTTCCGGAAAAGCAAACTTGCGGCTCCAAGTGGCCCCTCCGTCTTTGGTGGAGTAGATCGAGGACTTGGTGGCGCTGGTCACAACCAGCCAGCCCGTCTTGCCGTCCACGAAGGAAATGCGTCCATCGTACCCGCTTACGGTCGGCTTCACATTCTTCCATGTCTTGCCGCCGTTATAGGTGACGCCGACGGATACAACTTCGCCTGCCGGAGATCCTCCGGCCAGGAAGGCCGTTTCTTTGCCGATGAGCTGCATGTTGCCTGGATGACCGCCCGGCTGTGCGGGTCCGTCTTTAACGACTGGCGTCCAGCCGCCGGGTGACGGTCCGCCCCCTGCCGTATCCTGTCCGATAACCCGCTTCCAGTGCGAGCCTTGGTCCGTGCTGCCATACAGGGAATATGACACTTGGGACATCCCCGCTTCCCCGTAGAGAACGGCCCATATCTGATTATCCTTGCTGTAAAGCTCTCCGCCGACGGTAAACGACGTTTTCACGGTCAGCTTCGTGCTCCAGCTGTGACCGCCGTCGGCGGTCTTCATTACCTTGTAGCCGCCTCCGGGAACCACCGTCAGCACGTACCCGGTCTTGGTATTATTGAAAGTCGTATAGCGGGTGTTGGCTGGCGTCGGCACCTTCACCCAGCTGTTGCCTCCGTTATCCGTGCGGTAAGCCGCGTTGGCGGTATATCCGAACCCTGTATTTTTATCCAGCATCTGCATTCGTCCAAAGTGCATGTTACCCGTGTAGACGCTTTTCCAATGCGAGCCGCCATCGGTTGTTTTGATGAGATAGGGCGTCTGCTGTGAAGGCATGGTGGCAATGGCCCAACCATTCACGTTGTCGGAGAAATCCATCTGCTCAAACTGCCATTGTCCTTGGTAAATTTCCTGCCAGTGGCATCCGGCATCCGAGGTCCCGATCAGGAAGCCCGTTCCCGCGGCCCTGCCGGTGCTGCCGCTCAGAAACTGGATGTCCGTGAAATGCAGCGGATCCTGATCGGCTCCGCTATGCTGCTTCTGCAGGCTTTGCAGCAGCCCGTGATCCCCGCTTCCGCAGGGAGCCGGCGCAGCCGTGGCTGCTGATGCATCCCGCGGAAGAACGCTTCAACCATTTGTGTCGTATCATGCGAACACCTCCATGTACATGAACTTACCCGAAAATGGTCCTCATCACGCGAATATTTCATTATTGTCATATACGCCGGCAAAGCAGAAAAGTTTCCGGACACTAAAAAAGCATCCATGCGCCTCGCCGGGCCGACTTCTCGTCTTCCCGGCCTTAGCGCATGGATGCTCATGAATGAATCATTATTTCACAAAACCGAGCAGCATTTCGCGAATCAGCTTCGCTGCCACGATTGGCGTTTGCTGCGTAGGATCGTAGATCGGTGCCACTTCCACCAGATCACAGCCCACAACATTTACCGCAGAGCCCGCAATCAGATGCACGGCCTCCAGCAGTTCTTTGGAGGTAATGCCTCCCGCTTCGGCTGTGCCGGTGCCCGGAGCTGCAGAAGGATCCAGCACGTCGATATCGATCGTCACGTATACCGGACGGTTGCCCATCTTCGGCAGGGCTTCCTTCAGGGGAGCCGCGACTTCAAACGGGAAGAAGTTAATGTTCTCATGCCCGAATTTGAATTCCTCTCGTGAACCGGAACGGATGCCGAACTGATAGATGTTCTTGCCGCCCATCAGGGCAGCCGCCTTGCGGACCGGCGTGGAGTGCGAAAGCGGCTCGCCTTCATACTGCTCCCGCAAATCGGCATGCGCATCGATATGGATCAGGATCAGGTCCGGATACTTGGCGTACATCTGCTCAATGATCGGCCAGGTGACCAGGTGCTCCCCACCCAGACCGATCGGGAATTTGTCATCAGCGAGCAGCGTACCTACATAATCGCGGATGATGTCGAGACTGCGGGCCGCATTACCGAATGGCAGCAGCAGATCGCCTGCGTCGAAGTACGTCATGTCATCGATGCTTTTGTCGAGGTACGGGCTGTACTCTTCCAGGCCTACGGAAGCCTGGCGAATATGGGATGGTCCAAAGCGCGAGCCCGGACGGAAGCTGACGGTATAGTCCATCGGCATGCCGTAAATGACGGCCTTGGAGCCCTCGTAATTCTCGGAGCTGCAAATAAATACGTTGCCAGAGTATGCTTGATCTAGTTTCATTGTGTCGGTCTCCCCTTACTTCGTCAGATCTTCTACAAATTTAGGCAGCACGAATGCTGCTTTATGCAGACGAGGCGTATAATATTTCGTATCCATTTCCGGAATATCCGCTTCGTTTACTTCCAGTGGATCATATTTTTTGCTTCCCAGCGTAAAGGTCCACAGACCGCTTGGGTACGTTGGGATGTTAGCGCCATATACACGTACGATGGGGAAAATCTCCTTGACGTCGCGGTTGACCTTTTGAATGAGGTCCGCCTTGAACCAAGGGTTGTCCGTCTGTGCCACGAACATGCCGTCATCCTTCAGCGCTTCAAAGATGCCTTGGTAGAAGCCGCGCTCAAACAATGGAGCAGCCGGTCCTACCGGCTCCGTGGAGTCGACCATGATCACGTCGTATTCGTTTTTGTGCTCATGAATGTGCATGAAGCCGTCGTTTACATGAACCTCTACCCGCGGATCCTCAAGCTTGCCCGCGATGGACGGGAGATATTTTTTCGAATATTCGATGACCTTGCCGTCGATATCCACCAGCACCGCTTTTTCCACTTCGGGATGCTTAATGATTTCGCGGATCACGCCGCCGTCGCCGCCGCCGACCACGAGCACATGCTTCGGATTCGGATGCGTATTCAGCACAGGATGCGCTACCATCTCATGATATACGAACTCGTCCTTTTCGGTCGTCATCACCATGCCGTCCAGCAAAAGCATATTTCCAAACTCTTCAGTCTCGACCATCGCCAGATCCTGAAAATCGGTTTTCTCGTTTACGTACGTTTGTTTGATTTTAGCCGTAATCCCGAAAGCGGGGGTCTGCTTCTCCGTGAACCACAATTCCATCGTCATTACCTTCTTTCCGCTAGAATAGAGGGGATTTCATTCAGTTGTTTCTGTCTCCCGGATCGTTCCCGGTCAGGCTAAAATCCCCGCCTTGTTTTGGACAGAGTCCATACTGTTACATTGTACCAAACTATGGATGCATAAACACATCTTTTGAATTATACGCGATGCGAGAAATCGCTGTAAAGAAACAGTTTTCCTCTCTTTTTATAACAAAAAGTGACGGGTGAAGGTCGTGCGAAACATGCCGATTCATAGCAGGATTTCACGCCTTTTCTCGGCTTGTGATGACAAGCTATGAATATCCCCGCGCCTCCTTTCCCATAATGAATGTATATTACTGGAAGGGAAGAAAGCGCCATGCCGCACCCACATCATTCCAAGACGAAGCGCAAAAGACGGTTTGCCGCCTTTCTCAAGCTGATCCTTGCCACGACAATCACCCTGTTTATTGCCATGGGCTGCCTGCTTGGTTATTTGTATCAAAAAAGCCTGCCCGTTGCAGATACCGACCGCAACTCCCGTCTTCTGGACAGCCAGGGCAGCATTATTGCCACTTTCTCTGCCAGCGGACGCAGCTATGAGCCTGTCACGTTCAAACAAATTTCGCCCTGGCTGATCAAAGCGACGCTGTCGGTCGAGGACCGGAAATTTTATGACCATATCGGCTTTGATCTCAAGGGTATGGGCCGGGCTGTCCTCGTTAACCTGCATGAAATGGACCGGGCGCAGGGCGCCAGCACGCTGACGCAGCAGCTGGCCCGCAACCTGTATCTGTCGCATGCCAAAACCTGGGCCCGCAAAGCCAAGGAAGCGATGTATACGGCCCAGCTCGAGATGAAATACAGCAAGGACGAGATTTTGCAGATGTATCTTAACGGGATTTATTACGGTCATGGCGCTTCCGGGATCGAAGCCGCATCGGAGATGTATTTTGGCAAATCGGCGGCCGAGCTGGATCTCGCGGAAAGCGCCATGCTGGCGGGAATTCCAAAAGGCCCTACCTATTATTCCCCGTATACCCATATCGACAATGCCAAGAAACGCCAGAAAATCGTGCTCGGCTCCATGGTGGATACCGGTGATATTACGCAGCAGGAGGCGGAGCTGGCGGCAGCCGAGACGCTTCTCTTCAAGCCGCAAGGGCAGCAGCAGCCCCTCGTGTCCGCTCCCTACTTCCGCGATTATGTGAAGAAGCTGGTCACCACTCAATTGGGCATCAGCGAAGAACAGCTGGATCATGGCGGACTCAATATCTATACCACGCTGGATCCGCATGCGCAGGCCGCGGCAGAGGATGCTGTCACGCAAGGGATGGATCCGCAAAGCGAGCTGGAAACGGCGCTGGTGTCGATCGATCCCCGCACAGGCTATGTGAAGGCGATGGTGGGCGGCAAAAATTATAAATCGAGCCAGTTCAACCATGCGCTCGCCAAGACGCGCCAGCCGGGCTCATCCTTCAAGCCCATCATGTATCTAACGGCGCTGTCTTCGAAAACCATGACCGGTCTCAGTACCTTCAACAGCGAGCCGACCCTGTTTCACTATGACAATAACCGCAAGACGTACCAGCCAAGCAATTTCGGTGAGAAATACCTTGGCGAGATCAATATGCAGGAGGCGATTGCCGCCTCCGATAACATTTATGCGGTGAACACGCTGCTGAAGGTGGGTGCGGACAACGTTGTTGCGATGGCCAAGAAGCTTGGCATCGTCAGCCCGCTCAAATCCGTGCCTTCGCTCGCGCTCGGCACCTCGCCTATCAGCCCGTTCGAAATGGCTTCCGCCTTCGCGGTCATCAGCAATGGCGGCAAACGCATGCCGCCCGTCGCCGTGCTCAAAATTACCGACGCCGCCGGCGAAGTACTGTACCAGGCACCTGAATCGAGCGGCGATCAGGTGGTAGAACCCGCAGCGGCTTACGTGCTGACGCATCTAATGGAGAGCGTCTTCGAATCCGGCGGTACCGGCAGCCGCGTAGCCTCCATGATCAAGCGGCCCGTTGCCGGCAAAACCGGCACCACCGATACCGATGCCTGGATGGTCGGCTATACGCCCGAGCTGGCGACGGCCGTTTGGGTCGGCTACGACAAAGGCCGCAGCATCACCACGCTCGATGGCCACCGGGCTGCGCCGATTTTCGCGCAGTTTACCGAGACGGCGCTGAATAACGTCCCTCCGAAGATTTTTACCATCCCAGCCGGGGTGGTGACGGTATATGTGGATGAATCCTCCGGCAAGCTCGCGACCGCCGACTGCCCCGACAAGAAGCTTGAAGTATTCGTCGCCGGCACGGAGCCGACGGAATATTGCTCGCTCCATGGGGGTGAGAATAAGCACCCTTCTGGCGTAAACGGCGGTAATCCCGAAGAACATTCATGGTGGAGCGGCTTCAAGCGCTGGTTTAAACAATAACAATAACAATTACGCCTGCTTGGCAGGGCCATCCTATTCGTCGCGGCATGACGCGACACGGATGGCCCTTTTTAGTTATGGATTTCCGCCTGCAGCCCGTGATACATTAGGATTGGCTTCGGGGTATGAGACATCAATCCATTCATTTGATACATAAAGGAGACTTCCGGATGGTCAAAAAAATAAGCTGGACCCTTGGCGGTATCATCCTCGCCGCCGTGCTGTTTGTCGGGGGATTTCTGCTGTATGTATCCTTGACCGACTATAAGCCCGCTCCTACGGAAAAAATTACGATTACGGACAATCAGGAGAAGATCCTCCAGCAGGGTGAGCCGTTTACGCTGACGACGTTCAATATCGGATATGCGGGACTTGACCGAAACGAGGATTTTTTCATGGATGGCGGGACGGCATCCCGTGCGAGCAGCAATGAACAAGTACAGGCGAATTTGAAGGGAATCACCTCTTTTTTAAGCGGCAGCCCATCCGATTTTTATTTTATCCAGGAGATCGACATCAAATCTTCTCGCAGCTACAACATCAATGAGCTCGATGAACTGAAGGGAGCACTCCGGCAAGGCTACAGCTTTTCTTATGCCGACAACTACAAGGTTCCTTGGGTGCCTGTCCCGCTGTTTCATCCGATGGGGCATACCCATGGCGGCATGGTGACGATTTCGGGCTTCAAGAGCACCGGCGTCACGCGGTACAGCCTTCCGGGAAAAGAGAACTGGCCGCAGCAGCTGTTTGATCTGGACCGCGATTTCATTGAAAATCGCATCCCGGTAAATAACGGCAAGGAGCTCGTGCTGGTAAATCTGCATCTGTCAGCCTTTGATAAGGGAGGCAGCATCCGCAAGCAGCAGCTGCAGTTTCTGGGTAATTATATGAAGAAGGAAAGCGATAAAGGAAATTATCTCATTATCGGCGGCGATTGGAACCACGCCTTGCCCGGAACCGATCCGAGCGCATTCAAAGCCACACAGGGCTGGCCGGACTGGCTCCAGTCTTTCCCTGAGGGCTTCAAGCCGGAAGGCTTCCAATGGGCCGTCGACAAAAACACGGCATCGGTTCGTACCGTTGATGTCGCCTATCGGGAGGGCGTGAACTTCCGGGCCGTCATCGACGGATTCCTGGTGTCTCCGAACGTTGAAATCGTTAAGGTGGAGGGGCATGACCTGAAGCATGAGCACAGCGATCATAACCCTGTCACTGCCGAGTTTTTACTGAAATAAGCAAAATAAAGGAGGCCTTGCGGCATGCGTGATACGAATCTGCTTTCCCCGGCGCTGCTGTCACAGACGGCGCTGGAGGCCGCTCCACGCCTGCTGGGCCAGACACTGGTGCGCGTGACCGATGACGGCGAAATCCGCTGCCGCATTATTGAGACGGAAAGCTACGGGGGCGCGGAGGATCAAGGCAGCCATGCCTTCGGCAACAGGAGAACGGCAAGAACAGAGGTCATGTTCGCCGCCGGAGGCGTTGCTTATGTTTATCTGATCTACGGCATGTACTCCTGCCTGAACGTCGTGGTGGGAGAAGCGGATGACCCTCAAGCCGTGCTCATCCGCGGCGTCGAACCGCTTACCACCCGGGATGAGGAGCTGATGCGCAAATACAGGGGCCATTTCTCCGGAAAGGCGGCAAACTTAAGCAACGGTCCGGGCAAACTGTGCCGCGCCCTGCGCATTGACCGGAGCTTGAATGGATGTCCGCTGGACCGGATGGGCGGCCCCCTCCGCCTGGAAGCCGGGGATGACGTGCAGGATCTGGCCATCGTCCAATGTCCACGGATCAATATTGATTATGCCGGAGAATATGTGCAAAAACCGTGGCGCTTCTATATAGAAGGAAATCCTTACGTATCTGTTAAAGATAAGGATCCGGCGCCGTATCAGCAGAGATTGTAACCGCAGACTCTTATATGTCAAAAAGGCCTGGCCGAACGCTTGTTGTCTACAACAAGATCCGGCTCAGGCCTTTTTATATACGGCAATATATTCTTCCTAACCTTCCAGCGCCTGCTTCAGCTCATCCGGGGATTTCTCCCACCATTCCTCGTTATGGGATACGAGCAGATCCTTCAGCAGCTTCTTCTCCTCCGCTCCCAGCTCATCCAGCATGAATTTGCGCTTCAGCGCGGCATCCATCCGGTTGACGTGGTCCGCGAGGATTTTCCAGCCGCGGCGTTCTTCCTCATCGATCCACATTTCGCTGGCCGTTGCCCCGCCATAAAATTGGCCTTCGGCATCACGGTCAACCGCCACCCATACGATCCACACCTGGCGTCCGTTCGGTACGTCTTCACGGTTTGCGGAAAAACGGATCCGGCGCTCCGGCTTGCTTTTGGCATGCATCGCACCGATATCGATCGTGGCTTCGCCGCGGTCAATGATGACCGGCGAAATATTGTTGAGGTCGATCGAGCCTGCGCCAAAGCCCATTTTATGCTTGCTCTTGCCGCTGACAATGTTCAGGGCGATTTGTTTTTTTCCGATTTGCTGCTCGTTGTTCTCCATACGCTCGTGTTCCTCCTATTAGAAAACGTCTATCCTGCTTATCCCCGCCACCAAGGAATGCTTGGCAGCAGTTGGATCGGCCGAATAGGCATTCTGCTTTTGATAACACCATGCAACTTAATTTTATTTTAACTAATAATCGCTGGAAAGCCAACATATACATGCTTTAGATGCTTGTCAACGGGAGGTATTCGTATATGGCTCCAGTACGCGCCAAAATCATCATTTCTTCGATCATCGCTCTTTGTCTCCTGCTCGCGGGAACAGGGTGGCTCATCTTCAGGGATACACCGGAATCTCAGGCTTCCTACGCTCCAAATCAGGCCAAGCCTCCCAAGGTCACCTCTCCGATCGTCCAGCAGGAAACCGTACAACAGCCAACGGCGGAAATTCTAAGCCATCGGGTCGCGGATTATCACATCGATACGACGCTTGATCCGGATAACCGTGTTATTAAGGGAACCCAGACCATGACCTGGACCCATCCCGGCAAAAAAACGGTGAACGAGCTGTATTTTCATCTGTATCCCAACGCCTTCTCCTCCATGGACTCCACCTTCATAAAGGAATCCGGGGGCAAGCTCCGGAATGATACGATGCCGTCTGACGGCTTCGGCTCCATGACCATCACCGACATGAAAACGTCCGAAGGCCTGTCGCTGATGCACCGCATTCAATACGTACAGCCCGACGACGGCAACGTGAAGGACAAGACGCTCGCGAAGGTGCGGCTGCCAAAGCCCGTCAAGGGCGGGGAAAGCATTACGCTCACCATCGAATTTGAGGTCAAGCTGCCCAAAATATTCGCCCGGATGGGTACCGCCGACGATTTCGTTATGGCCGGGCAGTGGTTTCCCAAAATCAGCGTCTACGAGCCCGCAGGCGTCAGAGGGCGGAAGACCGAAGGCTGGAACCTGCATCAATATCACGGCAATTCCGAGTTTTATGCCGACTTTGGTACCTACAGCGTCCGCATTCATGTCCCGTCGAACTACATTGTCGCCGGCACCGGCATCATGCAGTCTGCCCAGGTCCGAAACAAGGAGAAGATTTATCAGTTCTATGCGGATGACGTGCATGACTTTGCCTGGTCCGCTTCCCCGCATTTCATTGTGGCCGAGGAGCCCTTCGCCTCCGACGAGGTGCCGGGCGTCCGGATCAAGCTATATCTCGATCCTGCCCACAAAGACCTGAAGGAAAGATATTTCTTTGCCGCCAAAGCTGCGCTCAAGTATTTCAGCAAGTGGTACGGCTCTTACCCTTATTCTACTTTGTCCATTGTCGTTCCGCCTGAATCAGGCAACGGCGCGGGCGGGATGGAGTACCCAACGCTGGTCACGGCCTTTGGCGCCAAGGATGATTCACCCGGCTATGACCTCGAGCGGACCGTTATTCATGAGATCGGACACCAATATTTTTACGGCATGGTGGCCAGCAATGAATTCGAAGAGGCCTGGCTTGATGAAGGCTTCACTTCCTATGCCGAGGATAAGCTCATGGAGCAGGAATATGGCGTCATCCCGAATTTACCGGTCCAAGCCTCCCTTATCTCCTCGCCCATGAGTTTAACGCAGGAAGCATGGAAATACGGCACCCAGGATCAGTACGCCCTTAACGTCTATTACCGGGGCAAGCTGCTGCTGAAAGGAATGGAACAGCAGGTCGGCTCCCCAACGATGAGTAAAATCATGAGCACCTATGCAAAAAAATACCGGTTCAAGCATCCGACCACAGCCGACTTTCAAAAGGTCGTCGAGCAGGTCACTCACAAGTCCTGGCAGACCTTCTTCGATCAGTACGTCTATGGCAGCCAGATGGCCGATTTCGCAGTCGATTCGATCTCCGTTCACAAAAAAGGCGGCGGCGAGGCACCCGTGTACGAATCCACCGTCAAAATATCGAAAAAAGGCGGGGACTTCCCCGAAGTTCCGGTATTGTTCACCTTTACGGACGGTCACACGCTGAACAAGGTCTGGAACGGGACCGGAGACAGTGCCGAGTTCAAGCTGGACTACAGCGCACCGCTCGCCTGGGCGATGGTCGACCCCAATTACTCGATTGTGATAGAGAACAAGCATATCAACAACTACTTGAAGGCGGATATGGACAAGAAGGTGCTGATCCGCTGGAACTTAAGCATCACCAAGCTGATTGAGACTCTGCTTGGAAGTCTGTCCTGGTGAGGTGAGAACAGGTGAAAACCCATATTGCTAGTGGCTGGAAAAGTCTTAAGAACCAATTTTATATCGTCATCATTCTCTTTTTGTACCAGCTGATCTGGGGATATTTTCTGTACCGCCTGGTCCATTCAGCCGTCACGCCGCTCTTGATGCGTTATCCCGACCCGCCGCCGAATGAGCTGAGCCAGCTGCTGTTTTACTTCGAAGGCAAAATGAGCCTATCCACAAGCGGAACGGTTCATACCTACATCTGGATTTTGCTTGCCATGTTCGTGCTGCGCATGCTGCTGACCCCATTCATCCATGCAGGGATATTCTACGGCCTGCACCGCGAACGGGAAGGCGAAGTCGGCCTGTTCTTCTTCCAGGGCATGAAGCGCCACGGAAAAGTCGTGTTTCTCTTTCATCTGGCGGAATGGATGCTTATCGCGATACCGGCCTACTGGATCATCCCCAAACTGTATAAGCTCCTCCTGAACGGCACGCAGCTGCAAACACTGGCCCTGCAGGTGCTGCCCTATGCCGCTGCTTGGCTGCTGTATGCCTACATCGTCCATCAGTTTGTTCTGTTCATGCAGTTCGGTAAAACCGGCGGTACCGGTTTCCTGGCCCCGTTATGGCATTGCCTTCGCCGTGCCCTTCCCCTGATCGGCATATCGCTTGTGCTGGGTACGGCCGCTTTGCTTCTGTTCAGCCTTTGCACTGGTGTCTCGCTGATATGGGCTGGCATTCTCGCTCTCATTCTCCAGCAGGGCTATCATTTCATCAGCTGCGTCATGAGAATCTGGGGCATTTCCGCCAAGTATGATCTGTGGCAGCATCATGCTTTCAAGCATGCTGAAAAATAAATTTCGTAAAAGTTAATTTTTTGTCATCACTTCAATCGCCTGATAGAAGAAAAACCCCACCCTTTCATCACAAAAGGGTAGGGTTTTTTTTAGTTTGAAGTGCTTGATCTATTTGCCAAAGCATTGAACCTCTGGTACAATAATCCGAGTACGAACTTAGTAACAACTTTGTAATTATTACTGTAACTATTCCAAAATGTGCTGTAACGAATTTTCAAGCGACAATAACCGAATGATACGATACCATGCCGTCAGTCCACTTTCAGGTGCTTGAATCAAGGCCGAATTCCTTGGCACCAGGAAGCGGGGGAACCACTTTGGGTGAATTGATCTCGTAACAGAGGGATCATAGGGGACGACCTTCTACCGAATCCTTAAGCTAACCTCGCAGGCAACCGGAAGGGGTTTATTTTTTTGAAAAAGAAGTTTGCAGCAGCCGCACTTGGAATCACGCTCATGTTCTCCATGGGAACCAGCGTATTCGCGGATTCATCTCTGAATAACGTAGTTCATAAAACGATTGGTGTTACCTATAAAACCGGCGGAACCACCACAAACGGGTTCGATTGCTCCGGATTTACGCAATATGTATTCAAGAAGCTGGGGGTTTCCATTCCACGCCAATCCAGCGCCCAGTTTAGAACAGGCACTACCGTCTCCAAAAGCAATTTGAGAGCCGGAGATCTGGTATTCTTCAATACGACCGGCGCGGGCGTTTCCCATGTCGGGATCTACCTTGGAAATGGAAATTTCGCACATTCGTCTTCATCTAAAGGCGTTACGGTCAGTAAGCTCAGCAACAGCTATTTCGCCAACCGCTACATTGGCGCCAAACGAATCATGAGTACCGCTAAATATAAAGCAGCCGTTTACAACTAAAACTCACTCATAAACACGACTTCATATAACTCGAAATATGACTTAAAGCTACTCGCCCGCGCTGAGGATTTTTGCCGAAATCCCTTCGCGGGTTTCTTATTACTTATTAGACGGTTGAAACGATGAAAAAGTAACAACTTTTTATAAATAAATTAAAATAAATTTGATAATTCCACATCCTGCTTAAGCCTCTTTTACCCATCCCCTCAACAAATAAACATCTTTTCCTATAAAATGCTCAAAAAAATGCCTTATTTCTAAAAAAATTGATTATTTTTTAGTTGATATGGGATAGAAACAATTGCCAAAATGAAATTCCTTTGCTACAATAGTCCCAGTGAGTTAGTAACAACTTTGTAATCTTTGCTGGACCGTTGAAGTAAGTAACGTTTCCTGATGTATATAGTGTAGAGAATCTAATGCCGAATTTCCTCACACTAGGGAAGCGGGGGAACCATTATGGGTGAATTGATCTTGCAACAGAGGGATCATAGGGGACCTTCTACCGAATCCTTAAGCTAACCTCGCAGGCACCGGAAGGGGTATATTGGTTTTGAAAAAGAAGCTAGCAGCAGCAGTCATGAGTTTTGCCATCGTATTTACCGTTGGAGCCGGAAGCGCTTTCGCGGATTCCAAAATGGACAAAGTCATCGATGACGTCATTGGAACAAAGTATGTAACTGGTGGAACGACGGCGAACGGATTCGACTGCTCCGGATTCACCATGTATGTCTACAAGCATCTGGGCATCAGTTTGCCGCATCAATCCGGATCCCAGTTCAGCATGGGTTCTTCCGTATCCCGCAGCGACTTAAGAGCAGGAGACCTGGTATTCTTCAATACCTCCGGCTCCGGGGTTTCCCATGTCGGAATCTATGTCGGCGACGGAAAGTTCGCGCACGCCTCTACTTCCCGTGGAGTTGTTGTCAGTTCGCTTAGCGAAAGCTACTACGTCAACCGCTACGTTGGCGCCAAACGAATCATGAGTACGGATACTTACAAATCCGCCGCCGTTGATTCCGAAGACAATGATGACGTGCAGTAATGCCTAACCGCATCTGCCTGATTTGTAAGAGAGCCCGTTCTTTGAGATTTTTGCCGAAATCTCAAACAGCGGGTTTTTTTATGGGCATTCATGCTGTATGTAATTACCATATTCCCGCCCATATTATTTGTTACCCTTCATGCCGGCAAATAAACACCATGTAACGGGAAAATTCGGAATAATTTTTCAATAATGTTCAAATCTTAAATAGCAGCGCTGTCTCTAGGAAAGGGGCTACGCCATGAATGATTTCAAAGATGCTTTAACGGTGGTTCCCATGAGCCGCGCACAGGCCGAAGCCTGCTGCAGCTGGGTCTATGCTTCCCCTTACGACCGTATTTACGGATGGCTTCCCTTCAGTCAGATGGAGGCGCTGGGGATTGAGCTCGGCGATTCCGACGTGAGACAGCAGCAGTATGTGTCTGTCCTGGACGCTGAAGGCGCCCTGTGCGGCTTTGCGCAGCTCTTCCCCATGGTTAACGCCGTGAGGCTCGGAATCGGTATGAGGCCTGATTTATGCGGCCAGGGACTGGGTAAAAGCTTTGTACATGCGGTCGTTCACGCAGCCAAGGAACGCTATCCGGATCTGCCGATCGATTTGGAGGTGCAGGACTGGAACGAACGGGCCATCCGAACTTACCTGAAGGCGGGTTTCGTCGTCACCGATACGTATGACAAGCATACGCCCGAAGGCATTGGCCGCTTCCACTGCATGACCTATGAAGGCGACTGATGAAACGTCAATGATAAATGGTACAAAATTGTGTATATTTAGTGGACTCCCCCGGCTTTCGTTTGCTTTTTTGTCACAAACTATTTGATGTACCGGCTTGTTCCGTTATAATGAAGAAATGAAGAACTGCAGTTTACATAGAAAGGACGAAAACAGATGCAAAAATGGATCATGAGCGGTGTCGTAGCGATCGCATGCGTATTTGCCATTGTGCTCATGTTTAATCTGCCTGGCAAAGAACAAGTAGCTGAACAAGAAAAACCAACCATGCCTGAAGTGACGATGGATGCCGCAGCCGCTGAGGCTACCATCAAAGCGCAAAGCTGCATCAGCTGTCACGGTGACCAGCTGCAGGGCGGTGTTGGACCTAACCTGCAAAAAATCGGTTCCCAGCTCTCCGCCGAAGAAATCTATACAATCGTTACGAAAGGCAAAGGCGGCATGCCTTCATTCAAAGACAAGCTGAAGAGTGAAGAAATCGCCAACGTTGCCCAGTGGCTTGCAGCCAAAAAATAACGGTTTCCCCGATACGGGAATAGAAAAACACGCTTCGAGATCAGGACTTCAAAGTCATGACCGAAGCGTGTTTTTTGATGGCGTTGAAATGGGGCATGAAGCTATCGTTTTTCGCCCGAGCGCATCTTCTCGAACAGTTCATTGAACTGATGCGCTTCCTTAATATCCAGGGCCGTGATGCCTCCGTCGTCCCAGGAGGTCAGGCGCAGCGTTACGTTCTTATAGTCGATCGAGATAAAAGGATGATGATCGAAAGCCTCGGATATCGCCGCAACCTCATCGACAAACGATATCCCCTTCATGAAATTGGAAAAAATGAATTTGCGCACGATCCAGCGTCCCTCTTCGAGCTCCCAGCCCTCGAGCTTCGCCAAATGCGCTTCAACTTCTTCCTGCGTATAAACCATGTTTATTTCCTCCCTGAAACCAAGCATCCTGATGGCCTTAGAGCCCAAAGGATGCGCGTCTTTGCCTGGCTTTTACATGAACTTTTTCCCATTGTATTCCGGTCACTGAATATTTATGAATATGGCCGTCCTCAGGGCCAAACACTTGTTATATCTTAACATGCCAGGCATTCAAAAATCCATTCGGCCCATGGACTAGATGAGTGGGACTACAGTCAGTTCCTCGTCCCCGATAAGCAGATTGATCCGGTGATGATCCTTATCGTACATCACGACCCCGCATCCCACTTCGATGACAGGCTCGGTGCCCAGTCCGTAAAAAAGGTCCTCCGCCAGCGCCTCATGCACTTCCCGCTTCTCTTCAGGGCCCAGTTCCTGCCACTCGGCGGCTTCCATCTCAAAGAACAGATAGCTGTCCGGGATTTCCCCCACCGCATCCGTCAGGTCTTTCAAAATTTCGTCATATTTGCGCCCATGTTTTACTCCCATGGAATTTCCCTCCGCCTCGTCACATTTCGCTTTGCACTCTGTAAAACGTCAATCACGCGCCGTCTTTTACGGCTGAACGTCCCTGATGCGGGACTTTTTTTATCCAAGTAGTCCGTTCCGTATAGGGTGGAAGCTTGATGAACTGGCCGATTCGACCAATCCATGATAGGACTGCTGAACCCCCCGGTTTCATTATACCGGAAAAACCCCCTAAAAAAAAAAGAGAATCCTGACGATAAAGTATATAATACGTTTCTTGGTGCGACACACCATTTTGCAAGGACGCAAACTTGGTGCACGAAAGGATTCAATTCTATTTCTCATGGATGAGGTGCGCAATGGAAATTTCAACACTTATAGGCCTAATACTAGGCTTGGTTGCGGTCTTTGTCGGTATGATACTCAAAGGGGCCCCTTTGATATCACTCCTTACCCCTGCCGCTTATGTCATCATTCTCGGGGGAACGGCCGCCACATTGTTTATTGGTTTTCCGATGTCAGAGCTTAAAAAATTCCCGAAATTGCTGAAAATGGTGTTCGTAAAGCAGCAGCTGCTCGAGCGCCGCACGCTGATCACGATGTTCATGGAGTGGGCCTCCATTACCCGCCGTGAAGGACTTTTGGCTCTTGAAACCAAAGTCGAAGAAATCGATGACGACTTCCTCCGCAACGGAATGCGGATGATCATCGACGGCAACGATCAGGACTTTGTACGCGATGTATTAATGGAGGATATTGCTGCCACGGAGGAACGGCACCGCGCAGGTGCGCTGCTCTTTTCCCAGGCTGGTATGTACGCTCCGTCTCTCGGGGTACTCGGGGCCGTTGTCGGTCTGATCGCCGCCTTGACCAAGATGGAGAACATGGGCGAGCTCGCGCACGCCATCGGTGCGGCATTTATCGCGACACTGCTCGGTATCTTCACCGGCTACGTGCTGTGGCATCCGATTTCCAACAAGCTGAAACGTTTGTCCAAAAAAGAGATGGAGCTCAAGCTCATGATGATCGAAGGACTTCTGTCCATTCAATCCGGCGTCTCTACGATTGCAATCAGCCAAAAGCTTTCTGTATTCCTAACCCCTTCCGAGCGCGCTCAAATGAATGAGAAGGAGGCTGACGCAGGTGAGCAAAAAGACTAAACATGAACCGCATGAGGAGCACGCGGACGAATCCTGGCTGCTCCCTTACGCCGACCTTTTGACCCTGCTGCTGGCCCTGTTCATTGTTATGTACGCCATGAGCGCCACGGATAACAAGAAGTTCGAAGAGATGAGCAAAGCCTTTAATACAGCGCTCAGTACGGGTACCGGCGTTCTCAGCTTCAACTCGGCCATGCCTTCAGACAAGAACCTGGATAAAGGCAAGAAAAACTCCGAAGAAAACGTCGTCAGTAACGCCGATAAGCAAAAACAAAAATCCCAGCTGGCCAAACAGGAACAGGAAGACCTGGAGAAGCTCAAAAAGCAGCTGGATCAATATATTAAAAATAACGGGCTGACTACGCTGCTCAATACGAAGCTGAATCAATCCCAGCTGACGATTACAATCAGCGACAACGCACTCTTCGCATCGGGCAGCGCTGTCGTGAAGCCGGAATCCAGGCAGCTCGCGCTGGCGATCAGCAACATGCTGCAGCAATTTCCAACCTACAATGTCGTCGTATCCGGCCATACGGATAACATGCCGATTTCCAACAGTGAATATGCTTCGAACTGGGACTTAAGCTCCGACCGGGCGCTTCACTTCATGAAGATTCTGCTGCTAAATCCGAAGCTGGACCCTTCGAAGTTCACGTCGACGGCATTCGGCGAATTCCACCCCGTTGCGACGAACGCTACGGATGCCGGGCGCGCAAAAAACCGGCGGGTTGAGGTATCCATTCTCCGTAAATACACGAGTGACACCCAAGAGACATCGGTTACGGGCAAATAAAGCACTTCTCCATAATAAAAGCTGTATTAACCGTTATGTACGGTTAATACAGCTTTTAATCATTTTGCGGGAAGCTGCCGGAAGTATCACACGTCTACTCCAGCGTATATTGAAGTAGGCTGCCGAGCTCCTCTTTCTCCGCGTCGGTCAAATCACGCCATTTCCCCTTTGGCAGGGAGCCGAGATGGATGTTCATGATGCGGATCCGCTGAAGCCTCCTTACGCTGTAGCCGAAGGCACTGCACATGCGGCGGATCTGCCGGTTCTTCCCTTCTGTCAAAATAATTTTGAAGACCCGTTCCGAAATCCGCGTGACCGTGCATGGTAGCGTCATTTCGCCGAGAATTTTCACGCCGCCGGCCATCCCGGTCAAGAATGACGTCGTAACCGGCTTGTCCACCGTCACGATATATTCCTTCTCATGCTTCCCTTCAGCGCGCAGAATCTTATTCACCACGTCTCCGTCGCTAGTCAGAAGAATCAGCCCTTCAGAATCCTTATCCAATCGGCCGATCGGAAATACCCGCTCGGTATGACCCACAAAATCCACGATATTCCCCTTGATATGCTGTTCCGTCGTGCTCGTAATGCCCACGGGCTTGTTTAGGGCGATATAGACATAGCTCTTCTTTTTCGGATTCAGGGGCTGGCCGTTAATCAGGACCTCATCCCCTTCTTCCGCCTGGCTGCCCAGGACCGCTGTCTCGCCGTTGATCGTCACTTTACCGCTCACGACCAGCTTATCGGCTTCACGACGGGAGCAAAACCCGGTTTCGCTAATAAATTTGTTAATCCGCACTGGGTTCTTCCCCCTTATCCTCTATGTCTGCTTCTTGGGCCAATGGCAGAACGATGTCAACCCGGGTGCCCTGACCCGGCTTGCTGAATATTTCCATCATCCCCTTATGTCCCTCAATAATACCTTGACTGATCATGAGTCCAAGCCCGGTTCCGTTTTCCTTGCTCGTAAAGAACGGCTCGCCCAGCTTCGGCATCATATCACTCGGAATGCCAATACCTTGGTCGGTAATCGTGATGCCGATCTCCTCTCGGCTTAACCGGAACAGCTCGATGGTAATAATGCCTCCGCTTTCCATGGCTTCGATGGCATTTTTAATAATATTGATGAATACCTGCTTCATCTGGTTCTCTTCGCAATGCACCTTGTAATCTTCCGGCTCAAATTCAAATTTGAATTCGATGCCAAACAAATGAGCCTGGCTGTTCAATAAAGAAACGACATCGCTCAGAATATTCCGAATGCTTTTGACCTGAAACTGAATCGCCTGCGGCTTGGCCAAAATAAGAAACTCGCTGACGATCAGATTGATCCGGTCGAGCTCTGACAGCATGATTTCATTATGCAGCGGCGACAGGCGGTTATTCTCGCGCTGCAGCTGCAGGAACCCGCGCAGCGTCGTCAGCGGATTCCGTATCTCATGTGCCACGCCGGCGGCAAGCTGGCCAACCGTCGTGAGCTTCTCCGACCGCCGGAGCAGCTCATCCATTTTATTGCGCTCGGTCATATCCCGGGACACGCTGATGAAGGAGAGAATATTGCCATCCTCGTCCCTTACCGGAGCCGTGCTGATACTCACTTCGACCAGCGAGCCGTCCTTTTTCAGGCGAAGGGTCTCTGTGGGCGGCAGCTGCTCACCATTGCGGAGTGCAATCAGCTTCCTGGACTCTTCCTCCTGGAGGAAATCCGGAACGATATTAAGCGGCTTGCCGAGAACTTCATTGCCCGTCCACCCATACAAATCCTCAAACGCCTTGTTCACCTGAATAACCCGCCCGGACCAGTCCACCGTATGAATAGCGTCTGCCGTCTGCTGGATAATCGATTCCAGGTGATCCTTTACGGATTTATTCTCTTCAACAGCTTGCTTCAGCTGATTCGTATAATCGCTAAGGCTTCTCGTCATCGCATTGATTTTGGAAGACAGCAAACCGAACTCATCCTTGCTGTTCAAGGCGAGCGGCGTATCAAAACGCCCTTCCGATACATCCTTGACTTTGATCAGCATGGATTCGATCGGACGAATAATGTAGCCTGCCAAGACGTAGCACACCATGATGACGATGATCAGCAGCACGGCTGAAATGGCAATATAGTTCATCAGCTGTTCATTCAGCACCTGTGAAATCGTCTTGTAGTCCATGACGATGCTGATGATATACACCGATTGATCCGACTTGAACATCGGAATGAAACTTTTGAGCACCTTCACGCCATGAACCTTGGTGGCAAATACCACATTGGCCCCCGTCTTAACTGCTTGAGAGACAGCCTGCTTGTCCCTTGCCAAGTCTCCATAGGTATACGTGCCGTATTGGATGGGGCGGTTCAGCAGTTTATTATTGTTACTATCATAGCCGTTCTCCGTCATTCCGCTGTTGCCAAACGTCTGCGGGTTGATACAGGCGATCTCCAAAATTTGCGGATTCACCTGCTTCGTTTTTTCGAGAACAGCTTCCGGACTGACCATTTTGGCATACTGGTTCACCGCATCGCTTCTTATAAAAGGGTCGATCATATAATTGCGTTTACCATCATAATAGTAACCCCATTTATCGATAAAACCGGGGTTGGAGGTCGAGTATTCAAACGGACCTGTCCAGAATTTATCCATATACATGCCTTTGGAAACCGTGACCCGCTCCATGTTGAATAGCTGTTTAAATGCAGTAAACCAATAACCCCAATCCTGGGTGGACATCCCCAGCTCCTTGGGATCGGAAGACTTGAGAACAACGACGTCATCCCTTGTTCGCACCAGTATGGATATATCAGTTACGCCGACTTCCTTGCTCAGCCTAATGAGCTCCTTGTTGTCGATATCATGGTAATCCTCAGGCAATTCCTTGGCTGCGAGGATCGCCGCCATTCTGAGCATCTCCCCGATCTGGCGCTGGACATAGTCCGAGCTGTACTGGCTCTGTTCGACGGAGGCGGCAACTTGCCGGGCAGCCACGAGCATCTTACTCTCGCTGTCCCTTTTCAGATTGGCTTGTGTCGTGTAAAAACTAAGAAGTATGTATAGTAGCAATATCAACAACAGGGAGCCAGACATGATCAGAGTTAGTTTATTTTTTATGGACAAAGGACCACCTCTTGGCTAAAAAAGCTATACCATCAATTAAAAATACACCTTTCATCATAACCCCAAACCCTCTGGTTGAAAAGACTGCGAAAAAAATACAAATCGCTTCATTATGGCCCATATTAGGCGTAAAACCAGTCTTGGATATAAATTGAGCGAAAGAAGCCTTTCCGGCTTGCTGAAAACGAATAAATTCTATAATCTTAAGAAGGAACTTATGCACTTTATGCACATATTCACATTTTATTAGGCTTAAAATGTGGATAAATCTGTGCGTAACAAAAAAGTTATCCACATTTATATGCACAGCATGTTAACAATCGAATATTTGTTCGCTGAATAAATCGTTTTTGGAGAATAGGAGGATTTTCAAATTGGATGAACATCTGAATCATCCTGTCGCCCGGGATAAAACTGTGGATAAATCTGTGCATGAACGGTGGATGAAAGAAGCCATCGCGGAGGCGAAACGGGCTGAAGACATAGGCGAGGTACCGATTGGAGCCGTAATTGTCCGTGGAGATGAAATTATTGGCCGCGGGTACAATTTGCGGGAAACGACGCAGGATGCAACCGCTCACGCGGAAATCGTCGCCATTCGGGAAGCCAGCCAGCAAATCGGCGCGTGGCGGCTGCTGGACTGCCGGCTTTATGTGACGCTTGAACCCTGCCCTATGTGCGCCGGTGCCATCGTCCAATCCCGCATTCCGCAGGTCATATACGGTACCCATGATCCCAAAGCCGGCTGCGCAGGCACACTTATGAATTTGCTGCAGGAATCGCGCTTCAATCATCAAACCGAGGTCATCCAAGACGTGCTGCAGGAAGAGTGCTCCACCATGCTGACGCAATTCTTTCGTAAGCTGCGCGGGAAATCTTAACGACGATCCATAGAAATCCAAAAAAACAGCCTGGGCGGGATTTACCCGTCCAGGCTGTTTGCATGCGTATTTTGAGCTAATGATTAGTAAGAAGCTGCGCCCATTTCTTTTTCAAGCTGCTCCATCGTAATAATGTCGCTTTCTTTTGGAATGCCGATTTTAAAGGTTTGTTTATCGTTTATTTTGCTGTACTGATTGGTCACTTCCATCGAAAGCTTCACATTGTCCTTCGTTTCCGGATCGTTCATTTCCACGTTCGCGATCGCATCCTGATAGGAAGGGAAGTCCTTCTTGTCGATGGCCGTATTCACAGTAAACTGGTTAATGGTCAAATAGTTTTTCAGGTCGTTCAGGTTTTTGCTGAGTTTATCACCATTGTTCGAATTGAGTTCGCTCTTAGCTTTGTCGATCTCTTCCTTCGTGAGACCCAGCATGTCGCGATATTCATCCTTGCTGACGATATCCAGCAGCTTAGGGGCTACCTTATTCACGAAAATTTCAGCGGCTTCCTTGACGTTCTCATTGGTTACATAGAACTGCACGACCTGCTTGGCATCCACGCCATCTGGCAGGTTAGCATCCTTCACCTTGATGTCCTTGAAATATTTATTTCCGTCATACTCGCCGTACAATGTATTCATGATTTCGTTGGAAAGCTGCTGTGTCTTTTTGGTATCCATGGAATCCGGATTGAATTTCGTACCTTCCTGCTCCGCCAGCTCCTTCAGATCCAGTACGAGGTATTTGTTGACCGCGTCTTCCGGAATCATCTGCAGCAGTGGAATGCTTGGAATTTTAACGTACAGTTTCTCTTTGGTCATGACCATCGGAATGTTGAAGCTCATGGACATGTCGCCCTTAAGATTAATCCCCATGGTAAGCTCAGTTTGCATCGGTTCGCTTTGATATACCCCATCAATAGTCAATTCCGCGTTATTGAGCATGCTCATCACCTGTCCGGTAGCCGCCGCTGTATCGGTATCCTGGCTGGTTACCTTCAGGTCTTTGATGACCACCTTGCTTTTCATTTCATAGGAGGTCATTTTCATCGCATTCCCCGTGGCGCTCTTCATCGCGTCTTTCGGATCCTGCTTGCTTGTGCATCCTGCAAGGACCACCGTCATGGACATGAGCAGTGTAAGAATCAGGATTGCAAACTTCTTGTTCATCAATTTCTCTCTCCTCTCGGTTCTCTGTAGCCATAGCACACCTATTCATCATAAACGATTTAAACCTGAACTGAAACAGGTTTTGGAAATAATATGTTTGAAAATTAGTTAATTTCCTTTTTTTCCTGCGATGTGAGCTCACATGTGGTTATACGGAAGGCTGCACCTCCAGGTTGCAAATTTCGCTAAACTGCATCTTCTTATGTGTTTTGCATAACCTATGAGCCTTATGAACCCCAACAAAAAAGCACCCCGGCAGCTGCCGGAGCGCTTTATTCATTTTCCAGTTTTGAGAGGTGCGCAGAAACTAGCCCTCTTTATTCAAATGATCCACATGATTCCGGTTTTTCACCTTTTTCGAGCCGGACAAAGGCTCCTGCATGGTACTGCCTTCGTTTCCCCGGTGATGCTGGCGCTGCTCAGCGCGCTGTGCTTCCGCTACGGGAACGGCTTTTGGTTTGCTCATCGGTATTCACCCCATCTTGGATTTAAGAATGCGGATGTGTCAGGTCCGTTGGCTTGTGATGATTCCGGGCGTCTTCATGGCGGCGGTCATTCTCATCCTGCTGGATTTGCTGGGCATGGTGACCGTTCACCGGCGCTTCATTCAGCTCATCCACGACATTGCTCAAGTTTTTATCCAATCCGGGCTTGGCCTTGGTCATCTTCTTCCCTCATTTCCCTCTCAAGAATGATGCGTCACATCATGGAGCGCCTGAGCGCATTCGTGAATCTGGCGGCTGTAACCCTGAGCCATGTCCTGAATGATTTCCGTCCGTTCATCGACGGTACGTCCTTCACGCTCCACATCCACCAGATCAACTTTGACCTCACGCGTGTCCATGTACGAACATTGAAAGTCAAAAGAATACATCTGGCGGCCTGCGGTATCGATATGGATCCGGAGGGCATTGGGGTTCGCCTCGTCGGCAAGGACCTGCGCGGAATCGGACGGATCCAGGTTCTTCGGCAGCTGGGATTGCCAGGCATGGACCAATTGATCTTGGTTCAAATCGAAATCCTTGTTCATGTTCATCACACCTCCCCTGCACTTTAATGTGCGAAGAAGCATGCGGAATTATTCGCTGCTGAAGATCTCTTTAAACATAAAAAAAGAAGCCTTCCTTTTCAAGAATGACTTCTGTCGTTGTAAATTCTGGCGGAGAGGATGGGATTCGAACCCATGTGGAGTTGCCCCCTAACGGTTTTCAAGACCGCCCCGTTATGACCGCTTCGGTACCTCTCCAGGTGGTAAAAAATTTAAAATTACATAAGGCGTAACAAAAATATCTTACCACAAATGATTCTGATGATCAAGGCTTATTTGTTCTTCGGCTGAATAACCTTCACGTTGCCCATATAAGGCTGCAGAACCTCCGGCACCAGAACGCTGCCGTCTGCCTGTTGGTAGTTCTCCAAAATCGCTGCCACAGTCCGGCCGACAGCCAGCGCAGAGCCGTTCAGCGTATGCACGAATTCAGGCTTGGCTTTCGGCTCCGGACGGAAACGAATATTGGCCCGGCGCGCCTGAAAGTCCTCCGTATTCGAGCAAGAAGAGATTTCGCGGTACATTCCGCTCTCGGGCAGCCACACTTCAAGATCATACGTTTTGGCGGCTGAGAAGCCCATATCTCCCGTGCAGAGCTGCATCACCCGATAAGGCAGCTTCAGAAGCTGCAGGACACGCTCGGCATTAGCCGTCATTTTCTCCAGCTCTTCATAGGATGTCTCCGGCGAGACGAGCTTTACCAGCTCCACTTTGTTGAATTGATGCTGACGAATCAAGCCGCGGGTATCGCGTCCGGCCGATCCGGCTTCGGAACGGAAGCAGGAACTGTACGCCACAAAATGCTTCGGCAAATCCTCCGTCGACAAAATTTCATCGCGATAGTAATTCGTGACAGGCACCTCAGCGGTAGGGATCAGATAATAATCCGTGTCGCGGATTTTGAACAGATCCTCTTCAAATTTCGGCAGCTGTCCCGTTCCCCGCAGGCTATCGCCATTGACGATGTATGGGGGAAGCATTTCTTCATAGCCATGCTCGCTGCTGTGCAGGTCCATCATGAAGTTGATCAAGGCCCGCTCCAGGCGTGCGCCGAGACCTTTGTAGAAGGTGAAGCGCGATCCCGTTACTTTGGCAGCCGCTTCAAAATCAAGAATATCCAAACCTTGCGCGACATCCCAATGCGCTTTCGGCTCAAATTCGAATGTCGTAGGCTCAGCCCAGCGGCGAACCTCCACATTGTCTTCTTCGGAAGCCCCGATCGGAACCGATTCATTCGGCATATTCGGGACAGACATCATCATTTCGGAAATAGACGCCTCCAGCCCACGCACTTCCTCGTCCATCGCTTTAATCCGGTCGGACACCTCGCGCATCTCAAGAATAAGCTCCTCGGCGTCTTCCTTGTTCTTCTTACGTTTGGCCACCTCGCCCGACACGACGTTGCGGCGGTTCTTCAACGCCTCGCTTTCCTGCAGCAGCTCTCTGCGGCGCGAATCCAGCTCAGGAAAGCCTGCGATCAAATCCAGTGATTTGTTCCGGTTTTTCAGTGCTTGCTCTACCTTGGCAAAATCGCTCCGTAATATTTTCACATCCAACATTGGACAATCCTCCTAAAAATCTTGCATGTTTCTTTGCTTCGTACTTCATACAAGCTGATATCTTCAAAAAAAGAACCCCGACCCCTGTGGAAATGGCTCAGCCTGCCGCCTCCCGCAACGGAAAGCCGCAAGCTGATCATTCCCCTATCTAAAGCTTACCCTATTGGGAGCCTCTAGATATCATCAAAAGGGTCAAGGTGTCTGTCATGTTATATATCGGCGAAGCAGCAAGGATTTATGACGCCTGACTGGCTTTTACCATATCCACGAAATACTGATGGAGCCGGTAATCATCGGTCAGTTCCGGGTGGAACGAAGACGCCAGCAAATGCCCTTGTCTTGCCGCTACAATCTCTCCGTTGTAGGAGGATAGTACGTCCACCTGATCTCCGACGCTGCGGATGAGCGGTGCACGGATAAATACGGCGCGAATGGGCTCGTCAATTCCCTTTACATCCAGATCGGCCTCAAAGCTCTCCCGCTGGCGTCCAAACGCATTGCGTGCCACAGTGATGTCCATCAGCTCCAAATGGGCATCTTCTTGGCCTTCAATCGTCTTCGCGAGCACGATCAGACCTGCACATGTACCAAAAACAGGCTTGCCTGCCGCAGAAAATTCACGGATGGCGTCCATAAAATCATATTTCCGCATCAGCTTGCCGATCGTCGTGCTTTCGCCGCCGGGAATAATCAGGCCCTGTATGTCCTGAAGCTCTTCCTTTTTCTTAATGGCGATTCCCTCGGCTCCGGCCAGCTCGATGCTGCGTATATGCTCTGCTACGGCACCCTGAAGTGCCAAAACCCCGATTTTCATATGTCTTTAGCCTTCTCTCTCTTACCAGCCGCGATCCGACATCCGTTCAGACGGACTCAGCTTCGAAATCTCGATGCCTTTCATCGGAGCACCCAGGTTTTTGGATACTTCGGCAATCAGCTTGTAATCTTGGTAATGAGTCGTGGCTTCAACGATAGCGCGGGCAAATTTCTCCGGATTGTCGGATTTGAAAATACCGGAGCCTACGAACACGCCGTCTGCTCCCAAATGCATCATCAGCGCTGCGTCAGCCGGAGTGGCTACGCCGCCTGCAGCGAAGTTTACGACCGGCAGCTTGCCATCCTCATGTACGCCCAGCAGCAGATCATAGGCAACGCCCAGATTCTTCGCTTCTGCGTAGAGCTCATCCTTCGACATGCTCTGTACCTTGCGGATTTGGCTGTTGATGAAGCGCATATGACGGACAGCCTCTACGATATTGCCTGTTCCGGGCTCGCCTTTGGTACGGATCATCGACGCGCCTTCGCCGATCCGGCGCAGCGCTTCGCCAAGATCCTTGGCGCCGCAGACGAAAGGAACGGTGAAGTCCCATTTGTCGATATGGAATACTTCATCCGCCGGAGTCAAAACTTCGCTCTCATCGAGGTAATCGACGCCGAGCGATTCCAGCACCTTCGCTTCAACAAAATGTCCGATCCGCGCTTTCGCCATGACCGGAATGGATACGACCTTCATCACTTCTTCGACAATTGTCGGATCCGCCATACGGGCTACGCCGCCGGCTGCACGAATATCGGATGGTACGCGCTCCAAAGCCATGACGGCCGTTGCTCCAGCCGCCTCAGCGATTTTTGCCTGCTCGGCATTCATGACGTCCATAATGACGCCGCCCTTTTGCATTTCTGCCATGCCTCTTTTGACTCTCGAAGTTCCCGTTTCCATGTCTACGCCTCCCGAAATGTATATCATGTCATCTGTTATCCGTCTCCACAGAAGGCGAATACAGCTCCACATTCAAACCATGCACTCAAAATCCATATGAAGAAAACCATTTAGCGGTTTTTCACCGAAATTAATCTGCTTTGCAGCGGTTCATTGCTTCAACCCTTGGAGAGTGGTTTACCTTGGCTTCAGGATTTACCGCCAATTTAGAAAAGGTTCTTGATTCCCTTGAACAAATCGCTGAACATTTCTCCGATGGCACGGAAGAACAAGCGGAACCAGCCGCCTTTCTCCACTTCCTCGGAAGTAACCAGATTGACTGTTTTGGTCTGCGCCTTGTCGATGCCGTCGGCTTTGTAAGTGTAGGTAATCGTTCCGACCTTGGTGCCTTTTTTGATCGGCGCTACCATCCCGTCGGCTGAATCCAGTTTGGTTGTGAATTTGACGCCTTTGATCTCTGCGCCTTTAGGCACGACGAAGCTGACATCCCCATCAGTCACGACGCCGACTTTTTTCTCGACGCCTTTTTTGACTGGAACGGTATCCAGGCCTTCCACTTTAGATTTGCCTGCAACAGCCTGCTTGATTTCAAAGTTGTCGAAGCCGTAATCAAGAAGCTTCTTGGTTTCCGTGAAACGGTGAGCCTCGGAGTCTGCCCCCATGACAACGCCAATTAAGCGCACGCCATTACGGACTGCTGTCGAAGTGAAGCAGTTGCCCGCATTTTGCGTATGGCCTGTTTTCAAACCATCCAACCCTGGGTAAGCATAGGCCTTGAAGTTCTGAATATTCTTATTGCTTTCCAACATCCAGTTATAGTTGATGATTGGAGCTTTATCCCGCTCGCGGAATTTATAAGATTGGATCGAGGTATATTTGGCATAATCCGGATGGTCGGTGACGATATGCTTGCCCAGAATGGCCGCATCCATTGCCGACATGACGTCTTCCTTATCGGTATCCGGCCGGAAATCTTTCGGCATGTCAGCTCGGTCAAGACCTGTCGCATTAATAAAATAGGCCGTTTTCATACCCATTTCCTGAGCGGTCTTGTTCATCAGCTTTACAAACTCCTGCTCAGTTCCCGATACCTTCTCGGCCAGTGCAACCGTGGCGTCGTTTGCGGAACCGACAGCCATCGCTATGTACAGTTCCTCTACGGTATGTACGTCTCCTTCAGCCAGAAAAATACGCGAGCCGATCGTTTCCTCGGAGTTTTTGCCTACGGTGACCTTGTCCGTCCATTTCAGTTTCCCCTGTTTGACCTGTTCGGCAACGATGTACTCGGTCATCATTTTGGTCATACTTGCCGGAGGAAGAGGCTCATCCGCATTCATGGCATAGAGAATCTGACCCGTTGTCGGCTCGATCAATACCGCGGACTTCAAGTTCAGTTCAGGCTTTTGAATGCTACTTGCAGTGCTTGCCGCGGTGCTGGTTGCAGCAGTGCTTGCCGGAGCAGCGAATACCATGGCCGCTGGCAGGGCGGATAGACAAAGCATATTCAATAGCATAACCGAAGCTATGCTCTTTTTAACGAGATGACGTTTGTGTTCTTGTTGTCCCGCCTTCCGGCTTGGACGTTTCCAATGCTTACTCAATGAATGTATAACTCCCCTCTAGCCTACTTAATTCTTACTTGTTCTATTCTATCACAGGGAATTAAGCAAAAAAAGACAGACAGGGCGAAATTCGACCTGTCTGTACAAGAAGATGTTGGTTTTATTCAAACATCCTTCTTTTTTATACCGAATAGTTCGGCGCTTCCTTCGTGATTTGTACGTCGTGCGGATGGCTCTCACGCAAACCTGCACCCGTAATGCGTACAAACTGGGTATCCTCGCGAAGCTCTTCCAGCGTCTTCGTTCCGCAATATCCCATGCCGGAGCGAAGTCCGCCGATCAATTGATGAATCGTGTCGGCCAAAGGACCTTTGTAAGCGACGCGGCCTTCAATGCCTTCCGGCACGAGCTTCTTGTCGTCATCCTGGAAGTAACGGTCCTTGCTGCCCTGTTTCATGGCTGCCATGGAGCCCATGCCGCGATAGACCTTGTAACGGCGTCCTTGATAAATCTCGGACTCGCCAGGGCTTTCTTCCGTTCCTGCAAACATGCTGCCGAGCATGACGGCATGTCCGCCTGCGGCGAGAGCTTTCGTAATTTCACCGGAGTACTTGATACCTCCGTCAGCGATCAGTGGAATGCCGTATTCGCGAGCCACTTTGGCACAGTCATAGATGGCCGTGATTTGCGGTACGCCGATACCGGCAATGACGCGCGTCGTGCAGATGGAGCCGGGTCCGATCCCGACTTTCACGACCGAAGCGCCGGCTTCGATCAGATCGCGAGTCGCTTCTCCTGTCGCAACGTTACCGGCGATGATGGTCAATTCAGGATACAGGCTCCGCAGATTGCGAACCGCATCCAGAATGTTAATATGATGCCCGTGAGCGGAGTCCACGACGATAACGTCAACGCCGGCTTTCACCAAGGCTTCCGCCCGGTCAAAACCGTCTTTGGAGATGCCGATAGCCGCGCCGACAACCAGGCGTCCTTGGGCATCTTTTGCCGCGTTCGGGAATTGAATCGCTTTTTCGATATCCTTAATGGTAATGAGGCCTTTCAGCACATTGCTGTCATCGACCAACGGAAGCTTTTCGATTTTATGCTTTTGCAAAAGAATCTCCGCTTCCTGCAGGGTTGTACCAACCGGAGCCGTAACCAGATTTTCGTGAGTCATGACTTCTTTGATTTGAATGTCGTAGTCATGTACAAAACGCAAATCGCGGTTCGTCAGAATGCCCACCAGCTTATGCTGCTCGTCCACGATCGGAACGCCGGAAATGCGGAACTTAGCCATGACTTGCTCTGCATCGGCAACAAGGTGGTCAGGTGTCAAGGAGAATGGATTCGTAATAACGCCGCTTTCCGAGCGTTTCACACGATCTACTTCTTCAGCCTGCTGTTCTACGGACATGTTCTTATGAATAATGCCGATTCCGCCCTCACGAGCAATCGCGATCGCCATTGCGGATTCGGTCACGGTATCCATACCGGCACTGATGAGTGGAATGTTAAGCTTAACATGCTTGCTTAATCTTGTGGACACGTCCACTTCCTTCGGCAGTACCTCAGATTTGCGCGGCACCAGCAATACATCGTCAAAAGTAAATCCTTCTTTACTGAATTTGTCTTCCCACACCTCGGAATTTCCCCCTCATTTATCATGTATTGTATTCGTCAAAACCCTTGTACAACAAGGCTTGAAAATCATTTTCTGAAAATATATTATTGCCATCTTAGCAAAGGCCCCGTGAGGCTGTCAAGGAATAGAGACTGGTAAAAAGATCAGAACATGCCGTTGTCTCACAGGTGCAAATACATGTCCACTGGTACAAGACAACACTCAAAAAAAAGACATCCCTTGGTGGGATGTCCAAATTCCGTTAAATTCATGCATTCGCAGATTACTTTTCAGGATTTGACTGTGTTGCGGTTACCTGAGCCATATACTCCTCCATCGTCGGAGCCTTCTTGGCTTCTTCCGGGAGCTTAATCGTCTGCGGTTCATCATACTTGCTGTAACCCATATTCATCGTCATGTCCATTTGCATTGCCGGCGTTTGCCCTGCTGCTGGCATCGAGTATGACATATTCATATCTGCTTTAAAAATCCGGTGCGTCGCATCGTCGATCCAGTATACGATGTTGGCGGCTACGCCCATATTTTCAATCGCTGCCTTCCCATCGCTTGGCAGAGAACTCATCATGTCTCCCATACCGGTCAAGCTTTGCGTATCATTCAGAAGTCCTTGGAGAGAAGGGATTTTACCGTACAATGCCACCTTACTGTAGGCCTTACCATCGATGGTTTCCTTGCCCAGATCGCGGTAAATAAAGTATTTCTGGTTCAAGCTGCTGAGCTGGGTTGCATTTTCTTTTTGCATTTTCATGAGCTGGTCAAAGGATGGCATTCCCTTGGTCATGTTGATCCATTGCTTTTTCCCCGTCCCCATATCCGGACTTTGCGCAAAAGTACCTTCCGGCACCATGTAGGTCAAGGACTCCATGTCGCCGGACCCCAAAAAATCCTTCATCGTCATTTTCTCCAGCATGCCCTGCTTATCGTCCAGTTGAACCTGGCCCTCAGCTTTCAGGGTTAAAGCCATGGAACCCTCGTCTGCCTTACTTGAATCCACAGTGGAACTGCCCAGACTATTTTCGTTACTCTTGTCAATCCCGTTGAAGCTCATCCGGATTTGCATGCCAACCGTAGATTCATAGGAGTGAACATTGGCCATTTCCTTCTGCACGGCATCCATCAGATCAACCGCCGTCTGGTCATTCCGCAGAACCTTCGCCAGGGAAGCCTGTACATCCGAAGCGCTCAAGACCGGCTGGGACTGCCAATCAATGCCGAACTCGGATTGTAAGCGTTTGATACTTTCCTCATCTTTAAAGCCTAAAATGCGACCAAGCACGATGGAGGCGTCTTTGCCTGTAATCGGCTCATTCGTACGGATACTTCCATCCGGGAAACCTTTCAGAATTTTGCGTTCCAGCATGGCGCTCACCGAATTCTTGTAAGGCGAATCCGCCAAAACATCCTTCGGCAGGCTGACAGCTGAGCTGGATGTAATATTTAAATCGCTTGTAACCTGATTGAGAAAATCCCCCCGCGAGATCCCCTGCGTGGACTCCGCCGCATAAGCAGGCAGGGAAATCGCCATGGCCAATGCGCCCGTTAGGAACGCCGACGCCAGTCTTTTCTTGCTCATCTTCATATGTACTTACCCCTCTCTCCTAAAATATCAGGAATAAATAGTATAAAATGAAAGTTAACATAGGAATCATCTTCACTTAATAAACAATTCAGATCGGAAGATGATAGACCAACCTTATTCCAAATTATACATATATATGTAAGTATACCATGAATAACATCCCTGATATAAAAAAATTCAGGAAAACA
>NZ_BIMK01000045.1 GCF_004001045.1 Paenibacillus chibensis
AAAAAAGGCTCCATGCATTAAGCATAGGAGCCACATCCCAATCTCAGTTAATCATTTTACATCTTACATAAAGCCGTATCTTCCAGTTGTTCTATCCTTTGTAAACTCAATAAAGTTCATCTTCTTTTCATTAACATTCATAGAGAATTTATTCTCTAATATTATTATTTGAGATCCAACTATGTTACAAAATGTATTTAAAAATCTAACTTTCAATTCTTCGGGAACCTTCTCTTCTTCCTCCGTCCCATTTGCTTCTTGAAATGTTGTTAACGGTGAATCAATTAATACAAATCCAGCATGAGGTAAGTTATTTCTTTGACAATAGTCCATTAAACTAATTACAAAAACACTGTAGATAATAGATCTAAAGCCTTTTCCAAAAACGGACCTTGCTTTACCATTAATAATAAAATCAAATTCTTTGAAATCAAAAGAAACGTTATTAGACTTTAAATCAAGGTCTGGAAATTTCATATCTACTAAAAAGCCATTCATTAACTTCGTAAGTTCTTCAATATTTTTATCTACTACATCCTTTTCGATTGTTGGTTCTTTAGGAGATTCAATTAGTAAGTTTGTTGTGCCAAACAATTTCTTTTGCGAATTTAATCTGATTAGCTGATTTGTTAAATACTCTATTTTAACTTTAATTAATTTTGCATCTACCTGCTTATCGATTTTTTCTTGAAGTGAAGCTTGAGTTGGTTTAAGTTCATTCTCAACCTTTTGTTTAATCTCACTATATTTCTTTTCTTCTCTCAATATCTCTTTATTTATTTCACTAATATCTTCCTCTAAGTTTCCTATTGTCATACTTAAATCGCTTAGATTCAACAGTATTTTTTCTTTCTCGGAACTGTAGGATGAGATTAACTTTTCATAATTAACCCCTCTTACAACTTTTTCGTGGTGTGTTTCATCATGGTAGTCATCGAGTTGTTTGCCGCAGGTTGGGCAATTTTCTGGTTGAAGATTTGAAATAATACTGCCACCTTCTAATATAAAATCCAGACGTCGAAGGTCAGAATTGAGATGCTCCTTTAGTAAATTAAATCTTTTTATGAGTTCTTGATTCACTAATCTTTTGGTTTTTAATTTCTCCGTATTTTCAAAAGTCTCCTTTATAACTTCGCTATGCTGTTTTATTTCAGAAGTTACAAATAAAAATTCTTCTTGAAACGAAATCCCTAATGAATTCTCACCTGCTTGTAATGTATCTAATTCATTTTGAGTTTCAATTATTAATCCATCCAAGTAATCTGCTTTGTCAGCCTGTGGCTTTTCTTTTTTCTTCTTACTATTTCTCAATTTAGATAAGTACGAAATAAAAGAAGTATACTTACCAGAAATAAAATAAAAAAATGCATTTAATTCCACTGTCCTGGATACGTACTGTCCCGTTGTTAACAACGTTTTATCTTTGATTACTTCTTTCTCATCTATTAGAGAAAAGTGTAAAAAATCACGGAAGGCTAATTTCCTATACTTCTCTTCTTCAACATGTGTTCTTAATTCAACTTCAGAGTTAGCACCAAGGTACTCCATCATATTACTGGAAATTAATTTTGTACTCCCCCTTGTATTAATTCGTAAGTATTCGGTTTTATCGTTAATGCTTTCGAAAGAACAAGAATATATGAAAACTTTATTTGTCGAAAATACCCGCCTTAAAGTAATAGTTTCTTTTTTGGCGAAAGAATAAAATTCTAAGTATCCGTCGAGAAAATCTATATTTTCAGGTATTGTTTTCGGGGAATCATTAGATCCAAGCATATACTTCAACCATTGGAATACATAGGTCTTTCCTGTATCCGTTGGACCTGAGATGATGTTAAGTCCTTCAGAGAATTCAACTTCTCTCTTTTTCGTGCCATTCGATAAAACAAGTCTTTTTATCAACAAGCCGTAGTTTTTATTCATAATTACCTCTCACTAATGATTCAAATTCAAACTCTCCACCCCACTGTTGAATGTTCTTATTTACGATGGAGTTCAATTCTGATGTTTCAATAGATCGGTATCTTTCGGCAACCCAAATAGATATTTTTTTTAAAATCATAAAGTAATCGCTCTTTAATAATTCAACGAACATTTTAGTTAAGCTATTTGATTGGTAATATACTCCTGAGTCCTCATATAAGATTTCAATTAACCCTCTACTCACTAATAGGTCTAACCCTTCAGAAATCAATTTTCGTTTGATGATTATTTCAGAACCTCTTAATGGTAGTGATGGGTGCAAGTTAGTTTGTCCGCTATCAATATCATTTGCATGTATGATAAAGTAATCAAAAATAACCAACCTGTCTAAATCATATGTATTACTTGAATCTTGGCTTAATAATACAAGTATTCTTAATGCAACTTCTAAATTTGAATTAAATAATAGAAAGTCCTCAGGACTTTTGGTAATCCTACTCATTTGTTCTCACCCATTCGATTAAGCCGTCATTCGCAAGATGATGGCAAATTCCATGCCGATCATCATCCTCAACTACAGTAATTAGGGGATTTCCTGATAATTGCAAACTCCTTGCTGTTTTTGTTACCTCCTTCACCCTTGCAAAACCACTGGAAAAATTGGATTCAACAGTATCAATAACACCCATATACACCGATCTTTTCAATTTACCAAATGCGTCCGCACCTTCTGGCAATGTATCTCGTTCAAATGACGCAAGTGATTGAGCCTTGTGGTAGTGGATTCTTTCACGTTTGAAGTGATTGTTATAAGTATTGTAACTTGTTAATTCGTCAGGATTATTAATTGTTATTCCCTTATCTTCACTGTATGCTTCTAATAATTTTGTTACATAAGTCAACTCAGACTCATGAATTTCATCAGGTGTAATCGCTTCTTCCCTAAACTTATTAAATCCGCCACCAAATCTCGGTACGTAATATGGTGTTTTTCTATGCTGTTCAATTACCTCAAGAGGGTCAAGGAATCCTACTATACTAAAATCAAATTGTTCAACATATTTTTTAAAATCACCAGTTAAGTCGACAATTTCAGTATCAGTTATTTTATTTTTACAATGCTTTTCCCAATTTTCTATCAGGTTGCTTCTTAGTTGCTGAGGATTCTGAATGTACGATTTAAGCGTGGGTCCAATACCTTTAGAAGTTGCAAAAACATACTTTTTAGGTACAGTAAATTCTCTTTTGAAAGAGTAATAACATAACTTCCCAAACTCAACCCAAACATCACTTGGAGCTAAAGCATGGCCGTAATGCTTACACTGGTAACAATCCCATTCTTCCCCCGAATCATCATGAAACGCAACCACATCTCTGCCCTTATCTCCTGCACCAGCATTACGGTAAACCTTCTTATACCCTACTATTTCAAATAGGTAACCTGTCGCCCACTCTTGAATAAACTTTTCAAATTCTGCATCTGAAAATAAAGATATTAATTCAATTGCAGGAATTGTAGTAGCCATCCCATAGAGAATTTGTTGATTAGTTAAACTCTGAACCTTTGGCTTAGTAATCTCATTTAATACTTCCATGTTATATACCCCTATATATATCTTCATTCAGTCAATTAGTCCTATTTTCTAAACTTCGACATATTACCTAAAATTTCCTCCCACTTCCCCCCGCTTAACAACAAACTAACAAGCATTATTTTAATTTAATACTTTAAAGCGATAAACCTCCGACACGAGTAGAACCGTTTTTCGAACTCAGAACCTTATTTTTTTCATATACTCAAATCACCGAAGGAAATACTGCAGATTTCATCGGTGAAATGATAGAAATACGGTTCATACTCGTTTGTGGAAGAAATGTGTATTGAATCCTTCCGACTATCCAACATGCACTCAAACTTAATAATCGGAGGAGGAATAAATATGCAAGTTGAAAGAATTTTCAATAACGAAAACAAATTGTCTTTTGAAGACATCATCCAAACATTGATTGACGAAAGAGTTGACAGCCTAATCAGGTCCTATTACGATCGTAATCAGGTGAATACGGTCACATCTCATGACGAAAGGAAGAATGCCGCATGAGATGTGCAATATATGTTCGAGTTTCAACCGACAAAGAAGAACAGAAAACATCGTTGGAAAACCAGCGGAATCTATTCTTAAATTATGTTGCCGAAAAGGGTTGGACTATCCATGAGATTTATGTAGAGGTTGAAAGCGGAACAACATCCAAACGACCTGTATTGCAACGCATGATCGCTGATGCCAAAGCCAACAAATTCGATGTGATTATGGCGAAGGAATTATCCAGATTAGCGAGGAATGGACGACTATCCTATGAAATCAGAGATATGGCGGAACAACATAACCTCCATATTAACACCCTTGATAATGCTATCAATACTTTAGAAGGTAACGTCCATATGTTCGGTTTATACGCATGGATGTATGAGCGAGAATCACAGAACATCAGTGATCGTGTAAAAACAACTTTCAAACTCAAAGCTCAACGAGGTGAGTTTAAAGGATCAATTCCACCACTTGGTTATGAAGTGAAAGATGGTAGGTTATTTATCCGAAATGATGCCACTCCTGATATTGTCAGAAGGATATTCAAAGGCTTTCTTACAGGGAAAGGACGTGATCGTATTGCAAAAGAGTTATATGAGGAGGGGATTCCTACACCTTCTCAAATTGCTGGAAAGAAAAATGCAACCGATACCTGGGGCGGTTCGACTATCCTAACGATCTTAACAAATCCACATTACATGGGGGATATGGTACAGTGCAGATCAACAACCAAGAGCGTCACAAACAAGAATAGAAACTATAGGAAGCCAGAAGAATATATCATCGTACCGAATACGCACGAGCCTATAATTGATAAGAAAGAATTTTAAGTTGCCCAGCAATTACTGCAAAGTCGCAAACGAACAAGACCACAAGCAGAGGTACACTTATTCACGAATACAGCTTATTGTGCAGATTGCGGTCGTGGGATGCACTTCAAAAAGAATTGCAAAGGTTACATGTGTGGGAACTATAACAAACACGGTAGTAATAAATGTAGTGATCATCTTGTTCGAGAAGTAGAACTTGTTTCGGTAATCATGCAAGACATCCAGTTACTTCTTTCAAATTTAAGCAATGCATCCATCTTCAAAAAACTGGAAAATCAGTTAATGAAGCAGAGTCAACAGAATGAGAAATTGATCAAATCCATTGATGCTCAATTGGAGAAATTAAAAAAACGTAGGAATCTTGCTCATGACAAACACTTTGATGGTGACATGCCCAAAAATGAATATGACGATTACTTAGCTTCTTTAAACCAAGAAATCGACGAAATCATCAAACGAAAATATGAACTCGAAAAATCACTTCAAGTGAGTGACAATACATTAGCCTTTACAGAACTAAAAAAGAGCCTTGATGACTTTATGTCATTCAATGAACTCACTCCAGAAATACTTCACAGACTAATTGATCGTATTGAAATAAAAGCAGACGGGAGTCCGAGAATCTTCTACAGATTCTCGGCCCCCTCTGCTTATTCTTTACTTCTAACTATCAACGCACAGCACTCAACGTGGCTCGTCTGCGGAAACATGTCCACCGGCTGCACCCATTCGATCTTGTACCCGCCGCTCAGCAGCACCTGGCAGTCCTTCGCCAGCGTCGCCGGGTTGCAGGACACGTACACGAGCCGCTTCGGCTTCGAACGCACGATGGCGTCAAGCAGCGGACGCTCGCAGCCCGTACGCGGCGGGTCGACGACCACGACATCCGGACGGATGCCATTGCTCACCCAGTCGGGGAGCAGCTGCTCGGCTCGTCCCTCATAAAATCGGGCGTTATCGACGCCGGATGATTTGGCGTTATCCCGTGCATCCAGCACCGCTTCGGGGATCAGCTCGATCCCTCGCACCTCGTAGGCGAACGGGGCCAGCCACAGTCCGATCGTGCCGGTTCCGCAGTACGCGTCAACCACGAGTTCCGAGCCGGTCAGCCCCGCCGCCTCCTGGACGGCGTTATACAACTTAACGGTTTGCTCGGGATTCAGCTGGAAGAAAGCCCGCGGCGACAAGGCAAATTTCACATCGCCGAGCGACTCCTCCAACTGATCCGCGCCCCAGAGTACGACTGTTTTATTGCCGAAAACAAGCGGCGATTTGCCTTTATGAATGTTATGGGCAATCGTGGTTACCATCGGCAGGCGATCACGGATTTTCTCCACCACTCTTCTCGAATCCGGCAGGCGATCCGTCGACGTGATGAATGTCAGCTGCACCTTGCCGCTGGTTTGGCCGACACGGGCCACAATGGTCCGCACGGCCCCCTCGCGGGTCCGTTCATTGTATACGGGAATGTCGAGCTCCTCCATCACCTCTTTGACCTGCTCGATCACGCGGTTCACGACCGGATGCTGGATCGGACAGCCGCTAATATCGATCAGGCGGTGCGAGCCTGCCGCATACAATCCCGCGATGATGTCTTCCCCTTCGCGTCCGGCCTGCAATTGGGCCTTGTTGCGGTAACCCCACGGATTATCCATGCCGATCATCGGCCGCAGCGGAAGCTCCTCCAGTCTGGCGTAGCGCCGGAACGATTCGCGGACGATCTCTTCCTTCGCCTGCAGCTGTGCCCCGTACGTCATATGCTGAAGCTGGCAGCCGCCGCAGATGCCATACACGGGACAAGGCGGCTCCTGCCGCTCGGGCGACAGCTTCTCGATTTCCAGGATTTCCGCGTTCAAGTACCCTGGCTCCACACGGGTCACTTTGGCCTTGATCACCTCATCCGTCAGCGCGCCGTCGATAAAGACCGCTTTCCGGCGGTAATATCCGACCCCTTCGCCGTTGATGCCGATCCGCTTGATCGTAACGATGATCCGGTCTCCCACCTTTACGTTTTCGGCTGAAGCAGCAGCCGGTTTGTTGGCCGGATACTGCCGGCGATGTGATGAGCTTGTGCTGCCCACAGACGCCTGCGTTTTCCCTTGCTGCTGTCGCTTCGGATGGGCAGCTTGGGTCCGTGCAGAAGGAGCACCCGCCGGTTTGCCCGTCGCCTTGTTGTTTATCTTCTCAGCCATCCTGATGTTCGCTCCGTTTCTCTTATCAATTCATTATTACACTATATCACATCGGAGCTTCGTACCCAATGTTATTCGGAATCGGTCAGGCGATCGACGTACCGTTCGGTACCACCAGATCCGGTTTCAGCAGGACTACGTCCCCCTCCTCCGGTACGCCGCCGAGCACGAGTACTTCTGAATCAAAGCCCGCGATCCGCCGCGGCGGGAAGTTAACCACCGCTGCCACCTGTCTGCCGACCAGTTGACCCGGCGCGTATCTCCGCGTAATTTGCGCCGAAGAGCGTTTGATCCCAAGAGGACCGAAATCGATCTCCAGCTTGATTGCCGGCTTACGTGCTTTTTCAAATATCTCAGCTTTTATAATCGTTCCAATTCGGATATCCAGCTTCAACAAATCCTCGATCGTTACCATGCTCACGTTTACACCATCCCTATCCGTTTATCTTGTTCCATCTTAACAAATCGCAGCAAACAGCGACAATCTTTTTAGGTCGGAGTACAAGCTCGACTACAAAAACGAATGGATGTCAAAACAAAGGGCACATTTTTGAACAGCAAAAAAGGAGCATTCACATGCCCCTTTTGCCCGAATTCAATATCTTTTTTACATCTTCACTCATACATGCGCTTCCGTTGTTATTTTCCGTGAAGATTCCCATCTCTGTCCGCAGACTTCTTCTCCGTGTTCATCATCAGCCTGATGCCCCCGCCAATGAGCAGGATGGCCACGATGGCCGGTTTCAGGTAACGGCTGACTCTGTAATCGATGTACAAATCCGGAAACCAGCTGGTTAGAAGAGGAAACAAAATGCTCGTAGCCACATAATAGAGTCCCAACAGCATCAAGCCGCCCCCGACCCAGCGCTGATGATTCGAGATGCCTTCCACGATCGGACGGTCAACGAGCGGCTCTCTGCCATATCGGCTGGTTTGCTGCAGTCCGTCAAAGAACGAGAAAAACCAGATTAGCGGAATCAAAAAGAGAAACAGTGACAGATGGAGCACATCCAGCACGTACACGCTCCCCAGGAAAATAACCATCAGCTGCAGGCCTCTCTTCTGGAGTCCCAGGTACATATGACCGGCCCCGGGGAAGGCGGACAGCAGCGTAGCAATCACTTTGCTGCGCTTGCCCTCCTCCCTGCCTGCTTCCATGTCGTCGAACAGGCTGCGGTCCTGCAGCACTTCGCCCGCCTGCCGGCGGTGGATAAGCTGAACGGCATCAAACATGCAGTACAGCCAAATGATCGGCAGCACACCGAGAAACAGCAGGAAGATCGTGTGACTGGTCAGTCCGGTCAGGAAGAACATAATGGTCCCGAGCCCGAAAAAGGCGATCAGGAACGACAAGCCGCGCTGCATAAGTCCCATATGCAAATGGCCCAGCCCCGGAACGAAGGACAGCAAGATCGTATAAAAACGCTCGCTCTCCGGGCTTTGCGCCGATCCGCTCTGCGGCGGGTACGGCGGGTAGAACCGCATATCCGGTCCGGCCGTGCCTTCCGGGCCCCCCATCCCCATACCTTCCATGCCCTCCGAATCGGGATAGATGCCCAGTCCTGCAGGAGGGGGTCCAGGAGGAGCATAATAAGGCTGACCGTTTTGCCCGTCAGGATGATATCCACCCGGCGGATAAGGATATTGCGCAGGCGGCATCCGCAGCAGATAAACGAGCAGATCCAGCATGCAGACGATCCATAGCAGTACGGCGCATAAAGCCGTGAGTATGAAGAAAAACATCTCGTCATTGCTGGCTACAAACAGCATAAATCCCAGCAGAATGCCTCCAAAAAACAGGAGCGGATATATGAAGCCTCTGCCTTTTCTTCCCATGTAATAATGACCCAGCCCCGGAATGAAATTGAGGATAAAGGCCGTCATTTTATTGCGGTATGGTACCACATTCATCTTTCCTTTCACATTTTTTCTCAAGTCATATTCATGCTTCATAACGCCTTTAAGGCTTCATCCGGTCGAGCCAGCCTGTTGTAACTTTGACCAGCTCATCGCTGTAGGAGCCCTTGCTGACATGGGCATCCACCTGCTGTTGGACCGGCGTAAGCTTGTCGAACCACCCGGCTGAGAGGAAGATCAGAGTCAGGCAGGCGGCGATCGCATAATGGAACAAGCGGTGTTCATACCAGCGGCGTCCCTTGTCTTTCAGTTCTGATAGCTTCGCTGTCGTCTCCGGAATTTCAACCTGATGCATCACCTGCTCTACAAAACCTTCCGGATCTGTCAGCAGGGGGAGCCCCTGTGCTTCCATATCCATGGCCTGCATATAGTGAGAAAATGCTTCCTCATCCTCAAGCAGCAGCGATTCCATCCAATCAGTTTGCTCCGAAGCGACCTCGCCGCGGATATAAGCAGCCCATTCCTCCATTGTCGGCCTTGCCTCTTTATGGTCACTCATTCCATTCTTCCTCCTTCCAGTGGGTACGAATCCAGCTCCTCGCCCGGTACAACCGGGATTCCACGGTTTTGACCGCAATATCCTGCTCCTTGGCGATTTGGTCATAGCTCTTTTCCTGTATATAGAATTGAATTAATATCTCCTTGTGCTGGGCCGGCAGGAGACCGAGCTTCGTCTCCAGCAGCTTCTTTTTCTCTCGGCGTAGCAGTTGCCCCAGCACATCCTCTTCCGCCGACGGCAGGTGCTCGATCAGCTCGCCCTCGGCCATTGGATCTTCCAGTCGCCTGTTCAGCCGGCGTTTGGCATCTATCGCTTTATGGACGGCAATTCGTGTAATCCATGTCTTGAACCCTTGGGAACGGTAATCCGGGAGAGATTTATAGACCTGCAAAAAAACTTCCTGCGCCGCATCTTCCGCATCTTTCGCGTTTTTGAGCACAGAATAGGCGGTTTGGAACACATGCTGCCCGTACTGCTGAACAAGCATCCGGAATGCAGCCTGGTCTCCTCGCCTGATTTGATCAATCAAACGTTCTTCGTCAATCTTTCTCTCCCCCTTCCCCACATTCATAGACGACGTGATTTTTTCTAACCCTGCAGATTTGTTGAATTTTTTTTGAGAAAAAGAAAATACAGCCTCCTTCCCCGGGAGGAAAGGGCTGTATTATGGATAAATCTGAATCGTTCGTTATCTTTCCACTGCGGACAGCTGGCTGATCAGAGCAGGTAGCCAGGAGCGCAGCGGCTGAAATTGAAAGCCGAGGCGCTGTGCCTTGCTCGTATCCATCACCCAGGAATCCGGTACGCCAAACGGAGATTCATCTTCTTTTCTTGGCTGCTTCGTGATCAATGCTTTTTTTCCGGTTTCTTTTTCGATCCAACGGATGAGTTCGGATAGCTTGACGTCTCCTTCAGAGCGTGCATTGATCGGACCTTCCACGCGCTGATTTTTAAGCCAGCTGAGGAAGGCTGCGGCTTCACCGGAAGAAATAAAGCACATTTTGGCATCCAGATTCGGAATTCCGATCGGCTGCTCTTTTTTCACGTGATCGATATGAAACTCCAAGCGTCCCGTATAGTCGTCTTCTCCAAGCACGATGGGAATGCGCGCGGCCGCGACCGGAAAATCGGCATTTTGGAACAGTACCGCTTCCGCGAGACGTTTGCCTTCACCGTAGGAAAAATCATTTTTCCCGCCCAGGGTGACCGGATAAATGTAAGGATTCACATCCTTCTCTTCATGCGCGCGGGAAGCCGGCTCGTAGACCGACAGGGTGGACGTGAGTATGTATCTTTTGACTTTTCCTTTGAATACATCGCATGCATCCTGTGCGGCTTGCGGAGAATAACAGATATTGTCGTATACGGTATCCCATTCCTGGCCGTTCTCTACCGCTTTCGCCAGCGATTCTTTGTTCTCGCGGTCCAGCTGAATCCGCCCCACTTGGTCGCCGAAGCCGTCCTCCGTATTGCCGCGTGTGGCGATTGTTACTTTATGTCCTTCGTCCAGAAGCAGCTGAACAAGCCTTTTGCCGAAAAAGCGGGTTCCGCCCAGGATTAATATGTTCTTCATCGATGCTCCTCCTCGTATGGGTCTGTTGATTTATCATCATTTCACACTCATTGTATTTTACCACAAAAAGCGTGTCTTCCGGATGCTCTCCGAAAGACACGCCCTGTGTCATTTATGATCGTCCGCTGCTGCGGAATTTTTGCGTATAGGCTTTGGCATCGTTCACCGTTTTCACGCGGTTTCGGCTCCATTCGAGCAGGATGCGGTCGATATACCGGAAATGGACTTTTCCGGCAAACACGGCCTCCTTGAGCGCCATCCGAATCAGCTCTTCCGGATAGCGATCCTGATCGATCCACCCGGAAATTGTTTCGCATTCCATAGGTGAAAGCGGACGTCCGAATTCCTTTTCGAAGACGACGAACAGATTATGCCCTTCCTCCGGCTCGAGGTTTTCCTGCTGCTTCAGGCGGCTGCTTCGCTGCGAGGAAATATTTTTCTCCAAGGCAGCAAGGCATTGCCCCAGCTTGATGTACAAACCTGACAAGTTGTAGCGTTCGTATTGAATGCCGCGCAGCTCATCAAGCTCTTCGTCAATGCTGATCAACCCCTCCTTAAGCAGCTTCTGCAGGCTTTGCGCGATCGATTGCGCCGAAGTCCCCATGACTTCCTGAAGCTCTTCCAGCGTGGGAAAATCCTTTTGTTCCACTTGTTTGAAGGAGATCAAGTGAATGAGCAGTAACGTTTCCTGATCGCTGAGCTTCAGTTTGCGATAATGCTGGAGCAGAACGTACGGTACAACCGCCATTCCCGCTCCGAGACCGGATGAAGCTCCCTCAGCCCATGTTTTCCATCCTGTGCTGTCCATGAGCTTCACCTCACCTTATATTATGGGTACAGACGATACAAGGTACGAGGGAATGGAATGGTTTCGCGTACATGATCTAGGCCGCAAATCCACGCTACTGTGCGTTCGAGTCCGAGTCCGAAGCCGGAATGCGGTACTGTTCCGTAAGTACGCAGATCCATGTACCACTGATAGGTCTCCATGGACAGGTCATGCTCTTTGAAACGCTGTTCCAGCAGAGCTGGATCGTCGATACGCTGTGAGCCCCCGATAATTTCCCCGTAGCCTTCTGGGGCGATCATGTCCGCGCAGAGAACCACTTCAGGACGGTTAGGATCCGGCTTCATATAGAATGCCTTGATACCGGCTGGATAATGCGTAATGAAAACAGGCTTGTCATATTTTTCGGCAATCGCTGTTTCATGCGGCGCACCGAAGTCTTCGCCCCAAGGGATATCGAAGCCTTCGCCTTGCAGGAATGTGATGGCTTCGTCATAAGTGATGCGAGGGAACGGCGCCTTGATGTTTTCCAGCTTGGAAATATCGCGTCCTACCGCTTCCAGCTCCGCCTTGCAGTTCTTCACGACGGATTGAACCACGTACGAGATGAACTGTTCTTGGACCTGAAGGCTCTCTTCATGGTCGGTAAAGGCCATCTCCGGTTCGATCATCCAGAATTCGATCAGATGACGGCGCGTCTTGGATTTCTCGGCACGGAATGTCGGACCGAAGGAATAGACTTTGCCAAGCGCCATCGCTGCCGCTTCCATGTATAGCTGACCGCTTTGTGTCAGATATGCATCCTCTTCGAAATATTTGGTATGGAACAGATTCGTCGTTCCTTCAGCCGAGGTTGGCGTCAGAATAGGCGGATCCACGAGGGTAAAACCGTTTTTGTCGAAAAATTCCTGCACGGCGCGAATAATTTCGCCGCGGATGACCAGAATGGCACGCTGCTTCGGAGAACGAAGCCACAAGTGGCGGTGATCCATCAGGAAATCGATGCCATGCTCCTTGGGCGTAATCGGATAATTTTCGGTCAGATGGATGATTTCCAGGCCCGTTACGGTCATTTCATAACCGGATTGGCTGCGCGGCTCTTCGCGGATTACGCCTGTCACGTATACCGAACTCTCCTGCGTCAAGCTTTTCGCGTCATTCCATACCTCTTCGGAAACCTCGCTTTTCACCACGACGCCCTGAATATATCCGCTTCCGTCACGAAGCTGCAGAAACTGGATTTTACCGCTAGAACGCTTGTTGTTAATCCAGCTGCCGATCGTAACGGTTTCTCCTACATGCTGATTCACATCACGAATCACACTTTTGGTGGCCATGCCTAAATCTCTCCCTTTGCTATTGCTTGCTAAATTTCAGTTCATGCCTACGACATCAATCCCTGAACGATGCGATTCGTATCACGCGCAATGACAAGCTCTTCATTGGTTGGAATCACGAGCACCTCTACCTTGGAATTGGCCGTAGAAATACGGCGCGGTTCGCCGGAGCGGATCTCATTAAGCTCATCGTCCAGCTCGACGCCTAGGTAAGTCAAATTTTCGCATACTTTTTTACGTAAAACAACCGAATTCTCTCCGACGCCGGCAGTAAACGTGATGACGTCGACGCCGTTCATAACGGCTGCATACGATCCGATGTATTTACGGAGACGGTACTCATACATGTCAAAGGCCAGCTTTGAGTTGGCGTCGCCCTTTTGCATTCCGTCCGTGATTTCGCGCATGTCGCTGCTGATTCCCGAGATGGCCAGCAGCCCGCTGTGCTTGTTCAGCATCGAGTTCACTTCGTTGACCGTCAATTCTTCCTTGTTCATGACATAAGGCACGATCGCAGGATCCAGATCGCCGCTGCGTGTCCCCATCATCAGCCCTTCCAGCGGTGTCATGCCCATGGAGGTATCAATGGAACGTCCCCCTTTGACAGCCGTAACGCTGGCGCCGTTGCCGACGTGGCAGGAAATAATCTTCAGGTCTTCGATTGGACGGTTCAAAAATTCAGCCGCTGTTTTGCTGACGAATTCATGCGATGTACCGTGTGCGCCGTAACGTCTTACTTTATGCTTGCTGTATAGTACTCTTGGAATGGCGTATAAATACGCGTGTTCCGGCATGGACTGATGGAACGCCGTATCGAATACGACAACCTGCGGCACGTTCATGTTGGACTCTGCCGCTTTGATCCCCATCATGGATGCTGGGTTGTGCAGCGGCGCGAGATCGAACAGGAGGCGGATCTTGGTCTTTACATCCCCGTCAACGAGGGCGGACTCGCCAAAATATTCACCGCCGTGAACGACGCGGTGTCCGACGGCCTCAATCTCGTCTACAGATCCGATGACGCCATGCTCCGGGTCTGTGAGCAAGGACAACACTTTGCGGATGGCCGTGGTATGCTCCAAAATCTCACTGACCTCCGTTACCTCAGTGCCTCCTGTCGGTTTATGGGTAACAATGGAGGAATCCATGCCGATTCGCTCCACCAACCCCTTGGCCAGGACAGACTCATCCGTCATATCATAAAGCTGGTATTTCAAAGAGGAACTGCCTGCATTAATGACGAGAACCTTCATACCCGATCACCATCCTTGTCGTACTTAAAGAAGCCTTCACCTGTTTTGACGCCCAAATGTCCGGCGCGCACCATTTTTTTCAGTACCGTGGACGGGCGGTATTTCAGTTCGCCAAATTCACGGAACATGCGGTCCAGCGCAGCCTCTACGGAGTCCAGGCCAAACCGGTCTGCCATTTCGAGCGGGCCATGCTGAAACTGGTATCCGATACGCATGGCATCGTCGATGTCTTCCGCAGACGCCACGCCTTCCTGCAAAATATGCAGCGCTTCGTTGATCATGAGGCAAATCATGCGGCTCGTAACGAAGCCCGGGGATTCGTACACCATAATGCCTTTTTTATGAACGACTTCTTCCACGAAACGCTTCGTTTCCGTAAATGTGGTGTCCGATGTTTTCAAACCACGGATGATTTCAACCAGATCCACTTTGCTTACCGGATGGATGAAATGCATGCCGATCACGCGTTCCGGATACATGGTCGAGCTGGCCAGCTCGGTCAAGCTGAGTGAAGACGTATTGCTGGCAAGGATAATATGATTAGGACATACCTGATCCAGCTGGGAAAACACCTGCTTCTTCGCATCCAGGTCCTCGGAAATGGTCTCGATTACCATATCGCAGGTCCCAAGCTCGGCAAGATGCACCACTTTATGAATTCTGCCCAAAATTAATTTTTTTTCAGCCTGGGTAATCGCCCATTTTTCGAGCTGCTTGTCCAGACTGAGTTCGATCATGGAATAGGAGTAGTCCAGTCTCTCCGGCGTTTTTTCGACCAGAAGAACATCGAGACCGCGTGCCGCCAGCATTTCAGCGATACCCTGCCCCATCGTCCCTCCACCAATGACACCAATTTTTTTAAAGTACATCTTTCTCTTCCACCTTCCTATTGGCCACTTATACTTATATTTATAATGTACCCGATTCTATGTTGTCTGTGAGAGAGTACATAGTAGCCCAAGCTATAATATAACGTAGCATTAGAAAAAAGTAAAAAAAAAGAACCAGCATCGTCACTTATGCTGGTAACAGGGAATGTTCAAGAAACAAATTCCGGAATTGGTCGCCTGAAAGGGTTTCTTCTTGCAGTAAAATATCCAGCGACTGCTCGTATATCGTTCGTCTCTCTTCGAGCATGGAGCGCGTCCGGTTCATCAAATCTTCCAGTATGATATGATTCTCTTTCATCAGTTCCTCTTTGGTAACCATATCCAGGTCGACAATGCCAAGCGATGTAAGCCCGGATTTCATCATCGTTTGGACAATGTTCAAGGCTTGCTCGAAGTCATTGCTGGAACCGGTACTCCGTCCTCCATAGAAAATCTCCTCGGAAGCGGCTCCGCCAAGGGCGATCATAATCTGTTCTTCCAGGAATGACTTGGTATACAAGTATTGCTCCTGCTGCGGATTATGGCGAACGTAACCAAGCGCTTTGCCGCGGGGGCTAAGGGCGACCTGGCTGACACTGCCCGGACGTACAAGCTCTGCCATGATGGCATGTCCAAGCTCATGGATGGCGACGCGTTTCTTCTCTTCCAACGTCGATTCGCGGTCCGTGCGTTCACCCATCATCACTTTATCAATCGACATCGACAGATGTCGTTGCTCAATTTCTTTTAATCCGTCGCGCATCGCATAGATAGCGGCTTCGTTCATGACGCTCTCCAGCTGCGCACCGGAGAAACCGTAGGACTCTTCGGCGATTTTGTCCAGAACGACCTCGCCACTCAGCGGCTTGTTCTTCGCATGAAGCTCAAGGATATGCTTGCGGCCTTTCTTGTCTGGCAGGTCCACTTGGATGTGACGGTCAAAACGTCCCGGACGCAGCAGCGCGCTGTCCAGCATTTCTTTACGGTTGGTCGCTGCAATCAGCAGAATCCGCGGACTATCGGAGGAATAAATACCGTCCATCTCGGTTAGCAGCTGGTTCAACGTCTGATCATATTCCCGCTGCTGCCCGCCTTCACGCTTGCCGCCGATGACGTCAATTTCGTCGATAAAAATAATCGCGCTCTGCTTGTTTTCCTTGGCTGCGCGGCTTCGGGCGTCCCTGAACAAATCGCGAACGCGGCCGGCACCGACGCCGACATACATTTCCACAAATTCACTGCCGGATGCAGCCACGAATACGGAATCCGTGTAATACGCCGCCGCTTTGGCCATGAGCGTTTTACCGGTTCCCGGAGGGCCGGTGAGCAGAATCCCTTTCAAGGGACGAATGCCCAGCTTGCGGATTTCCTCATGCTTAATCAGAAAATCCAATGCTTCCATTAGCTCCTGCTTGGCGTTATCCTGACCGCCGATCTGCTCGAAAGTCAGCTTTTGCGGCCCGCTCTTTTTGCGCTTGCGCTCGGCACCCGCTCCAACGGCCAATCCGCCTCGCATGTTCGCAAGAAACAGCAGTCCGCCGATCATGAGTGCAGCAATCACAAGCGGAATAATATTAACGCCGATGAAGGCTAGGAAAATTAACAAAACCGGCACAAATCCGATGAGTACTTCTTTCAACCATCTCGGCATTATTCCCACACTCCTATCTTGGCGGGATCTCGCGGCAGTACGATGAACTTGCTTGCCGAACCGTCACTGAGACTGATATACACGTTCTTGGTATCCATCTCGGTTTGGGTCTTGATCCCCGAATCCTTGGCCAGCTCCTGCAGCTTCGCCGGAATATCCGTATACTTCTTATTGTCCATCGCTTCCGCAACGGAGAACATCGCAGAATCCCAATAACGGTTCAGTTTATCGGAGGAATGATCCACGAAATCGAATTTAAGCGATCGGCTGCCCACAACAGATTTTCCTTTGGTCGTGATTTGGTTGACAAGTCCGGATAAATTCGTATCCGGCTTCAAATCAAGTTTCAAATTGATCTGATTGCGGTTAATATTAAACTGGGCGCTGTTGACGCCCTTATAATCCTGAACGATTTTCTGAAGCGGCCCTTGCAGTGTCGTCTGCCGGTAAAAGAACCAGCCGCCAAACAGCAGGGCAGCAGATATTATGACAGTCAGTACAATAGGTAATGGACGAAGTTTCAATCGCTTGTCCTCCTCTCAGATTATAAAAAAATAAATATATAACTATCATACGAAAAATAGACAACCGTGGCAAAGGAGCTCCGCCAAAAAGCTTCTCGTCACGGTTATTCAGGCTTTCCTCTATCAACATCAATAACAGCGGCGATAGCAGCTTGTCATATATCTCTCGAATACAAATAAAAGTATATCACATCGTATATATAATATCGAAGGTAAAGTGTGAAAATATTTAAAATTTTATCCTGTGTACGCCAAAGAACCCCATTTCGCAATGAGGTTCTTACCATTTACTGGGTGATCACTTATTTGGCAGCGTGAACGGCCCACCAATGCTTTGTCCGTTGCTGAAGCGGTAAAATTGATAATAATAATGATCCTGAGAGCGGTAAAATAGCTGCCAGGCATATTCGCCGTTATACATTCCCGGCAGTAGTCTCATCTTATCGGCATCGGGAATTGCTTTATGAATCAGTTCCTTCATCTGCTGCTCGGATAAACCGTTCGCCAGCAATTCCTCATGAACAGACCCTTCCCCGGATTTGACCTTGCCGTTTTCATCCATCGTTACCCACACCATGAGCGGACGGTTCTCTTGATCGAGGCCTTCTATGGTCCAGCAGATGCTGTCCCAGACCGCCTTCTGCGCATCGGTTACCTTGACAAGGCTTGTCTCCTTCTTGGCCGCCAGAATAGCTGCCGTTTCCTGTGCACGGATATCCTGCGTCACGTATATGTAGTAACGGTAAGAGGCAAAGCCCAGCAGAAGTATAATCACAATACCAAGAAATATCCATGTTTTCTTTTTCTTTAACATAAGCTCCCTTTCCGAGGCCGTCCTTAACGGGACAAGAGACCGTCAAAAGCAGCCTGGGCTTCGCGGCGAATCCGCTCTTCGTCCAGCGTCAGGCAGGCTCCATGCTTCACGACTTGCTTGCCGTCAACCCAAACATGCTCGACATCCTTGCTGCTAGCCGAATAAATGGCATGGGATATCAAATCGGTATGCGGCAGAAAATGAGCCTGTTCCGTGTTCAAAGCGATAAAATCGGCCTTCATTCCTGGAGCCAGCGTCCCTATGTCCTTCAGGAAGATCGACTGCGCACCATAGATCGTTCCCATTTTAAGGGCTTCCATCGCCGGAATTGCCGTCGGATCGCCGGAAACCCCTTTATGAATCAATGCTGCGAGACGCATTTCTTCAAACATGTCGAGGTTGTTATTGCTTGCGGCTCCATCGGTTCCAAGCGAGACCGTCACGCCGGCTTTCAGCAGATCTGTTACCCTGGCGACACCGCTGGCGAGTTTCAGGTTGCTGCCCGGATTGTGGGATACGGAAACATGATTCGCGGCAAGAATTTCAATCTCCTCGTCGTTCAGGTGAACCGCGTGAGCAACCAGCGATGGCCGCGAGAACATGCCGAGCTTCTCCAGATGAGCCACCGGACGAAGGCCGTAATCGCGCACGTTCTGCTCCACCTCAGCCTTGGTCTCGGACATATGCGTATGCATCGGCAGATCCAGATCATGGGCCGCCTGCACGAACTTCTCGATAAAGTCCGGAGGGCAGGTATAAGGCGCATGCGGGGAAATCATGGTCGTGATTCTGCCATCGGCCTGTCCATTCCAATCACGCGCAAACTGAATCGCCTCATTCAGCTTATGACGCTGAACATCCTCAGGGCAAAGGCCAATGACGCCGCGCATCAGGGAAGCGCGTATTCCGGATTCTTGCACCACCTGAGCCACCTGATCCATATGATCATACATGTCCAGAAATGTAGTTGTTCCGCCCTTCAACATCTCCAGAACGGATAAGGAGGTGCCCCGATATACATCATCAGACGTAAACTTAGCCTCCATCGGCCACATTTTTTCTTCCAGCCAGATTTGCAGCGCCATGTCGTCCCCATAGCCGCGAAGCAGCGACATCGCTGCATGGCCATGCGTGTTAATCAAACCAGGCAAAAAGAATAGATGTGTCCCGTCCACGACGGGAATGCCGCTTTCAAGCTCAGGAGTCTCCTCTCCGATATAGGTGATCCGGTCGTTCTCGATCACCATGCAGCCGTGAATGACAGGTTTAACCGCATCCGGAACGGCGAAGCTGCCGTTTTTAATCATCCATTTATTTGTCTTCGTGTTCTCGGTCATCCGTAGATTCGTCCTTTCCATTGTCCAAATAATAAGCCAGGCTGAGCAGATCCGTCGTGAAATCTGCCGCATGAATCCGGATGCTGGCCGGCGCCTTCAGAATGGTTGGCGCGAAGTTGAGAATGGCCTCGATTCCGGAAGCGATCAAACGATCCGCCACGTTCTGCGCTTCCACGTCAGGTACGGTAATGATGCCGATGCGGATATTTTTGCTTTTGATCGTGCCGCTGATTTCATCCATTGGCTGCACGGTCAAGGTGCTGATGCGGGTACCGATCTTTTTCGGATTTTCGTCAAATACCGCAACGATCTTAATGTTCTCCCGCAAGTACAGGTTATAGTTCGAGAGGGCATGACCCAAATTACCGGCACCCACAAGTACCGCGTTGATTTGCTGGTCCAGATTCAGGATGTGGCGGATTTTCTCGATCAAGTACGATACATCGTAACCGATCCCTTTTCGGCCAAAATCCCCGAAATAAGCCAGATCCTTGCGGATTTGCGCAGGATTCAGGTCAAGCTTCTGCCCCAGCTCCTGTGATGAAACCGTTGCGACCTCGCGCTTGTTCAAATCGTTCAAATATCTTAAATACACAGGCAATCTGCGGACAACCGCTTCGGATATTTTCTCCGATTTCATGCTTGCTCCCCCTAATAAACAGCTTTTATTTATTTACATCGTTTTTCGGTGCATCGTTGCCAAGCCCTCATATGTTTTAACCTTCATGAAGCCATTCAGATATGCGAGGAACCATGTTTTCCGTGTTCATATGCTCCATTTTCGGACCCGGCAGCGAATACAGGAAGTACTTGCCGTAATAGGATTCGATGACGCGCGTATCATAGACAATGACGATCCCGCGATCGTTCGCCGTGCGTACAAGCCTTCCGAATCCTTGCTTGAAACGGATAACCGCTTGAGGTACCGAGAGCTTCATGAACGGATTTTTTTTCTGCCGCTGCAGCAGTTCGCTCTTTGCTTCCACCATCGGATGGTTTGGCGGCTGGAAAGGCAGTCTTACGATGGCCAGGCAGGTTAATGCCTCCCCCGGAATGTCCACCCCTTCCCAGAAGCTGCTGGTCCCGAGCAGCACGGATGCGCTGCTGTCCTGAAACCTGCGGATCAGTTTAGAACGGCTGCCGCTGTCCACGCCCTGCCCCAAAACGGTAATATCGCTGCTAGCCAGCGCGTTTTTGAGCGGTTCATGCACTTGTCGCAGCATGCGGTAGGAGGTGAACAGCACCAGCATGCGCCCGTGGGTCGCAATTGCGGCATCGGCGAGCGACTGCACTAAAGTATTTACGAAAACCGCATCTCCCACGCTGCCCTTCACGCTCGGAAAATCACGCGGAATGACCAGCAGTGCCTGATCCCGGTAATTGAACGGCGAAGGAAGCTGTACCGTCTCCAATCTGCCGCTCTCTTGATCCTCTTGCAGTCCCAGATTATCGATCATATATTGGAATGATTTATCCACGGACAATGTGGCGGACGTCAATATGACGCTTTTTTTCTTGTCAAAGAACAGCTCTTTCAGCTGCTTGCTGACATCCACCGGAACGGCGTACATTTGAAGGGACTTGCTGCGGAAATGACCGCTGGCCTCCATCCAGTAGACGACGGTTTCATCATTCAAATTCATAAAGGTCCGAAGGTCGTCCCGCTCGGAAGCCAGATCCTTGAACAAACCGCTCAGGTCTGTAATGAGGCTGTCCGCGCTGTAGTCGTCTTCATCCTCTTTATATTCGGAGAGCATTTTTTCCCCGCGCCGCACACTTTCGCTGATTTTCACGTGGATCCGGTTTTCCAGAGCTTTGAGCGTTTCCCATTCCTGCGGCCATTTAGACGGCTGAAGGCGGAGAACATACTGCCCTGCATCGCCCGGTGAAGCATCGCTTCGTTCCGGAAGCAGCCCAAAAAGAGATTCATTCAGCTTGTCCCAATCTTCCTTGATGTCAACGAGATCCTCGCTGATCCGGTCAATGGCCGTGATCCATTCAGATGCCCGCTCCCGTCCCGAAGACTGCAGCTGCTGCCGGAGCGCCGGAAGCTGTCCGTTGCGCCCGTCTCGATACAAGCGTGTCAGCGTATGAACCACACTGAAGTACTTCATGTGAAGCCCGAGATGCTTGCCTGCCACGTCCTCCAAATGATGCGCCTCATCAATCACCAGCCGTTCATAGGATGGCAGCAGCTGATGTCCCGCCTTCACGTCTGTGAACAGCTTGGAATGGTTCGTGATGACGACGTCCGCGATGCCGGCTTCATGCTTGGCCCGGTGATAATAGCATTTGCGGAACCATGGGCAGCCACGGCCGAGACAGGAATCCGAATCACTGCTGACCGTTTCCCAAAAATCACCGCCTCGTCCGCCGAGGTTCAGCTCCTCATCATCCCCGTCTTGAGTTTGCGCCAGCCATACAATCATCTGTGCAGCCGTGATCACATCTTCCTTCGGATTAAAAAACTCTCTTCTGTTTATTTTATGTTCAAATTTTCTCAAACACAAATAATGTTGTCTCCCCTTAAAGACGGCTGCCTTGAAGGGAAAGGGGACAACCTGCGTCAGAAGCGGTATATCCCGCTCACGGAGCTGCTCCTGCAGGTTGATAGTATGCGTGCTGACCATGACCTTCTGCTGCTGTTTGACGCTTTGGTATATGGAAGGGATCAGGTAGCCCAACGACTTGCCTGTGCCCGTGCCTGCTTCAATCAATAAATGCTTATCCTTGTCCAGCGCGTTCATGACCTCATCGAACATAATCGACTGCGGTTCCCGTTCCTCATACTGCGGCATGATGCTTTTCAGACGCTTCTGAATTTCACCCAGGTAATCTTCAAACGTGACCCCCGTCAGCGGATTATCATCCGATTCCTCCCGGGGAGGCTTCATTTCAATCCAGTCTTCTACAGCCAGCGCCAGCTGGCGATAGAACGTGTGGCTGTTCAAATCCTGTATCGGTTCCTGTTCCTTCATTTGGCAAAGCCCGTCGAAAAACCAGCCCAAATCACTGTCTTCCTCGCCAAACAGCTCGCTAAGACGCTGTAGCGTAATCAGCGGCAATGCATTCAGCTCATCCAAGCATTTGAGCAATACATATGCTGTGGCTAATGCGTCGCTATCGGCTTGATGGGGCCGGTCATGCGTGATATCGAAATGGGATGTCACCTGGCTGAGCTGATAGGACGTCAAAGAAGGAAAACATATTTTCAGGAAATCCAGTGTGTCCAGAATACGACCTGAAAATGGCAAATAGCCGCTGCGGTCCAAAGCATTCTGGAGAAAATTAAAGTCGAACGCGACGTTATGTCCCACGAGAACCACATCATCCAGCATCGGAACAAGCTCCATCAGCATTTCTTCTAGCGAAGGCGCATCCGCCACGTCCGCTTCCGTTATGCCTGTCAGCTGGGTAATAAAGGGCGGTATTTCAACCCCCGGGTTTACGTAGGAGCCGTACACGCGGGAAATCGTCAAATCTTCTTCTATGATGGCAAGTCCAACTTGAATAATTTCATCTGCGGACTGGTTGCCTGTCGTTTCAAAATCCAGTACGGCAAATTTCATGATTTGTTATTAATCCTTTCATTCCAGTCTCATTACCAGCATAACAGAAGATTTCACATTTGAAAATTAAGTGACAACAAAAAGGCGATGCATAAGGCGCTACACTCCGCGCATCATGCATCGTCCCTTCTCGGTGCTACATTAAGGAAATCAACTGGCTGCCATATTGAAGCTGACCGCGGTTTTGCTGGCAAACCTTCAAATTCATCAAGGGATCAGGAAGCGTGGGATCGCATTGCAGGGACAAGGTGAAAAAATCCTGCGCTCTGACGGTATTTCCATGCTTCGCTGCAATGCATCCCAGCGCGTTGTAAATCAAGGCCTTCAGCTTCTGGCTCGTGGCAAGGGGAAGAATCCAAATAAAATGCCTGTGCGCCTCCTCGGTCTCCTCGAGATATAAATGAGCCATGGCAAGATACATTCGGGCCAAAAGACTGTCCGGGTAAGAACGGATAACCTGCGAAAATTGCTGTACGGCTTGGCGATACATGAATAACCGGAAGTATCCCTGTCCGCGGACAAATGCGTGCATTTCCATCTCTGGCGTCTCTTTGGAGAATAACGCCGGGCCCGCTTCGGCTTTCTGGCGGAACTCGCCCATTTTCTCCTCAAAGGACAGCCACTCATCGATGATGCCGTCACTCATGGTTTTCAGCATATTCCACTTTTGTATCAGCTGATGCTTTTGGGCTTCCTGTGCCGTCGGGTAATGTTTCATGATTTCATCTAACATGTGGTTCATTTCCGCGAATACATGCTGGAACATGGCTGCATCCCACCCTTACCAAAAATGAAATCAGTGCGGTCACCTGCATTCATTTTTTGTTGATACAGCCTTTTTCATTCCCCTAAAGGCCTGCCATTCCTTGTATCTTAAGCACAAGCAACGAAGGTGTTAAATGATGGTTGCGTGCACTTCTTTATCCATTGTCGTCATGGGCTGATTCGATTCATTGACGAATACAACCGTCGGCTTGTGGGATTGAATTTCTTCTTTGGACATCATCGCATAAGAAATAATGATTACCGTATCTCCTGGCTGCACCAAGCGGGCTGCAGCTCCGTTCAAGCAGATCACGCCGCTGCCGCGGGGACCGGGAATGACATATGTTTCAAGGCGAGAGCCATTGTTGTTGTCAACGACCTGCACTTTTTCGTTCTCGAGAAGATCGGCTGCCTCCATCAAATCCTCGTCGATGGTAATGCTGCCCACGTAATTCAAGTTAGCCTCGGTTACGGTGGCGCGGTGTATTTTGGATTTCATCATCGTTCTGAACATCGATTTATTCTCCCTTCGGACTTAACAGACAATTATCGATCAGGCGGGTTCTGCCGAATTTCACGGCCAGAGCCATCAGTACGGGCTCCTCCCGTTCCATGATAGGCTGCCCATCTTGCAGCGTCAACAGCTCCGGGAAGGAAGCCACCTCGACATAGTCGATGACAGCCATTTCCGATTCGCTGATCTTATTTACCAAAAGCTCTCTCGCTTCACGCGCCGTCCGGATCTCCCCATTCTCAATCGCGGCTTTCGTTTCACGCAGGGAACGGGAAAGCACGAGCGCTTGTGAACGTTCCTCGGGACTGAGGTACACATTGCGCGAGCTGAGCGCCAGGCCGTCTTCTTCCCGGATAATCGGACAAGGCACGACCTTCACGTTAAAATTCAAATCAAACACCATCTGCTGAATCACGGCCACCTGCTGGGCATCCTTCATCCCGAAAAAGGCGTAATCCGGTTGAACGATGTTAAACAGCTTGCTTACCACCGTCGTTACGCCGTCAAAATGCCCTGGGCGGGAGGCGCCGCAAAGGCCCGTCGTTACTTCAGCGACAGCAATCTTCGTTTTGGTCGGCTTGGGATACATGGTATCCACAGACGGCAGGAACACCAAATCGGCACCGGCTTCCCCGGCGGCGGCCAGATCCCGCATCTCGTCGCGCGGATACGTTTCAAAGTCTTCTCCGGGTCCGAACTGAATCGGATTGACGAAAATGCTGACCACAACAATGTCCGATTTTTCTTTAGCGGCACGGATTAAGCTGGCATGGCCCTGATGAAGATACCCCATCGTTGGTACCAATCCGACCGTTTTTTTATGGGAAGAGCTCTTCAGCTCCTGGATTTGCTCTCTCAGTTCTGCGATCGATCTTACGGATTTCATGCGTTGTTCACCTTTTCCCGGCCCCGGCCGTATAAATTCTCCACTACCTGATCTTCCGCGGCGAAGACATGACTTTCATCCGGGAAAGAACGTTCCTTGACTTCCTTCACGTATTGGGCAAGTCCTTCGCGGATCAGGGTGCCGGCATCACCGAACGTTTTCACAAATTTTTTGCTCCGGTATGGGGAAGCATATTGAAAAAGATCATGGAAGACGAGCACCTGACCATCCACACCGCGTCCCGCTCCGATTCCAATGGTTGGGATCGACAGCTGGGAGGTAATGTACTGTGCCACCTGCTCCGTCACCAGCTCCAGCACGATGCCGAAAGCCCCAGCCTTCTCGAGCGCCTTGGCATCGTCAAGAAGACGCTGTGCATCCTTCCCGTCCTTCCCTTGAATCCGGTATCCGCCGATCTGGTTCACCGACTGCGGAGTCAAACCGATATGTCCGAGCACAGGCACACCGGCCTGAACAATTCTTTCCACGGCACCGCAAATTTCCTTGCCGCCTTCCATTTTGACGGCATGAGCGTGCCCTTCCTGCATAAGCCTACGCACGTTACGCAAGGTTTCATCGATACTGCCGTGATATGTCATGAATGGCATGTCCGCGACAACAAACGTGTTCTCTGCGCCGCGAACGACGGAACGTGTATGATATACCATGTCATCGATCGTCACGGGCAGGGTCGAATCATACCCCAGCACCACGTTTCCAAGCGAATCGCCAACCAGGATCATGTCCACGCCGGCTTCTTCCGCAAGGCGCGCAGTCGGGTAATCATAAGCGGTGACCATGCTGAGCGCGTTGCCTTCCTGTTTCATTTTCTTCATTTTAACAATGTTTAGCGGATGTTTAACTGCCATGTTATGCAGCCCCTTCCTTTTCGGAAAAATTTTGCGAACAGAAAACAAAAAAACCTTTTAGCATGTCACTAAAAAGTTCCGAAAGGGCAAAAAAGACTCACTTGCGATCGTCCCTTCTGTCTCGGTCCCTTCGGCTCAGAGCAGAATCCAACGTATTGCATGATGCGAATATGAATGATACTTGACTAACAGGCAGAGTGCAGCTCGGTTCATTGCCGATACCGCCTCTACGTGTCAGTATATCAAAAACTTTGATCGAAGTACATAACCTTAGCGAGGACCGAGGAGAGGTTGTTCTTCCATGGGTATAACCCCGGGAATAATCTCACCGTTTCAGCTCCACGTCCCCTGAAAAAATAGGCACGTATTCCCCTTGGCCGGTGGACACGAGCAGCGCCCCGCTATGATCCAGCTTGGCCGCCGTGCCTTTCACGGGCCCGTGCGCGGTATTTACGGTCACCGGTTTCCCAAGCGTGACGGACAATGCCTCCCATAGCGATGCAATCGGTCCGAAGCCTTCCTGCTGATACAGGGCATAGAGGATTTCGAATTCTTCCAGTACCGCGGCGATCAGGGCAACACGGTCGACAGCTTCACCCGATTCCATTTTAAGCGAAGTCGCCACATGGGCGAGTTCATCCGGATAATCGGCGGCATCAAGATTCGCGCTGATTCCGATCCCAACGATGCAATAGCGGACATATTCGTCCTCCGCCGCCGATTCCAGTAATATGCCGCTGATTTTGCGCCCTTCGACCAGCAGGTCATTCGGCCATTTCAGACCGGCCATTACACCGGTTACTTTGCGTACCGCCCGGCAAACGGCAACTCCCGTCATCAGCGTGAGCTGCGGCGTGTAGTGCATCGGCTGCTTCGGCCGCAGCACAAGGCTCATCCAGATGCCTTTGCCCTTAGGAGAGAACCATTTGCGGCCCATTCTTCCCTTGCCTCCGGTCTGCTCTTCCGCGATGACGAGCGTACCCTCTTGCGCTCCCCCTTCAGCCAGAGATCTTGCTTCCTCCTGCGTGGAAACGGTGGAATCGAGGATTTTCAACTTTTGACCCATCGTACTGGTTTTCAATGCCTTCAATAGCGACAGCGTGTCCAGCCGCTCCGGCTTGCTGAGAATCCGATACCCTTTATGCGGTATAGCCTCGAATTCGTAACCCGCTTCGCGCAATTTATTAATCTGCTTCCAGACTGCCGTCCGGCTGACTGCCATCCTGCGGCTGATCTCCTCACCGGATACGAACTCCTGCGGATTCGCCAGCAGCAAATCCAGAAGCGTTTCTTTTTCACTCATTTGTGGATGTCACCCGTTTCACTTCATTGATTAATGCTTCCCTGTCATTCGGCATAGCCGAAGATGCCACCTTCAGCAAGAGCTGATCCATGATTTCGCCTACCCATGGTCCGCCTTTGCGGCCCGTTATTTCCAGCAGATCCTTTCCCGAGATCGCAAGCTCGGACAAACGGTAAATCCCCATTTGTTCGATCCAAGCCGTGCCATGGTCCAAGATGGAAGCAGATATTGCAGCCGGATTCCGTTTGACAATTTGCCCAGCCATGTTCAGCCACTGCCCGGCGATCTCTTTTCCGAAACGGAGTACGATCACGACCCATTGCTCCTTTTGCGGCAGTGAGTCATTCATCGCGGATACGGCCTCGCCAAATCTTAATATCCCTGCGATTCGCTCGCGGGCCGCATTGGCAAAAGTCCATTCCCTCAAATGGACTTGCGCTTCCTCGCCACTAACGCCGCAAGCGTAAAGCAGCAGTGCGAAGCGGACGGCGATTTGTTCCGGAGGAACGTCATCCACCATCGCAACCATGGGTTCATCTGGTTCATATGTAAAGGGCGCTTTTGCAAACGCCAACAGCTTGCTTCGATGCAGAAGGTGAAGCCCCCTCGAAGGCCGGCTTCCCTCCATCAGCTTCTCCAGCTCTACCCGGAACCTTTCGAGGGCAATGTAACGGATGCCTTCCCGTTCCTCCAGCAGACCTTTCCAGGTCCGGTAGGCGATGCGGAACCCAAACACCGATGCGAAGCGGATGCACCGCACCATGCGCAGCGCATCCTCCTGAAAACGCGTGCTCGCGCTGCCGACGCAGCGGACGACGCGGCTATTGATGTCATCCGTACCGCCGTAGGGATCCACAATCGTCCCGTCCAGCGCCCTGGCAATGGCATTCATGGTAAAGTCCCTTCGCCTCAGGTCTTCCTTCAGCTCGCGGACAAATTCCACTTGGGAGGGCCTCCTGTGATTTTCATAGGCTCCTTCGACCCGGTATGTCGTCACTTCATACGCATAGGCGCCGCTAAGCACCGTTACCGTTCCGTGCTGAATGCCGGTGGGTACCGTACGTTCAAACACGGCTTCCACTTCCTCCGGAAGTGCGGAGGTCGTGATATCCATGTCATGGACGGGTCTGCCCATCAGCTCATCCCTCACGCAGCCGCCTACCCAATACGCCTCATAGCCCTGCTCAACAAGCCTCGATAAGACTTCTTCGCTGTGACGGACCATGTCTGTTTCAGCCTGTTTCCAACGTACCAAATCTAACAACCTCCTGCCTACAGCAATCCACTCAAGTCATCAGCCGCAAACCGGATTCAGCTTCGGGACCTCGCGTCCAAGCACACGGTAGTATATTTGCTCATACTGCTGCGTGATCAGTCCGTCTGCGAACTCCCGGCATGCCCGCTTCAGGCAGGCTTCAAGGAAATTGGCGGCGAGCGCCTCATTCGACAGCAGCTGGATTGTATAATCCGCCATCCGCTTCGTGTCTCCAATCGGAGCCAAAAAGCCGGTTTCCCCGTGCACGACAAGCTCAGGGATACCTCCGGCCATCGAACCGACGGTAGGCACGCCGCAGGCCATCGCCTCCAGCGCTACGAGTCCAAAGCTCTCTTTTTCCGATGGAAGCAGCAGCACATCCGCCAAAGAAATCACCTGGGCGATTTCATCCTGTTTGCCGAGGAAAAACACTTTATCCTGCAGCCCAAGCTCCTGGATTTTACACTGAACTTTAGGCAGATCGGGACCTTCTCCGACAAATAAAAGCTTGGACGGCACCTTTTCATTGACCTGCGCGAAAATGTCGACCACGTCTCCTACCCGCTTGACCGGCCGGAAATTGGAAATGTGCATCAGGATTTTTTCATTCGGCTCGGCAAAATCACTGCGCAGGGAGGCCGTATCCCGGGGATAGTAAATTCTTTTATCCACAAAATTATAGGTCAGGTCAATATCCCGGCTGATATCCAGCACTTCGCGGGTCTCCTCAATCAAGTCGCGGGATACGGCCGTGACCGCATCGCTCTCGTTAATGGCCAGACGGATCAGATCCTTCAACGATTCATCCTGCGCCAGCACCGTAATATCCGTCCCGTGCAGCGTTGTCACGACTTTTAATTGGTCGCCCACCATTTGCTTCGCCAAAAAAGCGCAGACAGCATGCGGCACCGCATAATGCACATGCAGAACATCCAGCTGCTGCATTTTCGCCACCTGGGCCATTTTGGTAGCCAGCGACATATCGTATGGCGGATAACGGAATACGTAATAATCGCTGACCTCCACCTCATGATAAAAAATATTTTTATGGAAGGTGCCGCCTAAACGGAAAGGAATGCTGTGCGCGATAAAATGAACCTGATGGCCTTTCTCTGCCAGCAGCTTTCCAAGCTCGGTAGCCACTACGCCAGAACCGCCGAGTGACGGGTAGCATGTGATGCCGATTTTTAATTGTTGGCTCAATTTGACCTTCCTCCTTCCTTCTCCATTTGTTATACGTATAGTGTATGGCTCCCAAGTGATAAATAGCCAGAACTGATCCAGCAACTCCAAAGATCAGCCCTGACTTTTTAAAGGGAAGGTTACATGAATTTATCCACTAGAAAAGGCGACCGCGTCGCAAACCCTTCCGCGAAGGGAACCAGGCGACGTTGCCCGGTCAGCTTGTCCCTCGAACGTACACGTTCAATATACCCTTGGTTCAGCGGTGTCGAAACGGCTTCTTCTTCATCAATGGTGCTTTCAAATTGCGATCGGTAGCACAGCAGCGCTTGTTCCTTCATTTCCTGTTCAGCGGTAATGTCCACCATCAAATCCGCTTTGCCCATATCATTAATGAAGTAAAAGTACAGCTGCTCGACCAGAACGGCAGGCTTGTCCGGCATATAACGGCGGAGCTTCGCATTAAACACAGCATCCTCAACCAGTTTACTGCACGCGACATGATCCGGATGCCGGTCTTCCCAGTACGGCGCGAACACGATTCGCGGCGCGTGCCGGCGAATTTCTGCGGTAATGGCATCAATATGCTGAGGCGTATGAAACAAACCACGGTCAGGAAGTCCAAGATTGCTGCGCATGCTCAGCCCCAACACGCTAGCTGCGGCTTCAGCTTCCTGCTTCCGGCGCTCTACCGTGCCGTTCGAAGACATTTCAGCATACGTCAAATCGCAAATTCCAACGCGATATCCCTGTTTTACATGCTTGATGATGGTACCGCCCATTCCGATTTCGGCATCGTCGGCATGGGCCCCGAATACCAGAATGTCCAGCGCTTCACTCATATCTCGGCACCAGGCTTGTACTTATGCACCAGTTCCCGCCAAGCAAAGTCTCCACGGTCGAGCGCCTTCACCAAGATTTCGGCGGTCGCGATATTGGTTCCGAGCGGAATGCCCTGCACGTCGCAAAGCCTGAGCAGCGCGTTGATATCCGGTTCATGCGGCTGTGCCATCAGCGGGTCGCGCAGAAAAATGATCAGATCCATCTCGTTTTGCGCCACAAGCGCACCGATCTGCTGATCTCCGCCAAGGGGACCCGACATGAAGCGGTGAATTTCCAAATCCGTTTTCTCCATGATCCGTTTGCCCGTCGTTCCTGTGGAATACAGTTCATGTCCTTCAAATACATTTTCATAGGCCGTGACAAAATTGACCATTTCGTCTTTTTTACGGTCATGCGCAATAAATGCAATTTTCATTGATGTCCCACTCCTTTAGAAACTACTCTATAAAGTGATCGAATCCGTACACCATGCCGGAATAACCCATAACCTTTTCAATCGCCATTTTGACGCCTGGCATGTAGCCTGCCCGCTCATACGAATCATGGCGGATTTTCAATGTCTGGCCGAAGCCTCCGAAAATAACTTCCTGCTGCGCGAACACGCCCGGAAGACGGACGCTGTGAATGCGGAACCCGTTGTAGTAGCCGCCCCGCGCGCCTTCTATGGTCTCTTCTTCCTTCGGATTGCCCTGCCGGATCTCCTCGCGATTTTGGGCAATCAACTCAGCCGTCTTAATCGCCGTCCCGGAAGGAGCATCCAATTTCTGATCCCCATGAAACTCCATGATCTCCAGATGCGGGAAATATTTGGCCGCTTGCGCCGCGAACTTCATCATGAGGATGGCTCCGATGGAGAAGTTCGGCGCGATTAGACCGCCAATCCCTTTGCTTTGGCACTGCTTGTCCAACTCTTCGATTTGTTCGGGAGTAAACCCGGTGGTTCCCACCACGGGCCGGACGCCATGGGAGACGGCCAGTGCCGTGTTCGAATAAGCGAACTGCGGCGTCGTGAAATCCACAAGGACATCCGGCTTCGTTTCCAATAAAGCGAGCTCCAGATCGCTCGTCAGCTTGATCCCGGATGCAGGTAAGCCGACCAGTGTTCCCGCATCTGTCCCTTCCTGCGAGCGGTTTACGGCAGCCACAAGCTGCAAATCCGCATCTTCCAGAACGAGCTTGACGACTTCTTTCCCCATTCTTCCGGCTGCACCGGCTACTGCGACTCTAATTTGATTTGACATCGGTTTCTCCCCGCTTTCCTATTACTGTGGTTATCAATCATGCAGGTATGTGCTCAACCGGTTTTTCAGCTGATCGAGCATATCGTGCAGGCCATGATCCTGCGGCTGAAGCGCGATGGCTTCCTTGAGCGAGGTAATCGCAAGTGCATGCTCATTCAAACCGCTGTAGGACAGCGCAAGCCAAATGTACGCCTCTCCGTATAGCGGATCGAGCCGCACGGCTTCTTTCAGCATCGCTACAACCTGGTACAACTCACTGGGCGGAGCGATCTCGCCGGAATCCAGAATTTTCTTCGCATCCTGAACGAGTCTCATCGACTGCAAATGCTGCAGATTGAGATTTCGCTGAATCCAGCTGGCAGGCTTTTTGCGCATGGTCGAGTGCCTTCTCCAATCGGCTGCTGCGGGCATAGGTCACGGAACAGCGGTAATGAATTTCTGCGGATTCCGGATTTTCCATTAAAGCAGCCTCAAACCATTGGAGCGCCCCTTCAAAATCATTCTGCAAAATGCAGTGGTACGCGTTCCGGACAAATTGTTCGGATTTCATTCTGCTGTAGTCCCCCCTTGTGATTACGGGCTTTTGTACAGCATATGTATGACGGGCTTATTCGGTGTCCTTTTTGGTCCACCGGTTGGCGTCACGGGTATTAAATTTATGCATGACCTTGTCATGCGCCTCGGCCAAGTCAATGCCCAGGGAATTGGCAAAGCATATCGTAATAAACAAGATATCGCCCAGTTCAAGCTCAATGGAATTATCTTCCTCAGACGCTTTTTTGGGTTTCTCGCCGAAGCTGTGGTTCACCTCGCGCGCCAGCTCACCAACCTCTTCCGACATGCGTGCCAGCATGGACAACGGACTGAAATAACCTTCTTTAAACTGGGAGATGTACCGGTCGACTTCCCTCTGCATTTCAGCCAAAGACTTCTCCATCTTGATGGACCATCCCCCTTATTTGCTTGTCTTCCATCCCGGTCGAATCCGGGATGTGAGTTTACTCCATATGTTATCGCAAAGGAGAATTGAAAACAAATCTTTTTTAAATCGGAGACGAAAAAGGTATACTATGTATGGAGCGAAGAGCAAATTCTTCCTACTTTTAGCCATGCGAGGGGTTTCATGAGTTCATCTAAATGGTTTGCACCTATGAAAATGGTTCTTCCGATTATACTCGGAGCCGCAATTTATGCATTCGGACTGCTGTATTTTATTATTCCCAACCAATTAATGGAAGGCGGCGTTACGGGTGTCACCGTCCTTCTGAACTACGCCTTTTCCATACCGCCCGCATTATCGACGCTCGTGCTGAACATCCCGCTATTCCTGCTCGGCTGGAAAATTCTCGGCGGAAAGCAAATGGTGTATACGGGAGTGGGTATCGGATCGCTGACCTTTTTCCTGTGGTTGTTCGAAAAATGGATCAACGCAGGCTGGATCAGCCCTTTTCAGACTGAGCGCGATTACATTCTGGCCGCTCTTTACGCGGGCGTGACGCTTGGTGCCGGACTTGGAGTCGTATTCCGTTTTGGCGGCACGACAGGCGGATCGGACATCATTGCCCGGATTTGCAACCGGAAATTCGGCTGGAGCATGGGACAAGTCATCTTGGGTATTGATATTATCATCATTGGCGCATCGTTGTTTTTTATCCCTCGGGAACGGATCCTTTATACCTTTGTGGCCGTCTTCATCTCCTCCAAAGTGATTGATTTCATCCAGGAGGGGGCTTATGCCGCCAAAGCCTTCACCATCATCAGCGATCATGCGCCAGAAATTGCCGACCTGATCACGGTCGAGATGGAGCGCGGCGTTACGCTCATTCCGGCCATCGGTGCCTACTCGAAGCAGGCCAAGCATATGGCTTATTGCGTCGTCGCCAGGCATGAAATCCGCCGGTTGAATGAGATCGTCAAATCCATAGATCCGCGCGCATTTGTCATCATCAATGACGTGCATGACGTGCTTGGCGAAGGCTTCAAGGAATCCTAGCTCTTTCCCGCGCGAAAAAAAGCTCCGCTGAAACCTTTTAGGTTCAGGGAGCTTTTGTTTTTTTCGGAATTGGTATTATACGAGCTACCACTTGGGAGTCATCTTTTTAATGCTGGTCTTTTCACCGCGATATTTGCGGTACGCCGTATAGACAAGCGCCGCGATAATGAAAGCTCCAGCCCATATCAGCCACGGCCATGTTCCATTGACCTGATCGAGTGGCGCCAGAGCGGGATAGTCCTTCTTTTTGCCGAACAGGCCATTGAACATTTCCTCGCCCTGCTCGATCATTTTCTGAATTTGGCCGGGTTGAGGCGACACCGCGTTCACCAATCCGCCCGCATAGGACAGCCAGGAATCCGCCATCGTCACGTCCTCGGGTTTGCGCTGGATCACCACCGCCGGCCGGATGATTTCATAGTGGGTTTGCAGACGTTCATACGCCTGCTTGACGGCGAGCGGATCCCCTTTTTCGGACTCCGTCTTCATCTGGCTGAGCTCTTCTCGGATCAGTTTGTAATACTGCAGCCACAGCGGCTGCTTCGTGTTGGATAAGCCGTCTGCAGCCATTCGGAGCTTGGCCGACGCCGTTAACCACTGATCCGAATCCAGCTGTACTCTGGCGACGGCTTCCTTCATCTCAATGATGCTCTCCGAAAGCGCGTGAATACCTTCTACGGTTGTCAGCTTTTGCAGCTGTGAATTCTTGAAAATCATATCCACCTGCTGCAAATCCACCTGCACCCGGTTTATATCTCCTGCAAGCACATGCTGATACAGCTGCTCAACCGTCTGGTTCAGCGCCTCAGCCTGTTTATGCGCCTCTGCCGTCGAGCCTGCATCCGGTTTGACGCCAAGGCCGTAAGTCTTAACAGGTAACATGATCAAGCTGATCGCCAACATCCACATCGTAAATATCTGACACCTTCTGATTGCCACCATACTCCGCCGCATGTTGCATCCCCCCTACCGTAAATGTATGGTCGAGGGAAGGGCTATAGAACAAGCTATATCGTTTTGCGCTTAGCGAGCCGGAGAACGATCCAAGACAATACAACGCTGAATAGCGTTAAGCCTAAGGTGAAATTTTGAACGGCAAACAAATGGTCCAACAATTCATTAGGCAGCCATGGATACACGCCGTATGTATAATCCACGATATCGTTCAGGAACGTCCATGCGGCCGCCGGGATAAGCATGATCGTCCCGAAACGGAAAAAACGCACAAACAAGAGGGCTTCGACCGCCATAGTCAAATGGGATGCCACCAGCATCCAATCCTGCCATACCAAGTGATCCCCTTGAGCTGCTCCGGCAAAAATGATACTCACGGCCCAAATGCCATATTTCACGGAAGTTACAACGGCAAGCGCTTCGATCAGCAGGCTGAATCCTTTTAGAGCAAGCGACTTGGGCGGATATAATAGAAACAAAACGGCCAAGGTGAAAAAAAGACTGGCTGTCGGGCTGTCCGGGACAAAAATAACCTGCCAAATGGCATGGTTGGCAATCGTATATTCCATTTGCTCGCCATACCACATATATCCGTAGACGGTTCCGACCAGGTTGCACCAAAAGAGGAGCCATAATAAAAACCGGTTCGTCAAAAACGCGCGGCTCCAGAAAAAAGAAATGGACACGCTTGTCCCTCCTCATAAGAGCTGACCTGAGCCGACCTGCGGCTTCAGATTGTTAAAAAACCATCCCAAATTTCCAAAAAAACCTGATCGCTTTCACGATCAGGTTTTGGTAAGTATATCGGCTTATTTTGCTTCAGCCTTTTGTTTTGAAAGCCAATCTGCCAAATTATCAATGTCTTTGTCGGTCAAACCAGCCGCAATCGCACTATCGTACATAGCAGGCATTTTACCGTTATAGCCTTCTTTGATAATTTTCAGAATGTCGTCCTTGCTATGTTTGTCACCGACTCCGCGAAGCGATGGTCCGCTCGCGCCTTTCAGATCCGCCGCGTGGCAGGAAATACATCCTGCTTTTTTGATGGATTCCATAGCCGGGTTTTCCTTATCCACAATCGCGACTTCTTTTTGCTGATTGCCGCTCGTTGTCGGAAGACCTTTGGCCTTATTCTCGGCAGCCTTTTCTTCGCGTTGAATGTTCTCTGGGACTTGGCCGGATTCAGCCATTTCCACTTTATAATGATGCCATGCACTATTCGTCAAGTACACGACAGCAATCAAAGAAAGAATCATAAGCGACGAAGCGATCGGTCTGCGATAGAAACGGCGTTCTTTGCCTGTATCCAGGAAAGGAGCAAGAAGCAGGGAGCCGAATGCCACACCGCTGACGCCAATCGTACCGAGTACGATATAGTCGCCGGAAGCGTACGGCAGCTTCAGGTATTGGTACAGGAACAAGAAGTACCAGTCCGGCATCGGAATGATGGACGCGCTCGGATTCGCCGGGAACCACAGCGGAGCTGGCTCCGCAATCGTCAGCACCAGGAAGCCTACGAGCACGACAACCCCTACCATCCATTCTTTCAAAAGAAAGTTCGGGATGAACGCTTCGGACTTACCAGGAAACGCAGTGTAATCCGGTGGAGTAATGAATCCGTTCCCTCTTTTGACGCGGGAATCGCCTACATATACAACTTTTTCTTTTGAGTCTTTTCCATGTGCCATTGATATTCCTCCCTTCTATTATAGTGGTCCGGAAATGCCCTGTCTGCGGATCATGATAAAGTGTCCCACGATCAGAACGAGCAATACGGCTGGGAGGAAGAATACATGCAGTGCGAAGAAGCGAGTGAGCGTCTCAGCACCTACAATGGTTCCGCCCTGCAGGAATTCCTTGATAATTGGCCCGAGCCACGGAACGGAATTCGCAATTTCCAGGGTAACCTTTGTAGCAAAGTATGCTTTGTTATCCCAAGGAAGCAGGTAACCCGTAAGACCCAGCCCCAGCATAACAAAGAAAAGAAGCATACCAACGACCCAGTTCATCTCACGAGGAGCTTTGTAAGATCCTGTGAAGAACACGCGCATGGTGTGCAGGAACATCATGACGATTACAAGGCTCGCGCCCCAGTGGTGCATACCGCGCACGATTTGACCGAAGGCCACTTGCGTTTGCAGGTATTCGACACTGTTGTAAGCGTTAATGATATCCGGTACATAGTACATTGTCAGGAACATCCCTGACAGGATTTGAATGACCGTGATAAAAAACGTCAATCCGCCAAAGCAGTATACGAATGCAGAGAAATGATGCGCCGGGTTAACATGCTCAGGCACCTCATGGTCAGCAACGTCTCTCCAAATCGGCGTGACATCAAGACGTTCATCAATCCAGTTGTAGACATTCTTAAACATCCGAATTTACGCCTCCTATTTCACTTCAGTGTTTGGCTCTAGTTGTCCCAAATATACCCAACCGTCTTTGCGTTGCATTTTGTACGTGTCGAGTGGTTTAGGGGCTACAGCCAAGTTCTTGCCGAGTTTGTTGTAACGTGCGCCATGACATGGGCAGTGGTACTCGTCCGGGAAATTTTTATCGTTGTTCCAGCCTACTGTACAGCCCAAATGCTTACAGATCGGAGACAGCGCATAAATTTTCCCGCTCTCATCCTTACGGATCCAAGCTGTTAGCGTCGCCTTGCTCGCATACCATCCATCCTGCTGTGCTAGTTCAAAAGTGAATTCCTGAGGCTCGTCCGTAATCTTGCTCTCTTCCACGACCTTAATGAATTCGCCTTCACCTTTTTTATGCAGAATCGGATCAACTGCAAAACGCACCATTGGCAGGACAGGGCCCATCGCCATAAATGCGGTTGCACCACCTAAAGTATAAGCCAGAAATTGTCGACGGGACATTTCTTTACGCCCGGGTGGTTTTTCAGATGGTTCATGGTGGTCATTTTGGTTGCTCATAATGTCTTCAACCCCCTTTGTCAACCAATTCTTTAAGTGCTTTCAATGATTATTATCACACGACTTACTAGGACATTCTAATAATATATTAGCCTTATAAGACCGTCAAGAATATCCAGATCTTTTTGTACTATAGATGAAGAATTACCCAAATAAATTGTTGAATTTCTGTCACAATTACGTCAGGTATGCCGGATTCCATAAATTTTGGATCTGCGCCTGAACGCGGCTTGCGAGTTCTCTTCCCTCCAGTTCATTCATGTCCTGCCGGGACAGGATCAGATCGACTGCGGGAAGCTCCTCCCTGCGGAGTATGCAATCCGCCGACATGACGACCACATGCTTGAATCCCGTCTCCTTCACATGCTTGCATATTTCGTTCAAAAGTGACAAATCTTGCTGCAATCCATACTGGAATGCAGGATATGTAATCATTCTGCCCTTAAACGGAACTTCGGCCAGATCCATGAAATCCCGCAGACGCTCGAGAGCCGCCGTTGCCTGCATCGGGTTTTCCTTGCCGGTCAGACCGGTGTAGGGGATGAGACAGGTGTCTAAATAGGGTTGAAGCTCCGGCCAGGAAGCCTCCTCCACTTCGCTGAACTTCATTCGTTTCATCCTTCCTTCATTTTTCTCCATTATATTTCATATTATGCCAAGACTGAAGTAAAAAAAGAAATGCAGTCCCCTCCTCCTTTCCAAGCCTCTACGGCCATCAAAGCATAGGGTAACGAACTGCATTTCTTTTTTTGTACAATTCCAAAAGAATATGCAGAAGGCTTCATTCATTTATAAAGCAAATGAAACGAAATGAACCTTACTGCATTTCTTAAAAGGCCCGATGTTCAGTTCAGCAACCTCAGTTCATCCGTAAGATTGCGGAAAGCCGATTCGTCTCCGGAGGCAAGCGCCCGATCTATTTCTCGGTAAAGCTCCTCGCTCCGGTGTTTGCGCAACGCTTCGTCCCATACCATTTCAGCAGCCAGCCCCAACATGACTTCATACGTAGCTTTCATTTTATCCATAGGATGCACCTCCAAGCTTTTGTTTAGAACATCCTGTACTCCTTCCCCTTCTCCACGTAATTTTGAGTCGTGCGATACATTCTTTGCAAATCTGCTTCGGTTAATTCACGGACCACTCTAGCGGGAGAACCCAGGGAAAGCGTATAGGGTGGAATTTTTTTATTTTCGGTAACGATTGAACCTGCTCCTATTAAAGCATATTCTCCAATTTCGGCGCCGTTCAATACAATGGCCCCCATGCCGATTAATGTACCCTTACCTATCGTACATCCGTGAATGATGGCCGAGTGCCCAACGGACACGTCATCCGCCAGGATCAAGGGCTCATCCGTATTCACGTGCCCGACGGTACCGTCTTGGATATTGCAGCGTTCCCCGATGATAATCGGCGCCATATCCCCTCGCAGCACACTGTTGAACCATACACTGGAGTCCATACCGATCGAAACGTCACCAATAATCTTCGCTCCCTCTCCGACATAAACGGAAGGGTGAATCTTAGGCATATGTTGACCATAACGCAATAACAATTTTCATCACTCCTCGCCTTGCTTTGGGAGTGATTTTAAAACTCCGCTTAAAGTTTGTCAATGGATGCATGAAGAGCGCCGCTGCCCAAAATGGAGCTTTTTCCGGCCACCTTTTGCCCCCAAGCGGTCATTTGAACAACCTGTCCGTGTTCCAGGCTTTCCCCGATGCGGATCATTCCCAAATGAAGCATCATCCCGAGAATCCGCTCATTCAGAATCGACTCAGCCGTATCGTAGAAATAGGGCTTGATGAGCCACCCTAATGCTTGATGCAGGGAAGTGACCGTAACCCATTCCTTGGCGCACTCGCTTGTCCAATACACCAATGAAGTCAGGTTAGGCACGGCTTGTTTATACAGTCTTAACCAGAAACGAAAAATTTGTACCATGCTCTCTTTCATGCCGCCGTCCAGCATTTCCCTTCCTTTGGGCGTCAAGCGCAGCTTCAATCCGTCTTCGGCAATATATTCGTGATAGTAGGCAAAATCGTAGAGTAAAGCCAACCGGCTCGGGTAAGCGCTGAACGTCCTGCCGTAGCCGAACCTCCAGCCACCCTTCAGCACCAACGGCTCACGGACATGAAACATCTCCATGATCTGCTGCTGCTGGCGCCGGTACATGACTACCTCCTGATTCAGGTCGATATCTTGATCCCGGATGTACCTCAGAAACAATCGCAAATCCTCTGCGCACAAATTTTGCTCTTCCCGATAAGCCTGAGGCTCGCTTGTCCGGTTGATCTGCTTGCGGATCATCATGCCCAGCTCAAGCCTGAATCTTTCCTTTAGATCGTTCGGCATCTGGAACAAATATTTAGTGCTTTGTGTCATACCGTTAAATAGCCAGCCGCTCCTTTTGTAGCGTGCAATGGCTTCCCTCGGACTTTCGGTTTTCTTCGCAGGCTCCTGCTCACCGCCAAAAGCCGTCTGACCGATCAATGCCTGCAGTTCTTCCAAGCTGTAAGCGCTGCGGTTGTCAAACAATAGGGTATTGAGAAAACGCAAGTCTTGGGCGGAACAGCTGCTAACCTGTTGCTCAATGAATTCCCTGCGGTTAAGCATCACCAGGATGCTTTGGATCAGTTCATGCTTAGAATTTCGCTTGCATTCGCAGTCGTAATGCTCCGCAATGGTAGTCAGCTGGCCGATATCCGCGTATGTCAGCATATCCGCTAAATTCATCTCTGATCGCCTCGCCGTTTTAATACCATTATGGGAATTATTACAATTTTTATTCGGCGAAGGCAAAAAAAATAACCCGAATGCTTTCGGGTTATGCCTTGTTTTCCAAGAGATGACGTGTGCAATTGTAGAGAAGGGGCACCCATTCCAGGTCCTTTTTCTCAAGGATCGTTAAGGACAAATTCCCGATCCTCTCCGTATATCGATCCTTATATAAAGAACGGTATAGTTGAGCCAGAAATCCGCCGTGCGAAATCACGAGCATGTTTTTGTCCGGATACAGGTTCCACATTTCTTCCATAAAAGCGAGCCCCCGGGCTTGAATCTCCGGGTCCTTTTCCTGCCCAAGCTCCTGCAGATGCCAATCCCGGCCCCATTTGCTCTCCCTTTCGGCTAGAGTCAAGCCTTCAACCTTCCCGAAGGAGCGTTCATTCAATCTGGGATCCGGTTCCAGCATAGGGATGTTCAGCTTGGAGGCGATAATCCGTCCGGTCTCCTCGGCGCGGGACAGCTTGCTGCTGATCAAAAAGTCCCAGGTGTATTCCTCGTGAAGCAGACGCTCACCCAACAGCTCGGCCTGCTGTCTGCCCTCATCATTCAGCGGAATATCGCTCTGTCCTTGAATTTTGCCCAGCCGGTTCCAGTCCGTCAATCCATGCCGGATTAGGCCAATCATCATATCTGAATCCACCTTTTCTGTCTGTAATCCGAGAAAAAATCAATTTATTTACGCATCTGGCTTAATTTTCGCAGTGAAAACAAAGCCATGGCCACGCCTAGCACCGACAACACCATCCAGTATTGCGGATGCGAAGGTCCCATACCCACGACAAAAGGTTCGATGATACCACTGTTGGTCGAGGGAATGTCGTAGCTTAACAGATCTGATGCCAAAGTCGCATGCCCCGCTATTCCCGTGGGTAAAATGCCGGTAGCAGCCTGTGCCGTTTCCTTGACCTGCGGTCTATCCATCAGCATAAAGTAGAGGAAGCTGCACAGAAACACCATAACAAAACCGGCGATCCATAGCGAAAGATGCTTTCTGACTGCCGCCGGCACGTCGAACGGTTTGCTTTGGTCGGGTATCAGCCAAGGGGCTTCGCGGTAAATCCGATCCATGACATTCCGGTTGACCTCTTCGGCGCGTTCTTCGGAGGCTTCCTCCTGCATCTCCATAAAAAAACTTCGGCTCTCCATCCACATCTCATATTCTGCCGCGCAGTCGCTGCATGTGGCGATATGTAACTCCAGCCTCCGCCGTCTTGGATCATGCTCATCCATATCCGATAACAGTCCGAATATTTCTTGAGCCTCATCGCAAGTCATCTGCTTTTCATCCCTTCGTATTGTTCATAATTAAGCTCATAAAAATACGGTTCCAGCTGCACTTTGACACTGGATCGGGCTCTGAACAGCAAGGATTTGACCGAACTGACACTCTGTCCCAAAATATCGGCAATTTCCTGGTAGTCCAATTGGTCGTACTCTCGAAGGATTAAGGCTGACCGTTGTTTCTCCGGCAAATTGTTAATGGCCTCGCGGACAAGCTCTACTTTTTCATTGCGCAGAATGGCCTGCTCCGGTGCGATCTCAGCCGGCGCCACCGGGGTAACCCCGCTTTCCTCCAAAGGAACATGAGCGCCTCTTTGCTTTCTCAATTCGCTGAGCACGGTGTTCCGTGCAATCGTGTATAACCATGTCGAGAAAGAAGCGTCGACCTCGCGAAAGGAGTGCAAACTGCGAAAAGCCTTATAAAACGTCTCGGAACATAAGTCTTCAGCCATAAGCTCCATGTGGGAGCTTTTCAGCATATGATAAACAAAAGCCAATATTTTCCGCTGATAACGGCGCATTAACTCAGAGAAGAGCTCAACATTGCCCTCCTTGATCTCCCTAATCATCTGGGAATCCGTCATTTTTATGTAACCTCCTCGCCCGTACAAAAAGCAACCCCGTTCGATTCAGTCGTATATTAGTACCGAACAGGATATGAAAAGTTGCGGTCGAATCTTCACGCTGGTGCCGTTGTCATTTCCCCTATGTATCGGCATTTTCTCCAACGATTCTATAAAAATATCTATTTCATTGTAGCATATTGTCGCTTCCTCGTCAGTTAAACCCTGCACAAATTGGCGGATTTTACTGATGCAGCTACATTTTTGTCTCTCAGATCATAGAATGAACATAGTATTAGACGAAGCAAAGCCGGAAAAGGTTGCTAGAAAATGCATATTTTTTATTAAAAAGAAGCCCCACGCATGGAGAGGCTTGTTCGCTCTCGTTTGAGAGGGTCGTGTTCGTTTCAAAAAACTAATGATGAACAAAAAAAAGGGCCGCCAATGTTGGCGGCCTGTCGCTCATTCTAGAGCAACGTAGTTTTTGGATAGGAGTGGAGAGAAACCATACTGTACTTTTATTATATGTATACGTTTTCATTTTGTCAACCCTATATTCAACTTGATTTGGAAACGTTTTATGGATTACAGCGAAATGCTGTAATCCATATGTTTCAGCAGATCTTTGGCACGTTCCATATCCGCTTCCTGCCGGAAGGACAGCCTCATGATGCCGGGCACATCCTCCCTGCTCTCAATAATCTGCATATTACTCAGGTTAATGTGATTCATGCCGAGCTCTGTCGCGATCTTACCGATGATACCCGGATGGTCGGGTACATCAATGTAAAGATCAAAGGAGGACGTAATCATGCCTTTACGGCGCTCCGGAAGCTCGCTGCGGAAATCATTCGCTTTCGCGAACGCCTCGATGATGCCTTCACCGTCCTCGGCCTCAAGCATCTTGACGAACGAGGCGACCCCTTCGTTCCAATCCGAAAGCATCTGCAGCATGATCTCGCGGTTGTTGATCAGAATATCGCGCCAGATGACCGGATCGCTGGAAGCGATCCGCGTAATGTCCCGGAAGCCTCCGGCTGCAAGCCTGCGATACAGCGGGTTCGTTTCATTATAGTCACATACCTGATTGACCAGCGCTACAGCGATGATATGCGGCAGATGGCTGATGGCGCCGACAATGCGGTCATGCTCCACCGGATCCACTCTGACAATCTGCGCGCGCGTGTATGCCAGCAGCTGCGTAAGCGATGCATATACATCGTCAGGCAGCCCGGGCGGCGGCGTCAGGACATAATAGGCATTTTCGAACAGCAGCGGCGTGGCCGCTTCGACGCCGGAGCGTTCCGAGCCAGCCATGGGATGTCCGCCAATAAAATAGGCATCCTTAAGCTTCAGGCTGGCTGCGGCGGCGGCAATGCTTGCTTTGGTGCTACCGACGTCCGTGATGACACAGCCCTTTTTCAGAGGCAGGGTACTCAGTTTAGTCAGGTATTCATCTAATTTCCCAACGGGTACACATAAAAAAATAAAGTCGGCATCCATAGCCGCTTCTTCGATTGATACCGTGGCTTCGTCAACGACGCCACGGCTGATGTATTTTTCTGCGGAGGCGGGTCTGTGGGCATGGCCCACGACGGTAATCCCCGGCTTGCCTTTAAAGCAAAGCGCCAGGGAGCCGCCGATAAGTCCCACTCCGAAAATAGCGATTTTCGTCGTCATGCTACCTCACTTGATTGTTCGCATCCTACTGCACGAGAGCTTCTTGTTCTTTAAGGACCTGCTCTAGAGCATGAATAAATGCTTTATTTTGTTCTTGGGAGCCTACCGTCACGCGGATATGCGTCGGATACTTGTGGTGGCCCGCCCGGATGATAACGCCTTTGCGAAGCAGCGCCTCGAATATTTCGCCTGCAGGCTTGCGTACATCCACCATGATGAAATTGCCGTGCGCCGGGAAGTATTCCAGACCCAGACGGTCAAATTCACCTTGAAGCTGTACGATGCCGTTGCTGTTCGCCGTCCGGCAGGAATCGATGTATTCCTGATCCTTCAAAGCCGCTTTCGCAGCAGCTTGGGCTACACGCGTCGTGTTGAAAGGCTCGCGCACCTGGTTGATCAGTTTGATGACCTCAGGCTGTCCGATGCCGTAGCCGATTCGCAGCGACGCAAGACCGTAGATTTTCGAAAATGTGCGCAAAATCACCACGTTCGGATACTTTGCCAAATAAGGAATGCTGTTCGGGTAGGCAGGATCCGTTACGTATTCGCAATAAGCCTCATCAAGAACAACCATCACATGCGCAGGTACTTTATCCAAGAAAGCCGTCAGTTCCGCTTCAGGCAAAATGGTGCCTGTCGGATTGTTCGGATTGCAGACCCAAATGATTTTCGTGCGATCATTGACCTTGGCAAGCATGGCATCCAAATCATGGGTCCCATTGACAAGCGGCACTTCGATGCTGACCGCACCTTCGATATCCGCATTGCTTTTGTACACCGAAAACGTCTGATCCGCCATGATCGTTTCATCCCCCGGTACGAAAAACGCACGCGTAAGCAAAGCGATAATTTCGTCGGAGCCGCAGCCGAAAATGATTTGATTGGTATTCACACCCAAAAAGCTTGCGAGATCCGCAGTCAGCTCTACAGCGCCACCATCCGGATAAATGCTGATGTTTTCCAGCTCGCTGATGATGGCCTCTTTTGCTTTGGGGGAAGCCCCGTACGGGTTCTCGTTCGAAGCCAGCTTGATGACCTCATCAAGTCCAAGCTCTCTTTTTACATCTTCAATCGGTTTTCCCGGCTGATAGACCGGCAGATTCACAATATGGGATTTCGGTTTCATCATAACCACTCACTTTCGGCAAAATTATGCTTTTCGCATAGAATGAACTAAAGCAAGCATTGCGCAGTGCGTAGTTAGGATCGAGATTTAACTAGCCTTAGTTCAGTCTACCTTCAATTGTGCCACAAACTCGCGTATTTGCAAAAGCCCCTCTTGGCGGGTATCCGGATTTTGCAGGAGCGGGATGGCCTCTTCGATCTGGCGGACGATCGCGCTGCCTACGACAACGCCGTCGCAGATGCGGGCAAATTTGGCTGCCTGCTCCCCGTTCGAGATGCCGAAACCGACTGCGGCCGGAACATCCGTGTATTCCTTGACCTGAGCGATAAATTCTTCCACCCCGTCAAAGAAGCTTGAACGTTCACCGGTAACGCCGAGGGAGGATACGCAGTACACAAACCCTTTGGCACTTTCTGAGATGCTCTTGATTCTGTCCTTCGAGGTGGGCGCCACCAAAGGAATGACATGAACGTCAGCTTCCTCCGCGCGCTTGGTCACCTCCGCGGATTCTTCCACCGGCAGATCCGGTATGATCAATCCGCTAATGTCATGCTTGCGTACTTCTTCAAAGAAACGGTCCAAGCCGAATTGGAGTACCGGATTGTAATAGGTAAAAAGAATAAACGGCAGCTTTACGCCTGCTGCACGCGCCTTGACCGCGGCTTCCATGCAGCTCGCAATATTCACCTGATGCTTCAGGGCGCGCTGGGAGGCACGCTGAATGACGGGACCGTCCGCCAATGGATCGGAGTAAGGCACTCCCAGCTCCACGATGTCCGCGCCGGCAGCCTCCAGTTCGGCGATGATCTCGACCGAAGTATCCAAATCCGGATCCCCGATCGTCAAAAACGGAATCAATGCGGTTCCGTTCTCTTTTTTGAGTCTGGCAAAGGTCTGGTCGATCAAGTTCATGCCTGCTTCCCTCCCGTGTACGCCATGATGGACTCCACGTCCTTGTCTCCGCGACCGGACAGACAGATTACGACGATATCATCGCTGCTCAGCTCCGGAGCCATCTTCACAACCTGCGCGACCGCATGGGCGGATTCGAGCGCGGGAATGATCCCTTCCGTACGGCACAGCAGCTGCAGCGCATCAAGCGCTTCCTGATCCGTAATCGGCACATACTTCGCCCGCTCGATTTCCTTCAGATACGAATGCTCGGGTCCTACGCCAGGATAATCCAGGCCTGCAGAGATAGAGAAGGCCTCCTGAACCTGACCGAACTTGTCCTGCAGCAGGTAACTCATGGAGCCCTGGAATACGCCTTTGGTACCCTTGCTCATCGTCGCCGCATGGAAATCGGTGTCGACACCTTTGCCGGCAGCCTCTACTCCTATCAGGGCTACATCCCGATCCTCGATGAACGGGTAGAACATGCCGATTGCGTTACTGCCACCGCCGATGGCCGCAACAATTTGATCCGGAAGCCGGCCTTCTGCTTCAAGGATCTGACGGCGGGTTTCATCCCCGATGATCCGCTGGAAGTTCCGTACCATCATGGGATACGGATGCGGTCCGACCGCTGATCCCAGAATATAGAACGTGTCATCTACATGGCTGACCCAGTAGCGAAGCGCTTCGTTGCCGGCATCCTTCAATGTGCGAGATCCTGACAAGACAGGCAAGACCTCGGCTCCAAGCATCTGCATGCGGAACACGTTCAGCGCCTGGCGCTTCGTATCCTCTTCCCCCATGAACACTTTGCATTCCATACCCAGGAGAGCAGCCACCGTTGCGGTCGCTACGCCGTGCTGGCCTGCACCCGTTTCGGCAATGACCTTTTTCTTGCCCATTCGTTTCGCCAATACACCTTGTGCCAATGCATTGTTGATTTTGTGGGCTCCCGTATGGTTCAGATCCTCGCGTTTGAGATAAATCTTCGCCTTGCCCAAATGTTTGCTGAGCCGTTCCGCATAATAAAGCGGGGTTTCCCTTCCGGAATACTGCTTCAGCAGATAAGAAAGCTCCTCTTGAAAGGAAGCCTCCTGTGAATAATGTTGGTAGGATTCCTCCAGTTGTATCAAAGCGTTCATCAAGGTTTCCGGTACGAACCGGCCTCCGAATTCGCCAAAACGTCCATTTTGATCCGGCAGTTGAGTCATGCCTGCTTCACCCTTTCCACAAAAGCTGCGATTTTGTCGAGATCCTTGGTCCCGTTCGTTTCCACACCGCTGGATACGTCGACCCCGTACGGGGCGTATTCCCGAATCAATCCATCGACATTTGCGGCATGAAGTCCTCCAGCCACAAACAGCGGAATATCAAGACTTCTGGCCCATTGCCGATATTCAGGTATTTTATCCCACGCAAACGTGGTGCCTGATCCGCCTCCGTATTGCGGTTCGAACGTATCCAGCAGCAGGGCGTCGATTACGCCTCCATATTCCCGGAAATCGACGGGATTCCCGTCCTCCCGCTGCTGGGAGCCGACGGAAACGACCTTAAACAGGTCAACATTGAAGCGTTGTTTGATGTCCCGGCAATCATCTGGGCTTTCCTGACCGTGAAGCTGAATCACATCCAGAGGGACCTGCGCCATGATGTCTTCGAGCTGATCCATGTCCGGATTGACAAACACGCCTACCGTACGCGGAATGACAGGAGCCTCCCAGTTTTGCACCATTGCTGCCATCGATGCGGCCGCCTGGGGAGATACCTGCCGCCGGCTTTTGGCAAATACGAAACCGATATAGTCTACCGGTAAGTTCATCATTGATTTTAGCACTTCAACGCCCTGAAGTCCACAGATTTTTACTTTCGTCTTATTCATGCAGCTGCACACTGCCTTCCTCTAATACCGGTCCCATCAGGCTGCGGACGGCGGCAGCGATATGATCCTGTCTCATGAAAAACTCACCAACAAGCACGCCTGACGCGCCCGTAGTTCGCAAAAACGCCATATCCTCAGGGCCGGCAATCCCGCTTTCGCTGATGATAGGCACATTCGGCGGTACCCGCTTGCTTAGCTGCTCCGTGGCTGCCAGCGACGTTTCAAACGTATGCAGGTTCCGGTTGTTGATCCCGATCAAAGCGCCGGCTTCCAGCTTTAATCCGAGAACCTGCTTCAGTTCTTCCTCGCTATGCACTTCAATTAAGGAATCGAGGCCGATGGAGGCTGCCGTCTTCATGAACGAAGCGATTTGCTCCGTCGACAGAATGGCCGCAATCAGCAGGACTGCATCAGCCCCAAGCAGTCTTGCCTCGTAAATCTGCAGTTCATCGATGACGAAATCCTTACGCAGCAGTGGAAGGTTCACGGCCTGCCGCACAGCCTGCAAGTAAGCGCCGCTTCCTTGAAAATATTCCTCGTCCGTTAATACCGACAAGCAATCCGCTCCGGCCTGTTCATACGTCTTCGCGATTTCAACCGGATCGAAATCCGGACGGATCAAGCCTTTGGAAGGTGACGCCTTCTTCACTTCCGCGATCAGCCCCATGTCGCGCTTCCGCCCCGAGGTTAGCGCTCTCGTGAACCCTTTGGTGGCAGGCATGCCCGAGATGGCATCCAGCGCTTTATCGATGGATATACGTTCAGCCAGTTCGGCTACTTCTTCATGTTTCGTTGCTACAATGCGATCAAGATACATAGCTCAGCTCTCCTGTCATTTGAATCAATTGCTGCAATTTAGCGTAAGCGCGGCCGGTATCAATCGCTGCCGCTGCGGTATGAACACCCTCTGCAATGCTGTCTGCCAATCCGGACACATAGATGCAAGCGCCTGCGTTGGCGAGAACAACATCCCTGTACGGGCTTTTCTCTCCTTGGAGCACTGCTTCCACAATTTTGGCGTTCTGGAGCGCATCGCCGCCTAACACCGATTCCAGCGGGTGAACATCCAGGCCAAGATCATGCGGATGGATGTCATAGGTGCGCACTTCGCCATCACGGAGCTCTGAAACCTGTGTTGACGCGGAAATGCTGATTTCATCCAGGCCGTCGTGGCTCGTCACCACGAGTGCGCGTTTCGAGCCCAGCTCTCTTAACACTTCGGCGATCGTCTGCGTCCGGTTCCGGTCGTAGATGCCGAGCAACTGGCGGTCTGCCCCTGCCGGATTCGTCAGAGGACCCAGCATATTGAATACCGTTCGCACACCGAGCTCTTTGCGCGGGCCTGCTGCGTGCTTCATCGATGGATGATACAGCTGGGCGAACAAAAAGCAGATGCCGATCTCGTCGAGACAACGTTTGGCCTGTTCACTGCTCAGGTGTATGTTCACGCCAAGCGCCTCCAGCACATCCGCGCTGCCTGCCCGCCCTGATGCCGACCGGTTGCCATGTTTGGCCACCCGGACAGAGGCGGAAGAAGAGATTATGGCCGATGCGGTCGATATATTGAACTTGTGTATTCCCGATCCTCCAGTGCCGCAAGTATCCAGCAGCTTCTCGTTGTCCGTCTGCACCGAGCTGGCAACACTGCGCATGGCCTCGGCAAAGCCCGTAATTTCCTCGACCGTTTCTCCTTTGATCCGCAAGGCCATTAGCAGCGCTCCGATCTGCGAGGGCGTCACGCCGCCTTCCATAATGGATGACATCAACAGGCGCGCTTCCTCGCGCGTCAAATCCCGGCCCCCGATCAGCTGGTTTAAGCATGCGGGAATGAATTCGCTCGTACTCATACCTTCTTCT
>NZ_BIMK01000046.1 GCF_004001045.1 Paenibacillus chibensis
TCTTTCGTTTTAATGCAAGCTTTTTTTTCAAAGCTCTTTCGAAGCTTTTCAGAAAAAATATTTCAAAGCTGCATCTTATTGATTCATGCCCTCAAGAGGACAAGAAATAATATAACACAGCTTTGTTAACTAAGTCAACTATTTAATTTAAAGTTATTACTTCGTCAATATAGAGATGTCTTTTTTGGACCAAATTGACGATTTCACCGCCGACCGAGACCATGGGCCGGGTTGGATTATTACTATCCGTAAAGACAATTTCTCCAATCTGGTCATTGCTCAGACGAACAATTGTGCCGTTATGAAACTCGGTTGATTTTTTGATGAAAATTTGAACCAGCGATGGATCCAGCTTGCCGAATGCCTCGGAATGAATCTGCTCCAGCACCAAGTATGGCGACTGAGCTTTACGGTAGATCCGATTAAGCGACATGGCATGGAATATATCGGTGATGCCGACGATCTTGGCGTACACATGGATTTTGCTTCCGTCGAGACGCAAAGGATAACCCGAGCCGTCCACCTTTTCGTGGTGCTGCAAAGCAGCCAGTCTGACCCCTTCATTGATGGCGGTCACATTTTTTAAAATTTGATAGCCATATGTCGTGTGCCTGCGCATCTCTTCAAACTCCGCCGTCGTTAGCGGTTGAGGCTTGTATAGTAGCGTCGGATCAATCTTCGTATTGCCGATGTCGTGAAATAGCCCGGCAAAGGCAGCTTGCATCCAATCCTTCTGCTGTAGCCCACTCCATTTGGATAGCAGATAAGAAGAAAGAGCACTCAAAACGGCATTATGGTAGTTATAATCATACTCATTCATGGATCTTGGCGCGAAGGTCAAAGGATTGTAATCCTTAATATGCGCAATGACCGCTTCCAGTTGGTTACGCAGCTCGTAGATCGGCAGCTCCGAGGCAACGACGGACTGATAAGCGCTTTTCACAAGCTGAATTAATCGGTCATATTCCTCATGAAGCGATGAAGGCGGCGCAATCGGTTCGGCCGATGTTTGTTCCTTTTTTACACTTTTATGAATCGCTGGCTTCGAGCCATTTTTTGAATCCCCTTCACCGGCATCGATCTCGACATACTGCACCATAAAAGCACGCAGAATATCCAGATCACGCGGGAGCAGAACCGTTCCTTTGTGCATCAGGAGACCGCCCATGGGAGTATGTACATCTTTTGAAAGCTTAATGCCCGGTTTTAATTCCAAAATAGATATGCTGGCCATCACGATTACCTCGCTAACTTCCACCTATAAATAAATGGCAATATACACCATTATATTACGTACGGTAAGGCTGTACAATCCATTTTCGCGCAGGACTTGCATATATGCGTAATTATAAACCAAAAGAGCCGGTTCTAGCATGCAGCAATGCATCTAAAACCAAGCTCTTTTTAAATTAAGGATTATTCTTCGTCGGAACCGTCGGCTTCCGCTCCGCCTTCTTCAAGGCCTTCAGGAGCCTCCTGAGCCGCTGGACCTTCAGCCGGAGAGTTCATGCCGTTCTCTTCAAACTCGCCGCCATCTTCCTCATCCTCAGGCTCGTCGCTCTTATCCGCACGACACACCGTGGCCACAAAATCATCTTCACGGATATTGATCAGCTTCACGCCCTGGGTGTAGCGTCCCATTTGAGAAATACCATCAATGCTCGTACGGATCAAGGTGCCGCTGGACGTAATGATCATCAGATCCTCATCCGGCTTCACGACCTTCAGGCCGACAACCGAGCCGTTCTTATCGGTCACGTTCATCGTCTTGATGCCCTTGCCGCCACGGGTCTGGGAACGATAATCGCTCAGAGGCGTACGTTTGCCATAGCCCTTGGACGTCACGATCAAGGCATCGAGATCCTTATCGACGACATCCATACCGATGACCTCGTCATTATCGTCCAGCGTGATCCCTTTAACCCCGGTAGCACTGCGGCCCATGGAACGAACATCGTTCTCGGAGAAACGGATCGACATCCCTTGTGCTGTACCCATGATCAACTCCTGCTGTCCATCGGTCAGCTTGACTTCAATCAAGGCATCGTCTTCACGCAGATTAATCGCGATCAGGCCGCCCTTACGGATATTAACGTAGTCTTCCAGCGGTGTTTTCTTGACAATCCCGCTCCGCGTTACGAAGAACAGGTACTTGTCGCTCTCGAACTCTTCCACCGGAATCACAGCATTAATCGTCTCTCCCTGTTCGATTTGAATCAGGTTGATGATTGCCGTTCCGCGAGCCGTGCGGCTAAGCTCCGGAATTTCGTAAGCCTTAAGCCGGTATACCTTACCCCGATCCGTGAAGAACATGAGATAGTGGTGCGAATTGGTCACGAAGAGATGCTCGACAAAGTCCTCATCCTTCGTATCCATGCCCACGACCCCGCGTCCGCCGCGTTTTTGGCTGCGGTACGTGTTCGCCGGCAAGCGTTTGATGTAGCCGGTATGGGTAATCGTGATGACCACTTCCTCACGCGGAATGAGGTCTTCATCCAGTATGCTCTCTTCACCCACCGTGATTTCGGTACGGCGATCGTCGGCAAAACGCTCCTTGATTTCAAGCAGCTCATTGCTGATGATCTCCAGAACCAGATGATGATTCGCCAAAATTTCTTTGTACTCTGCAATTTTGGTCATCAATTCCTGATATTCGTTTTCGATTTTCTCGCGTTCCAGACCGGTCAGGCGCTGCAAACGCATTTCGAGAATCGCCTGGGTCTGCTCATTGCTGAGCCCAAAGCGTTCAATCAACCGTTCACGGGCAATATCCGTAGTCTGCGATCCGCGGATGATCGAAATGACCTCGTCCAGATGGTCCAAAGCCACACGCAATCCTTCGAGAATATGGGCGCGTGCTTCAGCCTTTTTCAGATCGTATTCGGTACGCCGGCGTATAACCTCTACCTGATGCTCCAGGTAGTAGTGCAGCACATCGCGCAGGCTGAGAACTTTCGGTTCATTTTTCACAATCGCCAGCATGTTGATGCCAAAAGTAGACTGCATCGCCGTATGCTTATACAGATTGTTCAGCATCACGCTAGGATTCACGTCGCGGCGCAGCTCAATGACGATCCGCATGCCGTTGCGGTCTGATTCATCCCGAAGGTCGGTAATGCCATCAATTCGCTTCTCACGTACCAACTCGGCAATCTTCTCTACCAAACGAGCCTTATTCACCTGGTACGGAAGCTCCGTCACGATAATGCGCGCCTTGTTGTTATTCTCTTCTATTTCGGCCTTAGCCCGCATCGTAACGGAGCCGCGGCCGGTTTCGTAAGCCTGACGGATGCCCGAACGGCCAAGAATATAGCCGGCTGTCGGGAAGTCAGGTCCCTTAATGTAATCCATCAGATCCAGCGATGTCAGATCGGGATCTTTAATCAGGGCAAGTGCCCCATCGATAACTTCACCCAGGTTATGCGGCGGAATATTGGTTGCCATCCCGACGGCAATACCCGACACGCCATTGACCAGCAAGTTCGGGTAACGTGCAGGCAGTACAACCGGTTCCAGTTCTTCGCCATCATAGTTTTCGGTAAAATCAATGGTTTCTTTGTTAATATCGCGCAGCATTTCCTGCGCAATCTTCGATAGACGCGCCTCGGTATAACGCATAGCAGCCGGAGCATCACCGTCAACAGAACCAAAGTTCCCGTGACCCTCGACAAGCATGTAGCGCATCGAAAAATCCTGAGCCATCCGGACCATCGTCTCATAGGCAGGCACATCACCGTGTGGGTGATACTTACCGATGACTTCGCCAACGATTCTGGCCGATTTCTTAAACGGTTTGTCCGGGGACAGGCCAAGCTCGGACATGGCATACAGCACACGACGGTGTACCGGCTTCAATCCATCACGCACATCCGGCAACGCCCGGCTCACGATGATGCTCATCGCATAATCCATAAAGGATTCGCGCATTTCTACACCAATATCCCGCGCCTTAATCTGGGAATTATTTTCTTCCGCCATGGTGGACCTCCTCCAATTCACTTACAAACGCATCTATAATCAATCCAAACTAAAGCTATACGGCCTGTTGATTCTGGAATGTGATAGCTTTCCAGGTCACCTGTTCCGCATGTTGCTTTAGTTCCATACAGGCATAAAACGGCAAGCCGCAATCCGCCGGTTACCGGGGAAAGCAGTACCGCTGAATGATACAAAATACGATAAATCCGCTAATCTTTATTATATTACTTTCACAAAAGGAGCACAATTAAACGTTTGGCAATGAATCACCCATTTAGCGCCCAACTTGACCGCATATGGGGATTCGCCCTACCTTCTTTTGTCTACGGGCATATAATGATAGGCAAAAGGACTGTTTTACCAGGCTTTTCAGGGCTTCGCCTTTAAAATCTCAACATCTTTATATTATACCATTCATTTGCACCCTTGTCCTATGTTTTACGCATTCTTCGGTCCACTCAACTTTAGCGGAAAGGATGACGTTCACTTGACCATACAGCGTGTATCAAGCAAATGGGCTAAAACGAAGGTGCTGCTTCAAAGCAGGCAACTCACGCGCTATATCCCTCTTACTCGAAAATATTCACGAGCGGCCCTTGCCGAAATGCTGAACGAACGCTCGCTTGTATACATTAAGCCGGACATCGGTACTTATGGCAACGGCGTGATGAGCGTCGAACGGCTGCATGAACTCAAACCGCAAGAGCAAGACAGCGAGCCTGCTTCTCCTGAGAAATATAAGCTTCATTACGTGACAAGCAGCCAAGAATTCTCATCATTGGATGATCTTCACCGTGCCATTCGTGATCGAACCCAGCAGAAGCTCTATCTTCTTCAGCATGGCATTTTCAAATTGAAATATAGGGATCGATCCTTTGACCTTAGGGTTTTGACGCAAAAAACGCCTTACGGCAGCTGGGAAACCACCGGCATTATCGGACGTGTGGCGGCCAAGAACAAAATCATCACCAACTACCACAGCGGAGGCTCCATTCGTATGCTCGATGAGGTGCTGGAGGAGCATGCCACCCAGGAACGAATCAACCTGCTTGAGAAGGAGCTTTACCAGCTTGGCGTAGAAACGGCAAAACAGCTGCAGAAGGAATATCCTCGGCTCAAGGAGATCGGTCTGGATGTGGCGATCGATCAAAACCTCATCCCCTGGATTCTTGAAGTCAACACCCTGCCTGCTATTTTTCCTTTCAAAAAATTTTTCAAAGACAAAAGCATTTACCGCCGGATCGAGCGTTACGCCATCGCATACGGACGCCTTTCTTCCCCAGGTAAGGGTTCCCGCAGCAAATCGAAAGCCTAATGCTCCCCTCAAAAGAAAAAGGTGCCTCTTCAGGCACCTTCTTGGCGTTATTGCGATTCTATATATCCAGGTTCTTCACATGTTTGGCATGCTCGTGAATGAAATCACGGCGCGGCTCGACATTGTCACCCATCAAGGTATCAAAAATCATATCCGCCTGCATGGCATCTTCGATCGTCACCTGCAGCATCGTCCGGCTTTCCGGATCCATCGTGGTTTCCCACAGCTGTTCCGGGTTCATCTCGCCCAGACCTTTATAGCGCTGAATGTTGAATTTCGCGCCTTCTCCGAATTCGGCGATAATCTCATCGCGTTCCTTCTCGGTACCGGCATACCGGACCGTCTTGTTCCGTTCGATCTTGTACAGCGGCGGTTGAGCGATATAAACGTATCCCGCTTCGATCAGTTGCCGCATATACCGGTAGAAGAACGTGAGCAGCAGCGTACGAATATGAGCACCGTCGACGTCGGCATCGGTCATGATAATAAGCTTGTGGTAACGGGCTTTGCTGATGTCGAAATCCTCATCGCCAATCCCGGTTCCCATCGCGGTTACCATCGCCCGAATTTCCAGGTTGGACAGGATCCGGTCCAGACGCGCTTTTTCAACGTTCAGGATTTTACCGCGGATCGGCAGAATCGCCTGGAAGTGACGGTCACGGCCCTGTTTGGCAGACCCGCCGGCAGAGTCCCCTTCGACGATGTACAGCTCACTGATCGACGCATCCTTGGAGGAGCAGTCGGCCAGCTTACCCGGCAGGGCGCTGATTTCGAGCGCGCTCTTACGTCTAGTCAGCTCACGCGCTTTACGCGCGGCTTCCCGGGCGCGGGATGCCTGCAAGGCTTTCTCCAGCACGCGTTTGGATACGGACGGATTTTCGCCCATGAATTCCTGCAGCTTCTCCGAAAACAGGGATTCCACGATACCGCGGACTTCGCTGTTGCCGAGCTTGGTTTTCGTCTGTCCCTCGAACTGAGGCTCGGGAATCTTAACGGATATGATCGCCGTCAGACCTTCACGCACGTCATCGCCGGACAGGTTGGAGTTGCTATCCTTGATCATGCCGCTCTTGCGGGCATAATCGTTAATAATCCGGGTCAGCGCACTCTTGAAGCCGGATTCGTGCGTGCCGCCTTCATGCGTGTTGATGTTGTTGGCAAACGAATAAATATTTTCCGTATAGCTGTCGTTATACTGGAGCGCGATTTCGACCTGAATCATGTCGCGCGAGCCTTCCACGTATATCGGCTGCTCGTGGAGCGCCTCTTTTTTCTCATTCAAAAACTTGACGTATTCGATAATGCCGCCTTCGTATTTGAAATAGTTGGAGGCTCCTGTCCGTTCGTCAGTAAGCGTCAGAGCGATGCCTTTGTTCAGGAACGCCAGCTCTCTGATCCGGGTCAGCAGCGTGTTGTAGTCGTACTCCGTCGTCTCGGTGAAAATCTCCGGATCCGGCAGAAATGTAACAGTCGTACCGTGATCCTCTGTTTCCCCCACCACTTTAATATCGTACTGCGGAACGCCGCGATGATATTCCTGCTGATAAATATGTCCATCACGTCGTACCTGCACAACAACCTTCGTAGACAAGGCATTGACGACGGAAACGCCGACGCCGTGCAGACCGCCGGATACCTTGTACCCGCCGCCGCCGAATTTACCGCCTGCATGCAGTACGGTCATAACCACTTCCAGCGTGGATTTTTTCAGCTTTTCATTCTCACCTACCGGAATTCCCCGTCCGTTATCAATTACCGTAATGCTGTTGTCTTTGTGGACAATGACTTCGATATGATCGCAAATGCCGGCCATCGCTTCGTCAATACTGTTGTCCACTACTTCCCATACCAAATGGTGAAGGCCTTTGGCACTGGTGGATCCGATATACATACCAGGACGTTTCCGGACGGCTTCCAGACCTTCCAGAACCTGAATCTGACTCTCATCATATTGCGGTTGATTCATAGACATGCCTGTCACCTACTTCTATAATTTCGATATCTGCTGTTACGATGGTTTAAAAAAGTTCATCTATGTCAAGCGTTGGCCACGAACACTTTTGCCCGTTTCTTGAGTGTGGAGGATGAAATCGGGGAATAGTATACTGTACTTTTCGTCACGACGATGGACTTGGCTTCCTCTTCGCCGATATATTCCACGTTCTTTTGCTGACAAGCGTGGCTGGCAAACTGCTTGGATATTTTCGAGGATTTCTCGATCGATATATCAAAGATAGCAACCAGCTCCGCGGAACGGATAATTTTTTCACCGCCCAGATGAATATACATAGTCCCAACTCCTTAAGAGCCAATATGCCCTTCACGGACATGATAAATATTGGCGTTCTTCAGTTTATCCACACTCAGGCTCTCGATTCCCGTCGCTGTAATAAAGGTTTGCACCTTGCTCTGAAAGGTCTCGATCAGCTGCGTTTGGCGGTAAGGATCCAGTTCCGACAGAACATCGTCCAGAAGCAGTACAGGATATTCCCCGATTTCCTCCTGGATCAGTTCGATCTCAGCCAGTTTGAGAGACAGCGCCGTCGTGCGCTGCTGCCCCTGCGATCCGTACGTATGCACTTCCCTGCCATTGATGTAAAACGCCAGATCATCACGATGAGGCCCGGCAAGCGTCATCCCCCGCCGAAGCTCCTGATCCTTCAGTTGTGATAATTTTAACATAAATTGTTCAAAAAGATAAGCTTCATCTTCCTCCGCCTCTTCGCCAAACGACGGAAGATAGACAAGCTTCAGGTCCTCGCTGCCGTTGGTAATGCCGTGGTGGATGGATTCTGCCCATCTTTGCAGCTTTACTATGAATTGTTTCCTCTTTTTGATGATTTTAACACCATGCTCGGCCAGCTGCTGGTCCCATACCTCCAAAAGACCCTGCTGCGGCTTGTCCTTGCCCCACATCTGCTTCAGCAAGTTGTTGCGCTGGTTCAGCACCTTCTGGTACTGCTGCAGATGATACAGGTATCCGGGCTGGACCTGGCCGATCTCCATGTCAAGAAAACGCCGGCGAATGCCTGGCGTTCCCTTCACGATCTCCAAATCCTCCGGCGCGAACATGACCACATTCAGCGACCCGATAAAATCACTCAGCTTCCGCTGCTCGAGGCCGTTCAGCTTGGCCTTCTTCCCCTGCGGGGACAAGCTTAAATCGAGCGTCAGCGGTCCATACTTCTTCCCCACCACCGCCGACAAGTGCGCGCTTTTTTCTTGAAAGGAGATCAGCTCGCGGTCCCTTGCGGTACGGTGGCTTTTGGTCAGCGCGAGCACAAAGATCGCCTCGACCAGATTGGTTTTCCCCTGGGCATTTTGTCCGATCAGCAGGTTCACATCGCCGAAAGAATCCAGCTGCAGTGCCTCGTAGTTACGGTAATGCTGCAGACTGATGCTTTTTACAAACACTTCCGTTTCCTCCTCATTTCCCGCCTATTGCCACATGCAGCCGCGGCTTCGTGAGGGGTGTATCAAGATTTTTGGATCACGGTAAATTCGCCGATAGACTCGACCTTCACCCGATCTCCGGTATAGAGCTTGCGGCCGCGGCGTTCCTCCGGTTCTCCGTTCACAAGCACCTGGCCTTCCTGCAGCAGAGCCTTCGCCATTCCGCCTGTGGATACGCAATCTGCCAGTTTCAAGAACGAATCAAGCTTAATATATTCACTGTGGATAACTATTTCTTTCATCGGTAACGCCCTTCCTGTGCATAAGTTCGAGCTTAGTTGGTGGTCCGGTACGGAAGAATGATATACGTGCTTTGGCTGTCATCCATCGGTTTGAGGATAATCGGGCTCATCATGCCGGTAAAGGCGATCATCAGCTGCTCGCTCTCCACGATTTTCAGCACATCCAGCATATATTTCGAGTTAAAGGAAATGCGCAGCGGCTCCCCTTTGAAATCAATGACCTCGAGTTCTTCGCGGACCTTGCCGAGCTCGGACGAGCTGGAGGAAATCTCGATGCCTCCATTGTCCATCGTCTGCAGCCGAACGATATTCGTTTTTTCCTCACGGGACAGCAAATAAGCGCGATCGATCGATTCGCTTAATTTTTTTGTGTCCAACACGAGTTCTGTTTTGTAGCTTGTCGGAATAATTCTAGAAGTATCCGGATAAATGCCGTCCAGAATACGGGAATAGAACAATACGCGGTCCAGTTTAAAAAGCACCTGGTTGTCCGCAACGACGATATCCACCAGAGCGTTCTGATCGGGGACGATTTTGCTCAGCTCGTTCAGCGTTTTGCCGGCAATGACGACATTGCTGAATTTCACTTCTTCGGTACCGTCCAGATGAGCGGAACGCGTCGCAAGGCGGTGGCGGTCGGTTGCCGTGAATTTCAGGTCATTATGTTCCAGGTTCCACAACACCCCGGTCAAGATAGGCGTCGTTTCCTGGGTGGAAATGGCGAAGCCCGTTTGGCGAATCATGTTTTTCAGCAGGACGCCAGGGACGGAGATCGTCTGATTGCCTTCGATGTCGGGAAGCACAGGGAATTCCTCCGGATCCAGGCCTACCATCTGGATTTCTGTGGCACCGGAAGAAATGAAGGTTTGGAACTGCTCTTTAACCTCCATTTGGACTTCCTGAGAAGGCAGCTTCTTGATGATTTCCACGAAAAATTTGGCGGGAAGAACGACGCTGCCGGGTTGCTCCACCTGAACGATGGTGCGGTTGTCATCCTCAATTGGAATAAACGACTGGATGGAGATATCCGTATCGCTGGCTGTCAATGTGACACCTTGATGGGTTACATCCAGCTTGATGCCTCCAAGGATTGGAATGGTTGTGCGGCTGGATATCGCTTTGGATACATGCTGAATGGATTCGTTAAGGACGTTTTTAAGGATGCTGATCTTCATCTTTTCACTCCTAGCAGGAATTTCGGGCTGATGAGCGAGTAGGTTTGAGGGACTCGCTGTGCGCAGCTCTTATGATATATATTTTAATATTTTTAATAATAGTAATAGCAGTAGGGGCACTGAATATGTGGATAAGCCCGTCAAGTCTAATAAAATTAAGCCTATCCACATGTGTACAGATTGTGCATAGGCTTTGAACTTGTTCAGGTTGGATTTTTGATTTTTTCTGTAATATTATTGACCACTTTAAAGAGATCCTGATCATTTTTAAGCGATTGGGTGATCTTCTCATGCGCATGGATCACGGTGGTGTGGTCTCTGCCTCCGAAGGCTTCCCCGATTTTGGGCAGGGAAAAATCCGTCAGCTCGCGCGAAAGATACATGGCAATCTGCCGCGGGAAGGCGACGGCTTTCGTTCGTTTGCGTGCCTTGAAATCCTCCAGCTTCAGATTGTAGTATTCCCCAACCTTTTGCTGAATGTCCGCAATGGTGATCATTTTAGGACGGCTCGAAGGAATGATATCCTTCAGCGCTTCGGCTGCCAGGTGCGTGGTGACGTCCTGATTGGTCAGCGACGAATAGGCGACGACCCGAATCAACGCCCCTTCGAGCTCACGAATGTTCGTATCGATCTGGTTGGCGATATACATCATGGCTTCGTTCGGGATATCAAGATTTTCGGCCTTCGCTTTTTTGCGTAAAATGGCGATCCGCGTTTCCAAATCCGGCGGCTGAATATCGGTGATAAGTCCCCATTCGAAGCGGGATCTCAGCCGGTCCTCAAGCGTCGGAATTTCCTTTGGCGGTCTATCACTGGAGATGATGATCTGCTTTTGTTCCTCATGCAGCGCGTTGAATGTATGGAAAAATTCCTCCTGAGTCGATTCTTTCCCAGCCAGGAATTGAATGTCGTCAATCAGTAGTATATCCACGTTGCGATACTTGTTTCGGAAGCTCTCCGCCCGGTTGTCCCGGATGGAGTTGATGAATTCATTCGTGAATTTCTCGGAAGAAATATACACGACACGGCTTGCAGGATTATGCTCCAGGATGTAGTGGCCAATGGCATGCATCAAGTGCGTCTTTCCCAGTCCAACCCCTCCGTACAGAAACAAAGGGTTGTAGGCTTTTGCCGGCGCCTCGGCGACGGCGAGCGATGCCGCATGGGCAAACCGGTTCCCGGATCCAATCACGAACGTATCAAAGGTGTATTTGGGATTCAGCATATGAGTAAATGCTTCTTCTTGGGTCACCTGAGGCATTGGAGCGGGCTGCTGGGGAACGACTTCTGCAGGCTTGTTCTCTTCAATGACGAATTTGACGTCGACTTGTTTGCCAAGCACTTCAAAGATCGTCGAGCTGACGAGTTTGGTATAGCGGCTTTCCAACCATTCAACAGCAAAAGTGGTAGGCGCGGAAATGATAATGGAGTGGTCACTCATTTGGATCGCTTTCGTTGCTTTAAACCAGGTGTCGAAGCTTGGCTTGCTGAGCTTGGTATGAATAATTGATAGGATTTGCTGCCATAGTTCGGAAGTATGGCTGTCCACTAGACTGTCACTCCTTTAAATCTTCCAAATGCGGGCTTGCCTTCAGCCACTTGAGTGGAATTGTCGAAAAAAAATGAATGCTGCTGAAATTTATCCCCAATTTTAAGATCGGAGAAAATAAAAAAAAGTGGACAAATTAAAATTGTTCACAAGTTTATCCACAGCTTGTTGATAATATTAGGGGTGTAAACAGATATTCACAACCAAAAGTAATATAATCATAGCAAAAGAATCCCTTTTTATCAATGTATCCGTCCATTTTATCCACAAATTCAATAAGTTGTGTATAAATGATATTCACAATACTATATATTGTTTATAAATTGTTTAGCTTTCGACAGCATTCCTAAAATTAGAAAATCAGTTGTGCACAGCTTATGCCGGAAAAGGGAAAGTTGCGGCGATTCTTGTGAACAGGTGGATAAGTCGTATCTGTGGATGTCCGCGCGCCCCATCCGGAATTTCCTGTGGAAAACTCGTTAAACATGGCGCTGCGGCGGCGGTGAATTTCAATACTGTGAATATGCCCAAAAAAATTAAGAAGAAAAACTAAAAATGTGGATAAGGACCGAAGGCAGGCTCCCATCGGGTTCCTACAATAAAGAGCGTGAAAGAGCGGCGGATCCGCGAGCAGATAAGGTGCTGCCGATTGTTTACGCAGAAGTCGCGAAATGTCGAATCAGTGACAAATGAGGGGAAGGGCCGTTAAACTACGATATGAATGAGGAAATAGGGGAAGGGATCAGTTGACTTTTAGGCATGGGCATGGTTAAATGTATAAAGGCATTTTCTGTGTAAATGAAAATGAATTAACCATAAAGGTTATGAGATCCTGTAAGGGGGTGTGCAATACATGAGACCGACATTTAAACCGAATGTGAGCAAACGCAAAAAGGTTCATGGTTTCCGGAAAAGAATGAGCACGAAAAACGGCCGTAAAGTGCTGGCAGCTCGTCGCCTTAAAGGCAGAAAAGTATTGAGTGCGTAAATTTCGTGCATGAAGACCACTGCGGTGGTCTTTTTTTCTTCAATTTTGAGGGGAAGCGGGGCACTTTTCCGCAGATTTTGTTATAGATTCACTTCAAAATGACAAAAAAGAGGGAAGGGCGAACTTGGCACCGGCTGGTTTATGCAGGTGATGAAAAGCCGATACTGTTCATAAAACTTCCTTATATTATATGAAGTAAAAAATTTTATGGATCAGCCGGCATTTCTCTGATTATGAGGAGAGTCGTCCGATCCTGTAGGAAAATTAAGCTTTCTTGCGGCCACGTTGGGGCCGGTTGAACGAAGAGGGCGGAGGAGCAGGCAGGGGATACGGTTGCACAAAAGTTTACGATTACGAAACCGGGCGGACTTCAGCCGCGTATATCGTCATGGAAAGTCTTTTGCGAACCATCAGTTTGTCGTCTACTGGTTCCGCAAAAAAGAGGTAGAGAAATTCCGCGTAGGAATTTCCGTCAGCAAAAAGGTGGGCAACGCCGTTGTCCGCAACCGGATGCGCCGGCTCGTGAAGGAGATCGTCCGTCATCAGGAGGACAAGCTGATCGAGCATGTGGATCTTGTTTTTATCGTCCGTAAAGGTGCGCTTGATATGCCGTATAAGGACCTGGAAAAGAGCGTGCTTCACGTGCTCCGCAAGGCGTCGCTTCTGAGGTCTTCAGGGCGGTGAAAGCTGGTTTCTTTGTCCAATTAATTATGGTATGATTTACGTTGAACGGAAGTGTTCAGAGAGGGGTTATGAAGTGTCGCTATTCAAGACGAGACGAGGCAGGAAATGGATCCTGCTCATTGCAGTGATGATGCTGGCGGTGCTGGTATTATCAGGTTGCAGTTCTAATTCGGTACAATATACGACCGAGGATATGAGAAACAGCGGAAGCTTCTGGCAAAAAAACGTCGTTTATTATTTCTCGTATGCACTGGACACGATTGCGCATTGGTTTAACGGCGAATACGGTCTGGCCGTCCTGGTGATGGTGATTATCGTGCGGACGATTATTTTGCCGCTGTCCATCAAGCAGGTTCGAAGCTCTAGAGCCATGCAGGCCATTCAGCCGGAGCTGGCCAAAATCAAGGAGAAATACAAAGACAATCCGGAGAAGCAGCAGCAGGAAACGATGCGCTTGTTCCAGGAAAATAAGGTTAATCCGATGGCAGGATGTTTGCCGCTGATTGTGCAGATGCCTGTTTTTATCGCTCTCTATAATTCGATTATTCACAATAAATATTTGTATGAACACTCTTTCTTGTGGCTTCAGCTCGGTAAGCCGGACCATACCTTCATACTGCCGCTGCTCGCTGCAGCGACGACATTCCTGCAATCCAGAATGATGATGAAGATGAACCCAAGCCCGCAGCAGGGGGCAATGCAGTTCATGATGCTCGTGTATCCGGTGCTGATTTTCTTCATGTCCTATCAGTTCCCGTCTGCACTTCCGCTGTACTGGTTCTTCAGTAACCTGTACACGATCATTCAGAACTATTTCTTGTACCGCAACCACAAGCCAGCAGCCAACGTAGCAGCCGTTTCTTCCGCCGGAGGAAACAGCAGCAAAGGCGGCAAAAACAACAACCAAGGCGCTAAGAACAACAGCCAAGGAAACAAAGGCAATAAAGGCAATGCGGGAAAAGGTAAAAAGGAGGCCAAAAAATCTAAATGAGCAAAGTCGTCGTATCAGGAAAAACCGTTGAAGAAGCTGTAAGACAAGGGCTAGCCCAGCTTGGGGTAAGTCAGGACCGTGTCACGGTCAAAACCATAACGCAGCCGTCAAAAGGATTCCTGGGATTGATTGGCGTAAAGGAAGCGAAGGTAGAGCTTACACTGCTCCCTGAGCCTGAAGCCAAACCAGTCAAGACGGCATCCACATTGCCATTAGATCAGCCGGTAAAGCTGCCGGAGGCCGAAGAAGAGAAACATGCCGGACAGGATCCTTACGAAGAAGCCGTCCGCTTCATTAAGGATGTCGGCAAGAGCATGGGACTGGACGTCACCGTAGACGTGCAGCATGCCAAAGACGTAACCACGCTTCATATATTCGGACCCGATTTGGGTCTTGTCATAGGCAGAAGGGGACAAACCCTGGATGCTCTGCAGTATCTGGCCAACATCGTGGCCAACCGCTACTCGGACAGCTACATCCGGATTGTGCTGGATGCCGAGAACTTCCGGGAGCGGCGCAGAAAAACGCTGGAGGATCTGGCGGATCGCTTAGCGGGCCGTGTGATCCGATCTCACAAAGAGGTTGTTCTTGAGCCGATGTCTCCACAGGAGCGAAAAGTCATTCACTCCAGACTGCAGGATCATCCGCAGGTGAAGACGTACAGCAAAGGGGAAGAGCCGAACCGGCGTATCGTCATTACATTAAAGTAAACGGGATCATGGGATCCCTGGGATGAGACATGATGTGCAATGACTTTACTCAGCGCGTGCCGCTGATGAAGTCATTGCTTTTTTCGTAGATAAGACGCTGTTTTCATAGGAATCGTCTTGGTTATTCCTAAACTGGTTAGGATAATGTTAGGGATTCATGCATAAGGAACAACAGCAGGATAAAGAGGTGAAAGCATTGCTTAGCGATACGATAGCAGCTATTTCAACGGCGGTAGGCGAGGCGGGCATCGCGGTAATCCGCGTTAGCGGACCCGAATCGATAGCCGAAGTGGAAAAGATTTTTCGCAGTACAACGAAATTAACGGAAGCGGCGACGCATACCGTTCATTATGGGTATATTGTGGATCCTGACCATAGAGAGAAGATTGAAGAGGTTCTCGTCACGGTGATGAGGGCTCCGCGTTCTTTTACCACGGAGGATGTGGTTGAGATCAGCACGCATGGCGGCGTCATTTCCGTCAAAAGAGTGATGGATCTGCTGCTTCAGCAGGATATTCGATTGGCGGAGCCGGGGGAGTTCACCAAGCGCGCCTTTTTGAATGGGCGGATCGACTTGTCCCAGGCGGAAGCCGTAATCGACCTGATCCGGTCCAAATCGGACCGTGCATTCTCGGTCGCCTTGAAGCAGGTAGAGGGAGCTCTGTCCGACCAGATCGGGAAGCTGCGTCATATTTTGGTGGAGACGATGGCACATATTGAAGTCAATATCGATTACCCGGAGCATGATGTCGAATCGCTTACAGCCGAGTTTATCAAGGACAAAAGCATGGAAGTGATGCAGGGCATCGCCAAGCTGCTGAAGACGGCGGAGCAGGGGAAAATCCTGCGAGAAGGCATCACGACGGCCATCGTTGGACGGCCGAATGTGGGCAAATCTTCGCTCCTGAATGCCTTGGCCCACACGAATCGCGCCATTGTGACGGACATCCCGGGGACGACACGGGACGTGATTGAAGAGTTTGTTACGATTAATAACATTCCGCTTAAGCTGCTCGACACTGCCGGAATCCGGGAAACTATGGATGTGGTGGAGAAGATCGGCGTGGAGCGCTCCAAGCATGCCGTGACCGAAGCCGACTTGATCCTGCTCGTTCTGAATGCAAGCGAACCGCTGCATGAGGATGAACTGGAATTAATGGAACAAATCCGCGGTAGACAATCGATTGTCATTATGAATAAAATGGACTTACCTCCACAGCTGGATCGGGATATTTTAGCGCGGTTTTATGCGGAGGATCTGATCGTTCCGATGTCTGTGAAAACCCAGGAGGGGATCGATGCGCTGGAAGCAGCGATTTCGCAGCTCTTTTTCAGCGGAAGCATCGAATCCGGAGATTTGACCTATGTCAGCAACGTGCGCCATATCGCCCTGCTTAAAAAGGCCAACAAATCGCTTCAGGATGCTTACGAAGCCGCAGAACAGTTCATTCCGATCGACATGATTCAGATCGATGTGCGGCTCGCTTGGGAGCAGCTGGGCGAGATCATCGGGGATACGGCATCCGATACGCTGCTGGATCAAATATTCTCGCAGTTCTGCTTAGGTAAATAAGATTTTGCTTATATAGATAAATTGAATTAACGGTATTTCCTATATGATCACGAACGAATTTTTTTAGAATAATGAGGAGGTTTTTATTCATGAGTTATGATGGCGGCAGCTATGATGTTCTGGTCATCGGCGCGGGTCATGCCGGCTGTGAGGCTGCCCTGGCTGCAGCCCGAATGGGATGCAGTACGCTGATGATTACGATTAACCTGGATATGGTTGCGTTTATGCCCTGCAACCCGTCGATCGGTGGACCTGCAAAAGGTCATGTTGTACGGGAAATCGATGCTTTGGGCGGCGAAATGGGACGGAATATCGACAAGACCTTTATTCAAATGCGCATGCTGAATACAGGGAAGGGTCCTGCTGTTCACGCCCTGCGGGCACAGGCAGATAAGTTTTCCTATCAGCATACGATGAAAGAAACGATGGAGAAAGAGCCGAACTTGACGATGCGCCAAGGCATGGTGGAAGAGCTGATCGTGGAAGATGGCGTCTGCGTCGGCGCAATAACGAAGACCGGCACGGCTTACCGGGCCAAATCCGTCGTGTTGACGACGGGGACTTACCTGCGCGGGAAAGTCATCATGGGTGAAATGACGTACGAGAGCGGGCCGAACAACCAACAGCCTTCCATTAAATTGGCAGAAAATCTACGCCAGCTCGGCTTTGATCTGGTTCGTTTTAAAACGGGTACGCCTCCGCGTGTTCACAAATCAACGATTGATTTTTCGAAAACGGAAATCCAACCCGGGGATGACAAGCCGAAGTTCTTCTCATATGAAACGCAAGGCTCGGCTAACGAGCAGCTTCCTTGCTGGCTGACGTACACATCGCTGGAAACTCACCAAATCATTAATGCGAATCTGCACCGTGCACCGATGTTCTCAGGTATTATTGAAGGAACCGGACCGCGTTATTGCCCGTCGATCGAGGATAAAATCGTACGCTTCAGCGACAAGCCGAAGCATCAGATTTTCCTGGAGCCGGAAGGCAAAAACACATCTGAATATTATGTCCAAGGACTTTCCACCAGCATGCCGGAGGATGTTCAGCTGGCCATGCTGCGCTCCATTCCCGGCCTTGAAAAGGTCGAAATGATGCGTAACGGCTATGCGATCGAGTATGATGCGGTGGTGCCTACGCAGCTGTGGCCATCGCTTGAAACGAAGAAAATTCCGGGCCTGTTTACGGCGGGACAAATCAACGGCACTTCGGGTTATGAGGAGGCCGCCGGTCAAGGAATCATGGCCGGGATTAACGCTGCGCGCCGGGTTCAAGACAAGGAGCCTGTCGTGCTGGACCGTTCGCAGGGCTATATCGGCGTGTTGATCGATGATCTGGTGACAAAGGGGACGAACGAACCTTATCGTCTGCTGACTTCGCGCGCGGAATATCGTCTGCTGCTTCGGCATGACAATGCAGACCTCCGTCTGACACCGCTTGGCCATGAGATCGGCTTGATTTCCGATGACCGGTATGAAAAGTTCCTGGACAAAAAAGCGAAAGTTGAACAGGAAATCGAACGTCTGCAGGCAGCCAAGGTCGGTCCTTCCCACGTGAATGAGATGCTGGAACGCCTAGGCTCCGCACCGATTCAGGATGGCAGCAATCTGCTTACGATTTTGCGTCGTCCGGAAGTGAGCCATGATAACATCGAAGAAATTTCGCCATCTCCATTCGATCTGACCGAGGAAATGAAGGAGCAGGTAGAAATTCAGATTAAATATGCCGGATACATTGAAAAACAGCTCATCCACGTCGAACGCTTGAAAAAGATGGATAAGAAGAAGATTCCGGATACGATTGATTATAATGAAATCGAAGGCATTGCGATTGAAGCTCGGCAAAAGCTCTCCAGCATCCGGCCGATCTCCATCGGGCAGGCTTCCCGTATATCCGGCGTCACGCCGGCTGATATTTCCATTCTGCTGGTTTATCTGGAGCACTATAACCGGGTAACCGCCGCAAGAGGTTAACACATGGATCCTATTCAAGAGACTTTTACGCAGCGACTGCATGAAAAAGGGATCGAGTTAAGCTCCTCCCAGCTGGACCAGTTTGAAACATACTATCGCGAGCTGGTGTCCTGGAATGAAAAGATGAATCTAACCGGTATTACTGACCGGGATCAGGTATATACGAAGCATTTTTATGATTCCATATCCCTTGGTTTTTATGTGGATATGAATCGGGTGCAAACGATGGCGGATATCGGTTCCGGTGCCGGGTTCCCCGGCATTCCGCTCAAGATTTGTTTTCCGCAGGTACAGCTGACCATCATCGACTCCTTGAACAAACGGATTGGCTTCCTTCAGCATATTGCGAAGGAAACCGGCTTGGAGCAGGTACAGCTTCTGCATGGACGGGCCGAGGATTGGGCACGCAAACCGGAGCATCGCGATCATTACGATTTGGTTACGGCCAGAGCAGTGGCTAAGCTGGCGGTGTTAAATGAGTTTTGTCTTCCTTATGCGAAGGTCGGGGGGATATTCGCGGCGATGAAGGGGAGCAGCCCGGACGAAGAAGTGAAGGAAGCAACTCGCAGCTTGAAGGAGCTGAAGGGCAGATTGAATCGGGTCGAGAAATTTTCCCTTCCGGTTGAAGAGGCTGAACGCCATATCATCATCATCGATAAAACAGCGGGCACGCCGGGTAAATATCCGCGCAAAGCGGGAACAGCCATTAAAACGCCTCTGTAAATATATAACTCTCTCTTTTATAAATCGAAGGAATGAAAGAGTAACTACCTGCTGCCCTCTGTATGATCCCGAATTTCAAGAGGAAGCAAGATCAAGCTCCAGTTCTTGTTTATATCGTGGAAAGCTCGGTGAGAGAAGAAAAGGAATGTTTCACGTGAAACATTCCTTTTTTTGTGCGCATCAATGTTTTGAAATTTTGTGACGTGAAGCAAGTGGATGAGGGGAAAAGGACACGTGAAGAGAGATTCTTTTAACGCTGGCTAGGGTGGGTGGTGAGCTGAAATCGTTCATATTTTGTGCAGAGTTTGGATTTATTGCGAACTCACAGATCGTCAAAAAATAAGTGTTCGGCAGGAAAAAAAGGGGACTTTGGAGAATAGGATTATATGAAAAAAAGTGGTAGAATAGAGAGAGTTACACGGACTGATTCTCAGTGCCGATTTTACGTATCGGTTGACCGGAGCAACGACTGCTTGGAAGATCGGATCTCGTAGATCAATGTTCGAGCTAACACCTTGCTTGAAAGCGGTTTGAAGGCATATTTGCAATGCACGTACTTTCGAAAACAAGTCGATTGCTGTGACTGTTGCTGACCAAGCGCTTAGCAAAGTGCTATTACGAAATTAGGTGGTAATATACGGAATGAAAGAACAATTTTCTAAATTGTTTGGATTGACGGAGAAGAACAGCACGGATGAAGTGAAACAAATCCCGGTTGGAGAGATCGTCAGCAGTCCTTATCAACCTCGTACGATTTTTGATGACGAGAAAATTGATGAGCTGTGTCAAACGATCAAAACTCACGGTGTCATTCAACCGATTGTTGTTCGAATACGCAATTCCAAATATGAGATTATTGCCGGAGAACGGCGCTGGCGTGCTGTAACGAAGCTCGGGATGGATACGATCCCGGCGATTGTCCGTGAATTTAATGACTCACAGGCCGCCTCGATTGCACTTATCGAAAATTTGCAGCGGGAAGGGTTGACCTCGATTGAGGAAGCGGTAGCTTACCAGAAGCTGATCGATCTTCATCAATTGACACAGGAAAGCCTTGCTCAGCGACTTGGCAAGAGTCAATCGACGATTGCAAACAAGATTCGTCTGTTGCATCTGCCTGAAGAGGTCAAAACGGCACTTATGGAGCGAAAAATTACAGAACGGCATGCTCGTGCACTGCTGTCTCTGGATACGGAAGAGCTGCAGCTGAAGCTGCTATCCGAGGTCATCTCCAAAGAGCTGAATGTGAAGCAAACGGAGGCCAGAGTCGCTTACTATAAAGAAGCTTCCAAAATTAAAAAATCCAAACGCATCTCGTTTACGAAAGATGTTCGTTTGGCATTAAATACGATCCGCCAATCCATCGATATGGTTTCTGATTCGGGACTGGCGATTAAAACAACAGAAAATGATCGCGAAGATCATTATGAGATTGTCATACAGATTCCTAAGCGTTAATACAAGTTGCGGCTGCGAGCGGCTTCCCGGCCGCTTTTTTTGACCGATGAATGAAGCAAACGGCTTCCGTATATCCCTAGAACGGATGGGAGAGGGAGCGGTTTGCATTTTGCTGTATAGCTGATGTTCAGCTAATCATGATGAGAACATGGATGCTTGTGGTTTCAGGCTCAGGATTTCCTTTTTGCAAGGAATAGCACTCGTGCAAGGCGAAGCCGTTACAGTTCAAATCTGATAAGGTATGGAACCGGAAGCAAGCGGAATGCCCGATCCTGTGTCTATCAGAATGTTGCAGCCGATTGTTTTGCTGTGTAACACCATCCCGTGACCTACAAGAAGAGTTTTCATACACAATGAGGTGAAATTGAGTGTCCAAAATCATTGCCATAGCAAATCAAAAGGGCGGGGTAGGGAAGACGACGACCTCCGTCAATCTCGGTGCAGGCTTGGCTACGCTCGGCAAAAGAGTGCTGCTTGTTGATATTGACCCTCAAGGCAATACCACGAGTGGCGTGGGTGTGAATAAAGCCGATGTAGCCAACTGCATCTATGATGTGATCATCAACGAAGTTCATCCCAAGGATGCTATTCTTGAAACACAGGTCGAGGGACTGCACATCATTCCGGCTACGATTCAGCTGGCAGGCGCAGAAATCGAATTGGTTCCAACCATTTCTCGGGAGCTTCGTTTGAAAAAGTCCCTACAGCTTGTCAAAGCGAACTATGATTATATTCTGATCGACTGCCCGCCCTCGTTGGGGATTCTGACGATAAATTCTTTGACAGCGGCCGATTCGGTCATCATACCGATCCAGTGCGAGTACTATGCGCTGGAAGGGTTGAGTCAACTCCTGAATTCCGTGCGTCTGGTGCAAAAGCACTTGAACACATCGCTGCAAATTGAAGGCGTGCTGCTCACGATGCTGGATGCCCGTACAAATTTGGGGATTCAGGTCATCGAAGAGGTCAAAAAATACTTCCAGGAAAAGGTGTATCGTACGATTATTCCGCGGAATGTGCGGCTAAGCGAGGCACCCTCCCATGGTCAAACGATCATGACCTATGATCCCCGTTCCAAGGGGGCAGAAGTGTATTTAGAGTTGGCAAAGGAAGTGATTTCTTATGAGTAAAAGACTGGGTAAAGGACTTGATGCGTTAATTCCTTCCCTCTCCATTCATGAAGATGACAAAATCGTAGAGATTCCACTCAGCCAACTGCGTGCGAATCCTTATCAGCCGCGCAAAGACTTCAACGAAGAATCCATTCAGGAATTGGCGGAATCCATCCGTCAGCATGGCGTTATTCAACCCATTATTGTACGCAGCGTTCTAAAAGGTTATGAGATTATCGCGGGCGAACGAAGATTCCGTGCCTCTCAGTTTTGCGGTAAACCAACCATTCCGGCAGTCGTCCGCAGTTTCAGTGATCAGCAGGTGATGGAAATCGCTTTGATTGAAAACCTGCAGCGGGAGAACCTGAACGCGATGGAGGTAGCCGTTGCTTATCAAGGCCTGATGGACCAATACTCCCTTACACAGGAAGAGCTGTCCATGAAGGTTGGAAAATCCAGATCCCACATTGCGAATTTCCTTCGTTTATTGTCGCTTCCGGATGAGGTGAAGGATTATGTTTCACGTGGAACATTGTCCATGGGCCATGCCCGTGCGATCGTCGGTTTGAAGGATACGGCACTCATAAAGCAGCTGGCCAAGCAATGCGTTGCCAATGAGTGGAGCGTGCGTGATCTGGAGGAGGCTGTGAAAAGCCTGGACCGCAAACCGGTGGATAAAAATAAGGCGAAGGTAAAGAAACGTGACCCTTATATCGACCATTTGGAAGACTCCTTGCGGGAGAGATTCAGAACGACGGTGAAAATTAAACAAAACAAAGATAAAGGCAAAATTGAATTGAACTATTACAGCAAACAAGATCTGGAAAGACTGTTAGAGCTTTTGCAGTAAAAGTGATCTGATGTCATGCCAAAATGGCATATCCGGCTGTATCCCTAAAAAGGGTAAAGGATATGTCATTCTCTGTTTCATTGGGAGAAAATGTGTGTTAAGACATGCGTAAGCCTGTCTGGAGAAGGAGGGCAAGGATTGAGATGGAAGAACGCCAAACGAAGCCGATTGTTTATTTGGATCATGCTGCAACTTCCTGGCCCAAGCCTCCTGAAGTCATGCAGGCGATGCAAAAAGCCATGGTAGAAGCGGCCGCGAATCCGGGGCGCGGAAGCCATAAAATGGCAGTGAAGGCAAGCAGGGTAATGTTTGAATCCCGCAGGGCGTTATCCCGTCTGCTAAGGGTTCATAACCCAAATGATGTGGTGTTTACTCATAACACAACAGAAGCTCTGAATTTGGCGATCAAGGGCATTCTGCGAAAAGGGGATTATGTTGTAGCCACCATGGTGGAACATAATTCGGTGAGAAGGCCGCTCGAATATTTGAAAAGAACGCTGGGGATTCATGTGGACTATGTTCCGGTGGACCATCAGGGAAACTTGGATGGGAACAAGCTGAAGGACGCCTTGTCCCGAAAACCGAAGCTTGTCGTTTGCAGCCATAGCTCCAATTTGCTGGGCAGCATTCTCCCGATAGCGGAAATAGGGGAGCTGGCGCATAAGCATGGGGCCGTATTCTTGGTCGATGCCGCACAAAGCGCAGGCTGCATCGATGTTGACGTTCAGGCCATGAACGTGGATCTACTCGCTTTTCCCGGGCATAAAGGATTGCTGGGACCACAGGGGACAGGCGGTCTGTATATCTCTCCATCGATTGATCTCGAGCCGCTCTTGCATGGCGGAACGGGTAGCCAGTCGGAGGAAGTGGAGCAGCCTTCCGTTAGACCGGACCGTTATGAAGCGGGGACACCCAATACGATTGGAATCGCCGGGTTGCGAGCCGGCGTAGAGAAAGTCATGGAGATGTCAACGCTACATATATATCAGCATGAGTGGGATTTGACACAGCGGATGATCGAAGGCATTCGGCGCATCAATGGGCTTCACATTCTTGGTCCGCGGCAGGGTTCCCCAAGGACGGGAATTGTCTCTTTTGTGTCAGACCGTATCGATTCGAGCGAGATTGCTTTTCGCCTGGATCGGGAATACGGCATTGCGGTACGTGCAGGTATGCATTGTACTCCACTTGCGCATCAGGCAGTGGATACGCTTCAGACTGGCGCAGTCCGGGCCAGTGTGGGGGTAAGTACAACGGTCGAAGAAGCGGATGCATTCATAGACGCAGTCTCGGAAATCTGCGGTAAGGCGTAAACAATTACGAATAAAATGGATAAGTTGTCGTGGGTCAGCGAAAATAAGAAATAGCCGGTATGATCAAGAATGAGGAAAAGGAATGAACAGCAATGTCGGACTTGAATAGTTTAATCATGGAACAGCTGCAGTGGTTTGTCGGCGGGGTAATACTCCTCATTTTGATCTTGCTCGTTATGGTGCTAACACAAGGTGCAAAGCTCCGGAAGATGCGCCGTAAATATGATTTGATGATGGAAGGCAGTGGAGTGGAGAACCTCGAAACGCTGCTCATCGATTTGAAAGTGCAGATGGACAGCATCGAGGATGAGCAGGAGCAGCAACGCCAATCTCTCGGAGTGCTTCTCGCCAAGCTGCAGCAGGTGAAAGGCCAAATCGGCATGAAACGTTACAATGCATTCAGCGATCAAGGAAGCGATCTGAGCTTCTCGCTTGCCATTGTCGATGAAAAGAAAAATGGAGTTGTCATTTCGGCTCTTTACAGCCGTGACAGCTCCTATGTATATGCCAAGCCGCTTGCGGCCGGCGAATCGAAGTATGCGTTGTCTCCGGAAGAAGTGGAGGCCATTAATCTAGCTTTGCAACAAGGGTAGCACGGGTTTTCCATTCCTGAATGGCGGAGTGGAGGCTGGACGCAATAATTTCAGATAAACGGACAACCAGACTTAACCGCGTGTTTTGCAGTACGAAATATTCCATGAAGCCGCCGACATTAACGATACCCGTCAAATGGATATCGCCAACCGGCGGCAATTCTTTATGTACACCTGCGCCGGGCTTCAGGGGACCGCTTGCAACCTGAATACAGCCTACGCTGGCAGACTGTCCCAGGCACGCATCAATGCCAATGACAAAAGGATTGTCATACAGGGCATAGATGGACGATAAAGTTTCCTGGAGGTTGACGGCATGGACAGGCTCCTCCAGCGTGCCGAACAGATGAAACCAGGGGCTTTTGTATCGTGCAAGAGCCGTACCGACCAACGGACCCAGACAATCTCCGGTCGAACGGTCGGTTCCGATGCAGACGATGATCACCTGTTGTTTCTCTTCGGCTTGAGAAAGGTAGAACAAAAGACGATGAATAATGGCAGAATGGATTTCAGGGTCTGTATGTGGTATTTTTAAGCATGAAAGCTGCTGTTGCTGGGAAGGGTTAGGCAGCTGTGTCATAGAATCTTCCTTTCAAATGCGATTGGTAGTATCTAGTATATGGATGGCTGCATGTTTTTATACTTCCTGGGGACAAGCAATTTATTTGAGCGGAAGGCAGGCAGAAGAATGGAAACGTGGATGGTGATGGCCTTCGACTCGACGCAGCAGGCGTTGCGGGCGGAAATGCTGCTGGAGTACGCGGACATTGAAATAGATCTTTTTCCTACGCCCAAAACGATTACGGCGGGCTGCGCTTTATCCATACAATTTCCAAGAGAGGAGCTTGAATCCGTTCAGCGAATCATCACGCAGGAGCGTGTGGAGATCAGAGGAATCTACTACAAAGACAACCATGATAGATACATAAGCATCTAAAATAAATTGGACGAAAGAAATAGCGAAGCTTTCTCCTGATGATGATTTTCTGGAGAAGCGAGATGAATCTGAAGTTCATTTTATTTAGAGATCGGAGGTAGATGAGATGTTGAGTCCATACGGGCTGACAGATGATGGACAAATGGGTCAGGCTGTGGGTGAAGCCGTGAAATTCAGTGATAAGGTGTGGAACTGGTTTACCGATGTGGATATGTGGACAAAAATTATGTTCTCGGGGATCCGGATCATCATTCTCTTTATCGCGACCCGGATCATTATTCGCGTGGTTGCCAAGCTCATAGACCGTGCGTTATTCCACCGGGAACAGAGCCGGATCAATACGAATCCGCGCCGCTTTGCGACCGTCGCCGAGCTGCTGAAAAACGTGACCTCGGTTACCTGCAATTTTGTGATGGTGCTGCTGATTTTATCGGAGTTCAACTTTCATCTGGGTCCGCTGCTGGCTGGAGCCAGCGTGCTCGGATTAGCGGTTGGTTTCGGCGCGCAAAGCCTTGTTAAAGACGTGATCACCGGGTTTTTTATCATTCTTGAAGACCAATTCGCGGTAGGAGATGTCATTCAGACCGGAACATATAAAGGGACGGTAGAGCTGATCGGGCTTCGCTCCACGCGGATCGTGAGCATGAATGGCGAAACGTATATCCTACCGAACGGCATGATAACGAGCGTAACGAATTATTCATTCTCGAATGCTTTGGCCATGGTGGATTTGCCTGTGAAAAATGAGCGGGCACTGGAAGATACAGTCAGTCTGATCAAGCAGGCGCTGGCGGGTCTCCAGGAGCGGGATGGCAATGTCATTGCCGTACCGGATGTGTTGGGAATCCAGTCCATGTCGACGAGCGAATATGTCATTCGCATCGTGGCACAATGCGTGCCGAATATGCGGTCCGAAGTTGAACGGACCATACTGGAGAACATTAAACAGGCGATGGAATTTGAAGAGGCGCAGAAGCAGGCGCTCGCGGAGCTGTCGGCAACGCAAGAAGAACAAGGAGGAGAGTAGGCTATGGAACGCAAGGTATTTCAACTGGGCGACATTGTCCAAATGAAAAAAAACCATCCCTGTGGAAGCAATGAAATGGAAATCATCCGCATGGGCATGGATATTCGGATCAAATGTGTTGGATGCCAGCATAGTGTGCTGATCCCCCGCGCTAAATTCGAAAAAAACATGAAAAAAGTACTGAGATCGAAGGCCGCTGAGGGAGAAGAGGGTAATCCGCAAAATTTGCAGAGCTAGTCTTGCATACTTTGTAAAGCTGTGATATAATCAATCTTGCTGCGGAAAGGTACCCAAGAGGTCCAAGGGGGCTGACTCGAAATCAGTTAGGCGTCGCAAGGCGTGCGAGGGTTCGAATCCCTCTCTTTCCGCCACATTCCCTTTTTCATCAAATATACTTCATAGAATAACGCAATTGGACAAAACCTTTGGCCCGTCATCGCCAGAGGTTTTTTGCTATGTATGGACATCAAACGGAGTCACAAACCAAAGGAAGACCCGAAGGTCCTCCTGTTTGGCAGACGGTAACTTTTGGATTTAGGAATTCGTTCTACAACAAACACGTCAATGAAAACTTTGGATAAGCCGAGGAGCAATCCGGGATTGCTCCAGACAGAATGTCTTTGGCACGTCCCTCCGCTTCTTTAATGTGATGCTGTTTCTGACTTCCAGTGATTTGTTACGCAGCTTAGGCCCAACGGAACCACACCTCTCTCGTAACCGTCTGATTGTATTATCTGCAGTCTGCACGGATTTATGCATGGGTTAAATAAAAATTAATGGACCTTTGCTTTGCTTTTCTTTTTCCACTTCCGGTCTTTGTTCGTGGTCTCCGGAAAGGTCTCGCCCCGCTCCAGCGTAATCATCTTCGGATCTTGAATTTCAGTATGGAAGCTGGCTTCACCGACCTCCATATATACTCCCGGGTTAGGCGCTTTATCTCCCGGCTCGAATTCGGTTTGTTCACCCATTGTTCGTAAGCCTCCTTGTACATCAGAATGGACTGCCCTTGTAGTGTTTACCCATCCCGCCGTATCATATAAAAATTTTGCATGCCAATAAAAGGCTGCCGGATTTACAGGTCTCCAGGTCTCCAACAAAGACGGTAGCAGCACTGAATCTCCAGCGGTATCTATTGAAATGGAGGATTCGGAATAGGATGAAATATGCAGCAGGCAACGGCTTGCATCTCATATGACAATTTGTTATATTAATATGGTGCGAGTTTAGGCTCGCTCCTTGCTCCTGACGCGATCAGGGGCCGAAGTCCATAAGGAGGTGAAAGTTATGCGCAAATATGAAGTGATGTACATTATTCGTCCGGACATTGAACAAGAAGCTGTTCAAGCTGCAGTCGAAAAATTCCAAGGCATCATCTCCAACGGTGGAGAAATCACGAAGCATGAAGTGATGGGCAAACGCCGTCTTGCGTATGAGATCAAAAAATTCCGTGATGGCACTTTTGTTCTGGTAAACTTCAGTGCAACACCTGAAGTCGTTGCCGAGCTTGAGCGTATCATGAAAATTTCTGACGAAGTTATTCGTTATCTCATTACTCTTGACGTTGCTTAAGACCCAAGCTTTTGGCGTAAGTGATGAATTCGTTCGAAGGAGGGGATTAGATTGTTGAACCGTGTAATTTTGATTGGCCGTTTAACCAAGGATCCTGAGCTTCGCTATACTCCTGCCGGAGTTGCGGTAACGCAGTTCACGCTGGCTGTAGACAGACCGTTTACGTCGCAGGGCGGAGAGCGGGAAGCGGATTTTATTCCAGTGGTGACTTGGAGACAGCTAGCTGAGACCTGTGCAAACTACTTGCGCAAGGGCCGTTTAACGGCCGTTGAAGGTCGCATCCAGGTACGGAATTACGAGAATAACGAAGGTAAACGTGTATACGTCACCGAAGTCATTGCCGATAACGTACGTTTCCTGGAGTCGAACCGCGATGGCGGTGGCAGCGGCGGTGGTCAAGCTCCGCGTGAAGAGTCCTCTTTTGGAGGCGGAAACCGCGGGAATAATAATTACTCCCGGAACAATTCCAATCAAGATCCTTTTTCCGATGACGGAAAACCGATAGATATTTCGGATGATGATTTGCCATTTTAGAGAGCGTAACATCTGAGAGCAAGAAAATGCTTTAAGACCTCAGTAAAATCAAGGGGTTTTAAAGCATTTTAACTGTGTAATGGTAATCTTCATTTACGACCAGCATCCACGGTTTATTAAGATCGCACGATGTTGAGTAAAATGTGTAATATGTTATGACAGTCAATGTAGTCTAGTGATGATGACCATCCTTATTTCAAGATGTGGGTGCAGCCCCGTAGTGAGAAGTTGGGTGTGGGTAAGTCGTAAGACTTATCCACACCCAACTTTGAACTAGGGGATAGCCAGAGAAAGCTTATTACGTTTGACCAATATGCATAATGAAGGGAACGAGAAAATAACAATGGCATTTGCACAAAGAAATGACGAAGAACGTGGTGAAAGAAAGTTTGCTCCACGTAGAGGTGGCAAAGGTAAACGTAGAAAAGTTTGCTACTTTACAGTCAATAAAATTACTCATATTGATTACAAAAATACGGAAGTTCTTAAAAAGTTCATTAGCGAACGTGGGAAGATTCTTCCTCGCCGTGTGACTGGAACAAGCGCAAAATATCAACGTGCATTAACAGTTGCAATTAAACGTGCTAGGGCGGTAGCGTTGCTTCCGTACACAACGGATAATATCTAGGAAAAAGGTGTGTTGGCCTTATGGCAACACACCTTTTTCTATGGTAGCACAAAAGAGTTCATTGAACCCGCGGCGGAAGAGCATTGCATGTGCGAATCGTTCCTTTTGTTTCTTGAGTTTACTCCGGAACTCAACTATGATAATTGACAATTAACTCTATAATAATAGATGATGGATGATATACACACTCAAGATCGGTAAAAGTGGGAAAACATTGGCTAAACATCATATAGGATTGATCTCGGTGGTGATGAATATGGGCAATCTGAAAATTGAAAAAACTCTCAATGAGGCCGGAAAACGAAATGTAGTAGTTGTGGATGAGGACTACAACATTGTCGAGGAAATAACATTGTTTCTTCACTATTTAGAAGAGAAGGGGCACTCTGAGAACACAATCGAAGGTTATAGTAGAGACTTAAAGGAATATTTCACTTGGTTAAACGAAGTGGGGCTTAAATTTTACGAGGTTAGGAAAGCGGATATGTTTTCTTGGCTTGAGTATTTGAAAACGAAAGTCGGAAAGACGGACAAAGAGAAATCTGCAAAGACAAAGAATAAGTATATGGCAACAATAGCCTCATTTTATCGATATTATGAAGTGATTGGGGGCTTTGTGACGGAGAACCCATTAACTTATAAAGATGATTCAAAAAACAGACATTTCCTAGTTCAGAAAGTTAGTCTTAAAGATATGGGTTTTAATTTCTTCCGAGTTAAAGAGAAAAAATCAGTTAAGGGTAAGCGTTTGACTCGGGAACAGGTTGAAAAGCTCTATCAAGGACTTGAGATGTTACAGTCAGATGAGAGCTTGAATGCCCGAAATCAGTTATTGTTCAGATTTCTTTATGAAACGGGTTGCCGGATTAGTGAGGCACTAGGTCTTCGTATAGGTGATTATGAGATTCAAACAAAAGTTGGGGTTATAAAGGTAAAAGAGCATGATCCACTATACCATAAAGACCACAACATCAAATCACTAGAAAGGGAAATACCCGTCAGCAGAGATATTGTCTTTGCCATAGAGGATTATATCTTGTATCATCGCCCTGATGATGGAAAACATCTTACGATATTTGTGAATCATGAAACCAGCCCTGGCCAATATATGATCCGCGATACGATAACAAAGCTCTTCAATAAGCTATCTGAACAAGTGGGTATTAAATGCACTTCTCACATGCTTAGGCACACCCATGGAACCGAACTCACCGAATCGGGATTTGATATGCGTTATGTCCAAGATAGGTTAGGTCATAATGATGTTAAGTCTACGAGTAAGTATCAACATTTGTCGCTTGAAGCGAAAACAACGGCATATGAAAGCTTCATGCGTCAGAGAAGGAGCGCGGAGTTGAATTGAGTAGAGCGTATATTTCAACAGTTGATACAAAAACTGATAGATGGGAGGTTCCGTATCAATCGAGTTATGGTGATAAATTATCTTTTGAATTTTCATATTTGCCAAATAAATGGTTCAAGAAAATACATAAGCAAATAACAATTGAATGCATGAGTCTAGGGAAGCCGAGTGTCGAAACACTGTATCGATATAATTATTCATTGAAACGGTTCTTTGAATTCCTGAAAGAATACAACTTGAAAATTATGGATTATGCCGATTTATCGCACCAAATCACTCAAATGTATATTTATTATTTACAACAGATTCAATTAGCAAACTCTACAAGATCGGTTGCTATGTCTGCACTAAAATGGGTAATAGAACATGGGCAGTTTTTTGAGTATGATGGTTTTCCGGAGGGACAGGTTTTTGATGGAGATGAGTACCAAGCACTTAAGCAAGATGATGTTTTAAGGACAAGGTATATACCCGATAATGTAATGGAACAGATTGAAATAGCTTTAAAAAAGGAGAAAAACATCCTCTTGAAGTCTATTGTGGAGATCGGCATCGATTCGGGAATCAGGCTTTCAGAGGTTTTGGACCTAACCGAGGGGTGTATAACTGAAGATTTTACAGGAAAACCCGTATTGTATGTTTTCTCTCCGAAAAATAAGGCTGACAGATATATCCCCGTATCAAATCGAGTCAAACGGGCAGTTCAACTACTTGAACAATACTCAGAAGTGGCCAGGAAAGAACTTGCAACAAACTACATTTGTCTTTACTGGCAAAAACGGAATATACGGTATGCCAGACTGCTCCAAAAAATATTTCGAGATAAACTTTATCGGTTTGTCAAAAAGCATGATATCAGAGATAACGATGGCGAATTATACCCATTAACCTTTCACGCATTTAGGCATACGCTTGGAACGGACATGCTAAACAAGGGTATGAGTATGTTTGAAATTCAAGAATATCTTGGTCATGAATCATTACACTCTACAAGTTTATATGCAAAGGTCAAAGATCCAAAAATTGAAAGCGAATATAAAAAGCTTGGATTTATCGGCTTGATAGTCAAGGAAATCAGTGAGAAGGAAATAGGAGAAGGAAAAAAAATCGACACGGAAACGCTATTGTCTGCTTCATTGCCTGATGGGGCTTGTCAGAAGCCGATAAATAATGAGGGCAAGATATGCTCTAAATTTAATATGTGCGTGATCTGTCCTAAGTTTATCACGACTCCCGAACACTTACCAATTCATAAAGACCATTTGGATCGTCTCAGAGCCAACAGAGAGGCATATATGGCTCAGGAGTACATCGGTACGAATCATCTTGAGACTGTTGAATACGCCTTAGAAACGATTATAGGGCGTTTGGAGGCGATGCTGAGTGGTTGAAAGTATAAAGCTTCAATTGTTTGATTACAACCCCCTAATACCCCAATTAGATTTCCGCTGCGGTAATAGTAAATTCTCAGACAATGTATGGGATTTTAACGGATTTATTAATGTAGAGCATTTGTCTGGCAAGAGGCTTATGATTGATTTTGAATTTGTTGTTGATAAGCCCAAAATGCTAGAAGTAATAAAATGGTTTATGCATCATGAGTTAACCACGGGCAAGTTTTCAACTGCCAAACGAAATTTAGACGGTGTTGTTCGATTTTCTAAATTTATAAAAGAATATGCGCCGGAAGTGGAGTCGTTTTCAGAAATTGATCAGAGTTTATTGGAGACGTATTTTACGTATTTGCCTGAAGCGAAAAGCGAGACAAGTGGTCAGTCAATAAGCTCTGTTTCAATCAAGAAAAGTGCATTGGCGTTAAAAGAAATCTTATTAAAGGGAAATATTAAAGGCTGGGATGTTCCAAAAGATGTTCGATTTGTTCAGGGCATGTACAATGAGCTCATTATTAATAACAAAGCGTTAAAGAAGGATGCCAAGCAAGCAGAGCAAGTAAACATTGATAAAATATCGGACGAACAGTTGATCGATCGGATATTGCGTAAAGCAGTAAGTGATTTAGATATGGACGAAAATATACTTGTTGCAGCTAGCGTAGTAGTTGGATTGCAGCTTGGACTTCGCATTAGCGAAATCATTACGATGTATAATGCCTCCATTGAGCCAATTGGCGGAGAAACAAAATTAGTATACAACACCGGTAAACTGCAAGCCGAACCTACGAGGGTGTATAAACCAGCGAATGCCCTTGTCGTACAAGCCATTACGAAAGTTGAAAAATACACGGATCCGTTAAGAAAAGAATCGGGCTTACCGTATTTATTTCTTAATCGAATACGTAATGTCAAAGGATATCCCGTGTGTATAGTTTCCCATGCAAATTGGTCAAAGAATTTTCTAAGACCCTGGCTTCAAAAACACAATCTCCGATATAAAAATGGAGATATTGCTGATTTTTCATCTCATACATTCCGCCACGCTTGCGCTACGTATGCTTTAAAAGGCGGGGCCTCTCTGGAAACCATACGGAAATTGTTAAATCATAAGTCCATTAGAGGTACACAGCACTATACACACCTGCTTCAAGAGGATGTAAGGAACAAGTTCGCGAAAGTATTCAATGAAGGCGCAGTTCTTGTTGGTAAGCAGGCTCTTCAAATAAAAGAAAAACTTAAAGTAATTAACCCATTCAAAGGAAAGACCATCGAACAAGTTGATAAATTGCGTAAAGCGCATAAGATTCAAATTTTGTCACATGGACTTTGTCTTCACCATCCAATGCGAAATGAACCTTGTGAAGGCGACGGGGTATGTTTAGGATGCCGCAATTTTTTGACTACTCCGGACTTTCTTGAAGTTCATAAAGGCCGGTTGAAAAAAATTCGTAGCGAATTGGCATCTGCACCTGCTGGAGGTCCTTATGAGAACAAGTTAAAGACAATTGAAAAATACCTCGTAGGAATTATTGATGAGTTGGAAACCCAGGTGAATTATTCCGGAATTGATAATCATTCAGATTACAATATCACACCAATCGAATGGGAGGGAATGGCATGAGTGACCCTTCTAAAGAAAATAAACTCGTTACACTGGAGCGTATCGAACAAGCAATAACAAACCTCCGAAAAGGAAAGAAAAAACTGTCCATATCAGCGATTGCTAAAAAAGCTGGCATTGAGCGAAAGACGATCTATAATCGTCCTGATCTTAAGGAACGCTGTGATCAAGCCATTTTGCTGCAGATGGAAATTGAAAAAGGGGCAGAAAAAATTGCAGCTACTGCAATCGAAACGTCAACCAGACCAAGCGGTAAAAGATTGCTTGAGAATCGGTATGAAAAAGTTAAGCAGGCGCTTCAGAATGAGAAGGAAAAGAACGAGAAACTTCTGGAAATATGCAGAAAACATGT
>NZ_BIMK01000047.1 GCF_004001045.1 Paenibacillus chibensis
AAAAAAAAAGCACCCCACAGGTGCTTTTCATCTACTTTTCAACGTCTCTTTTTAACCGCACTCCACAGCTTTTCAAAAATTAATGAAGCTGCTCGGAGATACGGCTGAGCGCCTCGCCGGCTTCGTTCACATGAATATTGATGGTCGCCAAATCTCCAATTGCACAGATGCCGACAAGCTCCCCTTGGTCCACCACCGGAATGCGGCGGATCTGATGATCGGCCATCATACGGGCGCACTCATGGGCATCGTCGTCAGGCGAGCAGGTGATCACATCACCGGTCATGCAGTCATGGCAGTGAACATCGTTCGGATTATTCCCGGCCGCCACGCAGTCGAGCACAATATCCCGGTCTGTGATCATGCCGAGCACCTTTTTGCCTTCGCAAATCGGTACCGAACCGCAGTTAATATCACGCATAATGCGTGCTGCCGCCGTCACCGGATCATGAGGTGAGCAGACTTTAACATCCTTTGTCATTACATCGCGAACCATCGTCATTTGCAAATAGCCTCCTCGTTTGGATTGAATCCGTCGTATTGTTCCCGTGCAGAACTGCATTCATTCAAAAGAGGTTATGTTGCGCATCAAATCAAAAAGCGCAGCTCCGCCAATGCCGGTGCTGCGCCTCGTTCGCATATGTGATTCACAAATCAAATCTGTCATTCTCTACGCTTATTGCCCTCTCGATTCAAGAAAGTCTCGTCCATAACTTCACTTGCGACGAAAGATGAGCAGATGAGCGTAATTGGGGCAACTCGTGGTCAAGTGACTACCTTGGTAAGTGAAAGTGCTGGTATATCAAGCTTTCGCCACTCATTTTGACTATCAAGAATTACACTTCCATAATGATTGGTAGAATCATTGGTCTGCGGCGGGTTTGTTCATACAAGAACCGTCCCAGCGCATCCTTGACTCCGGTTTTCAGGGAAGCCCACTCATTCACATTTTCGCTCATCAGTTTCTGCAGCGTGCTGGACACGATACGGTTTGCTTCGTCCAACAGCCCCTCGGATTCGCGAACATATACGAAACCTCTAGAGATAATGTCCGGACCGGACATGATTGTACCGTCCTGTTTGCTCAGGGTTACGACAACGACCAGAATGCCGTCCTGGGAAAGCAGCTTGCGGTCGCGAAGTACAATGTTGCCTACGTCGCCTACTCCCAATCCGTCGATCAGCACGTTACCGGCAGTGACTTTACCGGCTTTGCGGGCTGCGCCATTTTGAATTTCAACAACTTCACCGATATCGGTGATAAAAATGTTATCCGGATCTACGCCAACCGATTCTGCCAGCAGTGCGTGTCTGCGCTGCATACGGTACTCACCGTGAATCGGAAGGAAATATTTCGGTTTCATCAGGTTGAGCATCAGCTTAAGCTCTTCCTGGCTGCCGTGTCCCGATACGTGAACGCCGGAATTGGATCCGCTGTAAATCACGTTAGCGCCCAAGCGGAACAGTTCATCGATCGTACGGCCTACATATTTTTCATTACCCGGAACCGGAGTAGCGGCAATGATAACGGTATCACCTGGCAAAATATCAACCTTGCGATGGGTCGAACGGGCCATGCGTGTCAATGCGGACATCGGCTCGCCCTGACTGCCTGTACACAAGACGACGACACGGTCGGCAGCCATTTTGTTGACTTCTTCCGGTTCAATCAGCATGCCGTCAGGTACATGCAGATAACCCAGATCGGAAGCGATGGAAACCACGTTCACCATGCTGCGTCCGATAACGGTAATTTTGCGTCCTGTCGATTCTGCAGCATTCACAACTTGCTGAATACGATGCACGTTCGAAGCGAAAGTCGCGATCACCACACGCTGCGATGCTTTACGGAAAATATCTTCCAGCACAACACCGACGTTCTTCTCCGATGGTGTAAATCCTGGTTTCTCCGCGTTGGTACTATCGGACATCAGGGCAAGTACGCCCTCTTCCCCGATCGCTGCCATCCGCTGCAGGTTCGCATACTGACCGTTAACCGGCGTATGGTCGAACTTGAAGTCACCTGTATGAACAACATTGCCTTCCGGTGTTGCAATACAGATGCCGACGGAATCGGGAATACTGTGGTTCGTTCTGAAGAACGTTGCTTTCAGGGTCGAACCCAGCTCGACTTCAGAATCCTCATTAATCAGAATTCGTTTGGTTTCACCAAGCAGGTTCGCTTCCTTCAGCTTGTTCTCGACAAGCCCGAGCGTAAGCTTGGTTCCGTAAACGGGAACATTCAGATGTTTCAACACGTAAGGCAGTCCGCCAATATGATCTTCGTGTCCATGTGTCAGCAAAATGCCTCTTACTTTGTCGCGGTTTTCTGTCAGGTAGCTGATATCCGGGATGACAATATCGATACCAAGCATGTCCTCTTCAGGGAACTTCAAGCCGGAATCTACGACTACGATGTCATTCGCGTATTGAACAACATACATATTTTTCCCGATTTCACCGACGCCGCCCAATGCAAATATCGTCAATTTATCGTTATTATTTTTTTTAGACAAATGAATCTAAACCTCCTATGGTCTTGGACGTCGTACCATTTTATAGTATTTATATTTCAAAAATATACCGCACCCAGTCACTTGACCTCATTATACATGATTAAAAACGCAAAACACAAGTCACCCTCCGAGCAAGTATGTTCATCTCCTGTAAAATTAGGCTATAAACGCCAAAAAAACAGCGTCCGCATTGGACGCTGTTCTTCAAAATCTGATGGGTTATGACTTACAAAGATGCGACAAGATCGCGTATAAATGCCATTTCGGATTCGCTTGGGTCCACCAGAGGCAGCCGAACTCCGCCTACCGGGTGCCCCAGAAGATTCAGCGCATATTTCAGTGCCGAAGGGTTCGGAACAGGAGCTGGGCATTCAAACAATCCTTTGAACACCGGGAACAGCTTTTGATGCAGTTTTGCTGCCTCGGCAACGTTTCCGTTCAAATACGCCTCGATCATATCCTTCATGGACGCACCGATCAAATGGCTGGCTACGCTAACGATGCCATGCGCACCAACAGCCAGAGCAGGAAGTGCAGAAGCATCATCCCCCGAATACACCCGGAAAGAAGCCGGGGCGCAGGAGGCGATTTGTGTGACTTGTTCAATCGATGCGCATTCCTTCGTTGCTACAATATTAGGAATCTCGGCAAGGCGCAGCGTAGTTGCAGCGCTGATGCTCGCTACCGTGCGGCTCGGAACATTGTAAAGCATGATCGGCAAGCTTGTGCTGCGGGCAATCGCCTCGAAATGTCGATACATCCCTTCCTGGCTGGGCTTATTATAATAAGGCACAACCAGCAAAGCTCCATCTACGCCCAGCTTTTCAGCCTCGCGCGTCAGATGAATCGAATGCTCGGTGCCATTGCTGCCGGTTCCAGCAATGATTTTGCACCGGCCCTTGGCTTTCTCGAGCGCGAATGCGAACAGTTCGAGCTTTTCTTCCTCGTTCAGCGTGGGGGATTCGCCCGTCGTTCCGCAAATGACCAGAGAATCCGTTTTTTGCTCTCCGATCAAATACTCGATCATGCTCGCTGTTTCCGGCCAGTTAATCTTCCCTTGCTCGTCAAAAGGCGTAATCATGGCTGTAATCAGTCTTCCGAAATCCACTTGTATAACCTCCTCAAACGATAGGACGTGCTCATAAAGCGGTTTTGTTTATTAACGATGAAGTTCGAATTTGGTATGAAGAGCACGCAATGCCTGCACCATATCTTCTTTTTTAACAAGCACCCATATCGTCGTATTTGAATCCGCAGATTGCAGGATCTGTATATTTTGCTCGCTCAGCGATTCGACGATCTTCGCCATGATGCCGGGCACTCCGTTAATCCCGCCGCCAATGACGGACACCTTAGCGCAGCCCGATAACGCTTTGGGGCTCAGTCCGAGATCCCGCAAAACCGTGATCGCCCTGTCCGAATCGAAGTCAAATACGGTATAGACGGCACCCGTCGGGGTAACATTAATAAAGTCGACGCTGATGGAATTTTCCGCCATGGACTTGAATACCTGCAGCTGAAGATTGTGGCCCGCGCCTTCGCAGTCTACCGTAATCTGCGTTACGTTGCTTACGTAAGCAATCCCGGTCACATAGCGGTCCATAATGCCAAGCTGAACGTCCTTGAAGCCCTCAGGCTGCGTCACCAGCGTGCCTTCGTCTTCCGAGAACGTGGAGCGCACCCGAACAGGTACCTGAGCCTGCATGGCAATTTCCACGGCACGCGGATGAATGACCTTGGCACCATACTGCGCCATATTGCATATTTCGGCATAACTCACGAACGGCAGTGGCTTCGCATCCTCCACAATTCGCGGATCCGCGGTCAATATCCCGTTCACATCCGTATAGATATCCACCATTTCGGCATGGAGCGCAGCACCCAGCGCGGTTGCCGACGTGTCGCTCCCGCCTCTGCCGAGCGTCGTGAAATCGCCGGCCTCGGTTTGACCTTGGAAGCCGGTCACAATGACGACCTGATGCGTTTCCAGCTCCGAAACGATGCGCCCCGGGCGAACATCCTTAATCCGGGCATTCCCGTATTGATCGTCGGTGATGAAGCCCGCCTGGGCTCCGGTAAGCACTGTTGCTCGAATCCCCGCATGCTCCAGCAGGCTGCACAGCGTCGCCGCCGATATGATTTCACCGCAGCACAGCAGTAAATCCCTTTCGCGTGCTGGCAGAGCGTCACCGTTCTGGGCTGCCCAGTCCAGGAGCGTGTCTGTAGCATATGGCTCGCCTTTGCGTCCCATGGCGGAGACAACGACGACGAGCTGATATCCGGCGGACAATTCACGCTTGATGTGTTTGATAACAAGTTCTCTTGCTTGCGGTGTTGACAATGAAGTCCCGCCGAATTTTTGAACTAAAATGCTCATTTCCATTCCTCCATACGACTAAGAACGCGCGAAACGTTTGGCTGCTGTAATCCCGGCAATCAGAAGCAGCATTCCCTGCTGCACCCTCCATCAGATTATCCATGACAATCCACATGTTACGGGCTTTGCTAACACCAAGAACGCGGCGCAAACGCCCGCCCTACAAAAAAACGTCCGGTATTCCTGCGGCATCAGTCGCAAGCGGATAGGAGCGGAATGCGTGATCGTCCTTCGCAGGCGACCACCGCTTCCGCCAAAAAACTATTAACGTCTTCAGTTCAAAGTCCGTCTTAAGTTCGACATTGCAGACCCGCAAATACTCCTAACCAACAAGGATGATATCGTGGGAGCTGCTCCGACGATGATTAATTTATTCGAACCCTTATGCTAAGCTAAGGATTGCTTCTTCCCGGGGCAACTTACGTTAAGCCGAGAATATCCGCTGAAGAATCATCGGTTGAAGCTGTCTTCCTTCCAGTGCGGCATAGCAGGCCTCGGGAATCAGATCCATTTGCGCGACAAGCGAGTTTGGCTTCTGCAGAGGATTATCCTGACCGAAAGGAACGAAGTAAATATTTTTGGTCACTAAAAGCTTCGCGATGTTGGCTGCATTTAACCCGAGGCCGTCATTGGTGGAAATCGCCAGCACAAGCGGACGCAGATTCCTCATTTGCGCCTTGGCGGCCATGAGCACCGGAGTGTCTGTCATCGCGTTCGCAAGCTTGCTGGTGGTATTCCCCGTGCACGGCGCAATCACCAGCACATCGAGCAATTTGGACGGCCCCAGCGGCTCGGCATCAACAATACTGGAAATGATATCATTGCCAGTGATGTCCTTCAGCTGCTGCAGCCAATTCTGAGCTGTTCCAAAGCGTGTATCCGTCACCTGTACCGAATTGGATACAATCGGCACCACCTTGGCGCCTTCATCCACAAACCGCTTTACCTGCGGCATGATTTCTTCGAGCGTGCAGTGTGATCCCGTAATCGCGTAGCCTACCGTCTTACCCTGCCAATTCATTCTCCATCCCCCCGAGTCTTGAACTCATCCGAAATCAACTGTACCAGCGAACCGGCAATGATCAATCCAGCCGTTTTGGGAGCTACGATTCCTGGGAGTCCGGGGGCCAGCAGCGCCTTGATCCCCCGCTTCTCCGCATACCGGAAATCACATCCTCCGGGAGCGGAAGCAAGGTCAATGATGACGGAGCTTAGAGGCATTTTGGACAGGATTTGTGCTGTGACTATCATAGTCGGAATTGTGTTAAAAATCAAGTCAATATTGCTCACATGATCCCCCAAATCCCTTGTCAGAAAAGGCTCCCAGCCCATCACCTCCGCCCGTGCGACATCCTTTTCAGAGCGGACTCCCACCTTCACTTTTGCTCCCAGACCCTGCAAACTTTTGGCCATCGTAAATCCGGTTCTGCCCAATCCCAGTACCATGCACCGCGATCCATGTATCGTAAAATCCGTGTTCTGTATAGCCATGACGAGCGCACCTTCAGCTGTCGGAATGGAGTTGCTGATCGCCACCTCATCCCGGTCCAGCAGTTCAACCAGTTTAATCTCATGCTGGGCGCACAGGCTCCGCAGATAAGGTTTGGCCATGCCGGTATATACCTTGCAGCCCTTGCGCAGTGACGCCATATGTTCATCCTGGAGCTTCAGCTGCTCATTCGAGAATTGCGTATGGATGTTGCCATTGTCATCACAGCCCACGACAGGAAGGACCAGGACATCCGCAGCGGCAAGCAGCTCAGCCGTCAGATGATCTCTGATCACTCCCTGGAGCTTTTGCTTCAGATTATCAAAGCCGACAACGCTGACGGTGGCATCCATTTCCGAACATTTGCGGATCACCTCAACCTGACGCGCATCCCCGCCTAGGAATACGATTTGGACTCCTGTCAGCATAAGGATGTCACTCCTTTCAAAAAGCACTGTTATGGAACATCTTATGCCGCTGCCTAGCAATCGGTGAAAACGCCTGATCAAAGTAAGGGGTAAAATGAGTGAATCCGCGCAAAAAAAAAGCCTGCCGGCGTTCCATTGCGGAAACGTGGCAGACTTATTTTTGTTACTTCCCTGTATGGCCAAAACCTCCGGCACCCCGAACGGTGTCCGACAATGCTTCCACCTGCTCGAACTGGGTCTGTGGCACCTCCTGGAAAACCATTTGGGCAATCCGTTCGTTGCGGGCAATTGCAAACGGTTCCTGCCCAAGGTTAATGAGCAGCACTTTGATCTCTCCGCGGTAATCCGCATCGATCGTTCCAGGCGTATTCAGGCAGGTTATGCCGTGCTTCAAAGCAAGTCCGCTGCGCGGACGTATTTGGGCTTCCAGCCCTTCCGGCATAGCCAGCGCAATACCGGTCGGTATCAGCTTGCGCTCCCCGGGATGCAGTGTTATAGGCTCCTCTACGGCGGCGTACAGGTCGTACCCCGAGGCTGCGCTGGACATTTTCTCCGGCATCTTCACATCATCATGCCCCGGAAGTTTATGAATTTGTACGTAATGCAACGAAATCATCCCTTCTAAGTCCTGCAATCGGTTTATCGGATGCTCCAACCATGGCAAGCGCAAAAGGCTCGCTGAACATGCGGTCCAGCACGGCGTCGACATCCTTCATGCTGACATTTTCTATTTTTTCGATCATCTCGTCCAGAGAATTATGCTTGCCGAGCATAAGCTCGTTTTTGCCAAGACGGTTCATACGGCTTCCCGTTCCCTCCAGGCTCAGGATCAAGCTGCCTTTCAGCTGTTCCTTGCCCTTCTTCAGCTCATCTTCCGTTATCCCGTTGCGAGCGATATCGGACAGGACCTCCTTGGTGAGATCCAGCACGTCCTTCGTCTGCTTCGGAGCCGTTCCCGCGTAGACGGTGAACAGCCCGCTGTCCTCGTTGGAACTGTGATAAGAGTATACGGAGTAGGCTAACCCCCTCTTTTCACGAATTTCCTGGAACAGTCTCGAGCTCATACCGCCGCCGATGACATTGTTAAGCAAGATCATGGCATACTGAAGCGGGTCATGTATCGAGCAGCCCGGAAGCGATAAGCAGATATGATTCTGCTCTGTCTTCTTTTTGTGGAATAACAGATTGCTGTGGAATCCCGGCGCTTCGATCTCCTTAACCTCGCTGTGATTATTGAACTGGCCGAAATGGCGCTCCATCAACTCCACAACGCGGTCTTCCTCGATGTTCCCCGCAATGCTGATAACCGTATTTTCAATCGTATAATGCTCATCCATGTAAGCTCTCAGCTCCGCAGGACCCATAGGGTCAAGCTGCTGCTGCGTGCCCAGAATCGGATAGGCAAGCGGATGGTCGCCATAGACGGCTTTCGCCATCAAATCATGTACCAGGTCATCCGGGGTATCTTCATACATGGAAATTTCCTCAAGAATAACATTCTTCTCTTTCGCAAGCTCCCCTTCGTCCAGCGCTGAACGGAAGAACATATCGGACAGCACATCGACCGCGATCGGCAGATGCTCATCCAGAACCTTGGCGTAATAGCATGTGTACTCCTTCGACGTAAACGCGTTCACGTTGCCGCCGATGGCATCGAACTGCTCTGCTATGTCTTTGGCATCAAAGCGTTCCGTTCCCTTAAAGAGCATATGCTCGATAAAATGCGAAACGCCATTATTGCCTTGATGTTCATGCCGTGATCCTGTTTTAACCCAAATACCAAAAGAAACCGACCGGCATGTCGGTATTTTCTCCATGACAACTCTTAGGCCATTGGTCAGTTTTATTTTTTTCACGCGAAAGGCCCTCCTAAAATAATATCAATCCACTGGCTTTTAACGCATTCCCTATGCTACCAAAAAACGCAGGCTCACTCAACTGCCGGGTGGAATGACGCGCTCAGGTGAAAGCGTCTGGCCAACGCTACCCGCGATCAGGCCTTTTTGCTTGATCACCCGGATCATTCCCTTCAACGCCTGGGAGGAGGATGCCGTCGGATGCATGAGAATCAGCGTGCCAGCCTGAACCTTGTTCGAGATTTTATTTACGACCGAATCCGGCGATGGATTCCTCCAATCCACCGTATCGAGCGTCCATAAGACCGTTTTCAAGCCTAAACCATGCGCGATACGCACGGTCTGCTGATTAAAATCTCCCGATGGCGGCGCAAACCAGGTATTATCTACGCCCAGGCTTTCCTTCAGCAGCTTTTGGGTTTTGCTGATTTCCAGCGAAGCACGGTATTCGCTGAGCTGGCTCATATTCGGATGCGTATAAGCGTGGTTTTCCAGCTCATGGCCGCGCTTTTGAATCTCTTTGGCCAGTTCCGGATTCTTTTTCAGCCAGCTTCCATCAAAAAAGAAGGTAGCCTTTACCTTCTCCTCATCCAATATATCCAGCATCGGCACGATAAACTCGTTGCCCCAAGCCACGTTGATCATCAGCCCAACCATAGGCTTGTTCGGATTTCCCCGATAAATCGGCTCTGCACCCAAGTCCTCGAGTTTGACTTTCGGAGGAATCTGGCGGTACACATATGTAATCGGAGTGGAGACTCCGGCGGCTTTGGCCTGCTTGTAGGTCTCCTCCGCATCAATTTCCAGTCCGTTATACCCGGGAATCGCCTTCCATACGCGGTCAAGCACCGCGTCCACCGGCTGAATTCGGGTTTGCTCCCTTTTCTCAACGATCTGCTTATAAAGGGGATCCTGCTGCATGTCATTCGCCTTGGGAGCCCAAGCGCTGACGGCTGCCGGCTGCTGCACCGCACCTTGTATATATTCACCGACCACGCCGGTTTGGCCGATTCCCAGCACCGTAGCAAAACAGGCTAGCAGTACCGCACCCTTTCTTCCATTCATAGCTCCGCTCATCTCCCTTACCCGCTTTGTCCCATCATATGAACAAGTCCTGCGGAATATGATTAGGAAGAGAACCGAGCTTGACAAAGCCTGAAAAAAAAGAGCCAGAAGTGGTTACATTCTGCCTCTTTCGCAAGACCTTATCCGCCCTTGCCAAACTGTCATAATAATCAATTATTCGCTCGCAATTAAGCTTTCGTTTCCGCTGTCAATACCGCTTTGCGGGACAGGTTGATGCGACCCTGCTGATCGATTTCGGTTACCTTAACGGTAATGGAATCGCCGATCGCCACAACATCTTCAACCTTGGCTACACGCTCGGTGGACAATTGGGAAATGTGAACGAGACCTTCCTTGTTCGGCAAAATTTCCACAAACGCTCCGAATTTCTCGACCCGTTTCACCGTGCCGACATAAATTTCGCCGACCTGTACTTCGCGTACGATGCCCTCGATAATCGAACGAGCCTTTTGATTCATCTCTTCATTGGAGGAAGCGATAAATACGCGGCCATCCTGTTCAATATCGATTTTCACGCCGGTCTCTTCAATAATTTTGTTGATGATTTTACCGCCAGCGCCGATGACATCACGGATTTTGTCCGGATTGATGTTCATGACGATGATCTTAGGCGCATAAGGAGACAGGGATTCCCTTGGCTTTTGGATGGCTTCCATCATTTTGCCGAGGATGAACATGCGTCCTTCTTTAGCCTGCTTCAAAGCATCCTGCAAAATTTGACGGTCGATTCCGTCAATTTTGATATCCATTTGAATCGCGGTTACGCCTTCGGATGTACCAGCGACTTTAAAGTCCATATCACCTAAATGGTCTTCCATGCCTTGAATATCCGTCAAAATGGATACATGTCCTCCATCCTTGATCAGACCCATGGCTACGCCGGCAACCGGTGCTTTAATCGGTACACCTGCATCCATCATGGCCAATGTGCTTGCGCAAATGCTGGCCTGGGAAGTGGAGCCGTTGGATTCCAGCACTTCGGAAACCAGACGAATCGTGTATGGGAACTCCGTTTCGGACGGAATGACCTTGGACAAAGCTCTTTCGCCGAGCGCGCCATGGCCGATTTCGCGGCGTCCCGGTGCGCGGAGCGGACGGGCTTCGCCTACGCTGAACGGCGGGAAGTTGTAATGATGCATGAAGCGCTTGGTTTCCTGCAGGTCGATGCCATCGAGAATCTGCACGTCCCCGAGAGCTCCGAGCGTACATACGCTAAGGGCCTGGGTTTGTCCACGCGTAAACAGACCGGTACCGTGAGTCCGCGGCAAAATGCTCGTATCGCACTCGATCGGACGGATTTCATCCAATTTTCGGCCGTCCGGACGCACCTTGTCATGCGTAATCAGACGTCTAACTTCTTCTTTGACAATATCATGGAGAACTTCCTTGACATCCGAGAGCAGCTCGGGGGTCTCTATGTATTGTTGTTCAAAGTAAGTGACGGTTTCATCGTTAATGGCGTCAATCGCATCCTGGCGTGCATGCTTTTCAGCAATGCGTACCGCTTCAACCAAACGGGCTTCCGCATGTTCGCGAACCTGTGTGTTCACATCGGCGTTAACCGCATGCAGCTTGACTTCCATTTTCGGCTTGCCTGCTTTTTCAACCAGCTGCTCGATCACTGCCACAATTTTCTTGATTTCCTCGTGGCCGAACATGATCGCTTCGAGCATAACCTCTTCCGGCACTTCGTTCGCTTCGGCTTCCACCATCATGATGGCATCTTTGGTGCCGGACACGACCAAGTACACATCGCTGACTTCCTGCTGCGCGATGGTCGGGTTGATAATGAATTGTCCGTCGACACGGCCAACCACAACACCGCCAATCGGACCGTTAAACGGCACGTCGGAAATGCTCAGGGAAGCTGAAGTCCCGATCATAGCCGCAATTTCAGGAGAGCAGTCTTGATCCACACTCATGACGAGATTGAGGACTTGTACATCATTACGGAAACCTTCAGGGAAAAGCGGACGGATCGGTCTGTCCGTCAGACGGCTCGCAAGAATCGCTTTCTCACTAGGACGGCCTTCACGTTTGATAAATCCTCCTGGAATTTTGCCTACCGCATACAATCTTTCCTCGTAGTTAACGGTCAACGGAAAAAAGTCCAAATCCTTAGGTTCACTGGAAGCAGTTACAGTACAAAGAACGGCGGTTTCCCCGTAACGGACCATGACGGCGCCATTGGCCTGTTTCGCAAGACGTCCCGTTTCCAGGATCAGGGTTCTTCCGCCCAGCTGCATTTCTACACGACTTTCCATGAAATCCCTCCTTTTCATAACACATTATTCCCAGCTAAGGGTCAATTCATATAAGGCCTGCATAAAAAGCAACCCGGTTCCCACCGCTGTCACTCCTAAAAGGACAATCGGTGAACAACCAGGCTGCTTTAAGTAGACCATACGGATATTAACGACGCAATCCGAGTTTTTCAATCAGAGCGCTGTAGCGTTTAACATCTTTGTTTTTCAGGTATGCCAACAGCTTACGGCGTTGACCGACCATTTTCAGCAATCCACGACGGGAATGATGATCTTTCTTGTGCGAGCGCAAGTGATCAGTCAAGTTCGTGATGTTCTCCGTAAGGATAGCAATTTGCACCTCTGGGGATCCTGTATCGGACTCATGAGTTTTGTGCTCTTCGATCAGTTGTTGTTTACGTTCTTGAGTCAATGCCATCCTATTCACCTCCTTAAAAATTAAATAATCGCCGTTAGCCTCGTTACCGTCGGTGAGATCGTGTAACCAAGCCAAGGTTATTGACGCTGCTTACCAGCGACGTTTATCAGTATAGCATACTTTACGTAAAAAAGTAAATGATCGCCATATCGTTTATTTGGACGACTCCAAAATCCGTCTGGCCGTATCGGCATCCGCTTGGATTTGAGCGATCAGCTCTTGAATCGAAGGGAATTTCCGTTCCGGACGAATATAGGAAATCAATTCTACCGTCAGCTTTTGCCCGTAGATATCACGGTCAAAATCCAGAAGGTGAACCTCGTAGCTAGGAGCGGTAACCCCGTCCTGGAAGGTCGGTTTAACGCCCATGTTCATGACGCCGGACAGCCACTCTCCTTCGACGAGGGAGCGTACCGCATATACGCCTTTGGCAGGAACCACGTACTTGTCTTCCAAACGCAGATTCGCGGTCGGGAAGCCGATGGTTCTTCCGCGTTTATCACCATCAACGACGACGCCGCGCAGACGGTAGGCATGGCCGAGCAGACGGTTCGCTTCGGCCAGTTCACCAGCCTGCAGCGCTTTGCGGATCGAGGAACTGCTCACCTTTTGTCCTTCCAGCTCGAAGGGCGGAATGATTTCGACGTTCATCTGCCCGGCTCCGAGCGCCCGCAGCATTTCTGCATCTCCCTCGCCTTTGTGGCCAAAACGGAAATCAAAGCCGACGATGGCCGTTTGAATTCCCAAGGCGAGCAGCATACCATCCACGAAAGCCTTCGGGCTAAGCTGCGAGAAGGGCTCGTTGAAATCTACCACATAAAGAATGTCGACACCCATGGCGGCAAGGAGCTCTTGCTTTTCCTGCAACGGAGTTAGATTCCCCTCATAATTGCCTTTTTTCATCACATCCTTCGGATGTGGGTGAAAGGTAACCACCGCAGCAGGAACTCCCTTGGCCTGGGCGAGCTTTACAGCAGAACGAATCACGCTCTGATGCCCCTGGTGCACACCATCGAATTGTCCAAGCGCAGCGATTTGCGGACCTGCATTCTCAGCGATAATGCCGGCCGGCAGAGGATGGGATATATTTACAGTCTTCACAACGTTCTCACCTGCAATTCGATATTGATATCCTGATATCCAATCATATCACGTCTCCGGTAAAAACACTTTAACCGGAGCGATCGCGCCTGTTTCTTCCTGCTTTTCAAAGATCCCCAGGAACAAGCCAGCGCTATTATAAAGGCGAATGCAGCCCGGAGTATGAACTTCGGGTGCAACCGCACGGCTTGAAAGCCTTTGTCCCTGCACTGCAGCTGCGGCTTTCTCCTCTGAAACGGTATGGGCCGGCAAGTGACGGATCGCATGATCAACCGGTATGAGATGCTTCTGCAGCTCTCCGGCTTGCATCAGCTGCTCGATCTGCTCCAATGTCAGGCAGTCTTGGGCTGTTATGCCAGCCGACATCGTTCTGGTCAGCTTCACCATCGTCGACGGCAGTCCCAAGGCCCGTCCGATATCCACGCACAGCGTCCGGATATACGTCCCTTTGGAGCAAAGCGCACGGAAGGATACATCCAGGAACGGGCCGCTGCTTTCCATGGCTTTCATCTCGATCTCATAGATTGTCACTTCGCGGCTTTTACGCTCAACGGTCTTGCCTTCGCGTGCCAGCTCGTATAAGCGCTTGCCGTCCACCTTGACCGCAGAATACATGGGTGGTACCTGTGAAATGAGGCCCTGAAAAGAATTCAAAACCTGTTCAACCTCTTCAGCCGTCACGTTCACCTGGTCAACCTGCTGAATGATTTGACCCGTCAAATCTTCCGTATCCGTTGCCAAGCCAAGACGCAGCGTTGCTTCGTATTCCTTCGGAAGCTCCTGCATGTACTCGACAACTCTCGTCGCTCTGCCTAGACAAAGCGGCAGGACTCCGGTTACTTCCGGATCCAGCGTGCCTGTATGCCCGATCCGTTTCATTTTCAAAATCCGGCGCGTTCTGGCTACGACGTCATGAGAAGTCATACCTGCCGGCTTATCGACGGCCAAAACCCCTTCAAGATTCATAATTGTGATTTCACCCGCTCTACGACCTGCTGAATAATGGATTCCAGGGAGCCCTCGACGCGGCAGCCTGCGGCACGCACATGCCCGCCGCCGCCAAAGCTTTGCGCAAGAGCCGCCACATCGACTTTCCCTGCCGAACGAAGACTAACCTTCACCGCATTGTCATTTATGACTTTAAATAAAATGCCGACTTCGACGCCGTGAATGTTCCGGGGATAGTTGACGATCCCTTCGAGATCCTCGTTGACCGCTCCCGTCTCCGCCATATGCTCCGGTGTGACGTAAACCCAGCAAACTTTCCCGTCCGGAGTCATCTCCAGCGTATTCAGCGCCTTAACGAGCACCTTCATTTGCGGGAAACTCATCGACTCCAGCAGATTTTCGGATAATTCCGGGCCGTTTACGCCATGTCCCAGCAGCTCCGAAGCAATTTGCATCACTTTGGGAGATGTGTTCGAATAGCGAAATCCACCGGTATCGGTCAACAGGCCTGTATAAATCGCAGTTGCGATAGCCGTAGTCCATTTGAATCCAAAGCTTTGGATCAAATCGTACAGAATTTCGGCGGTTGCGGCGGCTTCCGGCCGAATGAGCGTCGAACTGCCATACCCGTTGTTCGTAGGGTGATGGTCGATGTTCAACAGCAGCGCATCCTCTTCGAAATACTGTGCGGTCAGACCCACTCGCCCAAAATCGGCGCAATCCACGCAAATCACATGCTTGAAGGTACGGTTCAGCGGCTGCTGCTCCATGTTCACAATTTGATCGGATAATAGCAAAAAGCGCATCCGCTCCGGTATGGGCCCTTCATTAATCAGAGTGAATTTTTTGCCCAGACATGAGAGAAGCCAGCCCACTGCTACGGTGGAACTGACTGCGTCTCCATCTGGCTGAATATGCGACACTACTAGATAATCATCATGCTTTAGCAGAAACTGCTTCGCCTGCTCAAGCGACTGTTCATAGGTCTGCATTGCCTTCTCCTTTAAAACCGTATTTACATAAATTGAACTAAAGAAAGAGGAATCCTTCTCCTGCATCATCGCGATTTTCAGGAGAAGCAAGCTAAATCTTTAGTTCATTTAAGTTAGTTCGATTCGTTTTTGCCGATCTCGCCCAAAAGCTTTTCGATGTGGCTGCCGTAAGCAATCGACTCATCGAATTTAAAAATCAGCTCGGGCGTGTGGCGAAGACGAATCCGCTTGCCGAGCTCGGAACGGAGAAAGCCATTTGCTTTCTCCAAAGCCTTTAGAGAGTTCGCTTTTTGTTCCTCGTCACCCAGCACGCTGAGATAAATTTTGGCTTGGGATAAATCATTCGTTACGTCCACGCCGGTTACGGTTAAGAAGCCGATGCGCGGGTCTTTCAGTTCGGTTTGGATGAGTTGGCTCAGTTCCTTCTTGATCTGCTCGCCAACGCGTCCAACGCGTATTTTAGCCATTCTTGTTCACCTCTTTACCTACTTGCGCTCGACGGTCTCCATGACAAATGCCTCGATGACGTCGCCTTCCTTAAGGTCATTATAACCCTGCAGGGTAATACCGCATTCATAGCCTTGGGCAACTTCTTTGGCATCATCCTTAAAGCGCTTGAGCGTGTCAATTTTGCCTTCATGAACGACGATGCCTTCACGGATCAGGCGAGCTTCAGCATTACGCGAAATTTTGCCCTGTGTGACCATACATCCGGCAATGGTGCCCACTTTACTGATTTTGAACAGGTTGCGGACTTCGGCATGACCGATGACCACTTCTTTGTATTCAGGATCCAGCATGCCTTTCATGGCCTGCTCGATTTCTTCGATAACATTGTAGATGACGCGATGCAGACGAATATCCACTTTCTCCTGCTCAGCCGTTGCTCCAGCTTGCGGATCAGGACGGACGTTAAAGCCGATCACGATCGCATTCGATGCAGCCGCCAGAATGATATCCGATTCCGTAATGGCACCGGCACCGCTGTGGATGATCTTGACGCGAACGCCTTCCACTTCAATTTTGGCCAAAGAGCCTTTCAGTGCTTCGACCGAACCTTGAACGTCACCTTTAATGATAACATTCAGATCTTTGATCTCGCCGTCTTTGATATGTTGGAACAAATCATCCAGCGTGACGCGCACATTGCTTCCGAGATCCGATTGACGCTGAGTGATGGAGCGTTTATCGGCAATCGAGCGGGCTTTGCGCTCGTCCTCGAATACCATGAACGGATCGCCGGCTTGCGGAACCTCTGTCAGACCGGTGATTTCCACCGGCGTGGAAGGCCCGGCTTCTTTCAGACGGCGGCCTTTATCATTCACCATCGCACGAACACGTCCAAAGCAATTACCCGCTACGAATGCGTCGCCGACTTTAAGGGTACCATGCTGCACCAGAATCCGTGCAACTGGACCGCGGCCTTTATCAAGCTCAGCCTCGATGACAGCGCCGCGAGCGCGTTTGTCCGGGTTGGCTTTGTAGTCGTTAACCTCAGATACGAGTAGGATCATTTCCAGCAGGTCCTCAAGTCCCATTTTCTGTTTCGCCGAAACGTTAACGAAAATGGTGTCCCCGCCCCACTCTTCCGGTACCAGGCCGTATTCGGTAAGCTCTTGCTTAACTTTATCCGGATTGGCGTCCGGCTTATCGATTTTGTTCACCGCTACGATAATCGGCAATTCAGCCGCTTTCGCATGGTTTACGGCTTCCACCGTTTGCGGCATGACACCGTCGTCGGCCGCAACCACGATAATCGTGATATCTGTAATCTGGGCACCGCGTGCACGCATGGCCGTAAAGGCTTCGTGGCCCGGTGTATCCAGGAACGTAATTTTCTTGTTGTTGATTTCTACCTGATAGGCACCGATATGCTGCGTGATGCCGCCTGCTTCGCCGCCGGTTACGTTCGTGGAACGAATGGCATCCAGCAGGGTCGTTTTACCATGGTCAACGTGACCCATAATCGTGACAACAGGCGGACGAGCCTTCAAGTCAGCCGGATCGTCATTCTCTTCCGTCGTTTCGAAACGGTCGTCTTCCACAACGATTTTCACTTCAACCTCAACACCGAACTCTCCGGCAAGCAGGAGAATCGTATCAATGTCAAGCTCTTGGTTGATGGTTGCCATAACGCCCATCAGAATCAGCTTCTTGATAACTTCGGAAGCGTCTTTATGAAGCAGCTTCGCCGTTTCGCCAACGGTCATATTGCCGCGGACGATGATCTTCTTCGGCGTATTGTCGATTTTTTCGCGAGGAGGCTGGTTTTGCTGTCTGCCGCGGTTATTCTTCCCGCCGCGATTGTTGCGGTTAAACGAGTTGGACTTGCCGTTGCCGTCCTCAAAACGCTTGTTGCCTCCGCCTTTGCTGCGGTTCTGGTTTTGTCCCGGAGCACGACCGCCGCGATTATCGGTTGTTCTCGAGAAATTATCGCTCGATCCGCCTTCCGGACGCGTTCCGCTCTGTTGCGGACGGCCGCCGGATTGCGGCGGACGACCTTGGCTGCTGCTCGGACGCTGCCCTCCGGATTGCTGACCTCCCTGACCACGGTTCGCTCCGGCAGAAGAAGATCCCTGCGGACGTCCCCCTTGGGAAGAGCCTTGGTTGCGATTGCCCGAGTTCGAGCCCGCGCTTTGGCTGCGGTTGCCTGTTCCGTTATGCTGTCCTTGCGGTCTTCCGCCGGAATTTCCGCCTTGGGAAGAGCTGTGACTTCTACGGGTATCCTGCCCGCCTTGGGTTCTTTGGGAACCATTGGTTGTTGTGGTTTGATTTGATTTATTATTCATACTTACCTGCTTTTCCTGTTGTTTTTGGGGTTGGCTTTGGCCTTGCGGCCGGTTGCCCTGATTTCGATCTGCCCGGTTGTCATTTTTTATAGAAGACGTATTTGCTGTCGTTTGAATTTCCCCGCTTTCTCTTTTCGCAGCGGCATTCGATTTTATATCTCGAAAAAATTGTTCCACTTTTGAGACCGAATCATTCTCCATCACGCTCATATGATTGTTCACGGGAACATTCAGCCTCTTCAAAATGGTAATAATTTCTTTGCTGCTCATATTTAATGATTTGGCATATTCGTACACACGCAGTTTATCTTTACTGTCTTGTTTACTCAATATACTCCACCTCCGACATTATCTCCAAGCTTTTGGAGATCATTTCTGCGAATCCTTGATCCGTAATTGCGAGCACAACCCTTTCGGGTTTACCTATGCTTGTGCCCAGACTTTCGCGGTCAAATCCGATCACCAGAGGGATGTTGTACGTTCCGCATTTGTCGCGGAACTTTTTCTGTGTATTTGCTGAGGCGTCACCCGCAAGTATGACTAGCTTTGCTTCAGAAGACCGTATTGCCTTTAGCACAATTTCGTCACCGGTCTGAATCTTTCCCGCCCGCATGGCAAGACCCAAGCGAGAGAAGAACTTATTCATCATTCGATCTTTCCTTCACTGACAGGAATTCATCCTCCACCGAAATAAAATCCTCGGCGAGCTGTTCATAGATTTCCGGTTTCACATGATGCTTGAGGGCACGATCCAGTGACTTGTTCTTTTGCGCCAGCTTAAAGCATGATACTTTCCCGCACAGATAAGCTCCGCGTCCAGACTTCTTGCCAGTCAGGTCAATCAACACTTCGTCTTCCGGCGTTTTCACAATGCGGATCAGTTCTTTCTTCGGCATCATTTCCTGGCATGCTACGCATTTGCGCAGCGGTACCTTTCTTTGCTTCATCTTGGCCTGACCCCCGCTTCCTGTAATATTAATCGACGGAGACGGAATCCTGATGCATTTCAGTCGAGGATGTCTTCGGTCTGCCGAATTCCTGCTCCGCCTGGCTTTCGCTCTTGATGTCGATCTTCCAGCCGGTCAGCTTGGCCGCGAGACGGGCGTTCTGACCTTTGATACCGATAGCCAGAGACAGCTGGTAGTCAGGTACGATGACGCGTGCCATTTTTTCTTCTTCAAACACGATCACTTCCAGAACCTTGGACGGGCTCAGGGCGTTTGCCACATATTCCTCCACGAGTTCCGAGTAGCGAACAATATCGATTTTTTCTCCGCGCAGCTCATTGACAATGGTCTGCACACGAAGGCCTTTCGGGCCGACGCAGGATCCTACAGGATCCACTTCCGGGTTGCGGGAGTAGACCGCAATTTTGGAACGGAAGCCTGCTTCGCGCGCCACCGAGCGAATTTCCACGACACCGTCAAAAATTTCAGGCACTTCGAGCTCAAACAGACGCTTTAAGAGGCCCGGATGTGTACGGGACAACATGATTTGCGGTCCCTTCGTGGTGTTCTCTACCTTGGTAATGTACCCTTTGATGCGATCGCCGTGTTTGAACTTTTCGTTAGGCATCAGCTCGCTAAGCGGCAGTACGGCTTCGACTTTACCCAAATCGACATAAAAATTGCGAAGATCCTGGCGCTGAACGGTTCCGGTAACGATATCTTCCTCTTTATCCACGAAAGCGTTGTAGATCAGGCCGCGCTCCGCTTCACGGATACGCTGTGTAACGACCTGCTTCGCTGTTTGGGCGGCAATGCGTCCGAAATCTCGCGGTGTGACTTCAATTTCGGCGATATCCTCCAGTTGAAAATGGGGATTTATTTCCCTTGAGGCAGGCAGTGAAATTTCGGTGCGCGGATCCAGCACCTCTTCCACAACCAGCTTGCGGGCATACACTTTAATAACCCCCGTATTGCGGTTCATATCGACACGCACGTTTTGTGCCGTGTTAAAATTACGTTTGTAACTGGAAATCAGCGCGGCTTCGATCGCCTCGAACAAGATGTCCTTACTGATTCCCTTCTCTCTTTCCAACTCATTCATCGCTTCAATAAAATCCATACTCATTGGAAATCAGTTCCCCCTTTCTTTAATTTGCCTTTTAAAAAATAATGGCCAGTCTGGCACTGGCGACTTTCGCATACGGAATGGCATACTGCTTTTTGCCCATGGAAATCACGAGCTCCTCGTTGTCAAACGACAGCAGCCGGCCTTCGAATTCCTTCTGACCGTCAACCGCCTCGTATACGGTAACAAAAACATCTTTGCCTACTGCTTTGGCCACGTCTTCGCTTTTCTTCAGCGGACGCTCGGCGCCAGGGGAAGAAACCTCCAGAAAATAGGCTGTTGGAATGGGATCATTCTCATCCAGCTTCTGGCTGAGGTATTCGCTGACCATGCCGCAGTCATCAATGTCGATGCCGCCCTCCTTGTCAACATAAACACGCAGGAAGTAATTGCTTCCTTCCTTGACGTATTCCACGTCCACAAGTTCAAAATTATGCTCATCCAAAAAAGGCTGGACCATTTCTTCTACAGTTTCCTTGATCTTCGGTGTGCTCAAAGATTATTACCTCCAAGACTTTCAATATCCTATATACCAAAGAGTAAAGAGTGGGTCGCCCCACTCTTTAAACAACGGTTTTATCTCCATGATTGCCAAAAAAATTATAACATAGTCTGGCAACACTGACAAGTATCTCTCCTTGACTACCCTCAGTCCCAGCAAGGGATGCGCGCTTTTCGCGACCGGTCAAACCGCTGAAAAAAACCTTTTTCCCCCAAGGGATTAGAACAAGGAAAGCTGATTGCTTTCGGGCAATCCCCGGAAGCAGCCCATCTGCGTCAGCAGCTCGATGATGGACTTACTTGCCTTGGACTTCTGCTGGAAGTCCTCGATGGACAGGTACTCGCCTTGTTCCCTTGCCGCGGCAATATTGCGGGCCGCGTTTTCACCGATCCCCTGCATGGCGGAGAACGGAGGAATCAACGCATCGCCGTCCACGATAAACCGTGTCGCTTCCGAACGGTACAGATCGAGGTTCTTGAAGCTGAAGCCCCGCGCCGTCATTTCGAGCGCCATTTCCAATACCGGCAGCATGCTTTTCTCCTTGGTTGTCGCCTGGAAGCCTTTTTGCTCGATCTCGCTAATCTGCCGGTTGATGGCGTCATAGCCTTGGCAGCAGAGTTCGATGTCAAAATCCTCGGCCCGGACCGAGAAATACGTCGCGTAATAATGAATCGGATAATACAATTTGAAGTATGCCGTACGGACCGCTGAAATAACATATGCGGCGGCGTGAGCTTTCGGGAACATGTACTGGATTTTCAAGCAGGAGTCAATGTACCATTGCGGCACCTTGCACCGCTTCATTTCTTCAATCCATTCCGGCGTTAGCCCCTTACCTTTACGCACACTCTCGGTAATTTTAAAGGCCAGGCTCGCATCCATACCCGCTTTATAAATCAGGAAGAGCATAATATCGTCACGGCAGCCGATTACGGTTTTGATGTTGCATGTGCCGTTCTTGATCAATTCCTGCGCATTGCCGAGCCATACGCCCGTTCCGTGGGAGAGTCCCGAAATTTGCAGCAAATCGGCAAACGATGACGGTTTAGATTCGATCAGCATCTGGCGTACAAACTTGGTTCCCATTTCGGGCACGCCATAGGTTGCGACGGGCGTCCGTATTTGCTCTGGCGTTACGCCGAGCGCCTCCGTCGAGTTGAACATGCTCATGACCTTCGGATCGTTCATCGGGATCGTCGTCGGATCGACGCCCGTCAGATCCTGAAGCATCCGCATCATTGTCGGATCGTCGTGTCCAAGAATATCGAGCTTAAGCAGATTCGCGTCGAAGGCGTGGTAATCGAAGTGCGTCGTCTTCCATTCCGCGCTCGTATCGTCCGCCGGAAACTGGACGGGAGTGATATCCTCCACTTCCATGTAATCCGGAACGACTACGATACCGCCCGGATGCTGGCCGGTACTGCGTTTCACGCCCGTGCAGCCAGCGGCAAGACGGCTAAGCTCTGCTCCGCGCCATTTCTGATGATGGTCTTCCTCGTATTTTTTCGTATAACCAAACGCAGTTTTTTCTGCGACCGTTCCGATGGTACCTGCCCGGAATACGCACTTCTCGCCGAAGATTTCCTTGGTGTAGTTATGCGCATGCGGCTGATATTCGCCGGAAAAGTTAAGATCGATATCGGGAACCTTATCCCCTTTAAAGCCTAGGAAGGTTTCAAACGGAATGTCCTGGCCTTCGCCCTTCAGGTTATTTCCGCAATGCGGACAGGTCTTGTCCGGAAGGTCGAATCCGCTCGGGACACTGCCATCCAGAAACCATTCGCTATACTTGCACGCCTCATTCAAACATATATAATGCGCCGGCAATGGATTAACCTCGGAGATGCCAAGGAAGGTCGCAACGACGGATGATCCGACGGAACCCCGCGAGCCTACCAGGTACCCGTCCCGGTTCGACTTTTTAACCAGGCGCTCTGATATCAGATAGTTGGCAGAGAAGCCATATTTGATAATCGGCTCCAGCTCTTTTTCCAAACGCGCGACCACGACCTCCGGAAGCTCCTCCCCGTAAATCGACCTTGCGGTTGCATAGCAGGTATTGCGGATTTCTTCATCCGCCCCTTCGATAATCGGAGTAAAAAGTTTGTCCGGAAACAGCTCCAGCTCCTCGAAGCGGTCTGCCAGCTCATTGGTATTTTTCACGACGACTTCCATCGCTTTTTCCTTGCCCAAAAACTCAAACTCTTCCAGCATTTCATCGGTTGTTCGCAGATGCGCATCCGGCTTGCGAATATCCTTCAGCGGGCTGAAGCCGGTGATGCCATGAATCGTAATGTCGCGGAACAGCTTGTCCCGCGGGTCGAGATAGTGCACGTTACCGGTAGCAATGACCGGTTTATTCAGCTTTTCGCCGATGTCGCAGATCGTTTTGATCGCCGCTTTCAGCTCCGTCGGACTTCCGACCAAGCCTTTATCAACCAAGTGCATATACATGGTCAAAGGCTGAATCTCCAGAATATCGTAGAACTCGGCTACTTCCATCGCTTCTTCCAACGTTTTGTTCAGCACGGTTTCGAAAAATTCGCCCTTCTCGCAGCCCGATATAACCAACAGCCCTTCTCGCATCTCAACGAGTTTAGATTTCGGTATGCAAGGCACACGCTTGAAGTATTCCGTATGCGACATGGAAATCAGCTTGAACAGGTTTTTCTTGCCCGTCATGTTAAGTGCATAAATGCCGCAGTGGAACGGACGCGTGTTGGACAGGTCGGTCCCGACATAGTCGTTCAGCCGGTCGAGCATCGTAAGGCCCTTAATCTTTTCGGCGTCAGCCAATAACCCGTTCAATATCCCTGCCAATGCCACCGTATCGTCGATCGCGCGGTGATGGCTTTCCAGCAGCACTTTGTATTTGTCAGCGAGCGTATTCAGGCGGTGATTCTTCATGCTCGGATGGAGCAAGCGGGCAAGCTCAAGGGTGTCCAGTGCCGGATTCTCCATCTGCGGCATGCCGTATTCTTTCAGGGAAGCCTGAATGAAGCCAACGTCGAAACGCGCGTTATGGGCAACCAGAATGCCGTCGCCGGCAAATTTCACAAACTCCTGCAGCACAGGTTCGAGATCGGGAGCGTCCTTGACCATTTCATCCGTAATATTCGTCAGCTGCTGGATGTGGTATGGAATCTTCTCATGCGGATTGACGAATGTGGCATACCGGTCGATTTCCTGGCCCTCCCGCATTTTGACGGCGGCAAGCTCGGTAATTTTGCTGTTCGTGATCGACAGACCGGTGGTCTCGATATCGAATACGATGTATGTCGCCGATTTCAGCTCGATCGGCTGCGGCTGCATCACGACCGGCACGGAGTCGTTCACCACGTTCGCTTCCACGCCGTAAATCATCTTGATGCCGTTTTTCTTCGCCGCTTTGGCCGCATCCGGGTAGCATTGTACGCCGCCGTGATCGGTAATCGCGATCGCTTTATGTCCCCATTTGGCCGCTGTCTTGATGTATTGGTCGACCGGCGTGACCGCATCCATCGTGCTCATGGTTGAATGGAGATGGAACTCTACGCGTTTTTCCGGCGCGTTATCTTTGCGGGAAGGAGGTGCCTGCACTTCCGATAGATCCGAAGGAATCATGACGAGCTCGGGAATTTGCATAAAGCGGTCATATTCAACCCGGCCGCGCGCCTTCACCCATTTGCCGTTAGCGAGCAAGCTCATGATTTTCAAGTCTTCCTTCGTCTTCGCAAACATTTTCATCTGCAGAGAATCGCTGAAATCCGTGAGGTTGAACATGAACAGCGTGCTTCCGTTGCGCAGCTCTTTGCTGTCCAGGCCGAAAATCGTACCTTGAATCGTGATTTTCTTCTCCTCATCCTGGATTTCCTGGATCGGCACGGGCTGCTCTTTGATGTCGTAACCGATCTGCAGCCGCACTTCCTCTCCATCATCCTCCTCGGCGCGCGCTTCCGCTTCCATTGTCGTGATCATCTTTTGGATGACTTCGCGCTCCTCCTGCAGCTTTTTCTGCTCGAATTCCTCATAAGCGTCCCGACTGGCTTCGCCTATCTGAACTTTTACCCGAAGTGGAAGCGAAAAATACTGCTGATAAAAACGCATGATTCCTTGATCTATCTGTTTCTTCCGCGCGAGCTCGAGCGAGGTGTTGTCTGTCATCGTTACCGTCAGGACATCCCCGTCAAGCTCATGAGCGGCTCTTGCCATCCAGCCGTTCACCGAAGGGATCTCCCTGTGAATCCACTCCAAAAACAGGTTCCAATACGTGTTGACGATTTCCTCGGGATCGACGGCAGAACCATATTTGAATATCAAAGAGATTTTGGCGATATGCTGCATTTTCTCTCTAAGCTTCAGACTGAAGCCCCGATACACCTCGGCAGGCACCAAGCTCTCCTTGACAATCGTAATAACCCATTCCTGATTGCTCCGGCTTGTTTCGACCTGCTCGATATAACCGTCCAAAAAATAAGGATCAATTAATGCGGGGGGGATTTCACCCTGCTTGATCAGAAGTTCAAACCGTTTTCTCTTCTCGTCAGACTTGTCCATGCCTTCTTCCCCCTTGCTCAAAACATGAAAAGCTTCTGAATCCAGTCATATATACCGGGTTCGTAGCACACCGGGCCTATTTCTGGCAGAAGCTCCTCATGGTCTATTCCTGAATCGATACTAAGCTATCTTAATAAGCTCTGGCGAAAACAACCGTATGCTTGGCAGGTTGTCCGCAAACGAGGCAGGTGTGTTTTTCTTCCGAAGGTTGGAATGGAATGTTACGGCTAGTTGCTCCGGTTTCTTCCTTCACCTTGCTCTCGCATGCTGCCGAACCGCACCAGCCCGCCAGAGAGAAGCCGCGTTTTTCTTCCATGCTTGCCTTCATTTCTTCCAGCGTGTCCACCGAATAGAAGTTGTCCGTCATAAACTGTTTTGCACGGTTGAACATCTCACGTTGAACTTGGTCCAGCATCGCGTTAACCTCTTCCACGAGGTTAGCTTGCTGCACGACCTTCTTCTCGCCGGTAATGCGCGATACGAGGACGCATACGCCGTTTTCCATGTCTCGCGGTCCGATTTCAAGACGAACCGGCACGCCGCGCATTTCATACTCGTTAAATTTCCACCCTGGACGCACGTCGCTGCGATCGTCGACACGAACGCGGATGCCTGCCTTTTTCAGCTCGGCAAAAAGCTCGTCCGTACGGCCGACCACGGCCTCCCAGGTTTTTGGCGGTCCGATTGGAACCATGATGACCTGTGTCGGAGCCACTTTAGGCGGCAGCGCCAATCCACGGTCATCGCCATGAACCATGATCATCGAGCCGATCAAGCGCGTGCTTGTACCCCAAGAAGTGGTATGCACGTATTCCTGCTTGTTTTCACGGCTCAGGAACTGAATATCAAAAGCGACCGCGAAATTGGTGCCGAGATAGTGGGAAGTTCCCGCCTGTACAGCACGGCCGTCCTTCATCATCGCCTCGATCGAGAACGTATCGACGGCACCCGCAAATTTCTCGGACGGCGTCTTTTGTCCCGTAATGACCGGAATAGCCAAATATTCTTCAACGAAGTCACGGTAAACTTCGAGCATTTTCATCGTTTCTTCGCGCGCTTCCTCTTCGGTCTCATGAGCCGTATGGCCTTCCTGCCACAAAAACTCGCTGGTCCGGAGGAACGGAAGTGTGCGTTTTTCCCATCTCACCACATTCGCCCACTGATTGATCAGCACAGGCAGGTCGCGATAGGACTGGATCCATTTGGCGTACATATGACCGAACATCGTTTCCGAGGTTGGACGGATCGCCAGACGCTCCTCCAGCTTGTCCCCTCCTGCTTCCGTAACCCAAGGCAGCTCCGGATTAAAGCCTTCGACATGCTCCTTTTCCTTCTGGAAGAAGCTTTCCGGAATGAAGAGCGGGAAGTACGCGTTGCGATGCCCCGTTTCTTTGAAGCGGCGGTCCAGTTCTTTTTGAATATGCTCCCAAATTTCATAACCGTCGGGACGGAACACGATACAGCCCCGGACAGGCGAGTAATCCATGAGATCTGCTTTTTTAATCACGTCGATATACCAGCGGGAGAAGTCCTCTCCCTGCGGCGTAATCTCGGTCACAAATTGTTTATCGTTTGACATAAAAATGGATTTCCTCCCAAGAATGTGCTCCCCGCTGGCGGCGAGGAGCTTTCATCATCAATTATCCGTTGATTAATCGTAATATATCATTGTAGGTTACCGCAATCATTAATAAGAAGAGCATCGCGAAGCCCACAAAGTGAACCATGCCTTCCCTGCTCGGATCAATCGGTTTGCCGCGCAGTGCCTCGACGCCCAGGAATACCAGACGGCTTCCGTCCATCGCCGGAATCGGCAGCAAATTGAAAATACCGAGATATAAACTAAGTATCGCAGCCCAATACGTCAGCTGAACGATGCCCTGCTTGGCGATTTGGCCCGTGACTTCAAAAGTCCGCACCGGTCCGCCGATATCGTCCATGTTGAACTGCTTAATCAGCTGGCCGAAGCCCTGGAAAATGATTTTGGTCGTATCCACCATGGCAGTTCCTGCCCCGGTAAAGGTTTCACCAACGCCTGCCTTCCGGGTCGGAAGCTGTGGCGTGATTCCCACTTTGCCGCCTTCTTGCCCTTCCATGGCGCGCGGCGTCAAGGTTACGTTGAACACTTCATCTCCGCGGCGGATTGTCCACTTCATCGGCTTGCCTAAAGATTTCGAAGTCAAGTCGATCATCTTCTGGTAATCCGCGCCAATCTTCACGCCGTCGATCGTGTCGACAATGTCGCCTTTTTTCAGATTGGCTTCCGAAGCGGGCATGCCTTTGGAAACTTCACCAATCTGCACATAGGTCGGGTTCTCTAACGGGATTCCCGCCATTTGCAGATGAACACCGAACAGAATAAACGCCAAAATAAAATTCATCAACGGTCCAGCAAAGATCGACATCGCCCGCTGTCCCACCGTTTTGCTGGCGAACTGGCGATCCCGCGGCGCGATTTGCGTCTCCTGGGATTTGGCCACCAACATCGCCTGCGGATGGATCGGATACTGCTGGATTTCGCCGTCCACATCCAAACGGATTTTCAGGCTGTCCGTCAGATCGATGAACTCCACTTCGCCGCGGATCACGTTCTTGCGGTTGTCCAGCTGATCCAGGTAAACCTTCTTCACTTCGCCGTCTTTCACTCTGATGGCAACCGTCTGTCCCGGATGGATCTCCACAAGCTCGGGATCCTCGCCGGCCATGCGTGCATAGCCGCCAAACGGCAGCAGGCGAAGCGTAAATTGGGTTTCCCCGCGTTTATAAGAAAACAGTTTCGGACCGAAACCGATCGCAAACTCCCGAACCAATATGCCGGCGCGTTTGGCGAAATAATAATGTCCCCACTCATGTACGGTCACGATGACGAAAAACATGAGCACCGTTAAAAAAACTACCTGCACCATTTCCAATTCGTCGCATCCCCCTTTATTGTCTGAGACCGAAGCTTTATAATCCACGAATACGATCATAGATCGATTCCTCACGAATACGATCATAGATCGATTCCTATAGAATGAATTATTGTCCGTCTGGAGCGGTTTAAGTCCCGCTATTCCTGCGGCTTTCCGCCGTCAGGCTCGTCTCTCGATTCAGTCTATATAGATTATCATTATTCTCCAGCCCCGCACAAGAGAATCACTTTTGGGTCATTTTTTAGATAAGGGAGAAGAGTGGGTCACTGCGGAAAAGGTTCGCATGCCAGCCTTTACAGCTTGGCTGCGGTCTCCCGGGTGCGCTTGTCGCACGCTTCGATCTCCGCAAGTTCAGGTTCAGATATGTTGTGATGCTGATCAAGCACTCTTTCGATAATATCCTCAATTTGCAAAAATGAAATCTCCCTGCGCAAAAACCGCGCAACCGCCACCTCGTTCGCAGCATTAAATGCAGTGGTGGCTGTACCACCCATTTTACCACAATCATAGGCAAGTCTTAAACAAGGGAAGCGTTCAAAGTCCATTTCGCGAAAATTGAGCCTGCCCACTTCGGCCAGCGAAAGGCGCTGCGAAGGGGATTCCCACCGCTCCGGATACGTGAGCGCATACTGAATCGGCACTCGCATGTCCGGGTTGCCCAATTGGGCAATGATGCTAGTATCCTTGAATTCCACAAACGAATGGATGATGCTCTCCGGGTGCTGGAGCACGTTGATCTGCTCGTAAGGCAGCCCAAACAGCCAGTGAGCCTCGATGACTTCCAGGCCCTTGTTCACCATCGTCGCCGAATCGATCGTAATTTTGGCTCCCATCGACCAGTTCGGATGCTTCAGCGCATCTTCCACGGTTACATGCTTCAATTCCTCGCGGGTCCGGTCGCGGAAAGAGCCACCGGATGCCGTCAGCGTGATGCCGGCCAGATCCTTGCGGCTCTCGCCGTTCAAGCATTGAAAAATCGCTGAATGCTCGCTGTCGATCGGCAGCAGCTTAACGCCTTTTTTCGCCGCTAACGCCGTTACCAGATGACCGGCCGTGACGAGCGTTTCCTTATTGGCAAGCCCGATTGTTTTACCGGCCTCAATCGCAGCCAGCGTGGACGGAAGTCCAAGGCTCCCCATCACCGCGGTGACAACCATCTCGGCGTCCGTCCCTGCAGCGACTTCGATCAATCCTTGATCTCCGTAAAACACCTCGGTTCCTTCCGGAACCTCCGTCTTGATCTGTTCAGCCAGTTCACGGCTTCCTACCGAAACTTTGCGTGGTTTGAACTGCCGAACCTGATCAAGAAGCAGGGCTGTATTCGTTCCTGCCGCAAGACCGTCGATTTGAAAATGGTCAGAATGCTTCGCCACCACATCCAGTGTCTGTGTCCCGATCGAGCCCGTGGAACCGAGCACGCTAATCTTCTTCATAACGAACCTTCTCTCGTTTTAATAAGGCATCAGCATCATAATATGTACAAACGGAAAGACGATGATCCAGCTGTCGCAGCGGTCCAGAATGCCTCCGTGACCCGGCAGCAAATTACCGGAATCCTTGATGCCGTATACGCGTTTGTATGCAGATTGAACCAAATCTCCGAGTTGTCCGGCAACGGCGCAGGCCAGTCCGATGGCTAAAGCCCGTCCGAACGAAAGAATTCCTCCCGACAAAAGGGAGAATACGGCGGCCGCGATCATCGAAATAACGACGCCACCAAGCGCGCCTTCAATAGTCTTATTCGGGCTGATTGCTGGCCACAGCTTGGTTTTGCCGATCCATTTTCCTACAAAATACGCTCCGGCATCGCTGGCCCAAATCGACACAAGCAGCAGGAACGTCCAGAACAAGCCATGACCGTCAGGCGCATTGCGCGAGCTGGCGATATAGGAAAAGCCAACGCCGACGTAGACGGCCCCCACAAACAGGAGCGCAGCCTGCTGAATACCGATCTTGTTCTTCGTGACGACCGTTACCAGCAGGAACAGGAACATGAGCAGCCAGATGGCATGGTCCCAGGAAAGCGGAAAGTCGATGTTCAGCAGCTTCCAGGGAAACATAAACATCAAAACGCCCAGGTACCCGAGTATTGCCGTGCCGCCAAACGGAGAAATCTTCGTCATGCGGACGAATTCATAGTACCCGATCATCGCCATGGCTAGGACAATGAGATGGTAGGGAAGTTTCCCAAGCAGGCAAAATCCCAAAAAAACAACTCCAGCTATTATTCCGGTTATGAGTCGTTGTTTCAAACGGTTCTCTCCTCCATCAGGCTAGGTCAGGCCACCGTATCTCCGCGTCCTGCGCTGGTATTCGGCGACCGCTTCATATAATGATTGTTCATTGAAATCAGGCCAGTAAATATCCGTAAACCACATCTCGCTGTAGGCCATTTGCCACAGCATAAAATTGCTGATCCGCATCTCACCGCTGGTACGTATGATCAAATCCGGATCCGGAAGGTCTTTGGAAAACATCTGTCCGTCTATCATTTCAGGCGTAATGTCCTCCGGGTCTAAAGCGCCCGACTTGATTTTCTTTCCCAATTCGCGCATACATTCCGTAATTTCCTTACGGCTGCCGTAATTAAGCGCAAAATTAAGCACCAAGCCCGTGTTGCCTTGCGTGCGGCGGACGGCTTCTTCCATCGCGTTGACCGTGTGCGCCGGCAGACCTTCACGGTCACCCATCATCCGGACCTGCACATTTTTCTCGATCAGCTCTTCCAGCTCCAGAGCCAGAAATTCCTGCGGCAGACGCATCAGAAAATCGACTTCGTCCTTGGGACGCTTCCAGTTTTCCGTCGAAAAGGCATACAGCGTCAAATACTTGATTCCCAGCTTATCTGCGGCGATCGAAGTCCGTTTTACGGCCTTCATTCCATTTTGATGCCCGATAAAGCGCGGCAGTCCATGGCTTTTCGCCCAGCGGCCGTTACCGTCCATAATAATGGCGACATGCTCAGGAACATTGTCCATGGATTGCTCTGGCGGCTGTACCTTGTCTTTTCGTGTCCACCACGATCGAACTCGTTTGATCATTCTAGTTCCTCCATGCGGGTTTCTGCAAAAAAAGACACAAACCCCACCATAATAGGAGGGGCCGCAAGTCTCTTATACTTCCATGATCTCTTTTTCTTTAGCTACGAGCACTTTGTCGACTTCCGCAATGAATTTGTCCGTCGTTTTTTGGATGTCGTCCTGGTGACGGCGGGATTCATCTTCAGATATATCGGTTTTTTCCATTTTTTTGATGTCATCATTAGCGTCGCGGCGGATATTGCGAATGGCTACTTTAGCTTCTTCGCCGAACTTCTTGGTCATTTTCACGAGCTCGGTACGGCGCTCCTCGGTAAGCGGAGGAATCACCAGACGAATCGTGTTGCCGTCGTTGGCAGGCGTTAGGCCGAGATCGGATTTCATGATCGCTCTTTCGATATCGGACAAGGACGATTTATCCCATGGCTGAATCATCAATGTGCGGGTATCCGGCGTGTTGATGTTCGCCAGCTGGTTCAGCGGCGTCATCGCTCCGTAATATTCAACTTGAATCCGGTCCAGAAGGGCCGGCGTCGCACGGCCTGCGCGCAATGTTGCAAGATCTCTTTTCAAAGCGCCAATCGCTTTCTCCATGCGCTCTTCCGCGTGTTTTTTCACCGTTTGAGGCATTAGTCTACACTCCCTTTAACGATCGTTCCGATTTTTTCCCCCTGAACGACCCGTTTGATGTTTCCTTGCTCAGTAATCGCAAATACGATAAGCGGAATATTGTTGTCCATGCACAGAGAAGATGCTGTGGAGTCCATTACACCCAGGTTTTTATTCAGTACGTCCAGATAAGTCAGCTGCTCGTACTTTTCAGCCGTGCTGTCTTTGAAAGGATCAGCGGAATAAACGCCGTCCACTTTGTTCTTGGCCATCAGAATGACCTCGGCTTCAATCTCAGCCGCACGCAGCGCCGCTGTCGTATCCGTCGAGAAGAACGGGTTGCCGGTACCTGCCGCAAATATGACAACACGGCCTTTTTCCAGGTGCCGGATGGCTCTGCGGCGAATATAAGGCTCTGCGATCTGCTGCATCGCAATCGAGGTTTGCACGCGCGTAGGCACTTCGATCTGTTCCAGGGCATCCTGGAGTGCCAGTGAGTTCATAACCGTGGCCAGCATCCCCATGTAATCGGCCGTTGCCCGGTCGATCCCGCTCGAGCTGCCCGCAATGCCTCTCCAAATGTTGCCGCCGCCGCATACAATTGCGACTTGAACGCCAAGTTCCACAACTTCCTTCACTTGCTCAGCAATGGATGCAATCGTTGCCGCATCGATGCCGTATCCGTTTTGGCCCGCGAGCGATTCGCCGCTAACCTTCAAGACAACACGTTTAAAAATAGGCTCTTTCAAATGTTTACCCTCCACTTTAAGACAGCACCTGTCTGGTGCCAGTTTTAGAAACCGTCTTTGCTTACTGCTCTGCCCAGGGCGGAGCATACCAGAACTGATGTCATTCACATTCTCAAAAGAAAAACGTCTGTCCCATACTGCTTGTTATCAGACAGACCGCGTCCAGCAGTAGTTTTTCTTGCGATATAAGAATTTTCTTATCGATGTAATGCAAAGTCGACAGACCGCGTTTAGCGGTAAAAATCCTTGCGATATAAGGAAGCAACTCTAC
>NZ_BIMK01000048.1 GCF_004001045.1 Paenibacillus chibensis
TTGAGGGGTTACCAGTGATTCACGGCGTGCTCCATAAAGGCCATCATATCCTTTACTTCCAGCACCGTACCGTCATCCAAAACGGCCTTGCCTGTAAATCTGCCGAAAATCTGATGGCAGCCATTGTCCACGAACAGCATTTTCGTTTCGGTATAGCGGTCGAACACAGGCTCGAAATCCATCTCAAACCGGCCGTCATCGCTGGTGAAGGTTTTGGGCGACATGTATCCGCCCGCGGCAAGATCCACGTACACATGATTCAGCTTATGCGAGGTACCGTTGTAGAACAGAATGTTTTCCGTGGCTGCCTCCGTATTGCCGAACCCGAATCCGATGTTGAAGCCGAAGCGTTTGCCGTCAATCCAGGTGCTGCCGTTGCCCCAGAACCATTCATGGCTGAACGGCCATACGCCGCGGCCCCAGTCAAGGAGACCGAATGCGGTGTCCGGCTCGAAAGCAATGGTTGTATCGCCTATTTTTACCGTACCGGTGGCCGGCATGCAGTTGATCTTATGGTTGTAGTAAAAATGATGCGGGTTATCATCAAACGGCGTCGCGATGACCAGAGACTCCAGATCCGGCTGCTCCAGCTCGATATCGATGTCCATGTTATGCTCGGCTTTGGGATCGCGGGTTTTGCATCTCAAGCGGCGTCCGCCCCTGTACACCTCAAACTGCATATCGAGTTTTTTGCGGTGTACGGCAAGATCCCCATGCTCGGCGGAATCCGGCATTTTCAGCCGGTTGAAGGGAAGGACCAGCATATCGGTAACGGTATACGTTTTCTCATTTTTGAAATCGATCAGCATCGCCGAGACATTGCCGGCATAAGAAACATGGCCAATGGTCAACTGCAGGCAGTAATCGTCATTGGATATTTGGTAAAAGTCCCATTCTTTAATCCGCCATGGAGCGGCTTTGATCGCCTTGCGGTTATAATGCATGACGGCTTTGGTGGAATATCCCCTCTGCATCAGGGTTCCACCGGGATGGAGCAGGTCCGAAAAGGTTGTAATCCGATGATTGGTCATAGCTTGAGATCCTCCTTATGTATAGGTTGCAGGGGCGCCGAATGCACGCGGCTGCGATGCAGTCTGCTTGCCGGAATCAGCGGGAGAAAGGTGAACAGCGTGATCAGGGCGGCGAACAGGAACAGTGAAGGGGTTGGAACGGTGCCCATGATGCCGTCAATCTCCATCCGGATGCCGCCGTATTGAATAATATAGTAGGATATCAGCGGTCCGATGACCATGGGAATGCAGACGCCGAACACCTGCTTGATGCCTTCGAACTGCCCGCGCTGATCCTCGGGGTACAGGTTTTTGAACCACGCCGTAAGCGTTTGCAAAATAAGGACGTAGCCAACGCCGGCGCCGAAAATGCCCAGTAACAGCAGGGGAATCTGCGTGGAGAAGAAAATGATGACCAGGCCCGCCACATTGGAGCCGATCGCCATGCACACGACGCGTACCGGCTTGCCGGCGTCGATGAGCTTGGCGGCAGGAATCGTCAGGCAGACAGCTGAGACGAGGCCGATCCCCTGCAGCAGTCCCGCGGTCATGTAGGACATATGCAGGTAGTTGTTAAAGTAAATCGTGATATAAGGGAAATAAATATTAAAGCCGATGAAGAACACGGCATTGATCACGAATACCCAAAAGAGCTCCTGATTCGCGATGACCGTGTTCAGCTTAAACACGCTGGCGAACTGATGGAGATATCCTTTTTCGTGACGGACAGCCTTGAGATGGGGCGCATCCTTCAGGGTGAATACCGAGCAGATTCCCATGAGGGTGACGAAGCCGCCCATGATGGCGAAGAAGGGGAAAAAGTCGAATTTGTCCACAATCATGCCGGACACGATCGCGCCGAATATGGTAGCGAGCACCGGCATAGCCGCAAAGGCTCCGCCCAGCTTGCCGCGGTTGCGCTCGTTCGAAATATCCGTCGTCCAGGGATTGAAGGCGGCGTCATAACCGGTCGATCCAAAAAAGCTCATGATGGCATCCGCGGCGACTACGAGGACCATGGCGGAAATAAAGGGATTCTTCGGCATGAACTCGGTTGCGCCGAAGCCGATGGTAAAAAGGCCCCATAAAATATACCCCACTGCGATAAAAGGCTTGCGCTTGCCCGCGCGGTCACTCCAGGTTCCGATGACAAACGTGGCCAGTGTCGAAATGATAGCGCTTACAGCAACCATCCAAGAAATGATCGCCGGGTCCTTCGCGATCTTCGCGTAGACAAAGGTGTTGAACCAAGAGTTTTCGATGTTCCAGCATATTTGTCCGCTCATTCCAAGAATCCAAATCAGCAGCCAATTCTTTTTCGAAATGCTGTCATTCATGCCTTCACGGCTCCCCCGATGGAAATGATGACTTGTCTCCCGATCATGCCCTCTCCGTACATTATATGGGAAAGCGGTACCAAGAATCACCATATATTTTAAGATCCCGGAATGCATACGAAGCAGGCGAACCTAAAAAGCCCCTCCGCTTCATGCGGAAGGGGGGGAGAGGACCCTAGCTTTCCAGGGTTTGTTGATCCGGCTGGGCCTTATGCGCCGTGCCCGCTCTTTTGGAGCGCGTAAGCAGATAGAGCGCATAAACGACGATGAAGATGCCCAGAAAGAGGGATGAATACCGGTACATCGAGCCATAGCTGCTGAAGGCGGCAATCTGGCCGAGAACCAGGGCGCCGATGGCGATGCCGAAATCCAGTGAGTTAAAATACATGCTGTTGGCCATGCCTTGCTTTTGCGGCGGTACCAATTGAATCATCCACGACTGGAGGGTCGGCTGGGCCGTACCAAAGCCGAGTCCGTAACACAGGGCCGCAAGCGCGAGAAAGCCGGTGGAGGTGGAGAAGGACAGAAGCCACAGTCCTCCGATCAGGAACAGCGCTGCGGGGATGAGCAGGGCCTGATGCCCCTTTTTGTCGTATATTTTTCCCGAAATCGGACGAATCAGGACAACGGCAACCGCGTTGAACAAAAAGAACAGCGAAGCGTTCGCCAGACTGACTTCCTTGCCGAACAGATTGATGAAGCTCAGCAAGCCGCCATAGGTGATGGACATCAGGAAGTTCAGCAGGCTCGGCAGCAGAAGCGCTTTGGGAAAGCCCTTTTGGCTAGGCACGGCCGAGAATTCCTCCGGCAGGGCCGCGGCGGGAGGTTTTACCTTTTTCGCGAGCGGATAAACCAGCGGGAAAATTAATGCGATCACGATGAGCGTGGCATACACGAGGGATGAGAATCCCTGCTTATCGAGCAGCATGCTGCCGATGACGGGCCCCAGGGATAAGGCGATGCTGGTCGAGAGACCGAAATAGCCCATGCCTTCCCCCAAACGGCGAACCGGAATGACGCCGGACGCCATGGTCGGCAGCGTGGTGCTTCCCATGCCAAAGCCGACGCCGAATACGATCCGCATCAGCAGAAGCAATGTCAGCGTTCCGCTCCACAAATAACCTCCGGTGGCGAGCAGCATGAGAACCAGCCCCAGGAACAGGATCACATTCCGCTTGCCTTTCTCGAGCGCCTTGGCCGAGAAGAGGCGGGACATGATGGCGGACAAGGCGAACACGGTCGTAAACAGGCTTACCGTGAATGGGCTCGCGTGAAAATGTTCCTTCACGTAGCCGGGGAGCGGTGACAGGACCATCTGCAGATTTAAAAACAGCAGCAAGTTGCATACCGTAAGCATGACGAACTCCCGGGTCCATAATTTATCTTTGATGTCTTCCATGTTGTGTTAACCTCTAATCTACGAAAATTCGGTCAATATTCCGATTGATCTGCTGCATGATTTCATCGAGCATTTGCAGCTGTTCATCCGAAATACCGGCAATCAGCTCATCGTTCAGGCTGAGCTCCAGCGGTACAGTGTCATCCATGAGCTGCTGCACTGTCGGTGTTGCAAATATTAAATAGGCTCTGCGGTCACCGGGATCGGGTTTGCGCTGGATGAAGCCCTTCTTGTCGAGCACGTCCAAAATGCGGGTAATCGAGGGTTGGTCTTTACCCGACCGGACCGCAAGCTCCTTCTGGTTGATGCCTTCCTGAAGATATACCTGGTAAACAACCGTCCATTGTTCCGGGGTAATCCCATAAGGCTTGAGTTTACCGGCGAAAAGCGAGGACATTTTGCGAGACATATTGCCAAAACGGAATCCGATGGATTGATGGGTTGACGTGAATCTGCTCAGAGAGAAACACTCCTTCAAAATAATTGTCAAAACAATTATATTCATATCAATGAAAATCGTCAATCCTTTTCTAAGACCGGAAGACACTGGAGCAAGGCGATGGGATGAGGGCAAGGCATGGTTTACAGGTTTGTGGAGAAGTGAGAATTATCCTTATGAATTGTTGCAGGAATCAAGAATGGAGGAATATTTAGGGTATAGACGACGGATGCATTCCGGGCATATATCATGCGTGAACTCGGCATGGGTATGCTTTTGAAGAAAGCTTTCCACCGAATTCCATATATCATGCTCGTCGCGTATTCTTTTGCACACTGCACAAATGGGAAGAAGACCGCTCAAGGTCCGAAGCTGCGTGAGGGCTTCCAATAAATCATGTTCGAGTAATTTGCATTTGGTGATATCGGTAAGAGAGATGACCATTCCTTTGGCAGTAGGGCCGTCATCGTCAAAAATAGTCGTGGCTTCCAGTTGGAACCATTTAATGTTTTTTTGAAAATGGGATTGGATCTCGGCGCGGAAATAGGGGGTTGTACCGTCCAGCACAGCATCCAGTGCATTGGAAGCATTTCCCTCCGCATCCGAAATGGCGGCAAATATTTGAAGGTAGTTCACACCGATCCAATGAAACGATTCGGACACGCCGCTTTCGAGCGAATTCCGGATCCAAACCGGATTGACGGACAAAATAAAGCCTTTATGATCGATGATCGCAACGGCTTGCTTTAGGGATTGTATGATTTCAAGAGAAGAGATGCCTGAATTCTGCAAATAAGGTCGCTCCCTTTTAATGAAGTGGAAGTGCTTATCATTAAGGAATGGAATGCTCGAGCCGTGTTGGGGAAAATAGTGAATGTTCCAGTGTATCGTTCGGCAGTCTGTGGAGAGTGACATGGTCAAAAATACCGGATTAATGATACAATTATCAGTATGATATAATGAGTATAGCATAAAGGAAAGTATATACGTTTTTGCGTAATATTACAACGATATAAATACTTATTTGCGTCACTAAAGGACGGTTTGGAAGGCGGTCTTCTATGCAATCCATTTATGATCGAATTGAATTGCTAATTAAAATGCGGGGGATGACCAAGAAGCTTTTCTGCGAAAAGCTTGGCATTAGCACGGGCAATCTGGGAGATTGGAAAAGAGGCAAGTCGACGCCAAGCACGAATAAGCTTGTTGAAATTGCTTCCTTTTTCGGGGTGAGCCTGGACTGGCTTATTGTGGGGAAAGAGCGAGACACATTGTATTTAAAAGAAAACATGAATACATATATGGGGGACGAATGCGAACAGGCTAAGGCTGCTTTATCGGAGAAAGAGAAGGAGTTCATCAAGGAATACATTCTTTTTACACGTTACAGAAAACAGCAGGCCTATGACCGTTAAAATCATCCGTTTGGGACGCGATCGCGGGGACAGGCCCCGCCTTTTCATGGGATACATCCGGGGGCTTGTCCATCTCCATAAATAATGATCGATGAGATGTTGACAGGTATGGCGTATCCATGTATACTAATAGAGTTGCTAAAAACATTGTTGATATGCGGTAGTGGTGGAATGGCAGACACGCTATCTTGAGGGGGTAGTGGGCGTATGCTCGTGGAGGTTCGAGTCCTCTCTACCGCATTCCTAAGAACTGAAAAAAGATCCTTGCTGCGGCGGGGATTTTTTTTTGCGTTCTGCTTCATAATTTTCATCCCATGAAAAAGAGGCCGCTCCGGCCCCTTTTTTTATCGGATTCCTCTGAATCCCTCGTCTTAACGTCCGGATTGGTCTCCCAGCAGCTTCTTGATATCTTCCTCGATTTTATCCGGCGTCGTTTGCGGCGCGTAGCGTTTGACCACACGGCCTTTCTTGTCGACCAGAAATTTGGTGAAGTTCCATTTGATCGCCTTGGAGCCGAGCACGCCGGGCGCTTCCTTAGCGAGATGCTTGAACAGCGGATGGGCCTCGTCGCCGTTGACATCCGTTTTTTCGAACATCGGGAAGCTGACGCCGTAATTCACCTGGCAAAACTCGGCGATGTCCTCGTTTTCCCCAGGCTCCTGATGCGCGAACTGGTTGCTTGGAAATCCGAGAATTTCAAAATGCTTGTCGTGAAATTTCTCGTATAGCTCCTGCAGCCCCCGGTATTGGGGCGTAAATCCGCATTTGCTCGCCGTGTTGACGATCAGCAATACTTGATCCTGATAGTCGGACAATGGAATTTCTTTGCCCTGCAGCGTGCGAGCCTGATAGTCGTATACCGACATGTTCATGCCTCCCTTCACATGTGGACAGTTGTGCAGCTGCTTCCGTCCTGTTTTTCTACTTATATATTATATACAACTTAATTTTATACAATGAATCAGGACGGTTCAATCCCGATTTTGCCTCTGCTCTCTAAAACAGGGAAACATAAGCCTCTGCCAACCGAAACAAGGGGCCGCTTCCCCCTTTTCCCGTGATGCTGCTGCGGTCTTCGGCTTGCCCGGCCCCTTGAAGCGCGTCGCATAACAGCTGGGCTCTCGAAAGGTGAAGCGGATCGACGGAGCGGAGAATGTCCTCCTGCAAGGAGGCTTGGCTTTGGAAGCTTCGATGCAAAAACCTCTCGTACCAGGAAGCCCAAACGACCCAATCGGCCGGGCGATGGCCCTCATTCAGGAAGATCTCCCCCCAGCCATTTCCTTTGTCCGCTTTGATCCGCATGAATACCGGGTAGTGTTCCCCGAAAGGATCAAACGACTCCGACTCCTTAGAGGACAAGTGCAGAATGAACAACTCGATGGCATGAAGGCGGATCTGTCCGGGGGCCTCCACATCAGCATCTGCTTGAAGCATAGGTTTCTCTCCTTTATCGCTTACGAGGTTAGCTGCCGGATTCGGGCCAGGAGAGCCCTACGCTGGTCAGTGCTTCCGATCCAGCGATTCACCCCTCGGTCTGATGAGCGACCGTATGGTTCCCCCGTTCCCCTGCTCGGGAATTCAGCTTTGGTTGATTTTAGGTAAACTGGCATTAATCATAAAGGAATGCCGGAGGTTTGTAAAACGGGATCGAAAGCGGGTTTGCGGTTATCCCGCCCGCTCTGACAGCCTGTATGCCTGATTGCCGGAGAGAACGGTTGTTTTTGATTCGTTTGCTTCCGTTTGCGCGGCTTCGCTCCTATTTATGAAAGTGGGTTATCCATTGGCGAAAAGGCGCAGCCAAGGCCTTGGCCCCATTTATGAAAGCGGCTGAAATAGAGAGGATAGACGAGGGTGAAGGAGATAAAAAGTTTTGTAAGCGATAACCTGAACGCAAATGCTCCGATTTTAAGCGATTAACGATTTCGTGAAACCTTTACACTGCATGCAAGGCGGGTGTATGATTCAAATCGTAATTCAAGACGTTTCCATTTTTGAATCGCTGAGTTTCAGCCCCAATAGGGCGGAAATCGGGGGAACCAAACGCGCGCATTCCAGTGATCCGGTGTGAGAGTCGGAGGCAGGCAATGCCGCAGGGGTGAATCCTGTGAACGGGTGCCATGGATCCGGACACGGGTAGAGCGACTCTCACCGCTCGAATCCGTCAGCTAACCTCGTAAGCGTTGTTTGAGAGAGGAATGATGAAACTTGTGATCGATGTGCGTCGACCACAGGGGTTCAGTTAACCTCTGTGGTTTTTATAATATCAGAAAGTATTAACTACAGAGACATTACTTCCTGATATGGCAAGAAACAAAACAGAACAAAATGAATTGTCTTTAACGCTTAATTCCGGCCGGGCCGGAAGCGGGGGAACCAACGCGCCGTCATTGCTGCCAAAGCATGCGGCGCCGGGGTGAATCCTCTGTCCTGTACAGGACACTGGGGATGGGCGACTCTCACGCCCTAATCCGTCAGCTAACCTCGTAAGCGTATAGGGAGAGGCAGATTTTGTCGTGAGCATATTTTCATGGCTTTCTTTCGTCATGAATATATAGGCCGCGGGAAAGATCCTCTTTCCTGCGGCCTATTTTTGTATCGGTTCAGGCAATTCTGCCAGAAGGAGGAGCACAAAGCCGTGGATGAGGAACTCATCATCGTGACCGCGCCCAACGAGGCCGGACGCAAATTTATTAAGCTGCTGATCTATTTAAAACGGCCTTTTGCCGTCCTTACCAATAATGCAAAGGAAGAACGCGAGTTGAAGAAGCTTGGCGTTACGCGAATCATCCGGATTCACACCAATAACACAGATGAATGGGTTGTTCCCGAGCAGCGGGTCGGGCGGATTTTTATTTTTGAAAACAGCCTGAATTTAACCTGCCGGTATTTGCAAATATGCAGGCCCTGGACGTCGCGCTCCATTTATGTCATTACGCGGGCGGATAATTCTCCAGGGATTTACCGGGGGCTTGGAGCGAATCACATCATTCATACCTTGAACGGCGAGGTCGGTTTTTTGCTGAAATAAGGCTCATTCGGGAATGAAAAAGGGGAGATATGAAAGCATGATGGACTTTCTGATGGTAATCACACTCGCAGGTGTATTCGGCGTCTTTCTGCTGTTCCTGATGTGGTGCGGCCATGTCGTGGATGGGGGAGGGGAAAACCAATGATCGTGGTTATGGCACTTGCGCTGCTCGTATTTGTCTATCTGGTTTATGCCCTGATCCATCCGGAACGATTTTAGAACATTGAACATCCGCTTTTTATGAGGAGGAAGCGATTTTGGATATCCTGCAGATTTGTATTGTTATCGTTGTGCTGCTCCTGCTGGTGAAGCCGGTAGGCAGCTATGTATACCATGTGTTCTCCAATGAGGAGAACCGCACGGATAAAATTTTCGGACCGGTGGAAAAGCTTTTATACCAAATCATCGGACTGAAAAACCGCTCAAGCATGAGCTGGAAAAAATATGCGCTCAGCATGATCGCAACGAACATCATTCTGGTGGCGGTAAGCTACCTCGTTCTCAGGCTGATGGGAGGACTGCCCGTCAACCCGAATCAAACGGGAAATATGGAGGCCAGCCTGTCATTCAATACGGTCATCAGCTTCATGACGAACACGAACCTTCAGCATTACAGCGGCGAAAGCGGCATGTCGTATTTCGGCCAAATGATCGTCATCACGATGATGATGTTCACGTCGGCCGCATCGGGCCTGGTGATTGCCATCGCCTTTATTCGCGGCGTGACCCGCAGAGGGGGTGGGCTCGGGAACTTTTTCGAAGATTTCGTGAAAGCTCATACCCGTCTGTTTCTGCCGCTTGCGCTGATCGTCACCCTGGTGCTGGTAGGGCTGCAGGTGCCGCAAACGCTGGATCCTAACGTTACCGTAAATACGCTGGGCGGAGCCGTACAGCACATTGCGATGGGGCCTGTGGCTTCGCTGGAGTCGATCAAGCATTTGGGGACAAACGGCGGCGGATTTTTCGGTGTGAACTCGGCGCATCCCTTTGAGAATCCGCGTCCGCTGACGAACGTGATAGAAATCTTGAGCATGTGGACGATTTCGGCGTCGCTGCCTTACACCTTTGGGCGGTTTGCGAAGAACCGCAAGCAGGGCTGGATTATTTTCTCGGCCATGATGGTGCTGTTTCTTGCCTTCCTGAGCCTGACCTATTTTTCGGAAAAAAGCGGCAATCCGCTGATCCATGATCTTGGGATCAACAGCACGCAAGGCAGCATGGAGGGCAAAGAGGTCCGGTTCGGCGTGGCGCAGTCCGCGCTGTTCACGACGGTCACGACGGCGGCGACGACCGGCTCGGTCAACAACATGCATGATACGCTGACACCGCTTGGCGGGCTGGCTCCACTGGCGGAAATGATGCTCAACGTTGTGTTCGGCGGCAAAGGCGTCGGCTTCGTCAACATGATCATGTATGCCATCCTGGGCGTCTTTATATGCGGACTGATGGTTGGGCGGACGCCGGAGTTTCTGGGCCGCAAAATCGAAAGCCGGGAAATGAAGCTGATTGCCATCGCGATTCTCGCGCATCCGCTGATCATTCTGGCGCCGACGGCGATCTCATTCATGACGCATCTCGGGACAGATGCCTTGTCCAATCCGATGTATCACGGGCTGAGCCAATCCTTGTACGAGTTCACGTCTTCCGCAGCGAACAACGGCTCCGGCTTTGAGGGCTTGGGCGACAACACGGTATTCTGGAACGTAAGCACGGGGCTGGTTATGCTGCTTGGGCGGTATGTCTCCATCATTGCCCTCTTGGGCGTAGCCGGTTCCCTGTCGCGGAAACAGCCGGTACCCGAAACGATCGGCACGTTCCATACGGACACGAAGCTGTTCGGAGGCATTCTGGTGGGGACCGTGCTTCTGATCGGAGCGCTGACCTTCCTGCCGGTACTGGTTCTCGGACCGATTGCGGAGTATTTGACCCTGCGATAGAGGGTGAATGAGCATCTGAAATAAGGAACGGCTTCAATTCCTAGAATAAAATGAGGTGGAGAAAGTCATGAGCGGACAACGCAAGAGCATGCTGACGGGCAGCATCGTCAAGCATGCACTGAAAGATAGCTTTATCAAACTGAATCCGGTTGTTATGATGAAAAATCCGGTCATGTTCGTCGTGGAAGTGGGCACCTTTGTTGTGCTGCTGATGGTCCTGTTCCCGGCGTATTTCAACACGGGAGGACGTACCGGCTTCAATCTGACGGTGTTTCTGATCCTGCTCTTCACGGTGCTGTTCGCGAATTTCGCGGAGGCGCTGGCTGAAGGGCGCGGCAAGGCTCAGGCGGATTCGCTTAAGAAGAGTAAAAAAGAAACGACGGCCAACAAAGTGGTCGGTGCGGATATCAAGGTCGTCAATTCGACCGAGCTGCGCAAGGGTGACATCGTCATCGTGTCGCAGGGCGAAATGATTCCGGGAGACGGTGAAGTCATCGAAGGACTTGCTTCGGTCGATGAATCGGCCATTACGGGGGAATCGGCTCCGGTCATTAAGGAAGCGGGCGGCGACTTTAGCTCCGTCACCGGCGGTACACGCGTGGTCAGCGACCGCATCAAGGTCGTCATCACGAGCGATCCGGGCGAATCGTTCATCGACCGGATGATTTCCCTCGTCGAAGGCGCGTCGCGCCAGAAAACGCCGAACGAAATTGCGCTGAATACACTGCTGACGACGCTGACGCTGATCTTTCTGATCGTGGTTGTCACGCTGGCCCCAATCGCTAAATATTTGGGGGTAGCGCTGGATGTTCCGGTGCTGATTTCCCTGCTCGTATGTCTGATTCCGACCACCATCGGCGGTCTGCTGTCGGCGATCGGAATTGCCGGGATGGACCGGGTGACCCAGTTCAACGTGCTCGCGATGTCCGGTAAGGCCGTTGAGGCCTCCGGCGACATCAACACGATGATTCTTGATAAGACAGGAACCATCACGTACGGTAACCGGATGGCCAGCCAGTTCATTCCTGCGGGCGATGCTTCCCTGACGGAAACCGCCTATTGGGCGGCCGTGAGCTCGCTGAAGGATGAAACCCCGGAAGGACGCTCGGTGCTTGAGCTGATGAAGAAGCAGTCGATGGGATACGACGAGAGCATCGCCGCAGGCGGCGATTTCATTGAATTCAAAGCGGAAACCCGCATGAGCGGCATTGATCTGCAGGATGGGCGTCATGTCCGGAAGGGCGCGGTGGATGCGGTTCGCCAGTGGGTGCTCTCTCAAGGAGGCAGCATCCCATCCGATCTATCCGCAAAGTCCGACGCGATTGCTTCGGAAGGCGGTACGCCGCTGGCCGTTGCGGTCGACAGCAGTATTTACGGCCTCATCCATCTGAAGGACACCGTCAAGCCAGGGATGAAGGAGCGCTTCGAGCAGCTGCGGGAGATGGGAATCAAGACGATCATGTGTACCGGCGATAACCCGCTGACGGCGGCGACGATCGCACGGGAAGCCGGCGTCGATGAGTTTATTGCCGAGAGCAAGCCGGAGGATAAAATCGCCGTCATCCGCCGCGAACAGGCAGAGGGCAAGCTTGTCGCCATGACGGGGGACGGCACGAACGACGCGCCGGCCCTGGCTCAGGCGGATGTCGGCATTGCGATGAACAGCGGCACGGTTGCCGCCAAGGAAGCGGCGAATATGGTGGACCTGGATTCCGATCCTTCCAAACTCATTGAAGTCGTGGCGATCGGCAAGCAGCTGCTGATGACGCGCGGGGCCTTGACCACATTCAGCATCGCGAACGACGTGGCCAAGTATTTTGCCATCATCCCGGCCATGTTCATGGTGGCTATCCCGCAGATGCAGGCACTGAACGTTATGCACCTCGGGTCGCCGCTGTCAGCTATCCTGAGTGCTTTGATCTTCAATGCCGTGATCATACCGCTTCTGATCCCGCTGGCCATGAAAGGCGTGAAGTACAAGCCGATGAGCTCGGCGCGGCTGCTGAGCCGCAACCTGATGATTTTCGGTCTCGGCGGCGTGATCGCTCCGTTTGCCGGCATCAAGCTGATTGACCTGATCGTGCACTTATGGATATAGGTTCACAAATGATAAAGAGAGAAGGGGCATGTCCCCAAACAAGCTTATGAAAAAGGATGATATACAATGAAGACGACGGCGAAATTCGAAGAAGTGACGCATGGCTCCATTTGGATGACAGCACTGCGCTCCAGCTTATTGTTCATCGTAATCTGCGGCATCGCCTATCCGCTGGCAAGCACCGGGCTGGCCCAGCTGTTTTTCCCGCATCAGGCAAACGGCAGCATGGTCAAGGACGCTTCAGGACGGATCGTGGGCTCGGAGCTGATCGGGCAGACGTTCACGGATCCTTCGTTCTTCCAAGGACGGATCTCCAGCATTGACAATGACGGCGCAGGTTCGGGTTCGAACAACTACGCGCCTTCCAATCCGGAGCTTCTGAACCGGGTGAAGGAGTCGATTGCGCAGTGGGAGAAGGAGAATCCCGAGGTGCCTGTCAGCAAGCTGCCTGTCGATCTGATCACGAATTCCGGCTCGGGCCTGGATCCGCATATTACCCCGGCTTCCGCCGACGTGCAGATCCCGCGGATCAGCGCTTTGCGCCATATTCCTGAAGAGCAGCTCAAGGAGCTGGTCAAAGAGCATACCGAAGGAAGGGATCTTGGCGTTTTCGGTGAAAAGAGAGTCAATGTACTCCAGCTGAATCTGGCCCTGCAAGCGCTGGGTAACAACAAATAGCATGATCCTGTGATAAAAAAATCCGCATGACGTCTTCTGACATCATGCGGATTTTTGCGCGTGGGCTGGCGTCAGCCCACGAAGGTTTGGTATATGAGGAACAAATTCAGCACCACGATGATCGCGGAGACGCTCCATGCGAGTATTTTCACCCAGAGGCGGTTGACGAATGTTCCCATGATTTTTTTGTCGCCGGTGAATTTGACGAGCGGAATGACCGCGAACGGCAGCTGGAGCGAGAGAATGACCTGGCTGAGAATCAGCAGCTCCTCCGTTCCCTTCTCGCCGGAAACGATCGTGACGATCACCGCCGGGATGATGGCAATCAATCGCGTAATCAGCCGGCGGAGCCATGGCGGGAGCCTGATATCAAGAAAGCCCTCCATTACGATCTGGCCGGCCAGGGTGCCTGTCAGCGTTGAGTTCTGTCCGGAGGCGAGCAGGGCGACGGCAAATAAAATGCTTGCGAGCGTCGTCCCGACCAGCGGGGTCAGCAGATGATACGCATCGCTGATATCGGCCACCTCCGTCATGCCGGCTTGATGAAACGTCGCTGCCGAGACGATCAGGATCGCCGCATTAATGAACAGCGCCAGCGTCAAGGCGATCGTGGAGTCCCAGGCCGAGAAACGGATCGCTTGCCGCTTGCCCTGTTCCGTATTTTCATACTGCCGCGTCTGCACGATCGAAGAATGGAGATACAGATTATGCGGCATGACCGTTGCGCCCAGAATCGCAATGGCGATGTATAGTTTTTGATGATCGGTTATGAGGTCTGCTTCCGGAATGAAGCCGGCCAGAACGCCGCCGATATCAGGCTTGGACAGCCATAGGTCAACGGCGAAGCATGCCCCGATGGTTAGCACAAGCACGATGACGAGGGCTTCAATGGCCCTGAAGCCTTTATGCTGCAGCAGCAGGATCAGCAGGACGTCGACTGCGGTGATCAGCACGCCGTATAGTATCGGTATGCCGAACAGCAGCTTGAGCGCGATCGCCGAGCCGATGACCTCTGCCAGATCGCAGGCGGCAATCGCCAGCTCGCATAAGATCCACAGGACGATGGTTGCCGGCTTGCTGTACTGATTGCGGCAGGCCTGAGCCAAGTCGTGCCCAGTCACGATGCCCAGCTTGCTTGCAAGCGACTGAAGCAGCACGGCCATCAAATTCGACACCAGAATAACGGCGAGGAGAGAATATCCGAACCGGGAGCCGCCGGCAATATCCGTCGCCCAGTTCCCTGGGTCCATGTATCCGACGGCGACGAGATAACCGGGACCCACGAATGCGAGAAATTTGCGGAAGGTGGAACCCTTGAGCGGAACTTTCATGGAATGATTCAGCTCCGCGAGGGAGGACCGCTCTTCCGGCTTGGTCAGGGTTTTGTTTTTTGGGGTATCCATCATTCGGGTATCCTTCATCCATATCACTACCTTGCTGCGGATTATTGTTATATATTAAACAGCTTATTATTCATTGTATCCGCTCAACTATGTTCGTCCAGGGAAACTTTTGTGTAGCTGTCCAATATTGGCTAGAAGTGCAGAGCATCCCTTTTGCAGTCTGGAATGAATGACAGATTGAACTGACATGAATCAGACGTTTCAAAATACGCGTGCTGCTTTAATGTATGGGGTAGGTTATTTTCAGGAAAAGGAGACGATGAAGATGGAAGCATTATATACAGCGACAGCAACGGTACGTGGTGGACGTGAAGGCTCGATCGAATCATCCGACGGAGTCCTGAAGCATGATCTCAGCATGCCCAAAGAGCTCGGCGGCTCCGGTGGCAGCGGCACCAATCCCGAGCAGCTTTTCGCAGCAGGCTACGGTGCATGCTACGAAAGCGCGCTGTCCAATATTGCCCGAAAAGAAGGCGTAACGCTCCATGACGTGGAGATTAACTCTAATGTAATGATTGGCAAGGATGAAAGCGACGGCGGCTTCCGACTCGCGGTTCGCATGGATATTAAAATGCCGGGAATCGAGCGTTCCCAAGCGGAGGAGCTGGCCAAGAAGGCGCATGCCTTCTGCCCGTATTCCAAAGCGACGCGCGGGAATATTGACGTGGAGCTGAACGTGGTTTAACGGCTGGCAAAAGCGCTTGAGAACGCATGAATAAAATATCGAAGAAGGACCGGTACGGGATGTGTAAATCGTCTGTGCCGGTTTTTTTGGCCCTAAATTGTATAACGGAAGTTCAAGTGACGCAACCTTTTATTGACATGAAGTTTAAAATTCTTTAATATGTCTAGGTACTTGATACTTGGATTTTTTGTTTCAAGGCAAGAAACTTATATAAACGGGTGATGATATGTCTTACAGACCAGTGATTACGAACATGCAGGAAGCCAGCAGCAATGAACAAAGCGGATTGTACGAATTCATTATCAATCTGGCTGACGGAACCGTGTGCCGCGTGTTCTATAGCCGTTTTCCGGAATGGAAAATGACAAACATCAGCCGATTGCAAAAGACGCCTTGTCCCGTATGCCGCAAAGATTTCATCTGCAAATGCATCGAGAGCTACAAAGGCGAGCTGACTCAGCAAATCGAAGAGAACCAATGGATCGACAAGGCGCTGGCAGCCGTCAAGTAAGCCGTCGAACCAAAGATACAGGCGCGGGATATTACCCGGGCTTTTTTCTTTTGGGTCGGATGATGGGGATTCGTGTGGCGCTAGCCGATTAGCCGGCTTGATTTTTGGCTTCTTGGGCTGGATACTGTATTCAGGAGGTGCATGCAGATGACGGAGAGACACGGGGAGACAAATGCTGAGAGAATCGTGCTGGTCGACGGCGTATGCCATCTTTGCCAGGGACTGACTCGTTTTATCATTGAACGCGATCCGCATGCCAAATTCCGGTTTGCCTCACTGCAATCGGATGCAGGCGCTGAGCTGCTGAGGAAGGGCGGGCTGCCCGTAGACGAGGTGGATACCGTCGTGCTGATCGAAAAGGGGAACTATTACGTCCGTTCGGCTGCCGTGCTTCGGATCTTTCGTCAGATGAGAATGCCCTGGCCGCTGCTGTATGCTTTTGCCTTCGTTCCCTTGCCGCTTCGCGACAGGATGTACCGCTACGTCGCCCGTAATCGGTACCGCTGGTTCGGCAAGGAGGAGCAGTGTATGCTGCCGACGCCTGAGCTTAGGAAGCGTTTCTTGTCTTGATGCCGGACGAAGCTTGCTGAATACAGACGATTTGTCGATATTTTACACAATTTGTATTGTTTTTCATTTCGGGATATGATAAATTCCTAATTAGGATAAATACGCTGATAACGGAAGCACCGTTTCTTCAGCCGCTGATGCGGCTGGGAAGCGGTGCTTTTTTTGTTATGCGAATGGGGGATGAGTGACCTTATGTCGATGTATCAGGTGATTCTGGCTGTGCAGGAGCCGCAGTATCTGGAGCCGCTGCTTCATTACGTGCATGCAAGCGAATACGGCAGCCGATTGAGAGTCGTTGGATTTACACGGCAGGAGCCTTTCTTGGAATATATGGACGGGGATCACCGGCCGGATTTGGTTGTCGGAGATAAGGAGCTGCTGGAGCCTTGGCTTCGGAAGGGAGAGCCTGCATGCGGCTGGAGACGGCTTGATGCGGGAGAAGATTCGAGCACCGGGATCGCGAAGTATCAGCCCTTGCCGGAATTAATCGGCGCGATGCTTCAAGCCTGCCAGAAGGGGGGGCATCGTTCGCGGGCGGCCTTGGCGCGCGGGGCGGGTGCGGTGACGATCGGCTTCGTTTCCGCGGCAGGCGGAAGCGGGAAAACGACGGCGGCGGTGAATATGGCCAGACAGCTCGGCGGGTTGGGATTTTCCGTGTTTTATCTGAATCTGGAGACGATGAACAGCAGCGCCGTTTTCCCGAGAAGAAACCGGAGAGAGACGGATGCCCAAGGGCTTCCGAACCTGCTCTACGAGATGAAGGCAGCTGCGGAAACGAAAAGCCTGGAGGCTGTTTCTATGGAAGGCTATGCCGTGAGCCACCCGTCGCTGAAATGCGACTGGTTCGAGCCGGTCAACAACCGAAACGAAATTGTTCAGCTCCGGAAGCCGGACGTGCTCAGCCTGATCGATATGATATCGCATTGCGGCTCATACGATGTGGTGATCGTCGACACCGACTCGGAAATGAACGAACGGACGGCGGCAGTTTTGGAAGGTTGCGTCCACTTGGTATGGATCATGCTGGATGACCTGATCCATATGTTCAAAAGCAAGGAGCTGTTCATGGAGCTGCAGCGGGGCGGAAGCGAGGAATTTGCAGCTCTCTCCGGTAAAAGCAGGTTTATCGCCAACCGCTTCGTGGGGGAGTTTGCCAACGCGCTGCCTGAGCTTATCCGTGGGATCGATGGAGTCCTTCCCTATATTCCTTCCTGGAAGCAGTGCCATAACGAGGAGCTGCTGCTGAGCTCGCCTATTTTTCAGCGGGATATCCTGAAGCTTTGCGAGGAACTGCTGGGCGAAGAATTGCAGGGGAGCAGGGTGAAGGCGCATGGATGAGGAGCTTTTCAGGAGGCTTCGCGGAGAAGTTCGGGCTGGACTGGATATCACTTCCGCGCTCAACAACCACGAGCTCATGAATTACATCGAGCGGACGGTTCTTGTCCGCAGGGAAGTGCTGGAGCTGACGGCATCCGATAAGAGAAGGCTGGTTCGCCGCATCTATGACTCGTTCCGCGGATTGGATATTCTGCAGCCGCTGGTTGACGATCCGGCCATTACGGAAATTATGGTCAACAGCCACCAGGATATTTTTATTGAACAACAAGGCAGGGTGAGGAAAATTCCGCTGGAGTTCGAATCCCGGGCTCGGCTGGAGGATATCATCCAAACGATCGTATCCGGCGTCAACCGGGTCGTAAACGAATCCTCGCCGATTGTGGACGCGCGCCTTAAGGACGGCTCCCGCGTCAATATCGTCCTGCCGCCCATCGCGCTAAAGGGGCCGACCATGACGATCCGGAAATTCCCTGAAAAACCGATGACGATGGAGGATTTGGTGCAAAGAGGCGCTTTGGGCGAGGAAGCTTCACGTTTTTTGCAAAAGCTGGTGGCCGGCAAATACAACATTTTCATCAGCGGCGGCACAGGCTCCGGCAAAACCACGTTTTTGAATGCCTTGTCCCAGTTTATACCGGCGGATGAGCGCGTCATCACCATTGAGGACTCGGCGGAGCTGCAGATCGTCACCGTGCCGAACCTGGTCTCGCTGGAGACCCGGAATGCCAATACGGAAGGGCGGGGCGAGATCGCCATTCGCGATCTGATCCGTTCCTCGCTGCGGATGCGTCCGAACCGGATCGTCGTCGGCGAAGTGCGGGGAAGCGAAGCGCTCGATATGCTGCAGGCGATGAACACGGGCCATGACGGCTCCTTGTCCACAGGCCATGCGAACAGCACGCGCGATATGATCAGCCGGCTGGAAACGATGGTGCTGAGCGGTGCAGAGCTGCCGGTCGCGGTTGTCCGCCAGCAGATCAGCTCCGCGATTGATATATTCGTCCATCTGACCAGACTGAGGGACAAATCAAGAAGGGTGGTGGAAATCAGCGAAGTTGTCGGCATGGAGAACGGGGATGTTGTTTTGAATCCCCTCTATACGTTCAGGGAGACGGGAGAAGAAAACGGCAGGATTCTCGGGCGGTTGGAGCCGAAGGAACCGCTGCAGAATCAGGAGAAGCTGCGGATGGCCGGTATTCCGTATGAGGAGCTTGCTACGGGAATGGGGGCGGGGAGATGAAGATAGGACGCACGGCGTTGGAACGGAATTCGAACAACCGGCAAGCAGTGAAGCAGAGCCGGACCATGCTTCCGAGCATTCGGCGAAGCAATCAGGCGGGCCCGAACAAGAAAAGCCAGCTTCCCGATTACAGCACGTATGATCTTGGCCGCTTGGAACGGCTGATGTGCGTGGCAGCGGGTGGGGTGTTGTGTGCGGGGATCGGGTACCTCTTCTATCATCAATGGTTGGCCGCGGTTCTTCTTTCCTTAGGGGGACTGCTTGTACCGCGTTTTTGGAAAAGCCATATGCTGCAGCGCAGACGGACGGCACTCAACCTGCACTTTAAGCAGGCGCTGTATTCCTTATCCTCATCACTTTCGGCGGGGCGTTCCGTGGAGAATGGCTTCCGCGAGGCGATTCAGGATTTGCGTATGCTGGATCCGGGCGCGGAGAATGATCTGATCACGGAGCTTACGATCATCAGCGCGCGCATGGAGTACGGCGAGCCGATTGAGGATGCGCTGCATGATTTCAGCCGCCGCGCAGGGCTGGAGGATATTACGAACTTCGCGGATGTGTTCACGACCTGCAAACGCACGGGCGGAGACTTGGTTGAAGTCGTCCGGAGAACCTCCTCGATTATTGGCGAGAAGCTGGACATTCAGCAGGAAATTGCCGTTCTTGTAGCTCAGAAGAAGTTTGAATCGAAGGCGCTGCTTGCCGCTCCGATCCTGATGCTGGTGTTTATGAATCTGACGTCGGGAGATTATATGAAGCCGATGTTCAGCGGCATGGGCATGATCATTTCCACCTTCGCATTGCTGGGGCTTGCGGGCTGTCTGTTATGGATCATCAAAATCATGAACATCCGAATTTGAGCGGGGTGAAGCAATGAGACTGTTTTCCGTCGTGGTACTGGTTCTGCTGGTGGGTGGTTGGGTGGTGCTGAACCGGATTGGCGGCGATGAATATCGGAAAGTGGTCAAGCTGCCCATGGAGGGACTTCGTTTGAAGGCGCTGGCTCCTCCTATGATGTATCTTTTGGAACATTATAAAGTGATGTCGAAGTTTCCGCTCTTTTTCTTTCGAATCCAGCGCTCGGTGCAAAAGCTGCACGGGCAGCGCTACAGCGTCGAGAGGACGCTGTTATATGTCAGTGAAATGATGTGCTACAGCTGGCTGCTGCTATTGCTCGGTTGCATGCTGACGTTAGGTATGGGGGAAGCCTCCGGGCTTGCGATTGGCGGCGTACTGGGGCTGCTGCTGCCGGCAGCGATGATTAGGGACATGCACAGCAAAGTACTGGGCCGGGACCATGACATCCTGATGGAACTGCCGGAGCTGCTGAACAAGATTGTGCTGCTCGTCGGAGCTGGGGAAACGGTTCAGAAGGCCATTACCCGCTGTGTTGAACAGAAAAAGCAGGAGAAGGATCACCCGCTATACCGCGAGTTGATCCGGATGAAGGATGATCTCGAGGGCGGATATTCCTTTCAACAAGCTTTCGAGAATTTCAGCAAACGCTGCGCCGTCCAGGAGGTATCCATATTTACGACAACCGTGCTGCTTAATTTCAGAAGGGGCGGCAACGATTTCGTGATGGCGCTGACGGATTTGTCCCGGGTTCTCTGGGAAAAGCGGAAGGCCGTTACGCGGACAAGGGGGGAGCAGGCTTCTTCCAAGCTGATTTTTCCGATGGTGGTGATCTTTGTGATTGTCATCGTACTCGTCGGCACCCCCGCGTTAATGATGATGAATATGTAGGAGGATGAACAAATGTTGACGTTGGCATGGAAAAAGACAAAAGCTTTTTGGAGGCAGGAAGATGGGCTTGGCATGCTGGAAATGATCCTGATCATTGCGGTCATCATTATTATTGCCGTTTTGTTTCGGGAGCAGCTGTATACGCTTGTTACGAACTTGTTCCAAAAAGTGAATAAGAAAAGTGAAGAAGTATTTGAGAGGTAACCGTTTGAAAAACACCGAGGGCAGCTTCACCATCGAGGCTTCCCTCGTGCTTCCCATCGTCCTGTTCGTCACGATCATTTTGATGTTTTTTGGCTTGTATATGTATCAGCAAAGCTTTCTGCACCAGACCGCGTCGGCTGTAGCCGAGCGCGCCGCGTACAGCTGGGATAACAGCCATAAGGAACCGGCGACCGGTGAGGCTGCCTCGGGGCAGTATGATTCCTTGTACTGGCGGCTGAGCGATGACGCCATGCTTGGCGCCCTGTTCGGCTGGAGTGGACTGACGGCCGAGAAGCAGACAGCGGCCCTCCCTGGACAAGAAGACGGCAGCGGCAAGCTGCCCATCATTAAAATGAACAAATCAGGAAGTATGGTTCCTGCGGAAATGCACGGGGAGATCAGCTATCAAAATTCGGTGCTTCAGCGGAAGATCACCGTTGATCTGAACCGAACGCTCCATCTGCCTCCACTGGATTCGATGCTTTATGGAGGATCGGATGCCAAAACCGATGCCAATTCTGTAGTCGTGGAGCCTGTAGAGTTTATCCGTATGGTGGATTTGATGAGATATTATGGCTCCAAATTCAAAGGCTCGGACGAGAACGGAAAGACCGATCAAGGGAGTGCCAAGCAGGTGCTGGATCAATTCAAGCCTTCGGGCAAGTAACAGTCGGAAATGCTGGGGGGGACCTGGGTGTTCGCGAAAAAAAAGCCGGAAAACGGCTCTGTTTCGGTGTTCTTGATCATGATACTTGCCTTTATATTTGCGTTTGTGGCCCTCTTTATCGATTATGCCCGCATCGCCGCCATGAAGGTACAGAGCGAACGGCTCGTGCACGCTGCGGTCCGATCCGTGATGTCCTCCTATGATCCGGAGCTGCAGGAGCGTTACGGTTTATTCGCTTACGGCGAGCAGAGCGGAGACCAGATTATGGCGGGTGTCTTGAACAGCAGCATGGAGAAGGGGAAGCGGGGCGACGGATTCGATGTGCTGCCGATCGAACTGGACAGTTCCAGCCTGAGAATGGATCGAATGCTGGGTGAGTACGACATTTTTAACCGCGAGATCGGGGAAGAGATGAAATATAAAGCACCGATCGATTTTACGCTGGAGATCGTAAGCAAGTTCAAGCCGCTGTCTTCTTCCATGAAGGAGGCTTCGGACACGGTCGACGTGCTTCGGAAGCTGCAGAAGCTGTATGACAAAAGGGAAGCGGCGCTGGATGATATGCTGGCGAAACAGAAAAAGGCGGCTCAAAGTGCCAACGGCATACCGGGGATTTTAATGGGATTGTATTCTACCTCCATCGCTAACGAGTCTCTAGGTGCATCGCATGTCGGCACGGCAGCCGGAATCGCGGCCCAGTATGATGATTACGTCGCAAAGGTCCATGCGGACGCGAATCGGGATGAGGACGAGAAGCCGCAGTATAAAGACGAAATTAATGAATACTTGGAAAGCTCCGCCGATGTCCTGACGCTGCTTGGTAATAAACACCGTTCGTCCGTGGAAAGCCATGCCAAGCTTCTGCAGGAAGCACGACAGGCGTGGCAGGAGGCGAATGACCAGAATGAACGCATGAAGGAAGTCATTGCAGCTTCCGAGAACCGTTCCGACAGTGCGGGATACGAAGAAGTAGCCCGAGGCAGCCTCCCGGGTACGGCTCCTGAGACAGGCGCGGATGACTCGGATCAGATACGCGGACTGCGGGGACAAACGGAAAAGCTGCTGCTTTCGGAGAGCTTGCTGAATGATCTGAAAAGTGAAATCGGACGCCAGGAGGAGGAATTCCGGAAGGCAGACCGTGATATCGCAAATGCCATATCCACGCTCGCGACCGCGTCCGGCTTGGGCGGCAGTTCAGGCAGCATGAAGCAAGCGGTCATTTCAGCCCGAGGCGCCTGTGATCCTTATATCCGTTCGTATGCCGAAACGGGCTCCGCCAACAAACTGGATCAGGAAGCGGCTAGCCTTGAAACCCACCGCGCCTCGGATAAAGAAAGGAAGGAAGCGGAGAAGAAGGGAAAGGCCAAGCTCAAAGACGCGGCCCATATTCTGGAACGGATCAACGAGCTCGACCAAAGGGCCAAAAGACATCTGGAGGATTTTAAAAAACTGCAAACCTATTACGACGATAACTTGAACTTCAACAAACAGCTTGACGATGGGAAATATCAGGGGGCCGATCTGGATAACGATCCTTATGATGCAGGCAAATCCGCCATGAATGATATGGACGGGATATACGGCGCGATGGCAGGCATGATGTCAGGGCTGAAGGATGAACTGCTTCAAAATGAATATGCTGCGTCATATTTCAAGCCCTTCGACATCAGCAGCCTAAAGGATGCGGCTTCAAATCCGCAGGCCGAGCTGGGAGATGCCGTAGTCGATCAGTTCAGCGTGAAGAACCAGGAGCTGGAATACATACTGTACGGCTTTCACAATCCGGTCGGGAACGTTTCGGCTGCCTACGCTGAAATTTTTGCATCGAGACTTGCCATTCGTACGATGGAAGGTTTGGTCAAAAACAGTGGGCTTGGTCATCCGCTGCTGGTGCTGGCTGCCGCGTTGCTATATGGGATCGAAATGGCCATTGCCGACATGATTACGCTTTGCGAGACGGGAGCGGTGGAGCTGTCCAGCTATATCAAGGTAAAGATTACATACCGGGACTACCTGCGGTTGTTCCTGCTGATCCACAGCAACAACCAGAAGAAGATGTCACGCATGCTGGCGCTCATCCGCTTCAATACGGGAATCAATCCCGCGGAACGTCCGACGTATGCGTCGGGTGATGTTAAGGTCGGCATGCGGCTATGGTTTTTGCCCGGCGTCATGAAAATGATCGGGTATGCCGGCGGAAGTCCGGACCAAGTGGAAGGAAACCGATATTATGCGGTCAAACAAGCGGATTATTCTTATTAGCGGCAGGGTGGCGAGAATTCGGCATGAACGATTGAACCGAGTCAAGAACGGCGAGCGGGGCAGCATGGTGGTCGAAGCATCGCTTGTCATGCCGATGTTCATTCTTTTCGTTATTTTCTTGATATACATGGTCCAGATGACCTTGATTTCCACGGCTTTGCAGAGCACGGTCTCGGATACCGTGAAAATGGTGTCTGCGCATATATATCCTGTTGCACTCGCGATCGAGCAGAAGGCCCCCGAGAAAGATGAGAACGGCCAAGAGCCGGCGGGGAGCTGGAGTATACCGAAGCTGTCGCTTAGTGATTGGGCCGCGCAGTACACGAACACCCTGCCTGCGCCATTAAACGAATGGGTGGCAGGAGCGGTAGCGAGAGCCGATGAACCGCTTCAGAATCTCAAAAACCAAGCTGCCGAGGCTGTTCTGGATCCGGTGGTAAAGCCTATTTTGAAGCCATATATGGAAAGCAGGCTCCTCGATTACGAACGGATTCATGTATCCAACATCCAAATCCCGAATTTGAAAACCCGCACGGATCCGTATTTCTCGATTGAAGTCAGCTACGAGCTTCCGATGAAAGTACCGTTTCTGAACAAGAAAATCGTGCTTCAGGCGAAGGCGCAGGAAAGGCTATGGATCGGGGAGACGGAGGCGATGTCCCCGGGAGAAGGGGAAGCAGCGGATGAACAATCTGTGCAAGTGCTTGAAAAGCCTGATCCCGCATATGTCGGGAAAAGAGCCAAAGTAAGGATTCAGGTTGCACCGGGAGCTTCGGCCAACCTGTCCGTATTTTACAAGAGCGGTCAAAGCACGGCTAAATACTTGGGCGAAAAACAAGCCGACTCGGAAGGGATCATCGAATGGGAATGGTTTGTCGGGACGAATACGACCCCAGGCACATGGCCCTTTGTCATCACGACATCAGACGGACATCGCACCGAAGTGACGTTTACGGTAGTGAAAGGATAGATCAGATCACGGGGGACTCGGATTTGATCAAACAACAAACAGGGGGCATGAGAAGGATGGACATATCCCTATGGGGGTGCACGTTCGTTGTTATTGCAGCCTTCATCACGGATATCCGCACGATGAAGATACCTAATGAGCTTACATTATCAGCGATGCTGGGCGGTGTATTATTTCATTCGCTAACGGGCGGGCTGCAAGGTTTGGCCTTTTCAGGCAAAGGGCTAGCTGCGGGCTTTGCGCTGCTCCTGGTTATGCATGTAATCGGCGCCGTCGGTGCAGGCGATGTGAAGCTGTTTGGAGGCATAGGAGCCTGGCTTGGAGCGCTTCTTACCCTGCAATGCTTGTTATATTCGGTTCTGTGCGCCGGTTTTATCGGGGTCTTGATCCTGTTATGGAGACGGGAAACGCTGAAGAGACTGCGATCTATCATGAGCCGCTTTGCAGGCGTGTTCATCTTGAAAAGCTTGCGTCCGATCAAGGCGGGGCAGGAGCAGCAGCTTCGCTTTCCTTTTATGCTCGCTGTCGTTCCCGGGTATGCCTTTGCCTGCATGTACTCGCTCTTGTGGTGAAGCGGCCGCCTGCATGCTGCATGATGAAAGTCTGCTCAGCAGGCAGTCCCCATGCGCATTCTTTTTAATGAAACATTAATCTGTACACCTGGGGTGAATCGATTTGTCGGGTTTAATGAGAGATTTTATCCAGCAGGGCGGAACATTCATGGTTTTGTCCCGTGCCGGGGGACTCCGTTCGGATGAACTCAGCAAGGTGGAGGTATCCATGATTTCCGCTTCCCGCATTCCTCATTTATTGCCACTTCATGTCCATGAGGTCGACTTGCAGGTGACTTTGCGTTATGACATGACGGATAAAAAGATGCTGTCGCATATGCTGAAGAGCGAGCGCATTCATATGACGGAATATTACGGCTTGCTGCTGCAGGTGGCGGAAGCGTTGGAACAAAGCGTTCTGTATATGCTTCAGCCCGGGAAGTACATGCTGGCTGAGGATTACATTTTTGTGGATGGCTCGCTTCAAGAAGGAAAGCTTTATTTTACCTATGTTCCGCTGGCTGAGGCAGAGGGATGGGGCACGCTCAACGGGCGATTGAAGGAGCTTGTGACACGCTTCATGGCTTCGGTCGTCGAGCTGAGAGGCGGAGGCGTCCAGCAGCTGCTGCTGTATACGGGGTCCGAGGAGTTTACGGTGAACGGCTTTAAAAAGCTGCTGCTAAAACTGTTGTCCGGCGAAAGCGGGGCGCGTCCGTCCACGCCAGCAAGCTTGCGAGAAGATAAAATTCCGGGTCCTTTGCGGAACCAACCTGAAGGGAGCATTCCTGCTGGCGGTCATGAAAATAATCAAATGAAGCCTGTATCCCATGCACAGCAGGCGGAAGTTCGGCAGTTCACTTTTAGCGGGAGAACGGAACGGGAAGCTCATGAGGCGCAAGCGACAAATTCGTCAAATACGCTTCAGAAACCGGGAAGGAATGAATATCCGGCGAGTGGTTTCCCGATGCTTGGCGGGAACCGGGATAAACGCAGCCGCATAGAGGATGACGATGACATACAAATTCCCGATTTTTTAAAGAGCCGGGTAAGCCTTGAACCAATCGCATCCGAGTTGGAGTCTGCAGCCGAAGGAGGGGAGAGCGCCACTTCCTCCCGGAAAACCTACATAGCCCTTGCATGTTTACTGGGTGCGGCTGTCGTATGGAGGATGGTGTACATGTCATCTCCGAGCACCGGTAAGCTGATCATTTGCGTAATACTTACTCTGATATTGGCCGGTATTGCCGCCATGAGCTGGGCGGGGAAGCTGTTTGCAGCAAAAAACACAGCGGATTCTACATCCTTTGATGCGCTGCCTGATTTCGGGTCTTCCGAGTTGTCCGTAGAGCCGAAGCAAGGCAAAGGCCGTTCGCGTTTTGAAGTGGAACAGTTTACGGGCTTCTTCAGGGGGAGTTCCAAGAAAGGCAAAGGGGAGCTGTCAGAAGTGCATGACTCCAACCAAGAGCCTGATTGGAAGTGGAAATTTCCGCAAACGCGAGAGGATCATACCCTTGCAGGCATAGGAGAATTCCAGAACATAAAAGATCAAATCCATGAAAGGTCCGACCGTGGGAGTCGCCCGAGGGAAAGCGACGTTCTGCCGGATTCGGGTGGTCCTTCGCGTATCCAGCAGCGAGTCATGAATTTCGCCGGATTCAACACGGAACCGCCGCAGCCGGATGGATCCGTGCAGGATTACTACAGTCAGCTCGGCCAGAAGACAGAGATGTTGAATTCAGGCAAAGGAGGGGCGACCGTGCTGCTTGGCCAACTCGATCCGGAAGCGAAATCTGCATCGAATTTTTCTACTCCGGTATGTTATTTGCTAAGGGAAGCGGAGGATGCATCGAAATCCGAGCGGATTGAACTCAGGCAGCAGCACTTCGTTATCGGACGTTCTGAAGAGGTGTCGCAGTATGTGGAGTCTTCCGTGGGGGCTTCGCGCGCGCATGTGGAGCTGAGCCGGACCGAAGACGGCGGGTACCTCATCAAGGATCTCGGCTCAAAGAATGGTACCCGGTTGATGGGGGAAGCGATGGTTCCGTATAAGGATTATCCGCTTCATGACGGAGATCGCTTCGTCATCGTGAAGGGCTTCTACACCTTCCGCTCGGCCTGAACTTCTTTTAAGTTCTGCAGGGCAGCCGCAAGCGTCGGAAACTCGAAGCGGAAGCCGTGCTGTACTATTTTATCCGGTATGACCCGCTGTCCTTCCAGGATGATGAGCGACAGTTCTCCCAGGACGGTTCTCATCATGAATGCAGGCACCGGGAACCAGTGCGGACGATGATACACTTGACCGACGGTCTGACCGAACTGGTTGTTGGTTACGGGCTCCGGCGCCGAAGCGTTGACCGGCCCGCTCACGTCCGGATGGCTGATGCAAAATTCGATCAGACGGACCATGTCATGCAGATGAATCCAGGAGACCCACTGCTTGCCGCTACCGATTCTCCCGCCGAATCCGAGCGTGTACGGAAGCTTCATCAGCGGGAAGGCTCCCCCGTCATTCCCGAGGACGACGCTGGTCCGCAGCTTGACCAGGCGTACGCCTGAAATCTGCTCGGCAGAGTCTTCCCATTCCTTCACGACCGAAGAAGGAAAGTCGACGACATGTGCCGGACTTTCTTCGGTAAACGTATCGGTGAGTGAGGTGCCGTATATGGCGATAGCGGAAGCCTGCACGACGACGGAAGGCTTTTCATGAAGCGCTTGGATCAGCTTCGCCACGGCCTGCACGGTTTTCAACCGGGACTCGATGATGCTTTGTTTGGCCTTTGGCGTCCAGCGCTGGCTCAAGGAGGCGCCGGCCAGGTTGACGATGGCTTCCGTTCCTTCGAGCAGCACGGGACTGGCATCAATTTGGTCCCAGGTCAGGTATGTAATGCCGTCTGGACCCTTGTCCGGTTCTTTGCGGGATATCACGGTTACTTCATGTTCTTGCTGCAAAAGATGACGGGTAAGCGCCTTGCCGATAAAGCCGGTTCCGCCGCAAATCACGATTTTCATGCACCGACACGCTCCTTTATGGGTTCTTTTGAATGCAGAAACCCCCTGGCTTGGAATCAGACTGACGAAATGGACCATTTCTTCAATTTGATGCTCCTGCCAGGGGGCTTTGTCATGTACAGGCTGCAAACCTACTTTTGCATCAGATGCTCGTACGGCTTGTAGTCGATCTGGTTTTTGTTCAGGAAAGCAACCAAAAATTTATTGTCCCGTCTAGGCGTGGCGGAAATGTAGCCTTTGATGCAGTGATCCCGGGTTACTTCCGGCGCTTTTTCCTCCAAAGCGATTCTGCCAATTTCAGCCGCAATAGAATGTTTGGCGATATCGCGGAACGGTCCGGGAACGGGCTTGACCAGTTTGTCCAGAAATTCCTTGGACTCATCCGTCCACAGGTGGCGGCTGGTTTCAACCCAGTGATTTTGCCAGTCCAGTTTGGACCTGCCGTCATTTTTGGGAAGCACCTTCAGAAATTTACGGATCATAAAGTATCCGCCGATGCACATGGAGATCAGCATGATTACCGCCCATATGACCATCGAATCCATAAAGATATTGGATGGCATGGAGGACAGAAGCCTCGAGCCCAATGAACTATGCATGTGGTTCACCTCTAAGATTATCTTTAATTCATTAAACCTTTTTTCTGAATTATAACGCATTTCTAGATTTATTTCAGTATTCACGCTAAAATAAGGGATAATTCGAAT
>NZ_BIMK01000049.1 GCF_004001045.1 Paenibacillus chibensis
TTACAAAGTACCAATATGCGGTGTTCTCGTTCCAACCGCTTGGTATGGAGGTGGGTTTTCTCATGTTATTCCCACCGGCAAACCAGACTTGTGAAGCAAAATTCGTACAGTCATTACTATAGTCCTCATAAGATGGGTTACGGCTTTTTCCGCCGTTAGTTGCCCAATTTAAGGCATAGTTAACTGCAACTTGTCTATTATAACTAGTCTGAAGGGTGCTAGCTTTTGGTTCGTACTCGGATATATCCTTAGAGTTTTCTAGTAGCATTTTGTACTCAAGCGATTCTAATTCACTGTTCTTTTTACCAAAAGAGGATTCATCTTCATACTGTATTGCATAATTTCTAATCTCATCATAATTTGGATTGCTTTTTAGTTCATCAATTTCGTTCCATTTAATATTTAATAAAAAAGTGTGATAATCCTCACTTCCCAATGGGAAATTCAAATTGTGCTCTTTGAGATAACCTTGAATAATCTTTTCCGGTCCTTGAATATCATTGTCCTGTGCAAATACTGGAGTGACTGTAATTACAGAAATCATTATTGCTAGAGCAGCTGTGCTAGCTTTCCTTACAAAGGTATTCTTTTTTACTTTCATTTGTTACCTCCTAGAAATATGTTATATAAATGCCTACTTTATTGAATCTAATATATTAAACAAAATTATCTGGAAGATGTTACATAAATAATGTAAAAATATTTATTTATATAATAATATGTAATAATTTGTATATTAATCAAACTGAAAGATTTATTTAACTTTATGTATACTCGCTCAAAAGAACGCTGGCGTTACTTGTGGTGCCCGGTTAGCTTATATCTTTATAACTGTATTTAACAACTGGCATTCTTCTGCTGCAACAGTTAGAAAGTTTCTTCCTCCAACAACTTCTTACCTGAAATTTAGGGGGAATAAGCTGTGAGTGACTGTTTTAATTCCAATTCCGTGGAATAATTACTAAAACCGCCTGTGGTCCTTCGGATAACCAATATATAAATCTATATTGAGATTAAAAGCCCCACGAAGACAAGAGCGTCGAAAACCTCGGTCTCTATATAAAGTCTGGCTTTTTTTGTTGCTCATATTTATCTGGCGAAAAAACGCTGGATTAACTTTTTTTTCTATCAACCTAGCGCCATCTTCTTCATGTTCTGTGCGACCACTGTAACCAGGGGTTGTTTCTTGGTTTTTGGCAGACGAGCACAAAGATAAGTAGGTAAACCCTTGGAACTCTTTAGCATCCGCGAAGTTTCGTTCAATCGTTCAATTGCCTCTTTTCGTTGCGGTATAACTAACTCTCAGACGTGTTGGCATCGTATTCAAACTCCCACTTGGGAAATAGTTTGTTGGTGATGTTGTCTTTGTAGATAAATAACCAGAATTCTGAGCAACTGCTCATGGCACCGAATTTGTAAGGTGATTATAGCCCGCCCTGTAGATTGGGAAGAGGTGGGAACGGCATTTAACCCAAGAAGTAAAGCTGAAGGGAGATACCTAAACAGTCAAAGCTCCAAGTATGAACTATCATTCGTTTCCAGGTCCGAAGAAGCTAATAACGCTGTAGTAAATGTCTGGTTTAGAGACACTTTTAATTTCCAGGTATTTACTCCCAATTGTCGACCTTTTTTTCTCGTCAATATGGGGGATTGAAATTCGGAAACAGGAAAAAAGGCTCGGGGAAGAAAGTCGTAGTGAACCAAAAACGTTTTTGGACGATATTCCGCCAATCCGAGGAGATATTCCCGAGATGGAGATGGGTGGAAAATCCGCATCGCTCGGGGCAATGGGGCATTCATCCATCAGAAAAAGTGGAGGAAAAACGTGGAATTCGATTGTTTTCGACGCTTAGGAAGGATTTCTCATTTATGGGTAAACGTATTGATGTTTTGGAAGTGTATTCATATACTGAGCCTAAATTTGAATTTGTTAGTTATTTTAACAAAGTAAGGTGGTGGATGACATCGTGATCAGGGGGAGAACCGGAAACACCAAATTCGTCAAACAGATGAACCGGGAAGGCATACTGCATCAGCTCCGGCAGGAGCCCCGCTTGTCACGAGCCGAATTGGCAGCAAAAACCAACCTCAGCCGGCCCTGCGTGTCGGCGCTCGTGGAGGAAATGATTCAGGAAGGGCTGATTCGCGAGGTCGGCACCGGGGAATCCAAAGGTGGGCGCAGACCCATCCTGCTTGAATACAATGTGCAGGCATATGCGGTCGTTGGCGCTGTATTCGAGGGAAGCGAGCTCGAAATGGCGGTCGCCGACATGAAGGGCGAGCTGATCGCGCAGCGGCATACCCGCTTGAAACAGCCGGTGGATGGGGACTCTGCGCTGAAGGCGCTGGAGGAGACGCTCGCGCGTTTGCTCGCAGTAAGCGGGATCGACCGCGACCGGGTCGTCGGCATCGGCGTCGGCCTTCCCGGCATCACCCAGCGCCGCAGCGGCACCGTCAGCCATGCCCCGAGCACGGGCTGGATGGACCTGCCGGTAGGCCGGGAAATCGAGGAACGCCTGCGGCTGCCGGTCGTGCTCGACAATGATGTCAACATGATGACGCAGGGTGAATTTTTCGGCGGTGCGGGGGCTGGCGTTTCCAGCTTGGTCTATATGTACGTCGGCACCGGCATCGGCGCAGGAATCATCCTGGACAAGCAGCTGTACCGGGGAAGCCGGGAAGCCTCCGGGGAAATCGGCTACATGCGGATCGGCGACTCGCCGGCCCGCCGTAAGGGCGAATTCGGCGTGTTCGAGAGGAACTTCTCGGTTACCGGCATTCACGGCAAAGCCCAAGCGCTTGGCCTCCCGGTCGATCCCGAGGCGGGCATTTTGCGGCAGCTCATCCGGCTTAGCAGAGAAGGCAGCGCGCCCGCAGAAGTCCTGCTGAACGAGGTGTATCACGGCTGGGCCTCCGGCATCGCCAACACGGTCAGCGTACTCGATCCCGAAATGCTGGTGTTGAGCGGCGAGATGCTTCACTTGGATGAAGCGGGGCTGAATCGGATCCGCGAGCTGCTGCTGGAGTGGGTGCCAGTGGTGCCGGACATCCGCCTGGCCGAGCTGCGCGAGCGCGCGGGCCTGATGGGCGCGGTGCACAGCGTGCTTGAGGCGCACTCATTCGCATCCATGCCGGCCGGTAGTTAAAATTTTGGCATTTAAAATGGGCCCATTATGTGCTCTTAAAACCAAGGGGGATTTGAACAATGACAAAAAAATGGTTCAAGCTCGGCATGCTGTCCATGGCATTGACGATGACGGTCGGTTTAACGGCATGCGGCGGAGGCGACAAGGAGCCGTCCGCATCGGGCGGCGATAGCAGCTCCAAAGGATCGAAGAAGCTCGTCATCTACACCGCCCGCGACAAAAACGTCGTCGAGCAGATCGTGCCGAAATTCAAGGAGCTGAACCCGGGCATCGACGTCGAGGTGATGACAATGGGCGCGCAGCAGATCATGGAACGGGTGCGCGGCGAAAAGGCCAATCCGCAGGCGGATTTCTGGTGGGGCGGCACGCAGTCCTCTTTTATTACGGCGGCGAACGAAGGCCTGCTAGAATCGTATAAGCCGAGCTATGCGGACAGCATCCCGGCCGAATACAAAGACGCTCAGGACCGCTGGTACGGCGAAATGCTGCTGCCCGAGGTGATCATGTACAACTCCGAGGCGCTGAAGAAGGAGGATGCGCCGAAGGATTGGGACGACCTGCTCGATCCGAAATGGAAGGATCAAATCCTGATCCGCGGTGTGATGGCGTCCGGCACGATGCGGACGATTTATGACGCGATGATTTACCGCCAGGACCCGGCAAGCCCGGACAAAGGATACGAGTGGCTGAAGAAGCTTGACGCCAACACGAAAGAGTACACGCAGGACCCGACGCAGCTGTATCTGAAGCTGGCTCGCCAGGAAGGAAAGCTGTCGCTGTGGAACCTGCAGGACATCCTGATCCAGAAGGAAATGCAGAAGCAGCCGTTCGATTACATCTATCCGGCCAGCGGCGCGCCGATCTTGGTGGACGGCGTCGGCATCGTCAAGGACGCCAAGAACATGGAGAACGCGAAGAAGTTCTTCGACTTCATTTTCGATGAAGATCAGCTGAAGGAAAAGGCGGACAAGCTGTTCCAGATCCCGACCCGGACCGACATTGACAAGAGCCAGTTCCCGGATTGGTACAAGAACCTCGATACCAAGTCGCTCGATCTGGACTGGACGGTGCTGGCGGACAAAGAGAAGGAATGGATGCAGCATTGGGACGAGAACATCAAGGGCAAGGGCGGAAAATAACGAATAGGGTCTACGTTTTAGGAGATACAAGAGGCAGCGGCGGGGGAGATCCCCGCCGGGTCTGCCGGATGTTCCGGCGGGCTGATATGCCCGATCGATTGTACATGGAAGGCCGAAGAGGCCTGCATCGATATGCGAAACGAATTGAAGGAGGACTAACGTTATGATCGGAGTCACGCTGGATCGCGTCAGCAAAACGTTTGGCGGGGCCAAAGGTGTGGAGGACGTAGACGTACATATCAAGCCAGGCGAATTTTTTACCTTTCTCGGCCCGAGCGGGTGTGGCAAGACGACCACTTTACGCATGATCGCCGGCTTCTACTACCCCAGCGGCGGACGCATCCTGTTCGGGGAACAGAACGTGACGAACATGCCGCCCAACAAGCGCAACACGGGCATGGTGTTTCAAAACTACGCCTTATTCCCGCACATGACCGTGTTCGAGAATATTGCTTTCGGTCTCCAAGTCCGTAAACAGGGGAAGGCGGAGATACGCGAGAAGGTGACGCGTGCACAGAAGCTCGTGCATCTGGACGGATACGGCGAGCGCCGCATCGACCAGCTGTCGGGCGGACAGCAGCAGCGGGTCGCGCTCGCGCGAGCTTTGGTGATCGAACCGAATATTCTCCTGCTCGACGAACCGCTGTCCAATCTCGACGCGAAGCTGCGGGACGAGACGAGGCAGGAGATCAAAAGGCTGCAGCTGGAGCTCGGCATCACGACGATCTACGTTACGCACGACCAATCCGAAGCGATGTCGATGTCCGACCGGATCATGGTCATGAAGGACGGCGTCGTGCAGCAGATCGGCGCGCCGCTTGAAATATACAACCGCCCGGCCAACCGCTTCGTCGCTTCGTTCATCGGCGAAACCAATCTGTGGGAGGGCACGGTGGAACGCGTGGAAGGCGGCCAGGCGGACGTTCGGATCGCGCCGGATGTGCTGCTGACGGGTCTCGCCGCGAACGCCTCGCCCGCATGCAAGCTGGCGGCGGGACAGAAGGTCACGCTGTCGGTGCGACCGGAGGCCATCCGGGAGGCTGGCCCGTCTGAACGAGGCGCAGCCAATACGTTATCCGTGAAGGTGCGGCTGTCGGAGTTCACCGGCGTCAGCGTGAACGTGATCGCGGAAGCCGGGCCGCTGTCCGTAAAAGCCTTGTTCGTCGGGCAGGGGCAGCGGATGAGGGAGCCGGGTGAGGACATGCGGTTAGCCGTGGCACCGGAGAGCATTTATTTTCTGGAATAGGAGGTGAGCCGAACCCATGAACCAACCACAGCCTCAATCACAGCCCCAACCGCGGCCGCAGCCGCCGCTGCGCCCGAACAGCCGCTGGAGCGCGCTGACGACGTCGCCGCATTTCGTCTACGTGCTGATCGCGCCGCTGTTTCTCATTCTGCTGGCCTATGTCGTGTATCCGTTTTTCCAGACGTTCCTGCAGAGCATCAAGCAGGAGGGGAGCTTTTCGCTCCACAATTATTCCCGCTTCTTCAGCCTGGAGCATACCGCGAACCTCGAAGCGCTGTGGACGAGCGTGTACATTTCCGTGCTCAGCGTCGTCACCTGCGGCATCGTAGGCGTCAGCATGGCGTTCCTGCTCGAAAGGTATGATTTTCCCGGCCGCAAGCTGTTGTCGGTGCTCGTCCTCGTACCCATGGCGCTGCCGCCGCTGATCGGGGTGCTGTCCTTTGAATTTCTGTACGGCTCGAGCGGGATCATCCCGCGGGGACTGCAGCATCTACTCCATCTGGAAAAGCCGCCGTTCACGCTGAAAGGCATCTGGGGCGTGCTCGTCGTCCATACGTTTACGATGTACACCTATTTCTATATGACCGCGTCCTCGGCGATTAAGGGGCTTGACCCTTCGCTGGAGGAGGCTGCCGCGAACCTGGGCGCGAACCGCTTCACCATTTGGCGGCGGGTGATTCTGCCAATGCTTACGCCGGCCATCGTCGCGGCATCGCTGCTCGTGTTCATGATCTCGATGGCGTCCTACACGGCGCCGCTGATCTTCGGGATCGAGCGGACGATGACGATGCAGATTTACCTGTCGCGCACGAACGGAGACCTGGATATGGCCGCGACGCAGTCGACGCTGCTGTCCATCGTGTCTGTCTTGTTCCTCATCCTGATGAGATGGTATCAGGGCGCGCGGAATTACCAGAACATGAGTAAGGGCGTCAGCGTACACCGGACCGAGGTGAAAAGCCGGGCGGGGCGCAACGTCTCGATGGTGCTGTCTTTTCTCGGGGTGCTGGTGCTCATGCTGCCGATCCTCGTGATTGTGCTGCTCGCCTTTTCCGAAGACGGGAAGTGGACGACCCAGGTGCTGCCGCCGTCGTACACGCTCGATCATTTCAAGGATTTGTTCACCGACAGTAAAACGTGGCGCCCGATCGCGAACAGCTTCAAAATCAGCATCGCGGCGACGATCGGCAATCTGCTGTTCGGCGTCGCAGCCGCCTACGCCATCGTGCGCATGCGCTTCAAAGGCAAAACGCTGCTCGACATCCTGATCATGCTGCCTTGGGCGCTGCCGGGCACGGTCGTGGCCGTGAACCTGATCACGGCGTTCAGCGAGCCGAATGCATTCTCGTTCGGGCAGGTGCTGATCGGCACGTTCTGGATTTTGCCGCTGGCCTATTTCGTCCGGCATCTGCCGCTGATCTTCCGCTCGACGTCTTCCACGCTAATGCAGACCGACCGCTCGGTGGAGGAAGCGGCGCGTAACCTGGGCGCTTCCTGGTGGTACACCTTCCGCCGCGTCGTGTTCCCGATGGCGCTGAGCGGCATCCTGGCGGGCACGCTGCTGGCCTTGGTGGAAGGCATCGGCGAGTTCGTCGCCTCGATCCTGCTGTACACGAACAAGACGACGCCGATCTCGGTCGAGATTTTCCAGCGGATGTACGCGTTCGAATTCGGAACCGCCTGCGCCTACGGCGTGCTGCAGATCGTCATGATCATTCTCGTGCTCTATGTTTCCCGCAAACTGACCGGCGGTAATGCCGGCTCTGCGATTTGACCATAGATGTTCCTGAACCTGAAGCGGTACAAGTTCCTTTCATTGCGCGGCTCTGGCTTGTCCCATTCCGTACGGGCCTGCCGCGATAATGATACAAACTCGCATGCTTGAAGGAGGAGAAGTAACGTTGAGTCCAAATCAATCAAGCAAGAAACGCACGGCGAACAAATGGATGGCAGCATCACTAAGCCTGGTGATGGCCGGAACGCTGGCTTTGCAGGCCGGTCCGGGAAAAGCATCCGCCGACAGGGGGGTGGTCGATTTATGGAAAGCGATCAAGCCGCTTACCACCGTTGCAAGCGCAATGAACACGGGGGCTCACCCGGACGATGAGCACAGCGCGACGCTCGCGTACCTATCGCTGGGTCTAGGCGTGGATACATACAGCGTGATCGCGAACCGCGGGGAGGGCGGGCAGAACGAAATCGGCAGCGAGCTTGGCAACGCCCTCGGCATCATCCGTACGCGGGAGCTGCAGGAAGCGTCGAAAATTACCAACGTGACGCTGGCGAACCTGAGCCAGAAGCTGGACGATCCGATTTTTGACTTCGGGTTCTCCAAGAGCCCGGACGAAACCTTGGCCAAATGGGGTGAGGACGTCGCTTACGAGCGGCTCATCCGCCAAATCCGCGAGAAACGTCCGGACGTGCTCATTCCGGCGTTCCTGAACGAGGAGTCGACGCATGGCCATCACCGCGCGGTGAACGTGCTGACCGTACGGGCCTTCAAGGATGCGGGCAACCCGCAGGTGTTCCCGGAGCAGCTGAAGGAAGGGCTGCAGCCTTGGCAGCCGAAAAAGCTGTACGTGCCTGCCACGGACAAGGCGTACGATGTCTCTTTGCCGGTGAATGCATACAATGAGCTGTACGGTGCTTCCTATGCCCAGCTCGGCGAGGAATCCCGCTATATGCACAAGAGCCAGGGCATGGGCAGACAGGTGGACGAAGGTCAGGGAACGGCGTATTACAAGCTGGAAGCAGCAGCCGACGGCAAGAAGGCAAGCGAAAAGCCGGAAACGTCGCTCTTCGGCGGCATCGCCTTCACGTTCGACGATCTGTCCAAAGAAATCAATGCCAAAGGAAAAGACAATAAAGTCGCCAAGCAGCTGAACACGCTGCAAAAGGACGCAAACGAAGTGATCGCGGCCTATCCCGCATTCGATCAAGTTGCCCGCGAAGTTCATGAGATGAAAGCGGACGTGCAAACCGCAGTCGAGCTGGTGAAGTCCTCTTCTTTGGACGCATCTGCGAAAACCGATCTGCTGCACCGGCTGGACGTCAAGGAAAGACAGCTCAACAAAGCCAGCCAGGAAGCGACCTCGGTCGTCGTCAAGGTGAAGCCGGAGACCGGAGAGCTCGTTCCGGGGCAAACCGCGAAAGTAACCGTTACCGCCTTCAACGGCGGCGACGTAAACGTCGGCAAGGTCAGCCTGAAGCTGAACGTGCCTGAAGGCTGGACTGCGAAGGCGGCAGGAGCGGCGAGCTTTGACAAGCTGGGCAAGAACCAGACAGTCAAAACGGAGTTCGAGGTGACCGTGCCGAAGCAGGTCGAGGATTTCAATCCTTATGCGCTGCCGCTCATTTCCGCGGATATCCGGTATGAAGCGTTCGGAACGCCGGCGACGCTGCATGCGGTTCCGGACAATGCGGTCGCGGTGCTGCCGCCGGTTGCGCTGTCACTCAGCCCGGAAGCGGCGGTGCTGAACACGCTGAAGCCGGAAGATGCCGTATCCGTGAAGGTCACGGCGACGAATTACGCGCCGGGTGCTGAGACGTCGAAAGTATCGCTGAAAACGCCGGAGGGCTGGACTGTTGAACCTGCGGTGCAGGAGCTGAAGTTCGCGGCCAAATACGAAACCAAGACAGCCGAGTTCACCGTCAAAGCGCCTGCGGGTGTAAAGGCGGGAAGCTACAGCCTGTCGGCGATATCAAGCATTAGTGCCACGGACAGCAGCCGAACGGTGCAGGTCATCCAATATCCGCATATCGGCAAAACATATTACGTCAAGCCGGCGAACCTCGCCATCCAGGCGTTCGATCTGAAGGTGCCGCAAGGCCTGAAGGTCGGCTACATCTCCAGCGGGTTTGATAATATCGACCAAGTGCTGCGCCAAGTAGGCGTCAACGTGACGAACCTGGATGCCAAAACGATTCAGTTCGGCGATTTGTCGCAGTACGACACGATTGTGCTCGGTATCCGGGCATACGCCTTCCGTCCAGAGCTGATTCCAAGCAACCAGCGTCTGCTCGATTTTGCCAAGAACGGCGGCAACCTGGTCGTGCAGTATCATAAGCCGGAAGACAAATGGTCGCCGGAGCTCGCTCCGTATCCGATTACGATTGGCCAGCCGCTGATCCAGTGGCGCGTCACGGACGAGAACTCCAAGGTGACTATGCTGGCGCCGGATCATCCGATCTTCAATTCGCCAAACAAAATCACGGCCGCCGATTGGGAGAACTGGATCCAGGACCGCTCCGCCTATAACCCGTCCGAATGGGGCAAGGAGTATACGGAGCTGATCTCAAACGGCGATGCGGGCGAAAAAGAATTTACCGGCACATTCCTGTCGGCCAATTACGGCAAAGGAACCTATACGTACAGCTCGCTCGTCTGGTACCGCGAAATGCCGAGCCTCGTGCCGGGCTCGATCCGTATGTTCGTGAATATGATCAGCTTGAAGCAGGGCGCAGCGTCCGTGGGGACGACTGCTCCTGCGAGCAGCAAGTGATGGGTTTGGACTTATAGGATGTTGAGGAATCGAGTTTAGGTTGCATAAAAAGGGTGGGCGCGAAGCGGTGTGCTTCGCGCCGCACCTTGGATGTTGGGATGAGGAAGAGATGTTGAGGGTTTGTTCAAGATGAATCTTAGGATGTACAGTTGCTACGAAGAGGTCGAATGAATGTACGGCTAAAGTAGCGGAGGAGACGGAATCGTTCAGAAGAAGCGTTAGCGTTCGCCTTTGTGAGCGGATATCGACCATGAACTCATTTCAATCAAGAAATCCGGGAGCAACAGCGATCGAAAGAACGATCCGGAACCGCAGCGGCTACTTTGCACGAAGTAAAATGTTTACTTCCTTAGATTCATTTTATATCGATCGATACATAAAACGAAGGAAGGGAATGGGACAACATGAGGATTCGGGAACAGATTTTGCAGCAGGAAGGCGGGCATTTTCCGGGACGAACGTATACGGAAGCCGTGCTCGAACCCGCTTTTGACGAAGCGAAGACGAGCTTGCTTGGAGCCATGATGGCCATCAACAAAGCACATCTGATTATGCTGAAGGAGCAAGGGCTCGTCAGTGAAGAAGAGGCCAGCCAGATCGCGTCAGCCATTCGCAGCCTTGACCTGGAGGGGCTTCGCCAAGCGGAATATACCGGACAATTCGAGGACCTGTTCTTTCAGGTCGAGCATGAGCTGCATGCAGCGGCCGGAGACATTGCCGACAACCTGCATCTGGCCCGCAGCCGCAACGATATGGGCATCGCGATATATCGGATCGTGCTGCGGGAGAAACTGCTCGTGACGCTTCGCGGAGCCCTTGCGCTCAAGAGCCAGCTGCTGTCGTTCGCGGAGGAGCATGCGGACACGATCATGATCGGCTACACCCATACGCAGCAGGCGCAGCCGACCACGCTGGCCCACTACATCATGGCGGTGACGGATTCGCTGGACCGCGATATTCGCCGGCTGCAGGCGGCCTACGCCAACTGCAACCGGAGCAGCATGGGAGCGGCGGCGCTGACGACCTCCGGCTTCGCGATCAGTCGCGAGCGGGTACAGGAGCTGCTCGGCTTTGACGAGCTGATCTACAACTCGTACGACGCGATCGGCGGCGCCGATTACGTCGGCGAGATGATGACCGCCGTGCAGCTCGCGGCCATCAACCTGGGCAGATCGTCACAGGATTTCCTGCTGTGGTGCACCCAGGAATTCGGCATGCTGCGCGTAGCCGACCCGTACGTGCAGATCAGCTCCATCATGCCGCAGAAGCGGAACCCGGTCTCATTCGAGCATATGCGCGCACTGCTCTCCAGCTGCGTCGGCAACACCCAAACCGTCCTGACCATGATGCACAATACCCCGTTCGGCGACATCGTGGATACCGAGGATGACATGCAGCCGTATGCCTGGAAGGCGCTAATGGTACTTGAACGGATGTACCGCCTGCTGTCCTGCGTCATCGGGACAGTGGACGTCAACAAGGAGGTGCTGCGCAAACGCACCGAGGGGAGCTTCGCCATCGTGACCGAGCTCGCGGATACGCTGGTACGCAGCGACGGCTTATCCTTCCGCGGCTCCCACCATATCGTGAGCCGCCTCGTGAAGCACGCCGTCGCCGAAGGCCTCGCCGCCAACGAAATCACGCTGGAGCTCGTCAACGAGATCGCCCTGCAAGTTATCGGGCGGAAGCTATCGCTCACCGCAGAGCAGCTGCGGCTGGCGCTGGACCCGGTACATTTCGTGGATATCCGTACCCTGCCCGGCGGACCGGCTCCTTCGGAAATTCGCAGCGTCATCGCCAAGCGGAAGGAGAGCCAGCAGACACAGGAGCACTGGCTGGACGCGGCCCGTGCCAGCACGGCGGGCGCGCTGGAGAACCTGGACCGTTCGCTGGCCGGCTGGAGCGTCAGCCGATGAACCCGGCAATGATTCCCCTGCTGGCCGTGGACGGCGGGGGAACGAAATGCCTGGCCGTGTTCGCGGATGCCGAAGGTCGCATGCTCGCAAGCGGGCGCGCGGGGTCCTGCAACTACCAGGGCGTGGGCCGCGAAGCCGCGGCGCGAGAGCTGACGCGGGCGATCCGGGAGGCTAAGCGGCAGCTGGCTGTAGGGAAGCGTGATGCGAGTTCGGCATCTTCACGTGTTGTACCCCCGACAGAACATACCCCTGCAGCGGAGGAAGACGGACCGCTGCAGGTTGCCTGCGCCGTCTTCGGGCTCGCAGGCCTCGACACCGCCTACGACCGCCGCATCATTGAGGAGCTTGTCCACGAAGCGCTCGCCAGCACACAGGTGCAGGCAGATCGCGTCGTCGTGGACAACGACGGCGTCGCTGCCCTGCTCGGCGCCTCCGGCGGTGATCCCGGCATCCTGATCATCGCCGGCACCGGCTCGATTGTGTACGGAATCAACGCCAAGGGCGACAGCGCCCGCGCAGGCGGCTGGGGCCATCGCGTCGGCGACGAAGGCAGCGGCTACTGGATCGGCAAGCAGGGAATCCGGGCCGTGCTGCGCGGATACGATGGAAGAGGCGTCGCCACGTCGCTAACGGCGAAGCTGCTTCAGCACCTGAAGCTGCACAATGAAGAGGAGCTGTTCAACTGGGCTTACTCCGCTGCCTACAGCGTGGATAAGACGGCGGAGCTGAGTAAGCTCGTGGACGAAGCGGCCCAAGAAGGTGATGCGCCAGCCCGCCGAATTCTCGAATCGGCAGCTGATGAGCTGTTTCTGGGAGCGCAGGCGGTGATGCAGAAGCTTGGCCTGTCCGAGGACGAAGCTCCTTTTGCGGTGATATTGCAGGGGGGGGTGCTGCAGCATAATTTAGTCGTGCGAAGCCGGTTGGCGGAGCGGATTGCGGCATTTTCGCCGCTTGCGAGGGTGGATGAAGCGAAGCGGGAGCCGATTTATGGGGTGATTGGGCAGGGGAGGCTTTTGTTGGGTCTCCGATGATTTAGGTTGCATAATATCGTTTGAAATCTGTTACTCCTGGAGATGCGCTCCAGGAGTATTTTTTATCCATGCCGAGAACAGGTTAGCCGACGAGTAATATGCCAGACCAATAGAGAGGTTTTCAACAGATCTGGATAAGTACGGAGGACAGCCTACTAGTTCAGCAACGCGATCGCCCATCACGAATGATGGGGTCTTTATTGTAGAATTGCTAGGCCTGCAAGAGCTTCGGGAACTCCAGGTCCCTGATTTTATCCGTGCGGCAAAGACGGAGCTAACCGATGGACCGGATCTTCCGAGCGTTCGGGATGCCCGGCGGCATCAGCTGCAGCTGATCAGTCGGCCCACCTATTCGTTACTGTCGGTAACCGGTCAGACCAAAACTCTCCACGAACGTCCGGAATGGACCTCCGAGGGGAGAGGCATGGCATTCGGCAGCGTCGTTCATCGATCTATTGAGTTGATGGGTAAAGGATTGATCGAGTCGGATCTTGAAGCGGCAGTTCATGTGCTTGCGAGTGAAGAGGGACTAGTGACGGAGTATATACCTGATGCCGTTCGTATTGTAAGAACCTTTCTATCAAGCGAACTTTGGAAGCGGAGTTTGAGTGCGCGTCGTAGGTTGTTTGAGCTGCCGCTGTTACTTAGAAAAAGCGCTGATGAGCTGAAGTCTTTCAATAGATTTGCGGCAAAGGACATTCTTCCCGAAGCAGCCGCTGCTTCAACGGGAGAAGATACTGCCGTTCAACAGGCATTCCTTCGGGGGGGGAATCGATTTTTTGTTCGAAGAGGATGACGGTTGGGTGATTGTTGATTTCAAAACAGATCATGTTGAAGAGGCGTCACTCCAATCTTTTGTCGACTTTTATCGACCCCAAGTCCTCGTATACGCATCCGAATGGGGAAATACGTTTGGTTTCAAATGTAAAAGAAGCCGGGCTGTATTTTGTGGGGATTGGGCGGTATGTGGTGTTGTAGATATACTAGGGCGGACTTCAAACTTTTGGAGTTCGCTCTTTTTAAAGTTCTCCAAAAGATTTCATTATTTTTAGTTCCTTGGAAGGATATGGAGGCCTTTTGTCGAAGTGTGTATATACTATAACGAAAGTTACATAGGAGAATTGGACTATGTCAGACAAACTATTCAGATGGTTCAAAATTATTTATGCGATTCAGGCGAGGCCTGGAATTAACGCGAAGGAACTCGCAGACAGATGCGAAACTGAAGAAAGAACGATATATCGCGATTTGCGTTCATTGGATTCAATGGCGCCAATTACGAATATTGGATACGGTAAAGGCTACACATTTGCTGGGGATTTTGCCGTATATCCGTTCAATTGGACGCAACAGGAGGCCATGGTATTCTCCATGCTGCCTTCATTTGTCGATCAAAGCAACATGCCGCCGGGATTCGACACGGCTTATGATAAAGTTATGGCCGCTCATTTCAGGCAAAAGAGGCGAGACCGGGAATTGTTGGAACATGTAACCGACATTATTCAGATGGGTTCTCCAGCTTATCGGGAGGATGCACCGAACTTTCTATTTCAAGTGATCCAAGCGATCGTGGAAGAAAAGACAATCACGGCGGTTTACCATACGCAAAGCCGAAATCAACAGACGGAGCGCGATATTGATCCGTATTATCTTGTCCCAAGGGACCAGCGTTTTTATCTCATTGGGTACTGTCACCACGCAGAAGAAGTTAGAACGTTCCGATTGAGCCGGTTTCGCTCGATAGAGATGACGAACCGTACCTTTAACCGCGGGGATTTTAATATCAAAAATTACTTGAAAAATACATGGTCGATTGAACGCGGAAACGACCAGATCCATTTCAAAGTGAAGTTTTCGCCGGTCGTAGCTCGTTACATAAAGGAAGAAGAAATGTTCGTTCGGCCTCGAATGACGGATTTGCCTGATGGAAGTCTACTGTTTGAGGTAACTGTAAACCATGATCGGGAATTTATCACTTGGGTAAGCCAGTATGGTCCCGATGCGGAAATTTTGGCCCCCGTGTCCTACAGGGAACGGATGAAGGAACGACTGAAAAAGTGGAGCAAGTTATATGAGTAAATCGGAACAGCATTAGATCCAGAGTACGCTTTAGTCTTAAACGCTGGTATATGATCTGAATCATGAATCCGCTTTGAACGAGGGTTTTATGTCGTATCCAATCAAAGGGAACAATTTGTTAGCGTGAAGAGCAGAGTACTTTTCAAAAACAAATAGACGTATGTTCTTGGGAAGGGGAAAATTATGGTGGACTCCAGACTACAGCATGAGCAAAGCGTTTTGCAGGAAAAACTAGCACAAATCGACAAATTGGTAGAAGGCATTTCTATTAATAAGAATGTAAATCATTCAAAAGCGGATTTAATCATTCAACAAAGAAAAAAGGAACGAATGGATAAGATTAAAGCGGCCCGTGCTCATCCTTATTTTGGTCGGATGGATGTCATTCAAGCTGATGGTAGTACCGTTCACTATTACGTTGGCAAAACGGCAATCGGTGATGATTATAGTGATAAAGAGATCGTAATAGACTGGCGCTCCGAATTTGGTAAATTATATACGACTTATTCCGGCGGGGAAAAAGAATGGCTCGGAGTCGGCAATCTTGTGGGAAAGAGGCAAATTACGATGGAACGACATCGTGTATCAAGAGTAGTTGATGTTGGTAAAGTAGAGAGGCCCCGTGTTTCTGGATCACAACATAGCCTTTCCAATCCATCTGCGGATATCTCAAATGAACAATTCCTTACAGAAATACTCAGCCAAACGACGGAAGGCTATCAGATACAGGAAATCATCTCTTCACTGCAAGAAGAGCAGGACGAGATTATTCGCCTGCCTATGGATCATCCAGTTATCGTGCAAGGGGTAGCGGGCAGTGGTAAGTCTAGTGTTGCCCTTCACCGGATTTCCTACTTGCTATTTCGCTATGAATCTACATTAAAGCCGGAAGATATCCTGGTCGTCGCTCCCAATAAAATGTTTATTTCTTATATGCAGGGGATCCTGCCAGAGCTGGACATACAAGGAATTAGGCAAGAGACATTCGTTGGAATTGCAACTAAGTTGCTGGGTATAACTGAAGTAGAGTCGCAGCATGTAACTTTATCGAAAATCATCAATGAGGAACAATCGGATACCAAAGATGAAAGAGTTCTAAGATATAAAGGCTCGCTTGCATTCAAGCATGCTCTACAGGTTTATTTAGATTTTCAGATGGAACAAAATCACCCATTTTATTAATCTTAAACTTGATAAAATAGTTTTAGTTTCTTGGATCCGCAAAAAAAAGGGCGCGAAAGACCTGAATTAACAGGTCTTTCGCGCCCTTCTCACTCATGATCCAGCTTCGGATTATAATTTAAATCGCAAGTCTGCGACGAGCTTCACCGCTTCGGCTCTTGTGGTCGGATTGCCCGGACGGAAGGAGCCGTCCGTATAACCGTTCACGAGCTGCAGGGACACCGCTTTGGCGACAGCCTCGCTCGCCCAGGATGGAATGCTCTTCGCGTCCTGGAAGGAGGCGGTTGCCGAAGGTGCGGCGACTTGGCCATGCTTGTATTCATAGGCTCGGGTGATCAGAGCCATGACCTCTGCTCGGCTGATCGAAGCATTCGGACGGAAGGAGCCGTCCGAGCTGAGCACGATGCCCGCCGCTTGAGCGGCAGCGACGTCTGACGCATACCAGGCTTCGCTTGGGACGTCGGCAAACGGCTGAGCGCCGGTGGAAGCGGTCAAACCGAGGGAGCGCCCAAGCAGGGAGACGAATTCCGCACGGGTAATTTCGCGCTCCGCACTGAACGTGCTGCCGGTAGTTCCCTTTATGAGATTCGCGGCAGCGGCGCTCTCGATCAGCGATTCCGCCCAGTAACCGGGCTTCACATCCGTGAACTTCACATGATTGGTCAGGCTGCTATATACCGCCTTGGCGATGGACTGCACGACCGGATTGCCAATGGCCTGTGCCTCATCGAAATCGCCCGTCGTCGTGACTTCGGTCATGACGGAGATGGCGATTTCATGGCCCGGCACGAGGAAATAGCCTACGTCATGGGTCACGTTCGCGTTCTCGCCGGTCTTGTGGGCGATTGGGGCATCCGGCAGTGCGGCGCCGAACTTCGTGTTCACCTCTTGTGCCTTCATCCAAGAGATAATCTGATTGCTAGATTGTGCGGACAGAAACTCATGGTTGTAGATTTTGGCGAGCAGCGTCACGAGGTCGGCTGCGTCGATATAGTTGTCCTGCTCCGGCGTCGGCGCCGCGGCGAACATTTTACGACCCAGATGCATCGTTTGGAGACCTAATTGATCCATGAGTGCTTGAACCTTATCCAATCCAACAACGTCAATTAGCACGTTGGTTGCCGTGTTGTCCGACTGGGTGATCATCAGCCGCGCCAGCCGCTCGATGGTCACATCCTGTGGGAAAGTCTCCTTCTGGAGTGATCCCGTGCCTCCGACAACATCGTCCGGCTTAACCGTCACCTTCTGGTCGAGCGTCAATGCGCCCTTGTCCACCTGCTGCATGAGGGTCGATACAAGCGCCATTTTGATGGTGCTGGCCGGCATGTATGATTGCAGCGATCCCAGATGAACTTCGGCGCCGCCGGCTTGCCCACTCAAGTCCTTGATGCCGACCGACACGCGGATGCCCTTACTCTCGGCAGTGTCGATGATTGGGGCGACGGCCAGAGACATGGCCGGCCACGCCGAAGCGGTAGACGCAGCAGATGCCGGATGGTCGGAAAGATAGTTATAGGTTGCTTTGGCGATGCGCTGCACGTAAGGGTTGCCTTGTTCCTCAGCTTTACCGTTATCTTCGGGCTTCAGCACCTTCGTAAGTACAGCTATCGCGATCTCACGGCCAGGAATGAGGAAGTAGCCGACATCGTGGCTAACGTACCCAAGCTCCCCGGTCTTATGTGCGATCGGCTTGCCCCGCAGAACGGCGCCAAATTTCGTATTGACCTCCTGCGCCTTCATCCACTCCAGAATTTGGTCGCGGGACTTCGCCGACACCACCTCCGCGTTATAGATCCGATCAAGCAAAGTGAGCATCTCAGGCGCACTCGCATAGTTGTCCTCGGCAGGCGATTTGGCCGGGGTCATCATTTTGCGTCCAAGATGGGTGATGGTGAAGCCCTGGCTCTTAATGAACGCATTAACCTTGTCGAAGCCGACGAGGCCGATCAGGGCGTTCGTTGCGGTATTGTCGGACTGAATGATCATCAGCTTCGCCAGCCGTCCGATCGTCACATCTTGCGGGAATTTCTCCTTCTGCAGCGAACCCGCCCCGCCGACAACATCTTCCGGTTTTACCGTGAGCTTCTCGTCCAGAGAATGCTGACCGGAATCCACCTCCTGCATCAGGGTTGCAATCAAAGCCAGCTTGATAATGCTTGCGGAGTAATAGGCGTCCTGGGAACCGAGCTCGATGGTCTCGTGTCCGTATGTACCGCTTAAATCTTTGATATCGACCGATACGCCGACCCCATGTGCTTCCGCCGCATCGATAATGGGCTGTAGCACGGTTTCCAAACCGGTCAAATGTTCGCCGGATGCGGCCGCATAGGCGGAAGGTGCTTGAACGGACGCCAGCAGCAAAGCTGCGGATAAGGCGACTGCTGTCAAGAATTTGAGACTTCTGGATCTTTTGCGCATGATGAGCCTCCTAGATATAATGTAATATTCCCTTACACAACAGTAAATTGATTGAACACATTATATATTGATGTTAGATTACATTACAATATGTTTACGATTTTTATTTTTAGATTGGCATTCAGTTAGAATGTGTGATATAAATTGACATTGCGTAAAGTGGAGTAATCAATTGTACATACCAGCCCAAGATAATTTCCATTTAGATGAGACGTGTCGTTGCATCTGGAGCTAATAATTCATTCGGGGAAGTAAAGATCGCTGGCAGGCGGTCTTTTTTGTAGGGGAATTTGGCGCTTCGCAACCTTTTTATAGTAAGCTGGAAACAGAGTGAATTTAACCTTGGAACAGTGAGGACATGAAAATGACGAAGAAGCTATATTACGAATCCGCCTACATCCGGGAATGGGAGACACGAATCACGCGCAAAGTGGAGCGGGAGGACGGAGCCTATGTGGTCATGGAGGAGACGGCCTTTTATCCGCATGGCGGAGGGCAGCCTTGTGACTTGGGCTGGATCGATACCATTCCGGTTTTGGATGTCGTACTGGAGGAAGGGGAGATCCTGCATAAAGTCGAGCATTTTCCCGAGAAGGAAGAGGTCGGCTGCCGCTTGGATTGGGGGAGAAGGTTCGACCATATGCAGCATCACAGCGGACAGCATTTGCTATCGGCCATGTGTCTGGAGGCATGCCAGGCGGAGACGCTCAGTTTTCACCTGGGTGAGGATTACGCCACCATTGATATCGCTAGGTCGGATCTGCCACAGCACGAGCTGATGATGCTGGAGCTCGAGGTCAATGATCAGATTTACCTGAACCGTAAGTTAAAGAGTTATTTCGTGAGCCGGGAGCAGGCGGCCGTACTGCCGCTGGTGAAGCAGCCGAAGGTCACGGAAGATATCCGGATCGTTGAGATCGAAGGGATCGAATATAACGCCTGCGGGGGGACGCATGTCTCTGCAACGGGTGAAATCGGTGTGATCAAGCTGCTGAAAGTGGAGAAGCAGAAAGGGAATATGCGTATCTATTTTAAATGCGGCTATCGTGCCTTGAGAGAATTTAATGCCGGCATGGAGATTCTCGGCAGCTTGTCCACGAGGTTCAAGACCGCCAAGGAAGAGATTCCGGATCGGATTGCGAAAATGGATGAGGAGCACAAGCAGCTCCAAGCCGAGTTGATTGCCGTGAAGGCGGAGAACGACGCGTATCTGGCTGGCAAGCTGTTGGCAGATCGCCAAGGGAGCCTGATCAAGCACAATTTTGCGGACAAGCCGCTGAAGGATATGCAAAGCCTGGCGGCCAAGCTCACCGACCAAGCTGATGTGATTGTGCTCTTCGTATCCGGCGCGGACCATAAGGTACTTCTCGTCCGAGGTGGAGAAAGCGAACTCGCTTGCGGTGCGTTCTTCAAGCAGCATCTGAACGATTACCGCGGTAAAGGCGGAGGCAGCGACAAGATGGCGCAGGCCGGTTTTGCTAATGGGGAGGACGCCATGGCGTTTTACCATTTTGCGGCACAGACATTGTCTGGGCTTGAAGGGGAATAAGCGGTACGGAGCGGAGAATGTGAAAAGCGCCCATGATGGGCGCTTTTTTGTTGGTTTTAAGAGAATTAGTGACAGAGAAGCATAAGATGCTACAAGAGGCACGGGATATTCATTTTGTATGGTCCTTAGCATGTTGTAGTCTAAAACACGGCACTTCTATTTTTGCGGAAGAATCAACACACTTACGACTTTTTGCTGTGCATATTTCCTCTTTCTTCATCCAAATGTGCTAATCTATTGTTATCGATTTACCATTCTTTAGCGTTAATTACAGGAGGGTTCCCCTTTTGATCCAAGTAGCCGCAGCCATCATCGAAAACGAACACGGACAGTTGTTAATCGCCAGAAAAAAGGCAGGAAAGCCACAGGCCGGGCTTTGGGAGTTTCCGGGAGGAAAGCTTGAGGAAGTCGAAACTCCGGTGGATTGCCTGAAGCGTGAGCTGCTTGAGGAGATGCAGATCGCCATTGAGCCATACGCGTACTTCGGAACGAACGACCATCGCTATGGGGAGAAGCATATCCGGTTAATCGGATACAAGGCGCGGTTCATCAGTGGCACCATCAAGCTGACCGATCATGACGAAGTCTGTTGGGTGGAGCGGGATGAGCTTGGCGAATATATTTTCGCGCCGGCGGATGTTGCATTCATTAACATGTTAATCGAAGAGAATGAACCTTCAGGTCCAAGAACCGGTGCTGATCATACGGAGACCGCGGATATCAAAATCATTCTCCGGCAGTCCTACGACAATCAGGCAGAACTCAGAAATGCATCCAACCTGGAAGGCTGGAAGGTTGAAGAACGCGAGAAAGTGCTGAATGCATTCCGGACGAATGAGGTTCGAACCGTTTTGGAGATTGGAGCCGGGCCGGGGCGTGACAGTTTGTTTTTTCAGGAGCAGGGCTTCGATATGACGATAGTCGATTTGTCCGAAGAGATGGTTCGTTTATGCAGGCAAAAGGGGCTGCACGCACGGGTGATGGATTTTTACGATTTGGATTTTGCGGATCGCTCCTTTGACGCGGTATATGCCATGAACTGTTTGCTGCATGTGCCGAAAGCGCAGCTGCCGGATGTGCTCACGGAAATCAAGCGTGTATTGAAGCCGGGCGGTTTGTTCTACTTAGGGCTGTACGGCGGGATGGACACGGACGGGATTTGGGAGCAGGATGCTTATGAGCCGAAGCGTTATTTTGCCATGTACCCTGATGAGGAGATTCGCATGAAGGTCCAAGGTTATTTTCGGATCGAGGAATTCCATACACGCGACATGGGCGAAGGAGCACCTCATTTCCAATCGATGCTGCTGAGAATAGAGGACGAGCAGCTTGGAGCATCCACTTCAAACCATGACCTGAAAAATGCCTCTACAGCAGGACCTACGAACACGGGAGGAGAAAAACATCATGCCGGTATACAACAAGCTAGTGCGGGACTTGATTCCGGACATCATTGGAGCACAGGGAAAGCAGTATACGACCAAGATGCTAAACCAGGAAGAATATATTGCGGAGCTGAGAAAAAAGCTCCAGGAAGAGCATAAGGAATACATAACAGCCGGGCAGGACCGCGAGGCCGTCGAGGAGCTGGCGGACATGCTGGAGGTGATCTATGCTCTGGCGTCCGTCCATGGGGCTACGGAACAGGATCTGAATCGGGTGCGCGACGAGAAAGCGCAAGAACGCGGCAAGTTTCAGGAGCGCATTCTGCTGATCGAGACGGAGGATTAAATACCGGAAATAATGAATGACATAAATAAATTCTAAATGTTTGTTCCAACAGGGGGGAGAACCTTTTGCTCGCTGAAATCCACCACAAAATCTCTAGCTCCGGCAGTAACTTGTCCGACCGGCTGGAGGACCAGCTGACCGGCGACTTTTTTGGTGCTATTCGCTATTTACCATTTCAGGTTGGTTTGAAGAAGGTCTTAAGGGCGGTTCGTTTAAAGAACGTCGAGCAGAGTCCTCTAGACCCATTCTGGGAGAGATTTTTAGATACCACCGAAAACTATGATTATGAGTTGAAGTTCTGGTACCGTCATGCGGAGGGTGAAATTGATCTGATCCTGGAACATCCTGATGTTGTCATTGGCATCGAAGTGAAGTATTACAGCGGCCTGTCTTCGGAAGACGACGAATCAGAGGAGATGATCACGCCGGAAGAGAGCTGCCACCAGCTCGTGCGTTACTCCAGATTGCTTGAGGATATCCGTGGCGGGCGTTCCGCTTATCTCCTATTCTTGGCGCCATTTCAGATTTTGCTCCCTGTCGAGATGGATATGAAGGAGCGTTCGCTGATATCATCTCATATCCAATTGGGCTTCCTGGCTTGGCAAAATGTATTGGAACAACTGAAAACTATTGAAATAGCCACTCTTGATATGGGCCAACAGAGGATCATTCAAGATTTGATCGATCTATTGGTCAAAAAAGGTTTTGAACGCTTCAGAGGAGTTCTAACCGGCATTCACAAAATCTCGCTTGATGAGAAGGCATACATATTCAATGAACAATCAGGAGCGAAACTACAAATCCATTGGCCGATAAACATGGAGATTCAGGAGGGAAATTATGTATACAATAAATGAACGCGGGGAAAATATCAGCCGCGCGGTCGAAGTGCTGCGCACAACGTATAAAAATTTGACTTTGCTCATGGGTGAAATGGATATGGTCGGCAAGGAGCTAGGGTTTGTTCCGCTTGTACCCAAATTTCTGAGATGGAAGTCCGACAGCTATGAGGAAGGGTGGCTGCTCAGTGATTTTATTAAAATCTATCAATTGGACGGAGCTTCAGCGGGAAATGATCACGTATCCGATCTAAAGGAAGGGCCTGTATTTGTGGTTGAGATCGACTTGGAAGGACAAGAAGGATACCCTGAGATTGCGCTGTCACGGTTTCAATATGATCTGTCCTTGTGGGAGCGGGTACCTGCCGTCTCGGATCATTGGCTTTTTCAGAATCCATACCGGTTGGAGAATCATTTTGAGATTACATATAATGACGGAATTTGGCGGAGCAAGACGAGGGAGAAGTCCATCAAAAAATACTGGGGCCTTCAGCAAGCCATCGGGAAGAGCATTCCGCTCATCACCGTCAGTGACGCTGAAACGATTAAGACGAACATTTTTCAAGAGCTGCTGGATTTACCGGAAGCATAAGGCGAATGTCATAGCCTAAAATTCTGAATTGGCAGATATTTTATTTCCGTTGCGTTACCTTAAACGCCAATGAGAACGGCTAGGTTTCCTTCGTATTAACGGATACGATTCGACACCCAGTAAGTAGTTATTAAAACCGAATTGAGCCTGCTTATCTAGTTAAAGGTGCAACCTTCCGGAATAGTTTCGGAGGGTATTGTTTTATTTCAGAAAAAGGTATTCAAAAGTGAACCAGCAATAATAATCGCAGAAGGATTGGAATTTATAACTCCGCTTTCCCGCCTTTTTTCTGGCGATTAACAACTGTCCGTGTTCTTTTTCGATAATGGCTGCGGCTACGGATCTCATCATGATAGGCCTGCTTGATCGTGCCACTGATGAATCGGGCTTTAAAGATTGGATCAAAAGGGGAACCCTCCTATATGTACAATCTTTTATTTTGAGGGAAGTAGTTATGCTAATAGATTACCACCTCAGAGTTTTATAGCAGATGAGACCCCCGACGGAATGCCTGAAGCGTGAGCTGCAAGAGGAGATGCAAATCGCCATTGAGCCTTTCGCTTATAATGACCATCGCTATGGGGAGAAGCACATCTGGTTAACCTGCCTGATGAAAGAAGTTCAGATGATCCTCCGGTGAACGTAGCTATTCCTCCACACTCTCTCATACCTCTCTACCAGAACCGATGTTATATATAACCTGAAGCACCTTGCTAATGCGTAATCTGAGCAAAGAGGGCGCTATTTCTCCGTTCTCTAGTTCCGAATATAAGTTCTGTCGACATGGTGATAGATGCTCGACTCATCTTGAGAGAGCCTATATTTCTTTGCAGATTGTAGCAACGCTCTGCCTGAGGCAAGCAAATTTTATGCTTTTTTTATTATGAGTCATGTGAAATGCCGTTTGAATGAAAATAGGGCCGCTCACAAACCTTTTCTATTATAGATTCCACCTGTTCATTCTATTGTCCTAGGTAATTATGCTTATTTTAATGGATAAACTGGAAAATATAGAAAAAAGCATAACGAACCTGGTGTACATTACGTTATATAAATTGATCTATCAAATAAGGAGGGCTATTAATGAAGCGTAAATCTGTCACTCTTCTGTTAGGAGCATTAGTCGCTTCTCTGGGTGTTGCGAGTGCAGCGAGTGCATATCCTGCACAAGATTTCAGATCTTTTCCTACAGTGAAATCGGGTTCCACCGGAGGGTATGTTAGGGCATTACAGGCTAATTTGTGGGCTTCTGGTTACTCAAGCACCGTAGGTAATGTCGATGGAAGTTTTGGATCAGGTACTACTTCGGCGGCAAAATCTTATCAGAGTCGCGAGGGTCTTAGCGCTGATGGTGTTGTTGGATCAGGAACGTGGGCTAATATGAGTAATTATCTTGTATACAATACAGAGGTATCATTTTGGTTTCAACATTATAGCACAACCTATACTGCCAACTATTTATCAACTGAGACTAGTATGTCATATTCTTTAGTGTATGATCCGACGAACAGTGTAATCTCTTCTGGTAGAGTTTATTAATTAGGAGGTTAACGATGAAAAAACAAATTGTTATTACTGTAACTCTAGCCAGTGCCGTTGTCTTGGGTGGTGGGTTTGTATTAAAGTCTTACGCTGACCATGGAACTTCCGTTGTACAACCATCTGTTGCAGAGCAACAACAAATTGAAGTTGAAACTTCAACACAAGGGGTGACTTCCCCTCCAGCAGAAGAAACGGATTCTCTAATTAAGAATGTGGATATTCATGGTGTTCCGACAGGGGAGAACTTTATTCCCAATTTAGTTGGAAACTCATTATTGAAAAGTGTTTCTTCAAGTTTTCAGGTTGTGAAACAAACGGACACGCTTGCTCAAAAATTCGGGGATACCTTGCAGCTATCAACGATTTACACTCTTCAAGATGGAACGGAAGTCAGACTTGCTCAAAATCCTTTGGATCGACCGACTGCAGAGCAACAGGCTGATGTCTTCAAACGAATTTATTCTCAAAACCACACGGTGGTGGATACTGAAATCAATGGTTATAAAGGATTAACTGTGGAGAATGACGTCAAAAAAATAGTTTATGTCCTGACCGATACTCACATTTTCTGCATTGCGACCATCAGTCCAAATAGCAGCTTTGAGCCTTTACTTGATATCGCCAAACAAATAAAAGATTAACCATTTGCGCTTGCTGGGTGTATAAGCTCAGGACAAGCTTTGAGGCTGCCGAGGAATTCTCGGTAGCTTTTTATTTTTTGGCGGAATTTGGCCGTCAGTGGCGATTTTTAAAATCTCAGAACTAAAAATCGGCCTCTGTTCGCATCGTTTGCGAAATGGCCGTTTTTTCAAGCTTGGCTACTTGCTATTAGAAGATTTCCACAAGGACAACAATAAGAACGATAATTGCGATAGCAATGAGCAAGTTAACTATATTCCAAACTAAACCTCTAAAAGATCCGAAGCCTTTCTCCTTGTTATCTTCATGGCGTTTTTTGTGAACTTCCGTGTCATACTGTCCTGGAGGATTACGGAAATCCATATGGGAATTCTCCTCTCTGCATTAGGTGTTGGGAGGTAGTTATAAACAATTTTGTGAGAACGCATTCAATTTATTTTATCATTATTCAAGGTTGTTGATAACATCATCAAGGTTGGGGAGGGTTCTTGAAGCAGCTTGTGATGGCACTACCACTGAGGGGAGTTTCTGTTGGAGTTTTACAATCTCCGCTTTTTTGCTGTTCATGCAGGACATCGGATATAATTTTTGTGAGGTGAGTGGACAATGAAAAAATCAGAAGTATTATTAT
>NZ_BIMK01000050.1 GCF_004001045.1 Paenibacillus chibensis
GGAAGGTCATCAGGTTATAAGTATCGAGGTCGCCCTGCCCAAAACAACACTTCTTGCCATCACAACCGATCACGGATATATCATGTGCGGCGCGCTGGATATCCGTTTGTTAAATGAGAAATTAAACGATCGCCGCATTGTCGCAGGACGCGCAACCGGGGTGCGAACCATAGAGCAATTGCTGGATGCCCCACTCGATATGGTTACTACAGAGGCGGAATTACGCGGAATTCGCCCTGGAATGAAAGGAGCAGATGCGCTTTTAAAGATGGTAAGCGGGGGCAGGTAATTGTTGAGTCCATTCTTAAGGAAAGTAGGGGGATTTTTTGTTAACGGGTCTGCATATTGTCTTCCTTGGAGGCGATGCCCGGCATCTTGAAATCATTCGGTCATTCACTGACCTGGATGCAAATGTTGCGGTAATCGGTTTTGAAGATTTGCACGAACAACTTCATGAAGTCCATTATTCCAAGCTTACGAAGGAGGTTCTTCGCAAAGCGGACATATTGATATTACCGGTTGTCGGTACAGACGACCATGGCAGAGTAGAATCTTCATTTTCAGCTGAAACGCTATTGCTGAACAAGGAATATATGTCTTCCTTGCCGAAACACGCAAAAGTCTATACTGGCATAGCCAAGTCCTACTTGAAGAACCTTTGCGCGGAACTGGGGATCGATCTGATTGAATTATTCAGCAGGGACGATGTTGCCATATACAATTCCATTCCCACTGCGGAGGGCGCCTTAATGATGGCCATTCAACATACGGAAATTACCATACATGGTTCGCGTTGTATGGTGCTGGGTTTGGGGAGAATCGGTCTTACGTTAGCCAGTATGCTTCAGCGCCTGGGTGCACACGTCAAAGCGGGGGTGCAGAAACCGGAGCAGTTTGCACGTGCATGGGAGATGGGGATTGAGCCGTTTTATACGAAAGATTTGTACGATGAAGGCGTAAATGTGGATATTATTTTTAACACGGTTCCGGAGCAAATCCTTACTTCTCGTGTGTTGACCCGTATTCCGCATCACGCTATTATTATTGATTTGGCTTCCAAACCAGGTGGAACCGATTTTCGTTTTGCCGAAAAACGTGGAATCAAGGCCTTGTTGGCACCAAGTTTACCGGGATTGGTCGCGCCAAGAACGGCTGGACGTATATTGGCGAGAACGTTATGTCAATTGATCCAGGACGAACGGAGTCAAGATCGTGAGCAAATGGATTCACTTGCTTTTTCTTCCGGGTTATGAGATCGCGAACGATGGAACCGATCCATCGTTTTTTTTGAGTTTCAGCGTGCATCACTGAATAAACGGGGAACGGGGCAGGATTGTTCAGTCATTTACTCGAATACTTTGAAGAAAAAACATGCGGTCTATTTATTTGAATCATCGTGGAAGAAAATGTACACGGATCGGGGAATACGGAAGATTTTGGCCAAATATTTGGAGGAAGCTAAACTTGCTCAAAACCTGTCGCCACACAAAGCTGCTGCGTCATTTTCTGTTGACCTGGCTCAATAAACAGGGCATCGATGACGCACTCATACAGCCGTATTCCGGTCATGAAAGCCGGAAGTCATTGGAAATCTATTCGAAGCTTGCAATCACCGATGCCCAGCAGGAATATAACGAGGTTATCAATAAATTTCCCATTTAATTTACATCTACTTTGCCCTTGGTGACAGCTACGCTGGTACTACCCCCTTTCGTGAGGATACCATCCAAGATGCTGAAGAGGTAATCGATTGGCTATGCAAAAATGTGTTATTCCAGGATCACGACTTCGAACATTTGGTTGAGATTGTATACCGGCGATTTCGGGAGATAAAAGTTGTACCGCCTACGCCCGATCGCATCGAGCGACTTATTAGAGCGGCAATCCGTACATATGAAGAGCTCCGTCGCTTCGCCGCGCAGATCCACGATCACGTCGATACCTTCATTTTTCACCATCGATTCCACATCCGTTGCCCGCCCATGAAAATTTTATCCGGAATCAAAGCATGGTAGGTTTTTTCAGACGCCATGGACTATACTCCTTTTTTGAACGATCCAAACTCAATAGGAACCGGGACCGCTGGCGGCGCGCAGCACAAGGACAAATCCCTGGCTTCTCCGGCGGATTCGAATTCGGAATCTTCTTTTGTGTAGAAAATCTCCCAAGCGTTGCCGTCCGGATCATATACCCAAACTTTATCCTGCACCGCATAGCAGCATGTGGTATTCATCTCGTCAATCAGCAGCAATCCGCTTTGACGAAGCCTCTCCCCCATGGCCAGCACTTCTTCCGTATTATTCACTTGAAATCCCAAGTGGTTCAGTACACCTTTTTGTTCGAAGGGACGTACATTGAGCGAAAAATGAAGCGCCGGTTCTTCTAACTCGAATTTGGCGTAGTTATCTTTAACCTTACTCGGTTCGGCCCCAAAAAAAGCGCGATAGAACTCCAAAGACTTGTTCAGCTCCGTGCAGTTTAAAGCAACATGCATTCGTTTGATCATCGTCGCCACCTCATTTCCCTTCTTTGACGAATTGTTCAATCCGGTTCTTAATCGAATCGCGAACGGCGCGGAACTGGTTCATGATTTCGTCTTCCGTTCCGGTTGCTTTTGCCGGATCATCAATACCCCAGTGCCATTTCGTTACGTTCTTGTTGGAGATCACAGGACAATGCTCGTCGGCGTGGCCACAAAGGGTAATGACATAATCGGCGCGATTCAAAATGTCCGGATCGATCACATCGGAGGTGTTTTTGCTAATATCTACGCCAGCTTCTTGCATGACTTGCACCGCACGCGGATTCAGTCCATGTGCTTCAAGACCTGCGCTTTTGACTTCATATTTATCGCTGCCTAGAGCGTTTAAAAACCCGTCCGCGATTTGGCTTCTGCAAGAATTTCCGGTGCACAAAAAATAAATTAACGGTTTTTTCTCCATGGTGAACAATCTCCTTTGATTTCAATTCGTTAATCGCCTTGATGAACTCTTTTCGCTTGTTTACTTTTCATAAAAGTCTTCATGATCATTGCAACTGCCACCAGGACGACCACGATCACCGCGATACATAACCATACATTCACCTGTAGCGTCTGGAGAACATAAAGCCATACATAAACACCGGTGAGCGTAATGAACAACGTGGGAACGGTTAACAGGATGCCGACTTTAAAATAATAGCCCCATCTGATTTTCACGTTTTTCGTGGATAGGACATGCAGCCAAAGCAGCGTGGCCAAGGAGCCGATTGGCGTAATTTTCGGTCCCTAAGTCCGAACCGATCACATTCGCATAGATCAGCGCCTCACGAATGAACCCATCGGTTTGCGTTCCTTGGATGGCCAGCGCATCGATCATGACCGTGGGCATGTTGTTCATAATGGACGACAGGATGGCTGCAATAAAGCCCATACCTACGGTAGCCACAAATAACCCTTGTTCTGCGACCGTTTGAATGACGCTGCCTAATGCATCCGTAAGTCCGGCATTGCGCAAGCCATAAACGACCACATACATGCCGATAGAGAAGATCACGACAGCCCAGGGAGCGCCTTTTACCAGTTTCCATGTATGAATCGCAGGGCTTTTTCTCGCCGCGATTCCCCAGCGATCCGAATGGTTACCCCAAGCGTGATGAAGTCATTCGTTATTTACAGGATTACCGGGCAAAATTTCAACTGCCGGTCCGAACCAATCAGCGCGTAGCATCGGTCGAAAGGGATGGAGAAGGGTTTACGGTCCGTACGATGGTAGGGGATACGTTTCGGGCGCGCACCATCATTAATGCGACCGGCTCCTTTCACAATCCCTATACGCCAGTTGTGCCGGGGCAGGAGGCGTTTCAAGGCCGCACACTTCATTCCTCCGAATACCGGAATCCGGAGCCATTTCGCAATCAACGCGTAGTGGTGGTCGGGCGCGGCAATTCTGCCGTACAGATCGGTGTTGAGCTGGCCGAGGTGAGCAAGACGTCTTTAGCGGTACTCCGGCCGGTCCAATTCATGAAATCGAGGCTGTTGGGTCAGGATGTGCATTTTTGGATCAAACTGATTGGGTTTGACACCTTTCCGTTTTGGCGGTTCGGGAAAACCGCGCCGAGTTCAAGTGCGGTGAACGATTCGGGCGGGTACAAAGAAAAAGTAGCGGCAGGAAAACCGGATCAACAACCGATGTTCACATCCTTTTATGAGGATGGCGTCATTTGGCCGAACGGGAAAAAAGAGCCGGTGGATACGGTGATCTTTGCGACAGGCTACCGGCCGTATCTTCCCTACCTTCAAGCGATTGGCGCGCTGGATGCGGAAGGAAGGCCGTTACATCAAGCAGGCATAAGCGACGTTCCGGGGCTTTATTATGTGGGGCTGGAAGGGCAGCGTTCCTTTGCTTCTGCTACCTTAAGGGGGGGGGCCGGACGCGCAGTTTGTTGTTAAAAAGCTTTTGCATCATCTTAAACACTGAATGCTTACATTACATTTTTTTGATAAAAGGATGGGACCGACTTGAACCTCAATTGGTTTGCTGCGGAAATGCTCATGAAACAACGCCAAAGGGAAATCGAACGATCTGCTAGAGAAACGTGGAAATGGTCAGACGCTATGCAAAAGCAATCGGTCCGATTCTTTAGTAGGCGGTCAATCATTCGTGCAACACCAACGGCTTGCTGCGCTGCGAGCTGCTGTTGATTGTATAAAAAACTAAGGAGTGATCTTTCATGAATCAAGTGAGTAATGATCAAATTCGTCAAAACGTTCGGAATCGGTATAAAGAAATCGCCTTACAGGACGTAGGGGCGGGGTCCTGTTGTACGCCAGCGCCATCCAATGATTGCTGTAGTTCGGCCGCGGATGTTTCCGCTAAAATGGGCTACTCGTCAGAAGAATTAACAGCCGTTCCGGATGGGGCGAACCTTGGCCTCGGCTGTGGCAATCCTCAAGCTATTGCCGCTTTGCAACCGGGAGAAGTCGTGCTGGACCTGGGCAGCGGCGGCGGGTTTGATTGCTTTCTTGCCTCCCGTCAGGTGGGCGCTTCCGGCCGCGTCATTGGTGTAGATATGACACCGGAAATGGTCAGCCGCGCCCGCGAAAATGCCAGCAAAAGCGGATTTACCAATACGGAATTTCGGCTGGGCGAGATCGAGCATCTGCCGGTTCAGGACCACTCGGTGGACGTAATTATTTCAAACTGTGTCATTAATCTGTCCCCATCAAAGCAGCAGGTTTTTGATGAGGCGTTCCGTGTGCTGCGTAACGGCGGCAGGCTGGCCATACCATCAAGCCTTGAGCCATGACGGGCCGAGCTGTTGCAGCTCGTGTTGGGCTGAACATGTTACGGCATTAAATAATAAGGCGCTGCCGGTTAGCTGGCAGCGCCTTCGCCTTTGCGCGTATAGCCGCGCCTTGCGGTTTTGTACCCTATTTTATTTCGCTTCCTGTTTAAAGGAAACAATGCGAAGTGTTGGTTGCCCGTCGATATGTTTGGTTCCGTACAGCGGCGGTGTTTTGCCTTCTTCCAGAATGGTGCGCGGACACCACGTTTTAAATTCGGTTTCTTCTCGCCTGGATATGCCAAGGTGTACGATGGCATTATCAAAACCGCCGTATATGAGTAATTCTGCCCCTAATTTATGAAATTTAATCATGGCCGTGTCGGATGTGAGGATGCGGGGAATGGCGAGAAAATAGATCCATTTTCCTTTCAGGCTGTTAAAGTTCGGTTTGCCTGCGCGGGACCGCATATGATCCCGGTCAATCGTGCCGTTTTTGATGTTGTCCCAGCCTTCCGGCCCCCGATACAATTTCAAGTCTTGAGAACGTACTTTTCCCGCGACCATCTTTTCCAGACCCAGCAGGTGACAGAAATTGTCCTTTTCAAAATGCAGCTTAACAGGTTCATGGTTCTCCAGTTCATATGTAAACGTGTAGGGGAGAAGATATTGCTCATATAACTGCTGAAGCACTTGGATGCTAATATCCGCGATCAAGGGTTTGGTCGTTCGGGCAACTAATTGTTCGAGTGTTAGCGTCATGGAATCATGTCTCCTTGCACAAAAAAAGCTCTGATGTATCCACATCAGAGCCGCCTTGTTAAGCTGATGGGTAGCAAAAACAGTCGGTAAACACGGAGATTATGGTCCCCCCGGCGGGGAACACCACGCTACCCGGTGGTGCGGATCGTTGGCGATCCCTATATATAAGTGTTTCCTAATTGCTGAAAATCCATATCATTCGGCAACACAAACGGTCGGTAAACACGGAAATTATGGTCCCCCCGGCAGGGAACACCACGTTGCCCATGGTGCGAGCTTATGCTCCGATTTACTTTATCTTGCATGTATATTATACAACGGAAACCCGGATTGTGCAACGGACAGTTGGGATGGAGCGAAATCAATCTATTGGAGTAGCGGCGAGGGAGTGAAGTCAGGGAGGGATTGTTCTTAGCACCGGGGGCGAAGCCATGTCCGAAATCGAACAGGGCAACATCCCTTTAGTGTTTCAACATTTCACGCAAAACCCGGAAGGCTCGTTCCTGATCCTGCACGTTCTGCTCTTTGAGGAGCATCACGGATTGCCATATCCATTCATCCTGTTTTAGATGCTCAAACGGATCGCGTTCACTGAACAAGGCATAAACGTTTATATGTAGCGCATCGGCTATTTTTTCCAAGATTTGAAGCTGTATGTTTTGTTCGCCGCGTTCGACGCGACCGATATAGGTTCCTTGCGATTCTAGCACTTCCGCCAATTGCTCTTGGGTCCAACCCCTCAATGTGCGGTAGTGCCGTATCTGCTCTCCTATCGTTTTGGCTAGATGACTCACGCTGGTCGTTCACCTCTTTCTACTAAGAAGTGTAGACCAACGATATGATGCGCTTGGAGAGTATCGAAAGTTCAAATATATAAAATATAATTGAACTCAAGGGTTCTTTTGGTGTATACTTTCCACATCTTGGGATTTCAAACGCGTCCTTATTTCCTCATTGGGACCGGAACATTTCTCGTGCGATATTGAGTACCTTTTTACGATCCAATGGGTCACGGCTCATTAAGAGAGCCAACATTTCAATAATGGTTTCATCCTCCGGTCCGTCGAGCTGTAGCATCCGGAACAAGTCGGTTCGACAAGCTTGCGCGATTCGATCTAGGGTTTGAATGGTTACATTGCGCTGTCCGCGTTCCAGGGAGCTGATATAGGTATAACTGGTTCCGATCAGTTCGGACAATTCCTCTTGCGTCAAGTCCTGGCTTAATCGGGTGTGCCGGACGGCATTGCCCACCCGTTGCAATGTTGTATACGCCACGGTTGTTACACTCCTTTCTATCCATTTGAGTGTAAGCAACTTGGGCATAACTATGCAGAGTACTAAGAGATAATTTTTTTGATGTAAACTTATTTTATAAGATAAAATGTACTCTAAAAGTTTTGTTTTTTCTCATGTTATGTAACTTAAAAGATAATCGGGGGGAGATCGTGTGGAATATCCTGGTTCCAAACTTGACGAAACCGGCAGACATCCTCTTGCTGCTGCTATTGTTGATGATCCTGCTGTTTTTCGCGATTTGGCAGGAGGAGGGGAAGGCCAAGGCGACGCGGCAAAAAGATGGGAAGTGAAGGCGTCCGATGACGAAGACCGCTCATACCTGAATGTTTGGGACTTCTACCAGACTTTGCCCCGGCCGCGTTCGGTTTGGATGGAGATAGAAGAGGAACCGATCGCTTGGTACTGGAAGCTGTGGGGTTATGGCGGTATGGCTGTCGCTTATTCCGGCTTTGTTGGTTATATCGTGCTTACCTTTTGGGCCATGATCTACTACGCTTATCAATTCGTTTCATTTGCACTTTAGGAGGGAAGGCAATGTTTTCCGAACTATTATTCAACATGTCTCCTGCCGGAAGAGCTGCCATTTTTGTCTTCGGTGTCATCTGTTTTAGCTTGTTATATGTCCTGGACCGGCAGGCAGTCAAACGCCGGAAGCAAGAGGGGCGAGATTCTTCTAAATCAGACTAATCCGGATGGTTCGGACACGGCCGTTCAATGCTTCGACGAATAGATCGTGCGCCAACGGATCGCAGCTCGCTCCGGAAGGCCGGTGACTTGAAGTAGACGCATAGGGTTGCTAACGGCCACCGGCATACCGTTATGGGAGGCTTTGCGTCCAATGCCGCACCAAGGGGGCGGTTTTGTCATTTCCGGCTGTTCTACCCTTTTTTGAGCTTCGGCCTTGCGCCTGGGGCTCTTTTTTTGTTCCGCAGCTTCATGCGGTTCACGTTTGGCATAAACCGGATCGTTCGGCTTTTTTTGCGGAATGGATCTTCTGCAGCCGGAAAGAGCTGCGTGGATCTCGGCGGAAAGCCGAACGTTTTTTTGTGGCCATTGGATCCAAAATCATCAGAATCCGAATGAAGGAAACCGGTTCCCCCGGTTCACCGGCCCTAAATCCCAAGCGACCCCGGAAAGACGCCGGGTTCCATTGGGATTTTTAACGGGCCTCGCAGGGAAGCAAAAGCGTTTCTCGGGGTAACGCTCGATCCATCATGGGCGCTCTCGCTTACGCTGCCGCACCCATCATGGCTCTACGGGGCAGGGCGGCACCATGATTCCATTTCGCTGACGCTCCATTTCATCATCGTGCCAAAAGCGATTCGGGCAGGTCGGGGAAGCCAAAAGCTTTGCAAGCGGGTTCCAGGAAGCAAAAACGGCCCTTCGCCCCTCTATTTTACCACATGTAAAGGAGAGGGCAAAACATGAGCCAAAAAATTTATGAAATGGTGACGGAACGCATTGTCAAGCTGCTCGAAAGCGGCGTCGTGCCGTGGCGTAGGCCATGGAGAAGCGGCGCGGCGGTGAACTGGCTCACGCAAAAGGCAAGATGAGCTCCGAAATGAAGGACAATGTCCAACGTGTATAGGATGCCTGCTGCCGTAATAATAGCCCCGGCCAACAGCACAGCCGTCCCGAATTTACTCACGAGCTTAGGTGATGCCAGAGAAGCGATAAAGAAGCCGATGCCGAGCGGCAAATAGGTTAGCCCTGACGTTAAAGCAGAATAGCCGAAGTCCTGCTGCAGCATGACGGCCAAAGTGAAGAAAAGGGCCGAAGCGATCGCATAAAAAACAAGGATGAGCGATATGCCGAGACGAAAAGAACGATCACGAAAAAGTGTAGGAGAGAGCAGTGGAGATTTTCCATATTCAAGAATTTTACGTTCATATATAATAAACACAGCCAAACATAGCGGGAAACAGGCAAGCAGGATGAACGACCATGACGGCCATCCCGCTTCGCGGCCTTGAACAAGAGGGAAGGCAAGTGCCAGCAGGCTTGTCGTTAGCAGGAGAGCGCCAACCAGATCAAGACGTCTGGCTACCGGGTTGCGCGACTCTTGGAGCAGCGGGATACCGGCCAGTAATGCGATCACGCCAATCGGCACATTCACGAGAAACACGGAGCGCCACGCCAGTTCGAACAGATTTTGGCTGATGAGGTAACCGCCGAGCAATTGACCGGATATGGTAGCGGCGCCAATGGTCGCACCGTACAATCCGATGGCTTTCGCTTTTTCATTCACTGGAAAACTCACTTGGATCATGGCGAGCACCTGTGGCATCATGGCAGCCGCCGTTATGCCTTGAAGCACGCGAAACCAGACGAGATACACCGCGGTCGGGGCCGCACCACAGAGAGCCGAAGCAACAACGAATCCAGACATCCCTATCAGAAACAGGCGTTTACGCCCAAACATATCGCCCAGCCGGCTCCCCGTAATCAGCAGAACGGCATAGGCCAGCGTATATCCCGCAAGAATGAACTGAATGTCCGAGGCGCTTGCCCGTAAATCGGATTGGATGGAGGGGATCGCGACATTAACGATAAAGGAATCCAGCAGAGCCATAAAGGTCGCTGCCAATATCACCGCCAAAGCCCACCACCTGCGAGGATCGATGAGCTCTTCATTAGTCTTGGCCATTTCGTTCACCCTTCTCATCAAGATATATTCCTATCCTAGATGAAAAGATGGTTTTTGTAAGAATACCGTTTATAAGATTATAAAAAATAATACCTTGACCGGAGGTAGTGGGTGTGCAAGAAGATTTGAAACGACGCAAAGAGTTAGGGGCTTTTCTGAAATCGCGCCGAACGCGCATATCCCCAGCGGAACTTGGTATTCCAATCGCCCCGCATCGCCGGGTCAAAGGACTTCGTCGTGAAGAAGTAGCAGACATGGCCGGAGTAAGCAACATTTGGTATACGTGGCTGGAACAGGGGCGGGATGTTCGGCCTTCTGCGCAGGTTTTGGACAGTTTGGCGCGAACGCTGCAATTGAACCGCTACGAGCTGCTACATCTATATACGCTTGCCGAGCATCGCCCGCCCGTCCAAGATTGGATGCCCGACATTCACGTGGATCTGTCTATGCAGCGCATGCTGGATAAATTAGAGCCTTTCCCCGCTTATGTAAGAGGACCCAGGTGGGATACGCTTGCATGGAACCATGCGGCTTGCGAGCTGTTTGGCAATTTTAGCCGGATGAACGTTCTGGAAAGAAACAGCTTGTGGCGCATGTTCGCCCGTCCCGATTACCCTGACTTGCTTCCGGATTGGCAGCAAGCAGCCCGGAGTCTCTTGGCCCAATTCCGGACCAGCTACGGCCAGCATATAGGCGATCCTTCGTTCGAGGAGTTGGTTGATTTGCTCAAGAAGGCGAGCGGAAAGTTTAAGCTTTGGTGGGACGATCACGAAGTGTTAGGGATCCCGCTTGGACTTAAGAAGTTCAATCATCCAAAGCTTGGTGAACTGGCGTTCGAGCACCAATCGCTTACGGTTGCGGATCATCCCGATTTGAAGGTGACAGTATATATTCCTGTTCAAGCGGATAACGCGTAAGCGAAATTAAAAGAATCCAATATCGTTCCCCAAGACATCCCTGCTCGAAATCTCAACTAAACCCATACTAGGGCTGAATTCTATTGTTCGGTCAAAATAATCGGGCCATCCGCAGTAATAGCGATCGTATGCTCGTATTGTGCGGAAAGCGAGCCGTCAGCGGTTCTGGCGGTCCAGCCGTCGGCATCAACCGTCATGAACGCTTTTCCGGCATTAATCATGGGCTCGATCGTTAAAACCATCCCTTCCTTTAAGCGAAACCCTTTACCCGGATTCCCGACATGGGGATAATTAGGTTCCTCGTGCATTTCCCTTCCTACGCCATGTCCAAGCAGATCGCGCACCACCGAGAATCCGTTTCGCTCGGCATGGGTTTGAACCGCGTGCATCACATCTCCGATCCGATTTCCGGCGACAGCTTTTTCGATACCCAGATATAAGCATTCCTTCGTGACCCGCATCAGTTTACGGGCTTCCTCCGACACCTCGCCGACCGCATAACACCAGCCGGAATCACCGATCCAGCCATCTGCTTCCGCGACGATGTCGATGGTAACGATGTCGCCTTCCTGGAGCGGGTTCCCGTTCGGAAAACCATGCGCAATGACGTCGTTGACAGACGCGCATGTGGCATACGGATAGCCATTGAAGCCTATCGTATAAGCTTTGGCGCCATTTTCCTTCAGGAACCGCACCGCGAACGACTCGATTTCGAGCGTCGTGATGCCCGGACGGATTATCCCTGCGATCGCTCGATGAAAAGCAGCGACAATGCGGCCGGCTTTTTTCATTTCTTCAATTTCTGCTCTCGATTTCAAGGTGATCATTCTGTTGATCTCTCCTTTGCCTGAATACCTGAAAATATCATTTCGACGATGCCTTCCACGTCTATCTCGCTTTGCATATGGTGGTGGATGTTCAAAGCCGTGCAGCCGACAAGCGAACCAAATATCAGATTCGCTGTTTTCTCCGGTGAATCGGAACGGATTCCTTCACGAATCAATTCCACAAAGGGCAAATAGATCCGTTCCTGAAAATCGGCAGACAGCTTGATAAACCGGTTTCCCGGGAAGTGATGAAAATTATCCGCAACCGATTTAAGGAAAATAAACACGGAAGGATCCTGTACGCACTTTCGCAGGAGCAGCCTGGAGAATACCTCAGCTTTCCGCAAGCTGCTTCCGTCTCCCGTCAAAGCGGGCAGTATTGCCGACTCCGTTCGATCCAGGGCATCCCATAATAAATCCTCCAAGAGCATGTGCTTATTCTTGTAATAATGGTATACGGTTCCGTAGCCGAGCTCTGCCTTGACCGCCACATCGCGTATTTCCAATTGAATGCCCTTCTCCAAATATACTTCCGCAGCCGCATCCATTATTTGATTCATCCGCATCTCACGGATCGCGTCATTCTGTTCTTTGGTACGTGGTGACATGGCTCCTCCTTTTTAGACCTGCTGTAATGTCAATGTAAAAATCAATATACCTTATTTGAAGGGAAGGATCAAGTACTCGATTCGCCTGTTTTTTGGTACTGCTGGCCATCAGGTGTTAAAGAGTCTTATATAATCACGAGTCGGTACGGCGAACACCATAAAATAATAACCTATTCGGCTCCAGCCCATACGCAGCACCGATCTCCTTCATACGTTATAGGGTACCTGCCTAATTTGGTGATGATCAAATCATTGATCCATAAAAGGAGATGGAAGCATCCGTGAAATCTCAGGCTCAGCTTACAGGACGAGTGATCTTTAGAGGAGACCCCGGTTATGAAGCAGCTCGCAAAAATTGGGATCCGCATACGGACAGATTTCCCAAAGTGTTTGTTTTCGCTCAAAAAACGCAGGATGTTGCAAACGCCATAAGATGGGCCCGCAAAAACCATGTCCCGATCCGCCCGAGAAGCGGCAGACACGCCCTGGAGGGCAACCTTTCACAGGTAAATGGCGGTATTGTCATTGATGTCAGCGACATGAAAAAAATTCAGCTGAACAAAAAAAGCGGTACTGCCGTGGTCGAAACCGGGAATCGCGTAGGTAGAATTGTGAATACGCTCGCGCGACAAGGCTATATCGCCCCATTTGGTGACAGCCCAACGGTGGGCATCGGCGGAATTACGCCTGGAGGGGGAATCGGGCCGCTGCAAAGAACAACCGGCCTCATCAGCGATAACCTGATCGAACTCGAAATGGTCGACGCTAAGGGGAGAGTCCTCCGGGCAAACAAAAAGCAGAACTCCGATCTACTGTGGGCTTCCCGGGGCGGAGGCGGAGGCAACTTCGGCATCTATACCAAATATAAATTCAAAGTTCTGCGCGCTCCGGCAAAAGCCACCGTATTCCACATTATCTGGCCATGGAACCAGTTTGAAAAAGTTGTGAAAAAATGGCAAGTGTGGGCTCCTAACACCAGTACCAAGCTGGGCAGCGAATTAAGCGTTGGTCCTAAAAAAGGCGGCAATGTCAGTATGCTGGGACTATACCTCGGATCAAAAAGCGAAGCTATACGCCACTTAGAGCCTATTCTTAGCGTAGGAACGCCTACTCAAAAAACCATACGCTATCTGCCATACATTGAATGTACGAAGTTTCTATTAGCTCCCGATCCCGTCCTTACCCAAAGGTTCAGCAACCAATTTTCCAGCAGTTTCGGCAGACGACCGTTTCCGAATAAAGCTTTTAAAGTCATGCGCGAATTTCTTGAAAAAGCAGAGGGAGGAACACCTGCCGGATTTTTCTTCCTGAACTGGGGCGGTGCCATAAGCCGTATCGCACCTAGGGATACCGCATTCTTCTGGCGTGATCCTAAATTTTATGTGGAATGGAACAGCTCATGGGTAAAACCATCGCATGCGGCTAAAAATATTGCCCTGGTTCGAAAGACCAGAAAGAAACTGCAGCCTTATATCGTAGGTTCCTATATTAACGTTCCGGATCAAGGCATCCGCTGTTCTGGTCCGGTCTATTACGGAAAGAACTATGCCAGATTGAGAAGGGTCAAAGCGAAGTACGATCCGAATAATGTATTCAACAATCCGCAGAGCATTCCGCCAGCTAAATTAACCTAACCAAGCTGCAGACATCGGCTATCATACGAAGGGAAGAATCATGGCTGCCATGATTCTTCCTTTTAATATGACATCTTTATGGTAAACTTCTTATCAAGAGAATATGTTGTTGACATATCGTACCAAGGCAGGAGGATAACATATGATAAAGGCGGTAGGCGTAACTGTGATGTCTTATAATATTCATCACGGCGTAGGTATGGATGACCAGTTAAATCTGCACCGAATTGCGGATGTCATCCGTGATTCCGGTGCAGAAATCGTCTCCCTGCAGGAGGTTGACCGATTTTACGGAGACCGAAGCGAATATAAGGACCAGGCAGCGGAAATGGCAGCCTTACTCGGCTATCACTACGCCTATGGAGCCAATCTTGATTTGGGACCAGAGGAGGGACGGGCTGACAACCGTCAATATGGCACGGCTATTTTGAGCAAGCATCCTATTCTCCGGCATGAGAATAGGATGCTCAGCAGCTTCGAGGATGAGCCGCGTGGTGTACTGCATGCCGTTATAGACCTGCGGGACGTTCATGTGAATGTATATAATACGCATCTCGGACTCGATACCACAAGCAGAACGGTTCAGGCGCAGGAAATTATGAAGCTTGCCGCTTCCGCCCAAGGACCAAAGCTTGTAATGGGCGATTTCAATGCCGAACCCGACAGTGCAGAGCTGCAGCTGCTGTTACATAGCGGATTAGTTAACAGCTTTCAGGGAATGGAAGATGCCTACACCTTCCCGTTCAGCAGTCCGCCTGAAATCATTGACTACATATTAACGTCGCCCGCGGTTCTACATTCAAATCAGCGGGTCATCCACACGGATGCTTCGGACCACCTGCCCATCGCAGTCGATTTGACATTCAAGTAATACGAAGCGACTGATTCAGAAAAGAACAGTAAAAAACGTTAAAACGCTACTGACATAATGTTGTCAGTAGCGTTTTTGTACTCTTAGATAAAAAGATAACGAAAGGCGATGTTAAATGATGAGCACAACAAAGGAAGCATTACAACAATTTGAGAAAACGGCGGTATATTATATTCACGAACTGGATTCGTTCAGTCTGGATCAGCTCAAGCTAAAGCCAAGTGACCATGAATGGTCTATCGGACAGATGATTCAACATCTCATTAACTCGGCGCTTCATATGCACCTTCGTAATATGGATCAATGTCTGGAGCCCACAAGATCCCCAGGGATCTCCAGCGGGCAAAACCGAGAAGGGTGCAGCAGCATTTGCTCAAGGAAGTTTCCCGCCTATACGTATTCAGGTGCCGCCTTCCCCCCAATACACGCCACAACAGCCGGAAAGCAAGGAGAAGCTGATTCAAGGGCTGCGTACAGTCATTCAGAGAATGAAAGAGGCTGAACCCACTCTTGAAAAAGCGTCCAAACAACATACAGTGTCTCATCCGTCATTCGGCGGACTGAATGCGAAGGAATGGTTTCTGCTCGTTGAAATGCACTACCGCCATCATTTGCTTCAGCTGGAACGCTTAAAACAAGGTTTGGCTTTATGAAAGGAAGGTCATCATGTATTGAAGGAAGGGGACCTGAGAGATGCCATTAGATGAGATTAGCTTAGAAAGCCGCTTCTGGGTTGGTGTCGTTTCCGCATCCCACGTAAAGCGAGGAGAGCAGGGGGGATTCGCCCAGCTCTGTCATGGCAAGTCAGCACCTTTACGTAAGATGAGAGCAGGCGATTGGTTGATCTACTATTCTCCGCGTACGGACATGACGAAAGGGGAACCGCTCCAGGCGTTCACCGCGATCGGAGAAGTGGCTGATGACCAAGTCTATGAATATCGGATGTCCGAATCGTTTGTGCCATTCCGCAGAAATATCAGCTATATTTCAAGCCGCGAAGTCAAGATAAGGGATCTGTTGGATCAACTAAGCTTCACGCGCGGGAACCGAAACTGGGGCTACGCCTTCCGTTACGGGCAGTTTGAAATCAGCCGGGAGGACTTTATGATCATTGCCGGTGCGATGCTCCAATGAATAAACAAAAAACACCCCCAGCGGATCTGCATGCATAACATGCGAATTCAGGAGGTGTTTTTTCATGTCCCGCGATTCGGAATCACGCGACAAGCTCATGAATCTTCTATGGGATTAATTCGCGCCACTTAATTTAACGAGAATTTTGGCTTGAGATTTATCATGAATTAACGCTTCAAAGCCTTGTTCAGCGATATGGTCGATATCAATTTTACTTGTAACAATGGATTGTGCGGGTATTTTGCCATCTGCAAGTAATTCAATAACCTCGTCGTAAGTTTCATTACTGTATCCCACAGAACCCATTAATTTTACGCCGCTAAAGAGCAGGGAAGAAGGGGCGCTAAATTGGATATTTTCTGTATGGAAGCTGACAACCATCATCGTCCCGCGGATTTTAGTCGATTGAATGGCTTGATTGAAGGTTGACTCAACACCTGCAGCTTCAATGGACACATCTGCTCCATCCGGGAATAACTTGCGGATTTCTTCAACAGGGTTTACCTCTTTAGCATTAAGGGTATGGGTCGCGCCTAATTCAGTGGCTTTATCGAGTCGGCTTTCAAACAAATCAACAACAACGACTTTGGAAGCGCCTGCAGCTTTTGCGCCTAAAAGAGCAAATAACCCAATAGGACCCGCGCCGTAAATAACGACAGTATCACCCTCTTTTACTTTTGCATCCTTAATGGATTGGAAGGATACAGATGCTGGTTCAATCATTGCCGCTAAATCCAGTGGTAGACGATCCGGAATTTTAAAAATTGTCTTTTGTGGAATGACCGCGTATTCAGCAAACCCTCCATCGATTTTCGCGCCGACCGCATTCAAATTGATGAAACGTTCTGTCTCGGCATTTGAAGGATCTTGAAGCATCGTTGGATAAATACAGACTCTGTCGCCTTTTTTAAATTTCGTGACCTGTGAACCAACTTCGGCAATTTCACCAGAAAATTCATGTCCAAGTACGGTATGGGGATCGATGGGTACGGAGCTCGGGTGCAAGTATGCGTGCACATCAGAACCGCAAATACCAGCCCATGCGACTTTAACCTTGACATCATCGGGTTGTACTTCTTTAACTTCTCTTTCCTCAATTAAAATTTCTCTCTCATTACCATGCCATACTGCAGCTTTCATATCGAATTCTCCTCCTATATAGGTATTCGGAACTTTCCGACCCAATATGATTAAAAACCCTTACTCAATTCCGCTGATTAATATAGCATGGGTGTTTGGAGAAAGACGATGAATAAAAATGAATATCTGCATCAAAATGAGACAAATTTATGATTTTGGTTCATTATTTTGGAAGCTTCTAGAGGCTTGAATAAGTTCTTCTTTTGAAAGAGGATATTCGTGATTTATCCACTTTTTCACGATTTCAAAAAATCCGCTAGAGTAAAAATCACATAGCACCTTGGGGTAATCGGAGTTTTGGATTTGTTTGGACAGCGGATCATTAAATTTCATGGAATTGGTATATAACTGTTCTGCACCCAAATGAATCAATGTTTCATATAACTCAAGGCTGTCATTTTTACTGGTGATATTAAAAAACAATGCCCGATTGACTTCCACGTGTTCGATGATTCTCTCAAAAAGGGTATGTTCTTGATCCAACCCTTGGTTGGTTTGTTCAAAGAGGTTTATCGCCATGGAATTTGTCACATCACTTAATAGCTCATATTTATCTTCGTAATAACGGTAAAATGTGCTTCTGTGAATCATTGCTTTTTCACAAATATGATTAATCGTGATGGACGTGAATGTTGTCTCCTTCAATAAGTCCATGAACGCGTCCTTAATAATGATTTGTGTCCGTAAGCGTGTGCAATTACTCAATCAAGTGTCCTCCTAAATTCAACTCTGAAGTCATGCTCAAATTGATTATGTAATTATTGCGAGTCCGAATATACGTAAATGAAAATGACCGGGAGTTTAGCTTTAGTGCATCATATTCACTTATATTGGGCAAAAAATTCTTTCACAAAATCCAGAAAATGAACAGCTGCCTGCGACATATAATGTTTCCGATTCCAAGCGATGCCGAATGTTCTTATGCACTTTGGATCCGCGATTTTGATCTGGACGGTCTCCTTGTTCAAGGCTCTGGTTCCTAACGATAGGGGAAGCGTCAACGTAACGCCGAGCCCCATTTCAACCAGGGTTTGGATGGCACTCGTTTCTTCCAATTCAAAGGCAATATTCGGCTCAAAGCCCGCCTGACGGCAATATTCGTCCGTGATTTCACGGAAAGTCGAGCTTACGGGAACGGAAATAAAGGGTTCGTCCGCTACTTCACTCAAATGAACACTTTCTCTTGCGGCCAATGGATGATTCTTGGGCACGGTTAATCGCATTTCCTCTTCTACCAAGGTCAGCCATTCAATGTCGGGAGCGGTAATGGGGTAGGTGGACAAGCAAAAGTCCATATTCGATTTTTCCAGTTCCTTTCTCATCTCCAGCGTGGTGCTCGGTTGACGCTGCGATATCCGGACATGGGGATGCCGGGCTAAAAATTCCTTTAAGAGCGTCGGCAAAATATGAGGGAGCATCATGCAAATCCTTAATTGCCCCCGATGTAACCCCGCCATCTCTTTGATTTCCGTTTCTCCTTCTTCTAATGCCCTAAAAGCCTCTTCCACTTTACCCAGATATACTTTCCCAAAAGCATTTAATTTAAGCTGTCTGCCATGCCGGTCAAAGAGGGGGACGCCCAGATTCTTTTCCAGCCTTTGGATCGAGTTGCTAAGCGAAGGTTGAGAGACATTTAACAGCTGGGATGCTTTCGTCATGTTTTCCTGCTGGGCGATCGCCTGGAAATATTTCAATTGCAGAAACTCCATCATGGCCTCCTATATCACTTCAATATTATATGTAAATTATATAATTAGTATTATACATGATATAAGGATTTTCGTATAATATTTCACATGCTGTTGATTCGGAAAGGATGGAGTAGAGAGAATGCCAGAAGGTAAGATATGGACCAAAAATTTTGTGATTGTTTGTTTGAGCAGTTTTTTTATGTTCCTGACTTTTTATGTGACGGCCACGGCCTTCCCTTTATATGTGGGAGATCATTTGAGCGGCAATGCACAGCAGATGGGTCTGGTCATCACAATTTATGTGGTTGGAGGCGTCTTAATCAGGCCTTTTTCGGGATTCTGGGTGGATCGTTTCGGCAAAAAGAAGATAGCGCTGATCGGGCTTGGCATATTTCTGCTTGCCTGCATCAGCTATTTCGGGGCAAAAGGAATCGTATTATTCCTAATGATTCGTTTTCTTCACGGCATGAGTTATGCGGTTGCATCGACAGCGACGAGCACCATTGCCGCTTCCCTGATTCCCAATGACCGAAAAGGGGAGGGAATGGGTTATTACAGCATGTTTATGAGCATTGCCATGGTTATCGGACCGGCATTCGGCCTGTTATTGTGGCAGGATAAAAACGGAACGCTATTACTGTCGGTTATTACCGTGATCGCGTTTCTGTCCCTGCTGTTTGTGCTGCCGGTTAAAGACCAGGATGCATCGGTTAAACCCAAACCAACCGCTGCGAAAAGCAGCTTTAGCCTCCGGGAAATTTTCGAACTGAAAGCTTTGCCGATATCAATCGTGGGATTTGTATTAGCTTTCTCATACAGCCCGATTGCCGGATTTATTGCCCCGTTCGCCAATGAAATTCACCAGTCCAAAGTGGCCAGCACGTTTTTTATCGTGTTTGCTGTGATGATTGTCGTTTTCAGGCCGCTGGTAGGCAAAATATTCGACAAATTTAACGAGCATGTTTTGTTTTATCCCGGATTTATTTTATTCGGATTTGGCCTGCTTTTATTGAGTCAATCCCACACAGGAAGCATGGTGCTGTTATCGGGTGCTTTCATGGGAATCGGATATGGGGCTCTATTTCCTTGCATCCAGGCGCTCGCCATGAAGCTGTCTCCCATCCATCGAACAGGTGCGGCCAACGGCACATTCTTTTTATTGTTCGATTTGGGATATGGGGCAGGCTCGTATGTCATGGGCCTGATTAGCTCTCATTCCAATTACCGCACGATGTTTGCAGCTGCCGGCATCGTCGCATTGGCAGCCATTCTCGTGTACTATTTAATCCATCATAAACGGCAGTCCAGTGTAAAAATGATTCGCAAAAACGCCTTCAGAAAATTAACCTAGGGGTACAAAAAAACGCCGGTTTCCTTAAATAGGAGCCCGGCGTTTCCATATTAACGTTTCGGCATTTTACTCTCATCCATGTACAGAAGATTCCAGCGGTGACCGTCCAGATCGGCAAAGCCTGCGCCATACATCCAGCCGTCCGTTTCACCCGGCTTGCCAAAGATGCTTCCTCCGGCAGACTCTACCTTTTGAATAAAGGCATCCACTTCTTCTCTGCTTTCAGCGCCAATGGAAAAGATGACTTCTGCGCTTTGGGAAGTATCCGCGGTTTTTGAACCCGTAAATTTCTCAAACGTCTCATCCGGGAACAGCAGAATTGCTGTTTGGCCTATGGTAAGCCTGGCTCTCTCGTTACCAACGCTTTCCGCACGGAATCCAATCTCATTGAAAAAGGCCGTTGATTTCTCGACATCTTTAACCGGCAGATTAATCCAAATCTCCTGTGACATGGCTGCAGCCTCCTGGAATCGTTTTTTTCTAACAACTCCTACTATACGCTACTTCAGGCAGCAAAAGCGAGTCTAAAACAGGTTACCAATTCCACCTTAAATAACAGCAAAATTTTTATGTTGAGTAAGTCTCTGAGGAATGTTATAAAAGAGCTATGAACGAGATATCGAGCAACCATATCTTCAAGTAGTGATGATTTAAAATATATAATGAGGTGATCAAAAATGGCTTACACTTCGACTCATACTTTTGTAAACTTGCCTGTTAAAGATTTAAATCGGACCAAGGAATTTTTCAGCAGTATCGGCTTTGAGTTCAATCCACAGTTCTCCGACGAAAAAGCAGCCTGCCTCGTAATAAACGACAATACGTTCGTTCAATTACTTACGGAGTCGTATTTCCAGACGTTCATTAGCAAGCCGGTGGCCGACGTTGCCAGCGCTGCAGCAGGAATTATTGCGCTCTCTGCTGACAGCAGGGAACAAGTCGACGAGCTGGCGGACAAGGCATTGGCTGCAGGAGGCAAGCAATCCAAAGAACCTGCGGATCATGGCTTCATGTATGTCAGAAGCTTCGAGGACCTGGACGGGCATCTGTGGGAAATTGCTTTTTTTGATCCAAGCGCCTATTCCCAGGCTTGAATCGTTTTCTTAGAAAGTTATTCCCATTTGAAAAAAATTTGAGTCAGATGAAGTAAGTACCGAAGGGGCTGTCCCAAAAGCTATGGAACATTGGCTGAGGGATGGCCCTTTTTTATGTCAAAAACACATAAAACAAACCGAACAACTGGAACGTAGAGAGAGCAAATCAGATTATCCCCGTAGCTGCGAACCATTGAACCACACGGATTTGATTGATAAGGTATCCGAAATATTGGTGGTCGGATCTCCATCTACGAGAATAAGATCAGCGCGTGCACCTTCGGCAATACGACCGCGATCGTGAAGGCCAAAGCAGCGTGCCGGTTTGGTCGTAGCTGACTGAAGCGCTTCGATCGGAGTAAAGCCGGCCTTCACCAGCAGCTGCATTTCGTGGTGGACACTGGCCCCATGAGCAAGGCCGCCAAGATTAGGGACGGGAACCGGCGCGACGTCCGTCCCTACCAGAATATCAACTCCGGCTCGGTGGAGGTCCATCACATTCTTAAAGCTGTTCTCCATATTGCCTTGTGGAAACGTATTGAAGCTTGAGTTTAAAATATCGATCCATTCCGGGCTTAATTTGGAATGAACCCGCGGATCATTCGCCAATTCGGATGCCGGATTTCCAATAATCGATGAATTCAACACCAAGCACGGCGTAACAAAAGCACCTGAAGCCGCTATTGATTTTACTAACTCGGCCGTGTATTCGGGTCTGTCGATAAACAAGTGTCCCAAACCGTCCACACCTAAATCGATGGCTTCTTGAGATGTAAGAGCCGTCAAGACGTGTGCGATGACCAGCTTACCGAATTTATGAGCTTCATTCACAGCCGTTTTCAGAATCTCGTCACTTAGTACAGGCAAGCCTGGCGCACCCATAACTGTTCCTTCTTCAATCATGATCTTAATATAATCGGCGCCATTCTCCACTTGGGTATGCACATGTTTAATTGCTTCTTCCACCGAGGTCACCTGAGGTATTTCTTCGTGATCGTGAGCGTACGCCGCCAACATCGCTTCCTTGTCTTCCTCGGATAGCTTCTCTAATTCCTTTAATACGAATTCCGGTATTTCATCGTCATTCGGAAGCAATTCATCCGGGTGTCCACCCGGAGCGGTGATCGCTGTGCCAGCAGAACGGACATCTGCCACGTCAATCACGTTTTTCAGCTGAATCTCGCGCCCTCTTTTAGTAAAATCACCGTTCATTTCGAGTTCTGTTGTTACACCGAATTTCAAGGCATCTCGTAATCCGCCGATGGAGGTGTGGACATGCGCATCAATGAATCCAGGCATTAGAGTCCCGTTTTCTCCATCGACAATCGTTGCATCAGCCGGAAGGTCTCCGCCCACCGAAATAATTGAATCCCCTTTAATAACAACATGTGTTGGCGCAATCATTTGCTCTCCATCAAAGATACGTACATTTACAATCGCCGTAATTTGTTCGAAGCCAGCATTCTGAATAATCTTCTCCATATGAATTCCTCCTGTGTGTTTGTATATCAACAATACGGAGTATAACTATTAGATTTCTAACTGTCAATAAACTAATTTTTGTTTGACAAGCCTTCAGGATCACTGTATAGTTTATTTACTTACAATTAGATTCCTAACGATAACAGGAGGGAATGACCATGCAATCCCGAAAGCATACGCCTTTTCTGGATTTGTTTCAGATTATCGGTCTTAAATTAAAAAAAAGAGCAGACGAAAGTATAAAGGAACTGGGTTTAAACGCTCACCAAGGTAAAGTAATCGAGTATATTTACGAGAACCAAAGTAATCATATTATTCAAAAGGATCTTGCCGATCGGTTTCATCTGCGTGGGGCCAGCATTACGAGCATGCTCCAAGGTCTAGAACAAAAAGGGTACATCGAGCGTAAAATACCGGCCAATAACGAACGGCAAAAGAATATATATGTATTGCCAAAAGGGATTGAACTGATTGAGAACTTTCAAGACTCATTCCAAATGGTGGAGGAAGATATCGTTCAATCCCTTACCGACGAGGAGAAGCAGGTCCTAAAGAAACTGTTGGGCAAAATCAATGAGCGGCTATAAAGTTCACGTTTCCTGTAAAATGAATGCAAGCATCTCATAGGACAACTCTAATCTTCCGCATGTTAGGATCAAAAAGGAAAAAAACGAAGTCCATTTCCGTCGTTGAGATGAAATTTTTTCAACATCTACTAGAATGGCCAAGTTGCCGGGATAGACTGATCGAAGATGAAGTCAGACGGTGAACAAAAGCGAAGAAACGGCAGCCGATCGGGGCTGCCGTTTTTTCTTTAACAGGGTATTATATTTTATGTGTTTTTCAGTTCAACCAGATTGGTTCCTAAACGGACGCCAACCGTTCCAGACATGTATTGTCCCGAGGATATGGTGATGTAGAAAACGCCCGTAGACCATGGTGTTTCTTCGGTGAAATAATTGTATGGTTTTCCATCAGCTGGGACCACGTAATACATTTTTTCCGCACCTGCCGGGCTACCTTGGTTAACTGTAAACGTGATAGGGTTAGGTCCAGTGTTCTTAATGCTCACTTTTACATAACCCGATCCAGGATTAATAGTGTAGTTATTTTGATATTTGGTATTCGAGATTGAGTCATTCATTATAACTTGAGTTGTAGAATAAGGTACAATAACATTAGATCCCATCGATTTTACTGATTGTACTGCTGCAAAAGACGACGCGGGAGTCTCATTGTTAGCAAATGTAGAAGGAACACCTAAAATAATTCCTGCCATTAAAGTCATTGCTACATATTTTTTCAAATTCACTAGTTATATCTCCATTAAAATAAAAGTATTTTGAGGAACAATATATAAAACAATCGAAAATATAATAAGTTACAAAAATTATTGCCAATGTCATTATCCCTTTATAGAGCTTTAAAAAATGTCCATTCATCCCCCTGAAAACAAGGGGAGCAATCAAATAAAACTAGTGAATACGTAAGATTACTCAAGAAGTCAGGAATTTCACTAACATAATATTCACGCATCGGGCCATTCGACCCTCAGCCTCAAGAGATAAAGTCGGGGGAGAAAACACCTCTATTCACCCAACTGTATCGCGGCCGGCAGATAATCCTGCTAAAGGGCCAATAAAAAAACGAAATATGATACAATTAAAGCAAATTTTATACGTTTGGAGGAGTCAAACGTGAAGTGGGATGAAGTAAGAGCGATCTACCCAAATCAATTTGTGAAATTTGAAATATTACATTCGGAAGAAAATAATAATGAACAAATCATTGACGATGTAGCGGTTATAGGCCCGGTTAAAGAAGAAGATGCAACAAAGGAGTTATTAAACAGCAAGAATAATACATTAATTTACCATACTTCAAAGGAGCAAGTTGTTGTGAAGATTCGTAGAGTAATAGGACTAAGGAGAACCAACTAATGCAAATTGAGTATAGAGATGGCTTATTATTTACTTCTATTAAGATAATATTTCACGGAAGAGAGAAACAGGTCGATAATATAGTAATAGATACTGGAGCAAGTCATACTTTAGTTTCCCAAGATGAAGTCGATGATATCGGAATTAGAGTATCCATGGAAGATGAAATAATCACTAGCTATGGAATTGGTGGTAAAGAACATGCGTTTGTTAAGAAAGTGGATGCAATTGAATTAGGGGAGTACAAAATTGAAGATCATTCAATAGACTTCACATCGTTTCCGTATGATAACATTAATGGTCTATTAGGTTTGGATATATTACTTACAGGAAAGTTTAATATAGATTTAAACCAGCTAAAACTACGGAGCTTGCGATAACGGTTGCGAGCTCTTTTTGTAAGAAATTCAGAAGTTTTCATAGAAGAGATAGAACATTACATAGGAAAGTTTTACGTTTTGGGCATTCGAGGGAGTCATGAAGAAGATATGGAAACCCTTAAACTAACTATTGAAATAGCTTCACTACTTGCTATTTCAATAGTTAGTTGCAAAGACTCTAAAAATGTATATTTAAGTTTTCCAGTAAAAACCGAGAATGGATCTACAGAGAACAATCATTTTGAAAAGAGCGTTAACTATAAAACAATGAAGGATCTTTGAATATTTTAAAGGAACAGATTAGATCTATTG
>NZ_BIMK01000051.1 GCF_004001045.1 Paenibacillus chibensis
GATCGAAGCAACGCAACGTCGACAGACCGCGTTTTGCGGATTCCTTATATCTTAAGAAAAACTTCCGATGCCGGCAGAGTGCCTTGCAGCGGATGTTTTCCTCAAGAAACCAGACGGTATTTGACGCAAAGCGATACTTTCTGATTTCTGAAAAAAGAGGGAACACTGGCGTGTTCCGCTCTTTATTGTACACTATTTATTCATGCGCATAAACTGGCGCCGTTCAACAGCTTAGTTTTTAACTTGAGCCATAACCTCTTCAACGAAGTTATCCACTTTTTTCTCCATGCCTTCGCCCAGTTCGTAACGAACAAAGCGGCGGATCGAGATGTTTTCGCCGATCGTGCTGATTTTTTCTTTCAGCAGGGTAGCGATGGTTTTGTCCGGATCTTTGATGAAAGGCTGCTCAAGCAAGCAGAACTCTTCATAGTATTTACCGATGCGGCCTTCAACCATTTTTTCAACGATTTTTTCAGGTTTGCCTTCGTTCAGGGCTTGAGCCTTCAAAATCTCTTTTTCTTTTTCGATTTCCTCTGCAGGCACTTCTTCGCGAGCTACATAACGAGGGCTGGAAGCCGCAATATGCATTGCGATGTCACGCGCGAATTCTTTGAACTGGTCTGTTTTACCTACGAAGTCTGTTTCGCAGTTGATTTCAACCAGTACGCCGATACGTCCGCCGCCGTGGATGTAAGATTCTACAACGCCTTCGGTTGCTACGCGTCCAGCTTTATTGGCTGCTGCGGCCAAACCTTTTTCACGAAGAACTTCAACCGCTTTGCTGATGTCGCCATTTGCTTCTTCAAGCGCTTTTTTGCAATCCAGCATACCTGCGCCTGTTTTTTCACGAAGCTCTTTTACTGCACTTGCACTAACTGCCATGGAATATTCCCTCCAACAATGTTTGGTTTTTTAGGTAGCGATCTTAAAAAAAGGGCAGTGAGAGGTTATACACCTACCAACCACCCTTTTCATTTAATTCATGTCTATGTCTTGCTATCTGCTGAACTTAGGCAGTTGTTTCTTCGCCTTGGTGAGCTTCCACCACTGCGTCAGCCATTTTGCCAGTCAACAGTTTAACGGCACGGATCGCGTCGTCATTACCAGGAATAACGTAGTCGATTTCGTCCGGATCGCAGTTCGTATCAACGATACCTACAATTGGGATACCCAATTTGCGGGCTTCGGCAACAGCGATGCGCTCTTTGCGAGGATCAATGATGAAGAGGGCGCTAGGCAGGCCTTTCATGTTCTTGATACCGCCAAGGAATTTTTCAAGACGATCTTTCTCTTTGCGGAGAAGGATAACTTCTTTTTTAGGCAGGACAGCAAATGTGCCGTCTTCTTCCCATTTTTCGAGTTCTTTCAAACGGTTGATACGTTTTTGAATAGTTTCGAAGTTTGTCAAAGTTCCGCCGAGCCAGCGTTGGTTGATGTAGTACATACCGCAACGTTCAGCTTCTTCTTTCACGGAATCTTGAGCTTGTTTTTTCGTGCCGACGAACAGAATAGTTCCGTTCTCTTCAGCTACGCCTTTAACAAAGTTAAAAGCTTCTTCGACCTTTTTAACTGTTTTTTGCAGGTCGATGATGTAAATACCGTTTCTTTCAGTGAAGATATATTTATCCATTTTCGGGTTCCAACGACGAGTTTGGTGACCGAAGTGAACACCAGCTTCGAGAAGCTGTTTCATGGAGATTACTGCCATCTTCACACACCTCCTAAATTTGGTTTTTATTGTGTCCTCCGCTGCTTTCATTTCCCGTCAAGACTCTCCATCAGGAAAGCACCCTTTACGAAATCCGACAGCGTGTGTTTTAACACCGTCATTTAATATACCATAAGTGAATGACTGATGCAACGCCTATTCCAGGGTTTTTCATTCGTAATTAAAACAATACAAAAAAACGTCAATTGACGTACTTATATAGAAAGCAGACCGTATTAAATTGTAGATTTTATTGTAACTTCAGGCTGTCCATTCTCCCATCTGAACAAATATCTAAAAAAACCGTCCGCTGGGTGTCTCATCAGCTGGGCGGTTTTGTCGTAATTTTGGATATGATGCTGTTAAAATCCTCGCCCGGGGCAAACTCGTATGTGCCGGACTGGATTTTGGTACTCATCTTTTTACTTCTCCCTTTTTCCACAAAAGCCGCCGTGTCGGAAATAATGCCGGACTGCTTCAATTTCGAGGCTACATCCGTCAGATTGCTTCCGCTTGCAATTTTCACTTTGATGGATGGAGATTTAGGCGTTTTAGGGCTCTTGCCGGCGGCAGGCTCTTCGGTCTTCGGCGTTGAGTCCTCTGTCTTGGATTCAGGCTGAGCTGGCTGATCGGGCGCTTTGGGAGCATCGGTCTTATCGGCTGCTTTCGGCGATTTCACCTCGCTGCCCTGTGCTTTCGAGCTTTTATCGACCATTTGCTGCTTCCATTCCTCTTCCGTCATTCGTTTGTCCCCGGCATCCACCAGCTCCATATCCATCGCTTCCGCCTGCTCCTGAAGCTGCTCCTTGGTTAGCTTGTCCGCTGGAGCATCCGACAGGACCTGCGCAGCTGTCCCTACGTTCATCAACTGCAGCAAAAGCGCTCCCACCAGCAAACCGCTGCCCAGACCGATCATAAAGGAACGATTTTTGATCACAGCGATCCCTCCTGTTTGGCAAGCTGCAGGATCAGCTGCACTTCCCCGCTCTGCATCCCCGTCACTTTTGCGATTCCGTCTACGGATTTGCCCTGCGCATACAAGTCAAAAAGCTCCGAATAACGATCACGGATGGACGGTTCCTGAGGCTCTGGTTCGGGCTCTGCCAAAGAAGGCTGCTGTTCCTGTTGGTATCGGCTGATTTGGGCAGCTGCCACCTCCTGAGCCTGAGCCAGCATGACGGCTGCCGCTTGATGGGTTCCTTGTTCTGCCGCCGTAATCCGAGCCTCGTGCTGAAGCGTCTGCTGCTCCAGCTGAACCAGCCGCTGCCTCAATTCGGCAAGCTGCTCCTGATGGGCAAGTTGCTTGGATTCCGTTTCCTGTTTCATGCGGCTGATCAGCTCAACCAGTTCTTCATTTTCCCTTTCGATATCTGCCATGTACTGCTCGAGCGTCGCTTCCACCTCTTGAACCAGCTTCTCTTTATCAGAAGAAGACTTGTCGACTTGCCGTTTAGGCAGCATGAGAGCATAGACAATGGCGGCGGCGCCCAATATAACGACAATCATCCACGGTTTCAAACCTTGCGATCTCCTTTAACTGCTAATTTACGAATCCGATAGAGATACAAACTCTTACATACTTACAGAGAAACATCAAAATGGCGACCCTTGAACGGGTGCTCCGCATTGTGATGCTCCTCCTGTTCCTGCTTGGACTTGTGCGAATGCGAGTCTCCATGTCCGGAGGATTGCTGATTCCCGTCTCCTCGCACCGCAGCATTCGCCGTCTCATCAATTCCTGAACTGCGCTGCCGGAGTTCTTGGCTTTCCTTCAGCTGCTGACCCGCCAAGAACTGTTGTTCTTGAGAGGTTTTATGATGAACATCGTTTTGTATCTTGCTTGCTTCCGTCGTACGAGGGATGGCAATCTGCATTTCTACCGCTTTTAGACTCACGAAGATTCACCTTCCTCCAGGAGGATTTCTATGATCAGGCTGAACCAACTCGAATCTCTAGATGTACGGGGTCATCGTAATGTCGCCTTCATAATAGTAAAAAGAAACGCGTTCTGCGGGGTCCTTAATAAATCTCGTGTATCTGCCGATCATAATCTTGGAGCCCCCATATATCATTTTTATGACGTCAACTCTTGCTTTACCCGTATCTTCAAGCGTTTTCTCGATTTCAAGTATGCGCTCCCTTACAACACCCAGCTCTCGCTGAGACGACTTCTGCGTCGCATTCAGCTTGACGCGAAGGGCAACCTTATCGGGTGTCAGCTGACCCGTAGAAGCCAGCTGATTCAGCAGATGCAGGGCTTTATCCGTTTTATCCAGCGCTTCCTTCAATTGCTTGGTTTGAACCCGAAGCTCCGTCAGCTCGTTTCTCAGCTCCGGCTGCACGCCGACCTCGATCGCCGTCATCGTGGACATGCTGTTACCGATCGTGCGGGCCGTTACCCGTTCTCCCGCCTGAATGCTGCCGCCGACGATCAGACCCTTGGTTCCATTGCAAATCACATTTTTGCCTGCCCGGATATTGGAATGCATAATGCTTTGCGAAACGATGACATCCTCGCCCGCTACCACGTTTCCATCTTGAATAAACGAGCTTTTCACGTTTCTGCCCGCCTTGACGTAACCTTTGTTGTAGCCGATAATGCCGCTGGTAATTTCAATCGATCCGTCTGCATCCAGTTCTGCTCCTTCCACGCCGCCTACGACGCGGATATCACCGGCTGCCTTGACTCGAAATCCCGTCAAAACATTGCCCCGGATGACAACGGTACCCACAAAGTCGATGTTGCCCACGCTGTAGTCCACATCGCCATTGACCTCATACACCGGAAACACGTTAATCTTCCCTTTATCCGTAGTCGCGATCAGGCCGTCGATGGCTGCATACATCGAGGTTTGCTCGGCATCGAGCACAACATTTTTCCCTACTTTAAAGTAGGCTTCTTTTCCTGGTTTGAATGGAATCAATTCACCGGTCACCGAAGTCCCGGGTTTACCCGGAGCTGGCGGAATCCGCTTGGCAATAAGCTGACCTTTGATGACATTGTTCAAACTCAGCAGTTCCTTATAATCCACCTTTCCGTCTTCGGTTTCCAAAGGTTTATGATCCTTCTCGTTGCGCAGCTTGAACGCATACTCGATATAACCGTCTTTCCCGCTTTCAGGCTGATCCCCCATCGCTACGGGTGTTTTGCTGAACATATACTCCTCAGGATGACTGGCGAACCGGTTGACAATATCCCGCTGAATTCCGTGTTGAATCTGATGGGTGCGCAAAAACAGCATCAATTCGTCTTCTGTGCACTTGAAGCCCTCATCACGCTTTGAAAATTGTATATATGCAACGCTCTTATCATCTGAAAACGTAACACTTAGAAAAGTATCCAATGCTATTTGGGCTGTCAATCTTTTTCCTCCCCTCTATTTCTACAGCGGTTAGTCGTTTTGCATCAGCAAATCCCGATGTTTTTCCAGCGTTCCACGCAGACGCAAAATCGCTTTGGAATGCAGTTGAGAAATTCTCGAAGGTGAAAGAGACATCACTTCGGCGATCTCGCTAAGTGATAAATCTTCATAATATAGTAATGATACGACGGTGCGTTCTTTTTCGGTGAGTTTTTCCAACCCCTTGACGAGCGACTCCTTCAAATAGAATTCATTGACTTTATAGTCAGGATTCTTCGCCTTATCGTCTACCATGACAGAGATCCGGGTTTCGGACTCTTCCTCACGGATGGGATCTTCAAGCGAGCATAGTGACATAACAGCCACCTCTTGCAGCATATGCTGAAATTCCTTCACGGAAATATTCATATAGTCGCTCATCTCAGCATCGGAAACAGACCTGAGATGCTTCTGCTCCAGCTGCTGATAAGCATCCTCGATTTTCTTGGCTTTTTCGCGGACGGAACGCGGAACCCAGTCCCCTTGGCGCAGGGAGTCGAGGATCGCTCCCCTTACCCGAAAGGATGCATACGTTTCGAACTGGAGGCCACGCTTATAATCAAACTTGTCGACCGCATCGATCAATCCCATAACCCCATTGCTGGCCAAGTCGTCTTTGGAGACGTTTTTGGGCAGCCCAATAGCCAAGCGGCTTGATACGTAATCCACAATATGCAAATGATTCTCGATCAATTTTTTCTTCGCTTCCAGACTTCCGTGCTCTTTCCACTGTTCCCAAAGCTCGGCGTGATTCAGATGAGAAGTTTTACGCTCGTTCACTACCCTCACCCTCCTTATTTTTCTGTCAGGTGACGAACCGCTTTGGCCATTTCTTCAGGATCCTTTGTCGTTACCAGTTTCGGCGGATTGAGTGGCGTAAAGCCTTGATCGCCTTCAGTGGAAGGCTCGCGTTTTGGCTTCAGCAGCTCGTTCAGTTCATCGCTTTCATCCGGGGTCGTCAAATCCAGCCGAGTTCCAGCCTGCTTGTCCTCGCCATCCCCGGTCATAGGTAAAGATGATCCCTGGGGGCTGCTCAGCATTGTCCAAACCCACCGGAGCAGAAATGCCAAAAGAAACCACGCGACAAAAGACACCAGCCCGCGTATAACACTTGTCATGAACAAATTATGTGTCAGAGAAAACAGCAAGGTCCATATAAACCCTATAACGCCAAATACAAGATTAAACCACAGATTTCCTTTCATGGCTACATTTCCTTTACACCTGTTTGTACACTGCGGATATATAAAATCCCCGAACTTGCATCCAATTCGATGGTACGCCCGTAGTTCCCGCCAGTGTCTTCTGCAATGAGCGGAATGTGAAGCTCTGCCAGCTTAAGCTTACAGGACTCGATATTCCGCGGTCCGATTCTCATGGTGTCCCCGGTACCGGCAAATGCGAACATCTGCGAGCCTCCTGCCATTTTGGCGACGATGCGCGAGGGGGATGCACCTAAGTGCAAAAGCTTTTCAAGAAGAGCAGGTAAAGCCGTGTCTGCATACTTGGCGATGTTCAGCTGCCCCTCACGGGCAATATCCGATGATGGAAGCATGACATGCGCCATCCCAGCTATTTTCAACTGGGGATCGTACATCGTGAGTCCAATGCAGGACCCGAGGCCGACCGTCCGGATTATTCCGGAACGCTGCACGACATTCAAATCGGCCATACCTACCTTCACAATGCTTTGCTCTTCAATCATAATCCACAGGTACTCCCAACGCTTTAAAAATCTTGGAAAAAGAATCCGGATCCGGTATGAGGAAAAACTGTCCCTCCACCTCATGATCACCCTCTAGAAACGTCGTATCGATCAAAAGGGCATCGTCTCCCATTTGTCCGAATTGCAACAAACCATAGCTCAGGATCGCGCCCGCCATATCCATCGCCAGGGCTGGAACGGTAGGGGACATGGAGAGGTTCGTAAAGTCAGCCAATGAGGATAAATAAGATCCGGCTAAAATATTACCTATTTCACATAGCGCAGACTGTTCCATTTCGTCAAAAAAGCCCTCACCCTCCAGCGGTATGCCTACCAATCGGTTCAGCAGACTTTTGGCTGCCTCTGGACTTAAAATGAAGAAAAGGTTGCCCGGGGCATCTCCCTCGACACGGAGAAAGATGGCCACCACAAGCTTCTCGGCGCCTCCCACCTTATCTGAAATTTCCTCAAAGGACAGAAGCTGCACTTTAGGCACGGCCATATCCACGGGTTTGTTCAGAAGGAGGGATAGAGCCGTCGCCGCATTGCCTGCGCCGATATTTCCGACTTCCTTTAAAACATCCATTTTAAATTCTTTAAAATGCTTGAAGACCTCCACGGGCTACTCCTCTAAGCTTTCCAATTGGATGATTTCGTTTTTGTTCAGCACCTCGGAGAGATTGAGCATGATAAGCAGACGGTCATCGCCGATTTTCGCAACACCATCGAGGTACTTCGCCTTGATGCCCCCAACCACTTCGGGAGGTGTTTCGATACGGTCTGTGTGCAAATCAATGACATCGTTGGCCGAATCGACGATAAAGCCGACTTCCATCTCGTTGACCGCAACGATAATAATCCGGGTCTGGTCCGTGTACTCTGTGTCTTCGAGACCGAAGCGGCCGCGAAGATCAATAACCGGAATCACTACGCCCCGCAGATTAATGACACCTCTTACAAACGAGTATGTCTTAGGAACTCTGGTAATGGGAAGCATGCGTTCAATCGTCTGAACCTTGTCCACTTCGATTCCGTATTCCTCGCTGCCCAGCTTAAACACGATTACTTTAATTTCTTCTCCCATGGGAAAAACCTCCTTTTATGAATACAAGCCGGGATGCCGATGTAGGCTGCTGCTTGTTTATTTTATAAACACATTCGGATCCAGGATGAGGGCAACCTGGCCATCCCCAAGAATGGTGGCCCCGGAAATGCCTTTAATCGGAGGGAGATACTTGCCCAGCCCCTTCAGAACGATTTCGTTCTGACCGATGAACTCATCAATCGCCAAAGCAGCCAGGCGCTCGCCTTTATGAATGACGATGATTTCGGTTTCAGCCTCTTCTCTTTCGTCGAAGTCTTTGATGTTGAAGATGCGGCTTAGCGAAATCAAAGGAATATGCTGCCCACGGAACTCCACCATTTTGTTGCCATGTACGGTGCGGATTTGCTCTTTCCGAATAATCCCCGTCTCGACGATCGAAGACAGCGGAATGGCATACTTCTCGGAGCCCATTTTCACGAGCATGGCTGCAATGATCGACAGGGTGAGCGGAAGCTGCACCGAGAAATTCGTTCCTTTGCCTGGAGTGGAGTAAATGGTCACCTGACCGCCGAGAGACGTGATCTTGGCTTTGACGACGTCTAGGCCAACTCCGCGTCCGGATACATCGGATATTTTTTCCGCTGTACTGAACCCTGGAGCGAACAGAAGCTGATTCACTTCTTCATCGGACATGCCCGCTGCCTGCTCTTCGGTGACAACGCCTTTTTTAAGAGCCGTTTTGAGGATCTTATCGCGATAAATGCCGCGACCGTCTTCTTCAATTTCAATGAAAACATGATTACCGCTGTGGAATGCCCGCAGATGAACCGTGCCGGTCTCCGGCTTTCCGGCGCTGATGCGGTCCGCAATCGGCTCGATGCCATGGTCAACGGCATTTCGCAAGAGATGGACCAGCGGATCGCCGATTTCGTCGATGACCGTACGGTCGAGTTCCGTCTCCGCACCGGTGATAATCAGATCCACCTTTTTGTCCAAGGATTTGGCCAAGTCGCGGATCATGCGGGGAAAACGGTTAAAGACCGTATCGACTGGAACCATCCGAAGTTTCATGACAATATCCTGCAGATCGGAGCTCACGCGGCTCATATGCTCAACCGTCTCCGTTAATGCATGATTTTGCACCTCACTGGCTAGCTGCTCCAGACGAACACGGTCAATCAGCAATTCGCTGAATAAATTCATCAGCACATCGAGTCTTTCGATATCTACGCGGATCGTACGTGAAGGAGCTGCGCCTCCGGTCTTGGCTGGCGATTTCGCAGCAGGAGCTTGCTGGGACGCATGCTGCTCCTGAACCGGGACTTGCGGCTTCTTCTCGTCCGCTTCCGCCTTGACAGGCGCTTCAACAGCTGCTGCCGCTTGCTGCGAAGCCGATCCGAGCTCGCTCATCTGCTGTAATGATTCCTGATCAAGCTCCATGACGGTGACCTTGTCGATCTCCGAGACGTTTAGAATCTGCTGCTGCAATTCGGCAGGATCCTTCAGTGTTATGTAATAAAGAGAAAAGCTGTGATCGAATTTTTCTTGTTCAATGTCCTGCGCGGACGGAGAAGACTTGATGACTTCGCCGGATCTCTCCAGCAAATCAAATACCATATAGGCACGCACAGCCTTCAACTGGCAGGTTTCGCGGATGTAGACATCCAGATACAGGACACGATGGCCGTCAGCGATCGATTGATTCAATACGGAGTACTGAAACTCGTCCAATTGGATCGCCGTATTGGCTCCGGATACCGAAGCTTGAGCCTCATCAGCAGAGACGGGTTTGGCGGACAGGTCCTCTCCCCTGACAATCGCTTGCAGCGAAGATACGATTGCGGATACGTCCGCTTTGCCATCTCCGCCCTCGGTAATATCCTGAACCATGGACTCCAGGGCATCCAGGCCCTTGAACAACGTGTCAAAAATAAAATCCTGCATAGCCAGTTTTTCGTTCCGGACCAGATCCAGCACGTTTTCCATCTGGTGGGTCAGCGCAGCAAGATCCTCGAACCCCATCGTTGCGGCCATCCCTTTTAATGTGTGTGCTGAACGGAAAATCACTTGTACAATCGAGAGATCATTCGGGCTGCCTTCTAGCAAAAGCATATTTTCGTTCAATGATTGTAGATGATCGTTGGACTCATCAATAAACATGGATAGGTATTGGTTCATGTCCATTGTGAGACACCTCCTTTATAAGTTCGCTTTCCGTTACTTCACAGCCCGGACGAGACCGGCTGCGATTTCTTGAAGCGGTAAAACATGGCTTACACAATGCAGTTCGACCGCCGAGCGCGGCATCCCGTAAACGACGCAGGTCTCTTCGCTTTCGGCGAAGGTGCTGTTCACGCCCGAGTCGTACAGGCGCTTCATCATCCGCGCTCCATCGCTGCCCATTCCCGTCATGAGCACGGCATGGCGTTTCAGTCCGGAAAGCGGAAGCAGCGATTCAAACAGTACGTCCACCGAAGGCCGGTGGCCGTTGACCGGTTCGTCTTCCGAGAGCATGAACGTATACCGGCCTCCTGCAGACTGTGCCACCCTCATATGCTTGCCTCCCGGCGCGACATACGCACATCCGGCTTTCAGCACCATCCCGTGCTCAGCTTCTGTGACTTCCAAGCCGCTGAAGGAATTCAGCCGCTGTGCGAGCGATTTAGTGAAGTTCGGCGGCATGTGCTGCACAATCACTACAGGAGCGGACAGACCCGCCGGAATTTTTTCCAGCACGGCCTTCAGCGCCCTTGGCCCCCCCGTGGAGCAGCCGATCGCCACAATCTGATGAATGTCCCCCCGCTGCTCATGCGATGAAGCTGGGGCATAAGCCGGTGCAGCAGGAGACTCCTCAACCGTAAGTGGTTTCTGCGGCGGTTTGGGCATGAAGGAAACCAGCTTTTCCCGTTTGGGTTCGAGACCGTTTTCCTGCCGCTTCGCTGCAGCCTCCGTTTTTTTGGACAGAGGAGCTTGCCGTTTAACAGGTTCCGGCTTTGTTCTCCGTACCTTTGACGGCGCTGAGGCAGCCGTCAGCGTGGTTAGGTCTTCCGTGTTTTGCTGCTGCTTCTGCTGTTTCTTCTGCTCCTCCGCCTTGAACGCGGCTCTTCTTTCGCGCGCGCTCATCGCTGCCTTCAACTGCTCCAGCAGCGCGTCCCCCACCTGTTCGATATGCTGTGAATAGGTTAAGGACGGCTTGCGGATAAAATCAAAAGCCCCGGATTCCAGAGCGATGATCGTTTCTTTCATTCCTTCCTCGTTAATGCCTGACAGCATAATGACGGGAAGCGGGTACTCTGCCATGATCAGCTTGAGCGCCTCAAGGCCGTTCATTTCCGGCATTTCCACATCCATCGTGACGATATCCGGCTTCAGCCTCGTGATTTTTTCGACAGCATCCCGTCCGTTCACAGCCGTGTCGATGACCTGAAATGCGGGATCCTTTTCAATCAAATCCGAAAATATTTTCCGCATAAATGCCGAGTCATCTACCACTATGACTTTATATGGCGTCATGCCATTTCCACCCCTGTTCCCTTTTACAAAAGAATCATTTTGTTCGACGAAGCCACTTTTGCATAAATCCTTTGATTCCTGTCGAGGCACCGGGTTCCCGGGAAGCAGGAACGAGCAGGTAATGTTGGGCTATACGCTGTACATCCCGCGCAGCCATGCAATTCGGAAATGCCGTTGAAAAAGGAACTTGTTTTTTGACGGCCTGCACCACATGGTTGTCGTCGCTGATGTATCCGAGCATCGAGATCTGCACATTCAGAAATCGCTGCGCAGCCATCATGATTTTGTCGGCTGTTTGGACAGCCTCTTTTTCATCCCCGGCTCTGTTCACGATAAGTCTGAACGATGTGTCCTGCTCTTGGCCGCTGACCACTTTAATCAGTGCATAAGCATCGGTGATGGATGTAGGCTCCGGGGTCGTAACAATCAAGCATTCGTCTGCGGACTGAATAAAATTGAAATTCGCCTTGGAGAGCCCAGCCCCCGTGTCAAATATGATGAAGTCCATTTCCGAGGCGATACTTTCAATTTGCGCTGTAAAATAATCCAGATCGCTCTGGGATAACGAGAACAAATCCGCCATCCCCGAGCCTCCCGCTATAAATGAAAGATAGCCGGGCCCACGCTCGATGATCTCATCGATTCTCTTCTCGCCGCGCAGCAAATGGTACAGGTTATACTTCGCGGAAATGCCCATCAGAACGTCGATATTCGCCATTCCGATATCGGCATCAAAAACCAGGACTCTCTTCCCCATGGACTGAAGCGCCAGCGCAAAATTGAGGGTGAAATTGGATTTTCCGACGCCGCCTTTTCCGCTGGACACCGTTATAAGCTTCGCGGTACGCTGTGGCGCTGTTTCCGGGATCTGTGCGGCCCGTTCACGTTCCCGCTTCATCACCAGATTCCTGAGCGTCTGTGCCTGGTCCGTCATGCCCCTTCTTCTCCCAGCAGCAGACTGGTCAGCGTCCGTTCTTCAGGCAGAAGCAGATCATCAGGGACGTTCTGGCCATTGGTCATATAGGAAAGGTTCAGAGGAAACTCTTGAATCAGATTGATGATCGAACCATAGCTGCCTGTTTCGTCGAGTTTGGTAAAGATCACCTTGTCCAGCCCGTATTTACTGAAATGCTCGGTGATTCTCTTCATGTCCTGTGCCTTGGAGGTCAAGCTGAGCACTAAATAGGTTTCGCTTTGTTCCATCGGAGAGAACAAGCTTTGGAGCTCCGAAACCAGAAGCTCATTCCGGTAATTCCGTCCTGCCGTATCCATAAGAATCAAGTCGCAATAGCTCAATCGCTGTATGGCACGCTGCATGTCCCCTGGTGACTGCACGACTTCAAGCGGGACATTCAGGATGGAGGCGTAGGTTCTGAGCTGCTCTACTGCCGAGATCCGGTACGTATCCGAAGTGATGAACCCCACTTTACGGTGATAACGGAAAAGCTGCTCAGCCGCCAGCTTGGCGATCGTGGTTGTTTTCCCGACACCCGTCGGACCAGCCACATAGACCATTCGGGTATTGCTGGCTATGCCTCCACCGAACCGGCCCGCCAGGAACGACTTGATCTGCTCGCGCATAAAGTCTTCCAGTTCGGCGTCCGTAAGCACGCGGCCTTTCGCTTCCCAATGCTCATAGGCGGATTCAATCCATTCCTGCACGATATCGGATTCGATTTCCTGCTGCAGCAGACGGTCTTGAAGCTTTTGCAGCGGTTCCGGAAGCGTCTGACGCATGGCGGACTGGCGGGAAATTCTCGCCATCCAGGCCTTCATTTCACGCAGTTCCTCCAGCAGCCTCTCTTCGGCCTCTGACGAGCTTTTCTTTTCGATAGGAATTTCGACCTCAGCTTTATTTACTCTCTCAGCTGCCTTTGCCGAGGAACGATTCGCCTCGATTTCATTCCACGGAAGCTCCGGAGAGTCCATATGGGCAGACTGGGTATCGGAGGCAGCGCGGTTATCCACAGGCTGCTGTCTCATAGACTGAGCCACCTGCATGTCTTTCAGCGCCTGCTCGATATCGACCGCGGCTGCGGTCTGCTCGGCTGCGGTCGGCGCCGAGGCTTGGTTCGTCGCCGCTGATGTGAGCTCAGCGGTTTTCCTGTATGCCTGCGGCACCGCTTTTTTCGGAACGGCCATGGATGGACGGGTTGCGGCTGGAGCCGTTTTTTTGGCTTGGGATTGCTCATCCTTCTCGACGGCCGCAACCACTTCGATTTTCTTTTGTCTGAACATCCCCAGGAAACCGCCAACCTTCGTCTCCTTGGTGCTTAGTATGACGGCATCGCCGCCCAGGTCATTGCGGATCTGGAGCATAGCTTCAGGCATCGTATCGACCAGATATCGCTTTACTCTCATAAATTCACCACTCCGACACTCTGAATTTCAACATTCGGCTCAAGCTCGCTGTAGGAAAGCACCGGAATGTCCTGCATCATCCGCTCGATGACTTGCCGCAAATACATGCGGATCGTAGGCGAGGTCAGCAATATCGGCTGCTGGCCGGATTGCAGCAAACGGTTCACCTGCTCGCTAAGCTTTTGATATACCGTTTGCGTGGACGTCGGATCCATCGCCAGATAGCTACCCTGCTCGGACTGCTGCACGCTCTCGGCTATCTTTTTCTCGAGCGAAGGTCCTACGGTAATGACTTTCAGCGTCTCCCCTTCTTGAGAGAACTGCTGGGTGATTTGACGGGACAAAGCCTGTCTTACGTATTCGGTAAGAACGTCCGGATCCTTCGTGAATTGGCCGTAATCAGCCAACGTTTCAAAAATGGTTACAAGATCGCGGATGGAAATTTTCTCGCGAAGCAGCTTCGCAAGCACTTTTTGCACGTCGCCGATCGACATAATGCTTGGAATCAGCTCGTCGACAAGCACCGGATAATTTTCGCGCAAATTGTCGACAAGGGTTTTGGTTTCCTGACGGCCGATCAACTCGTGTGCAAGTTTTTTGATCAGTTCGGTCAAATGCGTTGCCACTACGGATGGAGGATCTACAACGGTGTAGCCGGAAAGCTCGGCCCGTTCTTTCGTCGTTTCATCGATCCACAATGCCGGGAGACCAAAAGCCGGTTCTAAAGTCTCAATACCGGAAATGCTTTCGTCTTCATACCCAGGACTCATTGCCAAGTAGTGATTTAGTAATAATTCACCGCCGCCGACTTGATTTCCTTTAATTTTTATGACATATTCATTCGGTTTTAGTTGAATATTGTCGCGAATTCGAATGACGGGAACGACGAGTCCCAGTTCAAGTGCGCACTGCCTGCGGATCATGATGATCCGATCAAGCAGGTCTCCACCCTGCTGAACGTCCGCAAGCGGAATCAGGCCATAACCGAATTCGAATTCGATCGGGTCCACCTGCAGCAGGTTGATGACACTTTCCGGACTTCGTACCTCTTCGATCTGCTGCTCTTCTTCCTGCTGCTCCACTTCGATCTGCTTCCGCGTCATATTTTTCTGCATCGTATAAGCAGCGATGAACAGAAGCACTGCAAGAGGCAGCGTCGTGAGGATATGGATCGGCGTAAAAATGCCGAGCAGCGCGACGGTTCCTCCGACGATATAGAGCAGCTTCGGATATGACATCAGCTGTTCGGTCAAATCGCTCGCCAGGTTCCCCTCGGAAGAGGAGCGGGTTACAATCAAGCCGGATGCGGTTGAGATCAGCAGCGCCGGAATCTGAGACACCAGTCCGTCGCCGATCGTCAGCACGGAATAGGTGGACAATGCATCCGTAAAGCCCATGCCGTTCATGGACATGCCGATAATAAAGCCGCCGACGAGATTGATAATCAGAATGATGATGCTGGCAATGGCATCGCCTTTAACGAATTTCGTCGCACCGTCCATCGCCCCGTAATAATCCGCCTCGCGTTCCACTTTCCTGCGCCGCTCGCGCGCCTGCTGCTCATTGATCAGACCGGCGTTCAAGTCGGCGTCGATGCTCATCTGTTTACCCGGCATCGCGTCGAGCGTAAAGCGTGCGGCTACTTCCGCTACCCGTTCCGAGCCCTTGGTAATGACGATAAACTGCACGACGACCAAGATCAGAAAGACGATAAAGCCTACTGCGATCTGCCCGTTGGCAATCCAGCTGCCGAATGTCGATACGACCGTACCGGCGAAGCCGTTGGACAATATCAGTTTGGTGGTTGATATGTTTAGCGCTAGGCGAAACAGGGTAGTGATTAAGAGCAGCGATGGAAAGATGGAAAATTGCAAAGCTTCCTTGGTGTTCATGGCTACCAGCAATATCGTAAGAGCGAGCGAGATGTTAATGACTAGCAAAATATCCAAAAGCCAAGTAGGGATCGGAAGAATCATCATGAGAACGATGCCGATGACACCTAGTAATACCGTAAGCTCTTTCTTTTTCAATGGATTCACTGCCTCCGATCCCTGGAATTATTTAACCTTGCCTTTTAACTTGTATACATATGCCAATACTTCAGCCACGGCCTGGAACAAATCGGCGGGAATGGAATCTCCGATCTCTCCTCTTTGAAACAGGGCGCGGGCGAGAGGTTTGTTTTCCATGGTTATGACGCCGTTTTCTTTGGCGATTTCCTTGATCCTTAAGGCGACAAAATCCTGTCCCTTCGCTACAATCTGCGGAGCCTCCATCTCGGAACCTTCGTATTTAAGTGCTACCGCAAAGTGAGTCGGGTTCGTGATGACCACATCCGCTTTAGGAACCTCCTGCATCATGCGCTGCATCGCCATCCGGCGCTGACGTTCCCTGATTTTACCTTTAATCAGCGGGTCGCCTTCCATTTTCTTATACTCGTCTTTGATGTCCTGCTTGGACATTTTGATGCTTTTCTCGAATTCATATCTTTGGTAGAGAAAATCGAGAATCGACATGGCAAATAAGGCAGCTCCGATTTTGAGCCCCAGGTTCATCGTCAGGCTTCCCACGAAATGAAACGTTTTTTCGATATTCATCTCCGAAAGCTTGCCAATCTGCGGCAGGGCACCTGACAAGGTTTGATACACCAACAGCCCGATAATCGTAATTTTGAAAATTGATTTTAAAAATTCGACAAGCGATCTGACCGAAAATATATTTTTAAAGCCCTTGATCGGATTGATCTTGCTGAACTTCGGCTTCAGGTTTTCACCCGTGAGCATAAATCCGACCTGCGCCAAATTGGCGACCAAAGCGACGACGATCGTAGTGATAAACAAGGGTGCCAGCAGAATCATAATTTGAACCACGTACTGCATCGCCATGCTCATGACATTGCCAATCGATATGCTCGTATTTATGCGATTAACGAACACATCCTTAAACAGCTCGACCAAATGTTCCTTGATAAAGCCGCCAAACATCAACAAGCTTAGAAAAGAGGCAAGCAAAACAATGGAGCCTGACAGCTCCTGGCTTTTGGCGACCTGCCCTTTTTTACGGGTATCCTGCCGCTTTTTAGGCGTTGCTTTTTCTGTTTTTTCCCCGGCGAACAACTGTAAATCTAGTGGATACCTGTAGGACACTTTCGTCGCTCCCCCATCCTGTTACGTCGGCCTGTGCCCCAAGATCCCCAGCAATTTCTGCATCGATTCAAACATGATATTAAACAAGTCTCCGAATATATAAGAAAAGGTGGGTACAAGCAGCATCAGTACAGCTAAGCCTACGATCACTTTTAAAGGCATCCCGATCACGAATACGTTAAACTGCGGAGCCGTACGGGCCAGAAACCCGAGACCGAGATCCGTCAAAAATAACGCGGTGACGATTGGCGCCGACATTTGAAAGGCCAGCACGAACGATTGACCAAACGTTTTGACTAAAAATTCCGAAATGCTTCCGTTGTACAGCTTGATGAAAAAATCATTCGATAACGGCACCCAATCATAACTCCGGATAATGCCGTCCAGCAGGTAATGATGCCCGTTCATCGTCAAAAACAACAGTACGGCAAACATGTACTTGAAGTTACCCAGCACCGGTGAAGAGGTTCCGGTCATCGGATCAATGACGTTGGCAATACCGAAGCCAATCTGAATATCCATAAAGGCACCGGCCGTCTGGATGACCATGAACAGCAGATAAGCCACAAAGCCTAACAGCAGTCCGATCAGAATCTCCCGGATGATCAGGAGGACATAGGTCAAATCAGCCGGAAGCTCCTGGTGCACCCCGTAGGTTAAAAACACAAGCACGGAGAGAAAAAAGGACATGCCGATCTTAAATGTATTCGGTACGCCTTTAGAGGACAGCACGGGAGCCACTACAAAAAAAGAGGTAATTCGACAAAAAATAAGCATAAAAACCGGCAGGCTATCCAGCAGCATGTTCATAGAGCATTCCGCCTAACCGATATATTTGTATAGATTATTAAAAATGTTGTACGTAAAATCCACAAGCGTCGTTAAAATCCATGGACCAAACAGCAGAATGGCCAGCAGCACCGCCACGATTTTCGGAATGAAAGCCAGGGTCTGTTCCTGAATCTGCGTTGTGGCCTGAAAAATACTTACGATCAGACCCACGATCAGGCCAAGAAGCAGCATCGGCGCACTGACCTTCAGCACGGTAAAAACCGCCTGTCCGGCAAGTCCGATAATAAAATCAGCTGTCATAGCCGGCCTCCTTCACCTTATACAATCGTCATGTGTTAAAGCTCATCAAGAGCGATTTGACGACCAAATACCATCCGTCAACGAGTACAAACAACAAAATTTTAAAGGGCAGTGAAATCATGACCGGCGGTAGCATCATCATCCCCATGGCCATCAGTGTGCTGGCGACGACAATATCGATAATCAGAAACGGAATGAATATCATAAAGCCCATCTGAAACGCTGTCTTCAGCTCACTTATCGCAAATGCGGGCACCATGACGGTAAGCGGAATATCTTTATAGGTTTTCGGTTTTTCCGTCTTGGTGTATTTCATAAATAACAGCAGGTCCTTCTCCCTTGTTTGCGAGAACATGAACTTTTTCATCGGCTCTGCCGCTTTGTCCAGGGCCTGGGTTTGAGTTATTTCACCCTTCAAATACGGCTGCAGAGCAACGTCATTAATCGATGAAAACGTTGGTGTCATCACAAACAGTGTCAGAAACAAGGCTAAGCCGATCAGTACCTGATTGGGCGGCATTTGCTGCGTTCCAAGCGAGGTTCTCACAAATCCCAGCACCACGACGATCCGGGTGAAGCTTGTCATCAGCACCAGCAGCGCCGGCGCGATGCTGATGACAGTAACCAGGAGTAGAATCGATAACGAGCTGGTGCTCGGCTTGCCTCCTGAATCGCCCACCTTGATATCAATATTGGGAATGGGATCAGCAAAAGCTGCTGTTATTGCAAGCAAACTAATAATCGATAACACGATGCAAGCAAGCAAAACCTTCTTTTTCATGGATCCCTCAACCGATCTGTAGTATTGTCTTCGCGCAGAAGCTCCTCCATTTTCTCTTTCCGTGTGGACATTTTGCGAAGCTTTTCGTCAAAAACCTCGTGAAAAGATGACGTATCTTCCAGTTCAATATCCTCCGAGACGGGACCTTGTTGTTTGCGCAGCTTGGAAATCAATTTGTTAACCAGAGGCGAGAAAGCGCCCGACTGGGCACTCGATTCTTCCTCAAAAGCCTCCAGGATCAATCTGACTTCATCCGGATCGGTAATCTTGTCGACCAGGCGAATATCCTCCCCTACACCGACCAGATACAGATTGCTGCCAATTTCAATCACCTGCAGGGATTTATTCGGACCCAGCCCAACAGCGCCCAAGGTCCGAACAGCACGACTGGTAAACCATGTCTTGTTTTTCTTGCCTAAAAAACGGATTAACAAAATGATCAGTGCAACGATGACGGCCAGAACGACAATGACATACACCAGATACAGGGCATAATTCCCCGAGCTTTGTGGCGTTAATGTATCGGCGCTAAGCATGGAGCTTATACGCCTAACGTTTTGTTAATTGCTTCGATAACACGGTCCGTTTGGAACGGCTTCACGATAAAATCCTTGGCTCCGGCTTGGATGGCGTCGATAACCATAGCCTGTTGCCCCATTGCGGAACACATGATGACTTTAGCGCTTGGATCCAGCTTCTTGATTTCCTTCAGAGCGGCAATCCCGTCCATTTCAGGCATGGTGATATCCATTGTAATCAGATCCGGGCGAAGCTCTTTGAATTTTTCGATTGCCTGCGCTCCATCCTGAGCCTCTCCTACGACTTCAAAACCATTTTTAGACAAAATATCACGGATCATCATTCTCATAAATGCTGCATCATCCACGATAAGAATACGGTTAGCCATTGATTAAAAATCCTCCCTAAATTTTGCTTATTGTAATTTTTGTATTCGGTCCCATTGGCTTAGAATGTCCGTGACACGTACACCGAAGTTCTCGTCGATTACAACAACCTCGCCTTTGGCGATCAGCTTGTTGTTTACGAGAATATCAACAGGCTCGCCCGCGAGCTTGTCCAGCTCGATAATCGAACCTTGGGACATTTCCAAGATATCCTTTATTTGCTTTTGGGTCCTTCCTAATTCTACGGTGACTTTAAGAGGAATGTCCATCAATAAGTTTAAATTATTTTGATCGACTGACCCGAATGCTCCAGATTGCAGATTCGAGAACTGCACAGGCTGTACATTCACGTTGCGGTTATACTGTGTTCCGTAGTGCTGCGGCGCTCCGTAATGCGGCATTTGCATTGGCTGGTTCGGATCATACGCCGGCATATCCATTGGCATTCCTTGTCCCGGAGCTCCGTATCCCGGAGGATACGCCGCAGGCTGCTGATTCTGATTAGGGGACTCTTGCTGCTGCGGTGCCGGTTGCGATGGTGCAGCCGTCCGCTCAGGAGCCGCTGCCGCCGCAGTCTCTTGCACGACTTGCTCGATCGGTTCGGTTCCATGAATCAGCATGTTCACCATATCCTTCGCAAACTGGATCGGAAGTAGCTGCATGATCGTCGAATCGATCAGATCCCCGATCGTAAGCCGGAAAGATATTTTGATCAGCGTTTGGTCCGCTGGAAGACTGCTGACACCGTCGCCGCTGGATACATCCAGAATGTCGATTCCCGGAGGCGAAATATTGACAAAACGGTTAAAAATCGTAGACATCGATGTCGCCGATGATCCCATCATCTGGTTCATCGCTTCCTGAACCGCGCTGATATGAATCTCATTCAGCTCCTGGTCGTCAGGATTGCCTTCTCCGCCCAGCATGAGATCTGCGATAACCTGCGCGTCCCGTGTTCTGATAACGAGCGAATTGATACCCTCAAAGCCGTCTACGTATGTAACATGAACCGCAACATGAGGTTTAGGGAATTCAGACTCAAACTGCTCTCTTGTGATGACCGATACTTTCGGCGTTGTAATTTCCACTTTTTTGCCCAGCAGGGTCGAAAGGGCTGTAGCTGCGCTTCCGAAAGTGATGTTGCCGATTTCCCCCAGAGCGTCCTGCTCCAAAGGCGTCAAATAATCATCGACCGAGGACCCCCCTCCGCTACTTGGGGAATGATCCGATTCAGACTGCTTCAGCAGGGCATCTATCTCTTCTTGCGACAAATATTCGTTACTCGTCAATCTCCTCAACTCCTTCACTGACAATTTCGTCGATTTGAACAGCCACGCGGTCCTTCAATGTTCCTGGACTTCCGATGAATTTCAGTCGGTCTCCTACCTTGATCGAAAGGCCGGATTCCACCGTTTTGTTGAGGCTGATCACGTCACCCGGGCTAAGTCCCAAAAATTCCGAAATGGAAATTTGCGAGTTTCCAAGCTCGGCGATGATGTTCAATTTAGCCTGACTGATCCGGTGCTTCAAAGACTCTGCTTCTTCGGGAATGCTGGATTTCTTTTCGGAAACGAACCATTGATGCGCCGACAATTTCGACATAATCGGTTCCAGGACAACGTGCGGAATACAGAGATTGATCATCCCGGTCGTGTCGCCTATTTTAGTGCTCAATGATATGAGCGCAATCGTTTCATTGGGAGAAACAATCTGCATGAATTGCGGGTTCGTCTCCATGGCTTCCATCCGAGGGGAGATGTCCAGAACCGTCTTCCAAGCTTCCGCGAGACTATCAAAGGCCCGGCTGAATATCCGTTCCATAATCGTTGTCTCGATTTCCGTGAGCGTGTTGATTTTCGTAGGAGCATTGCCGACACCGCCCAGCAGACGATCGAGCATGGCATACGCTACGTTCGGATGAACCTCGAGTACCATTCTCCCCTTTAAAGGCTCGGCCTCAAAAATGTTGAGGATCGTCATTTTGGGAATCGAGCGAATGAACTCATCGTATGGGAGCTGTTCAACCTGAACCACGCTAATCTGGACAAAGGTCCGAAGCTGGGCCGAAAAATAGGTGGTCAGGTAACGAGCAAAGTTTTCATGAATTCGGGTAAGGCTTCGAATATGGTCCTTGGAAAAACGAACCGCGCGTTTAAAGTCGTACGAGCGGACTTTTTTCTGTGTGTCCTCTTTTTTCAGCTCCTCGGCGTCCATTTCACCGGACGATAGGGCGGCCAGCAGTGCGTCGATCTCATTTTGCGATAATACATCAACCAATCATCTCACCCCCCTTAAGGATTGTCTTGGGTTCTCTCAGGATTTAGCAGATCCATTTTAGAGTGGAGTTAAAATATAGTTTGTGATTTCGATTTGTGTCAGTTTACCTTCAGTCAAAGTTTTATTGATCAAATTGATCAATTTTGCGCTTAATTGGTCCTTGCCGCCCGAACCCCGCAGCTCATCCGGTTTGGTATCGGCAAGCGTTTTGATAATAATCGGTTTAATTTTGAACTCTTTGATCTTGTCGAATTCCGCTTTGGATTTCTTATCGCTCAATTGGAACGCAAAATTCATCAATACGATATAATCCTGATCTGCAAGATTGGTCTTGATATCCGTAATTTCAGATGTCATTTCCACAAGTTCATCCGCTGATAATTTTTTTACCTCGATCGCCTGGGCCGCAGTATTCGTATTGATAGTTTTTCCGAACATTGAAGGCGCCAGCAGAACGACGGCAACCACGATCAGTGTAATAGCCAGAAGTATCGTTATTAGCCAAGGCAGCATTTTTTTCATGAGTTTTCCTCCGTTTGTTGCACTTTTATAGTGGCATTATGAACGCCGATTTCCTGATTGTATTGTTTAACCAAGGAAATGACCTCAGCTGCTTTCTCCAAAACAATCAGCCGTTTGCCCGTGACCAATGTGATATATGTGTCTGGCGTTTCTTCCACTGTTTCGATAAGCAGAGCGTTCAGCCATAATGGCGAGCCGTTTAACCGGGTAACAGAAATCATAGCAGGCCTCCTATGGAAATTCGGGAGAGGTCACCCTCTCCCGAGGTTTAATCATCGATTAGCGTTTCAGATTTACGATTTCCTGAAGCACTTCATCCGAAGTCGTTATGATACGAGAGTTTGCCTGGAATCCGCGCTGGGCGACGATCATCTCGGTAAATTCGCCGGTCAGATCGACGTTGGACATTTCAAGCTGTCCGGAAACGATGGCACCGGTGCCATCCTCGGCATTATTCGCCGTAGTAGGTACCAGTTCTCCGTCCGGATTCGCGTTGATCGTCATCCGGTACAGATTACCGCCGATTTTCTCCAGGCCTTCCGGATTGACGACTTTGCCTACGCCAAGCTTAATGCCTGTTTCGGTCCCGCCGTCAGCCAGCTTTTGCACGACGGTGCCGTCCTGCGAGATCGAGAATGCCGTCGCATCGTCCTGCAGCGTGATCGGCGTTCCATCCGAGTCGCACACATACAAGCCATCGGAGGTAACGAGGTTCTTGGCTGCATCCACATGGAAGTCGCCCGCCCGCGTCAAGAAAGGAACCTCTTGCGCATCATTCAGCTTCACCAGGAAAAAACCGTCGCCATCAATCCGGACGTCCGTCGGATTATTGGTCGTCATAGCGCTGCCGCCCAAATGAACGGTATCGATGGAGCCAACCGACACGCCAAGGCCGATTTGCTTGGAGTTTACCCCGCCCTGCTCTGTACCGTTTGGTGCAGTTACGCCGGCAACGGTCTGGCTCATGACATCCTTGAACATGACACGTCCGGATTTAAAACCAACCGTGTTCACGTTTGCGATGTTGTTGCCGATGACGTCCAGCTTCGTTTGAAAACCGCGCATACCCGAGACGCCTGAATACATGGATCTTAACATTGAATAATT
>NZ_BIMK01000052.1 GCF_004001045.1 Paenibacillus chibensis
CTTTAGATAAGTTGGAATCCATAAAATCTATGCAATCAACGATAAGAAAGCTCAAGAATGCCTTATCCCAAATGACTGACAATGGCGCAAATACTACTCTCGTTGAGAAAAGGCTCCATGCTGTTTGCATTGGCTTAGCAATGTTAGAAAACGTTTGGAATCAAACGACCCATCATTATACTCAGGAAGAATTAGTGGAAGCTCGCAATGTGATTACCAGCTTATTTCCATCACTTGAGAATAGTTATGCGAAGTCAAAAACGGGGAGTCCCCAAAGAACGCTATTAGCAAGAAGAAAGAAAGCGTTGGAACGATCTATCCAAGCGATTGATCGAACGTTAACGAAAGAAGGATGATCCAATGATAACCATCAGATTTGTTTCGAATGAGGATATTCCACACATTCAATCAATAGCACATGATACCTGGACATTCACTTATGACGGTATTTACACAAAAGAATACATACATAATTTTCTGAGCAGAGCTTATTCCACTGAGAATCTAAGCCGAGCTGTTGAGAGAGAGCTTCAAAGTCCCGAACGGAATTTTTTGATTGCTGAATTTAATAATGAAGTCGCGGGATATGCTCAAACGAGCCGAGTGAATGATGAAGAATTTGAATTGCTTAGAATCTATGTACGACCTGAATACCACAAGATGGGAATAGGCAAAGCCTTTATTCAGGAATACATTCAAGCTTTAAAACCAATAAAGAAACTATTTGCTTGGGTAGCGAAAGAGAATCATCTAGGAAGAGCATTTTATGAGAAAAGCGGATTTCAAGCAGCAGAGGAAAAGAACGAAATCATTCAAGGACAAAATAAAATACAAATTAAATATGAATTGAAAATTACGAATGAATAGGAGGCAACATATGCCATTTAAAGATGCATTTATTACTTTTCCTAAGCTTGAAACAGAAAGATTTATATTGAGAGAATTAGGTTCAGAGGATGCCAAGGAATATTACAACTATTTTTCAGATCATGAAGTAACGAAATATTGGGGATATGAAGGACCTAAAAATACGGAGACTGCCTCAAAAACCTTTACGCGGTTTCAAAACGCATTTCATAGAAAAGAAATGATGACTTGGGGGATAGCTACCAAGAGTGATGACAAGATTATTGGGACATGCATATTGAATGATTTCATCAAAGCATCCATGGCTAATTTAGGATATAACTTATCAAGAGCTTATTGGAGAACAGGTGTCATGACCGAAGTGCTCGAAACCATTATTCCCTATGCATTTCATGTGCTCGATCTAAATCGACTACAAGCAAAGGTAATGCCGGACAATATTTCATCTGTCAAACTATTATCCAAGTTGGGATTTGAGCAGGAGGGGTTGCTTCGGGATTATATATTTGGTGAGATCGTGACGGATACACTGATATTCTCCATGCTAAAGAAAGACTTTATTGAAAAGGCGGGAGGAATAGATCATGAGTAAACTAATCGAGTGTGTGGATCATGTTCAATTACCAGTAAATAATCTGGAAGAGGCAACAGACTGGTATGCCAATGTTCTAGGATTAGAGATCATGTCTTTAGGGTGGTTGAAGTTTGGTGAAGGGCCCCTGTTAATGCTTCATCAAAGCAGCAAAAACACGAAAGTTTCTTGGCTTTCAGAAGAAGATTTTCCGATGCCTGCTTTTATGTTTCTGACAAAAGATATACAGAAATTATTTGAGATATTGAACGAAAACAAGACACTCATTAGAAAGTATCAAGATGAGGGCTTTGGGTGGGTTATCAAGTTTGTTGACCCATTTGGAAATGAATTGGGCGCATATCAGCCAAAGGAACCACAATAAATAAAACACTGCACTTACAACAACGGGAGGAAAGATATGAATATACAAATGATCAATGCCAATGGAATTGGGATTGCCTATGTTAAGAGTGATGACAAGATAATTACTGATGTTCAGTCTGCTTTGGATCTTATGGCCACGGTTAGATACGAAGTAGATTGCAATCGGATTATTCTAAATAAGTCTGCCGTTTGTGAAGACTTTTTTGATCTGAAAACACGTCTTGCCGGAGAAATACTCCAAAAGTTCATCAATTATCAGACTAAAATTGCAATCATTGGCGATTTCTCAACATATGCAAGTAAGAGTCTTAAGGATTTTATATATGAATGCAACAATGGAAAGGATATATTTTTTCTGCCCGATGAAGATCAGGCTATGACAAAGCTGAGAGAGGTTGATTAAGTGAATCCGCCTAAGCATATTGTTTCTGCAGCTGCAATCGTTATTAATGACAATCAGGAGATATTATTGATTAAGGGTCCGCGTAGAGGCTGGGAAATGCCTGGTGGACAAGTCGAACTTGGTGAATCGCTTTCACAGGCAGCCATTAGAGAAACCAAGGAAGAATCAGGAATAGACATCGAAATTATAAAATTCTGCGGAATATTTCAAAATACGGGGAATTCAATCTGCAACACATTGTTTTTAGCGATGCCATTGGGAGGAGCGTTAATTCAAACCGAAGAGAGCTTGGATTCAGGGTTTTTCCCAATTGAAGAAGCACTACAAAAAGTTACATGGAAAAATTTCAGACAAAGAATAGAATATTGTTTAAAACCTGAAATGCAGCCTTTTTGTATTGAGTTTAATGACGAAAGCAATATTTAAAGCTTCTGAGTATTGAATAAAGGAGATCTGTGCATGTCGTCAAAATTGTTGGGAGCTGCTTCAGTTATTTTAGACTCGGAAAATAGAGTTTTATTGGTTAAACATAGCTATGGCATAAACAACTGGGACTTACCAGGAGGCAAATCCGAAGAGAAGAATCTGCACAAGAAACAGTATAGGAAACGAGGGGAGGAAGAAGCTTGTCTGAACACGAGGAAGTCCTGGATGGCGGGAATATCAATAAGGTTGTCAGAGTAGGGGGGACCGTTCGACGGGAAGCCAAACCCAATGTATATGTGTATGATTTACTTCAATATCTTGAAATGAGGGGATTTTCCTACTCACCAAGATATTTAGGGCAAGACGATAAGGGGAGAGAAGTTCTTTCATATCTTGAAGGTGATGTGCCGGGAAACAGCTACCCGGACATAGAACCCTATATGTGGTCCGATGAAGCGCTCATTGCATTGGCTAAGCTCTTAAGAAGCTATCATGATGCGACAGTAGGATTTAACACATCTAATGAGTCTAATCATAGCTATCCAAATGAGGCTTTGCATGAAGTCGTCTGCCATAACGATGCTGCATTATATAATGTTGTGTTTAAAGATAAACGGCCAGCAGGCATGATCGATTTTGACATGGCAGGCCCGGGTCCGCGGTTGTGGGATATCGTATACACATTGTATACGTCTGTTCCGCTTGCATCGTTTTCACCTGATAAACGTAACCGTGAAGTGGTGGATTATCATAGGGAAAGCCATGCATTCGAGCGAAAAAGACGAATAGAGTTATTTTGTAGCGCGTATGGAATGGAAGTACCGTTAGATCTTAAAGATTGGGTGATTTCCCGGATTAAATTCATGTGTACGACACTATCCGAAGGTGCCCGTTCCGGAGATCCTGCATTTGTCAAACTCGTTGAAGAAGGTCATCTGGCTCACTACGAGAAGGAAATCAAATTCCTTGAGAAGCATTTCGAGGATTGGAGATAGATCTTGGAAGCTGCCAGAAAAGATTACGTGCAAGGCTTCGTGAACATAGAAAAGCAGTAGGATACGAGGGAATATGACATGATAAATAGCGCGAACGAACACTTCTTCATCAAAGCCTTTGTTAACGATCATTTATTGAAAATACAAGAAAAGGATTTGACTGTAACCGAAGAAAAATAGCTGCGTTTGGATCGTTATATCATTTGCATAACGCTGTGTTTTTGAAACGTTTATGCCATGTTTCCAGACGATTCCAGATGACCTGGAAACGCCTTTTCACTTGTCCAAGTTTATAGTATGCTTGCTATATCAGGAAGAGGAGGGGATATATGGTGAAGCAACTTATCATCGGAGATGCCATGAATGAGCTGAAGAGTACACGCCGGATTCTGGAACAGCTGCCGGAGGAGCATATGGCATGGAAGCCGCACGACAAGTCGATGACGTTAGGCGGATTGACGACGCACCTGATCAACGTGTTGAACTGGCAAATCGCGATTTTTCTTTACCCGGAATTCGACCTTGCGAGTGTGCCGAATCGACGTATCGCTTTGGAAAAACGCGAAGACATCCTGGAGGAATTCGACACGAACGTCGCCAAGCTTGAAAAGCTGATCTCCGAATGTGACGAGACAACACTTGGCGAGGAATGGACCTTGCGGAGCGGTGACCATATGATTCTTCGCCAACCGCGGGCGCTCGCGCTTCGCACCTTCGGAATCAGCCACATGGTTCACCACCGGGCACAGCTTGGGGTTTATTTTCGTCTACTTGATATTCCGGTGTCGGGCTTTTATGGACCCTCTGCCGACGAACTAGGCAAATAAGCGAGGTTGTACCGAAGAGCAACAAGAACATAAAGATTTGAATACATTGAGGCTGCTTCCTTCTGTGCATAGGGAAGCGGCCTTTATCATTGCCGCGTATGATTAAGAATTTGAAGGTGATGCAAAAAAATAAATCCTATTCGTGTAGAAATCCTCATCCTTAAAACGACATTATTATGTGAGGAAAAATCATGAACCCAACATTGAGAGGAGTTTGATCCATGCATTTCACGCTTATGTTATTTGAAAGTCCTGAGGATTTCAACGCTCGCAAGGATCCGGAGAAACAACAGGAATACTTGGCAGGATGGTCTCACTATGCGCATGCCCTGCGCGAAGCCGGAGTTGTTGTCAGCGGATTTGGTCTTCATGCTCCAGAGACGGCTGCGACTATACAGCGACGTGACGGAGAAATGTTGGTACAGGATGGTCCTTTTACAGAGACCAAAGAACAGCTCGGCGGGTTATTCGTTATAGACGTGGCGGATCTGGACACCGCGCTGGAGTGGGCGGCCCGAGCCCCTGTAAATGCAGTTGAAGTAAGGCAGAACCTCCCTGCCTTAAAGTGAAGCTGCGATGAATGCTCATCAGGTTATTGAAAATACCGTGCGTGACGCTTATGGCCGGCTGATATCCTACCTTGCCGTAAACTGGAGGGATCTGGAATCGGTTGAAGATGCGCTTGCGGATGCCTTTCTTACCGCTTTGGAAATTTGGCCGCAGATCGGCATACCCGATAAGCCTGAAGCATGGCTTCTTAAGGTAGCACGTCGGCGCCTTATTGACCGAGCCCGTCGTGAGCGTGTTTCGGAAAAAGCTTTGCCGGCTTTGCTCGACATATCGGAGGATATCCGGCAAATGTCCATCACGGACACTTCTTTTCCCGACGAACGGTTAAAGATGCTGTTTCTTTGCTCCCAGCCGGAAATAGACCCGTCGATTCGCACCCCGCTCATGTTACAGACCGTCCTTGGCATCGATGCGGCTCGCATCGCGTCTGCATTCGTTGTAAAGCCCTCTACGATGGGGCAGCGGCTGACGCGGGCTAAAGCGAAAATCCGTGCCGGCCGTTTGACGTTCACTATCCCGGATGCCGAAGAGTTGCCCCTTCGTTTGGACGCGGTGCTTGAGGCTATTTATGCAGTTTATGGCAGCGGATGGGATGACCTGGCGGGAGTGGATGCGCGCCGAAAAGGTTTAGTTGATGAGGCGATCTACCTGGGAAGGCTCCTGACGAAGTTTATGCCTGACGAACCTGAAGTACAGGGACTTCTATCGTTGATGCTGCATTGCGAGGCGCGGCGGACAGCCAGACGCGATGATAGCGGAAGCTATGTTCCGCTATCTGGGCAGGATACGTCTCGCTGGTCCATCCCTTTGATGATGGAGGCGGAGCATTATCTTCATACAGCTGCGCGATCGGGCAGGCTAGGGCGATTTCAGCTCATGGCAGCCATTCAATCGGTTCATTCCCAGCGGGCACGTACCGGAAGGACTGAATGGGAAGAAATTGCATTGTTATATGAGGGACTCACCCGTTTAAGCCCCACTCTTGGGGTTCTTGTCGGACGGACAGCCGCTTGTGCCGAGGCCTATGGGGCTGTAGAGGGGCTGGTCCTGCTTGAAGCGATTCCTCAGGACAAAATCGTGAACTACCAGCCTTATTGGGCGCTGGCTGCTCACTTGTACCAGAAAATGGAACAAGTCGAGAAAGCTAGAAGCGCTTATAGCCGCGCCATCGGACTGTGTGAAGATCTTTCTGTAAAACAGTTCTTACATCAACGGGCAAATGAGATAAGCATCGCCAAGTGATCAAGGGCGAATATGACGGTTGCGGCATGTCTTATGCTCTATTGACCCATTTTGGAAGAACGGATACGATGAGGGGAATGTGGTGATCCAAAGGAGGAAGAAAACATGACTTAACCTGGTTTGACGAACATGGGATCGACGGACGCTTTGCAGGAACGCTTGGTGGACATCCGCCGAAATCTGCACCAAGAGCCGGAATTATCCAACGAAGAGTTCGAAACAACGCGAAAAATCAAAGCATGGCTGAAGGAAGCCAATATTGAAATAATGGACTTACCCGAGTTAAAGACGGGGGTCATTGCCCAAATCGGAACAGGGAGGGAGCCGATCATGGCCCTTCGGGCGGATATCGATGCATTGCCTATCGATGAAGAGGCCGATGTTCCGTTCCATTCCCGCTTCCCTGGAAAAATGCATGCTTGCGGGCATGATTTTCATACGACCGTTGCGCTCGGAGCCGCGTATCTGCTGAAGGAAAAAGAAAACGAGCTTGCAGGTACCGTCAGGGTGATATTCCAGCCAGCCGAAGAGACCGGGCACGGGGCCAAGGACGTGGTCAACTCTGGAGGACTGGAGGGCGTATCGGCGATCTTCGGGCTTCACAATTCGCCGGAGCTTGCCGTAGGGGAGCTGGGCACATGCGAAGGCGCCATCACCGCAGGTGTCGACCGCTTCGAAATCGTCATAAACGGAATCGGAGCGCATGCCGCCACGCCTGAAAAAGGCGCCGACGTGATCGTCGCCGCATCCCAAATCATTCTCGCCCTGCAAACGATCAGCAACCGCCGGGTCAGCGCGCTTGATGCCGTCGTTGTCAGCGTGACCCGTATCTCTGGCGGAAACACATGGAACGTTCTTCCCGGAACGGTCGAGCTCGAAGGAACGGTGAGAACGCTGGATGCTGAGGTGCAGCAGCGCATTCCGAACATCATACGCCAGATTATTGATGGAATCGGAGCCTCGGCGGATGTGTCAGCCGAGCTGAAATGGTATCCGGGACCGCTCGCCACGATCAACGACGCTTACTGGGCTCAATTTGCCAGTGAGGCGGCCGCAGAATCCGGGTACGGCACCAAGGTTCTTGGACCAGGTATGGGCGGGGAGGATTTCTCCTACTATCTCCAGCATATTCCTGGAGCCTTTGTGTACGTGGGATCCAGTTCGCCCTATGCGCTGCACCATCCGAAGTTTAATCCCGATGAGACCGCGCTGCAGCAGGCGGCGGAATATTACAGCCATTTGGCCATCAAATGCTTGAACGAGTTAAATGCCCGCTAAGACGTGCCATTCGCTGCTTTTTAATTCCCTGATCGTAATGTAAGCCCTAAATCGCCATACCCATGATAGCACCTTTCCGTATGTTTCGATGTCGTAAGACATGGACATGCGAAAGGTGTTTTTTTATTTCATGAGTGAGCTTTTTATTCCATCATCATTGACGTTTGAAAGCTTAAAGGGGTCCGTTGACAGGATACCAAAAGGAGTCTTATAATCATAGCGACACCAAAAGGTGTCCAATTGTGAATCAGTATTTGACCTGGAAGGTTTAGAAAAGAACTTGAATAAGTTTTACTTGATTGAACAGCTGGATCATGTGGTTTGGTCGCAAGAGACTTGGGAAATACCTTGAAATGTTCGGCTGACCTTCGGTAGTTATACTTAGGAGAGGGTGTTGTGAGGGAGAACAATCAGTTAAGGGATGTGTTTGACGCCATTGCGGATCCAACGAGACGCCGGCTGATTGAATTGTTAGCAGAGGCAGAGGAGATCCCGCTTCATGAACTAACGGCACAGTTTCAGATGGGCCGAACAGCCGTTTCGAAGCATTTGACGATTTTGAAAGAGGCCGGGTTGGTTTTTGACTGTAAAGTCGGCCGAGAAACAAGATATAGGCTAAACCCCTTTCCACTTAGAGAAATTCAAGATTGGGTAGCTTTTTACAGCAAGTTTTGGAGTACGAATATGATGCGTTTGAGCCAACTATTAAAGGAGGAAGATGAGTGAGTTCAACCTTATCTTTGGATTTTCAGTACACGACTACGATCGGGAAACTGTGGTCTGCTTTAACCGATTCCAACAAGCTTGCCAAGTGGGTTACGGAAAATGATTTTAAGCCCGTCGTTGGACACCGTTTTCAGTTTCGCATGCAGCCCGTCAACGGGTGGGATGGAATGATCGACAGTGAAGTGCTTGTCGTGGACGAACCAAACCGGCTCTCTTATACTTGGGCCAGCTTAGGGCAAAGCAATACGATTACTTGGACGCTGCAGGATCTAGGGGATGGAAAGGTGAATCTTCATTTCGAACAAAGCGGAATCACCAATCCTCAAGCATTCGAAGGCGCGAAGCATGGATGGACCCATATGGGCAGCCAGCTTGAAAAGTTACTTCAACAATAATCGCAAGAGTCTGGAACAACGGTCGTATGGAGTACAAACTAAGATGAAGATACGCCCGTTGAAATCGCATAATCGAAAGGGTGTTGGCTTTGAGCGAATCGAATCAGGAATATATCGTCATCTCGGCCGCGCGGGAAAACAATCTTAAGAACGTTTCTCTGCGCATTCCCAAGCGGAAAATCACGATATTTACCGGAGTATCCGGATCGGGCAAATCATCGATCGTCTTCGATACGATCGCCGCTGAATCCACGCGTTTGCTGAACGAGAACTTCAGCATGTTCGTGCGCACGTTCCTGCCCAAATATCCGCAGCCGGATGCAGATGCGATCGAGAACCTGAGCATGGCTGTCATTGTCGATCAGAAGCCTCTGGGCGGCGGCTCCCATTCCACGATGGGTACGATTACCGATATTTCGCCCATCTTAAGGCTTCTCTTTTCGCGAGTTGGCCAGCCCCATGTGGGAGGAGCGAACATGTTCTCCTTCAACGATCCGCAAGGGATGTGTCCCGAATGCAACGGGATCGGCCGCAGCCTGGGCGTCGACATGAGCAAAGCCGTGGACATGTCCAAATCGCTCCAGGAAGGAGCGATCATGCTGCCGGGCTACACCGTTGGTGGATGGGAATGGAACATGCTGATGCAGTCGGGTTCCTATGATCCTGATCGGAAGCTCAGCGATTATTCGGCTGAAGACCTGGAACAGCTGCTGTACGGCAAAGCAAGAAAAGTGAAGATGGATTTCGCCGGAAAGGCAACGAATATTACCGTGGAAGGCGTCATCGAAAAGTTCACCAACAAATACATCAAGCAGGACGTGAAGACGAAGTCCGAACGCACGCAGCAAACCGTTGCGCCATACATCACCGAGGGCCCTTGCACCAGCTGCCATGGCGCAAGGCTCAGCCAAGCCGCGCTTGGCTGCCGGATCCAAGGACATAACATTGCGGATCTGTCCTCCATGGAGGTTGGGCACCTGATCCGCGTCATCCGGGAGATTGACGATGCTGCCGCCGGACCGATGGTCAAGTCGCTCACGGAGCGCCTTCAGCATCTTGTGGACATCGGACTTGACTACTTAACGCTGGACCGCGAGACGGATACCTTGTCCGGCGGCGAGTCACAGCGGGTCAAGATGGTGAAGCACCTGAGCGGGAGCCTGGTGGATGTTACTTACATCTTCGATGAACCCAGCGTGGGTCTTCACCCCCGGGATGTGCACCGGTTAAATGAACTGCTTCAGAAGCTGCGCGATAAAGGCAACACCGTGCTTGTCGTCGAGCATGATCCCGACGTCATCAAGGTGGCGGATCATATCGTCGACGTGGGGCCTTACGCCGGCAGCCGCGGAGGGAACATCGTGTACGAAGGAAGCTACACCGGTCTTCTGGAATCTGATACATTGACGGGCAACCATCTGAAGCGTCAGATTCAGTTGAAGCAGGATTGCAGGCAGCCATCCGGCAAGCTGTCTATACAGAATGCCAAGCTTCATAACCTGCAGAACGTGAGCGTGGATATTCCAACCGGCGTGCTGACCGCCGTCACCGGCGTTGCCGGCTCGGGCAAGAGTACTCTGATTAACGATGTATTCTTAAGTCAGCACCCGGATGCGATTGTCATTGACCAATCGGCGATTGGCGTATCGACACGTTCGAATCCTGCGACCTACACGGGCATCCTGGATGATGTGCGCAAGGCGTTTGCTTCTGCGAACAAGGTGAGCCCGAGCTTGTGTAGCTTCAATTCCAAGGGAGCTTGCGAGAATTGCCAAGGGCTTGGCGTCGTGTACTTGGACCTTTCATTCTTCGAGAGCGTGAAGCTGCCATGTGATGTTTGCGGAGGGAAACGCTTCAAGGAAGAGGTGCTCGACTACAAGCTGAACGGCAAGTCGATCGCAGACGTGCTGGGGATGACGGTGGAGCAGGCGCTGGAATTTTTCCAGCTCAAAGAAGTGGTGCGCAAGCTCCAGGCGCTGAGCGACGTTGGTCTGAACTATATCACGCTCGGCCAGCCGCTAAGTACGCTTTCGGGCGGAGAATGCCAGCGCATTAAGCTCGCGAGCGAGCTGCACAAGAAAGGCAGCATTTACGTGATGGACGAGCCGACAACAGGCCTGCATATGTCGGATATCGGTCACCTGCTGGAGATCATGAACCGTCTGGTGGATGCCGGCAACACGGTCATCGTCATCGAGCATAATCTCGAAGTAATCAGCCAGGCGGACTGGATCATCGATCTGGGACCGGACGGAGGCAGCAAGGGTGGCCAAGTGGTGTTTGAGGGCACGCCTTCACAGATCGTCCATGCGGAGCAGTCGATCACGGGTAGATATTTGAAGTAATCCGGTTCCAATGGGTATAGAAGAGAATAAGCATATATTCGTCGATTGATGATTTCAAGAGAAGGCTACCGCGAGTTAAAGGCAGCCTTTTTGCTTATGATTCAATTTTTGAATCGTAAATTTTAAGAATCATTTTATTTCATCTGTATATTTTCTTTATATCTCTCGATTAATCTAGTTTTTTGAGAGAGGGGAAGCATAGAAGATGATAAACCGATTGAGTAAACGGATTTTAATCGTAGAGGACGACATACATATTTCAAATATCATTAAAATGAATTTGAATCTCGTGAACTATGAAACGACCCAGATTTACGACGGATTGGCGGCACTTGAAGCGATACAGAATAGTATGATTCAGGTCAGCGGCTCAGCTGCCGGGCCGTTTGACCTGATTATACTGGACGTGATGATTCCGGGGATGGATGGTTTCCAATTGATGGAGCGTATACGTCCGCTGGGGATTCCCGTTATTTTTCTCACGGCCAAAACTACCGTGTTTGACAAGGTCAACGGCTTGAAGCTGGGGGCGGAGGATTACATGGTCAAACCGTTTGAGGCCATTGAGCTCCTGGCTCGAATCGAGACGGTGATGCGCAGGTATGGAAAGGAAGAGCAAGCGATTCATTATAAAGGCGTGGACGTCTACCTGGATAAAAGGGAAGTGACCGTGTACGGGGAGAAGGCGGAGCTGACCCCCAAGGAATTCGATTTGCTGGTCGTCCTGCTGAAGAATAAAAACATTGCGCTTTCCAGAGAGCAGATCCTCGAAAAAGTGTGGGGGTTCGACTTTTACGGCGAGACACGAACGATTGACACCCATGTCAAGGAGCTGCGCAAAAAGCTTCGGCTCCAAGACAGTATCCGTACGGTCTACAAAATCGGTTACCGGCTCGAGGACTAAAGCGATGAAGTTTTGGCAGAAGATCTACCTGTTTTCGATCCTCACGTTTGTCGTCGTTTTCAATATCGCCTCCGTCATGGTTATTGAACGTAATCACAACAAAATGCTGCAGCAGGAAATAAACAACGTCCTTAGCGAAAATATGAGCATCTACACCAGCGTCGGCGAGGTTATACCGATTATGAAAGTGTATGACAGCATCGATTACGATCAGACGGTTCTGACGAATATTGCGAAAAGATTCGTGAATAAGAATTGGGATCAGAATGCTTACCTTCAAATTACCGAAGGGAATCGAAGCGTATTCAGCAATGTGAATTTTATGATGCCGCAGAACCGCAAGGAACTTCATCCGCTGAATGCCCATGAGATCAGGTACATTCTGCGCGATATCGGCAACCGGACGCTGCTGTTCACTTCAAATCTTGCCTCCATCAACGGGAAGGATTATGTGTTCACTTATGTGAAAGACGTCACGGCACTTTATGATGAACGCATGGACCAGTATCTCTTTTTCGTGAAGGCGGATATCGGTGCCGTGATGCTGTATGCGCTTGTCATGTTTCTGATCAGCAAAGGTCTGACCAAGCCGATTGACCGCATGATTCGTACCGCCAAAGTGATTGCGGAAGGCAGGTTTTCGGAACGGGTCGAATTGAAAACACGCGACGAGATCGGCATGCTGGGAGCGAACTTCAACGAAATGGCCGAAGTCGTTGAAGACAAAATCAATCAGCTCGAGCGCAATAACCATGAGAAGGAGCGCTTTATCCAGAATATTACGCATGAGCTGAAGACGCCTCTGACTTCGATTATCGGGTATGCGAATTTTCTCAGAACGACGAAGGTCGAGGAGAAGCAGCTTCTGGATGGCTTGGATGTGATCTATTCCGAAGCCAAGAGACTCGAGAGTCTTTCTGTGAAACTGATGGATCTGATCCTGTTCAGACAAGGTCATGCGGAGCTTAAAACCGTTCAAATGCTGGAGGTGATCCGCGAGGCGGAATCCTCTTTGCAAATGAAAGCGGCTGACCGCCGTCTCCGGCTCGATGTTCGGTGCGTGGAAGGGAATGTGCGGATGGATCCCGACTTAGTAAAAGTTCTGATCTCTAATCTCGTGGACAATGCGATGAAAGCTTCGAGCGAAGCGGGGATCATTACGATTCAATCGTTCAGAGGGCGAGGGTCTTATACTCTTGAAGTGCTTGATCACGGAATCGGAATCCCTGAGGAGCATCTCCCAAGCCTGTTCGAGCCTTTCTACATGGTGGACAAAGCCAGAACCAAAAGCCAGCATGGCGCCGGGCTCGGCCTATCGATCTGTCAAAGCATCGCGGAGATGCACGGTGCAAGGATGGAAGTCGAGAGCACGCCAGGAGAAGGTACGACGATTCGGACCGTGTTCCCGTTCCAAGACGATACTGGAGGTGAGCGGGAATGAAGCGGACATTTCTCATGATTGCCTGCGCCTGTGCGATATTTTATGTTCTAAGCGGATGTGACAGCTTCTATCATCCCATTGAAAAAGACGCCGTGATGGTAAAAGCAATCCCGAAGGGACCTGATGCCGATTCGGCGGATGATAGCCCCACACTGTCGCAAGACACCGTAACGAAGTTAAGCCTGAGCGGCGTGAACAAAATTTATCATTTTAACCTGACTTCAGATCAGGTAAGGATCGGAATCTACTCCATGACCCAGAAAGAACTGAATAGTTTGTTAACCGCGATGAAAGAAAATAATAAGAACTATGAAAACTTTAGAGCGGCAGGCGAAGTGGAGAAGAGGGCTTTGGACCGATTGGGAAAAAGGATCTCGCGGTTAACAGACGGACTTACGTTTGTCAGTCTCCAAGTCAAGACCGAACCGAGCAGGTTTGAGGTGCTGATGAATCCCAAAAACGGCCAAGTCGAAAGTATCATGCAGCGCGAAGCGGTATATCATTCCGATACCGACGGAATTTCCGCCGGGGAAGTTTTTCGGAAGGTCGGGGCATATCTGGAGCAGATCCAAGGAACCGTGGCATCGTTTCAGTTGGACTACCAGTACGCGTACGGTTCTGTAGAGGAGTTTTATTTTCAAAGTCATGAAGCTGACGCAAGCGTGATCGGGATTACGGTCGATATGAAGTCAGGAAAGCTCATCGGTTTTGACAAAGATCATATGAGCCGCTTGTGGTACTACAATCATGAATAGGAGGCTATGATAGGGGAGGCTGGACCGCAGCGAGCGACAAAGCCGTACGAAAGAGCAAGGATGATTGAAGAAGCTGGTTCTCCGGACCAGCTTTTTTTTGTTGTAATCGAAGCCATGATAGCACCCGCGCATTTTTACAACTTCATCACAACTCGATCCGAATTTCAATATATGCGTGTCATAAGATGGCTTTGTACGACCGAGCCGAGCTTCATGATCGACGTTAGGCTCATTCGTAACCTTAGCGCTGGCAGTGAAAGGAAGAAGACCATGAAGAATTTGCTCCGCAAGGATGCTTCGGCTGCGATGATGTTCCTGGTGCCCAGCGGCGTCGGATTTTCCCTGTTTTACCTTATACCGTTTATCATGGGAGTCGTTTATTCCTTGATGGACAGTACAGTGGGAGGGCATTTTGTCGGACTCGACAATTACCGTGAGCTGCTGGCAAGCGGTTCGTTCCGTAAGGCTGCATCCAATACGATGTTTTTCAGTGCGGTCAGCGTTCCGCTTATGCTTGTGCTATCGCTGGGCATGGCGCTGCTTTTGAACCAAAACATTTATCTTCGAAAATGGCTAAGAACCGCCTATGTGCTGCCGCTTGTCGTACCCGTGGCTTCGATCGTCTTCATCTGGCAGATCCTGTTCGATTGGAACGGTTCCTTGAATGCCTGGCTGAACCATTTCGGCATATCCCGCGTGGACTGGATGAAGACGGATGCGGCCCGGGTCGTCGTTATCGCCGTGTATTTGTGGAAAAACATCGGCTATAACGTCATTTTATTACTGGCTGGACTGCAGCAGATTCCGAAGGATTATTACGAAACGGCTAAGGTCGAGGGAGCTGGGCGGTTCCGGCAATTCCGAAGCATTACGATGGTTTACTTAACTTCGACCCTGTTCTTCGTCGTCATCATGTCGATCATCAATTCGTTCAAAGTGTTTCGCGAAACGTATCTGATCGCAGGAGATTATCCGCATGACAGCATCTACATGATGCAGCACTACATGAACAACATGTTTTTATCGCTGGACGTCCAGAAGCTGACCGCGGCGTCGGTTTTGATGTTCGGCTGCATTCTGCTGATCGTGCTGGGTTTGTTCCTCCTTGAACGAAGGCATCGGCGATACATGGAATAGGAGGTGAGAAAACCATGGCGGTAGCCAAAGTGCTGCAAAAAAGCGTATTAACGCTTTTCATGCTGTTCATAGCCGTTCTTTTGCTATTCCCGATCGTCATCACGTTCGTTAATTCGCTGACGACAGCACAGGAAATCGAGATGAATTATGCGGCTATCGGACGAATCAGCGAAGCGAACGCTTCCGGGAAAGGGATGCCTTTTGCCAACATGAAATGGCTTCCGGACAAGGTTTCCTTGGAGCAATACGCCAAGGTACTGGTAGACAACCCGAAATATTTGACGATGTTTTGGAATTCCGTCTTCATGGTGGTGCCGATCATTGCCGGACAGACCCTGGTGGCTGCGCTCGCAGCCTATGCCTTTGCCAAGCTGAAATTCCGCGGCCGGGACCCTCTGTTTTTGATGTATGTCCTGACGATGCTCATGCCGTTTCAGGTTACGCTGGTACCGAACTATATCATGGCCGATAAGCTGGGGATGCTGAATAGTCCCAATGCCGTGATATGGCCCGGAATTTTTGCGGCATTCGGCGTATTTATGATGAGACAGTTCATGCTGGACATTCCTTATGCTTATATCGAAGCGGCTAAAATCGACGGGGCCGGGCATTTTAGAATTTTCTTCACCATCATCGTCCCCATGATCAAACCGGGATTAGCGGCGCTTATTGTTTTATTGTTTGTCGATTATTGGAATATGGTCGAACAGCCGCTTATTTTTCTGGACGACCCCTTCAAACAGCCGCTCTCGGTATTTTTATCCAGAATGAATGACGGAGACCGGGGAATCGCATTCGCGGCCTCCATGCTCTACATGGCGCCGATGGTGCTGCTGTTCCTGTATGCGGAATCCTATTTCATCGAGGGCATTCAATTGTCGGGCATTAAGGGCTAATCGAGTGCTCTCGAAGTAGCTTTCCATCGGAATGCTCAGGCACACGATGCTTACGAGGCGACCTTTCCTCTGAAAAGGATTTGGGAGGAGATAGACGGATATGGAGCTTGGAAAAGAACCATCAAACCGCAAACGCAAGCGTATCATTCAACTCGGGTTCATATTTTTTGTGGGGATGCTGCTGTTTTTCACCTTGTTCAGCAATACGCTGCAGTCGATGAACCTGCCGAAGGTGGGAACGGAAAAACCCGTCAAAGGGAGCCTTACTTATAAGATTGCGGGAAGCAGTCTGCTTCAACCCTTCGCCGAAGTGAAATTATCCAATCCTGCCGGCTGGAAGGTTGAACAGATTCTCGTCAAAGAAGGAGACCCCGTTGCAAAAGGGCAAAAGCTGATCCGCTATGACAGCAAGGAAGCAGAACAAGAATTGGATGCGGCGGTCACGAACCTGGAAAAGCAAAAAATTGAACAGCAAACCCTGCAAGACCGGTACATCCAGTCGGCGATGGACGAGGACGTGATGAACCTTCGGAACACGAAGCGCGACATTGAAAAAGGCAAGCTGGAAATCGCCCTGCAGGAACAAAAAATACGCGCGATGAGAACCAGCCTGAACCGTCAAAAGTACCTGACCTCTCCAATCGACGGTCTCGTCACGAAACAGAATGCGGTGGAAGGCTTAACCTCCGCCGGCGAACCGGATCTGATCATCGCGAACAACAGCCTCGGTTACCGGTTGGACATTTCCGTCGACGCTAAGCTTCTGTCCAATTTAGGCCTGAAGTCGGGAGAGAAGGTTGAGGTTGAAGTGGATGGGGCTCGGGATCAACAATCGCGGAAAATCGGCGGTATCATTACGGAAATCGTGAATGGGGAGCCGCTTCCGGGCAGCGCGAACGGGAATGAGGCAGGGGATGCTGAAACGAATCTGCAGAAAACGCTGCGCATTAAGGTCTCCGATTCGGAACTGCGTGGAGGCGAGCAGGCGTCGATCAAACTCGAGAAACGCTCCCTTCTTCAGGGATTCCTCGTTTCCAGCAAAGCGGTTCGACAAGATCGGGAGGGTTTGTATATTTTCAAAGTCGAAGAACAGCCGGGGGCGCTTGGCAATGTATTCGTCGCCCGTAAAGTTCCGATTGCTTCAAGCCAGACGAATGGCACGGCAACGATGATTCAATCGGATAGCATCGATGAGGACGACAAAATTATTGCGGAGAGCAGCGAGCCCTTACAGGACGGCGACCGCATTCGCATGCAATAGACAGACGATAATGAAATCTGATGAGAAAGTAGGAGGTTACACAATGAAAAAATGGCTATGGTTGATATTTGCAGCAGCATTCATGATAACAACGACCGCATGCAGCTCCAGTGGCGGTGGTGAAGAGGAAAGCATGAAGAAACTGACCCGGGATGGAAAAACAGTTGTGACTTTATCACTCCGGACATCCGGCCCATTCTATGAATCGCTCAAGAAAAAGTTCGAAGAGAAATATCCGGATATCGAACTGGACATCAAATCGTATAAAAATACCGGAGAATCTTGGGGGGCGGGCGAGTATGAAAAATATATCAAAACGACGAATACAGCCATGTTATCCGGGAAAGGCGCCGATATCATCGAATTAAGCGGATTGCCAATCGACGATTACATCGGCAAAAAGCTGCTTCTCAACATGAACGACAACTTCGAAAAAGATCAGGCGCTGAACAAGAATGATATGCAAATAAAAATACTGGAATCCTTGAACAAAAACGACGGAATGTACCGCATTCCATCCGGTTTCGGCATTGCAGCCTTTGTAGGCGACGGGGAGGCCATCAAGAGCGCAGGCGTGAACATCGACGACAAGAGCTGGAACTGGAACACGTTCGAGAAGATTTCGAAACAGCTCATTCGACAAACCGCGAACAGCAGTCAGAAACAACGTTATGCTGTGGCGAATGTTCCGCCGGATATGATTCTTGGCGAAATGGTCGTGGACAATTACGCGCAGTTCGTCGACGGCGGGGCGAAAAAAGCAAAGTTCGATTCCCCTGAATTCGTGGAACTGATGCAGCAGATCCGGAGCATGTATGACGAAAAAATCATGACTTCTGAGCAAGCGGATATGGGGGGATCCCTCTTTACCTCGATCTCGTTCATGTCGCCAAAAGACCTCATCGACGGGTTATATTCTACCTATGAATCTCCGGCTCTGCTGCAAAAGCCGCACACGGGCCAGGCTCAAGGAACGCGAATCTTTCCTTTAACCGAATTTGCGATCCGGGCCAGCTCTCCGGTGAAGGACGAGGCGTGGAAGTTCATTACCTTCCTGTTGTCCGACGAAGCGCAATCGCTGCAGGATCGGGAAGGATTCTCGCTGCTGTCCTCCGTGAACGATAAAAAACTGAATGATCTTCATGAGCAAGTGAAAAGTGGAACATACAAGCTGCCGGACGGGAAAGCGGCCCAGGTATCGGATGAAGCGTTCGCGAAGTTTAAGCAGTATGTTCACAGCGCGGACCAATACGTTGATGTAAACGGCAAAATCATTCCAATCATCGGTGAAGAATCCGCTGCCTATTTTAATGGACAGAAGTCTGCTGAGGAAGTGGCGAAGCTGATCCAGAACCGGGTGACCACCTATTTAAACGAATAAGGCGCATGATGTCATCTTTTGAAGAATCACCAAGGAGGGAAATCGATGCATAAATCGATGAAGAGCTATGTGGCCATGCTGCTTGGCACAGCGGTATTAAGTCAGTCCATTGCATACAGCGCAAGCGCAGCCCAGACAGCCGTACCGAACGCTCTGAAATCTTCAGCCGCGGCCGGATTCGCGCTGGAGAACCTGGGATCGATCGCTTTGAAGGGACTTGTCAGCGTGAAGCTGACAGGGATGGATGTTTTTGCGCAGCCCGGAGGCAACATCCTCACCTATACGCTGAACTATTACAACGGCAGCGGCAGCAATGCAGATCTTATCGATTATTTTTCCAAGGTAACGACACCAGGGGGGACCGTAGTGCAGGGCAAGCCTGTCACGAAGGATGCGTCAATCCAAACCATACCCGCCAAGAGCAGCCGGACGGTTACCTACTACGTCAATATCGGTAAAGCCGCACAAGTAAGCGGGATAAAGGTGACTCTATTCCGCTTTGATTTCAATAGCTCCAATTATCAGAAAAACCTGGGCGGTTTCACGATTCCCGGCAAATTTTCGACCATCGTTCCTGTAGGGCAAAGCGGGAAGCTGATGATGGGAGAGCTTCCGATCATTGCGAAAGCGGAGAGCCTGCAAAAGATACAAATGAACGGAAAAGTATATCTGAAGGCAGGCATCAGTCTGACGAATACCGGTACGATGGCGCTCCGGGATCCCGGTTACAAAACCTATCTGAAGTCGGCCGGCGGCTCGGTGTTCGAACTCAAAGCGGATGATGCCGGCGGCAGTTACACCGTACAACCCAAAGAGAAAAAGACCATCTATTATT
>NZ_BIMK01000053.1 GCF_004001045.1 Paenibacillus chibensis
CATTTCGTCACCAACTTTTATCTCAGCGGCAACTTTTATAATATATCATGGTTTCTTGAGTTTCGCAAGTCTTTTTTTTTAAAACTTTCTTTCTCTCAACCCCGCCGGCAATCCGTAGATTTCTTGGCCGGAATAATAATATAGCACGTATTCTAGTAATTTAGCAAGCATTTTCGTAAATATTTTTGGTTTGTATTTTAAATTTGTTGTTATCCGCAAAAAAATAGTAAAGAGCAGACATACGGCGTATGCCTGCTCTCCTCTTGAAGCTTTTTTATGACCCAGCTCATCCATTAATCCATGGGTTTTTTCGTTTGGAAGAAACCACTTGTTTTTTTGTTTTTTTGGCAACGGCTTTTTCACGGGAAGCACCTGAGCTTTTTTTGTTGCTGCTTAATGTTTTGGCTTTTTGGGCAGGTTCAGCTATCGCCTCTGTTGCTCCTCCGCCCATCTCAGCTGCTTCAATCGTTGTTGCCGGTGCCTGCACCGAGTTCACATTTGCCGAAGGGACAGATTCAGTCTGTTCTGTCTCAGGAGGATACGCATAGGCTTGGGTTCGATCCCAATGTGGGTATTCCATTCCCCCCCAGCCTGGATACTGATTGTTCGGATCATGGTATTGCATATTCGGTTCATGGCTATATGCGCCCAGCTGCGCATTCGGTGCGGTTTCATAAGGACTCACCACTGGAGCAGGGTAAGGATAACACCAAGGCGGAAGAGCAAAATGCGGATAACCTCCCTGATGGTGGTAATACATCGGCTCCACGTAAGCCGGTTCTGGAGCATGATAAGCCGGCGATACTCCGGAGCATCCGCATGGATTATACGGAAGAGCATGAACAGGCTCATAATATGCAGGAGACACGCTTGGATGAGGAAACGGCTGATTTGGATGATGGCTGACCGGCGACTGCATATTAGGCTGCATATTGGGTTCGTAAGCTACTGGTGATTGATGATTCTCCCAATGTCCTCCTTCAGGTGCATGGGAGTAAGGGCTCACCCAGGATTGATTCGGCATATAATCATAATCAACATCTTCAGCACTTTCTACGATACCTGGATAGTTCGAGGTTTTCCCTGGGTACGGCATATTATTGTAAGTATGTTCTGCCATTACTTCATTCTCACAAGGCATGTTATAAAAAGAGCCTACCTCTTGAACAGGCGTCGGATAATGCATGAAGGGATGCTGTGCACCGCCGACAAAATAGTTGTCATCGCAGCCGTAAGGCTCCTCAGCGGCCGGTTTGATTGCCATCGGTTTGTTCTCTGCGAAAGGCATCTCATTCGGCATTGTCATTTCCGGCATCACATTCGGTTTGACATTAGGCATCGTCATTTCCGGCATCACATTTGGCATGACGTTCGGCATTGTCATTTCCGGCATCACATTCGGCATGATGTTAGGCACTGTCATTTCCGGCATCACATTCGGCATGATGTTCGGCACATTCATTTCTGGCATGATATTCGGGAGATTAGGCAGCTCTGGGAGCTGTTGTGGCACAACGTTAATGGGAGCAGTCACTTCCGCTTTGGGAGCCGTCATTTCTTCCTTGGGACCCGTGTACGCTTTTCCTCCCGGAAGAACCTTATCGGGATGTGCATTTGCATTTGCGTTTACGTCATCCTGAGCATTCACTTCGTTGCCGGATTTGGGAATGTTCACGACTTCCCCTACCAGCAGCGCATTCGGATTTTTGAGCTGAGGATTGGCATCGATCATCTCTTTCAATGAAACTCCCCAGGCTTTCGACAGCTTCCAAAGGCTATCCCCTTGTTTGACGACATGCTTATGGATGAATTGATCATTACTTGGTACATGCACCGGTTCGGCGGGGATTTTCACCTTTTGTCCGATCTGCAGCTCATTGGGGTCGGAAATTTGCGGATTGGCATCGATTATTTTTTGCAGAGGGATATCATACTTTTGGGAAAGCTCATATAAAGTGTCGCCACTTTTTACGATGTGTATCTTCACGCGGCAAATACCTCCTAAACTTCTTATAGGCGCATAAATCGTCCGCCTTCGTTACTACATCTTATGCACAGGATAGGCAGATGACATCCCTAATGACAAAAAAATCCTTTCATGAGCTTGTCATGAAAGGATTTCTCGGTAACCTCCGCACATAAACCGGGCGAAATCGTTACGCTTCCCAAACTTTATAGCCGTCCTCGGTTACGGCTTTACGGAATTCTTCGAGCAGTTTCAACGTAATCGGACCCGCATGGCCTTCGCCAATGATTCGTCCGTCAATCTCGCGGGCTGCAATGACTTCCGCCGCTGTACCGGTGAAGAACACCTCATCGGCAATATACACATCATGCATCGTGAACGGAACTTCTTTCAGCTTGTAGCCAAGCTTCTCGCACAGCTCGATAATGGCGAGGCGTGTAATGCCCTCAAGGGCTCCCAAGTAGCATGGAGGCGTGTATACGACACCCTTTTTCACCAAGAAAATGTTGTCGCCGGAGCCTTCCGTTACATACCCCTGCGCATTCAGCATGATCGCTTCATCCGCTTCGGCAAGATTGGACTGGATTTTCACCAAAATATTGTTCAGGTAGTTCAAGGATTTAATCTTCGGATTCAGGGCATCCGGCAGATTGCGGCGCTGGGATACGGAAACGGCGCGCAATCCTTTCAGATAAGCTTCTTCCGAGTATATGGCAAGCTGCTCCACGATGATCAAAACCGTCGGTTTCGGGCAGCGTCTCGGATCGAGTCCGAGATTGCCCGCACCGCGTGATACGACCAACCGAATGTAGCCGTTTCGCATATCGTTTCGGCGGATCGTTTCGGCCATCGCTTCACGCATATCCTCAAAGGAAAGCGGAATAACCAGGTCGATGGATTTTGCCGAGTCATACAAACGCTCCAGGTGCTCGTCGCATTTAAAGATATTGCCCTCATAGATGCGAATTCCTTCAAAAATGCCGTCCCCATACAAAAAGCCATGGTCAAAAACGGATACCTTAGCATTTTCTTTGGTTACATATTCCCCATCCAAATAGATCCATTGCTCTGACATAAACTACAGCACCTCCGAAATTAGTTCCTGATACGTATAGCTAGGGTAGGAGCCGAGAATGCGGACCTGACAGCCCAGCGCCTCAATCTCTTCAATCGCAGCGGCCAGGAGGACCGAATCCACGGATTCCAGAACATCAATGTAGAAATAATAGCTGCCCAGTTTCTTTTTGGTCGGACGCGATTCGATCCGGGACAAATTCAGCCTTCTCCACGCAAATGTGGCAAGCACCTGATGAAGCGCGCCGGCAAAATCCTCAGGGAGCGTAACCAGGACGCTCGTCTTCATCTGCTTCACCGGCTTCGGCAGCTTGGGCAGCTCTTCCTTGCCGATCAAAATAAACCGCGTATAGTTGTTGTCGTGATCAGTCACCCGTTCAGCCAAAATGTCGAGCTTATGCGTGGCAGCGCCAAGCGTCGTGCCGATGGCGGCCAGGCCTTGGCCCGGGTTAGCCTTTACGATCCCTATCGCTTCCGTGGTACTCCCCGCGTTCACCAGCTCCGCTTGCGGAGCATGCTTACGGATGAACTGCTGGCATTGAGCCATCGCTACAGGGTGGGACAATATTTGCCCGATCCGTGTAAAGTCAACCTCTCCGGAATCTGAAATGAATTCCTCGCGGTCTCCGATGAGATTTTGGATGGAGGGATACACCCATTCCACCCGCATTGGAATATCCACTTCGTTGACGAGCCAATCCATGTGCAGGCTCACGGAGCCTTCAATCGTATTTTCGATAGGAATGACACTGTAATCCGTTTTTCCATGTACCGTTGACAAAAAGACGTCGGAAATCAGCTTGTGGTACACTAGCTCTACCGATTCATCGCCAAGCAATTGAACAACGGCCTCGTGCGACACCGACCCTTCAGGCAATAATGCAATTCGTTTCATGCGTTTACTTCCCCTTTTATGAGTTCCAAAAATGAGCCGGACGGCATGCTGCCAATCAGCTGTGTCCCTTCGCAATCCGGATTCAGCCAATGGGCAGACGCGCGAATGCCCTCGGCCTTCATCGTATTCACAAGATAAGCCTCCAGTTCCTCTTTCCGACCGGAACGGCGGTCTACCAATGCAAGCAGCGTCGGACCCGCACCGCTCAGCGCAACGCCTAAAGCGCCGTGATCGACAGCCTGCTCCAGAATCTCGGCCATTCCCGGCACCAGCTTGGCCCGGTACGGCTGATGAAGGCGGTCTGACATCGCTTTGCTGATCATATCCAGTCTGCCTTGAGAGAGTGCGGCAACCAGCAGCGAAGATCGGCTGATATTATACACCGCATCCTGCCGCCCAATTTGTGCCGGCAGCACCTTTCTCGCTTCGGTGGTCGACAACTGGAAATCCGGAACAACAACCAGCACCTCCAGATCTTCATGCGGATCCATGCGGATATAATCGGCATGCCCGCCATCCCAGACCGCCGTGATTAACCCTCCGAACAAGGAAGCTCCGACATTGTCCGGGTGATCCTCGATCGCCGTCGCCATATCGAAGAGTCTCGTTTCAGGCAAGGGCGAGCCGATCAAAGCATTCGCGGCAAACAGCGCGCCCACGATGGCGGATGCGCTACTGCCAAGTCCCCGTGTCAGCGGAATATCCGAATACATGGCGATCTCAAGCTCAGGCACCTTCACGCCCGCCTCGCGAAAGACCATTTGAGCAACCTGATACACCAGATTGCTTTTATCCGTAGGGATGCCTTCCATTTGGTCCCCGTACAGCCGGATGACCGTAGCTTCCGAAGCTTTCATCCCGATCCATGCATAGATCGACAAAGCCATGCCTAGCGTATCAAAGCCTGGACCGAGATTTGCGGTGCTCGCAGGGATTCTTACGCATACGCCTTCCGTTCTCATGCCTCGGCCTCTTCCAGCTTGGCGATGGCCTCCATGACGGCAGCCTCGGTATCAGGCACGACCAGCGGCTCGGCATTTACCGTTTTCAGTGCGACATTCGGATCCTTCAAGCCGTTGCCGGTCAGAACGCATACGACCGATTCACCGCCTTGGAAATAGCCCTCACGTTTCAGCTTCAGTACGCCCGCAACGGAGGCCGCAGAGGCAGGCTCTGCAAACACGCCTTCCCGGGAAGCAATCAAGCGATAAGCCGCCAAGATCTCGTCGTCGGTCACATAGTTGATCTGTCCGCCCGATTCCTTGGCGGCAGCAACGGCGGTCTTCCAGCTGGCAGGGTTGCCGATCCGTATCGCGGTAGCGATCGTTTCAGGCTCCGGAATAGGCTCGCCTTTGACGATGGCCATGGCGCCCTCCGCCTCAAAGCCTACCATTTTCGGCAGGGAGGAAGCTTTGCCAGCTTCATGATATTCCTTAAAGCCTTTCCAGTAAGCGGAGATATTGCCTGCATTCCCTACTGGGATAGCCAATACGTCAGGCGCTTTGCCAAGCTGCTCAACGACTTCAAACGCCGCGGTCTTTTGCCCTTCGATCCGGTATGGGTTTACCGAGTTTACAAGCGTGATCGGATGTTTCGCCGTAATTTCGCGAACGATTTCCAAAGCACGGTCGAAATTGCCCTCAATCGCAATGACCTTAGCTCCATAAATCATGGCCTGAGCCAGCTTGCCGAGCGCAATATTATTGTTCGGAATCAGTACGATGCAGTTCAGCCCCGCTCTAGCGGCATACGCTGCCGCGGCTGCGGACGTGTTGCCCGTGGATGCGCACATGATCGTCCGGCTGCCTTCTTCAATAGCCTTGGCAACGGCCATAACCATGCCGCGGTCCTTGAAAGACCCTGTCGGATTCAAACCTTCATATTTAAAATACAGATCAAGCCCCAATTCCTCCGAAAGATTCTCCGCCCGGATCAGCGGTGTGTTGCCTTCCTTCAAGGTAAGGAACGGCGTGTTTTCATTCACTGGCAGGTACGATTTGTACGTTTGAAGTAGTCCTTGGTATGACATGGGTATGGCTCCTTTTCCTATATATAGATAAATTGAAATGAAGAGGCTTTATTCATTTTAAATCGCAGAGATTCTATAGCAGAGAATTAACCCTCAACGCGGTACACGCTTTTGATTTTACGGATCACCGCTAGTCCTTCGAAATGCTGGAGAACTTTGTCCATGCTGGCTTTGGTGGCATTATGCGTCACAATGATGATCTCCGCTTCCGGATTCAGTTCGTTCGGCTGCTGCACCACCGATTCCAGGCTGACGCCGAACTCCGCGAACACCTGGGTAATTCTGGCGAGAACTCCCGCTTTGTCGTCCACATGCAGCAGAATAAAGTTTTTGAAGGAGATCTGCTCGTCGTTCTTCAGCTTCTTCGGTTTGTAAGGAACGATGGCCTTCAGCCCGTTGACGCCCAGCTTCAGGTTTTTAATCACCGCAACCAGATCCGCCACGACGGAGGTCGCCGTTGGCATCTCGCCCGCACCGGCTCCATAGAACATCGTTTCCCCCACGGCTTCGCCATACACGTATACGGCATTGTATACGCCGCTCACGGACGCGATCGGGTGACCCTTGCGCACCATGGTCGGCTGAACGCTGATGCTGACATGATCATCCTCGCGGTCGGCAATGCCAAGCAGCTTCATCTCATAACCAAGGCGCTTGGCGTAGGTAATATCCTCCTTGGAAACCTGCGAAATCCCGCGTACGCTGACGTCCTTCAGTTCTACATTGGTACGGAAGCCAAGCGTGCCGAGTATGGCCATTTTGCGGGCTGCGTCCAATCCCTCCACATCGGAGGTCGGATCAGCTTCCGCATATCCAAGCTTCTGGGCTTCTTCCAGCACATCCTCGTAAGAAGCGCCTTCCTGGCTCATTTTCGTTAAAATAAAGTTGGTTGTTCCATTCACGATGCCCATGATTTTCAATATTCGATCGGACGAGAATCCCTCGATCAAGGTCCGGATAATCGGAATGCCGCCGGCAACGCTGGCTTCATAGAAAACATCGCATTGCTTTTCCTGGGCCTTGGCCAAAATCTCCGAGCCATGAAGGGCCATCAGATCCTTGTTGGCGGTAACGATATGCTTGCCGCGTTCCAAAGCTTCTAGAATATAGGCCTTGGTGTCTTCGATGCCGCCCATGACCTCGACGATCACGTCGATTTCCGGATCGCGGATCACTTCCCACGGATCTTCCGTCAGCTTGGCTTTATCCACTTGAATGCTGCGGGCTTTGTCGCTGTTTTTCACGGCGATTTTTTCAATGATGATCGGTGATCCGACCTGGCTGCTCAAATCCTCCTGATGCCCTTCCACAATCCTTACTACGCCCGTACCTACGGTGCCAAGCCCCAACAACCCTACTTTTACCGGTTTCATTCCCTTACCCTCCTGTATCGTACGTAACATTCCCAGTTCATTGCTAGCCCTGACCAATGAGATTGGCTCGCTTGACGCCTGCGCAATCCCGCAAGCTCTCCAGCATGTCTCCAAGCTCCTCGTTCATCCTGGAGACCTCTACGGAAATCACGACGTTCGCGATCCCCTGCAGCGGAATGCTCTGGTGGATCGTCAGCACATTCCCGCCAAAACCAGCAACAAGGCTTAACACTTTGGACAGCATGCCGGAACGATGCTCCATATCGATGGATATCGTAACGATGCGCTCTCTCTCCAGCTGGTTGATCAGATGGATGCCATCTTTATATTTGTAAAATGCGCTGCGGCTCATTCCAACCTGTTCCACAGCCTCATGCACCGTCTTCGCGTCCCCGGCCGCAAGCAGCTGCTTTACCTGCATGGTTTTCACCACGGCTTCCGGTAAAATATCTTCACGGACCAAATAATAGCGTTCTTTCACGAACGTCCTCTCCTCAAAGACTGATGTTTTTATATAGTGGACATTATAAAGAAATGTACCCGATGGGTCAATAGATTTGAGCCTTTTTGCAAGGAATAATTCAGCGTAAGCGCTTACGGGATGGCCAGCCTTGAAGTATTCGCTTAGCATTTCGCAGGCTGACGAACAAGAAACCTCACCTACCATACAAAAACAGCCGCCAAGAAGCCAGAACGGCAACTTAGACGGCTGTTTTATTTTTAATAGTAGCTGCTGCCTTCCACGAATTCAAATTCGAAATCGGCAATGCGGACGATGGTTCCTTCCACCGCTCCGCGTTTACGAAGCTCATCGTCGATGCCCATATGGCGCATCGTGCGTGCCAGCTTCAGGATCGCCTCATGCGAATTCATCTGGATCCGCTTCAGCATCCGCTCTATCTTCACGCTGTGGACGACGTAAGCCTCATTGTCACGTGTAATGGTAAAGGAGTTGTCTTCGTCCTTCTTATCCAGCTTGTATACTTTGCGCTCGGTTGTCTCGGCCACTTCCTCGACATGAACCTCCTGCGGAATGGAATCGAGGATATCCGCCGCTCGGTAAAGCAGCTCCTGAACACCTTGCCGCGTCAGAGACGAGATCGGCATGATTTCGATATCCGGTTTCAATTTCTGAACCTGCTCGCGGAACGCGGCCAGATTCTCTTCCGATTCCGGCATATCCATTTTGTTCGCTGCCACAATCTGCGGACGCTCGGCAAGCGCCTCGTTGTAGAGCTTCAGCTCCTGGTTGATTTTCTCCCAGTCCTCAAACGGGTCACGACCTTCCGAGCCCGACATATCGACGACATGGATTATAATCCGCGTGCGCTCCACATGCCGCAAAAATTCATGCCCCAAACCAACGCCTTCATGGGCCCCTTCGATCAATCCAGGCAAATCGGCCATCACAAAGCTGCGCCCATCTCCTACATCAACCATGCCGAGATTCGGCGTGATCGTCGTAAAATGATATGCCCCGATTTTCGGTTCTGCCGCGGATACCACGGACAGCAGGGTGGATTTCCCGACACTCGGGAACCCTACAAGCCCTACATCAGCCATGACCTTAAGTTCCATGAGCAGATAGCGCTCCTGCCCCTCTTCACCGTTCTCGGCAATTTCGGGAGCCGGGTTTTTCGGCGTGGCAAAGCGGGTGTTGCCGCGTCCACCGCGGCCGCCGCGGGCTACGACGACCTGTTGGCCATGGTGAATCATATCCGCCAGAACCTCGCCTGTATCATCATCGATCAGCACGGTCCCTGGCGGAATCCGTACGATCATATTTTCCGCGTTAGCACCATGCTGGCTCTTGTTCCGCCCTTTTACTCCGCGGTCGGCTTTGAAATGCCGCTGGTAACGGAAATCCATCAGCGTGCGCAGACCTTCGTCGACTCGGAAAATCACGTCCCCGCCTTTTCCTCCGTCACCGCCTGCAGGTCCGCCTTCCGGAACGTACTTCTCCCTGCGGAATGCAACGAGACCGTCTCCGCCGTCTCCGCCTTTGACGTAAATTTTCGCTTTATCTACAAACATAAATTCACCTTCCTCATGACTCACACGGCATGCGCAATTGAAATGAAGCCTGGGAGGGATGAAGCTGCTCCGCTTTCATTCGTTTGCCTTGCACCACTTGATAAATTTGCTGCTTTAACGATTCCGGGTCCCCCATGGAGCCGTCCTCTTCAAAGCTTACGATCACATCCGAGCCCTCCTGCCGCAGACTAAGCAGCAGTTTACGGGTATCACCCCAAGATACTCTTCCACTATATTGATAAGCGCGAACGGTCTGCATAATGACTGAAGCCAGCTCCGCACCGTCTTCCGGACTCAGCTTGTCCAGCTGCATTTCCTGATCCAGGGCAATTTCAAGCTCCAGACTGCTGTTGGAAGTCCGAAACGACTGCAGGTAAAAGACTAACGACGGAATGCCGAGCTTTGAGATCTTGCTTTCCTGATGCATCCGCTCTTTTATTTTGTCCACACATTGAACGGCTTTATCAATTTTTCCGAGCTGAATATAACCATACAATATTTGCAGGTCATTCATCCAGTCATGCCGATGATGATTCAGCGTCCGGATCGCCGCCTGCTCGAAGCTCCGCAGCAAAGCCTGCTGTTCCCTCTCATACCGGCGGGTTGTGAATACGTAGCCTACGGCAAGAACGGACGCAACCCAAAGCACCAGGATGAGACTCCAAATGAGAGACTTGCCCTGCATAACGAAATACAAAGGTACAGCTACAGATATAGCCATTATAGCCAATAAGGTCTTCCAGGATTTCAATAGCCTCTCCCCGCTTCTGATCACCGATCATTCCTACATCAATTACCAGTATAGCACAGCAATCCACGTTTGATCATCCATCAGCTGCAAGAAAAACAGTTATTCCCGATCAAGCAGGCGTTAATCTCCTGTTAAAAGCCGGGGAAAAGCCTTATTCCACTCATAAGAGACCTATTTGCAATATTCCCTGCAAGAGCCTCTGCAGACCCGATATATTTAAAAAAAGCCTCCGGCAAGCACTGCCGAAGGCTCTTCTCGTTAATCCAACCCGTTTTGTGAAGACAATTACGCTTCCACTGCTGCCGCTACCGGAGCGACATCAACAGGGTAGACGCTCACTTTTTTGCGGTCGCGGCCCCAACGCTCGAATTTCACAACGCCGTCCACTTTTGCAAACAAAGTATCGTCTTTGCCGATGCCCACGTTCGTACCAGGATGAATTTTAGTTCCGCGTTGACGAACCAAAATGCTTCCGCCAGTAACGGTTTGTCCGTCAGCACGCTTCACGCCGAGGCGTTTCGCTTGGCTGTCGCGTCCGTTCTTTGTGGAACCAACACCCTTTTTCGATGCGAACAATTGAAGATTCAACTTTAACATGTTGTCTACCTCCTTCTTTGAGTAATAACTTCTTTTATTTGAATATACTTCCCGTATGATTCTGCAATCGAATTCAGCATAACGACCATGGACTCGAGCAGCAGCTGTACTTCTCTTCGAGCATCCTCGTTCCCGTCGCCGGAAAGGTAGGCGCTTAAAAAGCCGTCGTTCATTCTGCTGTCCATTATGGTTCCGGTTAAAGCTTCCAAGGAATTCACAGTTCCGACTGTGACCGTCGATACGCCGGCACACACAATGTCTTCACCATGCTTCGCGTAGTTCGCGTGCCCCTTCACCTCAAAGCCATGGATGCTGCCATCCTCTTGACGTAGTATGCGCACATTAATCAAATCCGCGCACCTTCTTACGCCTGGATTTTTTCGATGGTTACTTTAGTGTAAGGTTGACGATGGCCTTGTTTCTTGTGGTAGTTTTTCTTAGGTTTGTATTTGTATACAACAACCTTAGCACCTTTGCCATGTCTCTCCACTTTTGCGGTTACGGATGCGCCGGAAACGACTGGCGTACCTGCTACCAAACCGTTGTCACCGGATACGGCCAATACACGATCGAAAGTCACGCTTTCGCCGTCGCCCGCATTCAGTTTTTCGATGTACAATACGTCGCCCTCTTGAACTTTGTATTGTTTACCACCAGTTTCGATAATTGCGTACATTGCTTGCACCTCCTCATGTCTCAGACTCGCCTAATCCAGGTGGCATGCCGAAATGGCATGCACTTCTTAACCCGACCGGAGCGGTTACAGCATGTGACAAGCATAAATACCGGACACATACTCATAGATATTAACATAGGCAGAGTATCAGAGTCAATGGATACCCAGCAGATTTATTTTACCTGTGCCGTCACAGGCATCACATGGCTTCGCAAACAACATGGCGGTGTCGTCGCGCACCTTCTTGCGGGTCAATTCAAGCAAACCGAGCTTGGTCCAACCGACCACATGGCTTTTCGTGCGGTCCTTGCTCATCCCCGCCTCCAGCCTGTCCACCACGTCCTGACGATGCTGCTCCTGCTCCATATCGATAAAATCAACGATAATAATGCCGCCTACATCGCGGAGCCTGATCAGCCTGGCAATTTCTTCGGCCGCGAGCAAGTTGGTACGGGTCACCGTATCCTCCAAACTGTCTCCGCCAATATACTTGCCCGTGTTCACGTCCACGACGGTAAGCGCCTCCGTCTGGTCCCACACGATCGAGCCTCCGCTTTCCAGTATGACCTTGCGCGAAAAATCCCGCTCCATCTGTTCCTGGACGCCAAAGCTCTTGAAAATATGCTCCTGCCCCTGATAGACCTTGACCGGCAGATGACTGCCGTGGGCGATCTCCTCCAGGAAAACTTCCGCTTCCTTGGCCTCCTTCGCGCTGTCGATCTGGAGCTCGTCATGCTGCGGATCAAACACATCGCGGATAAACCGCTGTACGATACTCAAATCCTGGTGCAAAAGCGCTGGCGCGCTGGTGGCATCGGCACGATTCTGGATCGTCCGCCACTGTTCGCGGAGCAAACCGAGATCGCCGGCGATGGCGTCCGGATGCTCCTCTTCGGAAACGGTCCTCATTATGATGCCTTCCCCGTCACGGCGGATTTCTTCGCCCAGCATTTTTAGACGGCTGCGCTCTTGTTCCTTGTTAACCTTCTTGGAGACCGCCACATAATCCGCATTGGGCATATACACAACCCAACGTCCCGGAAGGGAGTAGTGGGTCGTTACGCGCGGCCCCTTGCTTCCAAGCGGTTCCTTCATCACCTGCACGACCATTTCCTGCCCGACACGGAGCAGATTTTCAATCGAAGGTTTCTCTTTCGGCTGCTTATCCAGATGAGGATGAAGCACGTCATCGACATACAAAAACGCATTTTTTTTATGCCCGATATCCACAAAGGCCGCCTGCATGCCCGGAAGCACATTGACGACACGTCCTTTATAAAAGCTGCCCACCAGACCGTGGTTGTGGCTTCGTTCGACCGCAAACTCCACCAGCTTGCCTTCCTCCATGAGGGCCATTTGCGTCTGTTTCGGTTCACAATGTACAATCATTTGTTTCATGGCTTCACCCCTGCTAGAAGACATTTCCATTCCATTTTACCATGAAATCCCCTTTATTAGCTCCATGCTCTGAATAGAATGTGGATCCTGTTCATTATCATTTATTTTATGTGCGGAGCCCGGTGAAATAAGCGGATATCAGCCGCTGCTCCGGAAGCGTGGCAATGACATGACCCTGCTTGTTCATGACATAAATGACATGGTATTTCTCTCTTTTAAATAGACGCAAAATACTGTCCAAATGTTTCGTGGGATCTGCAATGATCGGCTGCGCGAACGCGCCTGAGCGTTGCAAACCTTCATATCTTCTTTCCCGGGTCATCAGGAATCTGGTAAAGCGGTAGGGGACATGGCGGTAGTCGATCCAGTTGGAGTAGAGCAAAAAAATGCCGATCAGCAGCAGGTTCAGCTGAATGCGTCCTTCTCCCTGAAATAGCGGCCAGATCGAGAAAAAAACGACGCCGGCGCTGCCGGCAAGGCTCAGTCTGGAGGACCAGAGCAAGGTTTGATGGTAGGGGAAAAAGAGACTTGCGGCAGCCTGCACAATCTTCCCCCCGTCCAGCGGGAGAACCGGAAGCAAGTTGAATAATGCAATCATGGCATTCCCATAAATTACATAGTTCATCAATGCCCCATCACCGGTACTCAGCTCACGGCATAGCAGGGCTGCAAGAATCATCAGCACGTTTTGAAACGGTCCGGCAATCGCGATGATCATATCCTTCCATGCCGTCAGCTGCCCGTGATCCTCCATTTCCACGACGCCGCCGAACGGAAGCATCTGAACGGATCGAATCCGCACGCCAAACAGCAAAGCCGCCGTCAAATGCCCCAGCTCATGGATAAAGACGATCGAAAATAAAACGATCAGCTCCAAGAAATGCCCGGTAATCACGGAAAATAGCATCAGAATGACGAAAAAAGGATGCAGCGAAAATTGAATGCCCCGGATACTAATCAATAGGGATCACGTCCGCCGGATCCACGTAAGCACCGTCCTTTTTCAGCGAAAAGAACAAGGTCGGCGTCTCTCCTTCCGATGCGGCCCGCAGCTGGCCGACCGTATCGCCGCCTTCGACCCAGTCGTTCTTCTGCAATCGCGTAGACTCGAGGTGGCCGTAGGCAGCCACCATTTGCCCGGTATGCTGAATGGTTACGGTAACACCCGTGTCCGAATTCGAAACATCGATGACGCGTCCCGTTTCTACACTTTTCACCTGAAGCGGGAGGTTTGAATCTTTGAGAGGGGCAATTTCCACGCCTTTCAAGCTCACCGCGAATGCCTGAACGATCTCGCCTTCCAGCGGAGGCACCATGGATTTGGAAGCATTCACTTTCAGCGGAGACGTTTGATTCTGTTTGAAAATCGGAATGAAGGCGGGAGCCTTGCCGAAATGTGACTCATACCAAGCTTCGGCCGCCTGGAAATCCATCTCGCGGTTCAGCGACTGCATCACGTAATCCTGCGCCTTCAGGCTCCAGGGCTGGGGATATTTGAACATCCCCCAGACCAGAGCGAAAATGATCGCGCTGAAAAACAGCCGCCACATAAAACCTGATACGAAGCGTGTATTATGACGTAACGGGCCGCGGCCCTGGGCCTGCTCTTTTTTCCACAATTTCTCCGGATCCGGTTCCGGTGCAAGCGACTCCGGCAATCTTCCTTTGTTCCACAGCTTGGGCGGGTCCTGAATGGGCTGCGGCAAGGGCTTGACCGGCTCCTCACGAAGCAAAAGATCCCTGATTCGTTCTTCGCGGCGCTGCTTAATGGAGGATTTCGTATCCATGGTATCATCCCCTTCCAGGCTTGTTCTTTAATATATTTTATGAAGGGATGTCCCTGGTTTAGAACAAGCCTGAACGGGTGCCGGGCTGCTGCCAGAGAGACTATAGATATAAAAAAGAACTCCTTCTACACCGAAGGAGTTCTTTAAAGCTGGATGATCGCGCCCGGGATCTATCCGAGATTCTGCACTTTGGGCTGCGCCGGCACCCCGCTGGACTTGCGCTTCGCCAAATCAAGCTTGCGCTGCAGGATGCCGAGCACGATGTCCGCCACGATGGCGAGCAGAGCTGCCGGTATCGCCCCTGCGAATATCCGCAGGGAGTTGTTGCTGTTCAGACCGGCGTAAATTTCCCGCCCCAGACCACCTCCGCCGACGAGCGGAGCGATGGTGACGACACCGATGGCAATGACTGCCGCGATGCGCAGACCGGACATGATATATGTCAGCGATAGCGGAAAACGCACTTTGACGAGCAGCTGGAAGGCACTCATGCCGATCCCTTTTCCCGATTCGAGATAGCTTGGATCCACCTGCTTCAAACCGACGTATGTGTTGCGCGCGATCGGATTGAGCGAGTACAGGAACAGACCGACCATAACCGTTTTGGTTCCCAGCCCCAGCCACATCATGAGTACGACCAGCATCGCCAGACTTGGAACGACCTGAAGAATGTTCGTAATGAACAAGATGATCTTGGCAGCCCATTTATTTTTGGAACAGAGAATGCCTAGCGGAATGCCGACGATCACCGCGAGCCCCAAACCGATAAGGACCATGAGCAGATGCTGCAGAAAGTATTCCCACAGCATGCCGCTGTTACGAGAGACATAGGACAAAAAGTCCGAAAAATTCAAATGTTTCGTTTCCATGCTTACCCTCCTTTAGCCTTTCAAGAGGCCCTGCTGCTTCAAATACGCGAGGGCTACCTCACGCTCGCTTTTTTTCTCGATGTCCACCTGGTAGTTGAGCGATATCATCGTATCTGCATCCAGGTGGCCGATGAGAGGCGATATGGCATCCTGAATTTCGGGATGCTTCTTCAGCAGATCCGAGCGAAGCACCGGGCTGGCATCATAAGGAGGGAAGAATTGCTTGTCGTCCTGCAGCGTCTGCAGTTGATAGGCCTTCAACCGGGAATCCGTAGAGTATGCCAGTACGATATCAACCTGCTTATTCGCAACCGCGCTGTATACCAGGCTGATTTCCATCGGGAAGACCTGGCCGAATTTAATGCCATAATCCTTGGAAAATGCCGGATAGCCGTCCGTGCTTCTTTCCAGCCAGGTTGTATCCACGCCAAGCTTCATATTAGCCATATCTTTTTTGACATCGGAAATCTTGGTATACCCATTGGCATCCGCAATATCCTTCCGGACTGTAAAGGCATAGGTGTTTTCAAACCCGAGCGGGTTCAGCCAAGTCAACTGATCATATTTTTGAAAGCCCTCCTGGGCCTCTTTCAGCACCTCTTGACGGTCTTTCGATCCGCTGATCGGAAAATGATTATTGAAAATCTCACCGGTATATAAGGTTGCCATTTGGACGTCATTACGCTTCATCGCATTGATGACCAGCGAGCTTGACGCCAAATCCGGAATAATGTCCACGTTCAGGCCGGTGCGGTCTTCAATAAGTGCTTTGTACATTTCGGCAATAATTTTCGTTTCGGTATAGGTTTGAGTTCCGATCGTGATCTGGCTTTGAATGCCGCAGGCAGAAGTGATGCCCGCAAGCAGGAGCGCGCAGATCAGCATCGGTATCCATTTCAATCGTTTCAGTGTCATCAAGCCCCCCTCATTGCGTCTTCGTCGCTGTATCCCGTTGAGATGTCTCATATAGCGGACTCCCGGGTCTGGTGGTAGCGTCTGCCGAGCCAGCCTTCCAGCAAGCCGAGCAATCCGTCAGCGATAAGCGCAAGCAGAATTGCCCCGATCCCGCCAATAAATATCATCTCGGGTTTGTTCACGCCGAGCCCGGATACGATCAGCTGTCCCAGACCGCCCGCGCCGATGAGGGAAGCAAGCGTTGCCCAGCTGATGATGTAAACCGTCGTAATCCGGATGCCTGACATAATGTAGGGAAGGGATAAAGGAAGCTGAATTCTCAAAATGGTCTGGGCCGTGCTGTACCCCATGCCCCTGGCTGAATTGAGCACGCCCTTGTCGACGGAATGAAAACCGTCATACGTATTGCGCAAAATAGGCATCAGGGAATACAGGAGCAGCGCCAGAATGGCCGGCTTCATCCCGATTCCGAGCAAAGGAATCAGGATCGCGAGCAGCGCCAGGCTCGGAACCGTTTGAAACAGGTTTGCGATAAAAAATACGACGCTGTTAATCCAGCCTATGCGGTTATAAACGAGCAGGATGCCGACAGGCACAGCGATAATCGTTCCCAGAATGACAGCCGAGAAGGACAGGACCAGATGTTCCTGCAGCGCCTTCAATATATCCGGATAACGATCCGTGATAAAGCTCCAGAATGCATTCATATCACTCATCCTCTCCGTTCAGCAGCGGAGGGACCATGGTTGGATATACTTCGGCCAGATGTTTAACGACACTGCCTCTTGTAATAAGCCCGAGAAAGCGGTTATTGCTGTCGATCACGGGGAGATTGCTCAGCTGGTGGCTATCCATGATTTCAATCGCCTGCGGAAGCGTGCTTCCGGAAGCGACGGAATAACGAACCGGATGCATCACGTCCGCCACGGTTTTGCCTTCTTCGCCGTACTGATCGAGCACGCGATAGATGGAGACCGCACCCTGCAGCTGTTTATTGCGGTCGACAATCAACAGGGAGTCAACCCGCTTCATTTCCATCATTTTGATGGCTTCGGCAAGGCCCCGGCCAGGGAACGCCGTAACCGGATTGGTAATCATCACCTCATCGACGAGAGGAATTTCATAGGTACTTTCACTTTCACCCTGAAGACGCTTCGAGCCGATGAAATTACGGACAAACTCGTTGGCGGGATGCCGCAAAATGCTATCCGGTTTTCCCGTCTGTACCACTTGCCCGTCCTTCATCAATACGATGGTATCCGCGATTTTGATCGCTTCATCCATATCATGCGTCACGAAAATAATCGTTTTATGGAGATCCTGCTGCAGCCGGATGAGCTCATCCTGCAGCTGTTCGCGGCTGATCGGATCCAGTGCCGAGAACGGTTCGTCCATCAAAATAATGTCCGGATCGGCAGCCAGCGCCCGTACGACGCCGACGCGCTGCTGCTGCCCGCCGCTGAGCTCCGATGGATAGCGGGTTCCGTATACCGTATGATCGAGGCCGACCATGTCCAGAAGTTCGTTTACTTTTTGCTCCGTTTTGTCCTTTTCCCACTTTTTCAGACGTGGAACGACACCGACATTTTTGGAAATGTTCATGTGCGGGAAGAGCCCGACGCTCTGAATGACATAACCGATATTGCGCCGCAGTTCGACCGGATTCATGTCCGAGATGTCCTTACCGTCGATCAGCACTTTGCCTGACGAAGGCAAGTTGAGCGCGTTAATCAGCTTCATCGTCGTCGATTTGCCGCAGCCGCTCGGCCCGATCAGAACGGTAATTTCCCCTTTTTTGAATTCGAGATTAATGTCTTTCAGCGCGTGAAAGCCATTATCATAAACCTTGTTCACATGCTCCAGTACTATCATTCAATCGCCCCTTTGCAAGCAGTATCCATATTATGCGGAGCATTTGGCATATCATCCACTTTGGAACCAAAAAACTGCAGGAGGGAAGGCGCAGAGTTGTTCATTGAGGGAAGGCGCTATTATAAAATATGTAGGAATGCAGGTCAAGCTAAATAAGATGGCTTTACCATTTTCAATGGAATAGGATTAAGGCGCATTAAAAGGGTAAAAAAACGATTAAGAGGAAGCCACGA
>NZ_BIMK01000054.1 GCF_004001045.1 Paenibacillus chibensis
CATGCCAATCGTTCTGAACGAATCCTAAACCATCCGCATACTAGATTCGGGATCGCTTCCGGCTGTAAAATTTTCACTTCGGTTGCTATTTGTCAGCTTGTTCAAGATGGGAAACTATCTTTTAATACCTGTGTAAAAGATTGTTTGGATGAACCGTTTCCATATTTTGATTCCAACATTACGATCCATCATTTACTAACCCATAGCGCAGGTATTCCAGATTATTTTGATGAGGAAATCATGGGGGACTTTGAAGAACTCTGGAAGGACTATCCGATGTATTCCATGCAATCACCAAAAGATTTTTTGCCTCTGTTTCAGAATGACCGAATGAAGTTCTCGCCGGGGGAGAGATTCTCTTACAATAATGCAGGTTTTATTCTACTAGGTTTAGTCGTGGAACAGATCGCTGGGATGGGATTTTCAGAATACGTGGAAAAGAATATTTTTCAACGCTCAGGGATGCTGGATTCAGGTTATTTCAGAATGGATCAATTACCTGAACGAACGGCAATCGGATATATTGATGGGGATCAAACGTGGAAGACGAATATGTATTCACTTCCAATCAAAGGTGGACCTGATGGAGGCGCATTTACGACAGTTCATGATCTAGCTCGGTTTTGGGATGCCTTGTTTCATTACCAATTGTTGTCTCAAGAATATACTGAAATTTTATTGACCCCGCATATTCACGAGGAGGGTCAAACCTATTACGGATACGGTGTTTGGATAAGGATCGTTGATGATACCATTTTCAAATATTTTGTAATGGGAAGTGACCCGGGAGTCATTATGCAATCATCCATTTATGCAAAGAACAAGATACATGCACATATCATCGGTAATATCAATAAGGGTGCAGGCAGGATAGCTGGTAAAATGGATGAAATCATTTATAAAGAATTTAAGTAATCCATAAACTCTTTAGATACCTTCATGGTTTCCTCGATATCCGAGTCTTTGTTAACGACAACCATTTGATCGTACGTATACACCGTTGCAAACAACATGACTTCATTTTTGTTTCCGAGTAGCGTCAGTTGATAGAACTCTCTGGACTTATCAAAGCTAGTTGGTGCTATATAATGGCTTGTTCTTGGAGCCGTTTTTAACTCCTTTAAAACATGTAGAATTTCACCTTTATTTTGAATTGATTTATGTATGCCTTTAAATTGGTCATCATAGTATTCGACGGTCAGGGAAACAGGATTTTTGTAATTTTTCCAGCTTAAATAGGTGATATGATCCTTCTTGAACGTAAATGGATTAAAGAAGTAAACCTTACTGGTTACGACAATAGAAGACACGATGATGAATGAAATAACAACGATGACTGACATTGCTTTCTTATACGGTTTCAAAGTAGGGCGTCCTTTCAAAATCTGGATGTGTACTCACATTAAACGGAATAGGAAGAAATTCATAATAGTAATTCATGGATATTCTAGCTGCTTCTTTTCAGGAGGATTTTGGCGCATCGGGATCGTTTTATAGTAAGCTAAGATCAAAGTAACTTAAACCTGGGAATTGCGAGGACATGATGATGACGAAAAAGCTATATTACCATTCTGCTTATATCCGGGAGTGGGAAACACGAATCACGCGTAAGCTGGAGCGGGAGGACGGAACATATCTGGTGCTGGAGGAGACCGCCTTTTATCCGCACGGGGGAGGGCAGCCTTGCGACTTGGGCTGGATTGATACAATTCCCGTTCTAGATGTGCTTTATGAGGATGGAGAAATTCTACATAAAGTCGAGCGTTTTCCTGAGAGGGATGAGGTTGGCTGCCGTTTGGATTGGGGAAGAAGGTTCGACCATATGCAGCATCACAGCGGCCAGCATCTTCTGTCTGCCATGTGTTTGGAGGTGTGCCAGGCAGAGACGCTCAGCTACCATCTGGGTGTGGACTACGCCACCATTGATATCGCGCGATCTGATCTGCCTCCGTACGACCTGATGATGCTGGAGCAAGAAGTCAACGATCAGATTTACCTGAACCGGAAGATAACGAATTACTTTGTGAGCCGGGAGCAGGCAGCCGCTCTGCCATTGGTGAAGCAGCCGAAAGTAACCGAGGATATCCGGATCGTTGAAATCGAAGGTATCGAATACAACGCCTGCGGCGGCACGCATGTTTCCGCGACGGGTGAAATCGGAATGATCAAACTGCTCAGAGCGGAGAAGATGAAGGGGCATCTGCGTCTCTATTTTAAATGCGGCTATCGTGCGCTGAAAGAATTTAATGACGGAATGGAGATACTGGGGAGCCTGTCCGTCAGATTTAATACCGCAAAGGAAGAGATTCTGGACCGGATTGCCAAATGGGACCAGGAGCAAAAGCTGCTGCAGGCTGAATTGAACGCCGTCAAGGCTGAGAATGACGCTTATCTGGCTGAAAAGTTGTTGGGAGACCGTCAAGGCCGCTTCATCAGGCATGTGTTCGTGGACAAGCCGCTGAAGGATATGCAGAACCTGGCAGCGAGGCTTACCGACCAAGCTGAAGTTACCGTGCTATTCATATCCAAATCGGACAACAAGGTGCTTTTTGTCCAAGGAAGAGAGAGCGGCTTCGCCTGCGGTACGTTCTTCAAGCAGCATCTGGCCGATTATCGCGGTAAAGGCGGAGGCAGCGACAAGATGGCGCAGGCCGGTTTTGCGACCGAAGAGAATGCGATGGCATTTTTCCATTTTACGGAACAGTCATTGACGGAGCATGAAGAGGATCGGAGGGAATGATGAATTCATCTTTCATAACGATTCGCGGGACTCGATTATATGTTGAACAATACAACGAAGCAAGCAAGGACGTCCTCCTCTACTTACATGGTGGACCAGGATCAAGCTGCATTGATTTTTGCTACTACCAGGCAAAAGCATTGTCTGATTCCTTGCGAGTCGTAGCTCTCGACCAACGAGGTGTGCTACGTTCGGATCCCATTCAGGCGGATGAACCGTTTGGAGTCGACGATATCATTAAAGATCTTGAGGAATTAAGAGATCAATTGGGCGTGGACCGCTGGAACCTGTTGGGTCACTCATTCGGTGGATATTTGGCAGTAAAGTACGCGCTGGATTACCCGGATTCGATTCGGAAAATAGTGTTTGAATCACCTTGTTTTGACGTGTACAGCGCAGCGAGATCAATCATCTCCAAAGCAAATGATACGTTTAAAGAAAACAACAACCCGAAGGGAATGGAACAAACCAGCAAGTATCTGAGCGGTGACTACTCGGCTGAAGAATTATGGAATGCTATAGGAAGTATCTTTGAGTTCATGGGCGAGGATAAAGATTTATTGTATTTTAAGGGAATCACTCCGGATGAATATGGAGAGATCATGAAAATCGGGATACCTTCAAACGAAATGTGGAGCCATACTGGTATGCATACTCAAAAATTACAGGATGAAGGTGAGTTTTTTAAGAATCTGATGCCGCAATTATCCCAAATACCCCATCCAACCCTGCTGATCACGGGGGCATACGATCCCGTTTGCTGCCATGTTCAGCAGCAGGCCTATCAACAACATATGCATGATGGCAAAAGGGTTCTGTTCGAACATAGTGCTCACTTTCCGCGGCTGGAAGAACCGGAGAAATATACGAATGAAGTGTTGAGATTTATTTTAGGTTAATGTACTCTTTTTCCAGAGTGAATTTTACACAAAGTAACGGTAGATTTCATTAAATGCCCCAAGTCCTTTTATATACTTATATTGACCGATATAACGAAACAAAAGGACTAGGTGGCTGATAAGATGATAAAAAAACGCGATCTGCACGAATGTCATGTACTGTACAGCTTAATGATGGATCCTGTCGTTTTTCCTTATGTTCGTTATCCATGCCAATCGTATGAAGAGTATTTATTTATGACCAAACAGCTGATAGCTGAAGAAGAGCAGGGGACATGTATTTCCAGAACGATTCTTAACGAAATGGGACATCCCATTGGTACCATTGATCTGTATAATATTGTTCATCATACAGGCTTTATGGCTACCTGGATCGGAACTCCATATTTCGGACAAGGCTATAACCGGCGCGCCAAGGAATCCTTTTTGTCTGAACTGTTTCTTGAACATCATATCGATACGGTGTTTATGAAAATCCGAAAGCAAAATATTCGATCGAAGAAAGCCGTAGAAAAACTACCCTATATCGAGTTAGCCAATGATACGAACTATGAAGTATATAAGTCGGTAAATCATACACAGCAGATCTATGATTTGTATCATGTGAAACGCTTGGGTTTTTTAGAAAGACGTGAAGACATCCAGCATGTGGTCGCAACATGATCATGATGCGCCGTGTAGAAACTGTTTCCAGGTAACCTGTGAAACAGTTTTTTTATTTTACTATCAAAGGTTATAACGTGCTCAAATAGAAGATACGCTGACATCTGGCCGGTCGGATCTCATCGAGCCGAAGGGGATGGCACTTAAGCCATGAGGACGCTCAGACGTAAAAAAAGGTGGGGCAGAAATCGCCCAACCTTTTATTTTTAAACAAAACAAAAAACCTTCATTGACATACATGAAAGTCGGAAATATAATATTATGAACATATATAAATTTAATATACCATGGATTTAAGTGAAAGTCAACAATTTTTTTGGGATTGGATGGTGTGACATGCATTTGTCCCGTATCTTTCGCGGTTTGCTTTTTCCAACACAGGATATGGTTAGCTCTGAGCTGCTGGAATTGAATGAGAAGACCAGGGAATATGGCTTGATTTTGACCCCGTTGGATATTGAACAGATGATGGTGGTGAGAAGCCAGGTATTACACATGTACGGACGCGTGGAATTAGGCATCGAGGTGTCTAAGCGACTGATTGAGGTATTTTCAGCCTCCTCGTTTATCCAGCAGGAGAACTATGCAGATACATTAAATGAACTTCATGAAGTTTTTTACTATTTAAGAAATGAAACCGAAGACCGGATTGGGGATATGAAACTGATCGACATGATGATGGTGCTGTTTGAAGAAGAGTGCGAGGGATCATTGGAATTGTTAAAGAGTAAGCTTGAGGAATACGCCGACGCGTTCCGGAGGGAGTTATCGCGAACCGAGTCATCACAAGAAGGAGAAGATGGCGAATGGGATCTGAGGATTTGAATCACAACCTGAATGTAACCCCTCGTGGCATGATCTGCAAGTCCAGACTGATGCGCAATCAGTATACCGTGAGCTTGATGAATGAAGGTATGCGAGCAGGCCTGTTGGCGAGCCAAGACGTGATGCGTATCCAGCATGGGCTGATGCAAATTCTGAAGGAGCTGATTCAGCGATATACCCAAGGTGAAAGCAGCTCGGTCACGACAGAAACAGCAGAGAGTATTCTGACGTCAATCATGTATGCAGCAGATGCCTATCTGTTTGAATTGGAAACGCCGGAGCAGGCGGTTGCGCAGCTCAAATCGATGGATGTTCAACAGATCTATGATCGTGGCGTGAAGAAGGTTAGCCAATGCTTTGAAGAGACCAAGGCACTGTATAAAGAAGTCATGGCTAATAAACTGGACATTCCAGTGGAAGCTTATCATCTTACCATCGAAGAATCCCTGCCGGTTTTTCTCAGGAAATATGGCATCGTCTTTGAAGCGCATAATACGATGGCCAGTATTGATTATCCGTTGGCTGTGGATGACATGAGGCTTCAAGGCGTGTTTTATATGAAGCAGTATCTGGAACGGTTGCAAATGGAGAATGATTTTTGCTCCTTGTTCGATCCGCAGGAATGTATGGATTTGTTGGTGAATTACGGAAAGGAATGCAGGTTCGATTACCGCATCGAGCTTTTCAATATGTATGAGCTGGTGCTGCATCAAGCGATATTTTCTTTGCTATCCGGCGGGGCTCCTAATTGCATCCGAATTTCGGAAAGTCAATTCAACCGCCTGGAGCAGCGGTTCATGAGTCTTACGGAATCACAAATTCATTCTGTCTTATTCAAGGGGATGGCACAGCTTCAACAGGCATTGCCGCTCTATTCACGATTGAAAGCATATATGGATGCATGCAGATTAAACCTCGTCCATCGAGTCACGAATGCCGCAAAACACAGCAGCTTGCGGGCCGTTGTGATTACGGAACGGGAAAAATCGGAGCAATCGATGATCATTTCCTTTCACGAAGAGGATCGCTTGAGCGATATTGCGTTAAGAAAATTATGGCATGAAATCATGGCATGCGAACGGGTGGAAGATAAGGTGAACCTGATTTTATCCCGCGTGCATTCACTACATGACTACCTGGATCTTCTGGAGTCGGATTGCTTGCTGGGTGATGAGTACGATCACCTCTTCCATTCATTCGGTAATATGGAGCTGGCCATTCTGGCAAAACTTATTTTTTATGAGGAGCTGCGAGGTGATTCTCGGGATTTACGATCTATTTTGCTGATGGCGATATCGTATGAGTCAGAATGGCATATGGAGTTTGTACGGAGTCTGGGCAGGATGGATCCGGAGCGTGTGCAGGCGATCGAGAAGGTCATGGACGCAGTAGATTACGAGCAAATGACATTTTATTAATAGAGGAAAAATAAAGTATAAAACGACGACTTGCATGATATGTATTACAAAGACGTCTATGACATCGAATTACAACATATTTTCAAAACTTATTACGGTTCGGAAACGTTTATTGTAATATCTTAAATGTTTAAAAAGGGGGAGTTATCGATGGAGCTTCAAGAAATCAATCAGAAGTTATCAGAAACAAGAGATGAATTAATAGATGTTCTGAGCGGATTGAGTCATGAGCAGTTAAACAAACAGAAGGACTCCGGCAGCTGGAGCATTAGCCAGGTATGTCAGCATCTCATCAAGACCGAAGAATTATACGCCGTTGCGATCCGGAGGGGCTTAAAAAGCCAAGAAGATTCATCTGTAGAGAAAAAGCCGCTGGAAATTCTCCTTGATCGAAGTCGGAAATTAGTGGCTCCAGAAATTTCAAGACCTGCGGCTGAAATATTGGAATATCAAGAAATCGTCGATAAGCTGAGCCAATCCAGAAAGAATTTAAATGAGATATTGAATACCCTGGACGACCCGACTGTGCTGAGCAGAAGACATTTTATCCACCCCGCATTCAAAGAGATGTTATTAATCGATTGGGTGGAATCGCTTTACCTGCATGAACAGAGACATATTCAACAAATAAAAGAAATTATTGCAGGATGAAGGATGAGCTAAGCATGACCTAGGTGAACCGCCACTTAGCCATGGGGCAGAAAGTTCACTATAGTTGTTTTTTACTTACTGCCTCCGAAGGTTCCATGCTACAATTTACTCAGTTTCTAGACTGATTAATAAAATGAAGGTAGGACAGTGTGTGACAATAACAGGTATATATTCAGCGGCTGCCTTAAGCCAGGACGAATTAAGTAATATTAGACAATTAGCAGACAAGTGCAATAAGGAAGAGAACATCGAATTGAAGTTGAATTGGGATATGCTGCGGGAGCGCTCGGGGCAGGAGATCAATGATTATTTGTTCTACGATAACGGTGATCTGGTCGGATTTCTTGGAATCTACCAATTCCATTCGAAGGAAGTCGAGATTAGCGGCATGGTGCATCCTCAGCATCGTCGTAAAGGGATATTCGGCAAGCTGGTACGTGCTGCTGTACAGGGATGTGTGCTTCGCGGCGTATCGAAGCTGATATTTATTTGTCCGCATGGATCTTCGTCCGGAAAAGCCTTTCTGGAGTCACTTGGGGCACAATACAGCTTTTCCGAGTACTGGATGCAGTTAGACGAATCCGCAGGCAGAGCAGGCATTGCGAAAAATGTTCAGGAGATCAAACTTCGTTTGGCAGAGCCGAACGACTTATCGACGATAGCCACCCTCAACGCCGTTGGCTTTGATATGACGCAAGCGGATGCGCTTAAGTTCACGGAGGAGTCGCTAGGCTCTCCGGCTACCCTTACTTACGTAGCTGAAGTACGAACAGAGGATGGAAATATGCGGTCCGTCGGTAAAATCGATGTCAGACTGGAAAATAGCAAGGCATTTATCTTCGGATTTGTTGTTGCGGCAGAGGAGCGCGGAAGGGGCTACGGCAGGACGATATTAAATGACACGATTGTTGCAGTCAAAGAGAAGGATGAAACGGCGAGCATTGCTCTGGAAGTCGCTGTGAAGAACGAACGAGCTCTGAGCCTTTACGAATCATCGGGATTTCGGGTCAGCAGGATTACCGATTACTATGATTTGATTATCGATTAATTCGGCGGATATTCTGAAAATCTGCATAAACAAGAAGCGGCACTCTAAGACTTGGTGTACCCGTCCTAGAAGTGCCGCTGTTTCTTTTATTTGGTAAATTATTCGTGTTTGAAGCAGGCATCATAGGCATGAGTAAAGAAGATAGCTGGGAGAGAATTTTATGAATGGCTAAGGAATTGTCTCCGTATGAATATTTGGCAGTCTGATGACATAAAGGCGTGTTCAATATTTCATAAGGACTACATCCATGAGGAAAAAGGAGAAATACCGGTGGATAACTTGTTATTAGCACCCTATGAACCCGCAAGGGATAAAGCAGCAATAAGAGCTATGCTAAGCGGAAATGAATTGTTTGATGAGCTGTTTCTGAAGAGCGAAAGGATGTTTGCGGACGGTATATTTGTTGCCCGATACAATGGGGATATCGCTGCTTTTCTCGGCATAGATGGCTTAAAAAGAAAGGCGGAGACGACGATCTTTGTGAGCAAGGCATACAGAAGCATGGGGATTGGAACGGCGCTTATTAAAAGATCGGATGGTTTACTTTCCCGAAGCGAGGCAGTAGAACGTTCGATGGGTGCATGTATCGATGGTGACCTTGCCTCCCTGCAATTTTTATATAAGAACGGCTACTATATCAGTTATTCCTCCTATACCATGGAGCGTGATGGCGGGCCGCTTCCTGAGAGTCATATTTCTGTTAGGCAGTATGAAGATGAGGATTATTTGATCTGCCAGAACATTAGCGAAATTGCTTTTTTCAAGATGCATGAACAAGTGGGGATGCTTCCGGCTTATTATTCTCCTCCTAATGACAGGGAACGGCAAAGCTTTGCAGCAAATAAAAGCAACATATACGTGATGCTTGTCGACGATCAAATCGTAGCGGTAGGAATCATTGACGGACAGGAGCTGAGCCATGTCTCTGTCCGGCATGATCTTCAATCGCGTGGATACGGCAGAGCTTTTGTTGCCTATCTTGTAAACGAAATCATGCGTCGGGGCGAAACCGTCGTGAAGCTTGGAGTTGTCAAAGGCAATCCTGCGAAACGTTTGTATGAGAGTCTCGGTTTTAAAGAAACATCATTACATCATTGGTTAACCAAATATTATCGACCGGATACCCGATTGAGCAGGCCTCCAGTGCAAGTATGATGGTTCGTACATGTAAAATGAAGGTCATAAATATAAGCGGTTATTCAGAGGGGTGATTTCAATAAAATCGATATCTATTAAGCCAATCCATACATACACACGGAAAGAACAGAGTGAGCTTGGGGAATTTGGATATTCCTCATACTCCAAGTACAGCGTGACCAAATTCGAAACGGAAGAAAGAACCGTCATAGACATCGGGTTAGTGAGTCTGGAAAGCACCTATCACAAAATATATGTAAATAGTGACGACGACTATGAAAATTACAGCAAGATTGCACCCCGGGGATATTCTTTAGGAGCTTACCTGGGTTCTCGATTGGTCGGGGTCGTCATCGCTGAAGAGTCGACATGGAATAACACTTTATTGATTTGGCATATCCAAGTCGCAGAACAATTTCAAAGATTACGGATCGGGAAACGACTCGTGAATGAATTGGTTTGCCTGGCAGAGAAAAACAACATCAGAGCAATCAATTTGGAAACACAGAACACAAATGTAAACGCGATCAGGTTCTATCGAAAATGTGGATTTAAAATCGAAGGCATTGATTTATCTCACTACACCAATCATGATGTTTCAGATGGGGAAGTAGCTATTTTTATGAAAAGAAAGATTGCAGATACTAAATCCTTAAATGAAATCCAGAAAAATATGTAATATTCAGTAAGGAGTGAAATCGCGCAAGTGAATGTACTAGAGAGAAATGAGACTTTACATAAAATCAGAGTGTTGAGAAATATGTATTTATCCGGTCTCCTGGGCGGGGAAATCATGCCTGAGGATGCCAATCCGGATTTACCCAAGAGCTCAGCTCAGAATTACCTATACTTCACGTTACCTATGGCGCTGAACTATCAGCGTAACTCTTATAAATTATGGGATTCAGCTCGAAAATCCTTTGCGGATGAAGAAACGGCGGGAATATTTAACCCTGAATGGGTCTTGTCCATGGATGAAAATAAACTGAGAGAGCTTCTGTTGAAGCATAAGGTTGCGCTCCAGCCCAATAAGCATTGTGCAACGTGGAGAACATTATGTAACACCCTATGTACTCATTTTGAAGGTGATATCCGGAGCTTGTTCATCGCATGTGATTGGGACATACCTAACATCCTTGAATATATCCAAAAGACGCATAAGAAGGATTTTCCGTACCTTAGCGGCCCTAAAATCTGCAATTATTGGTTATATGTCATTAGTAACTATACGGATGCCCGTCTAACGGGAAAGGAAGCTTTATCCATAGCACCAGATACCCATGTTATCCAAGCGACAGCCCGTTTGGGGCTCATTGAAGAAAAGCAAATCAACGACAGTAACATTCAATTTAACGTCAATAACGTGTGGAAGGATATGCTAACCGGGACGGAGCTATCCTTAATTGATCTTCATACACCCCTTTGGCTATGGAGTCGTAATGGATTCAAAGAATTGGTTGAATGTTAATAGCTGATTATGCGTTTCAAGTGTAATACTCCAGAAGTGAAGAGTTAGCCAAGAAAATCATGCAGCATCAATGGTCAACGGTTCCAGAGTGTGCAGGAATTTGGTGGAAGCATTTATAGGGCAGTGGATATAAGATTGATCTCATTTCCATTTTTTACAATGAGGTACCGATCCTGATCTGGTACAATATTCCTGCTGGAATTTTGCGAATATTTCGGACGCATCGACAACCAGACTGAACTTAAAGGAGAATTATTAATCTTGAAAAAATCACTACTCATTTGCATGGCCAGCATGATGTTGTTGGCTGCCTGGATTTCGCCCGTCATGGCGGAATTTTCGGATGTGGATGGCAACCGCCAGTACACCTGGGCCAAGCCGTCTATCGACGAAATGAATCGGCGCGGAATATTGACCGGATTTGCCGATGGCACGTTCAAGCCCGGACAGCCCGTAACCAAGGCTCAATTTACGGTCATGGTATATCGTCTCTTCCCGCTGCTCCGTAATCCCGATAGCGCTGCTATTTCCGGGGTGCCGGAGAACCATTGGGCCAGTCGGGAGTTCTCCGAGCTGTACAGCACGACATGGCCGATTTATGCGGCGGATGTCCAAAATTTCGATGATGAAAGTTACATCTACAAACCGGAAAAGCCGATGACCCGTTGGGAAGTATTAATGACGCTAGATGCTCTGTTCAGCGATATGAAGGGTCTGGAAAACTCGGCATTGAAAGCATCGGCTGCTGCCAAGGAGCTGGCCCGGGTGAAGGATATTCCCCGGCGTCAATTTGCTTCCTACGAGGAATTCGAGAAGAATAACAAGGCCCAATCCTTGATGAACCCCAAGCTCGCCTTAATTCGGGAAGGAACGGGGCTTGAATGGGCCGGCGAGTTGAATTATGTAAAAGCCCAAGCGTTATACAGCTTTATGAAGCTCGGAATTATCACACCAGACGCCAGTGGTTACTTTTACCCGGACAGGCAGGTCACACGGGCGGAAATCGTAACCATATTGAATCGGATGCTGGCAGCGGCTGGAGAGGATTACGCTTATGTGAAGAGGGAAGAGATTCTCTCCGGTGCATATATATCCCCTGGAAGTTCGACCGGGTTTGGGTCGAATCTGTATTACTCGGAGCCGGAAAGCGGTATCGTCCTGGACGAATCTCCTTCCTGGTCTCTAAATCCGGGTCAGCGTTTGTCGAAAGTGGCCATTCGGATTGAATCACGGCAAGTCATCGACCTATTCGTGACCATTAATGACCAGACCAAGACATATACCTATGAGCAGCTTGGGAACGGCACGGGTAAAATTTCCTTTGATGTGACCGGTCTGAAAAGCTTCCATGTCCGGGGCGTTGCCCGGTACCCGGAGCAGCTGAAAGAAGACGGCGACAACGAAGTGATGATTTATGTGATGGATGCGGATAAGGAAGAGTAGATGATCGAGCAGCCCGGTGGGGCTGCTCTTTTTATTTTGCTGTCTAGTTCACGATAAATATTTCCATATCCTGTGGTATAGTGGTAGAAAAGGAGAGGCATACCGATGAATCAGCAAGTTGTTTTAGATCGTGTAACAGACCTGTTGAAAAATGCATTAGCGGAATCTCTTACGGGTGTATATTTGCATGGCTCGATGGCCATGGGATGCTTCAATCCCTTACATAGCGACATCGATATTTTGGTGTTGGTTAAGGAAAAGCAATCGAAAAAAACCTACAGAGAAATGGCTATTCTACTTATTCAACTTGAACAAGAATTGAAAATGGCCAAAGGATTTGAATTGAGCGTCGTATTGGAAACCTATGCCGCTAATTTTATCTATCCAACGCCGTTTGAATTTCATTATTCCGCGTACCACAAAGAAAAGTACCTGGCAGATGAAAACTATTACTGCGGAGGAGACGTGGATACCGATTTAGCAGCCCACTTTGTCGTGATCTACGATCGCGGGATTGTCCTTTTTGGACAGCCAATCAAGGAAGCCTTCCAACCCATAGATCGCCGATATTACATCGATTCCATTAAGGCCGATATCGATGGAGCATTAGAAGAAATAACGGATAACCCTGTTTATTATGTGCTTAATTTATCGAGGGTTCTTTTTTACGTAAAGGAATCGGTTGTCTCTTCGAAAAAAGAAGCAGGCGAATGGGCCATGGCTCTTCCGGAAATGCCCGACCGGTATAAGCCTATCATTGCGAAGTGTCTTGCCAAGTACGAGAATGGCTCGGAGACCCTTCATCTCGACGAGCAACAGCTTTTAGACTACCGCGACTTTATGATGAAAGAGGTCGAAAAATGGATATGAGGTACGGAAGGCAAGTGAAATTAGTCTTCGCAATCGTAATCATGTTGCTGTTAGTGTCTTGCTCTAATGAACGGAGTTCAAACAGGGAGATGGATCCGCCCTACATAACAATTGAAAGACAGGATCCTTTACACAATTTGAGTAACTCAAAATTCACCAAAAAGATAGTAGATGAAAAAACGATAAGAGAATTAGGAGCATCCATTAACCATCTTCCCGAGTTTCCTCGTGGAATCATCCATTGTCCAGCGGATAATGGAGTGCAATATGAGATGGATTTCCATAACTCCTTGGACGACAGGGTAGTTTTGGTTCATGCAACAGGTTGTCAGCAGGTACAAGTAAATTCGAAAACATATTGGGCGATGGAACCTAAAGGCAATGGATTCAGAGCCCTTTTAATAGAAAAATTAGGATTAAGCGAGAAGGAATTTCTAGGGGGATAATGTAAAGTACTCCCTTCCTTAGTTGGAGGAGCAAGTAGGCGAAGAGTATCAGTGGGAGGTTTATTATGCAGAGATATAACGTTCTAATGATCTACAATACCGAGATGGATCAGATTCTAATGTGTAGAAGACTCAAAGATCCTTACAAAGGACTGAGCAATTTAGTGGGAGGCAAGATTGAGGAAGGAGAAGTGGGGCTGGAGGCGGCCTACAGGGAGTTATTTGAAGAAACAAATATTTCGAAAGACGATATTACGTTGCACCATGTAATGGATTTTACCTATTATATACAGCAATGCGTTGTAGAAGTTTATGCAGGCAAATTAAAACATGACGTAAATATTGCTGGTGATGAGAACGAATTATATTGGTCTGATTTAACGCAGAATTTCTTTGACAAGTCTCAATATGCAGGCGAAGGGAACATTGGACATATGGTCGAACAGGTCAATATGAGCAGGCATCTACTAGCGTTATAACATTCAAGGTGCAGCCATGGACAAACTAACAGATAAAATAAGTGTTTGTATGATAGTTGCCTTTATTGTTTCGGTAGTATTGATGTGTATATGGCCGATTGGTTTGCTTTTGAA
>NZ_BIMK01000055.1 GCF_004001045.1 Paenibacillus chibensis
CGTCTCTCCGACTTGGATCGTAGCCGTGGCCGGGGTAACGGTCAGGCTAGTCAATGTCTTCGTGGCTGGGATGACATTCACCGTCAAATCACGTGTTGTGAATACGGTGTTTTGGCCAAATATTGTTCCGGAAACTACCGTTGTACCTGGGCTGTTCCCGGTTATTTTCAGAACTGCTACACCGTCATTTGCAATGCTGGTCGATGCGATTGAAGAATCAGCAGCGGTAGCAGCTATGTCGTTCGTGTCATAGATCAAATCTGTATTCCAGAAAGACTTTGTAGTTCCGTCATCAGTGGGATACCTAATCGGATAAACGGTAACCGTCTTGCCTACTTCAACCGTTACGACATCAATGGAATCACCATTCATGAAGCCTGATTCGTAGCGCAAGAATTCTTGTGGAGTTAGTACGCTAGAAGCCATTAATGGTAATCCGGAGAGTGCCGACTTATTGGGTTCGTTCCAAATATCTGCATAGTTACCCGACGCATTCAGATTCTTAAGAGAGGTCATATTTGCAAGCGGAGTAAAGTCGGTTATGCGCTCGCCATCAACTGAAAGGTCTTGAAGGGACAGGTTCTTTATTGGATTTAGATCCGATATTTTGTTTACGTCAGACAGCGTTCCCATGTCTAAAGTCTTCAGAGCCAAAAGCGAGCTTAATACGGCGATGTCTCCATCTTCTAATCCTAGACTGCGAATACCAAGGGTAGTTAAATTCGTCATACCAGCAAGGAAGTTTAAATCCCTCGTTCTGTTGCTATTAATCTGCAAGGAGGTCAAATTGACCAATGAAGCTAACGGAGAAAAATCAGTTATATCATTGCTCGTAAGATCAAGCATTTCCAAATTTATAAGACCAGATAGAGGACTAACGTCCGTAATCTGATTTGTTTTGGTAGTGCCGTTTCCGAGGTAAAGCCATTTCAAATTCAATAAAGCTGAAATAGGAGAAATGTCTTCAATTTTGTTTTGGGTCAAATACAGCTTGGATAAGTTGCTCAGTCCACTTAAAGGGGTAAGATCACTGATGTTGTTGTAGCTCAAAGAAAGTTCCTGCACCGTCGTTAAATGACTGATCGGAGCTGCATCCGTAATGATGTTGTTGTTAAAACTCAAAATCTTCAGATTGGCCACATTAGTAAGATTGGCCATCGGGCTAAGATCCGAGATTTCGTTATCATCAAAGGCCAACCACTGGACATTAGTATCATTAAAACCTTCTATCCCGGTTAAATCCGTGATGCCCTTGTTTGAATAGTTTATTTTGCCGCCTGTATTTGCAACCACTTTGTCAAAGTCGGACTTGTAGATCGGGTCGGTAAGGGGCTTCCCAGCAGAAACAAAACCTGCGTTTCTGGCCAAGGCTTCATGAAAATTAAGATCAGGAACATCTACAACATAATCGGCAGCGTGAACATAAGAAACCGGGACAGACATCGAACCAATAACTACTGAAACCAGTAACAGAAGAAAGATTTGTGTTCTTTTTAACAACATGGGGAAACTCACCTTTCATATTAATTTTTTTGGACTACGCGGGTTTCCGCGCCCCTCCTAAATTAACTGTGGTGGTTGATTTTTTTGGACGGAAAAATGAGTCCCCTAAGATTAGTCGTGGAAGAGTTCGTCAGCCGATGGCATTTTAGGCATATGTTCTGCTGGATTGTAATCAGTGAATTGACTGGTAAAAGAGATGATCGAGTTCAAAGCATGGTCATTAAACAAGGGAACCAGCAAGATCCCGATAGCGACCAGTCCAACTTTACACATAAATATGCCGAATTCGAATTTAGGTCTTTCCTTTCCGATCATGTTCGTCACCTCCCTTCAGGGGAATTTTCAAGCTTCATTTTCGGCTGAATTTGACTATTTTGGGCGATTTTCATTCCGTGGAACAATTGCTTCATTTCGACGTTTTCAAGCTTGTTTTCAAAACTCGCTTTCTTTCTTTTTCTCGAAATTGCTCGTTATTTCAAGGCATGTTAGGTTTTAGAATGCCTAGACATATTCACAAAATTCAGGATTTTGAACATATGTCTTGCATGCCATCACTACGAAGGCCTATACTAAAGGGCATCTAATAGCAATACTTCGTCTATAAAGCGGATGCCTCTGAAAAGAGGGTTCGCTTTTTTCATTACTTATAACTGTAAATACAGTTTTACATAAATACAGTTTTAGGGGTAAAGAAATCGGCGTAGAATTACGCCTTATCTCCGCTCTTTTTAAGCGAAGCAATTTCTTGCTCATGATCCCGGCGCATTTGGTTAATTTGGTCGTACAGCTCACGAAGTTTTGAGGTAGCTTCATCATGTGCCTTTTCCAACTTAGCCTGGTATTCGGTCCGAAGTTGAAGCAATTCGCGTTCCTTCTCTACTTCTTTACGTTCGGCCAAGCGTTCCAGATCGTCTTTAGCACGAACTTCGAGGGCTTGGACACGTTCATTAGATGATTCCTCAAGCTCTTTAGCTTCTTGCTGAAGATCCTCGATCTTCTCGGCCTGCTGCTTGATTTGTTGAGTAGCTTCGGCAATTTGGGCTCTTAAGTCTTTGTTTTCATCTGCCGCGGCTTTGTACTCGTTAACCAGCCCAGATAGGGTATCGATTCGACCACGATACTCTTCAACAAGTAAATTGTCTTTTCTTGAAATCTCGGCGAGCTGTTCCGCTTGTTTGAGCTGTGCTTCATGATCTTTGGTAAGCTGGGCAAACTCGTCAGTGACTCTCTTTACTTCTTTTCGAAGTTCCGAAATTTCTTGTTCCTGACTCATGATTGTAGCTGCCCGATCGGCGAGCGTCTCGTCATGCTGTTGGTTTAATTGTATCCGTTCGGCTGTTTCTGTTTCGATCATTCCAAGGAAAAGCTCTACACTTCGCCGCGTATGGTACTCCAGCTCGTCCAATTGCTTTTTGTAGCCGGCTGCACCGCCTTCCTTGATTCGCTGCATTTCGTATAACGTTGCGACATGCTCCAGGAAAGCCTCCTGTGTCTCCAGTCCGCTTTCAGAGAATAGGTTTTCTAACTTCTCTTTGAGTTCAGGACTGACCTTATACGACTTAACCTCTTTTTTTTCCGACATTCGCCTCTTTCCTTTCGGTTTACTATTACATCCTTATTATACCATAGGTTTACCGGGTTTACTAGGTAGACTTATATAAAAATAAAAAATAGCTGATGCACTTGGCCAGCTAATTTTTCACTCTCTAGTCTTTGCCTTCTACCACATCAAGCCCTGGCATTTTGAAAAAGTGTTGCAAAGCCAGCTCGATAACGTCGTCTACTTTTTGATCGTGAAGATAAGCAAATGACTTAGCTTTACGGTAAAGATGCCGATTAATATTTAATGTTACAGTTTTATATTCCCGATGTTTCCAAGTGAGCGCGCCTTCATTCGAAGGAGATTTATTTATCGCTGCTTGGATTATCTTGTCCAAATCAATTATTTTTTCCGCAAAGTCCTCTGTATTGGGTTCTGCTCCCCAGTGCCGAAATATGCGGCGGTAGTATTTGGCCATCAGCCTGGTCGCTGTTGCCTCGTCGATGTTCTTTAACCTCATTAAATCAACGACTATACCCTGCATATAAGGTTTGTAGGATCGTTTGCTCATAGTAGATCCCATCCTTTCTACAAAATACAGTTAAATGTATTTAAGTATTGCTGTATTTCTGTAATGTGTCATTTATTATTTCTCAAATACTCACGTATGGCAAGTTCAACGATGTCCACCATTTTCTTATTCTGCTTGGCGGCGAATATCTTCAGTTCTGTGTGAAGATCTAGGTCAAGCTCATATGTAGCCTTTTTCTTGTTATTAGGAACAACTCCTCTTTCAATGACGGAATCTACACTTTCCTGTATTTTTGTATTTACAGGTTTGCGGTTTAGTAGTTCGTTCAGTGCCTCTCTTTTATTTGACACGTTCAAGCAGCTCCTTCACGAAGTTGTTATAGGGTTCCAGGGCGTCGTGATCGGCTTTAGTTACAAGCTGAAGGCCCGTAACAGTGAATTCTTTGATTCGGCTTCGGCGCTTAATTACAGAATGGAATACGACGTCTTCGTAATCGCGACGTGCCTTATCTAAAATTGCCGTATCGAGTGTCGTCCTGGCATCGAGCATGACAGTAAGAATTCCAGCAAGAATGAGATCCGGATTAGTTTTCTTTTTAACGGCCTGAAGCGTCTCCAAGTAACGATCAAGCGCATCATGACAAAACGGCTCGCTCTGAAGCATAACCACAGCAAAGTCAGAAGCCGTAAGGCCGTTAATAGTATGATCCCCAAGATTCGGAGGGAGGTCGATTAGGATAAAGTCGTAACGATCTTTTACAGGCTCTAGCGTGTCCTTCAGAACGCGAGAAGGATCAGTCCCCGGGTATTTCTGATAAAGCCAGCTTGAGAAAGTAATTAAGAAGTCTTCAGCAGGTAGAATGTCTAAATTTGTCGAAACCGGATGGATATAAGGAGCTGCATTCTGTTCCTTCAATGCTTCTAAGGCAGTCTGTTCGGTAAAGTCGTAAATGTTACGCTGGGTCAAGAATTGTGTGAGGTTGCCCTGTGAATCGAAATCCACGGCCAGAACCTTTTTTCCGCTTTGAGCCAAGAGAAAGGCAGTTATTGCAGTCGTAGTTGTCTTCCCGGCTCCCCCTTTCTGAATGCCAAAACTAATGGTAGTCCCCATAGGAATTAGTCCCTCCTTATTTACAGCTATACAGTTTTACATTCCATAAAGACCACTATTATTCCTGCTTGTCTTACAAGAAAAAGCCTTATCCTATAAGGCTTAAAAGGGTGCTGTAAGATATTTTGTAAGATATTAAAGCTACGGAGATTTTTTACCCTGCCCAGAATAATTTTTTAGGGCCGTAAATGGTTTTTTTGAAGGGAATATCTTACAAGGTTTTGCTTGATGGAGCGAGCCTTCGGGGCGATCTGTAAGATATTTTGTATGATATTTTGGCCGTGGTAGACTGCGTAGAATGTCGAGTTCTCTTCTTTGCAGATGGTTATCAGTATGGTATATTCAGTTTAGTAGTTTGCTAGTCTTTCTTTGAAAAGAAAAAATCACTGTTCAAGTGGCACGGGTTTGGCGACCCGATGCTGCTTCAGTCCGATTCTCCAGATCGGTGAAACAGGCACTCTCACAATGATTTTTCTAGGTACCGCTATTGTACCATATGGATTCATGGCGCTTCAACATACCTATCGTGAAATCCATATTAAAATTATTGGCAAATGAGAGACACTCAAAACATTTTGAGCCCTGATTCCCTTTCGTGGAGTCAGGGCTTTTCTAGTTTTCGGAATGAATACACCCTCGATCCGGCTCAGGCTGGGCGAAGTGGAGTATTTACTCATACATAAAAACAAAATATCCAGCGCTCGAAAACATTCCATTTTTTGGAAAAGTTGATTTTCGAGGGCTTAGTTTCCTATTGTCTTTTTTGGAAACGAAGGCCGTTGAGCGACGCAGCTCCGTGGTTTGCATCAAATGAGACAGGATACCACGCTAAACCCCTGTCCATCGTATAGGAGGGAGCCTTACCCCAAGTATACGGTTATTTCCGGGTTGCCACGTTCAGCCGTGGCCACTAGCGCCTTACCAGCGCCAAGTGAAGCCGGTCTAGCTCCCGTTTACCTCATGTCGAGAGATATCAAACACGGACGGGAGCAAAGTTGGGCGTGTAACCAAGCACATAACGCAGAGCCGAAAGGCAGTCCAACGTAAGGCAAAACGAAGCGTCGCGGAGTGGATGTGACTCTTGATCCGCCGCACGACCGTTCCGAACAGTACGTGGTAAAGTGCCGATAGAACCTTGCTGGAAACCGTTCAAGGGAGGCAAGACCACGGTTTGAGAAGCTATTGTATGCTGTGGTGGCAGATTGGTCATAGGAACCGTAACCAATCCGAGAGATCGAGACAATAGGCGCGTAAGCGCGTGGCGGAAACAATTACACGGGAGCCGTTCCCCGATGCGTGACGGCCGAACCAGAGTTCAAAAATGCTACCTTATCCCGGTTGTTTACTCACTTCCGGGATAAGGTGAACTGTGTCCACCTCGCACGATCCAGTGTCCCCAGACCCCGGTTCGGCGTCAAGAAAAAGTTGCGTGGATTTACGAATAAGACACAGTTCACCGTAAAGCGTAGGGGTGGGTGAGGGGAGGATGATTTAAATCAATGCAGCGCGTAAGCGCTGCTACCTTTTCTCTAAGGGTTTGTGGATAATGCCGCGTTAGTTGAAGAATTGTCCACAGCTTGTTTTTTTTAGAATTAACTTCACAGAAGCGGATGAATTTATTGAAAGATGATGGAGAAGGGGCCGGAGGCCCCCTGGTGGAGGACGTAGCCCAAGCGAAGGCGCGGGAGCCGTGGTTTATATGCTGCTGTTTCGTTTATACGCTGCGATTATGGCCAGTTTGATTCGCTGGTCATCTAAGCTTTGGCCATCATCGCTTGTCACGAACTCTACGGCATCCGGAGAAATTGAGGAGAGTTCTAGCGCATATTCGCCGATCGTGACAGCATTTTCGGTGTGATAAAAGATCTTCAGATCTCGACGTTGGCCGAGCTGGATGAATGCGTTGGCGACGTGTGTAGGTACGGTTGAAGTTGCCAGCTTAATGGCTTCGGGTGTGAACGAGTCAATTGAAAACTTTCCGATCATTGGGCTTTCCTCCTCGTTTGGCTATTCTTCGCTAAATGATACAATAATCCGGATGACAATAGTTTGTCATCGAACGGTCGTTCGTGGGTATTACGGCGCTTTATATTGCCGCCTGGCTTGGAGTTGCGGCTGGGGGACGCGAGTAGAGGTTTGAAGTTATCGCATATCCATTAGGTACTTGGGGGCCTTCTCGCGTTCCCGGATCGCGGCCAGCTCGGATTTATGTGCTTTCTCGGCGGTCTTGCGTTCGATCAGGTATGGAATGGCTGTGCGGACGAGTTTGTCCATCGAGCCGTAGCGTTTGCCTGTAAACGGGCATTCGTATTGCTGGTGCGTCCGTACGACGGCGTTCTCGGCATTTTTAGGGAATAGAATGCCGAACATGGACGCTTTCGCGGCTTCGATGATGTCGGCTGCTGGGCTCTCTTCCGCGTTGCGCAAATGAATCTCCCAGCGCTCTTCGACATAGCGGCGTGGATAATTGACCGGCTCTTTCGGATCAGTAGCTTCAGGAGCGACCGGCTCGACTTCGGCCACCGGCGCTTTTTTCATGCGCTCTTTCAAGAAAGCGGCAACGGTCAGGCTTGACGCTTCGATTTCGGCCCACTCGCTTTCCGTCAGCGTGAGCGACACTTTTTTGGTGATGCCAAGCGACGGTCGGCCACGGCCTACTGGCTGCCGTGCACCTTGATTTCGACGGTCAAGTGGAGATGGCATAGTGAATCCCCCTCGAATTTAGGTTACTTTAATTCGATTATAATTTAGGTTACTTAAATCATCAACGATTTAAGGTAACTTTTATTCGAAGGTCTATAAAAAAGCGAACAGCTCCGCAGGGATGCTTTCCCGTTGCGGAGCTGTCGGACCGGTGCTTCCAGATTTGATTTAAGTTTACCACGCATTTCCCCGGCGTCAATCAATCTTTCGAATTTCCCCTCGTTCCTCGCGGCCTGCTAGATCATGAAGGTTTTTAATTACGTCTGCTGCAACCTGTTCGTTAACCTGGACACCAAAATATTGTTCAAAAATAGCACCAATTTGAATTAAGCGGCGGGTGCGTGCTTTACGCTCTTTCTGGCTGATCTGTGCCTGAAGCTGCTGCTTCTTTGCCTTTAATTGTTCCATTCGCTGATCCAGCTCGGCCAATCTTTGTTCCTCTGTACGTCTCGACATTACCTGTCGCTCCTTTCCAAGTCATTGCTCAACAGCTTCATGAATTCTTTTCGCAAACTACGATGTGCGACTTTGGCCGCTTGTTCGTCGCCGTTTTCGAGATCTATTAACTTGGCTCCACCCAAGCGATTCTCAAATCTTTTGATAGCATCGTCCCATTCGCGGCTTCCTGCCGCATCACGTGAAAAACGTCTGCGTTTTCGACGCATTGGATCGCCTTCTTTCTTCCCTGCCCAGTTTAAAATCACGGGGCCGCCCCTGTGGGGCACGGGGCAACACGGGGCCTAAAAAAAATGTATCGCATCCATGTCAATGTGGCAAGCACAAATTAGCGTTCCGAAGGAACGCGGTTTGTGCTACAATAGTCCCGAGAGGATGCGAAGGGCGCACTTATACATTACTTCGTAATGTGTGCGGCAGGGTTTCACCCTGCACCCATTCGCATCTAACGATGCGACGAAACGACATATCGCGACTATGCGCGATCGCGTTTCGCTGAAAGGCTAAAACTTATTCGCATCTAACGATGCGTAAAAATGCGGGCGCGCCCGCATTATATCAAAGGCAAAGTGCCGGTTCCGCCTAAGATGTTTATGCGCTTCGCTTTGCTAGAAATATTCCAAAGAAGGGGGCATCTCACATGGCGATTTTCCATCTGCGTATGCAAGTTATCCGCCGTTCCGAGGGTCGTTCGGCGGTTGCCGCCGCTTCCTATCGAAGCGGTGAAGATTTGTATGACGAGAAATATGGAAAGCAGCATAGGGGGTTTCGCAAAGAGCGGTACTTGATCGAGAGCGAGATCCTTGCACCAGAGAATGCCCCTGATTGGGTTTATGATCGTGAACGTCTTTGGAATGAAGTCGAGAAGGTGGAAGATAAAAGTACCCGTCGGGCGACGGCACAGCTTGCTCGTGAATTTGACGTGGCGCTTCCTCGGGAATTGCCCTATGGTATCCAGCGAGAATTACTTATTGATTTTGTGAAAAAAGAATTTGTGGATCGGGGCATGATCGCCGATGTTTGTATTCATAGAGATAATTCAGAAAATCCTCATGCTCATGTAATGTTGACTATGAGAGAAATTACTCCGGAAGGTTTCGGCAACAAAAACCGCGAATGGAACGGGGATTTTGTTACATACAAAGGAGCTGAAAAAGTCGGTAAAGGATGGCGCAATAACGTAAACGCTGAAAAACTGCTGGAATGGCGGAGCAAATGGGCTGAATATGCAAACAAATTTTTAGAACGGGAAGGTATTGACGCTAGAATCGATCACAGAAGCCTAAAAGAACAAGGGCTAACAGACCGGGTTCCTACGATCCACGAGGGGCCGAATGTTCGGGAGATGGAAGAACGGGGAATTTATACAGATCGTGGCGCCTTGAACCGTGCAGCCAAGGAGCATAACGCGATTGTCGTTGAATTGGAGACTTATCGGAAGGAAAAGGTTGCGTACCAGCAGAAAGAAGCTGAAAAGGCCATTTCTGGCCGTGAGGAAGGGCAATCGCCGGTGGCGGTCGGCAATGACATCAAAAATATTGCTCAGGAACGGGGTGCAAGTATGAATGTGATCGAGCAACGTCCGGATATGGCCTATGAATTTTACACGGAACAAAAGAAGAGGTTAGACAAGGAATATGGATTGTATAAGCGGCGTGAGCAGTTTGTCAAAGAAAAGGAAGCTTTAACGTCTAACTTGGAAACAGAGCGATTCAGCCGAAATGAGAGAGCTGAAATTCGGGAGAAAATCGAGAAGCTAGATAAGCAGATTAGCAAGCTTCCGGAATTGACCGAAGTTAGCAAGTCCTTAATGCGTGAAGAATATAGGACAATCGAGGCCAAGCTGCAGGAAGTTTTCAAAGTAGCAGAAAAGCGTTCTTCAAGGACGTCCGACGTGCGAGTTCCGGAGTTGGTTAAAGAGAAGGGTTCTGCTTCAGTAGTTGACTTGCATCAAGTACAGGCGTTGAAGTTGCAGCGTGACGCTATGTTTAGTGAGCGCAACACAGCGGAGCATAGCTATTCTACGCTTCAGAGAAAGCAAGATTTAAGCGAACAAAAGAAAGAAGCTTTACAGAAGAAGCTTGATGATCTTGGGCCGAATCGTTGGTGGCAGCGTGGTAAGAACGCCCAAAGAGAACAACTGCAACGAGAGCTGGAAACCGTTAAGAAGGAAATTGCCGAGCGAGATCCTGAATTACAAAGAGCGAAGGCGAATTTTGAAAAGGTGAACAAAGATTATCAAGAGGCGAGTCATGCGTTTAGAGCTGTAAAAGAAGTCGAGCATAAAGAGAAGCTGCGGCATCGTCAAGCCATGAACCAGCAAGAACGAGAACGATGATCCAGGTGAAGCCCCCGGCGCGGGGGCAAACGTTTATTTCTGTAAATACAGTTTTACATAATTACGGGTCAGGGAAAGAAAGGGGGATTCCGATGTTTGAATATGTACGAGACACGCATAAGGTTAAGGTACGTATTGGTCAATTTGTTGCCCATCACGTGGTTCAGGAAAAGCCATTCAGCAAAATACTTCGGTCAGTGGAGCAGATTAATACCATGAACCGATATGACTTGGCCAAAGCATTCCTGGAGTCTGGTGAGGCAAAATATTTTTATCGCGACGTTGGGGAGTGCGATCCGGAGCGCTTACTTGATGATGTGGCTCGTTATATTGACCAGCGCATTCCCAAGGCTTACATCACATGGGATACGGAGCAAGAAGCTACTTCCGATTGGTCGGCCAAAGCGAGGGGATTAATTTATCAATTTCCTGAACACGCGGATCTCGAAGAGGAAATTAAGCGTGAAGCTGAAGCCTGGAAGCAAGAAACACCGGCGACAGAACGCCAAATCAAATATCTAAAATCGCTGTTGAAAAATGCGGGATACTGCTTAAATCAAATTGAAGAACTGAATGTAGACGAAGCAAGTCAGTATATCCGGTTCTTTGTAGAGGATGCCCCATTGCCCCATGAGTTATCCCAACGGCTTGAGTATGATATATAAGAACTTACTCCAATGATTCTGCATAAACTAAAACTTAATTAGAAACACTAATGATCCATCTTCTCATTGACACTGGGTACAGTTGTTTATTGACAATGTATCAGGTGGGTATTAAAATAAAAGAACGATGTGGTGCGAATGGCAGCCCACCCGAAAAAATAAAGGCCAAACCAAAGACGTGGTGCGAATGGCAGCCCACCTTAAAAAATAAAAGCCAAACGAATGATGAAGATGGAAATGGCGCTATTCGGCGCCATTTTTTACGTTGAGGGGAACAAATATGAGCACTCCTGCTTTTCGTTATGTGCATCTTACTAGTGATTTCTATCAGGATTTTAATTGGTATGTTGAAATAATGAAAGACCCCGACCGCCAGTATTTACACTTAGTGACGCAGTACAAGGGGCATACTTTCGTAATTCCATTCCGCAGCGGGATAAACCACCCTTATAGCTTCAGATTTAGTAAAGAGGACAATAAGGGACTGGATTACTCTAAGGCAATTATAATTCATGATATGCAAAAATACGTTGTTCCATCCGCGAAGCCGATTCCGCAGAAGCAGCATGATTTGATTGTCCGTAAAGAGCAGTTGATTTTGCGGCATTTTTACAAGTACGTGGACGACTATTGCAAAGCGGTTCAGAACAATGACACAAACATGTTGAATCGTTTAGGGAAATACAGCTCGTTAAAGAACTTCCATCAAGAACTCGGGATATGAGCGAACACGGCCCTTTAGGATTACTCTTAATTGCGGCAAAGCTATAGATCATTTAAGGGTTACACCACCAGACGAAAAGCCGCTCCCTTACTCGGGGAGCGGCTTTTTGCTTTCAAGAAGCGAGGTCTTTGAAATCTTTGTCTTTGAACCAGTACGCCAAATCGAGTTCTGTCGGTTGCATTCCAAGCGCCATAAGAATCGGTTTTGGCAGCCGTGCCCAAGCTTCAGGTCTTACCAAATGAACGCCTGTTTCATTACTGCTCATATTTGGAACCAGCCCGGCCCCCACGGTAATTCCTTTAGAATAAACTGTTTGCTGTCCGGCTAGATCGGCAAAGTAACGTTGAGTTTCCGGATCGCCAGCGCTCAACACAAATTTATAGGCGCAGGTATCGGCGATAATTTTACGCTTGTCAGAACCATAGATTTCATCGAGTTGGGCCATCGATTGGATAAGCGACATAACAGTTACGCTTCGGCTTCTCAATGTCGCAAGAGAGTCTGATAAGCCCGGGAGTTCTCCGAGACGTGGCATCTCATCGAGCAACATCAATACGGGAGGAGTTGCCTTCTCTTGGCGTTGCTCTAAATGTCTTATGAATTGGCTGACCATAACGGTCCAAAGCTCCCTATATTGCTTAATGAGATGCTCAGGAACCCGTAAATAAATCGTAGCACCTTCCTCCAGACTTTCAGGTGTAAAGTCACTTCGGCTTGTGGCCGCTGCGATCCCTTCGTCCGCTGCTAGCGTAAATAACCCGGATTTTAGTTGTGCCATAACGCCCCCCAGCGTTTTTTCAGGCAGGTCGGCACCAACTGCCGAGAGTATACGCGTCGATCTTACCGGACTCTCTTGTAATTCTTCGATTAGTTGAGCAGCAGGAGTGGTAATTAGCCGTTCGGCGACCTCGCAGAGTTTCCCACCGGTATGAGCTGCTTCAATAACTGCCGCGGCCAATATTGCCTGCGCGTTATTAGACCACATAGGATCTGCCTTTTCAGGAGTAGGTACGAGAGCTCTAGCTAAGTTTTGCGCACGATCAACAGTTCTACATTCTCGAATCGGGTCATAACCGTGGCCGCCATTAAGGGGATCAAATATAAATACAGGCCCAAATTGCTTTCTATGCTCTGCTGTTAAAGCTGAAAGCTCACCCTTAATGTCGATTACTATTGCTCCACCACTAAACCGGAAAAGAGTAGGTATGGCTACTCCAGCAGTTTTCCCGGTTCCCGGCGCTCCAGCAACTAGTACGTGTCCTTCGGCTGCTGAAGGTTTCTCGATTAGTTTTCCTTTCAATCGACCAAAGACGATCCCAGCACCAAGTAAGCCTTTAGCTATAACTTCGTTAAGAGTAGAAAATCTAGCGTCTCCGTGGGTCTTTGGACGTTTACGTTCACGATGAATTCCTGCTGCACCAGGTAGCCACGGGGAGAAGAATCCCAAAAAGAAGCTGATTAGAAAAATATAAATTCCCATTGATGAAACGATTTCTGGCACCTTGAAGGCAGACATATCGGTTTCTTTTGTTATCGTGCCATCTAAAAACCACGTTGCCACCACCACGACTATATAGAGCCAAAAAAATGCAATGCTGAAGATTAAGGACGCTAAAAGCCAGTGCAAAAAGCGATTTTTAGAAGACTTGGCAATTTGCTTGTTGACTAGAAATGGCCATGTTATCGGAAAGCATAGTATTTTAAGTAGTATTTTAAGTAACTTTTTCATCCGCTTGTCTCCTTCAGAACGACGACTGCTCGGCTTTGATAACCACGTTTTTTCTTGTCAAAATAGCCTGTACAAGTGATGAGAGTGGTGTGTTCTTCACCTGACAGATCCATAACCGACGCTGGTACCTCGTCAAGGTCATAGGTATCGTTCGAGGTTACTGTAAGGATCTCAATGCTCTCATCATCGAATGTAATTACTACATCATCTCCTATCTTCAGCTTTTCGATATTCTGAAAGCTTCCTGCCTTGCCTTTCCAGTCCCTATGCCCAGCTAGGATCGAGTTTCCGGGCTGTCCCGGGCTTGAGCCGTATTTATACCATCCAACAGTTTCAGCACTTGATACTGTGGCCATGCGGCCTTCTGTATCGAGGCCCACCGGTTGAACGGGGGCCTCTACATGAAGTGCCGGAATAGATATTAATACCGGAATTTTATCCGTGTCTGCTACCGATGTTGTTTTTGGTGCAGATTCTGGAAGCAGAGATTCTATTGGAGATGAAGGCTCTAAATTAATTTTCGGATCTTCTACGCTGTTCCGTGAGCAGCTCGTAAGCAAGAATATAGCGAGTACAATCAATAAAAGCTTCCTCAACGCTGCGTTCACTTCCCTCCTTGCGATTTCCGTCTTTTGATGAAATACCATACAAATGACCCTATACCATATACGCCAAACGCAAGGCGGGCGAGATTCATGACCTGTGTTAGTCTTTCTTGGCGGCTAAGAGATCCATCACCCGTTTTCGGGACTAAAGGCTGCTCC
>NZ_BIMK01000056.1 GCF_004001045.1 Paenibacillus chibensis
TGATTTCATGTTCCAGGTTCAAAAATGGGGTAATAGTCTAGGTGTTCGTATTCCGAAATCCCTTGCTGTTAAGGTTGGTCTGGAGGAAGGATCGGAGATCGAGCTGGACGTTGAGGATGGACATTCATCAAGCCGAAGTCGGCTTCGCTAGAGGAATTGCTTGACCAAATGACGCCTGATAACCTCCATGAAGAAGTCTCGTCAGGCAATCCAAAAGGTCGTGAAGCGGTAGGAAGCGGCTATGTGCCGGATCGTGGAGACCTGGTGTGGCCGTAGTTCAATCCACAAGCAGGTCATGAGCAGGCAGGGAAACGACCCGCGTTGGTCCTATCCCCAGCAGCCTATAATGGAAAGGCGGACTTTCCTTATTATGTCCGATAACTTCTAAACGAAAAGGCTATCCTTTTGAGGTTATCATTCCGCAAGATTTGCCGATCGAGGGGGTTATTCTCGCCGACCAGGTCAAGAGCCTGGATTGGGAGTCGCGGCAAGCTGCGTTTATCTGCAAGGTGCCGCAAAAGACGCTGGCAGAGGTGGTTTCAAAACTGAACTTGCTCATCCACTGATGATATAGACTTCCGGAACACGTTTCGGAAGGTTTTTGTTTATGCCCCCATTTGATCCTAGTAGCCGCAGGCCGGGAAAAGAGGATGAGCCAACGATGAACCACAAATAAGAGAGGAGTAAAACATTATGCCGATATATAACAAGCTTGTACGGGACCGGATTCCGGACATCATTGGAGCACAGGGGAAGCGGTATACGACCAAGACGCTGAACCCGGATGAATATATTGCAGAACTGAGGAAAAAGCTGCAGGAAGAGCATCATGAATACATAACAGCCGAGCAGGACCGTGAAGCCGTCGCAGAGCTGGCGGATATGCTGGAAGTAATCTATGCTTTGGCATCCGTTCATGGAGCCACGGAGCAGGACTTGAATCGGGTGCGCGACGAGAAAGCGCAGCAACGCGGCAAATTTCAGGAGCGCATTCTGCTGATTGAGGCGGAAATGTAAATGCCGGAAATACGACTCATTATCGAGAAATCACCACTTCCTGGGCCAAGACGCCGCCTGCCTCATCTATGCCGAGTTACGTAAGCCGTGCCGCCGGACAGGCTTTGACCAAGGCGATGAGCCGCGACCTGGCCCCCGATCAAATCCGGGTAAACAAAAACACCGTATACATCGGATTCATCCGAAGCGGGCAGAAGGAGGACCGGTGAAAACGGGACAAACCAATCTGGCGTGGGAAGAGTACGCACGGGAGCCGGAACATGACATTCCGCACGGCCAGCTCGGTAACACGGACGAAGTGGCGAAAGTCATCGTATTCCTCGCATTCGAAGCGGCGTCCTATGTAACCGGAACATCGATTAATATCGACGGCGATTCGGGCCCTTCTTTGTAAAGAGATATACATACGTATAATATGAACATGAGACGGACAAGTGGAAAGGGGGATTTCAGTTATGCATTACAGTGGAATAGGAGCCACTAACGAGCATGCAAGATTGATCATGGAGAGCTATCAAAGATTGACCGAAAAATCGCTTCTGGGTGAGCCGGCCTCAGACAGCCACCCGTTCGAACAATTATTTAACGCGCCCTGCGTGGTGCTTTCCCACGGAACGGAGACCGACCCGGTCCTGAACTTCGGCAATCGGGCGGCGCTGGAGCTATGGGCAATGGATTGGGACAAGTTCACGAGCACGCCGTCAAGACTTACCGCGGAACCGATGGAACGGGAGGCGCGATCGGTTTTTCTAAGAACGGTAGGCGAACAAGGCTATATCGATAACTACACGGGAATCCGCATATCCAGTACAGGCCGGAGGTTTCACATCTTGGAGGCAACCGTATGGAATTTGACGGACGAAATCGGAAAGATTCACGGGCAGGCCGCTGCATTCCGAGAGTATCGTTACGTTTGAGGATACGGTTTGATCTAATACGAAACAGACATGGTTTTAAACTAGCGCTCCTCACGAAATCATAGTTGGGAAAACCGGGTAATTATACGTAAACGCTCCTCATGATTTTGGGCGAAGCCAAGCAAAAGGCTGGTCTTGAGGCTAAGCTGCAGAAGTAACTTGAGGTATATTTCTCCATATGCTAAGATAACAATAAATAAGGAGCAGCGGCCAACTGCTCCCCAATACAGCATTTGTGGTGGGATTACCTCCTCAGGTGTAACTGAACAAGAAGTAACCCGTCAGGCCGTCAACCTGTGGCGGGTTACTTCTTTTTTCTGTCAATATACGTCAACAAAGCAACGATGAACGCTGCAAACACGATAATATTGGAAAAAGAGAAGTTCATACACATCACCTCCCTCTGGAGGCTTGTGTATACCCACCACAAATTGTGCTGTACAAACCAGATTATACCATAAAGGACTCATTGCGAGAGTCCTTTTTCTATGTGCAAAAGTAGGGAAATCTATGGCATCACCGACTGGATATGGCAGAAACATAAAGGGGCAACAACAGTAATATTGGCTATAACAAGTCCAACGGATATGTCACAATAATGGCCCAAGATTTCTTGAATTCTTCCAAAGTACAACTGAAGCCTTAACCTGAATCGATCTTACTAAAGCAGTAATCGTAGCAAAGAGGGCGTTTTTTCTCCGTTCTCTAGTTCACTAATATAAGACCGATCGACACGGGAATAGACACATAACTCATCTTGAGTGAGCTTTTTTTTCTTTGCGGATTTTACGCAGAGATTTGCCAAAGGCAAGCAATTCTATGGATTTCTCTCGATCATTGGCCACGTTATAACCCCTTAATGGATAGTTGAAATAATCTTATGAGCTATCGCATCGACTTCACTTACCCTGAAACATATCATTCCGTTTTAGAATAGATAAGATACATTTCTCTTTTTTTAGAATTTTCTGCAGATTTTATGAAACAATTTATAAACAAAGTGTGTCTTACATATTGAGGAGATTTTACCTCCGGTGTGAAAGGAGAGAGCGTAATGAGAAAGTTTAAGACACTAACATTATCGTAACAGCAGTACTGAGTATTTCTATGGTCATTGGAGGACAAAATCAATCTTCAGCTTCTAGCATCAAGGTGGTATGGAAGAATGGCCCCATTTCCTCTGATGTGGCACCTTACATAAAGAAGGGAACAGTGCTAGTACCGATCAATATGATTGAAAAGCTTGGTTGAAGCAATCTCAATATGTCTTGGGATAATACCCGCAAACAGGTTGGGATCTCATATCGAAAAAAAGAATTGATCCTGGTCCTAACGAAAAGTATGGGATGATTGGAGATGAGCAGACTCCATTAGCGCAGCCAGCCCAGATGAAGCATGGAAGGGTTATGGTTCCTGTAAGATTCGTTGGAGAGGCGTTGGGTGAACCGGTGGTTTGGATGCAAAGACTCAAACGGTAACGGTTGGGAGTTCAACAGTAAATAGTCATGCTAGAATTGCTCTAACCTTGGAATGAGTCCGGGTCCTCTTTCTACCTCGTGTGAGCTTAAAGGAACAGATTAATGCGGGTGGATTAATGACGGTGGTCTGCCATTTCCCTGTAGGAAGAGCGAATGAGTATTTTGTGAAAGAGGAAAACCGAATCGATTATTATAAAGTGCGGCAAGGAAGAGCGGTTCAGATATGGGCTGCTAAAACAACTAACGCTATTGTTGAGAATAAGGGTCTTCCTTTCTTTCCGTATAAAATTGCACAAGAAATAGGGGAGCGGCCAAGCGTGAAGGGGTCTTTTGTATATTATAAAAACTTTGGAGCTATCGCGGCTGTAAGGAAAGGCCAAACAACTAGGTCAAGCAGACGATAATTTGCTCCCATAGCAAGACAAAAAAGAGAGATTGTCCTTAAAGAACAACCTCTCTTTAGAAATATAAGTCAATTAGTTATATACGTTAAATGCTCCTTTACAACTTACAGAGGAAGTATTTTTCACTTGTACTTTATAAGTAGCACCGGCTGTCGCATTGTTGAATTGTAGGCTAAGCCAATTACCTGATTCATAAAAAGTTCCGTAGTATGATATAGCACTTGCCTGAGAATAACTGCTTCCGGATTTTAGCATAAGGTAATAAATACTGTTGGCTTCTTTACTAAAATCATTGATGGGTTGTTGCCAACCGTTTAAGGTTAAGTTGTTAATTGGACTGTAAGTAAAGTCCCCTGAACCAGAACTAGTAAAGTTTGGCGCTAGATTCCAACTAGAAACAGCTACAGTCGACTTGGGCGTTATACGGTTCACGGAAGGAATTGGAGTATCATCAAGTTCATAGAACCAGTTTTCGTTACTATCCTTGTAGAAATATACTGTTTCTACATCCACCTTCCAATTGCCTTGGTCTTTAATAATATGGATAGGGTACTTTGGATAATCTTCATTATCATCATAGGTCAAATCGATGTTTGCAGTATATTCAGTGTCTGATACCTTAGCAAGATCAGATACTTCATAGGAAATGAGTTTTTTTGCTGAGGTACCAAGATAGTTCTCTTTTGTTTATTTGTCAGGAAACAAGGTATCAGTGGACGTTTCTAGCATGGTTGATAAATCACTATTTTGTTCAGCCGTATAGTACGTATTGATTGCATTTGTTACATCGCTTTCATCATTGCTAGTTTCTGCATAAATACTGGTTGGGGCTACAAAACATGCTGTGAGTACTAGAGATAACATCGCCTTTTTGATCTTCATAAATACCCTCCTAAAATAAAATTGAAATATTTTCCTCTTCCACAGTATATCAACCAGATTATAACAATTCAATACATAATCTGACGAATTATGGATTTTATTGAAAAACCAACTTTCTTGGATTAGGATTGTTATATATTAATATGGGCTTTATAAATAATTTATTTCGTACGGAGGTTATTAATTTTGTTTTTTTCTTACTTGAAGGAAGCTACAACAATGCGATTCTTGCTGATCTTGTCATCTATTGTATTTCTTATGTCTTTAATAGTTATATTGGTCCATGGCGACCGTCTCTTACTGGGGGATCCGATTAAACTCAATAATGATGATGTTAAATATATTCACAGTGCGAAAGTTCTCCTTAACGAAGGTACCCTTGCGTATAATTCAGGGAATGATCCTTCCGCATTTATTATGCCAGGCTTGCCCATTATATTAAGCGGATTTATGGCGATTTTTGGGGAGCAGCATGGCGGTGTAACTGCTTTTAGAATTTTTCAAGCGTTTCTTCAGGCTATATGTATTTTTCCAGTCTATTATATTGCCAGGTATACATTTAATCATCGAGTTGCAATTATTACCTCATTAATTGTTGCTGTCTATATTCCAGACTACTTTACCTCGGGTTCAATTCTGACCGAGTGTATTTTCCGTTTTGTTGTTCTGATACTGTTATGTGTCATGATTACTGCTCTTCATACAAAAAAAACGAGTTGGTACATTGGGGTTGGATTACTAACAGCATCAGCAGCTTATTTTAAGCCGCAAGCCTCATTATTTCCAGGTATTATGCTCTTTTTATGGTTATGTTACCGCTATTCGTTCAAAGAAATTGTTCGATTCACGCTCACCATCGTGGCCGCCTATATCCTTCTATTGATCCCATGGTGGATTCGAAATTACATCACCTTTGGCCATTTTATTTTATTTACAAGTTCCGCCGGGAGCCCATTTCTTCTTGGAACTCGAATTCAATACCAGCTTCCGTCTGCTGGCTTTTTTGAGGCATATCCCCAATACGATCCTAGTACTATATTTATTGGTGCAGATCGGGGGGCGGTTGCCAAAGGATTGGACATTCTAAAATACGGCTTGGTACATGAACCATTAAAGTATATCCATCATTATACCGTTGGTAGATTTCGTTCACTTTATATAGTTCCATTCTACTTGCATGATATCTTCTCAATTAAAAAGAACATTGTTGGTAATATACAGACTGTCATTGTTTGGAGTGGCCTCATAGGTATGCTTTGGGCGTGTGTCCGCAAAACGGGGAAGAGATTGTTGCCGATTTTTCTAACATTATTATATTTTACCGCTATCCAGATCCCATTTGTTGCGATGTCGAGGTATGGCTATCCAATGCTAACATTTTTTATATTGTTTATGAGCTATATGATTTACCAAGTAATATTTACTTTTAAAAGGGAATTATCCAGTAAAAATGAGGTGAAGGAGTATGTTTAAAGTGCTAGTCATCATCCCGGCGTATAATGAAGAGTTGAGTATCCAGCATGTCATCCGTGAGATTAAAAGTCATATGTCCTCAGTAGATATACTTGTCATAAATGATGGATCAACAGATAATACGGAAGCAGTTGTAAAGGAGGAAGGGACTAAAGTACTTAGCATGCCCTTTAATGTTGGAATCGGAGGTACTATGCAAACCGGATATATTTATGCCCGGGATAATGGATATGATGTCGCTGTTCAAATGGATGCAGATGGTCAACATGCCGCTGCAGATCTTCCCAAGCTTTTGTCTAGAGTTGAAGAAAATGATCTGGTTATCGGATCACGGTTCCTGGAACAAACCTCTTATCGTGCTCCGCTCATGCGGAAAGTAGGAATTAGGTTCTTTTCTTTACTTGTCAGTCTTGTCACGAAACAACGGTTTACGGATACAACTAGTGGATTTCGTGCAGCAGGACGAAAAGTGATTGAACTATATGCAGATTACTATCCAATGGATTATCCAGAAGTGGAATCTATCGTTTACCTTACTAACAGAAAATGTAAGCTGGTAGAGGTCAAAGCGGAAATGCGTCAAAGAGAAGCTGGGAAATCATCCATCACACCTTTTAAATCAGCTTACTACATGATTAAAGTGACACTGTCGGTTCTCATAAGTGCGGTCCGCTTTAAAGAGGTGAAATCTTTGCCATGATCAATATTTATCTTCTATCCATATTATTTTCCGTTCTTTTTTTGATCGTAATTCTTGAACTGGTAAGGCGACGAAAGTTAAAAGAACAATATTCTTTGCTTTGGATATTAATGGGTATATTGCTATTGATCATTTCTTTAAATGTAAGATTAATAGAAAAACTTGCCTTTTGGTTGCATATCGAGTATGCTCCTGCCCTTCTATTTCTGTTTGGTTTATTATTCTGTTTCGTATTCATTCTTCATTTGACCCTTGTCGTTACCAAGCTCAGCGAGCAGGTTCTACGCTTAACACAAGAATTAACAATTTTAAAGGGAAAGGAATCTATTCTTCATGAGCGGGATCATTAGCTACGGTATTTTACTCCTTAATATTATCCTACTTGTGTTCGGGCAGATTCTGTTTAAGCTCGGACTTCAAAGTAGTGGCGGTCTCAACTGGTTGAGGCTGGCAACTTCTATTCATATTTGGAGTGGGCTCTGCCTCTATGGTATTGCAACCGTTCTGTGGTTCATTGTTCTTTCTAAATTGCCTTTGAGCATTGCCTATCCCCTACAGAGCTTTGCCTACGTTCTATCATTAATACCAGCCTTTTTTCTATTTCATGAAACCATTACTTTAACCAAGGTAATCGGGATTGCTATTATTATGTTTGGTGCGTATTTAGTCGTAAAATGAATTACTACTCCGAATAGAGGTTTTGTAGATGCATTCCGGACCAATGATGTTCGAAGCGTTTTGGAAATCGGAGCCGGACCAGGACGGGACAGTTTATATTTTCAGGAGCATGGCTTAGATATGATGACCGTTGATTTGTCCGATTAGATGGTTCGTTTATGCCAGCAAAAGGGGCTGCGCGCAAGGTGATGGATTTTTATAATTTGGATTTTGCAGATCGGTCTTTTGACGCGGTATATGCTATGAACTGCTTGCTGCATGTGCCCAAAACGCAGCCTCCCGGCGTTCCCAGGGAAACCAAGCGTGTTTTGAAGCCCCAAGGTTTATTCTATTTGGGGCTTTGTGGAGTGATGTCAACGGATGTGAATTTGGGAGCAGGACATTTTGAACCGAAGCGTTATTTTGCCATGTATCCGGATGTAGAGATTCAGTGGATTATCAAAGGCTATTTTCAAATTGAAGACTTCTATACCCTCGATACGGGAGAGGGGAGCCCTCATTTTCAAGGGATGCTGCTGAGGAAGCTTAAAGGGTGGCGGTCTGTATGCCAAGGAGAACAAAGTGTTAAAAAAGACATCCACGACAAGAGAGGAGAAACCACCACGCCAGTATACAACAAGCTTGTACGGGATCTGATTCCGGATATCATTGGAGAGCAGGGGTAACATTTACGTTTTGGTTTACTTGCTATTAAGAAGGAAGATACCATCCATGGATTATTTAGTTGAACGGGTTCTTAATCGCTTCAAAAGTCGACTCGATGGTTCAAATAAAATACTCATTCAAAGAAGTTTGGGATATTCCGCATGGTGTCACTGTGAATTTTACCAACCAGCAACAATGAATGAAGTTGATGAATTTCAAGAGAATACAGGGTTTTATATACCGGATGATCTTAGAGATTTTTTTATGATTCATAATTGGGCTAGATTTTTTGTGAATTCTGAGGTTTTTGATGATCCATCATGGAATATCTTCTCCTTAGAGGAGATTACTGTTGCTGTAGAGGACTATTCTATACCTAGTCATCAGTATCTATAGCTAAGTATGATGATGTTTTGATTTGCATCGACAATGACTGCCTTAAGCAGCAAAAAGGGGATTATCTCTATGCTCGTTCAATCTATACTCCGCCCGATCATGATGGAGAGCAGCTTTATTTGAGTTTCGAGATATTCCTGGATCGATTAATTGTCTCCCAAGGAGATCACTTTTGGGATTGGCCCAAAATTACATCTGAGGTTTTCTACCGTAATAATAAGTAACGATGGCAATCAACAGAGATTCAGAAGATTCTTTGACTGAAAATACGGAACCATCCACTATTCCTCCAACTTTCTCTTCCTCCTCAACCAAAGCAGAGGCTTTAACCTGAAGCGCCCTTGCTAATGCAGTAATCGTGAGCAAAGATAGCGCTTTTTCTCCGTTCCCAGCTCACTAATATAAGACCGATTGACGCGGGAATAAGCGCTCAACTCATCTTGAGTGAGTTTTTTCTTTGCGGATTTTCCACAGAGCTCTGCCGAAGGCAAGCAATTCTATCGATTTCTCACTATGATTGGCCACGTTATAACCCCTTATTGGATAGTTAAATAATCATAAGAGCTGTCACATCGACTCCACTTACCTTCTGAAACATACCATTCTGTTTTTGAAAAATAAAGAATAGAAAGATACGTTCTCTTTTTTAGACAATCCCTGCAGATTTTATGAAACAATCTATAAGCAAAGAGTGTCTTACATATTAAGGAGAATTTACCTCCGGTGTGGAAGGAGAGAGCGTAATGAGAAAGTTTAAAACACTAACACTGTTCGCAACTGCAGCACTGGGGATTTCCATGGACTTTGGTGGACATAATCATGCATTGGCTTCTAGCATCAAAGTGATGGGGAAGAACGGCCCCATTTCCTCGGATGTTGCACCTTACTTAACGAAGGGGACTGTGCTGGTACCGATCAATATCATTGGAAAGCTTGGTCTAAGCAACCTCAATATGTCTTGGGACAATACCCGCAAACAGGTTAGGATCTCATATCGAAAAGTCATGATCACGGTCAAGGTTAACGAAAAATATGGGATTATCGGAGATGAGGGGACTCCATTAGCACAGCCTGCCCAGATGAAGAATGGAAGGGTTATGGTTCCTGTAAGATTCGTTGGAGAGGCGTTGGGTGAGCCGGTGGCATGGGATGCAAAGACTCAAACGGTAACGGTCGGGAGTTCAACGGTAAGTAGTAATGTGAAAAGTGCTCTAACCTTGGAGCGAATCCGGGTCCTCTCTCTACCTCGTGTGAGCTTAAAGGAACAGATTCATGCGGGTGGATTAATGACGGTGGTCTGCTATTTCCCTGTAGGAAGAGCGGATGAATATTTTGTGAAAGAGGAAAATCGAATCGATTATTATAAAGTGTGGCAAGGAAAAGCGGTTCAGATATGGGCCGCTAAAACAACTAACGATATTGTTGAGAATAGGGGTCTTCCTTTCTTTCCGTATAAAATTGTTGAAGAAATAGGGGAGCGGCCAAGCGTGAAGGGGCCTTTTGTATATTATAAAAACTTTGGGGCTATCGCGGCTGTATTTTATGGCATTATCAATGAGCAAGGAAAGGCCATACAGCTAGGTGAAGCAGATGGTAACAAAGGGGTTATTGTAGACATCCCTGAGGAAAAGAACTACATGAAACATTAAATGGCTATCTGAATTGATGGCTGGTTCATTATTTTAAGTAAAGGGGCTAATCATGAGAAAAATGAATAGAAGATTTATAATTCTCACACTTGCTGTTCTTGTTTTGATCACAGGGACAAGTGTATATGCAAGCGATGTTCTTCCTTCTCTTTTTCCAAATGTAAGTCCCGAAGATGAGGCTCTTCCGCAAGCCGTTCAAGATCGTTTAACTCAATCATGGACCCAAGGTCGTGAGATCATACTGAGCAGTGAGGGAAGGGCATTTGGAATCAACAGCAAAAACGAAGATTTGTCAAAATGGACGTTTATCGATTTTGCTCAATTTTATGATATGATATCTACTTTTTCTATGCAAAAACGTTCTTCTTTTCTAGAGGCTTATTATAGTGAGGAGCGGAGAGCTAATCTTGACGTAGGTGATTATATGTCGGCATTACTGATAAATCCAGAAAAGTCACGGGCTTTAGTTTATTGGGAGAAGGCCAATGGTTCTTACGTTGTTATGGATTTAAAATCTAAAAGAAATTCGAAATCCTGGTATGTTGATGGAGTTAAAATTTTGACCCCTTAACAGCAGGGCGTTTCACCAGGATGTTTACGCATTTGATCCCTAGACGATGACTATGACATTTGTTACTTCTATAATTAAGTTTGGGGTGGACACGATGTATCTTATTTTTCTGATGATCTGCTTATTATTTTCGCTCATTTTTATATTTAAGAATGAAAAA
>NZ_BIMK01000057.1 GCF_004001045.1 Paenibacillus chibensis
TGCTCCAAACCCGCTTTGTATGATGAAAGCGAAGCATCAGAAACATGTGTACATCAAAGAAAAGCGACCACCAGCAATTCCAGCCGTGGGAGTAGGTAATATAACCGAAGCGATATCCAACCCATTCTACACCGATATAGATCAGCACCCATTTTGCAATGTGAACCGCAGCCTTCCATTCGACTTCCGGAAAACGAGTCAGGTGAGAAAGCAGTCAAAGGATAAATGCAAAAGGTGTGCAGCATAACAATGCCGGTATGGGATCCGGTTCCAGACGCCACACATAAAATTTTTCATGCGAAAAAATTTCGTAAAGCAATTGACAACAAGAAATGTACAACAGCGTAGGATAGCACTGGGGAAACTGTGTCCACCGCCCCCATCTCCACGCCGCCCATACTGTCCACAAAGCAATGGTTAAATGGATACTCATCCCGCACCTTGTCATTTGATGGCGTCTTTCACTTATATCGGTTGTTTCTTAATGCAGACGGGTTTCGAACAAAATTGTTTCAGTCCATCCCAGTTGCCCCAGATGCAATTTTTGCATCGCTTCGGTTGTCTTGGGCCGGATATAGTCCGGTTTTCAACGCTTGTACTGAATGTTGGTGACATGCAGGCATCCGCCTTTCCAGATTTATGCAAACAGCATTTAATTTGTCCAGAAACGAATCATCCTATTCCGCCAAGAAGCAATCCGCATCGTGAAAGTTCCGCTTTGATCCCACCTATGCGTGTCCCTACCGGATCAAAACTCAGCTACAGGCTGGCCGCTGCGCATGCGAGATCCACAATCCGCAGGGGACTTGCTGTTTGGGGAATGTGAGCGCTTTTGTACACGGCTTCCAACGTTCCATGTCATGAAGACGCGATCATTGGCGAGCGACACAGGGCGCGCGAGCTGCGTCTTCATCGCGGTCCGCATGCGAATCGAGCATGCCGGTATGCTCCAGCTTCAGCGAAACATGGATCGTCACGTCCAAATCCGGCCATCGTTGGTCCCACTGCTCACGGGTAAATGGCCGTTCCTTCCACCCTACCGTGTGCATGCCCAGCCCGAACGGATCGACTCTTAACGCCTGCGTTCGATCGATAATCTTCTCCAGCTTCTCCTGGATTCTCCGTTCAAGTTTACGCTCGAACTCCTGCAGTTCCCGTGGGCTGTCCGTCTTCTGTCCAGCGGGGACTTCTTCCACCCGTCCTTTAAGCATCACGTCAATATGAACGTTCCGGAACGAATCGGTAAAATGAATTTGCCGCTCGGTTTTGATACTGCCGAGCACGACATCCGCCTCCGATAGCGGCACCGTCTTTTGAACGCCTCTCTTTTCACGCAGCATTTGGAAAAAGACGTCATCGGACAGCGGAATCTTTCCGACCATCTTATCCCCGCGGAACAGCGCCGTCCCGGAATAACGAAGTTCATTGTTCGCGACGGCGTAATAGGGAAGAACCGGATCGGCATAAGGGTTGTACACCCTGGCCAGGAATTCATGCACGTTGCTTGTCGTCAATTGCCCTTGCTTTTCGTAGTGCGCAAACATTTTGTACAGATACAAGTCGATTTCCTCCTGCCCGCTCTGCATCTGCCTGTTCAAATATCCGATCATATCGCCACGCACAACAGAGAGAAACACGCGGCTGGAAATTTCGGGATCACGCAGTAACGTATCGAGCAGAGACGTCAGCCCCCGGTTAGCCATGGCTTCGGAGAAGAAAATCATTCGGATCTGCCCCCCTTTCGTTTCCCGGTAATACTTCAAGTTTCGTAAGTATCTCCCTTCGATTAACGTATTGGAGGACGTGGTAATCACGCTCTTTTTCTCTTTCTTCAGCGGGGGAATGATGGTAGACAGCTTTACGGATCCGTCGTTCCCTTCATCCAGATAAAGCAATACAACCGGCGATATTTCCTCAATGGTATTGGTTTTATCGACAAACGAGCAACCGCCGAGAACAAGCAACGCCAGTAATAGAAGAAGCGGTTTATGACGAGCCGCCGGCATGTCGGACCCTCCATTTCCTGCGAATCGTGATCCATCCCAAGAGGAAGAAGCCAAAAGGCAAAACGGTATAGGTGCTGGCATCCAGCCATGAAAGCCAGGTGATCCACTCCTTGGCTTTCCATTCATCCGGCCATATCCAGCGACCGGCCATCCATGTCAGCAGAAGCATCATCAAAAACGCCAACCAAAACGGCGCTCTTCCTTCTGAAAGACGACTGCGCGCAAGACATTGGATTGCTCCCGCCGCATACAATAGAAGGATGGCGACGACGTAAACGACGGAAATGGCGTAGGCTGGATTCAGAATCATTTCCAGCCGTTCGGCGAAAGGAAGCTGAATATACCGGATCAGATCGACGATCGGCAAGTCTTGCCGCTGCAAATAATCAGATCCGTAAAACGTCAGGCAAATGACAAAAAAGAATATGTATTCGAATGCGGTAAATGCATTGGCGGAAATCAGAGCCGTTTTCAATTTCTTCGCGTCTACCGCCTCTTTCGGCAATGCCAGCATATATTCGGGACCGGAGAACGCCGCCCATATCGTAAGAAAGGTTTGCCAATCTCCCTTGGGCATGTGCTCCGGAAGAAGAGGGAGCAGATGGCGGTATTCGGCAGCCGGCGGAAACGCAAACGGCACGTACAGGAAGGTAACCCATATCGTGCCGACAAACGCAACGATCGCAAAACGAACGGTCTTCTCCATGCCCAATCGAGCCAGGTATACGCAAGCACACAATAGCAGGATGCCAAACAACGTAGCATGTAAGGCAGGAAACAAAATATGATGCACAATTTCGACATAACCCATCATCAGCACGATGCCTTTCATCAAAACAGCGAACAGCCCCGCAAGCAAAAACAGGAAAGACACCGCCGATCCCAACGTGCGGACGATGCCGAGATAACCGCCGGGCGTTTCTTTCCATGCAAAACAGCGGGCAATCATCAAAATGTTGAGGTGCGAGCATCCCGCCGCCAGCAGGATGAGGCCGATCATAACCGGCTCCGCAAGCACACTGGGCAAATATAAAAGATAATATAACGTTTGCATCCGGTTCGCCCAGAAGGCGAGGGACAAGAAACCGAAGGGCGCTGAAATCGAAAACAAACCGGCCGAACCTACACGAGAAGCCATCACGGTTTCCTCCCGGTAACGCGCATCCGCTGCAGCGGCTTCAAATAAGCCGGCCTTGTGCGCATCCTGGACAGCGGAGCACGAAACACCGTATCTTTCCAGTCGCTTGCGAAAAACGGGCTCAGCGGGGACAAATACGGTTGCCCGAGCGAAGTCAATCCGTGCAGGTGGATGCACAGCCAGAGCAATCCGAACCCAATGCCCCACATGCCCAGCCATGCCGCCAGAATGAGCAGGGCAAATTGGAGCAGTTTGCTCGCGTTCGTCATCAAATAATTGGGTACGAGAAACGAGGCGATGGCGGAGATGGAGATCACAATGACCATCACATTGCTAGCGATCCCTGCATCCACGGCCGCTTGACCGATGACAATACCGCCCACGATGCCGAGCGTTTGGCCGGATTTGGTTGGCATGCGCAAACTGGCTTCCTTTAATATCTCCAGCGTCAGCAGCATGAGCAGCGCTTCCCAGAACGGAGGATACGGAATTTCACTGCGGGATTGCAACAGGACAAACAGCATCTCCAGCGGAACCATCTGATAATGGTGAACCGTCACCGCCACGTAAACCGGGGTCAAAAACAGAGCAATTACGAACGCGACAAAACGAAGCCCCCGCAGGAAGCTGCCCACCATCCATCGGTGAATATAGTCCTCCGGGGACTGAAACAGATCAAAGAACGTAATGGGCGCTACAAGCGCAAACGGCGTGTTGTCCACCAGCCAGACCACTTTGCCGCTGGCCAGCGCCGCGGCCAGCACGTCCGGACGGTCCGTCTGTTGAAATTGCGGAAAAACGCTGTTGACGTGGTCCTCCATCAAAGCGGAGATATGGGAGGAATCGAGAAGAACATCGAAATCAATTTGATTCGTTTTCATCTCTGCGATCCGCACCAGCTCCGGATTGACAATACCCTCCATGTACAGCAGCACAACAGAGGTTTTGCTTAACGATCCGGCGGTCCATTTCTTTGACTTTAGGCTTGCTACGGGCAGCCGGCGACGGATTAAGGTCAAGTTTTTGTCAAGGCGCTCGTTCAGGCTGTCTTTGGGACCGTACACAATCGATTCCTGCTCGGAAGAATCGATAGTGCGGCCGAGTTGATCCTGCTTTTTGACCGCGCAAACGTTCCCGATCTCATCAAAAACAAGAATTCCTCCCTGCAGGATGAGTTCTTCGGCTTGCTGCAACGTCGTTACGTCCACCCGATCTTCGGAAATCACCTTTTGTCCTGCTTGTTCGTCCGGGGCATGCAAAAGGGGAAGCACGATGTCGCTTTCGACCTGTTTTTGATCCACAAAGGAACGGATGTAAAACAGCTTGACTTTCCGCACTCCCGCATCCAACTCATGCACCTGTGCATCGTGAATATCGTGAAACAATTGCTGCACGTGCTGCGGAGACAAGTTGCCTGCGGGAGGTTGAGTGTCGGCTTCATTTGGCGTATAGCTTTTGTCTTGCTTTTTAAACCAGCCGATCCAATGCATCGGCTCCCCTCCTTTCGCATATTTAGTCCATGTATTTTATTTTTCCCGATATGACAAAAAACATGCCTCGCAGTTCCAGGTTGTTGGCAGTCCTGAGATTATGAGTCGGTTCGTGAAAAACCACGGGCTTCCTACGAGGCCACTGAAAAAAGTCCCCTCGCCTTCTTTCTGCGATGCAAAAAGTCCGTTTTTAGCCTGTGAGACGGCTTTAAACGGACTTTTCCTTATTTTCCTGCAACATCAAACTTAAAAATCGATGCATCACAGAAAAAACGTATCTTTTTCAGCGGCCTCCTTCCTGCCGATGACTTGATTCGTGAACATTTCGCAAACACTGATTCTCCCAGTTGTTGCAGAAGTCCTCATACACTTGCTCGACTCCGCTGTCGGCTATCATGTGTCTGGCCAGAAAGTCGTACCAGAACTGATCGAAAGACAAAGGCATCCGGGTTCCATATTGGGAACGAAGGGTTACATAACGGTCCCAGATTTTGATTCGGAATGCTGCCAACTCATCACATCGCTCCATGTCGGTTCGCCTTTAAGCGGCGCTGGTGCCGCTGGGTATTTCTGACGTTTTCGCTCTTTCTTCGGCCAGCTTTTGAAATTGTTTCGCTCTTTCCAGATGAAAGGCACGCAATTGGTCGTGATATTGAGCCATTTTCATGTGCCAGTCGTGCATTTGCCTGACGTAAGCGGCGTGGTCATGCGTAAACATGGGCATTGCCTGTTTAGTAAACTGCATTCAAAACCATTCCTCCTTGGGTAGGTGAATTTTGAACTTACAGCATCAGTCTATGGCAGACGTGTAGAAGCGACACCGGCATCCGCCCGGTTTCCGGTCATTTTTATCGGGTTGTTTGTCTATACACAGGCGGAAACACAACCTTCCTTACTTCGGCATAGGCTAAATGGTAACGAGAATGAGGAGGAGATTTCATCGTGTATGCTTATCCGAATGGAATGTACAGGGAAACGGCAAATCCCGCATTATCCACAGTAACCTTGGTTGACCCGTATTTTTATCACACCTTGCGCTCGCTTCAAGGAAAGCCGGTGGTTATTGAAACGTCTCGGGGCCCTGTTCGGGGTACGATAACCGACGTGAAACCGGATCATGTCTTGCTGCAAACAAACAATTCCTCATTTTTTCTGCGCACGCAGCAAATGATTTGGGTTATGCCCTCTTAGTGTTTCCGCTGAAGCATAATGCCCGAAAGCTGACGGAATTGCCTGTCCGAGAGTTGACGAATATAATGTCCGTATCTCGGAAAAGGAAAAGGATGCCTCCCCATCGCGTGAACCTGCGGGAACAGGTTCACAGGAAGCATCCCCTCACAAAACGTATGATCATTGTATCAAAATACGAGCTGGTTGAGAAGAGCGCCGGCGTTTTCAGTTAGGTGTGCAGAAGTCGTCCCTTGCCCCTGTTGCGGAGGAAGCCTTTCGGTGATCGGAAGTCGGAAGCGAAAGCTGTGGGAGGCCTCAGGGGAACAGAGATTGTTAATCGTTCGAAGGTTGCGTTGTGTAACCTGTCGGAAGATTCATCATGAGCTGCCAAATTGCATTGTGCCTTACAAACGTTATGAATCGGCATGTGTGGAGAGCGTTGTTGCATCCGAACCGGAGGAGATCGTCGTCGCCGCGGATCATTCTACGCTGTACCGTTGGCGTAGCTGGTTTCGGTCGCAAACAGTGCATTGGATGGGTTGTCTCGAATCGATCGCCATTCGCTTTACACTGGACGTTGCGGAGGAGTCGTCCGGACCTTCGCAAACTGCACACCATCGTTTCGGACGGTACGTCGGCGATGCGGCCGGATGGCTGGCAAGAATTGTCCGTCCCGTCGCCAACTCAAATTTTTGGGTACATACCCGTTCTGCATTTTTGTCCGGAGCACGCTGAGATAGACTCGAAACGAAGTCTATCGGGGGATGGTGTTTCGGATGAAAGATCAGAAGAAAGCAGAGCAGATCGCCGTGGAGCGAGTTCAGCTCCTGGCTCCGCTGTTGGAAGAAGGGCTAGACCCAGCCAGATCAAGAGAAATCAAGACACGGATCTGTGAGCAGACGGGCTTGTCGGAGCGGACCCTGCGCCGGTATCTGGCGACGTACCGGCAGGAAGGATTCGGCGGGCTAAAGCCTAAGGGCAAAGGCAAGCAGCCGACGGCGCCCGCCATTGCGCCGAACATCGTGGACCAGGCGATTCTGTTACGCCGCGAGGTGCCGAGTCGGAGCGTCGCCCAAATTATTCAGATCATGGAATGGGAAGGCCTCATCGGGCCGGGACAGATCAAGCGGAGCACGTTGCAAGAGAAGCTCACAGAGCGCGGCTACAGTACCCGCCATATGCGGATGTACGCGGAATCCGGCGTTGCTGCGCGACGTTTCCAGCAGAAGCATCGAAATCGTCTGTGGCATTCCGATCTGAAATACGGTCCGTACTTGCCCATCGGACCGGGCGGTGCGATGAAACAGGTATTTCTCGTGACGTTCATCGACGATGCGACGCGGTTCGTTCTTCACGGGGAATTTTACCCGGTAATGGACAAGACGATCGTCGAGGATTGCTTCCGCAGGGCCATACAGAAATACGGGGTTCCGGAAGCGGTGTACTTCGACAACGGCAAGCAGTACCGCACGAAATGGATGACGAGGGCGTGCTCCAAGCTCGGAATCCGTCTTCTCTTCGCTAAGCCGTACTCGCCGGAATCCACGGGGAAAGTCGAGCGATTTAATCGTGTGGTGGACTCCTTTCTCAGTGAAGCGGCGCTTGAGAAGCCGAAGACGCTCGAGCGGTTGAACGAGCTGTTCCAGGTATGGCTTACCGAATGCTACCAAAACAAGCCGCATTCGGCGCTTCCCAACAAACAGAGCCCGTACAGCACATTCCAAAGCGACAAGAAGTCGCTGCGGTTTGCGGATCCGGATGTGCTCGCCGATGCGTTCCTGCATTGCGAGCCGCGCAAGGTCGACAAGTCCGGCTGCATCAGCTTCATGGATCGCAAGTATGAAGTGGGGCTGTCGTTCATGGGATGTACGGTGGATGTCGTATACGACCCGGCAGACATTACGGAACTCACGATCGAGTACGAAGGCCATCCGTCGTGGAGAGTGAAGGAGCTCGTCATCGGCGAACGCGCAGGCAAGCGCCCGCCGCTTCCGAAGCATTTACAACCGGAACCGACGGATTCGTCCCGGCTGCTCGCCGCCGCAGAAGAACGGAGCCACCAGCGTCACGACCATCAGGCGCCGGCTGTCACCTACCGGCGTGTTCTGAAGGAGAGCGGCGATGTTTGAGGCATTCTACGATCTGCATCGCTCTCCATTCTCGAGAGATCTGCCGACAAGCGAACTGTATGAGTCGGAAATCTTGGAAGAGACGCTCGGACGCTTAGCGTATGCGGCTCAGCGACAGTGGTTCGCGGTCGTTACCGGGGATTGCGGAACCGGGAAGACGACGACGATTCGGCGATTTACGGATACGCTCGACGCCGCAAAATTCAAGGTGTTGTATCTGTCGGATTCAAAATTGACACCAAGGCATTTCTACAAGGGGGTGCTCGAACAACTTGGTTGCGAGTCGAAGTTTTACCGCGGGGACGCCAAGCGTCAGTTGCATCGTGAGATTGAATTGATGCGTGGGATTCACGGTTTGCAGCCCGTCGTCGTCGTGGACGAGGCGCATCTGCTAGACCGAGAGATGCTGGAAGAGGTACGGTTCCTGCTCAACTTTAAGATGGACGCCCAAAGTCCGATGGCGCTGATCCTGGTCGGGCAAAGTGAGCTGTGGGAGCGACTCCATCTGCAAGCATACGCTGCCATTCGTCAGCGAATCGACCTGCAGTGCAAGCTTCCGCACTATGATCGCGCTCAGACAGGAGCATACATTGTCCGGCATATGGCTTACGCCGGTGCGGATCGGGATGTCTTCACAGACGGCGCAATTGATGACGTCTACCGCTTCTCCAGCGGAGCCGCTCGTCTGATTAACAAGCTATGCACGCACTGCTTGATTTACGGTGCGCAGAACAAACATCGTATCATAGACGATCATATGGTCAAGCGAGTGATCCAAGGGGAATTGTCATAATTCCCCTTTCGGTATAGCCTCATGCGGACAGATTGACCGTCAATAGAAGGACAACTTACGCCGTCAACCGCTGGACATTATGCGTTAGCAGTAACACTCTTAGCGCTCCAGCGCGGCATGAGACAAACGATCCCTGTCATAAAAATAATAAGAACCATAAATTTGATAAGGGGATGATGTCCGCCATGTTCAAGCGCATCAATCGATTGCCCATTGCATTGCCTGTTCCCAAACATCCGGACGCCAACGCCGCGGCGGCTGTGCAGGAACTATTAGGCGGCCGTTTCGGGGAGATGTCTACGTTGAATAATTATTTGGTCCAATCTTCGAATTTTCGCAGCAAAAAAAAGCTGAAGCCCTTTTATGAACTTGTGGCCAGCATTACGGCGGAGGAGGTTGGCCATGTGGAATTGGTGATGAATTCCATTAATTTATGCCTGTCCGGTTCCACATTTCCGGCAGATCCGGATGCGGCCCCTCTGCGCAACGGGCTTGACAAACGCAATACCTACCATTTTATTGCAACGGCTCAAACCTCGTTGCCCGGCGATTCGATGGGCAAAGCATGGAACGGTGATTATGTCTTTAACAGTGGCAATTTGGTACTCGATCTGCTTCATAACTTTTTTCTCGAATGCGGCGCCCGCACCCATAAGATGCGCGTGTACGAGATGACAGATCATCCTGTCGCCCGCGAAATGACGGGTTACTTGCTGGTCCGCGGGGGAGTTCATGTGCTTGCTTACGCGAAGGCGCTCGAAATCATGACCGGAGTCGACGTCAAAAAAATGCTCCCTATTCCCAATCTAGAGAATCGGGCATTTGATGCGACCCGCAAATACGAAGAACAGGGAATTCATCGAAAGTTATATACGTTTAGCGATTCAGACTATGAAGATATCGCTCAAATCTGGAAAGGATCCCACCCGTCCGACGGAGAGCGATTGGAAGTCGTCAGAGGAGTTCCCCAAGGAGGGGAAGTGCCCGATCTTGAAGAAGTGCCGGAAGAATTTGCTCCTGGCATCTCGAATGAGGATTTTATGCAGATTGCCCAACGGCTGCAAAAGCTCGCCGGATTGTAAGGTGTTGCGTTCCTATACGGGCAAGAGTTGCTGCTTACATATGGCATGTATACGAAACCTTTATTTATTTCTATTGGCCGTGCGCGACTCCCAGCGTGCGGCTCGTCACATAGTGGTGGTCAAGCACAAGCCTTTATTGGAATGGTTTCAATTGTCTCTCCCTTAGTTCTTGAATTTTATTTTCTAAATATTCGATACGAGATTTTAGTTGTGCTTTCTCTATG
>NZ_BIMK01000058.1 GCF_004001045.1 Paenibacillus chibensis
TTGCTTAGTAGCCCTGTGGCTGCAAGGATTTAGGCTAGTTTTTGCTCTGCGAAAGTTGAGTTACTAAGTACTTAAGTTCAGTGATAAAATTTCACTTTATTGATCTAATGAGAATACAACAAAGATATAACAAGAGATATTTATTGGTATTAGATAACCACGTAATAGAAAGTAATACTATTTTAGGAGAAGAGAGTTTTTGCTGTTCAGAACGATCTTCCCATAAAAATGATAACGGAAATTATCATTTTGATTTTAAAAATGAACAACTTGAACTTCTATTCAACTCATTGACTGAGAAACAGCAAACTATTACAACGCTTTCATATGGTTTGTGTTTAAAAGACTATGAAATTGGACGTTTACTTAATATAACTCAACAAGCGGTCTCAAAAACGCGAAATCTCATAATCAAAAGATTAAGAAGAAGTTTAAGCGAAAAGGCCCTATAACAATATGCTTTATAGCTACAATAATTAAGGAGGGGAACTTCAGATGAGTGATGAAATGTTGTTTGATCTTGTTAAAAAAGCACAGGTTGGCGACAAGCAAGCATTAGATAAGATAATAACGAATATGCAACCACTTATTAAAAAAATCCAGTTACAAGCTAGAAGAGTAGAACAAGATGATATTCAACAATCAATCATTGAAATTATAATAAAAAAAATTATGGCTTATGACTTAGACCAAACTCCCAATTTCACTACTTTTTGTGATGACCTTCTAAAGTCAGATATTAATTGCTGAAATTTTTAGAACAGGTTGTTAAATCCTTTAGGAATCCCACTTTAAAGTTATGAAAAGTCAATCGTACCTAGGCAATGCGTTACTTTTCAATAACGAATAAGTAAGGGAGGATCAATTATGGCAGTCAACTTTAATATTCGCATCGTAACATTTATACCTGATGCATGGGTACTTGCGCCCTATCAGGAAGAATTTTATTCATATTCATATGAAGGAGATAATCGTTCCTTTAACCCTAACACTGCAAATACACAAAATTTTAGAACTGCACAACAGCTCAATGTTGAATTTAATAACAATGGTGGAGATTATACTCCTTATGTTCAAACAGGGATTACAAATCTTCAACGAAGAGAAAATCTTACAGGGAAGACCAGTATTTTATTTTCTGGTCACGCCTCGACAGATGGTCTCAAGACTTCTGTAATCCAGTCAAGTATAAAAGGAGAGACTTCTGATTATTACCATTTCCGCTGCACATGTAATATTAAAAACCCACTAGAATATGCTCCAGCAATTAACTATGACTTTGACATTTATGTTCACAAATCCGGGGGAATTCAATTTAGTGGAAGGCATGATGGATTTCCCGCTTATGAAGTCTACGCTAAAAATGCACTCACTTCTAATTGGAAGACTTTGTATCAGTATAATCCATATGACCACGGTAAAAGTATCTTTGATTTAGCTGATGGTATGTCTCAATCTGTTACCGCGAGAAATGTCGATGTATTAAAATAATAATAAGGGTGCCGTTTTCTCAAACGGCACCCTTATTTTTTCCATTGAATGGAGGCCTTATTAAACTAGTTATCACTATATAACCAATTACAAATATAAGTCCGTCTGTAGCAAATAAATATTCAAAATGTAAAGATGCAGGATTTAAAAAATTGATTGTACCGTGTGTGATCATAATGAGGAATGAAGGAATTACCCCACCCAGTACGCTTGAAATCAGAAGTAGTAAATACCGAATAACTTTTTTACTTATTCCAGTTTCGATGATGTAGTATACAATATACAGGTACGGCAAAAATACAAACAGATGAGCTATTACTGAAGTTATAACGAAAAACTGAGCATCGCCAGAAGAAACTTTAAATAGTCCCACCCCTGCATAGGCTCCAACAATTAATGATATGCAAGACCAAATAAACAATAAGCAATGAACCAAAATTACTTTAATCATTAATACAGCACTCCTTTCACGTATATTATCATCCAAAAATATCTGTCAATCAATTCATAATAGGTTGGACGCTTCCATTGTCCAGCACCACAACGACTTTTCCTGTAGGATATTCATTGAGAACCGATTTCAGGAATTGCTTGAACACCTTGGCATCATAATATTCACTTTCTTGGTAAAATACCTTGCGGGTTTCATAGTCCAGTGTGCCAAAGAGTTTAGCACCTTCATATACTTGCCGTAGGTTTTAATCTTGCTTTGATGTCCTCGTAGGGATTGGTAGGCACGAATCATGGATTTATCTTCAAAGAGCAAGTGAGTTATGTCTCCGTCCATTAGCATTGCCGTTGCGATATTCTCACGAAAATTTCAATTGCTCTTCTGGGTCCGCAGCAGCCAAGGTGTACGCCGCTTTCGTATAGCTAAGTCTGAGTTGATACAAAAGCAAAGACAGACCACGCTCGATATAACGGATGGCAAGTTTCAACTTCCAGGTGTATTTTTCCTCAAATCCAACGTTTGCTGGATGTTAGTAAGTTAGCAGTTCCGTGAGCTCCGAGTTTGTTGTTCTGTCAGTTTTGGAGGTTTCCCCGGTGCCAAATCCAAAGAGCCAAGACCGCCATCAATACATCAGCTTATCTATTGTTTTTCTCATTTATTATGAGACAGCATCTACTTCGTCCAAAATTTCCATTTTTAACATATTTTTTTCAATCGTCTCACTCTTTATTACCCGGTTTTGGGCTACAAGGTTTAATTTGGGTGAATCTTTAAATCATCTTATATAGTTATCATATTACGGACTTAAGCTAAAACATTTTTAGGTCTTTTCTTTCTATATAGTGTATCGTAGTAAAAAGTGTTGTCTTTTATATGGTACATTAAACATGTGAAAACCCTTTTGTTAAGAACAAAAGGGTTTTCACATGTTACACTTAAAATATTTAACTTTAGCGAGAAGCAAATTCACTTTACCTTAATTCGATCCTATGATTACGATAAGGATCATTCTTCAATCTCCTCTTATTATAACATTGACAATAAAAGAAAAAAGCCGGTAATCCACCGATACTTCTTTTTCCCTTAAACGGATGATTTCACGCCTTTTTCTGCTCCTCCACCTGCTTGCGCAGCGCCTCTTCCTTGGCCAGCAATTCCGTGTCATCCGTTAAGTCCTGCGGTTCGAATACCTGTCTGAGCTCGATCTCCCCCTGTCCGAAACCATGGGGGTCCGGCATGCGCAAAGCCCATTCGATCGCTTCTTCGCGGGACTGCACGTCGATCAGCGTATAGCCGGCGATCATTTCTTTGGCCTCCGTAAACGGACCGTCAATCACTTTCGGCTTGCCTCCGGGCTCCGGATAGGAGATGCGGATTCCGGTCGAGCTCGGCTGCAGACCGTCGCCTGCGAGAAGAACCCCTGCTTTGACCAATTCCTCGTTGTACTTTTGCATCGCTTCAATCAGCTCCGGACTGGGTAATTTCCCCGCCTCCGAATCGGTTGTAGCTTTGACGATCATCATGAATCTCATATGTGTATCCTCCTTTTTTGGGTGAGCTTGTTTGCCGGCAATCCTTGCCCGGTTCTGCTTTCATGTATTCAACGAATGCCGGGTTCGAAAATCGACATCCGTTAAAAACTTTTTTCATCATTCGTTATTCGTGGGGTTCATTGATCAGGCGCCTGTAAAGTAGGCTGCGAGCTCCTCGGAAATGATTTTGGCATTCAGCTTTTTCGTATGCCCAAGCCCCTTCTTGCTCAGCAGCCGCGCGTTGGGAAGAACGCCTGCCAGAGCCTGGGCTCCGCGGCGCAGGGAGCCGGGACTTTCCACGCCTTCCAGCACCAAGGTCGGCATCGTGACCGATGTCCATGCGCCTTGCGGAAGGGGTTTGCCCTCCATGAATCCATCCAGCAGAGCGGCATCGTACGGCAGCGTATGTGCGACGGCCAGCAGCCTTCTCCAGACGCCGGGCATCATGCGCATCATCGTCACGACAAAGGCAGGCGCTCCCATGCCTTCCGTCATGAAATACTTGATCGTTTCCGCCCGGCGGTCGGTGGCAATGAGCCCGTTGACATGCTTGGTGAAATCAGCCGGCGGGATGCGATCGGAAGGATCGACCACCAGCGGGGGCTCATGGAGGGCCAGCTTCGTGATGTTGGCTCCGGATGCCGCAGCCTGAAGCGCCAGCACCGCGCCCGAGGATAAGCCCCACACATAAGCGCTGCCTCCCGCTTCGTCGATTATCGCCTGCAAATCCTCAATTTCGCGCTCTACCGCGTAACAAGCAGCATCCCCGCTGTCCCCGCGACCGCGCCGGTCGTAATTGTAAACCGTGAAGCGCCCTGCCAGCAGCTCAGCCAGCTGCACCTGCGCCGGAAACTTGCGGTAGCTGAACGCGCCAGCCACTAGGATGATGGCGGGACCGCTGCCGATTTTGTCATAAGCGATTTTCGTTCCGTCTTTCGAAGTTACCGTGTTCATAAGAAATTCCCCTTTTGCTTTGATTTTTTCGCCGGTGATTCCGGCCTCTATATCGACAACGAACGGGCCGAGACAAAATCGACAGGCTGACAGAAAAAAAAACAAAAAAAATTTCGGCGATCAGGAAGAGAAAGCCATGCGAATCATTAGATTAAGGTTTGGCTACAGTAACGATCTAAAAAACCCTTGTCGCTTACATGGGTCATGTATCGGCAAGGGTTCTTGGTGTTATGCTTCTCTATCCGCGTGGGCAAGCCTACTCGATTCGAGTATACCAGGATTATTCGAGCAGTTCCCGCAGTTTTTGAAGCATCGACAACATATTTTCCAGTTCGGAAGCGGATAAACTCGCTTGGTATTTGTCGGTAATTTCTTGATGGAAGGCCTCCATCTCTTGCTGATAGAGCCGCCCTTTCTCTCCTAACTCAATGGAATATGCGCGCTTATCGTCTTCATGCTGCCTTTTCCTGATGTAGCCCTCTGCTTCAAGCTTGGTCAGCTGCTGACTGACGGCGCTTTTGGTAATATCCATGATTTCGGCCAGTTCTGTCGGAGAAGAGAGCGGATGGCGAATAATTTGCGTAAGCAGTACATACTGCTGGTTATTCAATTTAAAATTCGTATAAGCCCGTTCTTTTTTTTCAAGGACGATCCAGATATCTTCAATCGTGTGATTGATTCGCTCCGCGATATTTTTATTTATCATGCTTTCTTGCTCCGCCTTTCTTTCCCCAATTCGCCGGATTCAAATAGCCTTTGAATTTCGCGGCTACTTCTTTTCCGACAAGCACGGCGCCGATCCAGAACATCACTTCCGCCACGATCAAGCTTCCGGTGATAATGCCCGCCTTAGCCTTCACGGAAAGCGGGGTAAACGGGATAATCACGGGAACCAGCCACAGCGAAAGAGAAAGGACGATAAGCCCGATGCCAAGTTTATAAATAAAGGCCTTCTTTCGTTTCTTTTCGCTTGATACCATTTCGTTTGCCAATTCAAAATCTCCTTCGGAGTAACTATTTTAGTTTATTTAACTAAACTATATTTCATCGTGAACAAAATTGCAAGCGCATACCCCTTGGTAACGGGGAAAACTCCGGCATTGGATCGATTTTTAGTGGTATGATATAAATTACTGCTATCCATTATGTACTGCCAAGGAAGTGAAGATGATGTGGAAGCCTGATCGACAGAGCCGCAAGCCGGTATATGAACAAATTGCCGATCATCTGGAACAACGAATTGCATATGGGGAATTCCCGCCGGGCAGCCTGCTGCCCTCCGAAAGGAAGCTTGCCGAACAGCTCGGCGTCAACCGCAGCACGGTAATTCTGGCCTTCTCCGAGCTTCGGGCCTTGGGAATCATTGAGAGCCGATCCGGAAGCGGCACCCGCGTTAGCCAGCATAAATGGGGAGCTACGCCAAGGCACACGCCCAACTGGAAACGGTATGCCGAAGGCGGCAGCTTTCTGCCGAACGTGCCTTTCCTGAGAAGGATTCGGGAAGCCCTTCAACAGAATCCGTCCCTAATCGATTTCGCAAGCGGCGAACTCTCCGGGGACTTGGCCCCTTTGAATGAAATCGCTGCGTTGATGCAGGACCATCATTATGCTTCCTATTTGGGTTACGTGAACCCGCAGGGATATATACCGCTTAGACAGGCACTGGTCGCTTACTTGGATAAATATCGCGGCATTCAGACGACCGAGTCTTCCATTCTGATCACGTCGGGGTCGCAGCAATCTTTATTTCTGATTACGCAATGCCTGTTGTCTCCCGGCGATGCCGTCGCGATCGAGGATCCTTCCTATGCCTATTCCCTGCCCATGTTCCAGTCTGCCGGGCTCCGACTGTTTCGGCTGCCGGTGGACCATGATGGCATGTGTCCGGATGACCTGCATGCGTTATACAAAAAACACCGTATCAAGATGATATTCACGAATCCTAATTTTCAAAATCCGACCGGGATGGTGCTGCATGAGGAGCGACGGGCCAAACTGCTTGAAGCCGCAAGGGAACTCGGCCTGCCGATCGTCGAAGATGACCCGTACAGCTTAACGGATTACAACGGTCTCCCCCGTCCATCCCTCAAATCGGTTGATTCAACCGGCTCCATCATCTACATAGGATCATTATCCAAAATCGCGGCATCGGGCCTGCGAATCGGATGGATGGTAGCCCCGAACGCCATCGTTGAAAGATTGGCGGATGCCCGGCAGCAGATGGACTTCGGACTTAGCGTCATCCCGCAGCAGGTAGCGGCCCAATTTTTGTCATCGGAGCATTTCGAGCCTCATCTCGATCGACTGCGCATGCAGCTTCTCTATAAGCGCGATCTACTGATTGAAGCGCTGCAGAAGGAGCTCCCGGATGCCGTCCAGTATGAAATTCCTCAAGGGGGAATTCATATGTGGTGCAGGCTGATTCCCGCGATCCATGACGCCAAGCTGCTGGAAGAAGCGATTAAGCATGGAGTCGTGTTCGTGCCGGGCAGCGTGTACGGCTCGGATTCCGGCTTCGTGAGATTCACGTTTGCACGCGCAAAAACGGAGGATATCGGGCCCGGGATTGCCCGTTTTGCCAAAGCACTGCGAGCCTTGACCCCGTAATCGTGCCTGGCCCTCTACCTGCTAAAAAGCCAAACAACCACCGAGTGCATACGACTCCGCGGTTGTTTTTCCTTTTATGGCGTGCTACGGGTTCCAAATTACGATCATAATGACAGCCAGCAAAATAATGCAGGCGATATAAATGCCACTGAGACGCGCCCATTTCTTCCCCGTAAACTTAAAATAATTCGGGTCTGCCTTTTTATTGCTTTTCGATTCGCCGATCATCATGGTGGCGACAAAACCAGCGATCATCACGACCACGGCAAGAATGAGTAATCCGGTCATGTTCCCCCTCCTATATGGGCTCCTGATTAAACTCGTCTCATTATATGGAAGCGGCCGCCCCTTGTCACCATCCATTCCCTGATCTTTTGGACCATCCAATTGGATCATTAGCCCTTCGGCATTTCATTGAAGAAAGCGACATCCTCTATCGGCAATCTTACCGTCGGATGTCCGGACTTCGCTGCCTTGCCGATGGCGATAAGCATAATAGGAGCGTATCTCTTCGGAATATCAAACGCTTCTACAAATTTAGCCTGGTCAAAGCCGCCCATCGGGACCGTATCATAGCCTTTAGCGCGGGCGACAAGCATAAGCTGCATGGATACCAATCCACTGTCGATGAATACTTTTCGGAGAACGTTCTCTGGAGGCATGCTCGCGAACAGCCCTTGGTAACGTTCCACGAAAGATGCAGCAGTCTCTTCAGGCATATAACCCGCATCGACCGCCATTCCGTAAATTTTCCCGGCCAATGTATAACCTTCCAAGTCTCCGAGTACCGCAATGACAGCGGAAGCCTCTATCACTTGCTGCTGGCTGTTGGCAATCGGAAGCAGTTTTTGCTTTAGCTCCTGAGAGTCGATGACAAGGAACCGCCACGGCTGCAGATTGGCGCCTGAAGGAGCCCACGCAGCCTGCTGCAGGATTTCCTTCATGTCCTCTTGTGAGATCTTTACTTCGGCATCATAGTAGCGTACGGACCGCCGATCTTGAATAATCTTGAAAAACGGCTGCTCCTCCACCTTTTGGGACGTTTGTGTACCGGACATGCTGTCTCCTCCTCATCATTACTGTGCCGGTCGCTGGCACAGAAGGTTTTTAATTAAAAAGCAGTTGAAACACAAACTAAAACATACATAGTTACAGTTTCGGGTTCATGTTTCTCCCTAAGCTTGATAAGACTCCTCTGCTTAAGCGATCCATAGCAGTTAAACGTCTTATTGTTACTATAAATCATTAAATGTATAATCGAAAGTAGACACATTATTTTTATATAGCACTATAAATTAGGCTAACTATATTATTGTAAGGGGTGATTTCTGTGGATGTAAGCAAAGAGGATGAACAATGCCTTATCTCCATTCGTGAGGCCTTGGAGGTTGTTCGCGGAAAATGGTCTATTTTGGTCCTTACCTTACTAAGTCTGGGCCCCCAGCGATTTAATCAAATGCGAAGAAATTTAGACAACGTCAGCATCAAATCATTAACGGATGTTTTGCGCCATTTGGAGCAGCATGAAGTCATCCATCGCCAGGTGTTTCCTACCGGACCCGTAACAGTTGAGTACTCGCTAACAGATAAAGGAAGAGCGTACATCCCGGTACTTCGGGAAATGCGCATATGGGGTGAAAACTGGGGGGAACGATCGAAACACGTTGATGATGGCACCCCCCGTTGAAGTTGGGTAATGAGAGGAAATAGCCGAAAGGAATAGAGGCATTTCCGGCCTCTCCTCTTCACGTTTTTAGTATAGGGTTATCGTAATTCTTACGGGTACAACAATATAAGAAATGCACAAAAGCCTATAAAAAGTGCAAGAAAGCTATACCCATATATTTTGAATCGAACTATCGTAAACATAAAAACGGCTACACTTAGGGCAAGGACTGCTAAATATAAATAGCCATCTGGATCAGCAATCCTAAAATCTCCACCTAATGAAAATCCGAATAACAATAATGCAAAAGGAATGACATAACCCGCTATCAAGCTTACACCTATTGAAACTATTATTTTTAATATTTTCATACAATTCCCTTCTTTTGCAATATTCAAGTCTATTCCATTTAATGTATATATCGGAAAAACAACACTGGAAATCAACAATGATCATCACCGTCTCTGGAGCTAGCTATGGCTTTATAACATAAAAAAAGAACCTATCCTGAAT
>NZ_BIMK01000059.1 GCF_004001045.1 Paenibacillus chibensis
GATGATTGTATATGTAACATTTTTTTTCGCAATTTTATCAGTAGATGATTTAATAAAGAGCATCAATATAATTACTATTAGGGAAATTATTCCAACAAGCATCATATCAGCTTTAGATGATGGGGACAAAGTGCTAAGCATGAATACAATAACAGAAACAAGTATAGCAATTATTGCTAAGTAATTCGCTGCAAATGGTGAATTAACTAGCTGGCTCTGATAATAAATTTTAATATTCGACAGTTGCTCCTCCCCTAATTCATCTTTAATAAGCAATACATGGTTTCTGGCGAAACTAATATCATCAGGAGTCTTAGTTTTTTTTGATCTTAAATACTCTTCAATATTTTGTACTTGTTTATAGTCCATAATGGCCTCCAGTTTTATATATTTTATCGGACATTACCTAAGAGATATTGATAGTTCTGTGGGGGTGGTGATGGTGTAACATGGCAAGAGAACGTAGCCCCGAGCGGGACGAAGCAAAGCGAGTGTGGGTGGAGAGCGGCGGGACGATGAAGCTAAAAGACATCGCAGCCGCTCTTTCTATTGCGGATAACAAGGTTCGCAAATGGAAGGCGCTGGACAACTGGGACGCGGATCTCAAAGGGAGCGCTCCACTTGAAGAGAAAGGGAGCGCTCCACGTCGCGGCGCTCCAAAAGGGAACAGAAATGCGACAGGTAATAGGGGAGGTGCGAAGTCCGGTAACCGGAATGCCGTCGGAAACCGGGGCGGCGCCGGCGGTCCACCTGGCAACAAAAAGGCGGTCACCACCGGCGAATATGAAACGATTTGGATGGACGCCCTTGAAGAGGATGAGCAGGAACTGGTTGACCAGGTCGATACAGATCCGATCCAGCAGGCAGATGAGGCCATCAAGCTATTGACCATACGGGAGCGTCGTATGCTGCAGCGTATTGGAAAGCTAATGAATGGTCTTACGGAGAAACAGCGGCGGGTGCTAAATGAGCTCAAGGCGATCAAAGATGTCATGACAATCCACGATGAAAAGACAGGTCTTACCAAGACCATACCCGTTACTCGTACCGAGATGGTTGAGTCTCAGATCGAGGAGACGGAGTACAGGGCAATTGACGATATTGTGAAGCTTGAAGAAGCGTTGACGCGTGTCCAAGACAAGAAGCTGAAGGCGATCGAGTTAATGAATAAACTTATCGCGGTCGATGAAGAAAAGCAAGTTCGGACGGCCCTGTTACAGATCGAACTGCAGAAGCAACAAGGGGCGAGCGGAGCAACTGCGAGCTGGACGGATGCGATCCTCCAGGTTGCCGAGCGCCGCAAGCTGAAGGTGATGGGCGATGAGTAGTAAACCATATTCTGTAGTGTCTTCGCTGTCTGCGCTCATTGATTTATATTGGGACGATCCGGTTGCCTTTGCTGAAGACATGCTTGGCTTCGATCCGGATGATTGGCAGCGGGCGGCGATGGCCGACGTAGCCGGGCACCCCCGTGTTTCCATTCGATCGGGCCAAGGTGTAGGTAAAACGGGTCTTGAGGCATCATTGGTCATCTGGTTTCTTTGCTGCCGGCCTAATCCCCGTATTGTTTGTACGGCTCCAACACGGCAGCAGCTGCACGACGTTCTATGGGCGGAGGTCGCCAAATGGTTAGAGCGTTCGATGGTTAAAAACCTGCTGAAATGGACTAAAACCAAAGTTTATATGATCGGTCATGAAAAGCGATGGTTTGCGACGGCGCGCACAGCGACCAAGCCGGAAAACATGCAGGGCTTTCACGAAGATCATATGCTGTTTATCGTAGACGAAGCATCCGGCGTCAAGGATGACATCATGGAAGCTATAATCGGTACCCTTTCCGGCGAGGACAATAAACTCCTGATGTGCGGAAACCCCACCCGGACCAGTGGAGTCTTCTATGACTCCCACCACAAGGACCGTGGTGATTACCGTACCCACCGGGTATCGAGCAGGGACAGCAGCAGGACTAATAAGAAGAACATCGAAATGATGGAGCGGAAATACGGCCGTGACAGCGACGTCGTCCGCGTCCGGGTAGATGGTGAATTCCCCCGGGCGGAGCCGGATACTTTTATTCCCTTGGAGTTGGCAGAAGCGGCAACGGCGAGGGAAGTATACATCCGGATCCTGGATGAGGACACGGGCGAATGGAGCCAGCCAGTCCCGGATACAGCCGAACTCGAAATCGGCGTCGACGTCGCCCGATTCGGGGATGACGAGACCGTCATTGTTCCGCGCATTGGTTTTCTCGTGCCGTTTATACGAACCTATACGAAGCAGGACACAATGGTTACAGCTGGATGGGCTATCAATGTAGCGAAGGAACTCATGCGAACCTATGGCCGCCCGCGCTGCACAATCAAGATTGACGATGACGGCGTTGGCGGGGGCGTAACTGACCGAATCCGGGAGGTTGTCCGTGAAGAGGGGTTGTACATCGACGTTGTTGATTGCCACAACGGTGGGAAAGCAGATGACGCTGAGCATTATGATAACTGGGGTACCGAAGCCTGGGCGTACGTGCGTGAACTGTTGCAGGTCGGTGACATTCAAATCCCTAATGATGAGGATCTGATCGGTCAGCTTTCTACCCGGAAATACACGGTAACAAGCAAAGGGCGCATCATTCTGGAATCGAAAAAAGAAATGAAAAAGCGGGGCCTCCGATCTCCTGACCGGGCGGACGCGCTTGTTTTGGCATTCGCCAAGACTGGAACAATTATGAATCCGGCCGCCGCCGGACTGTTGAGAGGAGGGAAAGTTTATGGCTAAGTTTTGGGGGAAGATCAGCGGCGAGATGTCCAGGCTCCGCGGCGGTATCGTGAATCTGTTTAACGGTCTCGGCTGGAGTTTAACCGGCGGAACGATCGGCGGGACATATAAGTTAGACTCGACCCGTGTCGATTACACCTTCGCCAGGCAGCTATACGAGAACACGGCAGAAGACTACAAGCTTGGTGCTGGTTTTGCCAAAAAGATCGTCAACGCGACGGTCGGCTTTATGGGGCTGCCGGAGATCAAGTCCGCGGACGAGGATGCCCAGGAGCGGCTGCAGGAATTTGCAAAGCAGAACCGCAGCCGCATGCAAAGGACACATCTGAATGCGATCAGAGAAGCGGACTGCTTCGTATGGCTTACAAGAGAGGATAACACCAACTCTCTGTACCCGGAAGAGCGAAAAAGGATCGTATACAATATCATCCCACCTGAGCAGGTGAAGGGAATAAATCGAGATCCGCTTACGGGAGAACCGATCGAATATATCCTGGAATCAACCAACGAATGGACGGACGAGACAGGTGTGAAGCGGCGGGCGATCATTAAGCAGCGGATCAGTGCCGATCGTCGGAAGATTGTTATCGAAGGCGACAAACCGCCTGAGTTGGAGGCCGGAGAGATCACAAATCCCTGGGGATTCATACCGATTGTCCATTTCCGCAACGAAGCCGACGAAACCATGGCATTTGGGAAATCCGATCTTGAATCCGTCGAGCCGTTTTTTAAGGTCTATCACGACGTATTCCTACACGCTATCCAAGGATCGAAGATGCACAGTACGCCCCGGCTGAAGCTCAAGCTCAAGGACGTGGATGCTTTTCTCCGGAATAATTTTGGAATAAGCAATGCGGCTGAGTTCGCAAAGAAAGGCGGTAGCATCAATCTAAATGGCCATGAGAAGTTGATTCTCGCTGCTGAGGATGATGCTTCGTTCATAGAAGCGAAGTCGGCCACTGGCGATGCTACAGCACTTCTTGAATTCGTCTTTTATTGCATCTTGAGCGCATCGGAAACTCGGCGTAAACACGCCATCCTCACTGGCCAGCACGCAGGAGCAGAAGCCGGTCTTCATTCCGAAGATTGAGCGGAAACGTAAAGGATTTTCGGATAGCTGGCAGTTGATGTGTCGGAGGGTATTAGCAATGATCTCTCAGCCCGAGAATGTGAAAATATATGTAATAACTCGGATATAGTTCAACAAAATTATTTTTCATCGTTCATATTGAGTTCATAATGAGGGGCTATCTTATACGTATACAACAAAAGACACCGATGCTCACCTGTTGAAGCATCTGCGATCGTTGCTTGTTGTACAAAATAGAGTATAGGAGTTGGATACAATGAATCATATATCTGTTGAACAAAAACGCATTGCCATTATTGGAGCGGGTCCGGGAGGACTGACACTCGCCGCGATTTTGCAGCGCAGCGGCTTTCAGCCAGTAATTTATGAACGGGAACCTTATAATATGAATAGCGACCGTGGGGGTTCGCTTGATATTCATGAGGAATCCGGACAGAAAGCCCTTCAAGCGGCGGGACTTCTTAATAAATTTAAGGCAGCTGCCCGATATCAAGATCAAAACTTGCGGGTCATCGATAAAAATGGGAAAGTGCATATCGATGAGGTGGACGATGAAAACAATTGGGACCGGCCGGAAATCGATCGGGGCGAGCTTTGCGACCTTTTGCTTAGCGCTATAGATACCAATTGCATTCGTTACGGATATAAGCTGGAGCGGTCGGTTTTGCTCGAGAACGGTACAACAGAACTTCATTTTGAAAATGGAAGCACGGATACCGTTGACCTGCTTGTCGAAGCGGATGGCGCCTTTTCTCAAGTGCGTTCCTTGATTTCGGACACGAATGTTGAATATACCGGTGTTACCATGGTGGAGCTGAATATTCTCCATGCGGCCGAGCGTTATCCGGAGCTCGCTGCGTACAACGGCAACGGAAAAATGTTCGCCATGGGCGATCAACATGCCATCATCGCACAGCTGAACGGCGACGGCCGGATCAAAGTATATGTCAGCTTAAAGGTGGAGCGGGACTGGATCGAGCAAAGCGGCATTCCGTTTGACCAACCGAACCTTGCGAAACAACGCCTGTTGGAGCTGTTCGAGGATTGGAACGAGATGCCCAAACAATATATCCGCTGCGCGGAAGACCGCTTAATACCTAGAAGGGTGTACATGCTCCCCATCGGTTACCGATGGAAACGCCAATCCGGCGTTACTCTGATTGGAGATGCCGCTCACCTTATGTCTCCCTTTGCAGGCGAAGGTGTCAATTTGGCCATGCTTGATGCAAGCGAATTGGCGGCTGCCATCATTCGAAATGAAACCATACATCAAGCCATCCAGGAATACGAAGAGAATATGTATGCTTACGCAGCGGAGAAAGCGGGCCTAACGGATGAGAGTCTCCGCATGATGTTCTCGGACAACGCGGCTGAGAAGCTCGCTGATTGGATGAATCAATTCGCCGGAGCGGAGCATAGCGAAGCTTGATAGTATGATTTTATAAGCATATATCGGGTTTCGACGTGAGATGAAAAACTTGATTCCATGATCTGATTCCAACGAAGATATGAAACCGTGTCCTTACTCTTATATAATATAAACAACAGCTTATCTAAGGAGTGTTAGCGATGTCGCGAGTATTATTTATTAATGGAGGTTCCGAAGGACATATCAATCCGACGATTGGAGTAGTGCAAGAGCTCATATCGCGTGGTGAAGAAGTCGTTTATTTTTGTATTGAAGCTTATCGGGAGCGCATGGAGAAGACGGGAGCAACCGTTCGAACGTTTGACGATCAAAAATTCATCCGGGCTTTCATCTCAGGCGGGAGAACTTATTTGCTCGAGCGAGTCAACGGTCTTTTGCATACGGCGGATATCGTCATTCCAAGCGTTCTAGAACAGATCCGCGGAGAGCAGTTTGATTACATCATCCATGATTCCATGTTTGGTTGCGGACGATTGATCGCCCAATTGCTTAAGCTTCCCGCCATTAACTCTTGTTCTTCTTTTGCGCAGAGTGAAGAATCATTCGGTCATGAGATGCAGCATTTTTATGAAAACGTCCCGTCCGATATCGTAAAACCGATTCAGGATACATTTCTAACCCTAACGGCAGAGTTGATGGGCAAATACGATGTGAAGATCGATTCTCCCTATGAAGTATTCTGTAATCCTGCACCGCTTACCATTGTATATACAACACGAGAGTTTCAACCGGATGGAGGAGCATTCGACCCATCGTACAGATTTGTAGGCCCATCCATCTCTTCGCGATTAACCCAAGAAACCTTCGATCTCACGGAAATCAAGGAAAAACAACCGATTTACATTTCACTGGGCACGGTCTTAAATCAAGCGATAGATTTCTATAAGCTGTGTTTCGAGGCATTCGGAAATACAGAACATACGGTAGTCATGTCGATTGGGAATAAGGTCCAACGGTCGGACTTAGGGGAAATCCCTTCAAACTTCTTTGTAAAAAGCTATGTTCCGCAGACAGAGGTACTGAAATATACAAAATGTTTTATTACGCATGGCGGAATGAACAGTACCCATGAAGGTCTTTATTGCGGGGTTCCGCTCATCGTCATTCCACTAAGCGCGGATCAGCCGATCATCGCGAAGCAAGTAGCCAATATGGGTGCGGGTATTACATTGCAAAGGACAAGCTTGACTCCACAGCAACTACACGAAGCCGCAGAACAAGTGATAAGCCTCCGGATTTATAGGGAAGCTGCTGTGCATATTAGTGATTCCTTCCGGAATTCAGGCGGTTATCAGCGGGCAGTGGATGAGATTTTCGAATATAAAAGTCAGTTCCAGCTATAGAGAACAAAGCAGGAACCTATCACTATTCAAAAATGCTTAATCATAACATCTCCGGTTAAAAACAAAACGATGACTGACGATTACAAGATAATGGGAAGGCAGCCGCGGAAGCGGGCTGTCTTTCTGTTCTTTGGCCTGGATAAGGATAGAAATAGAATTGTGGAATTTCGCAAAGTTTTGGAAACGACCCTATGCAACAAACAACCATATTGTCACGTTAAAGTATTTAGAAGGAAAAAATGACGTGAGAAGGGTTGAATGAAGATGAAGAAATGGTTATGCCTTGTCGTATCTGCAGCCGTGGCCCTAAGCATTGGATCGACTGCTCTTGCAGATGCTGCCCCCACCTCTTTCATGGAACCAAGTGGTGATGTGGCGAAAATGTACAGAGTAAAGCATGAAATGAAATTCGATCTTCAAGGAAAACATGCAATACTTGACGGTAAGGCCATTACAGCGGACCGCCCCATACTCAAAGGAGGCCGCGTATATGTTCCTCTCCGCACTCTTCAGCAGTCTGGTGCCGCGGATAGCGTAACCTGGGATGCCGCAAAACGGCAGATCCATGTCTTGATCCATCCGGAGCTGCAGCCGCCGTTCACTAATCTGACCTTCCAGATCGGTTCGGGGGATGTATACCTACCGGATGGAAGCGCGTTAGGCGAGAAGATTCCGGCTCCTTTTCTTGCTTCGGGAAAGGCGTACGTGCCGGTTCGGGCGTTATCCTGGCTAGGTATGTCTGTATCAACCGTGAAGGACACGGTGACTTGGAACTGGAGCGATAAAGTCATCGAAGTATTGAAGTCCGAATGGGAAACCGATCAAGCGAGCGATACGTTTACCATGCTGTATCAGAAAGATATGTATATCCCGCAATTCATGTACTCATTAGGAAACGGCGCCTGGGGCGGCGAAACAGGCAAGGTTACGGACAAAGACATATCCATGGATGGACGGATGTATAACCGGATGCAGTTTACTGCGAAATTGCGTCCAGGGCCCAATCCGATCATGCTAACTGCCGTATCGGCTGGCAGCAAAGTCGTCACAGTGAAGAGAAAAGTAACCGACTCCGCCTCGATCCCGGTGACCCTATTGGAAGAAGGGACAGATAATATCTCTTTTACAAGTCCAAGCCAAGGATATATTCAAGCAAAACCCGGAGAAAAGATTGATATATCGGGGGGTATCCTGCAGCATAACGACCTGTTTGATAAATTGACCGTAAGCGTTGAACGTTATCAACCGTCAAGCAAGGATAGCTATCGGGTATATGAGGTAACGAAAAGCTTCGAACTCCCCATTAAGGATCGAAAATTCGCTGGCTCGTTTACATTAAGCGAAAAAGGAAGTTATCTGATTAGAGTCATAAGCCCTGCGTATATCCCCTTCCCCGAACATGGACCGTCGATGACACAATGGGCTGAATTCACGGTGGAAGTAGAGTAATACTGATTTAGCCAATGCAAAACTGCTATTGGGGTGACGTTACGCATACAAAGTCGCGATAATCGCGGCTTTTTTTATTAAGTAAAATTGAACTCCGAGTCGGTTGAATTGTAGAAACCATTAGTAAAACGAGATGTTCATGGGGGTCTTTACTGTTTAGTGGAGAAAAGAGTAGGGAAACGAGCTAAAGGATGGTAAAATAAGGGTGTTATATTTTCTAAATATGGATATAAGAGACATGATGTGAAATTTACAAATATAGCTCAGCGGGAAGTATAAGCGCTATTTTAGTATGGGAGTAATGTGAACATCCCGAAGTATATTCCAAACAAGTAAAGGAAGAGATCTATGAATAAAGGGCTAATTATTTTCTTGAACGGAACATCCAGTTCAGGAAAGACAAGTCTAACCAAGAAATTGCAAGAATTATGCGGCGAACCATATTTTCATCTATCGATAGATGTCTACGAAAATATGGCACCAGAAAAATATTTAGAAAACAACTATTGGGACACCCTTCGGAAGTGTGCTTCAGCGATGCACAACAGTATCAAAACGTTCAGTGATGCAGGGCTCAATGTGATTATAGATCATGTTATTCTAGACATTCCCGAAGAGAATGGATGGCTAGAGGAATGCGTGAAGATTCTGTTGGATTATCCAGTGGTTTTTGTTCGGGTCGATTGTCCTCTACATGAATTGGAACGTCGAGAAAAAGATAGAGGGGATAGAGATATAGGACAGGCGAAGTGGCAATTGGAAAGGATTCATGGACATGGAATATATGACTTAGAAGTCAATACTTTTGAAAACACAATGCAAGAATGTGCAGAACAAATTATGCAGTTTAAATTGCCAGCTAATCATTTAAATGCATTTAGAAGATTATATGAAAAAACGAAAGAAATGATTTAATAGTTTCCTCAAGGAAACATCGTGTAACAGCTTGATACGCCTCGGGCAATATTTGTGCAAACCTTTGAAAAAACTTCAAAGATATTTCAATGTTTAATTACTTTTTTCGGAGGAGAAGGACAACAATAACATGGATGAAGTATCAAATTTAGATA
>NZ_BIMK01000060.1 GCF_004001045.1 Paenibacillus chibensis
CCTCTTTATCATAAGCCTTTATTTGTTCCGAAGAATATCCATATCTTTCTTTTAATTCGCCTGACACCTCAGAAAAGGAACGCATAGCTTTAGCAGTAAGATCATATAGTTGCTCGCGTTTTGGCAAGTTTTCTTCAAGCTCATCTAAATCAAATGCCTCAGAATTTTTACCACAAAAATAATGAATATAATCAATTTCATCTTTTGGCACAGCAACCGGCTCGCAAAGGGCACGAAGAGCCTCTAACGCATCATCTAATTGACCCTTTGCTTTATCAAGGCGGTTATTGAGCAGACCCGACACATCCTCTTTATCGTAATTGTCGAAGGCTTCGGACGTGTAATCCTCCATCGCTTTTTCAAGTGAACCGAACAGGTCCTTATAGTCAATAATGTATCCGTAATCCTTATCCTCGCCATCAAGTCGATTTACACGACAAATTGCCTGAAACAGTGCATGATCCCGCATTGATCTATCAATGTAAAGATATGTAGCCGCTGGAGCATCAAATCCGGTCAATAACTTATCCACTACAATAAGTAGCTTCATCTGATCAGGCTGTTCAACAAACTTTTGCTTTACTTCCGCTTCAAAGGTATCCGCATCCTTGTCACCCAGCATCTTACGATAAATTTCGTACTGCTCCGCAGCTTCTGTTTCACCATCTTCGCCAACGGTTTCAGTTCTCAAATCACCTGGATTGGGTGAATAAGATGTCACAATGGCGCACTTCTTTAATCCACTATTCTGAAAAATCTCGTAGTATTTACACGCTTGATAAATACTACTAGCAACTAGCATGGCATTGCCCCTTCCATCCTCACGGAGACGCGGTTTGGTTTCCATGTCAAAGATAATATCAGATGCAATGACACCAAGCCTTGCTTTTGAACTGAATACCTTTTGCAAGTTCCCCCAGCGCTTTTTAAGCCGTGCTTTTGACACATTATTTAGTCCTCGTGTTTTAGACTCAAACCACGCATCAATTTTTTCCTGCGATGCGACATCCTGCTCCACTTCACGCGCCTCATAACGTAGGTCAAGAACAACCTTATCCCGAACAGCTTCATCAAACTTATATCTATGGATGTAAGGCCCGAAAATTTCAAGACTGGTTAATTTGTCTTTTGTCATCAATGGAGTGCCTGTAAAACCAATAAAAGTAGCATTTGGCAGAATGATGTTCATTGCTTTATGTAACCGACCGGATTGAGTACGGTGACACTCGTCAACAAATACATAAAAGTCACCTTTGGGAGAAAAATTTTGCGGTAGTGCTTGCTTCACTTCCTCGATAAAGCTTTCGTAATCACTTTGAGAAGCCTGACCACCGCGCCTACCAAACTTATGAATAAGCGAACACATCAATGACGGTGATGTGTCATTGATTTTATTCACCAGATCACGTCCACTCTTTGTGCGGACTATATTTTCGTCTACCCCTTTATAAATCCGCTCAATTTGTGTGTCCAACTCATCGCGGTCTGTAACAATCAGAATCCGGCTATCCGGAACGTTTTCCTTAATCCATTTGCTTAGCCATACCATCGTAAGGGACTTGCCTGAGCCTTGCGTGTGCCAGATAATACCACCCTCACGCCGCCTAATATAATCCTGTGCCGCCTTGATGCCGAAATACTGATTGGGACGACAGGTTTTCTTTGTTCCGCTATCGTAGACGATAAAGTTATGCAATATCTCAACAAAACGTTCTTTTGTACAAAGGGAAACCAGATTTTTATCCAATTTAATCGGGTTTTCTTCATTTCGTTCACGAATATACGCAGACACTTCATCCGTTGCATTTTCATCTTCACGCCATGAGAGAAAATATTTCTCAGGCGTACCAGTTACGCCATACCGAAGTCCTTCTGAGTCATTACCTGCCATTATCAGGCCGATTGTGGAGAAAAATGGCATGACAAACTCTTTGCGCTGGTTAGTAAGGTTTTGTCGTATCCCTTCAGACATGGATACTGTACTCCGTTTCAATTCAATCACAGCAAAAGCGATGCCATTAATATAGAGAACCAAATCTGGTCGCTTCTCCTGCTTGCCGATGTAGGTTACTTCCTCAGCTATGAAAAAATCATTCTCAAGAGGTTTATCCCAATTGACAAAATGGACGGTGGTTTTGTGCTGCCCCACAGATTCGCTGACCTTTGCTCCATAACGGAGCAAGGTATAGGTGGCTTTATTAAGGTCATACAGACTGACCTGCTGATTACCCACTGTGTTGGCAAGTTCACGGATCGCCCTGTCAATCAGAGTATCGGAATACCCTTGCCTCTGTAAAAAGATACGTAAATATTCCTCTTCAATATTGGAGTTGTTCCGACGGTCTGTGAAATCCCCCAGATAGGTATATCCCAATTCGTTTACAAAAAGTTTGATGACCCGCTCCTGTACCTTCTTTTCTCTATCACCGATACTCATACGGCTACCCTCCTAGTCGTGGGAACAGTTTTGATCTACACCGTTATTAACAAGCCTTATCCGCCCCGTGAGTAACTCCTGCATTATCCCCTGTTTGATGAGACGATATTTCTCCAACTGCTTTTCAAGGTGTTCAATTTCTACGTCCATATCCGAAAGAAGTGTCGCTATTGCAATTTGTTCCTCTACGCTTGGATAAAAACATTTACGCTTCTCTATAGTTTCTTTTGTCAGATGAAACATAGTTCCACCTTGAAGCTCATGAAGAATTTTTTGTACATCGAACATAAAGTAATAATATAAATAATGCTTATCAATCTTATTGCTACAAATCACTTTCCAAATATGATAGTGGAAAATGACCTTTTCTTCTTTCCAAAGTGCAGGTCCAAATGATGCCGACCAAGCATAAATTAAATCATTTTTATCACAGTATTGCGACTCAGGCAGTTCAAGATCAGAATAATACCAACTGTCGCTTGTGAATAAATTACCCAACCGCAAAACTCTGTATTTACCTCTACGCAAGAGTTCATCTTGACTAAATGCTCGTCCATTAATAAATTCACAAATAGTTTTGAATGGACTTTCAATCCATTCCCCACTAAACCCCGGCAGACGCCTTTTCCCAGTGAAAAGTTCATGCATAGCGCCCTGCTTGATGGCCTTTTTCTTCGCAATCAGCTTGTCAAGGGATGCAATCAGACTGTCCGCGTCCGAAAGGGCTTCAGCGATGGCAATTTGTTCTGCTTTCTCTGGAAGCGGTATTTCAATTGAGGAAAGTTGTCGCCCATTTGTCAAAGCCCGTGTTGTGTAAGTACATCCCGACATAATTGCATTACGGACTTCCGGAGTTGAGAAACAATATTTACAATAATTGATGTCCAGCCAATCATTTTTAGGCCGAGCACGAAGAACAAAGCCACTAAACACACATTCTTCAATATCATCAATCATAACATTCGAATAACCGACTTCTTCTGGTGTTTCGGAAGTTCGTGTAAAAAAGACATCGCCTTTTTTCACATCAAATCGCTTTATTTCTTCTTTTGTTAAATGTACTTTGCCTTTTAACTGCTTTTTATAAATTCCATTTCCACGATATACATCCATATAATTAATAATTGGAATACCATATCCAAAAAATGACTTCCCTTTATTTAAGCCATTTTTGAACTCCAATAAGTCACCTAACTTTACAATACTCCAGGTATTCACCATACAAACCCCATCCTTTTCAAATGAGATTTGACCTTGTTCTCTAACTCCGCAACCTCTGCCTCGCATTCGGGCAGGGTAAATTCATACCTTTCTACCAACTCGGTAATACGTGAATAAATCCGATGCGACACGGCAGAATGGATGGCGTCAATACCGTTGTAAATGGCACGTAACCATTTTTCTTCCACCAAGAGTTGTTTTATTTCCTCATCTGTCAGTTGCTCATATTTCTCTCGCGCTGCTATGTCCAACATAGTGGTAGCTTCCCTGATCAGTTTCTTGGCGTCCGATTCTATCCCAGATAAACGCAGATACTCCTGCAACGCTTCAAGCTCTGCCGTACTGTCAGTATCGTTTTGTATATCCTTTATGCGAGTTTTAATTGTGACAGCTTTCATATCGTTTAAAAATGAAAAGTATCCATCCTCGTTACTATTTTCTTCCACGAGTTCCTCAAGCTGCGCCGTGATGGTGTCAAGCTCACTCTGATGTTTTTGCAACGATTCCAGCTCGTCAGGATAGAAGTGTTTAATAATCAACGATTTCGGGATGATTTCCCCTTCATAGCTTTTAACCTTATCGGTTGTTTCCTCAATAGTTACTCCGTTGACCTTCTTCTTTTTCTTCACATATTCATAGGCGATTTTGCGGCCAACATCGTAGCCTTCAAAGCAAACAGCATATACATCGTCCTGCATGGTTTCTTCCCAATACTCCATAAGCTTTTGATAGATGTCGTAATTGTCAATTAAGGGGACATCAGAAAATGCTGATAGAAGCAACTCTGACAAATCCCGAATAACTGTCTTGGGATCATTCCCTTGTGTAAGTTGCATAAGTATAGGAGTGATGCAGTCTTTCCATGCCGTATAGGCATCATCTACCATATTGGCGTGGCTAATAAACTCCTCATGGGAGGTAATTATTGAAACAACATCATCCTTTTCAACCGCCGACTGAATATAACCGTGTCGCAACGGCTTGAACAACATATCCTTCATTGATGGATACACTGCCCAGTAATCAGCCATACTTTCAATATCGGTTTCAGGAATGCCGCCGTTCAAATGAGCATTGATGTCCTGCAAATCTTCCGGCTCGCTGCTGTCAATGTAACGGGGGATATTCAAATTGTATTCATTAGTTATTTTAATTTCATCATTGGGCACAAATCGTGAATACTTATCGATCTCTATCTGGTGTTTGAACACCGTTACAATCTTATGAATATCCTGCTCGCGTAAGCGATTTTTGTTCCCATCCTTGATATATCCTTCTGAGGCATCGATCATAAAGATACCCTGGCGCCCAGAGGCATCTTCTTTGTCGATTACGATGATGCAGGCAGGAATGCCTGTTCCGAAGAACAGGTTGGCAGGCAGACCAATAATACCCTTGATATATCCACGGTTAATAATTTCATTTCGGATGTCCGCCTCTGCATTACCGCGAAACAATACGCCGTGGGGCAAAATGATAGCCGCTTTACCCGTGGACTTCAGTGAGCGCAGTACATGCAGAAACCATGCATAGTCGCCATTCTTTTCAGGTGGAACCTTGTATCCATCAAAACGGCCATACTGCTCAGTTGCCTTATCTCCCTTAACGGTTATATTCATTCCATCCATCCAAGACTTGTCAGAAAATGGCGGATTCATAACGATATAATCGAAAGTTTTGAGAAGATTAGGATTACGTTCATCCTTGAAATGTGGATTTGCAAGTGTACTTTTGTTGCCCGCCACATCTGCGGTTCCCATATTGTGCAAAACAAAATTCATACGAGCAAGACCTGCTGTTTCTTTTGTTTTCTCCTGCCCAAAAATAGCGACGTTCGGAGTCCCATCAGCTTTCTTAGGAGCAGCATCTGCTGCTCGAATTAGCAGTGAGCCTGATCCGCACGCTGGATCGTAAAGTGTTTTGTCCGATCCTGTTGCCTTGTCAATCCCAATAACTTGTGCCATGATGCGAGAAACCTCACCAGGCGTGTAGAATTGCCCCTTGCTCTTTCCCGATTCTTTCGCGAAATTTTGCATAAGGAATTCATAAGCATCGCCAAGTATATCATCTCCACCGGCGCGATTATATCTAAAATCAAGTTCAGGCTTTTGAAAAATCGCTATTAAATCAGACAATTTATCTACAGCTTCTTTACCTGTACCAAATTCGTCACCATTAAAAAAGGCAATATCAATAATACCTTTCAGATTGTTAGCTGCTGCTAATGTTCCAATAACAGTATCAATGCCTTCACCAATATTTTTTGTCCCTTTTAGCTTTACTATATCATCGAAACTACCACCCGGTGGTACTTCGATATCCCACGAGTCATTGCTTTTGAAACGATCAGAAACATACTTGACGAACAGCAATGTCAATATATAATCTTTGTATCGCGCAGGCTCTACACCTCCGCGCAGTTTATCACATGCAGCCCATATTTGACTGTAGATTTCACTTTTCTTAATTGCCATAACCTTTATTTCTCTCCTCTGTCTCTCTCTGAAGCATGGCTTCTGCCTCTATGCCACACTGAGCACAAAAGGCATAGAATACAGACTTTGCCATCTTGTTCGGGTGGGTTTTTCCATTTTCCCATCTATTAACTGTTGAAAAACTGATTTTCAAGGCATGTGCCATTTCTTCTTGGCTCAGACCCAACTTTTCACGCGCATATTTTACAATCGAAGAAAATTCCACCTACCCTCACCTCAATCATATTATAGCATGTGACATAGCAGTTGTGTGCATATGTATCTTTCTACTATTATATCTGCACTTAATTAAGCTCTGTCGCATAAAGCTAAATCTCAATTCTATATTATATCCCTGAATATTACTTTAGGGAGATGATTTAAATGCCAGCTAACATAAGTCTATGAATCTATTGAAAATCCGTAAGTTCAAAAAAATGAAATCTATATTATATACTAATGACCTACTCAGATAGGCTTTCCTGGCGAGTAGTAATATGTATACGCCAGACACATTTTGTGTCTGGCTCTTTAATTTTCCAATCTATATCAGGAGGCAGATTTCATGGAGAAATATCGCAATGAGGAACTTAAAAGACTGGTTTCAGAGTCTTTACGGGAGCGTCCCAACAGTTACATTATTCAGCAGCTATTTGATCAATTTCCGACGACGGCTGAATTAATGGACGTGTCGGAGCAGCAGCTCATTAGCATAAAGGGTATTAGTATGGGCAAAGCCCGTCAATTGACAGCTATGTTAAAGCTAGCCAAAACCCTCACCGTCCCAACTTATGAGCAAACAACCATACGAAACCCTAAAGATGCATTCGCCTTACTTGAGCCTGATTTCAGATTTTTAACCAAGGAGCATTTCACTTGCTTATTCCTCAATACTAAAAACAAAGTGATATTCAAGGAGGTCATATCCATCGGCTCATTGAATACAGCAATCGTTCACCCCAGGGAAGTTTTTCGTGCCGCTATTAAACGGTGCAGTGCTTCTCTCATATGCGCACACAATCATCCCAGTGGAGACCCGGCTCCTTCATTGGAAGACATTAATCTGACTGAACGCCTCGTTAATGCTGGAGAAATTATAGGGATAGAAGTACTCGATCACGTAATAATAGGTGGGAATCAATATTATAGTTTAAAAGAACGCGGTCACATGTAAGTGACCGCGTTCTAAACTGTTTTTATGTAAAGGAATGGATTATCGGAATTCAGGATTTAATATCATCAAGATGCGAAAGCAGCAATTTTGCCATGTCCAGAACCATCTGCTTCTCCTTAATATTGCGACCCATCACAAGTTGTCTCATGTGATCTATAAAATGTTCATCATCTAACTTAACTGAATCTTGAAGCAAAAAATCCACTGTTATTCCAAGCTGGTTAACTAACTTAACTAGCGTCTCCAAGGACAAACTCCGTTCTCCTCTTTCTATTTGTCCTATATATGCTTCTGATACATCAATCTTCTCCGCCAACTTCTCTTGAGTAAGATTTAGTTTAAGTCTTTCTTCTCGTAAACGTCTACCGAGTTTAATGTATTCCAAATAAGTGCACCCCCTTTAGTTAAGGGTAGTTAATGTCCAAGAGATTATTAATTAACTATCAGTTGTTTTTATATTTACTGTTAGTACTATTTTAGCTATACTTGCTAATAGGAAAATTAGACCAGGTAAGTAGTCTTACCAGGAAAATGAAAGGAGGTGAGTAAATGGGAGAAAGAGCTATAGCGGCAGCAGGGAGAGTAGGTGTTGCTGGAACTGGCGCTCTTACAGGAGCAGCTATTGGAGCTGCAATTGGTACAGCAGCTTGCCCAGGAATCGGAACAGCTATGGGATATTTATTAGGTATTGGGATAGGTAGCTTAGGGGGGTTAAAGCTTACAAACAGATGGTTTAAATAGGAGGAAACACATGAACGAGAAATGGGAAAACATTAAAAGTTCAGCAAAGGATGCTATATGTCATACATTAAATAATCATTTCGATGTTATCAAAACAGCCAAAGACTTAAATAATTCATATGATAAAAAAACAAACGAGAATAAAGGTGAATAACGTGTTAAAAAAACTAATTAGTACCCTTTCCATTTTGGTAATATTATCATCCGGTTTAGATTTTCTTGATTCAGCACTGGCAGCAGATCTTCAAAATAAACGTATAATTCTTAAAGTTAATAATTCTGGAATGTTCGTTGATGATGCTGAATATTCTACTTTCATTGATCCTACAACATACGCCGCCCCTACTATTGTTAATAACAGAGTGCTTTTACCAATCAGCAATATTATTAAAGAACTCGGAGGTACAACAAGTTGGAATCCTTCTCAGAAAACGATCAACATTGCTCTCAACACAAATAAGATCATCCTTACTTTAAACAGTCAAAAAGCAATTATAAATGGAACTCAAATTAAACTTGATGTCGCTCCCACAACAATTTCAGGAAGAACTATGGTTCCACTGAGATTTGTAAGCGAACATTTAGGCCTACAACTCGTTTGGGATCAGAAAAATCAAGTTATAGCGCTCTATCAAGGAAACTTTGAAGATATCCCTTCTGATTACAGCAATTATTTTATCCCAGCTGCCTCAGATAATACAAATAATGATAATTCTCAGGATTATTCCAAACCGAACAGTGACAAACCAATTTCAAAAAACGGTATCTCAATTAAGGTCGGAGATCGTGTACAATTCAGTTTCTTCTATGGTGAGGTCAAAAAAATAGATGGTGCGCGTATTCTTGTTTTCTGGGATAGCAAGAATAACCTATGGTTAAAAGACAGCGATGCCGATTATTGGGCTGCACTGGCAGATATTAAATACAAGTCTAGTAGTTGGAGTGATGCAAGTGATTTAACAGTCGATAGATAATTTCATTAAAATTAAGGCCCTCATTTCATTGAGGGCCTTAATTTGTTGTATTTATTTCTGTAGTAATC
>NZ_BIMK01000061.1 GCF_004001045.1 Paenibacillus chibensis
TTTTTTTTTCGAAGCTGTTCCATAAGTTCATCCGAGGTAATCCTTTCTTTTTTTAGGTTATCCTCCATGATCTTGCCGTCCTTAATGAGCACTGTTGCTTTGCCGTCGAATTCTAATGTTGATTTTTAACCAAATGAAAACCGCCCACTAAATGAAGTTTGATGCTAGACTTAATAGTAGACACAGATTACACTGATGAAACGACAACTATCGGAGGACTGTGTCAAAGATGAAAAAGCCACTTTATGTCGAACTCCCAGGAATGCAACTTGTAAACCAGTGAGCAAAATATTCCCCTTCTTTCCTCAATAATCACTTTTCTAAAGAGTCACTCGGCAATGTTTATCATCTTTAAAAGCGCATCCGTTCCCTTCATTCCAGGGTGAATCCCGTGCAATTCCGCCTCAAAGGTAACCATATCAAGAGGAGCATCCAGCAATTGCTCCATTGTACGCACCCCGGTTGCGCGTCCTGCCACAATTCGACGATCTTTTAATTTCTGATTTAGCAAGTGGATATCCAAAGCGCCGCACAATATCCGTTGTTACCGCAAGAAGTGTTGTTTTTGGCAGAGCGACCTCGATACCTATCACCTTGAAACCTTCAACTTCGATTGGTTTCATCCGTATCATCCATTTTGCATCTCCTCTTTTTTTCTACACTATATGCCGGGCATGATATTTGCACCATAGACTGCTGCCTAAATCGGATATCAAATTTCATACTTCGTCGTTTTATTCGTGAGGGTTATCGACGGGTGTCAGAGGTATCGGTACTTCAATTCTTCTCTCTTCAACTTCCAATAATTCATTGCTCAACCTCGAATTGGCAATAAAAATAAGGAACGGTTGTGAATTTTAACTCATCGTGGAAAGCATACTAAGAGTAAATGGAATATGGAGGCATAGCAGATGACCATGGCCAAAAAACGTAACATCAAGAGAATCGCCGTGTGGCTTGTTGTTGTATCGATGATGTCAACAGGGTGCGCGAGCAAAACAGAAAATCAATCGCGGCAACAAGGCGTGCAAATGCAGCAAATCCTAACCCCTCCCCAGACACATATCGATAATCGAATTCAAATTGCTGACGCGGCGGCAGAGAAAATTGTTCGAATAAACCGAGTAAAACAAGCCAATGTACTTGTAACGGGAAGAAATGCATATGTAGCCGTGATCGTGGATACTCCCCAAAATCAGTTATCCCGTGATTTGGAAGCTCAAATTGCGCAGCAAGTTCGATCGACCGATCCGAATATTCAAAATGTGTACATCTCCGCGAATCCTGAATTTGTGGACCGTATTACCAGTTATGTAACAGACGTACGACAAGGCCGCCCTGTTTCCGGGTTTTACGAGCAATTCACAGAGATTGTTCAACGCCTGTTTCCAAAAGCCCGATAAAGTTTCGGTCTCCAAAAGAATACAGGTTGGTTTCGGCACGAATGTGAACTACTTCTCCAATCGAGTAGGAGGCGGCTAACCCCCGTCCTCTCACAACACCTAAGCACTAGGTGTTTCCAAAAATCAACATGTTCCAAGTAACGAAAAAGTAAACCTTTCAGCCCTTTCGCTTCCCAGTAGGAAGTTGGAAGGGCGTTATTTAATTACGAGACATTTCCAACACCTCGCCTTGAATTAGCCATCATGAATGCAGCCCAATCAGGCACTTCAAGCGCCCGGAGTTCGCGAATACGGGGGCGCACCCCATCGGCCAGAAGGTGTACTCTGCACGTATTATCGCCCTCGGCTCGCTCATCATCAAGGAGCGCCTTGGTTTAAGCGATCGTGAGACCTTGCAAATCCAAGAGAATCCGTATTTGCAGTTCTTCTTGGGCTACACCACATATGTAGATGAAGAGCCCTTTCATCACTCTTTACTAACCCATTTCCGAGAACGGCTCGGTCTGGAAGTCTTGGCTGAAGTTAACGGCTGGATTGCCCATGCCGCGCTGCAAGCAGAGCGCTAGGCCAAGACGAAACCGTCCAAGCAGGACCGCGATGACGACGATAACGACGCGGGCGGTTCGCAGCTCACCATGGAGGTAGGCGAGGCGTTCTCCCTTCCACAGGAGCCCACCACTGTGGCAAAGAAAAACCGGAAGATGGCGAAAGAACTGAGCGTTCTGCCAATCGCAGCCTCCCCGGTAGCGAATGTCACGAACAAGGCACCCTCATGCTCGATGCGACATGCGCGCCTGGAACGATTCTTGTTGAGCAAGCCCTATTTATAACAACGGAGATAAAACGCGCGCTGCTTGATCAAGAATGCGCTCAGAAGAAGAACGATGCAGATAATCTTCCATTCGCAAAGGAATGGAGTCGGTGAGATCCCGTTCGAATTGTTCCGTAAGCACCCGAGCCACATCGGAATTATACAGCACTGCACACACTTCGTAGTTTAAACGGTAACTACGGGGATCGTAGTTGGAAGAACCCACTTCGGCAATCTCGCCATCGATAATCATGACTTTCGCGTGCAGCACCCCTTTGTTGTACTGAAACACATCGATCCCTGCTTCCACGAGTTCGCCATAATACGTACGGCTTGCAGCTCCTGCAACTTTAGGAATCACTTGGCGCGGCACCAGTAATCTCACTCGAACGCCACGCGCCGCGGCTGTTTTGATGGCCATCATGATATCCGCATCGGGTATAAAATAAGGGTTGGTCACGTCGATGGTTCGGGTCGCCTGCGTCAGGCAGATGAAATGCATTTCCCGAATGACCGGAGTAGGCAGCCCGGGATTGCCTTCGAATATCTGTATATAGACGTTATGCGAATCCTTGGATGGGGAAGCTTTTCCCATGTGGGGGCCTTCCATCGTTCCCAGCTCCGATCCCCATTCCCATCCGTATCCGGATCGTTCTGTTTTGCCGGATAGAAATGGATGAATGGCTTTATCGTCTGAAAGTTGGGCCGATTCAGGGATAAATTTTGCCTTTCTCGTTGAATGGAGCATGTCCGGTGACGCCATTTTCCAGTGAGCCTCAAAAACGGCTTTCACATCATCCGCTGTTTCGCCGGTTAACCGCATATGAGTGTCGCGCCAAAAACCGACATCCGGCTTCATTCCAGTATACTCGTCCCCAACGTTGATTCCTCCCATGAAGGCTTCCTTTCCGTCGACGATGACGATCTTGCAATGATCCCGGTATGTCAAGTTGGATAGTACCCAGGGGATTCGCAAGGGAAAGATGGTCCTGCATTCAATGCCTGCTTCCATCATCCGGCGAACCGCATGTTTGGGAAACGACCGGCTTCCCCAGCCATCCCTTATAAAACGAATGTTCACACCGGATAAAGCCCGGTCAATCAGCACATCTGTGATACGTTTACCGATATGGTCATTCCGGTATATGTAATATTCCAGATCGATTGACTTTTGTGCGGCCTGAATTGATTGAAGGAGTTTTCCGTAGGTTTCCATCCCGTTCGTGAGGATTTGGACGGAACCGGTTCGAAGGCCACGGACAGACAAAGGTTGCAAAGCCCGGGCGATAACAAAAGCGGAGTGACCGCATGCTGGAGGCAACGCTATCGGGTTATTGTGCGAAGAAACGAGCTTGTCCCGCCGCATTTGCACAGGATTCGTGACGAACAGGTAACAAACGAATCCGATAATCGGTAATACAAGTCCGACTGATATCCAAGTCAACGCTTTGGCGGGGCGGCGCACCTCCCGAACCGCAATAATGATCAACAGTGCCGTATTTACTAGCCATAATCCTGCTATCCATGCCAAGAAAATCAGCCTCCCAATCAAGTCATCTACGAGGGAATAAAGGGGCAGCCATGCCGAGAAGAGATCGGCATGGCCCTTTATTAGAAACCTTTATACTGCGGTTCTTCCTGTTCAATTTGTTGTAACCGTGGAGTGACCTGGTCAATGATGTTTTGTGTCTGTTGCGCTGCATTTGTGAA
>NZ_BIMK01000062.1 GCF_004001045.1 Paenibacillus chibensis
GATATACTCGGACTTCATTTGCGCAATATTGAGGAGTGCGGCAGGATTGCTAATTTTATCATTCATGAAAATTCACCGTTGCTTACATTAATTAAATCTGAGGTATTTCAAGCTCAAGAATATCCGACATTTAATTTGAACTACAGTCATGTCTTAGCATTACACGAGAAACTACAATCTCAAGGGGTAAAGGTTGGCCCCATCAAGAATTGGTCTTCAGACAGGAATGTGCATATTGATTTTGATGCATATGATCCGGATGGCAATGCAATTAACTTGATTGAATGGAGTGAAAAAGCGGATAAATGAATTTGTAATTAGCTGGCTTAAAGATGGAGTGATTTTATATAACAATGTATTTACATGAACTTCCAACTTGAGGAGATTCCACCGGTATTTCAGTTACCCATGACCTACCCCATATAGAATACATTATTTTATAGGATAGGTGATTCGTTGATGTTTTTTGTGAACGCAAGAGCATTTGTTGAACGTAATGTTAACGATATTACTGAAATTATTATTCAAACACGAAACAAAAGGAATGAGGAGTCTCTCGAACTGCCAGGTGGAAGAATAGATTTGTACGAACCCTTATTAGATGGGCTGAAACGTGAAACCGAAATAACTCTGGAGGAGGAATAATCTTGGTCCAATGGCAGGCGGTATTTCTAGACCGTGACGGCACAATTGGAGGTACGGGGCATTTTATTCATCCAAGAGACTTTGTTTTATTCGAAGGCGCCGAGGAATCCATTCGTCGGTTGAAGGAAGCAGGGTTGAAGGTGTTTGCTTTTACGAATCAGCACAGAATCTCTAAAGGCGAGGCGACTGAAAAAGAGTTTAGATCACAATTTAACACCTATGGGTTTGATGATTCTTTTATATGTCCGCATGGAAGCAGTGAAGGTTGTCATTGCCGTAAGCCGAGGCCGGGAATGCTTTTTACAGCAGCGGAGAAGTATGGTTTGGATTTATCCAAGTGCGTTGTGGTTGGAGATGTGGGAGATACCGACATGCTGGCTGCACATGCTGCCGGAGCCAAGAAGGTCTTGGTTAGAACAGGTTGGGGGGGAAGATTCGCTGAATGAATATAGAAATCAATGGAAGGAAGTTGAACCTGATTATACCGCAAGTGATATCAATGAAGCAGTGAAATGGATTCTGGAAGATTGATGAATACGTCTGGATACCTGAGGGGAAACACGAATGAGACGATATTAAGAAGTTTTAGGCAAAAGAGAAACGATACACTCGTGCCGCGATGATATGAAAGAGGGATCCTATGAAGCAAAAGTTAAAGGGCATTATTTTTGATATGGATAATACCCTATTAAGTTCGAGAATCGATTTTTCAGCCATGAAGGAAGAAACATATCAATTTCTCGTCTCAAGGAATGTCCTACCAGTTGGTATGCCTCTTCAATTATACACAACGGCAACGGTTATTGAAGAAGCGATTCGGACAAACCGGATGACGGGTAAGCTGATTCAGGAAGTGTGGGAAATTCCAAGAAAACACGAAGTGCTGGGCATGCAGCAAGCAGGCTTAGAGCCGGGAACCAGGGATATTCTTAATGAACTGAAAGGAAAGTATCTTATTACAATCGTAACGAACAATTCAGTTCGAGCTGCAGAGGTCGCACTAAGAGAAAATCATATCATGGACTACTTTGATCAAATGATAGGCAGGGAAATGATGAATTCCTTAAAGCCTTCACCCGATGGTTATTTACGTATATTGAATGAATATAAGTATCCGGCAGATGAATGGATTTCGGTAGGGGATTCTTGGACAGACGGAAAGGCATCCCTAAGCGCAGGTTTACGTTTCATTGCGTACCGGGCGGATCAAGAGAAGATGAAGCAGATGAACGTTAATCCTAGTGCAGAGATCATGAATCTCATGGAATTAATGGATATTATCGCGGGCATCGAGGAAGGCTCATTGTTCGGATAACAACATATGACGGGGACTCTATTGATAGCATGGATAAAGAAAGGAGATTCTCTTTGGTTAGTCCTGAGGTACTTTCCCAAGCTGCGAAATCATTTGGATTTGATACTGAAGCATTACAATATATTGGTAAATCATGTAATGTGGTATACAAATTCATTAAAGGTAACAAGACATACTATTTGCGCTTCTCCGAAAAACCAGTCGAATTTGAAATAGAGATCCAGGCAGAAGTTCATTGGGTCCGGTATTTAGCAGAAAACGGAGTTCGTGTTGCATTGCCAATCCATACGCTGGAAGGTGAATTAACGACGGTATGCAATGATCTTGAGAAATACTTTATTGTGACAGTGTTTGAGGAAGCGCCGGGGCATTTTTTTGATAGTGATCCGAAACTATGGGGCCCGAACTTATTCCATTCATGGGGCGAAACCATGGGGAGCATGCACCGGTTGACCAAAACTTATGATCCCGGTGATTTGAAGTTTAATAGGATGAATTGGAGACCAGCGGAAATCAATAACCCGCATTTGCTCAATGGGCATTACGGTATACTTCTCCATAAACTTAGAGAAAAAGAGAAACAGTTAACAGCCTTACCTAAAAGCCCTGATTCATACGGATTAATTCATTATGACTTTCATCCCTATAACTTTCTCATTGAGCAAGGGGAAATAACCGTTTTTGATTTTGATGATGCGTTGTACGGATGGTTTGCGCTTGATATAGGAATCTCGGCTACTCATGCGGTATGGTGGGGGGCACATTCCAAAGATCGGGAATCCCAAAATGAATTTGCCAAGCATTTCTTAAACGAGTTTCTAGAAGGGTATATTCAACAAAACCATATCGGGCAAGAATGGATCCGGAGGATCCCCATGTTCATGGAATATAGAAATATCCATTCGTTCTTTTGGTGGCTTAATCATTGGGACGGGAAAGAAGAACATCTTACTGAATCTCAGAGAAATGCGATAACCGAAGCAGTTAAACTGATCGAAAGAGAAGTGCCTTTTGCTGGATGCGATTTTGAACTGTGATTGAGGGTGGGGAAATACCTACCTATGATGGGAAACACGATAACTATAAATTGATGTGAGGGAAGAAACCATGAGCAGCCCAAATCGTGACGATGAATTACAAATCGTATTTGAAGATCATGAGGAAGACTACAAAGCTATATGTCGTAATCTATAT
>NZ_BIMK01000063.1 GCF_004001045.1 Paenibacillus chibensis
TTTTTTCGTTTCTCGCTGCATTGTTCGTAAAACCCAAAGGATAATACGGGGCTCATTGTCACTGTAACGGTCGGTCAAGGTAATCCCTAACCGACCGGTTTTAATTATGAAAAACCCATTCAGATGCTATTTATTTCGGTTCCTATATTCTCCATCACTTCTTTGGTTCTCTCCATCAAACTCGGCTCGGTTGGAACTTTTTTACTTGCCTTGCCATCCAATACTATTGGAGATTTATTACTTGCCGTTTTGATTCGGTGTTTAAATTGTGATTTAAGTTCGCTTTTTTCCATATTTTCTCCTTTCCATTTGCCATTTTCAGAATATGTAACTGATATTATTCCGATATTCATATCCTTTATACATCATCGGAGTCAGTAGACGGTCGGCGCTTCGGTTGGTGAACCATCGATCTTACCCTTTTGGTCCAAAGCATATCAAGGAAATGGCCGAACTGTGGAATGTAAGCGAAGAAGATCTTCCGATCGGATCAGAAACTTCTCATAGGTGATGCCGGACATATCGGCTGGCCTGCCTTTGGACACCCTCTTCCATTCCTCAAAACACTCCTCTGGTATACGGTAAGAAATCAAGATACCAAAATCGGATTTTACGCCTACCGAAGGATCAACTTTGGGACATCATCGGATTCGTGTAAATGTTCAAAAAGACGCCGATTCTCCCTGCTCCATCAACTCAGTAATTTCCTCAATGCCTTGGAGAAGTACAATGAGTTGTGTTGGCTGGTCAATAAAGAACTGATTGGCCGGTTGGTACTGGCATTGGCATACACGAACCAAAACTGGAAGATCCCCATACCTGCAAAGTATTACTCCAAACGGTTATGCAGAGATTTGCGCTTAATACATATAAGACGCTGACCGGATTAGGCCTGCGTCTTATATGTTTAAAAAGTATTGTAAATATTTTCGCATTCTACACCTGTCGGTTCGTAAAAGCAGTGGCTTTTGTATCTTCCGACAAAAGGCTGATTGTACCATGTCGAAGGGCAATTTGCGGGGGGTTTGAAATACCACAAAGAGAATTTAGCAGGCCATGGTCGCTCACCGTTAATTGACTTTCGTGCAAGGCGTCTATCTTTGTCCCTTGCCTTTTGATAAAAGTAAGCGTGTATGGTTGCTTCAAACGCATGCGGCTGAAATACCATTTGCGGAATCGTACGAATGCCTTTAAAATCGGAGCAGTTTGCCCGAATCCGATTAATTCCTACAGCCCCGACGAGCAGCATTCCTTGTTCGCCTTCCCCTTCCGCTTCGGCTCGAAGCAATCTTGCCAACAGATCTATATCACTTGCCCTGGCTTTGACAACGGCCATTGTATCACCTCATTTTAGTATCGGTTCACATTGCAAAGTGGGTGCTGATTTATATCGGTGTTGAATGGGTCGGATATCGCCTCGGTTATATTACCTACTCCCGCGGCTGGAATTGCTGGTGGTCGCTTTTTTTTTGACGTACACATGTTTCTCATGCTTCGTTTTCATCATACAAAGCCGGTTTGGAGCATCCCGGTGACGGTATTGTCGATCTTCTTTTACTTGAACATGTTCGGTTATCTGTAAAGGAATCCAAGCCCCGTGACGGGCATTTTTACCGTGGACGCATATAATGGCGTAACCGAATAAGAGGAGTGATGAGTCGTGGCCGATGCCTCGCAATCCATATCAAAGGTATTACCCCCCTTTTCCATTTGGGGAGTTTATGCATCCGTCGCCGGCAGGCCGGTTGTATGGGGCAAGCTTGTGATGCGCGTTTTGCCGGACCAACGAGTTCAAGGCACTATCCAATTTCGCGGAACGCCGATTCCGATTGAAGGAAGCTGGAATGAAAGCGCGCAGCAGATCGTGTTTCATTCCCCCTACGCTGCCTATTCCGGTCATTTAACCATCTATGACGATGTCCAGATTCAACTTCGGCATTTGGTCCTCACCGGACGCCTTCGAATGCTCCCCCCCCCCTCTTTACAGGCGGGCGAATATGGAACCTGGGTAGCGACAACTGATATCAACTTG
>NZ_BIMK01000064.1 GCF_004001045.1 Paenibacillus chibensis
CCTCCCACTATAAAGTAATGTTTTCGCCTGTTTACTCGCTAATTCACAGGATTTCAACTTCGACTGTTTGAGTAGACCGTTGTACATTGGATGGGGCGCACTACGAGCGTATGCAGGAACAGAGCTTGGGATCGATTGCATTCCAAAACTGTGAGATGGTGGTTATAATCGCACAGTGGATCTCCACATTTGCCCTTGGGACTTACCCTCCCATGTCACGCTGGGTCGTCGCCCTTACATTCCTTCGTTCTGTCTCTCAAGGGGTGGAGGCCGATTCTTGCTCCTCTACTGGGTCGTTGCCCTCACGGAAAATTGTTCTTCGGCTCCTCCGGTGCTTCCGTTGTCGTTGTTATTCCTTTTGAAGTTGCGTTTGATCAGACGCTTGCTTTGGCTTAGGCGCCCACTTGCCCGATCTGAGCCAGTCTTACCCGTCCGAGCATTTCCAGCGCGTTATACTCACGTTCCTTGGTTCCTAGCGTATGCAACACGCGAATGAGCTTCCCACACAAGACGATCAGCGACTGCTTCTTCTTTAGCGGGTTCTGGCTGCGCGTCGTGTAGTACGCGTGCAGCGCTTTGAAGGCTTCATTCTTCGCCACCAGCGGCATGACCGCCCGGAACAGCAGCGCCCTCAGCCGTGATCTCCCGCGCTTGGTGATGCCTGTCTTGCCCTTACGCTTGCCCGAGCTGTTCTCTTTGAGATTCAGCCCGGCCAGTCGGATAATCTGCTGACCGTGGTCATAGCCGGACAGATCCCCAACCTCCGCCAGAAAGCCCGCGACGGTGACCACACCGACTCCCGGAACGGCCAACATTCGCGCGGTCCCTGGAATGTCGTTTAGAATCGTCAGGACTTGCTCCATGATGCAGGCCAACTGCTCGCTGAATAGCTCGTACTGCCCAAGGAGCGTGCTCAGTTCGATTCGCGCCGCGGTCGTCCCTTCGGTCAGACCGATGGACGCAGCGGCTGATGCGACGAGCGTTTCCGCTCGCTTGATACCCACACCACGCTGCACTTCGGTCTTCCAGTGGGCCAGGACGTCTCGGGCTCCCTTGGCGGCGATGTCGGCAGGCAGCGGGAATGCACGCAGTGTCATGAGCGATGCTTTGCCTTCCCAGTCCTTGAACACGCCGGCGTACTCCGGGAAGAACCGGTCGAACCAGTTAACCACGCGGCCTTTCACTTGCGTGAGACTCGCCGAAACTTTCTCCCGCAGGTTCATCAGGATGCGCAGGTCTGCATAGGCCTTCGTCGGCAGCTTCGGCTCGGAATACTTGCCGCTGCGGATCAGGTCGGCGATTACCTTCGCGTCCTTGTAGTCGCTTTTCGTCGGCGAATTGTCCTCGAGCTCTTTGGTCTTGCTCACGTGATGCGGATTGACGACAACAACCGTGATGCCTTGCTCTTGCAAGAATGCGGCAAGCGGAAACCAGTAGTGTCCGGTAGGCTCGATGCCAAACACGATCTCGGTCTTGCCATGTGCTTGCCCGACCTCCTTCATCCACGACGACAGTTTCGTCAGCCCTTGCGCGTCGTTATGAAAAACACAGTCTTTGCCCAGCTCGATTCCGCGATAGTCGACCGCACGAGCCACATGAATCTTTTTGGCAATATCTGCGCCGACGACCAATGTTGCCTCGTTAATTCGCGTAATCCGTTGATTCTGTTTCTGCTTCATCTTATACTTCATCTTGAGCGCCTCTTTCGTATGCGGGATTTGTTCTTTGCCGGAACGTTTCCCAGTATACCGAGTGGCGCTTTTTTGCTCAAAGCTCAAATTACTTCATTACAGGAATGGCTCCTC
>NZ_BIMK01000065.1 GCF_004001045.1 Paenibacillus chibensis
GTCATCGGCAAAAATGCCAGTCACTGGGCATGAATTGTTTACAGATAACCGAACATGATCAAGTAAAAGAAGTGGACCCCTTATATTGGTTGATTCTTAATGCAGACAGGTTTCGAACAGAATTGTTTCAACCCATCCCAGTTGCCCCAGATGCAATTTTTACATCGATTCGGTTGTCTTGGGGTAGAGATAGTCCGGTTTTCAACGCTTGTACTGAATGTTGGTGACATGTAGGTATCCGCCTTTCCAAATTTATGCAAACAGCATTTAAGTTGTCCAGAAACGAATCATCCTATTCCGCCAAGCAGTAATCCGCATCGTGAAAGTTCCGCTTGGATTCGATCCCATCTACCCTTGTCCCCTGCATACAAATATCAAAGGCCGGAGCTGCCCATTTTGGGCAACAGCCGGCCTTTTGGTGGTCCTATTTCTCATGATAAGTTGTCTTCGAAAATTATACAATGAATTTTCCAACTTACGCACGGAGCAAGTCGGACATTTTGTTTAATCGGAATGCGGTTTGCAGCATTTCCTCGCTCTTCGCCGGTTGCCCCTCTGTCATGGCCGCCACCTCCTCGGGACAAAACGAAGTATGAATCGGTTCGTTTAAAAAAACTTCCGGCATTCTACCTATGGCTCGAATCGCAAACATTTTCCACGCACTGATTCTCCCAGTTGTTGCAGAAGTCCTCATACACTTGCTCGACTCCGCTGTCGGATATCATGTGTCTGGCCAGAAAGTCATACCAGAACTGTTCGAAAGACAAGGGCATCCGGGTTCCATATTGGGAACGAAGGGTTACATAACGGTCCCAGATTTTGATTCGGAATGCTGCCAATTCATCACGTCGCTCCATGTCGGTTCGCCTTTAAGCGGCGCTGGTGTCGCTGGATATTTCTGACGTTTTCGCTTTTTCTTCGGAGAGCTTTTGAAATTGTTTCGCCCTTTCCAGATGAAAGGTACGTAATTGTTCGTGATACTGAGCCATTTTCATGTGCCAATCGTACATTTGCCTGACATAAGCGGCCTGGTCATGCGTATACATGGGCATTGCCTGTTTGATAAACTGCATTTGAAAACATTCCTCCTTGGGTTAGGTAAAGTTGATCTTACAGCATTAGTCTATGGCAGGCGCATAGAAGAGACAACGGCATCCGCCCGGTTTCCAGTAATTTTATCGGGTTGGTTGTCTATATGCAGGCGGAAACACCGCCTTTTGGGGACCTGACTCCTATGATGCATAAAGGATATGAAAATCGGAATAATATCAGTTGCATATTCTGAAAATGGCGAATGAAAAGGAGAAAGGTATGGAAAAAAGCGAACTTAAATCACAATTTAAACAGCGAATCCAAACGACAAGTAACAAATCTCCAATAATCTTGGATGGAAAGGCAAGTGAAAATGTTCCAACCGAGCCGAGTTTAATGGAGCGAACCAAAGAAGTGATGGAGAATATAGGAACCGAAATAAATAGCGTCTGACAGTATATGGCTTTTATAGCTTGGTCAACGTAACCTTTGAGATTATCGATGGGGACATTCCGTACAGATTGGAACAAGTAAACGTTTCTCATAATCAAAACCGGCCGGTTAGGGATCGCCCTGACCGACCGTTACAGTGTATTTTAGCCAACGAAATTCGGATTGGGCCCCGTACTATCCTTTGGGTTTTACGAACAATGCAGCGAGAAACGAA
>NZ_BIMK01000066.1 GCF_004001045.1 Paenibacillus chibensis
ACAAGTGGAAGCAATCTATTGCAAAATAGGTGCTTTTTTTATTTTAACCCCCGTACTGCTCATGGATTACATGAACCGGTACGGGGGTTCTTGCATTATTAAGCTCTGTAATTGAAGCTCGTGTATCGATGGAGGGAAAAATGTTAGCACGATTAAATAATTAATAAAGCTCATTAATGAATGATGCAATTACTGTAATGCTTCTTATCCGGTAGTAAATACATCCTAAGGGTCGAATCGATGGGAGAGCAATGGACTAGGTAGGGATATACTTTTTCATGCTCGTTAGTAATGACTCTGGACGATTACAGGGAAATCTCAATACGCTCACATTTGGACGTCGAAGAAAGGTTCGTTCGCCAAAGAGGGAGGACCTGCAGCAGCTTAGGATTGATAATTGCTCGGAGCACTTTCTGATCATTTATACAGCATACATAATACAGCATACATAGGTTAGAGCCCCATTACGGCCATTTTTTCGCCTGTTAGAGGCTTGTCCAATACAAAGGGACCTTAAGACCCCCCTGAATCCAAGAAGGCCGTATAGGCGGTTTCAAGCGCACGTCATATTAGGCATCTACAAGAACATGATCAAAGGCACGTAGAAGAAGAGGTGATGTGCATAATGAAGGGTACGAATTCGAAGTTTTTGCTGGGGCGAGCTGGTCTGCCCATTGCCGGCTGGTAATTATCTATGCAACCACTCCTGAAACGGCTCTAATGGCCCGTTGTGAGACGCAAGGATCAATAATGTCTGCTGTCTTCTAACACAGTATAAGCAGTGAAATGGGGTACTTCGGAAGCCCTTAGACATAAAGTTTAGGTCATTCATGTTTTTGCCTTGTGGTCGTAGCCTCTAGGTTTTTACTGTGAGCTCATTTCCCGGAATAAAGGTTATGTACCTGACTTATAAAACCCTTCTCCATGGGGACTGTACCGATGAAAGCAGATCCTTTGGCTGAAGTTTGTTTTTCACGGTTTGGATAAGATTTGATTAGCTCGTAAACGTCCAAAAAACAAAAGATCATTGCACGCATTACAACGATATTGATATCTTTTTTTTATTTTTTTTATAATATGCTTGACTCGTGGTAACTAACTATGGTAAGATCATTCTTGTCGCTAACGAGATAAGAATTACAAGAAACAAACAAATCACGTTAGAATCGATCGAATCTGTCAGGTGAATAACCTGCGGTAATGTGCGCGTGTGGCGGAATTGGCAGACGCACTAGACTTAGGATCTAGCGTCTTTGACGTGGGGGTTCAAGTCCCTCCACGCGCACCAAGAATTTTGCGGACGTGGCTCAGCGGTAGAGCATCGCCTTGCCAAGGCGAGGGTCGCGGGTTCGATTCCCGTCGTCCGCTCCATTTAACTGTATTACCTTGCATCGGGATGTAGCTCAGCTTGGTAGAGCACCTGGTTTGGGACCAGGGGGTCGCATGTTCGAATCGTGTCATCCCGATATTTTTAATCTTG
>NZ_BIMK01000067.1 GCF_004001045.1 Paenibacillus chibensis
TAATCGCTGCGGATATTCCGGCACTGGTCACTTCGAAAATTCCGGTGATGATCCCAATCCAGCCATTGCTCTTTAGTTCTTGAAGCGCACCATGGACAAGCGCGTTACCAAAGCTTGTAATCGGGACCGATGCTCCTGCCCCGGCAAATTCAATCAGCGGGTCATACCATCCAATTCCGTCGACAATCGCACCCAATACAACAAGCAGGGTCATGGTGTGGGCCGGTGTAAGTTTCAAGACATCAAAACAAAATTGTCCGAAAACACAGATTGCACCTCCCACCAAAAAAGCCCAAAGAAAAATCATAATATCTCCCTTCCTGCCTCTATGGATACGGCATGAGCGATACAAGGAATGCTTTCCCCTTGTTGAAATGAAATCGGGGATAGCAGCGCCCCCGTAGCGACAACGAGGATTCGTTTCAGTTCACCTCTTCGCATCCGATTTAGCAAATGTCCATAGGTAACAACTGCCGAACAACCGCAGCCGCTTGCTCCGGCTTGAACCATTTGGGTTTCATAATCGTAAATCATCATCCCGCAATCGGAATATTCGGTTTGTTCGATGGGAAAGTTATGTTTCTTAAACAATTTACAGGCGATTTCATATCCGACTTTCGCAAGATCGCCGGTAACGATCAAATCGTAATAACCCGGTTCAATTCCCAAATCCCGAACATGCGCCTCAATGGTATCTACCGCTGCAGGAGCCATCGCTGCGCCCATATTAAACGGATCTTTAATGCCCATATCGATAACCCGGCTAATGGTGGCAGATGTAACAACCGGTCCGTCACCTTCCATGGATACGATGGCAGCACCGGCCCCGGTTACCGTATATTGGGCGGTTGGCGGTTTTTGCGAACCGTACTCGGTCGGATATCGGAACTGTTTCTCCGCACTGGAATCATGGCTGCATGTCCCCGCCAACACAAATTTCGCCGAACCGGAATTTACAAGGTTAGCTGCTAATGCCAGACTTTCCATCGAGGTTGAACAAGCGCCAAACACACCGAGGTAAGGGATCGATAATGTTCGCGCGGCAAAACTGCTGCTAATGATTTGATTCATCAAATCCCCGCCTATGTAAAACTGTACTTGTTCCTTTGTCAACCCCGCATTTTCAATAGCCAGTTTTGCCGCTTCTTCAATCAATACCTTTTCTGCTTTCTCCCAGCTCTTTTGTCCCATCATGGATTCTCCATGGACAATGTCAAAATCTTTGGCCAGCGGGCCTCTTCCTTCAAATGGACCCACTACCGTTGCTGTTGATCGGATGAACGGCTTGTTCTCAAATAGCCAACTCTGGTGTCCCTTTAACATATTAAGAGCCTCCCCCGCCTTTGATCAGCAAATGTACAATTCCTACCGCAAAGGCGGCGACTGTACCAAATACAATAACCGGTCC
>NZ_BIMK01000068.1 GCF_004001045.1 Paenibacillus chibensis
GGCTCAAACCCGAAATTAGCGGTTGAAATCCGAAGAACATAAAAAACGAGGATAGAAATGGAAAAACATCTGCAAATCCTGTAATGTTGTAAGTCCTACCCAACAACAAGAAAAGGAAATGACAGATGCCACTCCAGTATATCAACGAAATGCTCGGATTACCAGAACTACAACTCCATAGTGTTCTCTCCCAAAATGCAACAGAAGTGCATTTGGAAGCCTCACCAGTAGCCTACAAACAGCCCTGCCCAATCTGCCACTCCGAACAATCAGTGAAGCGAGATGGCCGTAATAAGTCGCGCAAGATTCGTCATGTCAGCATCTTTGGTAAGAAGTGCTTTTTGCACATTCCCTCGCTGCGCTTAGCCTGTGCGCGGTGCAATATTGGGTTTGTTTGGTCCTACACTTGGGTTGGCCCTAAGGAACAATACAGCCGTCTTTTTCGCTCACAGACCGTAAACCAGGCACTGGGCTCTACGGCAGCGCATAGCGCGAGAATGCAAGAAGCGCCGGCCAGCACGGTGCAGCGCATGCATCAGGAGGCCTTACCCGCAGAGAATGAGCGTCTACTTGAGCAGGCTTGGCGTCAAGCCAAAGACACGCCAGAACTGGTGCTGGGCATCGATGACTTTGCGATCAAAAAAGGGCACACCTACAATACCGGCATTCACGATCTTCGAGGCGAAACCATGCTAGACCTGCTGGCTGGTCGAAAGCTGGACGCGTTGCGTGCATATGCCGAGCAGCATCCCGATTTTTTGAACCTGAATCCCAAGGCGGTCGTCATGGATCTGGCTCAAACGTATCACACCTGGATCAGCGAGTGTTTTCCGAAGGCGATCCGGATTGCCGACCGGTTCCACGTTCACGGTTACGTCATTGAAAGTGTCCAGGCTGTCCGAAAATCAGTTCAGTCTACCCTTTCCCCTCGGGCCAAAATCATCTTGAAAAGTCATCATCGCCTGCTAAATCCGCCTGCAGATTCCTTACCGGAAAAGAGCAGAACTCAGTTAAATCAACTGTTGGCATTCTCACCGCTGCTGCGTGAGGTATGGGAATGGAAGGAGGCGTTCACTCACTGGTATGATTATTCGCCGAATCTCCACGTGGCCCAGCTCGGGTTTACTCGCTGGTGTCAGCAGGGGGAAGCTATTAAGCACGAAGCGGTGCAAAGCGCCTTGAAAACGATGCGAAATTGGGAAGAGGAAATCGTGAACTACCATCACTGCCGCTGGACGAATGCGACGGTGGAAGGACGACATAATCGCATTAAAGCGTACCAACGCCGTCACTATTTCACACGAAATCGTCGTTGCTACAAAGCTGGCATTTTAATCGAATGTAATCGGCAACGCTTATTAGGATGAAAATATCAACCGCTAATTTTTAGGTTGAG
>NZ_BIMK01000069.1 GCF_004001045.1 Paenibacillus chibensis
GGGTCTGTCAAGATTTTTGTGTAAACTCATTTAAGGAATCCCCCCGAGGGGGGCGACTTAGCGTAGGTGGTTACCGATTCGATCTTGAAAAAAGACCGAAAACTGAAGCAGCATCTGACCCCAGTTCTGTACTCGGCCCGTCCATTTTCGGGTCACATCCATTGTGGCCAGGTAGAGCATTTTGAGCAGGGCTTCGTCGGTCGGGAAAATGCTTTTGCCCTTCGTCACTTTCCGAAGCTGCCGGTGGTAGCTTTCAATCATGTTCGTCGTGTAAATCAGCTTGCGGATTTCCGGCGGGTACTTGAAGAAGGTTGAGAGTTCGCTCCAGTTATTGCGCCACGACCGGATAATCAGCGGGTATTTAGCGCCCCAGATTTCCTCGAAACGATCCAGTTCGAGCAAAGCTCCTTCTTCCGTTGCGGCCTTGTAAATAGGCTTCAGGTCGGCAGTTACCTTCTTGAGGTCCTTGTAAGACACGTAGCGGGTGGAATTACGGATCTGGTGGATGATACACTTCTGGATCTCCGTCTTCGGATAACAAGCGGCTATCGCCTCGGAGAAGCCATTCAAATTGTCCACACAGATGATGAGGATGTCCTGAACGCCGCGATTACGCAGGTCATTCAGCACGTTGAGCCAGAATTTGCTGGTTTCATTTTCACCTATCCACATGCCCAGTACGTCCTTGTTGCCGTCCAGATCAATGCCAATAACCATGTAGGCCGCCTTATTAACAATGGCTCCGTCCTGCTTCACTTTGAAGTGAATGGCGTCCATGTAGACCACCGCATACACGCCTTGCAGCGGCCGGTTCTGCCACTCCTTGATGAGCGGTACGATCTTGTTCGTGACATTGGAAATGAGCGTCGGCGAGACTTCAATTCCGTACAGGTTCTGCAGGTGATCCTGAATCTCCCGGGTGCTGACGCCTTTGGCGTATAGAGCGATGATCTGATCCTCGATGCCCGTTACGTTCCTTTGGTGCTTCTGGACCACCAGAGGCTCGAATTCTCCCAGGCGATCCCGAGGAACGGCAATTTCCTGCTCGCCATATTCGCTGACAACGTTCTTCTTGCTTTTTCCATTACGGCTGTTTGGCGTCATCTTGGCCTTGACTTCATGCTTCTCGTAGCCCAGATGCGTGTCCATTTCGGCTTCCAGCATTTCCTGAAGCGTTTCTGCAAACAGCTCTTTTAAAGCGTTCTGCGCATCCTGTGCAGTAACCAGCTTATTCTCCTTGATAAAAGCCCGTAGTTGTTCCTTTGACCAAAGTCCCATGTGTTCTCCCCAACCTTTCTATTACTTCCATTTTACTGGGTTTAGGAGTTTACACAAACTATTTTACAGACT
>NZ_BIMK01000070.1 GCF_004001045.1 Paenibacillus chibensis
GTGTCTTCCATCATGATAGACCATCAGCCCGATCTTAATCAACTGCCAAACGAATTAAAGTCTGCTTTTCAAGAACTGAACGTCATGAAACATCTTCGACAAGCTGGGTTGCGCAAGCGATTTGGTTTCAGCTGTGCCCGACTGTTCCAACTCGTCTTTGTCCTGTTGTTTCATCAAAAGAACTGGTTTCGTCTGCTCGAGAGCAGCAAGGGAGAATCGTTTCCCGGCAAAGATGCGGTGTATCGCTTCCTCAATCATGCCGGCTTTGCCTGGCGTCGCTTTCTGACATCACTCAGTGTCGCCACGGTACGGAAGGTCAGCACTCTTACGTCTGTCGACCGGGACACCGTCTTCATCGTTGACGATTCGATGTTCGAACGCAATCGCAGCAAGGCTGTTGAGTTGCTCGCCCGATTCAAAGATCATGCCACCGGCGCTTATTACAAAGGATTTCGTATGCTCACCATGGGCTGGTCCGACGGGCATACCTTCTTGCCGCTCGACTTCGCGCTGCTCAGTTCAAGCAAGTCTGCCATCAACGGCATGAGCGAGAACATCGACAAACGATCGCACGGCTACAAGCGCCGTCAGGAATCGCTCCGATCGGCTCCGCAGGTCATTGCGTCCATGCTGGATCGCGCTTTGGCAGCAGGGGCGACCGCCTCCTACGTCTTGATGGACAGCTGGTTTACGCATGCGCCTCTCATTGGCGAAGTCATTGCCCGCGGGCTCGACGTGATCGGCATGGTCAAGAATGACAATAAGCGTTTCCTGGTTCAAGGCCGGAAGCTGTCGCTCAAAGAACTGTACGCGGCAGCGTTTCCTGTGGTGAGCAACAAGCGTGGCATTCTCCGCTGCATTCGAACCGAGCTTGCCCCAGACATTCCGGTTCGCGTGGTGTTCGTTCGTCATCGTACGAAGAAGAATGAATGGCTCGCTATTTTGACGACAGACCTTTCCCTTTCCGTAGAGGACGTGATCCGCATCTACGCGATTCGCTGGGACATTGAGGTCTTCTTCAAGTGCACCAAATCACTGCTTCGTTTGCAAAAAGAGTTTCAAGGCCGCTCCTATGATTTGCTGATCAGCCATACGACGCTTGTGTTTTCGCGCTACATCCTGCTGGCTTGGCAGCATCGGCAAAGCACCGATGCGCGCTCCTTCGGAGGCTTGTTTTATTTGCTATGCGACGAAGTCGGTACGCTCGATTGGGCGGTTGCCTTACAACAATTGCTCGATCTCATCAACGAAATTGCCACGAAGGCCGGCAAAAAGCTTTCGGCTCTGATACAGCGTCAACTCCAGCAATGGATTGCCGTTTTGCCCAGTTACATC
>NZ_BIMK01000071.1 GCF_004001045.1 Paenibacillus chibensis
TTGGTTTAACCGATGAATTTCTAGGGGGTGCATTTTTATGGCTATTAAAGGTCAAAAGTTTAAGACGTATTCTGAGGAACTCAAGATGGAGGCAATCCGCTTACACGTAGAGGAAAAATGGACGTATCGGCAAATCAACGATCATTTGGGAATTCAAGATCGGGGTCGGATGAAGCGTTGGATGCACAAATACCGTGAAAAGGGCGAATTTGGTCTACTGGATCAACGAGGAAGGCGGAAGGAATATTTAGATCAGGAGCGATATGTTCAGCAGTTGAAACGGGAGAATGCAATGCTAAAAAAGTGTTTGGAAATCTGGATGCGGGAGGGAAAGAACAGCGCTTCAAGCTCATTGAACAAGCAGCGGACATCGGCCAAGTAGCCAAACACTGCCAACTCCTTGGCGTCTCTAGAAGTGGCTATTATGCATATTTAAAACGGAAGAAGAATGACCGAGATGCAGAGGCTAAACGACTCATTCGCACTGTGTATAAACGCTACGAAGGAAAGTATGGCTACCGGCAGATCCAGCTGTTCTTATGGCAGGATGAAGGTGTATGGATGAATCACAAGAAAGTACTACGCCTCATGCAAGAACTTGGACTCAAAGCCAACATTCGCAAGAAGCGCCGGTTTAACATGGCTTACAAGGCAGCAGAACGTGTGGCGGAGAATCTGCTTAAGCGTAACTTCACGGCCGAAAAGCCAAACCAAAAATGGGTAACGGATATAACCCAATACCGGGTGGGCGAGCGCTGGCTGTATCTCTCGGCGGTGAAAGACTTATTCAACAACGAGATTGTGGCCTACCAGCTCAGCGAACGTAACGACAATGAACTGGTTCTGAGGACGTTCGCCAAGGCGTTTGCCAAGCAAAAAGACGTGACTGGATTGGTCGTTCACAGCGACCAAGGGTTCCAGTACACGTCTCATGCTTACCACGACATGCTGCCAAAGGTTAGCGCCCAAATCAGCATGTCTCGTCGGGGCAATTGCCTAGACAACGCCTCCATGGAAAGCTTCTTCTCGCATCTCAAAACGGAAGGGCTCTATCCATATGATATCCGAAATCTGGCGGAGGCACAAAGGAGAATTGAGAAATACATACGATTTTACAACCGAAAGCGGCCACAGCGGAAATTAAATAAACTGGCGCCGGTAGAGTACCGACGCCAGCTCACAGCCTAGGTGTTTTTTTCAATGTCCACTAAATGGGGTCTTGACCA
>NZ_BIMK01000072.1 GCF_004001045.1 Paenibacillus chibensis
TATATAACTATAACGTTAGAGAAACGAACGGTTTATTAAAGATACCTGGAAAGAGCATCAATTTATTTTTGAGGGATAAGACAGGGAAAGCAATAGGCGGGATCTTTTGTGCTACATACTGCGATACGTTATATATTGATAACTTTTGGATTGATGAGGAATATAGAGGAAGTGGTCACGGGAAGGCTTTAATTATTCAAGCAGAAGGCATAGCCTCTAATATGGGCTGTAAACTATCACATACAAGTACCTTCTCTTATCAGTCTCCTGAATTTTATAAGAAGATGGGGTATGAAGTATTCGGGGTGATAGATGAGTATCCGGATGGTATGGTTCAGTATTTCTTAAAGAAAAGACTGTAAATTAATGAACATCTATTGATCGAAATATCCGCAAATCCGAAGGGAGAAAACCGATATGAGAGGAGGCCGATCTTGAAGACAAAACTGTGGATTTTGATAGGAATCCTGCTGGTGACAACATTTACATGGGCATTTATATACACGTATCCTCGACAGCTTAAGGTTACCATGCAAGGAGTGATGTTTCAATTAGGTGAAGTACATAAAGATAAGCTAAATCCGACTGCCATATCCGTACATGGTGAATTGAAAAAGAGCATACGGGGTGTAAGAACATTTCAAGGAACCATTGATATTGAAGGTGAGAACATACCTGTTCCGGAAGAAAATAGAAAATTAGAGCTTAGGTTTAGCAAACAGGGTGAGACGCAATTATTTTATAGATATTTCGACAATGGAAGTTTTAAACAATTCCTGTATGGAATTTTATTTATCAATAAGGATTTTAGCAAGATTGCTATTATGAAGTATCAAAGAAATCCTGATGGTCATGGCGGGGGTTGGAACGGTGGCGACGGTTATATGATATCGGCACCTGCCCAAAATAGGGAGGAAGCATTGGAAATATCGAATGAATTGTTAGATGATACGTATGCAAATCCACCCTTGAAATGAACTGGAGAATCGGAAGAGAAGAAAGGAAGCGATAAGCGGCAATGAGTAGGAGTCTGTTTTCATCTATAGAAGATATGATGGAGAGCCACAATGAAATGATGCCATTCTCAGGGGCGATATTCGTCCGAGATCAGGGTAAGACTTTTGAACAAAGCTATGGGTATGCCAAT
>NZ_BIMK01000073.1 GCF_004001045.1 Paenibacillus chibensis
ATTATGTTTTCTGATTTTTATTTTATGTGTTATGGGTTGCTCCTCCCAAAATGAACATTTTAATCATTCAAGGCTTAAATCAAGACTTCCCAGTCCCGAAAACAGCTGAACTGCAGGAGAAAAAGGAAAACTCGGAAGCGTACGCCTTAAAAGAAGTTAAAGAAGAAAACGGACTCCCAGACGATTACCGTCAAGAAATAGAGAATCGCGGCTGGACAGAAGTAGATAGATTGGGTTCAAAGTATACGTTTCAGAACGGGGATAAGAAAATAAATTTAATTGTACTAACGGAAAAATTCCTGATACAGCTATAGAGCTAATACAAGTCCCACTAGTTAAACTAAAGGGGCTTGTTTATATTAAAATAGTGATACTCACGCCATTGTAACTCTTGGAATTTACCCAATAATAATTCTAAATGCGCTCATTCCAACCCTGATTTGCCCCTATATAATAATAAGTAACTCCGCGGTTCATATGCTGTCTCATAACTTACAACAAAATGAGGAGTACAACTTTGAATAATTTCTATAAGGCGTTAACCTATATAAATGAAACAATTTATGAACCTAATGGCATAACGACCAATTCCATTCGAGAAGAAGCCCAAAATTCAGATTATGGAGCTGGGGTATTTCAGCTAAATTCTAAATCGGTAAGATTTAGAGTTGCAAAAATAACACCTACCAAGATCGGACAGTTTGTTGCTTTTTGGGAAAAGGATTCAGAGAATAAAAACCAGGCATTTTCATACGAAACTGCTACTGATTTGTTGGTTATTAATGCCTTTACTCATAACAATTTTGGCCAATTCGTCTTCCCGAAAGAAGTTCTTGTCAAACAAAAAATACTTAAAACAGCCGCTGCAAAAGGGAAAATGGCAATGAGGATTTATCCTAGCTGGGACACCCCCACCAGTAAAGAAGCAATTGCGACGCAAAAATGGCAAATGCCTTATTTTGTAGCTGTAGACAATAACAATAGCTTACAAATACAAGAACTATTAAAGCTGTATTCCAGCTAATGGTTAACTTAGATCTTTGTAATCCGCCATTTGATTCCTCTCATCACATTGTATATACA
>NZ_BIMK01000074.1 GCF_004001045.1 Paenibacillus chibensis
AGAAAAAAGCCGCGTTGCTTGCAACATTGAAAAAGTGTGAAGCGGATCTCGAAATGTTTGGCTTATCTACCAAAGAACAAAATACAAAGCAGATGTACGAGCAATGTTCAAAAGCGTTAGAAAAGATTATTGATGAAGTTAAACCATTGCTGATTCGTTAACAATTCGCCAATTATACGTCAGCTGAAAATCGAGGAGGATGTTCATGGCAAATAATATAAAGAAAAATTTAACGCGGGTACAACAGGAATATAAAGAATTGGCGCAAAGCGTCGAACCTCCGAGGCCCATAATCAAAAACTTCATTCGTGCGTTTATAGCTGGCGGGACCATTTGTTTGGTTGGACAAGCCATCCAGGAAATGTTTGTGCATTGGGTCGGCTTTGATGAGAAAAAAGCTGGGGACCCTACCGTGGCGGTGATGATACTCCTTTCTGTCATTCTGACCAGCATGGGGGTGTACGATAAGTTTGCCCAATGGGCTGGTGCGGGTTCCGCAGTGCCTGTGACGGGATTTGCGAATTCGATGGCATCCGCTGCGATTGAACATCAGAGTGAAGGTATGGTACTCGGTGTTGGCGGTAAAATGTTTAAACTGGCT
>NZ_BIMK01000075.1 GCF_004001045.1 Paenibacillus chibensis
TCAGAAGAAAGCCGCATTGCTTGCAACATTGAAAAAGTGTGAAGCGGATCTCGAAATGTTTGCCTTATCCACCAAAGAACAAAATGCAAAGCAGATGTACGAGCAATGTTCAAAATCGTTAGAAGAGATTATTGGTGAAGTGAAACCATTGCTGATTCGTTAACTATACGCCAGCTGAAAAAATACGAGGAGAATGTTCATGGCAAATAATATAAAGAAAAATTTAACGCGGGTACAACAGGAATATAAAGAATTGGCGCAAAGCGTCGAACCTCCGAGACCCATACTCAAAAACTTCCTTCGTGCTTTTATAGCCGGCGGAACCATCTGTTTGGTTGGACAAGCCATCCAAGAAATGTTTGGCATTGGGGCGGCTTTGATGAGAAAAAAGCTGGAGATCCTACCGTGGCGGTGATGATCCTCCTTTCTGTCATTCTGACCTGCGCGGGGGTGTACGATAAATTTGCGCCCAATGGGCTGGTGCGGGTTCCGCAGTGCCTGTGACGGGATTTGCGAATTCGATGGCATCCGCAGCGATTGAACATCAGAGTGAAGGAATGGTGCTCGGTGTTGGCGGTAAAATGTTCAAACTGGCC
>NZ_BIMK01000076.1 GCF_004001045.1 Paenibacillus chibensis
TAAAAGTTATATGGTGGAGGCTGAGGGGTTCGAACCCCCGACCCTCTGCTTGTAAGGCAGATGCTCTCCCAGCTGAGCTAAGCCTCCATGGGATTATACTTCTTGTTGAAACAATAATGGTGACCCGTAGGGGATACTCTCACTTCGTTCGAGACTGCGAAGCAATCTTTCCGAAGTTTACGCTCCGACGAACCCTGATGGGTTCTCATCCCCAATCGAAGCAAAGTAATCATGGTGACCCGTAGGGGATTCGAACCCCTGTTACCTCCGTGAAAGGGAGGTGTCTTAACCCCTTGACCAACGGGCCAAACTATAATGGCGGAGAGAGAGGGATTCGAACCCTCGAGACGCTTTTGGCGCCTACACGATTTCCAATCGTGCTCCTTCGGCCAACTCGGACACCTCTCCATAATGGCTCCCCGAACAGGACTCGAACCTGTGACAACTCGATTAACAGTCGAGTGCTCTACCAACTGAGCTATCAGGGAACAATATTCAATTCAGG